>JACKNY010000001.1:462500-1662500 GCA_024234615.1 Pseudomonadales bacterium
AGTTGGTTAGAGCGCACCCCTGATAAGGGTGAGGTCGGTGGTTCAAATCCACCCAGACCCACCAGATTTGTGTTATGCGTCGTTGTGAAGATGCTCATGTGCTACTCGCACACTACGCCTCTCCACGCCTAGCCTAACCCAAATCTCCTCATAAGAGGTGAGTGGTGTGGTTAGCACGAAACACAGAAAGCCTGTGAGAATACGTGTTAACACCGGGGTACCGGTAACATGCTCGGTTAGGATTTTTTGTTCTGGACAAGGCGCGTGACGCCTGAGAGAGGGAATGTACGAGCAGGTACATGACCGACCGAATAGGAGCGCGCCCAGCGGAAGTGCCCTGGGGGTGCAACGCAGGCCAGGGCAAAAAAGACAAGCGAGGGGCCATAGCTCAGCTGGGAGAGCGCCTGCCTTGCACGCAGGAGGTCGGCGGTTCGATCCCGCCTGGCTCCACCAAATTGAGTGATGCGGCGTTGCGAATTGGCTCACCTATTGTTAATAGGCTTCGCCCATCCGCGCCTTGCCTAACTCAATTTGGCTTAGTAAAGCCGGTTGGTTGAGCGGGATAGGTAGGAAAGGTCGGCTCAAGGATGAAAGTAAAAGGTTAGAGAAAAGATCTAAGTGATTGGGGTTGATGAATCATTTAGATCTGGTTTTTAACCAGGAACCGTAAGGTTCAATGCTCTTTAACAATATGGTTATGTGATAGCTTGTATGCAAGCGGCATGGAAATGACGAATCAGTAATGGTTTGAAATGACTGTGCAGTATGCAAACAAAACTTAACGAGAAGTTTAGCGACTTCTCAATGTTAAGGTAGTAATACGATTCTCTGAGTGTGTGCAAACACATTCATCAAGCGTATATCTGGCGTAAATGATCAACTCAAGACACTGTTTTGGGTTATATGGTCAAGCAATTAAGCGCATACGGTGGATGCCTTGGCAGCTAGAGGCGATGAAGGACGTGGTAACCTGCGATAAGGTTCGGTGAGGCGGTAAACAGCCTTTGACCCGGACATTTCCGAATGGGGCAACCCGGCATCATAAGATGTCATCGTGCACTGAATACATAGGTGTACGAAGCAAACGCGGGGAACTGAAACATCTAAGTACCCGTAGGAAAAGAAATCAATTGAGATTCCGTCAGTAGCGGCGAGCGAACGCGGATTAGCCCTTAAGCATTATTGTAGATAAGAGAAGGCTCTGGAAAGTGCCGCCATAGTGGGTGATAGCCCCGTATCTGAAATCTTAGATGGTGTGAAATCGAGTAGGTCGGGACACGTGTTATCTTGACTGAATATGGGGGGACCATCCTCCAAGGCTAAATACTCCTAGCTGACCGATAGTGAACCAGTACCGTGAGGGAAAGGCGAAAAGAACCCCGGAGAGGGGAGTGAAATAGATCCTGAAACCGTATGCGTACAAGCAGTGGGAGCAGACTTGTTCTGTGACTGCGTACCTTTTGTATAATGGGTCAGCGACTTAATTTTAGTAGCGAGCTTAACCGAATAGGGGAGGCGTAGGGAAACCGAGTCTTAATAGGGCGCATAGTTGCTAGGATTAGACCCGAAACCGGGCGATCTAGCCATGGCCAGGTTGAAGGTTGAGTAACATCAACTGGAGGACCGAACCCACGTCTGTTGAAAAAGACGGGGATGAGCTGTGGCTCGGAGTGAAAGGCTAATCAAGCCCGGAGATAGCTGGTTCTCCTCGAAAGCTATTTAGGTAGCGCGTCATGTATTGCCACTGGGGGTAGAGCACTGTTTCGGCTAGGGGGTCATCCCGACTTACCAACCCGATGCAAACTCCGAATACCAGTGAGTATGAGCATGGCAGACACACGGCGGGTGCTAACGTTCGTCGTGGAAAGGGAAACAACCCAGACCGTCAGCTAAGGTCCCCAAGTGCTAGTTAAGTGGGAAACGATGTGGGAAGGCTTAGACAGCTAGGAGGTTGGCTTAGAAGCAGCCATCCTTTAAAGAAAGCGTAATAGCTCACTAGTCGAGTCGGCCTGCGCGGAAGATGTAACGGGGCTCAAACTAGCCACCGAAGCTACGGGTTCATCTTAGGATGAGCGGTAGAGGAGCGTTCTGTAAGCCGTTGAAGGTGATTCGAGAGGGTTGCTGGAGGTATCAGAAGTGCGAATGCTGACATGAGTAACGATAATGGGGGTGAAAAACCCCCACGCCGGAAGACCAAGGTTTCCTGTCCCATGCTAATCAGGGCAGGGTGAGTCGACCCCTAAGGCGAGGCAGAAATGCGTAGTCGATGGGAAACAGGTTAATATTCCTGTACCTCTTATTATTGCGATGGAGAGACGGAGAAGGTTAGGCCAGCGCGGCGTTGGTTGTCCGCGTTTAAGCGTGTAGGCTGAGAGTTTAGGCAAATCCGGACTCTTAAGGCTGAGGCGTGATGACGAGCACTCATTTATGAGAGCGAAGTGGTTGATACCCTGCTTCCAAGAAAATCTTCTAAGCTTCAGGTAATAAGGGATCGTACCCCAAACCGACACAGGTGGTCAGGTAGAGAATACCAAGGCGCTTGAGAGAACTCGGGTGAAGGAACTAGGCAAAATGGTACCGTAACTTCGGGAGAAGGTACGCCACTGACGGTGAAGCATTTACTGCGTAAGCTGTTGGTGGTCGAAGTAACCAGGTGGCTGCGACTGTTTATTAAAAACACAGCACTCTGCAAACACGTAAGTGGACGTATAGGGTGTGACGCCTGCCCGGTGCTGGAAGGTTAATTGATGGGGTTAGCGTAAGCGAAGCTCTTGATCGAAGCCCCAGTAAACGGCGGCCGTAACTATAACGGTCCTAAGGTAGCGAAATTCCTTGTCGGGTAAGTTCCGACCTGCACGAATGGCGTAACGATGGCCACACTGTCTCCACCCGAGACTCAGTGAAATTGAAATCGCTGTTAAGATGCAGTGTATCCGCGGCTAGACGGAAAGACCCCGTGAACCTTTACTATAGCTTCACAGTGAACTTTGAACCTACTTGTGTAGGATAGGTGGGAGGCTTTGAAACGGTGACGCCAGTTATCGTGGAGCTGCCCTTGAAATACCACCCTGGTATGTTTGAGGTTCTAACTCTGGCCCGTTATCCGGGTCGAGGACACTGTGTGGTGGGTAGTTTGACTGGGGCGGTCTCCTCCCAAAGAGTAACGGAGGAGCACGAAGGTGTGCTAATCATGGTCGGAAATCATGAGGTTAGTGTAAAGGCACAAGCACGCTTGACTGCGAGACTGACAAGTCGAGCAGGTACGAAAGTAGGTCTTAGTGATCCGGTGGTTCTGTATGGAAGGGCCATCGCTCAACGGATAAAAGGTACTCCGGGGATAACAGGCTGATACCGCCCAAGAGTTCACATCGACGGCGGTGTTTGGCACCTCGATGTCGGCTCATCACATCCTGGGGCTGAAGCAGGTCCCAAGGGTATGGCTGTTCGCCATTTAAAGTGGTACGCGAGCTGGGTTTAGAACGTCGTGAGACAGTTCGGTCCCTATCTGCCGTGGACGTATGAGATTTGAGAGGAGCTGCTCCTAGTACGAGAGGACCGGAGTGGACGATCCGCTGGTGTTCCAGTTGTCTCGCCAGAGGCATTGCTGGGTAGCTACGATCGGACAGGATAACCGCTGAAAGCATCTAAGCGGGAAGCCCCCCTCAAGATGAGATCTCACTGATCCTTAAGGATCCTAAAGGGCCCTCGAAGACGACGAGGTTGATAGGCTGGGTGTGTAAGCGTTGTAAGGCGTTGAGCTAACCAGTACTAATTGCCCGTGAGGCTTGACCATATAACGCCAAAGCGGTGTTGTAGGGATAAAGCCAGATCAACAAGCACAGATATACGATAAGAGAAACGTATTGATCACATAGCCGTATTGTTAAAGTGCATTGTGCTCCTTCGCGGTGCGAAGGAGTGGCAAAGCACGAAAGGTTTTGCCTGACGACCATAGAGAGTTGGAACCACCTGATCCCATGCCGAACTCAGAAGTGAAATGACTCATCGCCGATGGTAGTGTGGGGTCTCCCCATGTGAGAGTAGGTCATCGTCAGGCTTTAAATTAAAACCCCAGCCGGTTAATTCCGGCTGGGGTTTTTTATTGGCGGGCAAAAATGATGGATAAAAAAGGCTACCGAAAGGCAGCCTTAATGTACAACGGTGATAGTTGCTATTTACGGCTCAAGCACGTATTCACCCGGAGCGTCTTTAATTGCTTTATAGCCTTTGGCCGCATTTCCGGTTCGAGGCGGCTTGCGCTGTTCAGACATTTGTTGGTCAAGCCATTGATTCCAAACTGGCCACCATGATCCCTGGTTGGAGTCCATGCTATCTTGCCAGGTCTCGGCACAGATGTATTTGTCGCGCGGCTTGCGAGTATGCACTTGATAGCTGCGGCGTGGATGGCTTGGGCCGCTGATAATGCCAGCGTTGTGGCCACCTGAGGTCAATAAGAACGTCAATTCGTCGTTAGTAAGCTGATGTAGTTTATAAACGGACTTCCATGGAGCGACATGATCTGTTTGTGTGCCAACCACAAACATAGGTGCCTCTATGTCCGATAGCGAAACCTTACGGCCATTGACTTCATAGTGTCCCAGTGCCAGTTCATTATCCAGATACATTTTTCGTAGATATTCATGATGCATCTGATAGGGCATTCTTGTGCCGTCGGCATTCCAGGCCATTAGATCGTTCATAAAGCTTTCTTCACCATGAAAATAGCGCTGAATCATGGGTCCCCAGATCAAATCTCCTGGCCGTAGCGCTTTAAACGCATCGCCCATGTTGTCAGCATCCAGATAACCTTGCTTCCACATTAAGCTCTCCAGAAAGGCCAAATGGCTGTCGCTTAGGAAACGCTTGATGTCGCCAGGCTCTGAAAAATCGGCCTGTGCAGCGAGCAGTGTGATTGAGTTAATGATGCCGTTGTTTTGACCGGCAAGCGCGGCTGCACCGATCAGCAGTAAGGTGCCGCCGATACAGTAGCCAACAGTATTAACCTTAGCACCTGGCACAATTGCTTGGATAGCCTTTAGGGACTCCATTAACCCCAAGTCGAGATAGGAGTTCATTCCCAAATCGCGCTCCTTTTCTGTGGGGTTTTTCCAGGAAATCATGAAGACAGTTTTACCCTGGTCAACTAGGTATTTCACCATGGAGTTTTTGGGTGAAAGATCCAAAATATAGTATTTCATTATCCAGGGCGGCACGAACAGTATGGGTTCTTTTCCTACCAACTCAGTGGAAGGGCTATATTGAATTAATTCAATGAGCTGATTTTGATAAACGACTTTACCTGGACTAATGCCAATATTTTTCCCTACGACAAATTGGTCGGAGCCTGGCGCATCGTTACTGCCGTTTTCCTGTTTTACATCCTGAATTAGATTTTCAAGTCCGCGTTTTAGATTTGCACCTTGCTCGGACTTGGTTTTCTGAATTATCTCAGGGTTGGTAATGGGAAAATTAGCAGGTGATAGCAGCCCCAAGATTTGCTCATTAATGAAGTTAACCATTTCTTCATGATCTTTGGTGAGGCCATCGACATTGCCGGTCGCCTCCTTAAACCACTGCTGCGCTAGCAAGTAAGACTGCGAGAAAAAATTAAAGGGGAAGCTATTCCATCCCTCAGTGCTGAAAGTTCTATCCTTGATGGATGATGGTGGGTCTAGTTCAATACCATTACCCTTTATCGATTCTGCGGTATAGGTACCGAGGTTATAGAGCTTGCCCCCTAAACTTTGTATCAGTTGCAGCTGTTTTCCAGGTGAGAGAGATAGGTGGCCGAGCCAATCAATATAGGCATTTATCAGGCCAATGGGGGACATGCCCTTGGTGATTTTGGCGATGGCTGCACGAAACTCTTGGTTCATACGCGCGGCAGACTCGTCATCCAGTACTTTAAAGTCACTGATCAAATTGTTCAGTTGGTCGACAAATTCAGTTGTTTTTGTTTGCGCCTGTTCGGGCATTGTTAACTCCATTATTGTGCGGTGCAAAATTTTTTTAATTCTATAGTTTTTTAGTAAAAGATCAAAGCTTTATCGTTATTTTTGCTAGTGAGCATTATAGAATAGAGCGTATTTTGATCTAATTGAGTTAAAGCCGCTCATCTCTGGGTTGGCAAACACCATTTTAACCGCTATAGTGCAGACGAGAGTATTTTAATTTATTCATTTACTATGACCTATTCAATCAAACATTACGCTATTTTTAAAGCTTGTGGTTGCACCGTGGCGGCATCGGCCTATTTAGCCGTTACTCAATTGCTTCATCTTCTGCTGCCTTAGGGCAGATAATCTTCTATATCCCCTAGTCAGTTTCATTTAGTTAGTTCCCAATTTTTATTTTATAACCTGCGACGTTTTGTGGTTTAGCACGTCTGTCTGCGTGGTTATAATAGCTGAGTTAAGATGGAGTTAAAAATGACCAAAGAACGCTTAATTATATTTGATACTACTTTGCGTGACGGTGAACAAAGCCCTGGCGCTTCAATGACCAAAAATGAAAAAGTACGTATTGCCAAAGCGCTGGAAAAAATGCGTGTAGATGTTATCGAGGCTGGTTTTGCAATCGCCAGTATAGGCGATTTTGAAGCTGTAAGAGCGGTCGCTGAAGCCGTGAAGGAAAGTAGAGTTTGTAGCTTGGCAAGGGCCAATGTGGCAGATATAGAGCGTGCCGCCGAGGCGTTGAAGCCAGCTAAAGCAGCAAGGATTCATACCTTTATTGCAACGTCGCCTATCCATATGAAATACAAGCTGAAGATGACCCCCGAACAGGTACATACTCAGGCGGTCAGTGCCGTTAAATTGGCGCGACAATTTACCGATGATGTTGAGTTTTCACTGGAAGATGCCAGTCGCTCCGAGTTTGAGTTTATGTGTCGCGTGATTGAAGCGGTGATTACTGCAGGGGCAAACACCATTAACATTCCTGACACTGTTGGTTATGGTGAACCGCTCGAGTATGGTCAGATCATTGGTCGGCTGATTCAAAATGTGCCTAACGCTGACAAAGCAGTATTCTCGGTCCACTGTCATAATGATTTGGGTTTGGCGGTAGCTAATTCGTTATCGGCAGTAGTGAATGGGGCGCGACAGGTCGAATGCACTATTAATGGTTTAGGCGAACGTGCGGGTAATGCAGCGCTAGAAGAAGTTGTAATGGCGGTGAAAACCCGGCGTGATATATTTCCGGTAGAAACGGGTATCGATACTACCCAAATTGTACCGGCCTCCCGGTTGGTCGCTAGTGTGACAGGGTTTCCGGTACAACCGAATAAGGCCATTGTCGGTGCTAATGCCTTTGCACACGAGTCTGGTATTCACCAGGATGGCGTTTTGAAGTTTCGAGAAACTTACGAGATTATGCGTGCCGAAGATGTGGGTTGGAATACGAATAAGCTGGTGCTAGGCAAGCATTCGGGACGTGCCGCTGTGAAGGCGCGTTTTGAGGAGTTAGGTATTGAATTTACTAACCAGGAAGAACTTAATGAGGCCTTTACTCGCTTTAAAGCACTTGCGGACAAGAAGCACGAAATTTTCGATGAAGATTTACAAGCACTGGTGACAGATGTACAGGAAGCACATATTGAGGACTTGTACCAACTGGATTTTTTGGAAGTTACCTCGAAAACGGATAGTACACCCAATGCCAAGCTAGCCTTAAATGTTGGCGGTGAAATAAAACATGCCGAAGCGGAGGGTAGTGGGCCGGTGGATGCGACTTACCGAGCCATTGAATCAATTGTTGATAGTGGCACCAATCTGCAGCTGTATTCTGTCAATGCGATTACTAGTGGAACTGATTCGCAGGGAGAAGTGACGGTGCGGTTAGAGAAGGGCGGCAGGATAGTGAATGGTATGGGTGCAGATACCGATATTGTTATTGCTTCGGCGAAGGCGTATCTGAACGCACTTAACATTATTCTTTCCAAAACAACGCGCGCCCACCCGCAGGTGGAAGGTGTTTAATACCTAAGGGGAAGGGTTTGAATCCAATTGTGCGGCAGCAATATCTCGACGCCCTGGGTATCCAAACGTGGTTACCCAGGGTCGTTTTGCCTGGAGCAAAGTTGCCTCCAGCGTTAAATTTTATATTGGATGAGAAAGCCGCACCGATTGCGTTCGATAATAAAGCGGCGAAAATAGAGGTGACGGCAGTTGGGCGCATGGAGCATGCTGTAACGGATAGGGGGTTAGCAGAGCCAATAGCGGATCAGGGTGGCCACCAGTTCCGCTTGGTCTCGATGCTCTATCCTGGTCATTGTATGGTCATCAGTGATTTTTCCGCCGAAACGGATGCCCATATGACCAGTGCACAACACAGGCTTCTGTCGGATATGCTGTTAGTTCTGGGCGTGACTGATCCTGAGTCGGCAAAGCCAGTTTTTTTTGATTGGCCAATGCAAAATCAGCAGGTCGATCAAAGCACAGCAGCAGCGTTGGAGGCCATGCAAGCATTTTTAAACACCCAGGTTGATGGGCAAAAATTAAGGTTTGTTCTGATCATGGGTGAGACAGCCGGTCGCTATATATTGCCGCACGAAGCGGAGTTAGCCAATGCGCAGGGGAAACTCTGGTCGATTATGGACTACCCCGCGTTAATCACTGACAGTATTGATCACATACTAGCGCAGCCATTATGCAAGCGAGATGTGTGGCGTGACATTCAACCCCTGTGTCGACTCGCTGCGAATGGCACCTGATGGCAGCATTTGATTTTCCGAAGGAGTTTCATCTCAGGCCGATGGAGCAGCAGGATTTGGCGAGCGTATTAGCTATCGAACGGCGTGTTTATGACTTTCCCTGGACAACAGAAAATTTTGCCAGTTGTATAACTGCTAACTATGAGTGCTGGATGCTCATGTGTGATAATACGCACGCTGGACATGCCGTTTTATCGGTGGCCGCTGGTGAGGCTCATTTGCTCAATATTAGCGTTGATAGCGTCTACCAAAGGCGTGGGTTGGGAAGATCGCTGCTTCGATTTATGCTCGCTAGAGCCGAACAAAGAGGCGCAAAAGTGGTCTTTTTGGAGGTCAGGGTTTCTAATCGCGCCGCATTTCAGCTGTATCAGTCGGAAGGATTTAATGAAATAGGGACTCGTAAAGGTTATTATCCAGCGCAGAAAGCACGAGAAGATGCGATGGTTTTAGCCATTGAACTATAAAAATATGCGCGAATGCTGCGAAGCTTTCCTATAATTAAAAAATCGCCGTGGCCCGGCTAAGTGAATCAAAGATGCCTAGAAGAGATGAAGACGATATAGACGTGATGTCCGGTTTATCAGTAGACCGCGATGATGCGCGCTATCGACAACAATCCAGGCAAGGACAACCAGCAGCTGGTGCAACGTCAAATAGTGGAAGGGCTACTTCGGTGGGCATAGCGAAATCAAACGGTCGTCCGTGGATATTCTCTCTTGTCATCATTACGTTGTTACTGGTTTGTGGGGTGCTTGCGTTCCAGGTATGGCAGGTCAGTAGCCGGTCTGAGGCAACGGAAAATGAATTAAGCTCAGCAATCAAACGAATTGACCAACTCAGCCATGAAGTGTTTGCAACTGGGTCAAGTGTAACGCAGTCAGGTAGTGTCATTGAGGAAAAATTTAAGTTTTTTGATTCGGAAATTCGTAAGCTCTGGGATGTTTCCTATAAGCGTAATAAAACTGCTATTGAACAAAATACCGATAAACTCAAAACGATCGAAACCAGTCTTAAAAACGCCACTGGGGAGATGAAGACCAGTCAGACAAAATTAAGTGCTTTGGAAAAACAACAAACAGAGTTCACCGCTAAGCTGAAACAGGTGAATAGTCAGTTGATGGCTGAAAATACAACTTTGAGAGCGTCGGTAGAAGATCATTCCGAACAATTGCTGTTATTGAGAAGTGAGCTGGAGATTATTCAAAATCGCTTGAAAGATGCGCCCAAGGATTTGGCGAAGCGACTCCAGTCTAATGAAGAAGCCATCGAGGCAATTGATGCCGCCCGGCGTCAATTAGTCAGTAGCATCACTCAGTTGCAAAACAGGGTGAATCAATTACAGAGTGGCGCTAAATAGTCCTATAGAACCTGCTGGCATCTGCCTCTAGTTATTTTTCTAAGGTGAGGCTCGACTAACTTAATGGCGGTTATCATAGGGATTTGCTTGTGCTAAACCTAGTGGTAAGATGCGCGTTAAGCCGCATAAGGTGTAATCAACATGGCTCTTGGTAAGCCTACAATAAGAGGAAATGGCCCGATGAAAAAAATATTGGTTTCTGTCACTTTTGCGTTAAGTGTTCTTGGCGCTGGATATGCAATTGCAGAATCTTGCTCAGAGCCGAATGACGTACAGCTGCCTGATGGCGCGAGCGCCTCGACGGATGAAATGGTGGCGGGGCAGCAGGCGGTTAAAAAATATATTGCTGACGGGGAAGCTTTTTTGAGTTGCATGGAAAAAGAGGAAAAGGCCAACGCTGATAGCTTAACCGATGAGGCAAAAAAAGCTAATGTTGAACGTTATAATGTGGTCGTTGATAAGATGCAGGTTTTGGCACAAAACTTCAATGAACAGATTAAAGCCTATAAAGCAGCACAAGCAGAGCAATAGCTAATAGGTTAGCCGTGACCGTTAATAAATATATTGGCGGTCACCAGTGCCTTCCGTGCTAAAGCCCTTATGGCAGTGTGTTGCTTGAGCGACCCATATAAAAATTAAAAAATTGTTTCGCTGTGCGGCCGCTTCTGGCCCCTCGAGTCATAGCAAATAATTTAGCAGCCTCATGTAGTTGCTGACGATTTCCGCAATATCCTTTGAAATAACTATCCACTATCGCCAAGTAGCCATCAATGCTAATGGCGTGAAAAGAAATCCAAAGTCCGAATCGGTCCGACAGTGAAATTTTTTCCTCGACGGCGTCACTATAATGAATTTCACTCTCACCGACCTGAGTATCAAGATTATCCTGGAGCTGCTCCGGTACTAGGTGACGTCGATTGGAGGTGGCATAGAGCAATATATTTTGTGGTGGCTGTTCAATTGAGCCTTCTAAAATACTTTTCAGCGGCTTATAACTGTTTTCCCCAGCCTCGAAGGAAAGGTCGTCACAGAAAACGATATAGTGGAACGGCTGCTCTCTAATCTCATCTACGATTTCGGGTAAATCGATAAGATCATCTTTATCGACCTGAATTAACCGCAGACCCTGGGTTTTGTATTGGTTTAGGAGCGCTTTAATCAGGGCTGATTTACCGGTTCCCCTGGCACCCCAAAGCAATGCGTTATTGGCGGGCAGGTCAGCAAGAAAACGTTCTGTATTGCCGCTTATCTGTTCGATCTGTCGATCAATGCCTACTAAAGATTGGCGGCTAATAGGGTCGATATCCACTACCGCGCGTAGGCGACCTTTACGTTTACGCCATATTGCTGCTGGAGTTTCATCCCAATTAATCATGCTGTCTGATCCTGTTAGTTAATCTGAGCTTCTTTTATTGTTTAACCCTATGATGTGAACACCGCAGGTGAAGTGTTGAAGACGTCTAAAATTTCATCAATGATAGCTTGTGCTTCGAATTCTTGTGCAATGGCTTTTTGTTCCTGTAGCACCTGCTGAAGTATTTCCTTTGTGGTCAACGGGTTTGCCAGCACTACCCGGAATACGGCGATCGGTTGTTGGTCATAGGTTGCTGGTTTTAGCAGTGTTCGTGACACAAAAGTTTTGCCCCGCTGGCGCTGTGTTTTCTGAATCAATATCGTGAGCTGGTTCAGCAGACTATTCACACGTAATGATTCGGTTGCGGTTAAGCGTGCTCGTTCAGCATTGATTGGGTGGGGTGTGAGTCGATAAGTTAGTATATTCAACTCTGGCTTTGAGATCAGTTCAAACTCGGTGTCCGCTGCTATCAAACTTGCGAAATACTTTGCCTTATCAATACCTTGGTCAATTAACAGTTGATAGCCCTGGCGTCCGATAATATGTAGCCCGGCATGAATCAATAGTGCGGCTCCAGAGCGCGAACCTTCCAGCGAAGTGGCACCTAAATCTTTTGACCCCTTGCGCAATATGTAGGCAGCGTGATGCTCAATCGCGGTTACCGATTGTGGATTTTTAAATAACAACATGCCCGCACTCATAGGTGTGTACATTTGCTTGTGCGCGTCGATAGTCACCGAATCGGCCTGTTCTATACCTTTTAAGAGGTGTGCATACCGTGCTGAAAATAGTGTCGGGCCTCCCCATGCAGCATCTACATGAAAATGGCATTGCGATTCTTGAGCGATCTCAGCTAAGCGTTCTAACGGATCTACGGTGCCGGTTTCGGTAGCGCCAGCGACACCAACAATGGCCACCACTTTTATCTTTTTTTGCTGTAGTGCCTTGCATTGTCGTTCGAGTAATTCAGCTTTGACACGAAAATTCCTATCCGTTTCAATCGGAATAATATTGTTGCGCCCGATACCTAAGATGTCCGCGGATTTACTCAACGAATAATGTCCGAGCGCAGAGACTAAAATAGCCGCGCCGTTATAACCATAGTGCTGGAGTGCTGCATAAAACCCATCTTGTTGGATTCCAGAAAAACCATCTGTCGCGGGAAATGCATTATTGCGTGCGGCCCACAATGCCGTGATATTTGCGATAGTCCCTCCGGAACAGACAGCCCCAAGCGCAGCGTTGCTTTGATGCATCCACTTGTTATAGAAATCGTCTCCCTCTCTATAAACCAAGCGGTGCATCATACCGAGTAATTGACGTTCCAGCGGTGTAAAGGCTTTAGATGTTTCAATTTTCACTAAATTTTGATTCAGCGCCAGCATGATTTTGGATAGCGGCAGCATGAAGTAGGGTAGCGCCGAAGTCATGTGGCCAATAAATCCGGGGGCCGCAGTGTGAACGGAATGAGCAACTAGGCTATCGAGTAGAAATTCCGTGTGATCTGAGACGAATCGGGGCAACTCAGGTATTGCGGATTCTGCGAAATCCTTTTCGATTTCGTCAATATCTTTTTCGATGGCGACAATTCGAGTGCGTAAAAACCCCAGCAGGTTTTCAGAAATTTCGCGATCGATTTTTGCGAGGGTCGAGCCAGGAGATTCAGGGACAGTAAAAATTTTATAGAGACTGTCGAGAGAGGCTTCGGCGGTATTGTCGTTGCTCATCACGCTCAAGGGCTTTAATTAAAAGGAAAATGAAGCTTAGAGCTTCTCGCGAAAGGATACAATATTTGCGTTAGCGGTCTTAACGCAATAATCTTATCATTGCCGAGCTGAATAGAGTAATTCTATGTCCTTTAAGCCTTTTAAATCCTTGATCGGATTAGCGGGTGTCGACCCACAGGAGCGTGCAAAAGCGATTTGGTGGGGGCATGTGTTTGAATGGCCCATGGTCTTTGTTTCCTTTTGGGTGCTGTTGGAATGGTATCTCGATGTTACTGGCAAACTGACCCTGGAGTACTCTCAATATACCAGCCTCTCAGTGTGGTTGTTGTTTGTTCTGGAAACGGCTGTGCTGGCAAGTCTGGTTGAAAATCGAGCACATTATTTAAAAACCAACTGGATGAATTTGTTGATTATCCTGGTGGCGATACCTTTCCTGCTACAGCAACAGCAAAGCTATCCGTTAGCCGCGTTTAGAGTATTCCGATTATTAGTTTTGCTAGGGCTGCTGATTCACGTTTCCAGCGCATTGCGTCAATTGCTGAGTCGACACCACCTTGGTATTACATTGCTGGCAAGTTTTATTATTATCGTCTTTGCCGGTGTGATTATTGCCAGTCTTGATCCAGCGATCAAAACACCCTGGGATGGCCTCTGGTGGGCCTGGGTGACCATCACCACTGTCGGTTATGGCGATATTGTTCCTGTCAGTAATATTGGCAAAGTATTTGCCGGCTTGCTGATTGCTATGGGGGTTGGCTTGTTTTCAATGTTGACAGCCAGCTTCTCGGCTTTCTTTATGACGCGGGAGGAAGAAAATGTTTCGGCGCAAGAGCAGCTAAGCATAGAAAAGCTGGAAAAAGTGGAGCATATGCTGAATGTGTTAGAGGAAAAAATTGACCGGTTAATTGAGCAGCAATCCGATAAGGATAAGCCTTAGATTTTGGATGATAGACCAAGTGACTAAGCTTCGTGTTTACTGAGTGCCACTAGCAGTTGCTGCATAAGACGGTTATTGTGCTCGCGGACGATCAGTTGGGAGTGGAAGAGGGCGTAGAGTTCAGCAATGGTAATAGTAAGTAGTAAAATAATACCTAGCCATAGGTTGTTTGTGAACATCAGAACAATAGCTGCAACAAATACCGCCAAGTTAATCAGGCCTCGCCACCAATTGCCCAAATAGAAATGGTGCAAGCCGCTGATAAATAGGTAGTTCAAGACAGCATAGGTATCGGGATCTTTGACCTGACGCTCGAGTTGAGTATAAAACTGATTACGTGCAGAATCACTGAGTTCTCGCACTGCCAGCCGGAGGCGCTCTTCTTCTGTAGCGATACTCTGTGCATCCATAAAGTTATGCTCTGCCCAGTGTAATAATCACCGTTTCGCGCCGCCAGAATAACCAAAAACGCTTTTGTTCTAAAACTTGAAACACTAACTGCCAACCATCGGCAGCCTCTTTGTTTAAGGTGACCTCTAACTTTTTTAACGGCATACCTGAGGCGCCTAAAAATAATGTGCCTAAGGCGCCTTCGGAAACAGCCAGCACTTTATATTCTTTATAGAGCATGATGTAGATTCCTTTTGGTGTGGAAAGGTTATTTAACTAGCCAGGGGAGAAATGACGTCGGTCTGTTCGGTGAGTAATAACGATTCAAATTCACTGATAGGCATAGGCTTGCTAAAATAATAGCCCTGGAATTCAAGACAATCATTCTCATGGAGGAAGTTTATCTGCTGTTTAGTTTCTACGCCCTCAGCGATGACGCGTAAATTAAGCTGTTTGGCCATGGCAATAATGGCGGTCACTATGGCGGCATCGTCAAGGTCATTGGGAAGGTCGCGGATAAAAGATTGATCTATTTTGAGCGTGTCGATGGGCAATTTTTTAAGGTAACTTAATGAGGAATAGCCCATGCCAAAATCATCAATAGAGACCATCACTCCCAGCTCTCTAATATGATTCAGTTTTTCTACGATTTCTTCGATATTATGAATGACCATACCCTCGGTGATCTCGATTTCCAAATGCCGTTGAGGGATGTCCGTTTCCTGTAAGATGTCTGAAACCTCATTGACAAACTGCGGTCGTCTAAACTGACGTGGACTGATATTTACGGCTAATGTTAGGCCGTCTTGCCATATCTCTTGATCTAGCCAAAGTTTGATTTGTTGACAAGCACGGCGGATGACCCACTCGCCGACCTGGAAGACCATGCCGGTTGACTCCAGAATAGGTATAAATTCCGTTGGTGAGACGAGTCCAATCGTGGGGGAATTCCAGCGCAGTAATATTTCGGCGCCAATCAGGCGGTTTTGATAATTGTATTGGGGCTGTACATAGAGTAGGTATTCCTCGTTATTCAGGGCATTACGTAATTGATTTTCTAGAGAGAGTTGGCGGCTGGCCTTGGTCGTCATTTCTGCCGTAAAACGGGTGATGTTGGCGCGTCCTCGCGCTTTTGCCTGGTACATGGCGGTGTCGGCAAATTGTAAAATGGAGTCGGCACTTTCCGCTGCATCTGGAAAGAGTACCATGCCGATGCTAGCAGTGACCTGAAGTTCATGACCTAAAATGTGGTGAGGCAGGGAAACAAGGTCGAGAAGTTTTTCTGCAAATCCCAGTGCTTTTTGATCAGCCTCTTCAATATCAGCGCTGAGATAAGGCAAAATCACCACAAATTCGTCACCACCTAAACGGGCAACAGTGTCTTCATCTCGCAGATTTGCCGTGAACCGGTTAGCCAGTTCTTTTAACACTTCGTCACCTGTGGGGTGTCCGAGAGAATCGTTGATTTTCTTAAAGTCATCCAGATCGATGAATAACAGTGCGCCAATATATTGATGGCGTCTAGCTGTCGTAATGGCAAGGCGCAGACGGTCCTGTAAAAGGGATCTATTTGGCAGCCCGGTTAGGATATCGTGGTAGGCTAAATGCTGGATCTCCTCATCCTGCTGTTTGCGTTCAGTGATGTCTTTGATGGACATGATGCAGAATTCTTTGTCGTCATAGATAAAATAACCAGTGGAAATTTCGACCGGGAATCGCTCGCCTGCTTTTGTGCTGTTGTAAGTGTTGGTTACTAGCTTCTCATTGGTCTTGACCGCCGACCACCATTTATCCCAAGCCGTCATTTCGAAATCAGGGTTGAAAATATCAACTGTTTGACCGATCAATTCCTCTCGAGTGTAGCCATAGCGCTCGCAGGTGGTGTCGTTAGCTACCACGACCGTACCGCTCGAGTCGATGGTGAGTATTGAGTCCGGGGTTTGGTTTAAGGCGAAATCCCTAAGCATTAGCGCCTGTTCCGAGCGTCTATTTTCTGTGTTGTCTTGTAATATGCCGGAAAACCAAACGGGTTTACCCTTGTGCGTAGTGGCGAGGCCGATTGCTCTAACCCAAATGTTTTTATTATCGGCGCGAACCATACTAAATTTGATATCGAAAGGGTCTCCAGATTTGACTGATTGTGAAAGTGCTTTTTCAACGCTAGGTTTATGTTCTAGATCGATGCGATTATAGATATCATTCAGATCTAACTCATAACCGGCAGGCAAGCCAAGGATGTTACAGAGTTCCTTTGACCAAAGCAGTTCGCCAGTCTCGATAGAGTAATCCCAGCCACCCACTTTGGCGAGACGATTGGTTTTTACGAGGAGCTCTTCGTTACGTAGTAATGCGGTTTCATTTTGGTGGCGTTCGGTAATAAGGTCCTCGGTCGCTTGGATAAATTTGTTACAGGACAGGACTAATTGTCCTAACTCATCGTCGCTATTCCTATTTTCTACCAGGAGCCGTTGTTTTTCCGGCGCCCGCGGATCAATCAACCGGATTTTCTCGGCGATAGTAATCAGAGGTTGGGTTACATAGCTGGAAAATAGGGCTAGAAGTACGAAAGTCAGGATCAGAAGAGCAATAAAGTTACCAGTGAGAAGCGAAAAAGCGTGGCTATAAAAACTGGTAAAGAGCACATCCTGATCAACGGTAATGGAGAGTACGCCGAGATTACGCTTAGGCGTGGAATCAATACTTTCAAGCGGAATAAGGTAGTCGCGAAACTCTGTATCCAGCAGACGGGTGATAAAGCGAGTGGCACTTTTGCGCGGTGCTATTTGCCGTTGCCCCAATTGCTGGTTATCGATATCAAAAATCTTAACCTGAACGATAAAGGGATACTCTAACAATCCTGCGATCGTGTGATCGGCTAGTGCCTTGTCTGACGTTTGAACAGCGCGGGTTGCAGTGTGGGCAGCAACGTCGAGAATCTTTTTAACGATAAGCGCCTTCTCTTCGCTATGCTCCATATAATCGAGTGAGACTTGAACCGTACCGATTAAGAGACTAATAGCAAGGGCTAATAGGATGCTCAGCTTGATGAGCTTATGTGAGAGAGAGTGTCGAGGTTTTCTTATCATTATCAAACTATGGTAATGGTTTAACTATCAATAGTAGATGAAGAGTTGTGTTTTCGCACTTAAGTTATAGAAATTATTAGCTATTTCGGCCATGTATCGGTTTGCTTTAATCAGCAAATTTTTTCTTAATTAGAGTCTCCGGCGCTGGTTAGGAGATAGTTAGAGGTAGCTTGTGCAATGGTTTGTAAATGGGGCCGCAAGAGGTTAATTCACTACTAAAAATTATCACTTGGTTAATGGCTAGTGGCAGGCTATCAAAGGTTATTGCTTGAGGTAGATAGGCGGGTTGCCGCTTGGAATATCTGGCAAGGCTTATGTGGGGACGAAATAACCGATCTTCAGGTGTTAGGGCAATTGCTCTCGCGGCTAATTCGCTGGCTCTTGCAAGCGCCAGCAGCTCAGAGCTGGGTGCAAACAATGCGGCAATAACTTGTGGCTTGCTGGTTGAAGGGAAGCAGTGAATACACTTAAACCGGATGCTAAAGGGTTGGTGTCCGGCTAATGTTTTGCTGAGTACTGCCGGCAAAACCACTAATTGACGGGGATTCAGATTACCTAAAAAGCGTAGTGTAATATGCCAATTTTTAGGGTCAATCCAACGTAAATCCTTTAAGGGGGCCTGGTCTTTTAGTAATGCGCTGGCTTGCACCAGTCTTTGCGTGAATGCTTGGTCTGGTATAGTGGCGATAAATGTACGCACTTGCCGGTGGTGTGACATTGTCTTTTTCAGTGAGTTTATCAAGGTGACGTTTGTGAGCAGTAAACGACTACTGATTCTATATCATAGCCAGTCAGGTAATACAGAGCGAATGGCGCAAGCGGTTTATACCGGGGCCCTGCAAGAAGTGGAGGTTGAAACTCGATTAATTAGAGCGTTCGATGCTGATATAAAGGACCTCATTCGCAGCGATGCGGTAATCATTGGTACGCCCGAAAACTTCGGCTATATGTCTGGTGCAATAAAAGATTTCTTTGACCGCACCTATTATCCAGCGCAAGAGTATGGACTAAATTTGTCCTATGCATTGTTCGTGAGCGCGGGTAATGATGGCAGCGGTGCAGTACGTGAAATAGACCGTATTCTCTTGGGTTACCCGATGAAAAAGGTGGCGGAACCTATGGTCGCGCAGGGAGAGGTGACGGATGCTGTTCTTGTGAAATGCGAAGAGTTAGGCTTGAACCTCGCGACTGGTCTGGCTTTTGGTATTTACTGACTCCAACTCTTCATAATCCAAGCTGATGATTGACCATCCTGCGCTGGGGTTTACCTGGTTTTCATCTGAGATGACATGCAGCCTACCGGCTTTATTGATGGCAAAAAGAGGATAAAGACGGGCTTTATCGTTCTGCAACAGGTCTTCAAAACTAAAATTCTCAGTTAAGTTAGTGGTGCGAATTTTTGCGCCTTTGTTGAGTAAGCTGGCGAATTTACCGTAGGTCAGGTCTCGATTGAAAAGCGTTCGGCCCTTATGTCGAGATGACACTCGATGTTTTTCGGCGCCAGCTCTTTCCGAAATAATAGATATAGAGAACAAGTTATGCTCACCGAATTCCGGGCGATAGCGCATGCAGGCCACCGCATTAAAATCACGTTGTGGTGACAGCGCCAGTAATCGTCCGATACCGACCAAATCCAGGTGGGTATCGGCATATTCCGAAACTGGATTACCATAGAAGGTATTAAAGCCCTTCATTCGCGCCGCGCTAATATTTTCCCAGCTGGTGTCGGTTAATAATACGTTGAAACCCACGTCTTTAAGAGCGGTCGCCAATGCGCAGGCCACATCATTGGCGCCAACGACAAGAAATCCGCGCGGTGATGGTTCGTCGACTTGTAGGAGTCTGGCAAGTATGCGTGATGTGGTGCTCTGCAACACTACTGTGCCAATGATGATAATGAAGGTGAGCGGGACGAGCAGCTTGGCTTCTGTAAAACCGGCAGACTCTAAGCGTAAAGCAAAAAATGCGGACACCGCTGCGGCGACAATACCGCGTGGCCCGATCCAGGAAATCAGGGCACGCTCTTTCCAGCTAAGATCAGATTTGAACGTGGAACATGCCACGGCCAGTGGACGAGCAACAAACTGCATGATGAGCAGCAGGACTAGCGCTGGCCAGCCCAAAAGCGCCAAGTCTGCAAACTCGATACGTGCCGCAAGTAAAATGAACAGTCCAGAAATAAGGAGTATCGACAGATTTTCTTTGAAGGAAAGGATGTCCTCTACGTTGACATCGCGCATGTTGGCGAGCCATACGCCCATTATCGTAACACAAAGCAGTCCGGATTCTTCAGCCATTGTATTACTTAAGGTAAAGGCCATTAAGACGAGGGCGATAGTGCCAAGATTGTGCAGGTAGCTGGGGAGTAGTCGGAAACGCAAAATAAGACCGAGTGCGTAGCCTGTAGCGCAGCCAATCAAGCCACCTGCCAGCAAAATTTGGAAGAACAGATAAAAAGTATGGGTAAGATCGTCACCGGTACCTAATGAAATAATTGACTCATAAACCAGTACGGCGAGCAAAGCGCCGATGGGGTCTATCATAATGCCTTCCCAGCGTAACACGTTGGCAATACGCCGGTTTGGTCTGACGCTGCGCAGCATGGGGATAACAACAGTTGGCCCTGTCACCACCACCAGTGAGCCCATCAACAGGCTCATTGACCAACTAAAATCCAGTAGTGAATGGCAAGCGATTGCAGCAATACCACAGGTAATCAGGGCACCGACACTGACCAGTCGTTGTACTACATTTGCAAGTCCTTTAATTTCCGTAAATTTGAGGGTGAGGCTGCCTTCAAAGAGAATGATTGCAACGCTCAGGGAAACTAAGGGGAAGAATAAGTCGCCTAGTAGTTGGTCGGGGTTGAGCCAATTAATACCTGGACCTAGAACAATCCCGGTCAATAAAAGGAAAAGAATGGCAGGTAATTTTACCCGCCATGCCAGCCATTGGCACAGCAAACTAGCAATTCCGATAAAGGCGATAGTCAATGTGATTGACACAGGCATGCAACCCCAATCCAAAAAAGGTAATTCAACAAAGCAGAGTATTACTCGGCATTTTATCGCCGCAGCATAGAAGCTAAGCCAACGAGCGTAAAGATTTATATTGTGCCTAACCAGCATTTCGTTACAATCAGAAGATAAAAATAAGAGCTGATTGGTATTTATGGAAGTAAGCCGTGTTCGATTTTTTGCACTCTGGGGTGGGCTGGTATTAGCCGGTGCGGTTGCTTTTGCCATGCTGCAAGCACAGTGGCCGACAGCTCCGGCACTGGTGGCAGCGATCATAACACTTTGTGCGATCTGGTGGATTTTCGAAGCTATACCGATTCCGGCAACTTCGTTAATTCCTTTAGCGGTATTCCCCCTTTTCGGTGTACTGAGTCATGATGAAGTGGCTGAATCCTATGGCAATCCGTTAATCCTACTGCTCTTGGGCGGTTTTATTCTGTCCACAGCAATGTCGAAAAATGGTGCGCATCGACGTGTTGCTCTGGGCATGGTGAACCTCTTTGGCGGAACTAATAATCGCCGGATTATATTCGGCTTTATGGCGGCTTCGGCGTTGCTAAGTATGTGGATATCCAACACCGCGACCACGTTGATGCTGTTGCCCGTTGCACTGGCAACTTTAGAGAATGCTAAAAATAAGCAGCTGGCCATCCCTTTATTGCTGGGAATTTGTTATGCAGCTAGCGTCGGGGGGATGGGAACGCCCATCGGTACGCCTCCAAACCTTATTTTTATGAAGGTCTATACCGAAAGCACGGGCATCGAATTAAGTTTTCTGGATTGGATGCAGTGGGGGTTGCCAGTGGTGGTTTGTTTAATTCCTGTGATCGCTTGGTGGTTAACGCGTAAGATGGAAACGGAACAGAATATCGATATTCCGCCCATGGGACGCTGGCAAAAGGCTGAAATTCGGGTGCTGTTGTTGTTTGGCCTGACGGCGTTGGCGTGGATTACCCGCAATGAGCCCTTTGGGGGTTGGAGCGACTGGTTGGGGCTGCCCAATGCCAACGACGCAACGGTAGCCTTATCTGCGGTCGTACTGATGTTTATGGTTTCTAATGGTAAAGGTGGTCGCCTATTGGATTGGGAGTCCGCCAATGAAATTCCCTGGGGAATGTTAATTTTATTTGGTGGTGGCATTGCTCTGGCGAAGGCGTTTAGTAGTGTTGGTTTGAGCGAGGCAGTTGCGGATCAATTAGTCGGATTATCAGCACTGCCGGTAATATTACTCTTGCTGTCAGTCTGTTTAGTCGTTACCTTTATGACGGAGATGACCAGCAATACTGCGACCACGACGTTGCTCATGCCAATCCTTGCTGCAGCAGCACTGGCAACCGATATTGAGCCAGCATTATTGATGGTTCCGGCAGCGATGAGCGCGAGTTGTGCATTTATGTTGCCGGTGGCAACAGCACCCAATGCGATTATCTTCGGTAGTGGTAAGGTATCTATCCGGGAAATGGCGAGGCATGGTTTTGCTATTAATCTGTTGGGTGCTGTGATTATTTCAAGCGTTTGTTATTTTATTATTTAAAGAATGAATCTGATGGTTCCTTCACACATAAAGGGAGAGTAGGGGAAGTCTATTGCTGCGTGTAATAACATTTGAGTAACATAGCGTTAAGTGCTGAGCTCATTCCCTGGGCGATAGTTATAATACCCAGGTAATTAGCTTCTAATTTATCAGAGGGTAAGGAAGCACTATGAAAATCAAAAAAGAACAACTCAACGAATACGTTGGCCAAGAAATCGCTGTAACGGATTGGCTGACCATCGATCAAAACATGATTAATCAATTTGCCGAAGTAACACTGGATCGGCAATTCATCCACATCGACCCTGAGCGAGCAAAAAATACGCCTTTCGGTGGCACCATCGCGCATGGGCTACTGACGCTGTCTTTAGTAGCCCATTTTGTCGAAAAAAGTGAGTTTAATGTTGAAGGGTTTTTAGTGCGGGTTAATTATGGTTTTGACAAGGTGCGGTTTTTATCGCCGGTGCCTTCGGGAAGTCGCTTGCGCAGTCGCGTAAAACTGCTCAGCGCAGAAGAAAAAAGGCCCGGACAATTGATGCTGAGAATTGAAGTGACGGGTGAAGTCGAAGGCTCCAGTCGACCAGCGATGGTTGCCGAATATCTGGAATTACGCCTCGCCGGGTAACGCGTAGTCGGCCGAATTAATCAGAACTTTCACCTCACGCTCACCCGCCCCGCCAGCGGGAGAACAGGGTGTTCTAATGCACCGCCTTTCGTCTCGAGCGTCAAGAGGTTCGGCGTTTTATCTGCGAACCTTTTGTCTGCGAACTAAAGTACTACGAACATGGTCTTTTGAAGCGTAGCTTGATTAACAACCTATGGATGACAATATGGAACAATGGCGCGCGGGAAAGGTAATTGAAAACCGGCATTGGAATGAGCGGCTTTGCTCGCTTAGGGTCGACGTAGAGTTACCTAAGTTTAAAGCAGGTCAGTTCACTCGAATTGGATTGCCGGATGGAGAGACAATGTTGGCGCGGGCCTACTCTCTGGTTAACAGTCCGGGAGAACCTTATGCCGAGTTCTATTTTAATAAGGTGCCGGATGGGCCGTTATCATCTCGGCTACACCAACTCAAAGCCGGAGATACCCTTTATTTATCCGCCACGGTTGCTGGATTTTTAACCTTAGCGGAACTGCCAGAATGCCAGCACCTCTGGATGCTCGCGACGGGTACGGCGCTGGGCCCTTTTCTCTCGATTCTTAAGACCGAAGAAGTCTGGCAGAGAATGGATAAGGTCATCTTGGTGCATGGCGTTCGTTCGCTAGATGAGCTTACTTATCAAGAGTTAATTCAGGATCTTACTAAGCGTTACCCTGAGCAGTTTGTGACTATCGCGGCGATTACCCGAGAACAGGTGTCAGGCTGCTTGCAGCAACGTATTCCCGATGCGATTCGTAGCGGTGATTTGGAGCGTGCGGCGGGTATGGTGCTTGACCCGGCCTTAGCCCATGTCATGATTTGCGGCAGCCCGGCGATGGTGGAAGACAGCATGACCGCATTGAAGGAAAAGGGTTTACGTAAACATCGGCGGCGAGAGCCGGGCCATATTTCGGTTGAAATCTATAAATAGGTTAGGGCTGATATTGAAAGTCCTATATTCTCGATACCCCGTGGCAGTAAATTTCGAGGATGGGAAAGTTTCCGTCATAATTGGATCTGCAATGATTCAATTTATGCTGGAATACGGCAAGTATTGGCTTGTACGGCAGATAAATCAAATGACTCAAACACTTGCAATCAGATGAACCAAATCCCAGTTGCGGAAAAGATGCACTGGTTTCTGTGCCGAGCAGTTGTGCCCAATCATGTTCTCTTTTGATCGGTTCGTGACTATACCAAATGTGGCTGAGCACTAATTTTTTGCGTAAATAATCGATATGCCAATGGGGGCGCTTTGCGATTTTCCGGTGGTGTTTGAGACGGGCGGCAAGCCCTCCCGGGCCGAAGGCGCTACCGCAATAGAGGTAATAGCCGGGCTGGCCTCGCAATAACCCGAGTTTGCCGATTTCAACGTTAACCTGTGCTTTGGCGTAGAGAATTAGCACGTAGGTACCCGGTGATTTGTCCATGCTGGGCTATATTTCCCAGCCAAAGCGTTTGAGGTCAACGCGTCCTTTCAGGCTAAACTCAACACCTTCCTGCTCTAATAAAGTGCGTTGCCTTTCGTAGCCAGCACTAGGTGGTAAGCTGATTCTGCCAGCGTGATTCAGCACTCGATGCCAAGGAAGTTTGCTGTCCTCAGGCAGTGCATGTAAGGCATAGCCTACCTGGCGAGGGCCACAGCCAACCATTTTTGCAATGGCACCATAGCTGGTAACCGAGCCAGCGGGGATGGCGTTTATCGTGGCGTAGATTTTTGGATAGAGTTCGGAATCTGGCATGACATGGTTAAACTCACTGGAACGCGGCTTAGATTAGTCCTCTACAAACTCAAAGCGCTTAAGTTGAATGCCATCACGTTCGATAGTCTCTTCAAACATTTTCAAAGGTCGAATCCAGATGCCTTGTTCACCATAAAGCGCTTTGTAAACCACAAACTCTTCCATTGTTTCGCTGTGTTTAGCTATCTCCAACAGTTGGTAAAGGTTACCTTTAAAATGGCGATAGATCCCTTTTTTTAACACCCTAAATTACCTCGTTACGTTTTAAGTGCTGTGCTCCAGTTCATCCCAACGCTGGTATGCCTGTTCCAGCTTAACCTGAGTATCTTTAAGCGCAGCCAAGGTGTTATCAATCTGGTCACGCTCCGCCTGATAAAATTCTGGTGTAGATATTTGCTGTTCCAGGGCACTTTGTTCCTGCTCCAAACGTTCAATCAGCGCCGGTAAGTTATCCAATTCACGTTGGTCTTTGTAGGATAGCTTTTTCTTAGCTTCGACGGGAGCTGGGATAGCGGCTGCGGGTTGCGCATTCTGCTTCGCCGTCTGAGTGGTTGGGCTTGAATTGTTCTCGAATTTTAATTTGCCACCCTTCTGCGCCCAGTTGCTGTAATCCCCGACGTAGTCTTTGATGACGCCGTCACCTTCGAGCACCATTATGCTGGTAACGACTTTGTCCATAAATTCGCGGTCGTGGCTGACCAGCAAAACCGTACCCTTGAAATCAAGTAATATTTCTTCCAGCAACTCCAGGGTTTCAATGTCCAGATCATTGGTGGGTTCATCCAGCACTAGTAGGTTAGCAGGCTTGCTGAACAGCTTGGCTAAGATGGCGCGGTTTTGTTCGCCGCCGGACAGGGCTTTAACGGGTGTGCGCACACGGTCTGGCGTGAATAAAAAATCACCGAGATAGCTGATGGCGTGACGCCGCTTGCCATCAATTTCAATAAAATCGCGGCCTTCGCAAATGTTATCGATGAGATTTTTTTCTGGAATGAGGTGAGCACGCAATTGGTCGAAATAGGCGACCTCCAGTTTTGAGCCAAGCTTGACGGTGCCTTGGTCGGGCATCAGTTCACCCAGAATAATTTTGATCAGGGTGGATTTGCCTGCACCGTTTGCGCCGACGATGCCGATACGATCGCCGCGTACAATTAATCCAGAATAGTTTTTGATGACCGGCTTGCCATCAAAACTATGGGATAGGTTGCTCAATTCAGCGACCACCTTACCGGAGCGCTCCGCTTCTTCCATATTGAAATTGGCTTTGCCCATCTGCGAGCGGCGCTGACTGTGTTCGTTGCGCATGGCTTTCAATGCTCTGACGCGGCCCTCGTTACGCGTGCGCCGCGCCTTAATACCCTGGCGTATCCATTGTTCTTCCTGGGCCAGTTTTTTATCGAACAGTGCATTGGCTCTTTCTTCCGCGGCTAATTCCTGCTCGCGGTAGCGTAGGAAGCTGTGATAATCACCTTCCCAGGGGTAAAGTTTGCCGCGATCCAGTTCGATGATTTGGTTAGCGATTTGCTGTAAGAAAGCGCGGTCGTGGGTGATACAAATGATCGCACCACGGTACTCCTGTAACTGCTTTTCCAACCATTCAATGGCGGGGATATCGAGGTGATTGGTCGGCTCATCCAGCAGTAAAATATCTGGGTCGCTGACCAGTGCCCGCGCCAGCGCTACTCTGCGCCGCCAGCCGCCAGAGAGTTCTTTCATCAGCACGTCGCCGGATAACTGCAGCTGCGTGAGAACCGTATCGACGCGTTGCTGCATGCGCCAGCCGTCTTTTGCCTCCAGCTGTTGTTGTACCCGTTCGAGCTCGCGCATATCTGTGTGTTCTAAGTCTTGAATCGCATGGTGATAGCGACTTAGCAGCTCGCCCACTTCAGCCAGGCCGCTGGCGACGACGTCATAAACCTCCTGATCATCGGCGGCAGGTAGCGACTGATCCAGCCAGGCGATTTTGACGCCCGGACGGAGCCAGCGCTCACCGCTATCTGGAAAAATCTCCCCGGCGATTATCTTCAACAGGGTGGTTTTGCCTTCGCCGTTACGGCCCAGCAGACCAATCTTGTTGCCCTTATGCAGGGTAAAATTGACCTGATCCAAAAGTACTTGGGTACCGTAATTCAGGGATAAATTATCTAAACGTAACAGGGGCATGAATACAACTTATTGATAAGAATGAGTAAAGGTAAATAGCTTGGACTCTGTGTTAGTCTGCGCGGTTTTCAAGTGTTTGCAGCAGTTCTATCAGACGCAGGTGGCCGTCTCGAAATATCGGCCAGCCGTCGCCAGTAAGCACAGCCGCTAGTCCGGGCAGTTCGGCCAAGCGTCTCACTGAGGCAATGGCAAGGCTTTTATCGCTCAGTTTAGGGTCTGGCAGAACACAAAGCCGACCGGCCTCATGGGCGCGCACTAGATCGCCGGTAACCAGGGTATCGGTATCGATGAGTAGCGCGAGCTCACCGGGAGATTTAGAACCCTCAAGTGCCAGTGCTTTGAGTCCAGGAACAAGTTCATCGCCGTCACCCAGCCAGCGCTCACAACTGATCGGAAAGGTCGCGGCTTCCGCCTTTGGCCCCGCCAATTTGGCCCCGGTGCGCTTGGCGATCGTTACCGCATCGCGAACATGGTCGGAATTGGTAATCACAATCCAGGCGGCGCCACCCAGTTGGGTTAGATGCTCTTGGTCGTGTTCTGACAAGGGCAGCGGATCGACCAGGATATTACCCTCAGGGCGCACCCATAACAGCCCGTGGAAATCGATATTACGCTCCTCATTGAATTCGGACCAGCTATAGAGGTCGTGACGATGTAGTCGTTTCATTGCAATTGATCCAGGTGTTGAATTTTATATGACCATACTAATGCGAAGGGGCATTAAAGTAACTGAGATTTTTTTAGCGGTTTAAAGCTTAGGAGGACCTCCAACCAGAGGCTCTTTAGTAATCACGATACTCTTTTACTGTTTTGGTAGCGCCAGCCTTGTCGAAGCCAATCACCTTGAAATCATCTTTGCGATCACCCATCTCCATGCCCGGCGTACCCACGGGCATATGCGGCACTGCAAGGCCCAAAAGCGGTGTTTTTTGCTCAACCATCTGCCGTATATCGGTAGCCGGAACATGGCCTTCGATGACATAGCCGTTGACCACGCCAGTATGACAGGACTGTAACTGCTGCGGTACACCCAATTCCTTTTTAATGGATGACATGTTGGCGAGATCAATAGTTTTCACCTGAAACTGATGTTGCTCCAAATGCTTGATCCAGTCGCCACAACAACCACAGCTTGGGCTTTTGTAAACAGTGATTGCCAGTGGTTCAAGTACCGCGTCATCGCTTTTGTTCCAGCGATTATCAGCAGCATTGGCGGGGCTGAAAATAAAACTGTATCCCGCAATAATCAGGAGTTGAGTAAAAACTCTAAAGGAATTTTTCATAATGACCTAGGCTAAATTGGCAGCAGTTAATTGGATTAATCAGATTGATGAGATGAAATAACAGAAGTAAATTTGTTAACGATTCGACTAATCTCGTCCTTGTTTTTTATTTTCCTTGTTAATAGTTCTTCAATATCCTCCGCTAGCTCGGCGTCTGTGATTTCTTTAATGTACTCGAAACTGAGATAGCGCGTAAACCAGTTGGAAAATAGCCGAGTATCCGCTTTCTGTGAATAAATAATTTTACAGTCAGTATGCCTTGAGTCCTGTGAAATGCGTTTATAGAGCTCACGTATCACTTGTTCATTGCCTTCCAGAAACTGCAAGAAAGCTCTGTCATGGTAAACCAGCACACCAGTAACATCGATTGCCCGGTTACGAAAACCGGCTTCATTACTGAGCTCCGTCAGCTCCTCTATCAAAAAATCCTGATTGGCTTTGCTGGTATAAGCTAATTGGAACATAAGTGAACCTCCGGGTAATGGTCACGGGCTTCAGCCATGCAAATCAACTCACCGGTCCTGTGCGGAAAGAATGGCTATGTTTACGTAGTTATTATAATTAATAGACTGTTCTAAGTATGTCTCTTTCATGAGCGCTGAGCAAGGCTTGTGCGGTGACAATAAATTGCGCCAAACTCAAATAGGCGGTCGTGGGAAGTCAGGGGAGATTGCGTCTTTTAGGATGTGGAATTAATCGAGACTGCGCCATCGATTGTTTCCAAAATAGTGTCAGAATATTTTACATACTCTCATGCCACAACTTCACTGGTTTCACAAAAGTGCTTGGCGGGGCAGGGGGTTTAGTAAGTGGCACATATGTTGCTTTTACCGAATGCCAGGGTTTCTGTATTCCCCTATACTCGCTCGGTGATACTTAGATTGCTTCAATCGAGTCATTTGGCGGTGCTGACTACGAGAATTTTTTGAGGCAATAATTAAGATGAGAATGTTGAGTTGGATGTTTACCCTTTTTACGCTGTGTGCTGTCTCCCTTCCCGCGTCCGCAACTCTAATGACGTATAACATGCAGTTTTCCGATCCTGTCGGTGTCGTCACAGGCGGCTCAGCTGTATTGACCGTGGATTTGCCTGGTACAGCAGGAGTTGATACCTGTGGCGTCCTTTATGGTTGTAATTCACCCCCTCCGTTTTCCGTTATCGTATCTTTTGTAGGTACGGTAAACGGCGTTGTATTTAATTCCTCAACCGATCTTTTGAAAGTACCACAATATGTGTCGATCTCGTATTCGGCTTCTGAACTGACCTCAGGGGCTTTCAACATCATCAGCACTGAAGGAAGTATAGTGCGTGTGCTTTTAACGGACACACAAAATATTACTTATTGGGATTGGCTCAACCCGGGCGCCGGTCGCCCGTCAGGCGACGGCATCATAACGATCAGTAAATCGACTTCATCAGTTTCTGCGCCGGCGACACTTTTATTAATATCGCTCGGATTGGCAGGGCTGGTTTTGTCGATGCGTACAACAAATCAACGGGGTTAGATTCACTGCTGCTCCAGTTAAGCTCGATTAAGAAAAAATCAATGGAGTCCGACTCCATTGATTTTTTCAATAACCGTGGTTCTAGTATTGATCCCCAAACACCTCTTTCCCAAAAAAATAAAAACCTCACCCATTGCGAACCCAAATTCTGGAGCCAATTTTAATTGACACCCAGGCGGTCGCCGCCATACTAGGCTGCTGTATATAGTCTATGGTATTTCCTCATTTATTGAATAAGCAACTTTTTGTTGATGCACCCCTTACGAATTGAATTAAAAGCATTAGTGCAACTAACGTTCCCAGTTTTGGTTGCACAGCTGTTATTAGCTTCAACTAGCTTTGTAGATACCCTGATGTCTGGCCAAGCCGGAACCAGAGATTTAGCCGGAGTGGGCGTGGCTAGTGCGCTGTGGTCGGTCTGCGCCATGTTTTTGGTCGGGGCTTTCATGGCGCTGAATCCAATAGTGGCGCAGCACCGAAGTCGAGGGCAGTATCAGGAGGTCGCCAATTATGTGCAGCAGGGCTTTTGGCTGGCGCTGCCGGTTGTAGTGTTGTTGATTTGGCTATTGAACAGTTCACACTACTATTTGCCTGGGTTAATAGAAGATCATCAAGTCTTGTTTATTGCTTCCGGATACTTGGAGGGAATGTCCTGGGGCATGCCGGCAATTATGGGTTTTTTTGTACTGCGACCCTTTAGCGAAGGTATGGCTTACACTAAGGCGCAAACGCTGAGTGCAGCGGTGGGATTGGTCGTCAATGTACCTGCTAACTACATCTTAATTTTTGGTAAATTTGGCTTTCCTGAACTCGGTGGTGCCGGCTGTGGTTGGGCGACAGCGGTTTCCTTCTGGGCAATGTTCGGTACGCTGCTGTATTACATACGATACCACCAAGCTTTTACGCAAATACCACTATTTCAACAACTGTATTCAATTGAGTGGCAGAAAGTTACTTTCTTGATGAAGCTCGGTTTGCCCATCGCTATGGCGATTACTATTGAAGGCAGCGCGTTCGCTTTAGTAACGCTTTTTATTGCCGGATTACCTGCAGAAGAAATTGCGGCGCACCAGATTGCGATGAATATTACCTATCTGGCTTATATGGTGCCATTAAGCATGAGTACTGCGATAACCATTCGGGTAGCTTCCCATGTTGGGCTGGGGGCATGGGGGAAAGCACGTCAGACCGTGACGGTGGGAGTAATGATGGCACTTGTTGCCGGTATTTTGATCACCTTGGGTATTCTGCTATTTCGAGAGCTATTGGCTGATCTCTATTCGAATGAGCAGCAGGTGATCGGTATGGCGGCAATGCTATTGCTCTTTTTTATCGGCGTTAGTCTTTTTGATGCGGTCGCCGCGCCTTTGCAAGGTGCATTGCGTGGTTACCATGATGTGAATATAGCGCTACTGGCTTCTGTGGTGGCCTACTGGATGATCTGTTTGCCCATGGGGTATGTGCTTGGCTTGACCGATTGGGTGACGCCGGCGATGGGGGCGAAAGGCTATTGGATTGGTTTGGTGGTAGGTGTTGGTGTGAGTGCGGTATTGCTGGTCGTTCGATATCGGCAGGTGAGCCGGGCTCATTCAGATTTGAGCCCGAGTTAATGTCAGCGAATAGGGTAGTGCCATTCGGGTGGTGTTTATTGTTCCCGTTCTACCGCGCGATAGCCAATATCAGTGCGGTAGTACATTTGCTCCCAGCTGATTTTCTTAACCAGAGCATAAGCATTTTGTTGTGCTTCAGTGACGTCTTTACCGAGTGCCGTGGCACAGAGCACGCGCCCGCCATTGGTGACCACCGTATCACCCTCGAGTCGACTACCGGCATGGAAAACTTTTTGTGATTCAGAGTCACAGCCATCAAGACCGGAAATAATATTGTCCTTAGCGTAGGACTCTGGATAACCACCGGCCGCTAAGACAACACCAAGTGCTGCGCGCTCATCGTAATCCACTTCCACCTGATCCAGCGTTCCATTAATGGCGGCAAAACATAGCTCGACTAAATCCGATTTTAGTCGCATCATAATCGGTTGCGTTTCCGGGTCGCCGAAACGGCAATTGTATTCCAATACCTTGATATCTCCATGCGGACTGATCATTAAGCCCGCGTACAGAAAGCCTTTATAGGTATTTCCCTCAGCGGCCATACCGTCCACGGTGGGGCGAATAACCGTTTCCATGACCAGTTGATGGATGGCACTGGTCACTACCGGTGCTGGTGAATAGGCACCCATGCCTCCAGTGTTAGGACCAAGATCTCCGTTATCCCTGGCTTTGTGATCCTGCGAGGTGGCGAGTGGCAAGATGTTCTTGCCATCTACCATGACAATAAAACTGGCTTCTTCGCCTTGTAAAAATTCTTCAATGACGACCCGATGACCGGCATCACCAAAGGTGTTGCCCGCTAACATATTTTCTACGGCAGCAATCGCTTCCTGCTCGGTTTGCGCGAGAATAACGCCTTTGCCCGCCGCAAGACCATCTGCCTTGATCACGATAGGCGCGCCGCGTTCTTTGATATAGGCAATAGCCGGTGCTATTTCGGTAAAGTTTTGGTAATCAGCGGTCGGAATATGATGCCGTGCCAAAAAATCTTTGGTGAAGGCTTTGGAAGCCTCCAATTGGGCGGCGCCTTGGCTGGGGCCAAAACAGACCAGTTTCTGCTGCTCAAAGTAATCAACGATGCCCGCCGCCAACGGCGCTTCTGGGCCAATGATGGTCAGTTGGCAGTGTTGCTGATGGGCAAATTCAGCGAGCGCCTTAAAGTTCATTACGTCGATAGCGACATTCGTTACTTTCGCTTCCAGCGCAGTTCCGGCATTGCCAGGCGCGACATAGACATTATCCACCTGTTGAGATTGCGCGGCCTTCCAAGCCAGTGCGTGTTCGCGGCCACCGGAGCCGATAATAAGGATGTTCATGATGTTAAGCGATCTCGTTCAAATTTTAGTTATTTGTCTTGGTACAGGTGCCAGCTGATTAATGTCGGAAGTGACGCATGCCGGTAAATACCATGGCCATGCCGTGTTCATTTGCTGCCGCGATAACCTCTTCGTCGCGGATGGATCCGCCGGGTTGGATGATGGCAGTGATGCCCGCTTCAGCAGCGGCATCAATGCTATCGCGGAACGGGAAAAAGGCGTCGGAAGCCATCACCGACCCTTTTACTTCCAAACCCTCGTCGGCGGCTTTGATGTTCGCTATTTTAGCACTGTAGACGCGACTCATCTGTCCGGCACCGATGCCAATGGTGCGTCCGTTACGTGCATAAACAATAGCGTTAGACTTCACGAACTTGGCAACTTCCCAACAGAATAACAGGTCAGCCAGTTCCTGCTCTGTGGGCGAGCGGGTGGTGACCATTTTCAGTTCATCCTCATTGACCATGCCGAGATCGGTATCCTGAACCAACAGCCCGCCATTGACGCGCTTATAATCGAGGTTGGCGGGCCGCACGCTGGTCCATTCGCCGCTGATCAACACTCGCACATTGGGTTTGCTGTTCAGGGCTTTGGCCGCACGCTCCGATACGGAGGGGGCGATTATGACTTCGACAAATTGCTGGCCGATAATGGTTTGTGCGGTGTTTTCATCGAGTTCACGGTTGAAGGCAATGATGCCACCAAAGGCTGACGTCGGGTCGGTTGCATAGGCTTGATTGTAAGCATCCAAAATGTCGGAGCCTAACGCGACGCCGCAAGGGTTGGCGTGTTTAACAATGACACAGGCAGGCTCAGCAAAGGGTTTGACGCACTCTAATGCGGCATCGGTATCAGCAACATTGTTATAGGAAAGCTCCTTACCTTGCAGTTGTTTTGCGGTTGCAACGCTGGCGTCTGTGGCTGTAGGGTCGATATAGAAAGCGGCTTTTTGATGTGGGTTCTCGCCGTAGCGCATATCCTGCAGTTTCACGTACTGGGTATTGAAGGTGCGTGGGAAATAGGTTATTTCACCGACTCGTGCGCCGAGATAGTTGGCAATGGCGCCATCGTAATTCGCCGTGTGCTCGAAAGCTTTGGTGGCAAGGTCAAAACAGGTAACGCGAGATAGCCTGCCTTGCTGTGTCTGCATTTCTTCCAGTACGCGCTGGTAATCGCTGGTATCGACGACGACGGCTACATCCTTATGGTTCTTAGCCGCAGCTCGTAGCATGGTGGGGCCGCCGATATCAATATTTTCGATGGCAGTGGCTAAATCGCAATCAGGGTTGGCCACGGTTTCCCGAAACGGGTACAGGTTCACTACAACCATATCGATAGGTGCGATGCCATGCTCTTTCATCACCGCATCGTCGACGCCGCGTCGCGCTAATATGCCGCCGTGTATCATGGGGTGTAAGGTTTTAACGCGGCCATCCATCATTTCAGGAAAACCGGTGTGGTCAGAGACTTCGGTAACAGCGATGTTCTTTTCCTTGAGTAGGCGATAAGTGCCGCCTGTTGATAAAATTTCTACGCCGTTGCTGACAAGGCCTTGTGCAAATTCAACAATGCCGGATTTATCCGAAACGCTGATGAGTGCGCGTCGAATGCTGATGGTCTGGTCGTTCATGGAGCTGCTACCCAATTTTGGTTCAGTAAAATATCGATTTAACGTCTGAAAGGGCGATTGACCGAGGCAATCGCAAGAGGTTGCTAATTATGAGGATGTCGACTCCAAGTTACAAGGCTTGGCGCAGGTAAGTGGCTATAGTAGGTCGTATTGTTTTAGTTTTTTTCTGAGTGTGCCGCGATTAAGCCCCAAAATCTCTGACGCTTTGGTTTGATTATCCTTGGCATGTTTCATTACGACATCCAGCAAAGGGGCTTCTATTTCGGACAACACCAATTCGTAGAGGTTAGTGATTGGCTGTCCATCCAGGTGGACAAAAAAATCGTTTAACGATGAATGTACGCTTTGTCTCAGTGTTTCGGATTGACCATTGATTTTATTGTCGGTCTTTTTTGGTGTCGCCATATGTAGTTTCCAGGTATTGCCCATCCTAGGCAGCGAGACGCTCATTGTCATTCAGGTTTTGAAAAATACTGCTGATAAAATTGTTTTGTTCGGTCACGGACTGAAGCAAATTAAATTGGTTACTCAGTTGTTTTCCTTGCGGAAGGTGCGAAAAGTACCAGCCTAGATGTTTGCGCGCGATACGCACCCCGAGGAATTCGCCGTAAAATTTATGTAAATCTGTTAAATGCTGGACAATGACAGTTTTAATTTCTCCAATCATTGGAGGTTTTTGATAGTCGCCCGTTTTCAAAAAGTGATTTATTTCTGAAAATATCCAAGGCCTGCCCTGTGCCGCACGACCAATCATTATCGCATCTGCGCCGGTATAGTCTAATACAAATTGTGCCTTATCAGGCGTATTAATATCGCCGTTGGCTATAATAGGTATGTTGCTGTGCTGTACTACTTGCGCAATAGTGTCATATTCAGCATTGCCTTTGAATCGGCAGGCGCGGGTGCGGCCATGAATAGTGAGCGCGGCAATTCCAGATTGTTCAGCGATATTGGCAATGGCGATAGCGTTGCGAGTATCTTTACACCAGCCCGTACGTATTTTGAGGGTCACTGGAACGCTAACAGATTTGACTACAGCTTCAAGAATATCAGCGACTAGGCGTTCATCTTTGAGTAAGGCGGAACCGGCTGCTTTTTTACAGACTTTTTTCGCCGGGCAGCCCATGTTGATATCAATTATTTGCGCTCCTTCAGCGCTACAAATTTGTGCGGCCTGGGCCATCATTGCGGGGTCGGTACCTGCAATTTGTATCGATCGCAGGCCTGTCTCACCCTCATGGTTAAGTCGATGAAGGGATTTTCTGGACTGCCATAAACGGTGATCCGAAGTCACCATCTCAGAAACGGCCATCCCTGCACCAAGCTGTTTGCAAACCTTTCTAAATGGAAGGTCTGTTATGCCTGCCATGGGCGCAAGTATAAGGCAGTTGTCTAAAAGGTGTGATCCTATAGTAAACACATTTTTCCTGAAGGTTTTTGTCGCTCTCGTTATAGGACTAGCTTTATCGCTTCTCTTGAATTAGCCAGCGAAGTACCTGTTTGGCCGCCGGAGGAAGCTGATGCTAAATCTACGGTATCGTGTATGCGTAGAGTTTGGAGCTGGCCATAATACATGGGATGCCCAACTAATTAAAGAGAGATTAAGCTTAAAAACAACAGTTAAACTGTGTGGAAAGAAATCAGGTATCGCTAACTAAAGCGGTGCTGCAGTTTCCAGCTGCACGCCATAATTCACTGCTGCGTTTCCGGGATCCATAATGGAGAAAGAAAGGTGGATTGGGGTGTTGACTGGCATGAGCTTAAGCTCAATGGCTTTATCTAAATATTCCTGTGGCCGGAGTAATCGACTGGCGAGCGTGGCGCCGTTGATATCGTAAAAAGCGAGGTTGATTGCAGGCAGTGGCTGCGGCAGCGACGCGCGGTTGTTAATAATCAGATCCACCACTAGCACGTTGCTATAATCAGCATGTGTCTTTACCGTCAAGCGTTCTGTGTGTATTTGCTTGAGAGCAATAAACTCTGCGGGCTGGCAACCCAGATATGGGCAGGCGGTTTGATACCAGGGGCGCCAGCGAGGGTTGAGCGAGTAAGAATCCATGTTAAACCAAAGCCATTGGGCGGTCAGTGTAAAAACCATCAGTAAAGAGAGTGTTCCCCATAGCCAAGGGCGATCAAAACGCCTTGGTTCTGTTGCGGAAAAAAATTGTTCGATTGGCTCGTCATCAATATGGAGTTGATTAATATCGGCTTGGTTTGGCGTTACCGTTGAATCTGTTTGTACGTTATCCGCAGTGTGGGGTAGCTCAAGATTCTCCAAAAGTTCTGTCGCTTGCTCTCTGCTTGTGTGAGGCTGGGGCGTCTTCACGCTAGGCTCTTCGCTATAGGACAGCCCTTCAGTTTTGGCGTTGAAAACTTTAAAGCAGACGCCACAGCGAACTTCGCCGTTCGCGATGGCTAGATGCTCGTGTTGAATACGAAAGAGGGTTTTACAGTGTGGACACTTAGTGAGAAGGGAATCATCCATTTTTGCTGTGTGCGCCCCTGAGAGAATCCAGCCTTAAGTTAACTAGTTTTGACGCCGCTTAACAAGACCCAGCCGTCTTTTTCAACCACTGGTTCAAATGTAAACCAGGGTTGGTAAGCGCTTATGACTTGTTCTGTTTGAGAAGTTAAGATGCCAGAGAGGGCTAACTTACCGTTGGCTTGTACAAGCTTTTCTAGTGTAGGCGCTAGGCTAATCAGTGGGCCTGCAAGAATGTTGGCGATCAGGATATCTACTGGTTCAGTGGAGAGATCCTGCGGTAGACAGATTTCTATACACGCTTCTGGTATATGATTTTGCTGGGCATTATTTGCGGTTGCTTGCAATGCTTGCGGGTCGATATCAACGGCGAATAGTTTAGTGCAGCCTAATAAATAGGCGCCGACTGCCAGAATACCAGAGCCGCAGCCATAGTCGATCAATGATTTTCCACTCAATTCAAGTTTGCCCAGCCATGTTAAGCACAGCGCGGTAGTTGCATGGGTGCCGGTACCGAATGCCATGCCGGGGTCGAGCATTATGTTCGCGGCGCTGGGGTCCGGTGGTTCCAACCAAGTTGGACAAATCCAGAGTTTGTCTGTGAATTGGATCGGTTTAAATTGATCCATCCATTCCTTAATCCAGTCCTTGTCCTCCAATATTTCAATTTTATATTTAGGCAATGAGGATCCAAAATGTGCCTGTAAAGACTGGGTGATTGCTTCTGTTGGCGTAGCGGCATCAAATAAGCCCATGACTCTGATGGCCTCCCACAGCGGTGTTGCGCCAGGCTCAGGTTCAAACAAGGGCTGATCAGCGGCATCTGAGAGTGTCACTGCGAGGGCATTTTGTGTCACCAAGGCATCTTCCAGTTGCATGGCAATACTTTTTTCCGCTTCAAAGAGAATTTGAATCCAATGCATCGTATCGAAAGACCTTAAGTGAGGGTTTCTGCAAAGAGCTGCTGAGTTCCCGTGGGAAAGGGTTTGGATCAATTCCCGCTAGAACTCAAAAATATCCTTTTTGAAGGTTAAAGAAAGGAGTAACGGCTGATAGCTTAGCGTCCCAATTTCTTTTCCAGATAATGAATATTAAAACCGCCTTTTTGGAAATTGGTGTCAGCCATGATGTCTTTTTGCAAGCTAATGTTAGTGCGAATTCCCTCAATGACGATCTCGTCTAAGGCGTTGCGCATGCGTGCAATAGCGGTAGCGCGGTCTTCACCATAAGAGATCAGCTTGCCGATTAATGAGTCGTAATAGGGAGGGATCGTGTAGCCGCTATAGATATGCGAGTCAACGCGCATGCCAGGACCGCCCGGGGCGTGAAAGAGGTCGATTTTACCGGGCGATGGTAAAAAGGTTTTAGCGTCTTCAGCGTTGATACGGCACTCGATAGAATGTCCTCGGAAGTGGATATCGGACTGTTTGATGGCCAGTGGCCTGCCACCAGCAATAAGTAGTTGTTGTTTGACGATATCAATACCGGTAATAAATTCCGAGACGGGATGTTCTACCTGCAGACGAGTGTTCATTTCGATGAAGTAGTAATTTCCATCTTCATAGAGGAATTCAAAAGTCCCTGCACCACGATAGCCGATATCGAGGCAGGCTTTCACGCAGCTCGCAAACACCGCCTGTCTGGCTTCCTCGTTAACGCCGGGCGCGGGCGCTTCTTCAACTACTTTTTGATGGCGACGTTGCATGGAACAATCACGATCACCCAAATGAATGGCGTTGCCTTGGCCGTCCGCCAGCACCTGCACCTCGACGTGGCGCGGGTTTTCTAAAAATTTTTCCAAATAGACAGTGTCATCGCCAAAAGCACCTTTGGCTTCGGTTTGGGTGATATGTTTGGATTTGAGCAGAGCGGCTTCGGTATGTACAACCCGCATGCCGCGGCCACCACCACCTGCCGCCGCTTTAATAATAATCGGGTAACCGATTCGCTTGGCGATCTTTAAGGTGCGGGCATCGTCATCGTCGAGTGGGCCGTCAGAACCGGGCACGGTTGGTACGCCCGCCTTTTTCATTGCAGCAATGGCAGAGACTTTGTCGCCCATCAGGCGAATAACTTCCGGTGTCGGGCCGACGAAGGTAAAGCCACTTTGTTCCACGCGTTCGGCGAAATCTGCATTTTCAGCTAAAAAGCCATAGCCTGGATGGATGGCGGTTGCATCGGTAACTTCCGCCGCGCTGATAATAGACGGGATATTAAGATAACTATCCTTGGATGCGTTCGGGCCAACGCAGACGGTTTCATCCGCTAGTCGCGCGTGCATTAATTCTGCGTCCACTTGAGAGTGAACAGCAACTGTTCTGATACCGAGTTCCTTGCAAGCGCGCATGATGCGCAGTGCAATTTCGCCACGGTTAGCGATAACAACTTTATCTAACATGAATATAAAATCCTTGCGGGCAGTCTGAGATTAATCAGAGGTTCCCTAACCTTAAAAAATTAAGCAATAATGACCAGTGGTTGATCGAACTCAACGGGTTCGCCATCCTCAACCAATATGGCCTCGATCACCCCGCTTTTATCAGCCTCGATTTGGTTCATCATTTTCATGGCTTCAACGATACAAATGGTGTCGCCGACAGTGACATTTTTACCGACCTCGATAAATGCTGGGGCACCGGGAGAAGCTGATCGATAGAAAGTGCCGACCATCGGCGATCTTACCGAGTGTCCGGCTGGGGGTGTCGGTTCTGGCGTAATGCTTGTTGTTTCTGGTGCGGGGGCTGCAGCGGTGGGTGCTGGTGGGGCAGCAAAATACTGTGGAGCCATGGGGGTCTGATTGGAGCGGCGGCTGATACGTACCGACTCCTCGCCCTCATTGATCTCAATTTCCTCGACGTCTGATTGCTCGATGAGCTCAATCAGTTTTTTTACTTTGCGTATGTCCATTTGATGATCTCTATTTTTTAAAATTGTTGGAAGACTATTCGGCTAATATGCCTATGGCGGCGTTTAGCGCTAGTTCATAACTCTGGTTTCCGAGCCCGCAAATAACACCTTCAGCGATATCGGAAAAATAGGAGGTTTGGCGAAAGGATTCACGCCTATGCACATTGGACAGATGAACCTCGATAAAGGGGATTTTGACGCCGAGCAAGGCATCTCTTAAGGCAATACTGGTGTGGGTAAAGGCGGCGGGATTAAAGATGATAAAATTAACTCCTTCCTGGCGCGCGTCATGAATTCGATCAATGAGCTTGTATTCGGCATTGCTTTGCAGCACTAACAGGTGGTGACCTGCTGCGGTCGCAATGTTGGATAGTCGCTTGTTGATGTCGTCCAGAGTGCTGTTACCGTATATTTCGGGTTCGCGTGTGCCCAATAGATTTAAATTGGGTCCGTTTAATACCAGTATGGTTGCCATTGTGGCTATATCGCCTCGTAAAACGCCTGAAAAGGGGTGAAGATTTTATCGATTTGTGTAAATGGGGTATTTTGCCTGCACTTTACGTATTTTTAAAGCATTTTTGCTGCACTTATATTTTTTGATGGTGGCTTATAATTATTGACAGGTTTTCTGTCGGAAGCACCTATTGGCGCGCTAGCGTCTAATTTTGCATTTGCCCCATTACCGTTTTAAGGTGCTCACCAAGTGCTTCAGCTGTTATTTCACCTTGAATTCGATGAGAGCGTAGTTCGCCAGTTACAGGCAAAAAGAAGAGTAGGCCAGGGGGGCCGAATAGGTCAAAGTGTGCTAAAAAAGCTTGATTAATGACGGAGTTTTTTGTGATATCGGCGCGTAGCAAAACAAAGCTCCCCAGTGCCTGGCTAACCTGGGGTGTAGCAAAAACTTTGTGTTCGAGAACCTGGCAGGAAACGCACCAGTCAGCATAGATATCCAGCATGACAGGTTTTCCAAGAACCTCTGCTTGCGCTAGTTGCGCTTTGAATTCCGCTATATCTGCTATTGGTTGAAAGCGTTCCATGATTAAGCGGGCGGCATGTTGTTTATTTGCGTTTAGGTTGTTGATGGGCGTGAAAGGGTTAAAGCCGCCTTGGGTCGCGCCCGCTATCAGAAGAAAGCTATATCCGATTAGTACTATTCCCATTAATTGAGAAAGGTGATTGATTTTAAAGGTACGCAGTGATTGAAAGGCTTTAAGGTATATTGCATAACCCATTAAGAGCGCCAATGTCAGGATAAAAATCAGTGGAGTTGGCAGGATTCTTTCCATCATCCAGATGGCAACGCCAAGTAAAAGTACACCAAAAAACACTTTAACCTGATTCATCCATTTTCCGGCCTTTGGTAGAATCCCCACGCCGAATACGCCTATTGCTAATAGTGGTATACCCATACCTATGCCCAGGGCTAAGAGTGCCAGGCCGCCCAAAAGGGGGTCGCCAGTGCTGCTAATGTAGACCAAAGCGCCAGCGAGCGGAGCTGATACGCAAGGGGAAATAATCAGGCTTGAAATAACACCGATAATGGCAACGCTGAAAAAACTGCCTCCCTGTTGCTGCTGGCTGACGCCGTGTAAGCGCGACTGTAAACTGCTTGGTAGTCTAAGCTCATATACATCGAACATGGCCAACGCAAATAAAACAAATAAAGCGGCAATCATTGAGAGCACCCAGGGTGACTGGAGCTTCATCTGTAGGTTGAGTTCGGCACCGAAATAACCGGTAACGGTTCCCGCTATTGCGTAGGTTGTGGCCATTGCCAGGACATAGGTAAGTGAGAGGCTGAATGCGCGACGGCGACTTGGTCGGTGGTCGCGACCAATGACGATGCTGGAAATGATTGGCACCATCGGCAACACACAGGGCGTAAAGGTGAGAGCCAGGCCCGCGACTAAAAACAATCCGACGATGCTGAGTAAGGATGATTCGGCCAGCAGTTCGGTAAAGTGCTGTTCTTCAGTAATAGGCGCTGCTGCTTTAGGCTGGTTGTCTGATGCTGGCGCTGTCTGAGTGATACGGAGACCGTTTGTGTCGAAATGTAGATAACGGTTTTGTGGGGGGTAGCATAAGCCAGCGTCAGCGCAGCCCTGATAGGAGACCCGAACGGTGGAAGACTCTTCTGCAGCCATTGCGGGCAGTGTAACGGCTAAATCACCATAGTAAACTTCGACATCACCAAAATACTCATCATGTTTGGCTTTACCTGCGGGAATTTCAGGAGAAATTTCAGCTTGTGTATCGACTTTCTCAAACTGCAGCCGGTGCCGGTACAGGTAGTATTCCGGGGCAATCTGCCAAAAAAATGTGATAGCGCCATTCTGTTGAGTTGCCGAGAGTTGAAAGGCTTGATCTACCGGTAGAAATGTGTGTTGTTGCGGTAAAATTAATTTGGTGGAGTTGTTGTTGAAAAATGTTTGCTCGGTGCTGGCGGCAAATGAGAGCGTCGCAAATTGGCAGAAAGCCAGTATAATCGCTAGGACAGATTTGATTTTGGACAGAGTTGGCAACCTCATAGTGATAGCTAGACCGGTCAAGAGTAGTTGCTCAGACTACCGAAGAGTCAATCGGTTCGATGCAGTTGTATCTTGTTACGGGCATAGCTTCATTTAAACCTTGCAGTGATAAATAGACATAATAATTGATTGTTCGACCCATATTCTCGGAAACAAAAAAACATGGAACAAAAAAAACGCGCCTATTTTACCCTAATCTTTGCGGCGATAAATATCTTATTTATAACGAACTTAGCTGCATCGACTATTGAAGTTGAGCAGGCAAGTGCCCGCGAATCGCTGCCAGGCATGCAATCTAGCGCCGCCTATATGGTTATTAAAAATACATCTGAACGGGATCTGCGGCTGGTCGGTGCCACTAGCGCCAGAATGGTGAAAATAGAAATACATCAGCATCGCCAGCAGGGTGATATGACGGCCATGCGCAAGGTGGAGAGTGTGGTCATCCCTGCTCGGGGTGAGTTCGTTTTTCAGTCAGGTGGATATCATTTAATGTTGATGGGCATAGAGCAACCGCTGATGGTCGGCGAAGAGTTAAGCCTGCAATTGGTGTTTGAAGACGGGACTACCCTCGATATTAAAGTTCCGGTGGTCAGCATAACAGCGCCAGCAGGCCACCATGGCATGACACACTCAAAACAGCGTTAGTGATGGAAAACAAAGAATGAAAAATAATAAGAACCTAGTATTGTTGACGGCTGTTGCTGCAGTGCTGTTGGTGATATCCCTGCTATTAAGTTTTTACTGGAGTTCAGAGCCGGACCAATTTGGCGTTAGTGAGCAAGCGGAAGCATTGGCGAAGCGCGACGACCCTGTTATAGGTTATGTTACTACCAGCACCTTGATCGCTGTTGCTTCGACCTTGCTGGATAAGTCTGGTGGTTATATTTCGAATGACCTTTTGCCTCCTGGGGTGTGGCTGGACAATATTTCTAATTGGGAGTTTGGTGTGCTGGTGCAGGTGCGAGACTTGTCACGTGCGCTGCGCAAGGATTTTAGCCGTTCGCAATCACAATCCAGGGAGGATGTGGACCTGGCGATTGCTGAGCCGCAATTTAATTTTGATAGTGATAGTTGGATAATGCCTTCTACCGAATCAGAATATCGTGCAGGAATTAAAGCGCTAAAGCGTTATTTGCGTCGTTTGTCTGATAAAGAAGAGAGTGATGCCCAATTTTATGCGCGCGCCGATAACCTGCGTAATTGGTTGGCGGATATTGAGACGCGCCTGGGCAGCCTGTCCCAGCGTCTGAGTGCGAGTGTCGGACAACGACGCATCAATACTGACTTGGCTGGCGATGCTGAAGCAAGTCAGTCAACCGAATCACCAACGGAATTCGAAGTTAAAACGCCTTGGCACCAAATTGACGATGTGTTCTATGAGGCGAGAGGTACTTCCTGGGCGCTTATCCATTTGTTAAACGCGATTCAGGTAGATTTTGCCGATACCCTGGCAAAGAAAAATGCCCGTATCAGCTTGCAGCAAATTATCAGAGAGCTGGAGGCTACCCAAATAGAATTGGGTAGTCCGGTAATACTCAACGGCAGTGGTTTTGGGCTATTTGCCAACCATTCCTTGGTAATGGCCTCCTATATTGCCCGAGCCAATGCGGCGATTATTGATTTAAGAGAACTTTTGTCTCAAGGCTGAAGTGTATTTGTCAGTTACCAATGCTGCTATTTTAGTCATCAAAGAGAAGAATTATGTCTTTCCGAAAGGAACATTGTATTTTGCGCGTGGTCAGAACTCATGTGGGCTTGCCTTCAAAATATGTGCGCCATAAAGAATCTAACGACTCTCCAAGTCCCTCTAGCCGAGGTAGGGGCTGCAAATAAAGGGCATTTTGTCCGGGGCGAAGGACTTCCAGAGAAAGTCTGCCTTAGTAGATTTGAGCATAGATTGAGTGGTATTTTTAGCGCATTGCTCAGTTTTCACTCTAGTATTTTATGGGTGGCAAAGGTGTGAATAAAACTAGGAATAAAAGCGTTCAATCGATACTTTTTAATCTACTGAGTATCTGTGCATTGAGTGTCTGTTCAATTCGAGCGATTGCGAATAGCGAAGAACAACGTACAGTAGTGTTGCCTGCTCAAACATTGGCGGAAACAGCGGCAATTAAAGCAGATTCGCCGCAGTCACTCGAAGGGCAAGGCGTTCCTGACCCGTTTCATGGTTCCGTGGAAACATATAATAAAGCAATTGTAGCGATAGAAGATCAATACGGAGTGTATGATAGTCGTTTGTCCGAGCAACTCATGGGGCTGGGGCTTGCTTATCAGAGCCAGGGCGAGCACAAAGTGGCCGTTGGTGCATTTAAACGTGCAGCCCATATCAATCGTATTAACCATGGCCTCTATAGTTTGTCACAGGAACCGATGTTGTCGCACTTGGTAGAAAGTTACGCGGCCGATGGCGATTGGAAAAACGCGAGCGATAAACAGCAACTACTGTACGATATAAAATGCCGCAACTACGGTAAAAATAGCCCAAAGTTGTTGGCCACATTATCAGACATGGTTGAGTGGCATATGAGTGCTTACCAGAAAGGATCAAATATTACGCACCTGCTGCGCGCCTGGGAGCTCAATCAGCAAGCTATATCTATTATTGAAACTAATTTTGGGCCAAATGACTTGCAGTTAAACGATGCGTTGATTCGTCAGGTATCCACTAGTTACCACTTGGCTGAATATCAGATGTCGATTTCGGCACCCACTAATTCTTTTAGTCAGAGCCAGCAAACTGTGAGTAGCTTTACTCAGCCAAACTTTCCTGAACAGGATCAGCGTTTTCATTCGATGTTAAGTCCCTACCGGGATGGCAAAACCGCATTGCTGCGGCGTGTGGAACTTTACAAAAAAAATCCGCAGGCAACTTCTGATAATCAGGCTGACGCCTTAATAAAATTGGGTGACTGGTATTTTTATTTTAATAAGCGCGAATCGGCAATTAAAATTTACCAGGAAGCCGAAAAAATATTGGCCGCAACTGACCAATCTGGAATGCGGATTGAGAATGTTTTCGGGCAGCCTCATGCTTTAATCTTTGAGTCGAATAGTTTGCCAGAGCAACAGCGGGACAGAGCAAAACAGCAGGGTTATGTCGAAGCGAAATTTGATGTTACCCCCGCTGGGCGAGCCAGGGATGTTCAGATCATGGAGTCAGAGCCGCCGAATATGATGGATGCGTTGGTGCAGCAATCGATCCAGTCTACCCGGTATCGGCCAGCCATTATCAATGGCAAGCCTGTGCTGACTAAGAATGTGATATATCGGCATGTTTTCCATTTTTAGCAAATAAAGGAAAGGTCAAATGGCATGGTGAACCTAAAAGCAATGTTAAGAGTAGCGCCAATAGTTGCCGTGGTACTGCTATTAGCAGCCTGTAAAACTATTCCGAGCTCTTCCTCTTCTGATAGTGGCTCTAGTTCATCCTCTTCGTCAGGCGGGGGGGGCTCCTCGTCGCCATCGGGGTCTTCACCCGGTATGCCTAGCAGTGGTGGTTATAAGCCCTTTCCGCAGTCCGGACAAGCCGGGTTGCCTGGTAAGTCCGGTAGTCAGTCAAGTGAAACTGCAAAAAAGAGTGATGCCAGCGCAAAGCAAAGTTCCTCCGCAAAATCGAGCGGGAAATCTGGTGACGGCTCAGAGGACAAAACGCTTTCCGACGCTCTGGAAGAATTTGAGCGTGCACGTCAAAGAGGTAATGCCGACAGTGAAGACGGTAGTAGCCAGCAAGGTGAATACTCGGTTGCGGTAGAAGAATCAGATTTTCCTTTGATTATTCCGCCGTCAGGCGATGCTGGTGTTGATCTGGAGCGACAGGAAGGCATCGAAGGAGGAGTCGAAAGTGTTGGTAGTGCCCAGACTGAAGGAGAAAAAGTCGCGGTGTTAGACCGGCAGCTGGAGGAGTCCTATGGGCAGTTTGAAGGTATGATTCTGCGCGAACGCGGTTATGTTCGCGATAAAGAGAATGCACGCGGGAGCAATGCCGTGATCGATGCGGGAGGTGTTGTTGGCGAAGAACAAAACGCCAGTGGCAGTGAAGGTTCGGGGTCATCCGAAGGCGGTTTAGATGTCGAAGCAGGAGGCCCAATCACCGGTAGCGGAGCGGGTTCCCGACCGGAAGGTGGCGACCAAAGAGAAGGTGATTACCAACAGGCGGCGACTACCCATAAACCGCCACCCGATATCCCCGATGGTAGTGATGATGATGTCGTCGCACGCCAATTGCGAGAAGCGGCGATGAACGAATCTGATGCAGAGTTGCGAGAGAAGCTTTGGGATGAGTACCGGAAATATAAAAGTAAATCGAAGAGCAAATAGTGCTCCAAATTAGTTGGGTTTCTGATAGGGACGGTAAATATCAGTGAGCGAGTTGACGTTAAAATGACGAAACTACCACAATTAGCCTTTAGCTTGGTGATGGCGCTTTCGTTGTTGTTGGCAGGCTGTGCTACGACGACGGTAAAAACCACCGACATTACGCCGCTGGATTATCAGTCCAGGGAAGTTGCTGAGCATGAGTTATTGGATATAGGCGTGCTGCTATTTGATCCTGGTATTGATGAAGTGTTGGCGGATAAAAACTCCGTTACGCTGCCAGAAATAAGGAAGGCCGAGTCGCGCTACATTCCCTACACGCTAACCGAAACTTTGCAAAAAAATGGGAGTTGGGGTGCGGTGCGTGTTATCCCGAAAGAAAGCACAATAGTGGACGTTTATATCAGAGGTAAAATTCTACATTCCGACGGAGAGCTATTAAGGCTTCAAATTACTGTGCAGGATGCGCCGGGCTATCAGTGGTTTACGCGCGAGTATGAAGAAATGGCCAGTACTTATAGCTACGATGACAAGAAACATAAACAGCTTGATCCATTTCAAGGAATCTATAATCGTATTGCCAATGATTTGCTGGCCTATCGAGAGAAGCTGAGTGAACAAAAATTAAAAAATATCCGTACTGTATCGGAATTAAAATTTGCAAGCAGCTTTTCGGAAAAGGCTTTTGCAGAGTACATGACACAGGATAAGTCGGGTAATTATCACGTGGTTCGATTGCCGCCGGATAATGATCCATTACTGCTGCGCGTGAAAAGTATCCGCGAGCGAGATTATTTGTTTGTCGACACATTGCAGGACTATTACTCTTCCTTTGCTTTGGAAATGGAAAAACCTTATCGCGAATGGCGTAAGATGACTTACTACGATGTGGTATCGCTACGGGAATTGCGTCGCGAGGCGCGTAATCGCCTGATTGCGGGAGCCGCTATGGTTATTGCGGGTGTTGCCGCCTCCGGTGGCGGTGACGGTGCTACCCGTGCCGCTGGGCATGTCGGTGTCCTTGGCGGTGCCTATATGATCAAAAGCGGCCTGGATAAACGTGCCGAATCACAAATCCACCAGGAGGCACTCCAGGAGCTGGGGGGGTCCTTTGAAGCGGAAGTGGAGCCGCAGGTTATTGAGTTGGAAGACCGCACCGTTACCTTAACGGGCACCGTTGATAATCAGTACGATCAATGGCGTAACATACTGTATGATATCTATATGACTGAAACGGGCGGTGTGTCATCCAGCACTCAATAAGAGAGTTTGCGGCCGAAAACTGCGGCTTAAATCGTAACCGCTAAACTGTCATCATGAGAAAAAACTTTTGCAATAGATTTCTACGCTGGCATGGGTAGCACGCCAAGTCAGGAATCTTAAACTGATAGAGTATAAATCCGCCAGCTATGCCAGAAAATGCTACAGAGCGCAAACCACATGAGTTTGAGCAGATCCAGCCGACAAAAATAGAGATCACGCCGCACTCTCCAGAATTAATACCAACTTCGTCAATCAGGGAGTCCGCCGCCAGTAGACGTAAATGGGTATTGGCGTGTATAGCGCTTTCAGCGGTTTTAGTGGTGCTCGTCTTCATATTTTTACCACAAATGGTTGTCAAGCCAAATATCCCGATGGATGCGCCTATCGTTAAAAGTGCTGCTGTTGAACAGGTCTCGCCCTGGCAAGAGGCGCAAACAGCGCGCGAGCGTAAAGAGGCTCAGGATGTCTTAGCGCAACTCCTGGAGGAACAGTTCGCACTGGAGGAAGCTCAGGTTAAGCTCTGGGGGCAAAAGACGTTTGACGAAGCGGCGGACTTGGCGAAACAGGGCGATGAGCTATACCGACAACAGGCGTTTGCGCAGGCGACAGACAGCTATACCCAGGCGCTAGCCAAACTCACCGAACTCTCCGTGCGTTTGCCGTCGGTCACGAGCGACCACTTACGCCAAGGTTTTGATGCTGTAAAAGCGGGAAATGCTACTGCTGCAAAAGCAGCATTTGACATAGTGTTGCAAATCGAACCAGATAACTCGGAGGCGTTCAAGGGCTTACAAAGAGTGAGTACGCTGGATCAGGTCATTAGTTTGGCTGAGAAGGCTGCTGTCGAGGAAGCGAATACCCGACTGGATCAGTCGCAACAATTGTTGCAGCAAGCGTTGAAACTAGATGCCGATTCTGAGCGGGTAAAATCTCAATTGGGCTCGCTCAAACAAAAAATACTGGAACGCGATTTTATTGCTGCTATGTCCAAGGGACTCAGCGCCTTGGAACGGTCGGACTTTAACCAAGCCCGTAGCGCCTTTCAGTTGGCGCTCAAGCTTAAACCGGGCTCTCAAGAGGCACTGTCCGGCGCACAGGAAGTCACCCACCGCATTGCCCAAAACACCATTACCTCTTATCGAGAGCAGGCACAGAAACTCAGCGAGCAGGAGCAATGGCAGGCGGCACTGGAGAAATACGATGCGGTGTTGAAAATGGATGCTAGTCTATTGTTTGCGCAAAAAGGCTACAAGCAAACCTCGGATCGAGCCCGCCTTGATCAACTGCTGCAAGAACAAATTGAGTCTCCTGCAAGGCTGGCTACCGAAGCCGTCTATCAGGAAGCGAACGCATTGTTAAAAGTTGCCGCTACCGTGGCGCAACCTGGGCCGCGATTACAGCAACAAATCTTGCGTCTACAAGACTTAATGCGGCAGGCGGTGATGCCAATTGAAGTGGAAATCACCTCCGATAATCAAACTCAGGTCACTCTGCTTAAAACGGGCCTGTTAGGAAATTTTCTCCAGCACCGGTTGTCTCTAACGCCGGGGCACTATATTTTGGTAGGCAAGCGAAATGGTTTTCGAGATGTGCGCAGAGAGTTTGATGTGGCGTTCAATAAGCCACCAGTCTCCGTTAATATCCAGTGTTCGGAGAAGATATAATCGCGATGTCAGATTCTAAAGATAAAAACAATGACAATGAGCTGGCGGCAAGTGAGTCGCTGATTCAGCCTGCCGGTTTTACACCGGTTGATCGCAAGGCTGCCGCTAAAAAAGCTTGGATTAAACCTGTTTCCACTATTTTTGTCCTGATTCTTACGCTATTGGTGGCGATGATTTGGTATATTTTTTCCGCCCATTCCGTGAATCTTTCAATAACGCCTGCCGCTCAGACAATCAAGATTGAGGGTGGTATCAATATTAAAATGGGCGAGCGCTACTTAATGCGTTCCGGGGAATATCATCTTGAGGCTAGCGCGCCTGGATACCAAACCTTAGCGCAAGTCATTAAGGTTACCGATGCGCAAAATCAAACGTTTAGTTTTACGCTGCAAAAGCAACCCGGTTTGTTGTCTGTCGAATCCACCCCACCTAAAGCACAGGTGCTGGTGGATGGGGAACTGATTGGTCTAACCCCCTTGGAGCAAGTGCCTGTTACGCCTGGCGAACGCCACATAGATATTCAGGCTGAACGTTATTTGCCGCAACAGCATTTACTGGTTGTTGAGGGGCTGAATGAGAAACAGTCGTTACAGGTTGAACTCACTCCTGCCTGGAGCGAATACGAATTCAGCTCGACACCGTCAGGCGCCGATGTATCGATAGATAGTGTCGTTCGTGGCCAAACACCCGTGACCTTGGAGGTATTCGCTGGCGAACACGAGGCGTCGATTTCCCTGGCGGGCTATAAAGTATGGCGACAAAGGTTTCAGGTAGAACCAAATCAACCACAAAAAATACCGGAAGTAGTGTTGGCGAAGTTGGATGGCATGGCACGGATAACGAGCAAGCCCAGTGAAGCCAATGTCACGGTGAACGGTGAATTTCGCGGACAAACGCCGTTGGCGCTGATGCTCCCGCCGGGAAAGGACTATCAACTCAGCTTGTTCAAACCGGGCTATCAGGTGTCGAAGCACAGTCTCAAGGTGAGATCCAATATCGAAGAAGAATTATCTGTATCACTCAAGCCCATTGTCGCTCAGGTCAGGGTGACAACACAGCCTGCCAACGCCAAAGTCTATGTGAATGGGCAATACTTGGGGGCTGGTAACCGGGTTTTTTCCTTGCCGACGCAAAAGCAAAACTTAGAGGTGCGGCTTGATGGCTATGTCACTTATAAAACAACAGTGACGCCAAGGGTCGACCTGGAACAGGAAGTTAAGGCCAACCTAAAAACTATAGCGCAGGCGAAATGGGAAGCGATTAAGCCGGTCATTACGAGTCATGTCGGTGACCAGCTCAAGCTATTTCGACCGACGGCGTTTACTATGGGGGCTTCGCGCAGAGAAGGGGGGCGACGTGCTAATGAAGTCCTAACCAAGGTAAATCTAAGCCGAGCGTTTTATTTAGCCACAAAAGAAGTAAGTAACGCGCAGTACCGGCGTTATGCTCCTTCACATTCTTCCGGCAATGTGCAGGGTAATAGTTTGGATGGTGATTCGCAGCCAGCGGTAAAGGTAAGTTGGCAGGATGCAGCACTATACTGTAATTGGTTGAGCGCACAGGATGGTTTACCGTTGGCCTATAAAGTGGAAGCGGATAAGGTGGTGGGGCTGAATGTCCAAGCTCTTGGCTATCGCCTGCCAACCGAGGCCGAATGGGCCTGGGCGGCGCGCTATAGTAAAAACGGCCTATTGAAATATCCTTGGGGTGCCGAACTGCCACCAGTTGAAAAGTCCGGTAATTATGCGGATCGCTCGGCGGCCTTTGTAATTGGGCGGATTGTGACGGAATACGATGATAATTATGCCGTTAGTGCTCCCGTTGGAAGCTTTTTGGCGAATCAAAACGGTCTCTACGATATGGGTGGCAATGTGTCGGAATGGGTCAATGATTTTTACGCTACCAAATCGACAGTCTCTGGTGTCGTAGTGACCGATCCCACCGGCCCCGAAGAGGGTAAATACTATGTGATTCGTGGCTCCAGCTGGGCGCATGGTAGCATTACTGAGTTGCGTTTATCCTATCGCGACTATGGTGTGGAAGGGCGTAATGATCTTGGTTTTCGGATAGCGCGCAATGTTGAGTAAGTTGAGATGAATCGCCTACAATGGCTCGGCGTTCTGGTTGGCACCATTTGGATGACGGCCGTTATTGCTGAAGAAAGTGAAAGTAAGTCGGCCGTGATCAATGCGGAGCAGCAACCCGAAAATAAATCGCCGACAGCAACGACTGCTGAGCGCACTGAAAAAGAGAAAAACAAAGAAACGCCCGACACCTTTATTCCGACTGAAGACATATCGGAAGACTTGTCGGTTTCATACCCTGTTGATATTTAGGATATTTGATGAAAAGTAAACTTTCGTCTGAGTTTATGTATCAAGTGGTTGCCTTGTTTCTCGCGGTTATTATCGTGCATGCAATCTATGTGGGCGTGGTGCGGCCAAACGCCGACGCTATCTTGGAACAGCAATTGGCGTTGCAGGCGGCGGGGGAAAATTTTGTGCCCTCGCGTTCGCTCTATGTGATTTTAAAGGACTATGAGCAGGAATCTTGTTTTATCCTGATGTTTTGGGCGATGGCGATCATGGGGTTTAAAGCGCGTCAGTCATTACGGGAGAGTAGGCTCTTAGATCAGCAGCTGATCCAGGTTTCCGAAGGTATGAATATTTTACCGGAGGATGCCCGTGAATATTTGCGGCCAATTCAGGCGCTGCCGACTGAGCAGCGAGAATTTCTGCTGGCCAGACTACTGCTGACAGCATTGCAACGTTTCAGCTCAACACGCAACATCCAAAACGTATCCTCGTCGATCAAAGAAATCTGTGAAAATGAGTCGGATCGGCTGGACTCGGAGCTGTCGATGATTCGCTATATCGCCTGGGCGATTCCTTCAATCGGCTTTATCGGCACCGTGCGTGGCATTGGTGAAGCGCTTGGCCAGGCTCATCTCGCTGTGGAGGGTGATATTGCGGGAGTAACCGCTAGCCTGGGAGTTGCTTTTAACTCGACTTTTGTGGCGCTGGTGATCAGTATCATCATTATGTTTTTATTGCATCAGGTACAGTTGTTGCAAGAGCGGCTGGTGCTGGATAATCAAAAATACTGCGATAATAATTTAATGCGTTATCTGCAAGTTCGATGAGAGCCGAGCTATGGTGACCTATGTTATTGAACTGTCAGATGCGGATATCAAAGTGGCTACTGCGGGTGAGATTGTGCTACACAGCCCCGGTTATGCCCTGGTCAAAGATACCCAGATAGAGGTTGGTGAAGCAGCCTATAATCAAGCACGCCTGCACCCTCGGCGCGCTCATAATCAGTTCTGGCATCGCCTTAGTTTAGACCCGCTCACGCATCCGACGCCCTATTATCGCCATCATGCGGATCTCGTGCACGCCCATTTGAAACATATTGCTGAACAGCTCGAAGACTCGGCGGAAGCGGTGTTTGCCGTGCCGGGCAGCTATTCGAAAGAGCAATTGTCTTTGTTGTTGGGTGTCGTGCAAGAAAGCCCTTTAACCGCTGTCGGCCTAGTCGATATGGCGGCGGCGGTTGCGTCGGTTTATCCACTGCATCAGACAGCCTTTTACCTCGACATTTTTTTGCATGAAGCGGTGGTTAGTCGTTTGGATGTGGGTGATCAGATTAACCGCAGTAAAGTAATACCGGTAAAGGGAGTGGGGCTGGCGAAACTCTATGATCGCTGGGTTCAGCTCGTCGCGGATGTCTTTATTGAACAGTGTCGCTTCGATCCACTGCACAGTGCTGTGACGGAGCAAGCGCTTTATCGCAAGCTGCCGCTTTGGTTGGCAGCTATCGAGCAGGAACAGGAAGTGTTGTTGGAAATTGAGTCCGGCGCGAATCGGTTTCAAGCGCGCTTATTGCCGACGCAGGTGGTTGAGCGAGCGAATGTCTATTATCAGCAATTAACCGCTGCTTTAGCTGAATTTAATGTCAATGGATCGCTTCTTATCAGTGAGCGCCTGGCGCAATTGCCAGGGATTAAAACGCTTTTCCCAACTGCACAGGTGGTCAGCGCACAGGCTTTTTGCCAGGGTTGCGAACAAAATATGACATCAATTCGCCGTGTCGGCGAACCGCTGAGCTTTGTCACGGCTTTACCCTCGCATCACATTTCGGTAGCGAATGCGACTCAACCTGCTGTGGCAGTGATTAAGAATCAAAAGGATGCAGCCGCGACACATATTCTAGCTGGTCATATGGCCTATTCGCTTAGCCAGGAATTGTGGGTTGGCTATTCGACAGATCAACAGATTGTGGTGGCCTCTGATCGAGCGCAACTGGCGACCGTTATCTGCTCTCTAATTTGGCAGGGTAAAAATCTATTTTTAAATAGGTTGGTAACGGATGTTCCACTCAAGGTGAATGAGTCGGCAGTGGCGCAAAGGTCTGAATTGCGGGCAGGCGATGAGCTGTTGGTAGGTGACCAAGCCTATAGGCTATCCCTGATCAGAGTTGTCTAAGCGGCGCACTCATGGCCCGTAAACGCTCCTTTAGCACTTTCAATCTTTCCTTTCTGGATATCATGTCCTGTGGATTTGGTGCGGTCGTGCTGATATTTTTGATGATTGATCACGCCGCCAATGTCCACTCACAGCAGGTTAATGAAGTGCAGCTCGCGGAAGTAAAGCTATTGGAGGAGGAGGTGCTCGAAGGTAAAAACAACTTGGTTAGAGTGCGCAATACCATCGCTGAAACTGATCAACAAATGGCGGAAGCCCAAGGATTGGCGAACCGAATTATTAAAGAAGTGGAGGAAAGTCGATTAGAGTTAGCCTTTTTCAGTAAGGACACGCTGGCGCAAAAGGAACACCTGAATCAGCTTAAATCTGACCTGCAATCCCTGGAAGAAGAAAAAAAACGCTTACAAGCCGAAGGTGAAAAGAAAAAAGGCGAGAAAATACGCCAGGTCATCGGTGATGGGGACCGTCAATACCTTACCGGATTAAAACTCGGGGGTAACCGTACTTTGGTCTTGCTGGATGCGTCCGCCAGCATGCTGGATCACAGTATCGTGAACATTATTCGGCGGCGCAATATGTCTGACCAGGTAAAATTGAACTCCCCCAAATGGCAGCGCGCCTTAGAAACGGTAAATTGGCTCACCAGCCAGTTCCCGGTCGCCAGCTGGTACCAAATCTACACCTTCAATACTGGCGTTAAGGCAGCTATTCCGGGTAGTGAAGGAGAGTGGTTAGAAATTAAAGATATAAAAAAGCTTGAGACGGCGGTTAGTTCTTTACGTAAGTTAGTACCTGAGCAGGGCACCAGTTTGGAAAATCTATTTTTATCTGTGGGTCAATTAGCGCCCCTGCCGGACAATATAATACTGATTACTGATGGCTTGCCGACACAGGGCCGTAAACTGCGCACGAGTGGGAATGTGTCCGGAAAAGAGCGGGCTAAATTATTTAAAGGGGCAATTGATGAACTGCCCAAAGGAATTCCGGTTAATGTGATTCTCATGCCGCTCGAAGGTGATCCGATGGCAGCCTCACATTTTTGGAAACTGGCGATGGAAACTGGTGGTTCTTTTCTCAGTCCTTCGAGTGACTGGCCATGATGCGCAATCGCCGCCGCGAAACAGAAACCGTCAGCATTTCATTTTTAGATGTAATTTGCTGTGGTTTTGGCGCCATTATTCTGCTCTTGATGATCACTAAAATTGTCGAGCCCATCGTGCTTGAGCGTTCTACCGTTAATCTCGAAGGAGTCGTGGCGGATCTACAGGCCAAGCTCTTTGAAATTCGTGGCGAAACCAAGGTTTTTAATCGTGACTTAACCGTTAAAAATGAACAGCTATCGCTGTTGCGCGACAAAGTGGCGCGGCTGCGGGGCGATCTTTCCAGTATCAAAGCGCAGTATGCCGCGTCAAAGCAGGAGGCCAGCGTCAACAATAAAGTACTGGGCGAATTGGAGTTGGCGCGCCAAAAACTGACAGAAGAAATGCGCCGCTTGCTCGGCCAGGGTTTCGCCCGCAAAGGCGATTTGATAGGCGGTATTCCGGTGGATAGTGAATATATTATCTTCGTTATTGATACTTCCGGCAGTATGTTTAACTACGCCTGGGACAAGGTTCAGGAGCAGCTGGTCGCTACTCTTAATATTTATCCGGAAGTCAAAGGCATTCAAGTAATGAACGACATGGGCGACTACATGTTTTCACGTTACCGAGGGCAATGGATACCCGATAGCCCCGGACGGCGGAAAGCAATCATTCAGCGCCTGCGGACTTGGAATCCTTTCAGTAATAGCAGCCCAGTGGAAGGCATCACCCAGGCGATTCGGTCATTTTATTCCGAGGATAAAAAAATCAGTATTTATGTGTTCGGCGATGAATTCACCGGCAAATCGATCGAAAATGTTATAGATATCGTTGATCGTATCAATCGAGAAAATGAAAAGGGAACGAGGATGGTAAGGATTCATGCCATTGGCTTTCCGGTTCAGTTTGCCCGGCAGGAGAGCTTTCAATCCACGGGCATCCGATTTGCCACCCTCATGCGAGAACTGACCTATCGTAATGGTGGGACTTTTGTGGGGTTGAGGGATTATCGGTAAATAACGATGGCCAAAGGGTAAGGTTTGGGCATCTGATTTGGCTCCCCGTCATCGCCTCGACAGATATTAACGGTCATGTGCTCTGCCGAGAGGGCTATAAGACAACAAAAAGCAAGACCTGACACCCATCTCCAGGTGTCTGATAGATTAGCTTTTCAACCATCATTGCAAGGCAAAAAGAGGGGGCGCTAGAAGGTGGAGGTTAAAATTAATCTAGATATATTGATTTAGAAATGCCGCTACGAAACGGCAGAATGAGCTAATGATCGTTTCAAAGATAAGCTAGAAGTACTATAGTAATTAAGGAGGAGTTGGCCAGTCCTTACTTCCCGGAACCAGTAAGCAAATAAGAGTCTAACCAACTATGTCTCGAATACATGCGTCTCGACTACTAGCGTGGCTTTTTATTCTGATATTAAGCGGATGCGGAGGCGCCAATGTGGTGGTGGAAAGTGATTTTCCTGAACCACTGGTTGAGCCGCTACCCCTGCACATGGGGATTTATTACTCTAAAGAGTTCCGCGAGTTTAGCCATGAAGAGAAAGCAGACAAAAAATCCCCTGAACATAGAATTACTACCGGCCCTACCCAGGTAAAACTTTTTAATCGCTTGTTTAAAAAGTTTTTTGTGCGCACAACTGAGTTAGCGAGCTTGCCGACAGCGGATAAACCCTTACAGCTCAACGCGGTACTCGCCCCAGAGGTTGAAGAGCTTCAATTTACGGTTCCCCGTGACACCAAAAGAGAGGTGTTTGAGGTGTGGGTCAAGTACAAAGTAAAACTCTATTCCCCTAGCGGCGCCCTAATATTAGACTGGTCGATACCGGCTTATGGTAAAACACCCACAGCTTTCATGAAGTCACGGGATAAAGCCTTGGAGCAGGCTGCAATTGTCGCCTTGCGTGATGCAGGGGCGTATTTCACGATTAGCTTTAGCCGCTTACCCAAACTACAGAACTGGCTTGATACGCAGATTGTGAAGCCGGAACAAACGACGTCAGATGAGGCGATGGCGGTGGGGATAAGGGTGCAGTGAGGCAAGGTTATGAGGCAATTATCTTATAGGCGCAAAATAAGGTGTAGCTACTCCTTTATGAAGGTTATATCGATGGCTGCTGCTATTCTATTGCTGGTCGTTGGGTGCACCACGACCAACATTGATGAAACCCGGCAGGGCTATACCGGTATCGAAGATCATGAATCGGTAGTGGTGTTGGGACGCCGCCACAAAGGCGACTATGACACTGAAATTGATTTTATCCAGTGTGTCGGTAGTTCATTGGAAGGGAAGTCGAGCTTGGATGTGGTGCCTGAACAGGAATTCACCGACCGCCTCTACCCCTGGTTTGAACCACGCACTGCCCCGGTACGTATTGATGGGCTGCACAATTTGCTTCAGCAAAAGAACATTTCTCAACGTATTTTTGATATGGGAATTCGTTATATTATTTGGGTCGATGGTTCGACAGAAACCACTGGCTCGGCGGGTTCTATTGCTTGTTCAATAGGTCCGGGTGGCGCGGGCTGTCTGGGTTTTGGCACTTGGGATAATGAATCACTTTACGAAGCAGCAATCTGGGATTTTGAGAATATGACCACGGTGGGCAAAATTAAGGCGGATGCGAAGGGCACCTCTTATATGCCGGCGATCGTGGTGCCTATTCCATTACTGGCGCGAGTAAAGGCAAATGCCTGCAAGGGATTGAGTGATCAGCTCAGGAGTTTTTTGATTTCTGAGTAGATGAGCGCTCTCTAGCCCTCTCCCATAGGAGAGGGGGTAACCATGTGCGAGATAACTGCTTAGAGTGAATCTTGGTAGGCTTTAGCCGCTTTTTGAATGGCTTGTTTTGCGGCATTGCTATCCGCCCAGCCTTCCACTTTTACCCATTTACCTTCTTCTAAGGTTTTGTAGTTTTCAAAGAAATGCTTGATTTGATTGATCAGCAGTTCCGGTAAATCAGAAATTTCCTGTACGTCGCGATACTGTTTGCTGAGTTTATCATGGGGTACTGCAACCAGTTTGGCGTCTTCGCCCGCTTCGTCGGTCATGTTGAGAATGCCGACGGGGCGACAACGAATGACTGAACCGCTTAGCACGGGATAAGGCGTGACGACCAGTACGTCCAGCGCATCACCATCGTCTGCCAGGGTTTGGTTGATATAGCCATAGTTTGCCGGATAAAACATCGGAGCGGTCATGAATCGGTCAACGAAAAGCGCATCCGAATCTTTATCAATTTCATATTTAACCGGGTCACTATTAGCCGGAATTTCTATCACGACATAGATGTCGTTTGGGAGTTCTTTGCCTGCGGGTACGCTATTAAAACTCATGCTACTCTTTCCTATATGTGGGGTGCGAATTCGATCGCGCATTATAAAATGTTGCGCCACGGAATACCAATTTTGGCGTTATTTTGCCGCGAAGGGCGGTAGTTTTTTCTCGACCCGTTGATTTAGCAGTTGCACGTACTGGGGAATGCCGTTTTCATAGGGTGGATAGGCTTCGCCTTGAATCAAGGGGCTTAGGTAGGCACGCGCGGCGTCGGTAATATGGAAGCCGTCTGCCGAGATAAATTCCTTCGGCATTTTCTTTTCCACATTCGCGACTTTTGATAATGCAACATCCTCAATGTGCCAGGCATAATGCGCGCCCGCTTCGCGTACGATAATTGGCATGACGGCATTTTTACCGGCCAGGGCCAGTTCCACTGCCGCTTTGCCAACGGCATAAGCCTGTTCTAAGTCCGTGCTCGAAGCGATATGCCGTGCTGAACGCTGCAAATAATCGGCGACAGCGTAATGATATTTCAAGCCGAGTTCTTTTTTAATCATTTGCGCCAGCGTTGCAGCGACTCCGCCTAATTGTGTGTGTCCAAAGGCGTCTTTGCTACCAGCATCGGCGAGGAAGGTGCCGTCTCTATATTGTGCGCCTTCAGAAATGACAATGACGCAATAGCCTTTTTCAGCAGTTGTTTGTGTTACCTTTTCTAAAAAGGCGGATTTATTAAAAGGCACTTCCGGAAAAATAATAATATGCGGTGGGTCACCCGCTTGGGTAGCGGCCAAACCGCCAGCGGCCGCGATCCAGCCTGCGTGACGTCCCATTACTTCCATAATGAAAACTTTAGTGGAGGTTTCGCACATGGAGGCGATATCCATACTGGCTTCTTTGGTGGATACCGCAACATATTTAGCGACCGAACCAAAACCGGGGGAGTTATCTGTGAAGGGCAGGTCATTATCGACGGTTTTAGGAATGCCGATGCAGCAAATTTCATAGCCCAGTTTTTCGCTGAGTTGTGACACTTTGTAGGCAGTGTCGGAAGAATCGCCACCACCGTTATAGAAGAAATAACCGATATTGTGCGCCTTGAAGACTTCGATTAAACGCTCGTATTCCGCACGGTGCGTGTCGAAATCTTTCATTTTGTAGCGACAGGAACCAAAGGCACCACCGGGGGTGTGGCGCAATGCGGCGATGGAATCTTTACTTTCAATGGAAGTATCAATTAGGTTTTCGTGTAGCGCGCCTAAAATACCGTTCGCCCCTGCGAATACTTTCCCAATCTTTTCTGGAAACTGTCGTGCTGTTTCGATTACGCCGCAGGCGGTCGCATTGATTACCGCAGTCACACCGCCGGACTGGGCATAAAAAGCATTCTTGGCCATGGTGCTATCTTTCGTGCTCCTGAAATCTTTAAATCGTCATCTGTAAATCTGGGCGGGATAATACTTTATTCGTTAAGGATATGCATGGTGAAATTGTGCGCTTTCAGCGGAAATCAGTTTATGGTGTCGTCTTCAGCCGCATAGAGGTAACAGGATTCCTAAAACTATTATCAATTGTGGTCTATGATCGGCATAATATTGTTCAATAAAATTAGCGTAAGAGTAAGCATTTATCCATGCACATACATATTCTTGGTATCTGTGGTACCTTCATGGGCAGCTTGGCCATTCTCGCCAAAGCGCTGGGTCATCAGGTTAGTGGTTCCGATCAAAATGTCTATCCGCCAATGAGCACTCAGTTGGAGGCGGCGGGCATCAGCTTGATGCAAGGCTATGCCCCGGAGCATGGAAAGCATGCGGATGTCTTGGTCGTCGGTAACGCAATATCGCGTGGCAATCCGGCGGTGGAGGCCATGCTTAACCAGGATCGTCGCTATATATCCGGGCCACAATGGTTGGCCGAACAAGTGTTGCAGGATAAGTGGGTACTTGCTGTCGCCGGTACTCATGGCAAAACCACTACCTCCAGTATGCTCGCCTGGATTTTAGATTATGCGGGCATGTCGCCTGGATTTCTTATCGGTGGTGTGCCGAAGAATTTTGATATTTCTGCTCGCCTTGGCACGACACCGTTTTTCGTCATTGAGGCAGATGAATACGATACTGCCTTTTTTGATAAGCGCTCTAAATTTGTCCATTATCGGCCGCGTACAGTCATTCTAAACAATCTCGAATTCGATCATGCTGATATCTTTGAAGACTTGGCCGCGATACAAAAGCAGTTCCATCATCTGGTACGAATTATTCCGAGTGAGGGCTTGATTGTAGCGCCAGCTGAGGACCAGAATATCGCCGAGGTATTAAATCAGGGCTGCTGGACAAAGGTGGAGCATTGTTCACTGACAGCAAATCAAGTTGTTAAATGGACGGTGCAACCTGAGAGTGACGATGGTAGCCGCTTCCAGGTTTTGCACGACGGTACACCTGTCGGAGTGGTGAGTTGGACGCATAGCGGGCGACATAATATGAGCAACGCCTTAACGGCGATTGCGGCAGCGCGACATGTGGGTGTGTTGCCGGAACAATCGATAGCAGCACTCGGTTGTTTTGAAGGCGTTAAGCGGCGTATGGAGCAAATTGGCCAGGTTCGCGGCGTCACTATCTACGATGATTTTGCTCATCATCCAACAGCTATCGCTACCACCCTGGATGGTTTGCGTAAACAGGTAGGCTTTCAGCGCATATTCGCGGTGATCGAACCCCGCTCTAACAGCATGCGCATGGGTATTCACAAAAGTCAGCTTGCCACAGCCAGCAGTGCGGCGGATCAGGTGCTGTGGTACCAACCCCAAGGAGTGAGTTGGGATTTGCAGGATGTTGTCCAAGCTAGTCAAAATCAGGCCAAGTTATATCAGAGTACCGACGCCATTATATCGTCGCTTTGTGAACAGCTTGAGGAGGGCGATCATGTCGTGATTATGAGCAATGGCGGTTTTGAAGGTATTCATAACCGGTTGCTGAAACAATTAAAGTCATCTGAATAAAACTAAATACGTTACCTGATGTTGTCACTTCCGTTGTTCCCGTTACATACCGTCCTTTTTCCGGGTTGCCGGATCCCACTGCAAATTTTTGAACAGCGTTATTTGGAAATGGTGAAATCCTGTCTGAAACAAGAACAAGGCTTCGTCATTGTCTTGATTAATGAAGGGAAAGAAGTAGGTTCGGTTGCTAATCTATTTTCAGTCGGTGCCGAAGCAAAAATCGTTGACTGGCACCAGCTGGATAATGGGTTACTGGGGATCACCGTAGAGGGGGTGTCAAGGGTCATGATTCGTTCAGCACGAACCCAGTCTAATGGGCTCTTGTTGGGGGAGGTGGAGCGTTTGAAGGAAACACCGGTTTTCGAACACCAACAGCTCGATTCTTTGTTGGAATTACTAACCACCCTGCGTCAACACCCGGCGGTGCAACAACTGGGGCTCAGTGTTGATGAGAGTGAGCTGAATTCGCTGTTTTGGTGTTTGTCGGGTTTGATGCCCTTTAGTGATAGAGAGAAACAGTACTTGCTGGAACTGAATGAGCCGCCAATGCGCATTGGCGCATTCAATAAACTGCTGAAATCACTCCAAGGTGTTCAAACCTGATACAGGCTGATCTCTATCCATAGTGCAATGCCAGATAGACAGCTGAGGCGGTTAGCGCCGTTAAAAGCGCTATTAGAAAGCTAGCGTCAGCAACAATCGCCCGCCGATTAAAGCGACTAAACGCAATGCGACTGATGGCGCAAATGCTGAGGCCTACTAAAAACCCCCCGATGACGTCCGTCAGCCAATGCTGGTTAAAGTATAAGCGAGCAACCGCTACCAGTAGCATCGGCAAGAATGCGATGCCATAAATCCACCAGCGGCGTTGGTGAGAAAATTCCTGTGCAGTATAGGAGGCGAGCAAGCCAAATAACACCGTAGCGCGCGTCACATGGTTACTTGGAAAGGAGGTTAGTGAAAGCAAACCATCCTCACTCAAAATAGGGCGGGCAATTTCAAAGCCATGTTTGAGTGATTGCACGATCTTTTCCGTGACCAAAATTGCTGCCACACAAATAATCGCCGCTGAATAATGCCGCTTATACAATAACCACAGGGCAAAGATGCCAGCCACTATTCGGATATGGCGTTTATCTCCCAGCATAGAAATGACTACAAAAGCATTATCCAGCCAAGGGTGTTTGATCGATTGAAAGAAATAGAATATATGCCGGTTCAGGTTTGTTAGTATGTCAGTGTCGTTGACCAGATAGGCGAGCAGGACAAAGCTGCTGATTGAGCCTAGCAGCAACAGCAGGCTGGTGAGTGGAAAAGTGTGTGATTGATCGCGTGGTTCTGCCAGCCAATACCAGCATAAGCGCATATGGTGCTGTCGCTCAGCCCAGCGTTGTAGACTTTGATAGAGTCGAGATTTAGGGCTTAGGTGCCAATGGCTGAGCTTCATAATCAGAAAGCCAACGATGGCAATGCCACCGGTATAAAATAGTAAACGATTGAAGCCTTCCGGAAAGTGCAGCCCCCAATGCACAGAAGCTCCGAACAAATAGCCGGGAATGACGTAGGTTGGTGCCCAGCCGAGCGCGGACACTAGATTAATTGAGACAAAACGGCCAGAGTGCATATTCAGCATGCCAGCCACTAAGGGCACTACTGGGCGAATCGGGCCGACAAAACGACCAATGACAATACTCATCCCACCATGACGACTAAAAAATACCTCGCCGTTGTGAATCCAATCTGGGTATTTACGAAAGGGCCAGATGCTTTTGATACGTTGTTTTAAAGACTTGCCTAAAAAGAAGCTGGTGCAATCGCCAATCACCGCACCGGTGAAAGCGCAAGCGAGCGCTTGCCAGAGGCTCAATGCCCCACTGCCGGCCACTGCACTTGCGCCGAACAAAAGCAGCACGCCGGGAATAACCACTCCTGCGAGAGCGAGTGACTCTAAGAATGCTATAAGAACAATAGCCGCCGCCACCCATTGCTGGTGCAAATTAAGCCAATCGAGAAGTGGTTGAATACTGGATAAATCCATTGGACTGGGTAAGCGCCTAAGGGAGGTCAATAACGTGGGATTATAGCGGTAATTTTTGCACGGAAAAGCTATTCGTTAGCTATACTGGTTTGAAATGCCTATATTCCTAAACTTAATCGCATCATCTATTTATAGTTGAGTTTAACCATTTATCTACGTAAATGAACCGATTATCCGATTATAGAGGTCAAATAAACCCATCTCTGCTAAAAGATATAAATTATGAAAAAAGAATTAATCAAGCAATCTGGATTTACCTTGGTGGAGCTGATGGTGACGTTAGCTGTTGCGGCAATTTTAATGACGTTAGCTGCGCCGAGTTTTACGGATTTAATCCGCAATAATCGCCTAACAACGCAGGTTAATTATTTTACAACGGCACTGAACACGGCGAAAAGTGAAGCGGTTAAACGTAATAAGCGGGTAGTGCTTTGTAAGCGTAACGTGGCCGCAACTCAATGCGATGACACTACATCCTGGCAAAGTGGATGGCTGGTGTTTGAAGACAATAATCTTGATGGTGATATTGATGCAGGTTCAGGAGATACAATTATCCGGGTATTTGAAGCATTAAAAACAGGCTATACGCTAGCTCCGACCACTGCGGTAGATTGGGTTGGGTATAATTCAACAGGCAACGGTGTCGACTCCAATGGCGGTCTGCCCAGTAATGCATTTGAACTGTGCGCCAGCGATGCAACTTCAGGGGCTGATACTCAAAAATCACGGACGATTAATATTAATGCAAGTGGCGGAGCAAGTGTGGAGAAGGGAGCATCCTCATGTCCATAACACAGGTGTCAAAAGAATTACTTAAACAACAGGGTGTTTCATTGATTGAGGTATTAGTTGCGCTGTTGGTGTTGTCTATCGGTTTGGTTGGCTTGGCTGGTTTGCAAAGCGTCGGTTTAAAATCAAACAGCAGTGCGGAGGTAAGAACGCAAGCGACTATTTTGGCTTACGACATGATTGATAGCATGAGAGCTAATAGAGATACGGCGATCAACACCAGTTGTTATCTTCTCAGCATGGGTGGTACGGTTCCAAGCTCTTGCAATAGCTTGGCAACCAATGACTTAACGGCTTGGAAGGCTAACCTAGCAGCATCATTACCCTCTGGAAACGGCAGTGTATCAAATGATGACACTGGTACACGGCGCGTGATTACTGTGACAGTGCAGTGGGATGATACCCGGGCCGGAGGTACAGCAACGCAGCAGCTTTCAATAGATACTGAGTTATAGGCATAAGCATGATTAGGAAAGTAGATGGTGTGCTAATGAATAACAAACAAGCGGGTTTGTCCTTGGTCGAGTTGATGGTATCCATCACTATAGGCTTGATTTTGATTGCCGGAACGATTCAGATTTATGTGAACAGCAAACAAACTTACCGGGTACAAAACGCAAATTCCAGAGTACAAGAAAATGCGCGGTTTGCCTTAAATACGCTGACGAGCAATTTGCGTCAGGCTGGCTTTGTTGGCTGCGCCAACCTGAATAAAGTTACTCCTAAAATTGTAGCGAGCCCTAAACCGACTTTTCCTGATGATTTGACGGCCGCTAGCGCGGTAAAAGGTAGTGAGTATACCGGTAGTAGCTGGACTCCTGCTGTTCCTACAGGCGTCTTAGGTGTAGTTGCAAATACGGATGTTATCACAGTGCAGTACGCAAAAGGTTGCGGTGCTTCTTTAACAGGGAACTTGGCGTCTAAAAGCTCAGACATAAAGGTGACTGCGCCAAATAGCTGCGGTCTTAAAAAAGACACTATCGTTATGATTTCAGACTGTGAGAAAGCAGATATCTTTAACGTAACCAATGACGCTGGCGAGAGCGGTGGCGAGCAAACCTTGGCGCACGCTGCTCTTAGTAAAGAATATCAAGCTGATGCTGAAGTCTATGTGTTCAATTCGAGCACTTACTTTATTAGTAATAATCCGGCCGGCATTCCATCGCTCTATATTAAAGATCATGCGCAAAATACTGACGCGGTTGAGCTCATTGAAGGTGTTGAAAACCTTCAGGTTACCTATGGGCTGGATGATGGTAACGATGGTGTGCCTGATAGATATGTTGCCGCCAACACGGTTGAAACTGCTGCACGTTGGGATCACGTTGTTTCACTGCGTTTAAGGATGTTACTACGCACCACTGATAATGTTCAGGCGAGTAACTTTACTGACACAGATACCACGGTATCTTCCTTTGGTACGTCTGCTTATTCAGGTGGATTTATGAGAAAAGTTTTTACTACCACTATCCAACTACGTAATCGTAGTTTGGTGCTGTAGTTGGAGGGGGAGATGTACACTCAAAACAGATCGCTATCTTTAAACCGACAATGTGGTTCAGTGTTATTTATTAGTTTGATTATATTGCTGGTGATGACCATCTTGGGTGTGCAAGGTTTGGGGACAACCATCCTGGAGGAAAAAATGTCAGGCAATTATCGAGATAATCATATTGCCTTTGAAGCAGCCGAAGCCGCTTTACAGGAGGCAGAAAACTGGATAGTTACTAGAACAGTTCCACCTGTCGCCAATAGTACTGGAAGTAATGGGGTTTGGACTGAAGGTAACTTTTCCATGTATAGCGGTGATTGGTCATCGAAAGGGTTGAGCGTCACAACGGGTATAAGTAATTTAAGTGCTAATCCCCGTTATATTATTGAAGAGCTCTTTATCCCATTAGGTGCGGAAATGACTTCCCAGACAGCACTAACTCAAAAATACTTTTATCGAATTACTGCGCGAGCGGTAGGTGGCACTAATGATGCGGAAGTATTGTTACAGACTACTTTTGCCAAACAGTATTAATGTGAATTTCAGGATGAGACTGGAAACAGTAAAAATGAGAGTAGATATCTCAGGAGTTTAAGATGAAAAGTTTTTTAAACAAATCAATAAAAAGTGCTACCGTATTTTGTGTGTGCTCCTTGAGTGGAATCAATCCTACGCAAGCCGCAGTGCTGGATATATCCAATGTGCCGCTATTCCTGTCAAGCAAACCTATTCAGCCCAATATTTTCTTTCTTATTGATGACTCCGGTAGTATGAATTGGGAATTAATGCGCAGCAATGAAGCGCAACTTGCTTGGCCATCGTTGAGAAATGACGCGAATTCTCGAAACCTGTCCCCTGCCTTTGATTTTACTCCCAATACAGGAGTCGAATATTTAGAATTGTGCGCGGGTTATAATACTTTAGCTTACGACCCTACGGTTACCTATACACCCTGGGATGGTGAGGATGAAGATGGTAATGCGTATGTAAATCAATCTATTAGCTCAGCCAGAAAGAATCCTTACGACCCAGATGATGGGACAACGAATTTGACGGGTACTGATAGTGGTAATAATCCTTATGGCTATATGCCTTGGAATGATGCAGATAATAATAAGGTTTATTCAGTGGGAGAGTGCGCTGATACGAACAGTGGTGGTAGTTTATCCATCGATAGTAGCAAATTTGTCCCCGTTTCTAGCATGAGTGCTACACAAAAGACAAATTTTGCTAACTGGTATAGTTATTACAGGATACGAGAGTACGTTGCAAAAAAAGCAGTTTCGGCACTTATAGCAGGATCTTCTGCCCGAATTGGTTTGGGGACGTTACATAACAATAATTCTGTAAGAACTGTCGTGTCTGATATGACGAATACAACAAAAAAAAATACGCTCTTGGATAATTTGTCTGATGTATATTCCAACGGCGGGACTCCTTTAAGAACCAAATTGAAAGATGTGGGTGAATATTTCAAAGGCAATGGCGGTATTTTTTCTTCTGGAACGGCCAGTCCGATATTAGCTGCTAACCAGGGTGGTGAATGCCAGCAAAATTTTGCCGTAGTCATGTCCGATGGTTTTTGGAATGGGAGCTCTCCGGGTGTTGGGAATGAAGATGGCGGCACCAGTGACTCAGCATTTGATGGCGGTGCCTACGCTGATAATGTTAGTAACTCCCTGGCCGACGTTGCGATGAAATATTTCGAAGAGGATTTGTCGTCGGCGCACGAAAATAAGGTAAGTCCGGTGGATGGTAACAGTGCGCAGCATTTGGTGACCTACACAGTTGCTTTTGGCGTGAATGGAAACTTAACGCAAAATCCTACAGACCCAGAGGTAGCTTTTGATGATCCGGTCAATGGTTTAGGCTGGCCTTTGCCTGATGATGGGGTTTATAACTCGACCGACAAATATGAGCTAAAGGCGGACAAGGCTACGACTATTGACGATATGCGCCATGCCGCCTATAACGGGCGGGGGTTGTTCTTAAATGCGGGTAGTCCGGAAACGTTAATCAACAGTTTGAATGAGACCTTCACCAATATTGATGAGCGTAGTAGTTCGGCGGCTGCGGTAGCAACCAATTCCACCAGTCTAAATAATGGCAGTTTTGTGTACCAAGCGCGATTTAATAGCGAAAAGTGGGATGGGCAGCTGCGGGCTTTACCCATTTCTCTGGGGTTTAAGGCAACAAAACCAAGTTCGCCATGTGATAAACCCTTGGGCTTTGTTTGCGATGAAAATCCGGATTGGGATACTTCTAGTGCGACAGGATTGTTTAACGGCCAAGAGCCAGACAAGCGTGTTATTTTAACCTATAACCCCAGTTCGAGCGGAGCTAAAGGCGTACCATTTCGATGGCCGAATATTACAAGCTTGAGTGATTCAACAATCAGCCAAGCGCAGGTAGATGCATTGTTAGTTGGTGCACCTCCTTCAGCCACTATCAGTAACCAAGTATATGGAGGCTATTTGATAAATTACCTGCGTGGAGGGGCGTCCACACAGGGAGACAGTCCTACTATTGGCTTTCGCAAACGCTCAAGCAAGCTGGGAGATATCATTAATTCAGCGCCATCATTTGTCGGGGCGCCGAGTTTCCTCTATCCGGATACTATTAACGGCACTGATTTTCAGTCAGCTAAGTATTCTGATTACAAATCTGGAAAGGCGGGTAGAACGGGTATGCTCTATGTGGGCGCGAATGATGGCATGCTGCACGGATTTGCTGCTACCGGTTCTTCCAAAGGTAAAGAGCTGATGGCTTATGTGCCTAATTTTGTTTATAAAAATTTGCCGGCTTTAGCGTCTCAATCCTATACCCACAAATATTATGTTGACGGTACTCCTACGGTGGGTGACGCATTTTATAGTAATGCCTGGCATACAGTGCTAGTAAGCGGAGCAAACGCAGGGGGGCAGGGAGTTTTTGCACTGGATGTGACTAACCCGCAAAACTTTTCTGAAAGCAATGCCAGTTCGACAGTATTGTGGGAATTCGGTGACCTGAATACTAACTCAGGTGTTAACGAAGGTGAAGCGGGCGCAACTGGTGATAGTGATTTGGGTTATACCTTCAGTCGCCCTGATATTGTGAAGCTGAATAACGGTGCTTGGGTGGCTGTATTCGGTAATGGCTATAACAATACTGTTGTGGATGGAAGCCGTAGTGCGGCGGGTCACGCAGCACTCTATATCGTGAATATAAGTACCGGAGCACTTATTAAAAAAATTAGCGTACCTACTGCGGAGGACACTTTAGATAACCCGAATGGCCTGGGAACAGTAACGCCAGTGGACATAAATAGAGATTTTGATGTTGACTATATTTATGCTGGAGATTTACGTGGGAATTTATGGAAATTTGATTTAACCGGTACGCCATCCCAATGGGATGTTGCTTATCATTCTGGGAGCGGAGTTAACCTGAAGCCTGAGCCATTATTTACAGCAATTTCACCTGAAGGTAATCCTCAGCCCATCACGAATCGTCCAAGCGTTTCGTTTCAGCTAGATACGAGTCGGGAGGGGTTTATCGTTTATTTTGGTACAGGAAAGTACCTCGAAAAAACGGATAATTCAGTAGTATCTCAGGATACTCAAACCTTCTATGGCATTTGGGATAACGGTACAACCGTTTCCGGACGTTCTGATTTACTAAAACAGGAAATCATTTTGGAGCCTGAAGTTACGTCAGGTGGGAATGACTATATTCTGAGGGTGACTACCAGTAATAGCATAGACTGGGATTCAGAGAGGGGTTGGTATCTTGATCTGATTAATAAGGATCCTAAAGTCACGCCAGACAACCGTGGGGAGCGCCAAATTACGAATCCGGTTTATAGAAATGGGCGTATCATTTTTACCACGCTCTTGCCGTCGGAAAGTTTGTGTGATTTTGGAGGCACTAGCTTCTTAATGGAATTGGACGCTGAAACTGGTGGTCGCTTACCTGAGCCGCCATTTGATTTAAATAATGACGGTGATTTTGATGGCCAAGATGCGTATACATATACGGATGAGAATGGCAACGTGGTTGTGATACCTCCGAGCGGGCGTAAGTACCAGGGTGTGGTGTCTACGCCAACGATAATTGGCTGTGCAGAAAATGAATGTAAACAAATGAGTAATACTTCTGGCAATATCGATTCGGTATATGAGAATACCGGTGGAAATGTTGGCAGACAGTCCTGGAGACAATTATTCAGGTGAGAGTGTTGATTACGAATTATTAAGGTGAAGGTTATGAAAGTATCTCTATTGACAGCGTTTCTAATAAGTCTCTTGATTAGTTTTTCAGGGAATGCGCAGCAGCTTAAAATCGAATCAAATATTAAACTGATGGATTCTGGAGTCGTTTATAGCGTAGATTTGCAAAACCGTTCTATTGTTATCGGCGATGCAGTGCGGTCGTTATCCCGAAGCCTAGTAGTTCACGATTCGGCTGGCCCTGCTACTGATTTTGCTATTCAACCGGATAGACAGGTTCGGTTTCGATTAAACCAAAACGCTGCCTTACAGGGTGATTTAGTCATTGAAGAGATATGGGTGATGGATAAATAACTTTTCGTATATTATAGATGCAGGAACGTTCTTATGACGGATAGTAGGAATTATAAAGGTTTTACTTTAATAGAGGTCATGATAGTTTTGGCAATTATAGCTATTTTGGCTGCCATTGCGTTCCCCTCTTATCAGGAAAGTGTTAGAAAATCCCGTAGATCAGATGCACAGGCGCTGTTGTTGAATTTTGCACAGGCTCAGGAGCGGCATTTTACTCAAAACTTGCAATATGCAACTACGATTAAGGGGACTGCTTCCAATACTAATTTAGGATGGTCGAGCACAAATAGTAGTGAAGGCTATTATGAGTTGGATTTGATAAACAGCAATTTTACAGCCACAACATTTTCAGCGGTAGTAAAGCCAGTAGCAGGTGGGGTACAGGCTGGCGATGCGAAGTGCACAGCGATTTCAATTACTAATACGGGCGTAAAAGGTAAATCTGGCACTGGTACTTTGGAAGACTGTTGGTGATAAGTTCGTTGCAGGTACGAAAAAGTCAATAGAAAGGATTTCTATTTGAAAGGAGGATGGCAATGGAATGCCAACAAAGGTCTGGGTTTACTCTAATTGAGCTAATTTGCGTTTTATTTATTTCTGCAATACTCGTTTTCCTGGTGGTTCCGGGATTCTTCTCTCTGATCCTATCTAATCGATTAGATACGCAGGTAAACCAATTTATCATTGCGGTAAATCTCGCCAGAAGTGAGGCAATCAAGAAAAATAAAACAGTACTACTTTGTGCCCGTAATGGTGATAAGTGTAGCGGAATAGATTCCTGGCACGAAGGCTGGGTAGTTTTCGAGGATGTGGATAGGAGTACCAATGTCGATAAAAATGAAGCTATCAGATGGTTTGAGCCGCTAGCTCAGGGCTATACATTACAGCCGAATTTTTCACTACCCGCTTTGGCGTTCAAAGGAGACGGGGCCATTAGACAGGTATTAGGGGCGTTACCAATGAGAACCTTTACCTTTTGTGGGCCGGGAGCTGTGTCCGATTTGGCTAGTGGTGCTAGGGAGATAGTGATGAGTAGAAGCGGTCGAATGATGCTTAGACCGGGCCGCGCAGGCAAAACTGTTTGTCCGTAGCACGTCGCTTATTGGGTTGTTCAAAGGGCGCAAGTATCTGCGCCCTTTTTTATTGTATAATCGCGTTCTTGATCAGAGATTCATGTAAAGGCACCAAATGGAAGTTAAAAAATACATGGCCGAAGTAGGCCGCAACGCGCGTGACGCTTCTCGTAAAATTGTGGCGGCCGATACAGGCAAAAAAAACCATGCTTTGCTGGCAATGGCCAAAGCGATCGACAGTGCGCGCGGCGAAATTCTACAGGCTAATGCTGAAGATGTGGCTGCTGCCAAACAGGGTGGATTGGACTCCGCCTTGCTTGACCGTTTAACCCTTACCGACAAAACCATAAACGGCATGATAGAAGGCTTACATCAGGTGGCCGCTTTACCTGACCCAGTGGGCGAGGTTACCGGTTTGAATTACCGGCCTTCGGGTATTCAGGTGGGTAAGATGCGTGTGCCGCTGGGCGTGGTCGGTATCATTTATGAGTCGCGCCCCAATGTGACAGTAGAGGCGGCGAGTCTGTGTTTAAAATCTGGTAATGCAACCATTTTGCGAGGTGGTTCGGAGTCGATTCGATCCAATCAGGCGATTGCGAAGTGTATTAAGCAGGGCTTACTTTCCGCCGGGTTGCCGGAAACTGCGGTGCAGGTAATTGCAACCACGGATCGCGCGGCGGTAGGTGAGTTGATTACGATGCCGAAATATGTCGATGTGATAGTGCCGCGCGGCGGCAAAGGGCTGATTGAACGTATTAGTCGTGATGCCAAGGTGGCGGTAATCAAGCATTTGGACGGTATTTGTCACGTCTATATCGACGATCAGGCGGATCGGGAAAAGGCCATCTCGGTAGCCTTTAATGCGAAGACCCAGCGCTACGGTACTTGCAATACTATGGAAACCTTGTTGGTTCATCAGGCAGTTGCGGCAGAAATTCTACCTGAACTGGTGGCTCAATATCTCTCAGAAGGTGTTGAGCTGCGTGGTTGTGAGAAAACGCGGACACTGCTCCCCGATATTCATGCTGCTTCGGAAGTGGATTGGTCAACTGAATATCTCGCGCCAGTTCTGTCGATCAAATTGGTCGATGATTTGGACGCAGCAATATCGCATATTAATTACTACGGGTCGCATCATACCGATTCTATTATTACGGAAAACTATAGTCGTGCCCGACGCTTTTTAACAGAAGTGGATTCCAGTTCAGTGATGGTGAACGCATCGACGCGCTTTGCCGATGGTTTTGAATATGGTTTGGGAGCGGAAATTGGTATTTCTACCGATAAGATTCACGCGCGCGGGCCGGTCGGGCTTGAGGGACTTACCTCGCAAAAATACGTTGTGCTGGGCGATGGACATATTCGTAGCTAGCTGGCGTACCCGTCATAAGGGGCGGGCAATGGCAATGAGTTGGTAATGAAAACAGTGGCAATCTTTGGTGGTACTTTCGATCCCATCCACTTTGGTCATTTACGTACGGCGTTGGAGCTTAAACAAAATTTGAAGCTGGATGAGATGCGGCTAATCCCTTGCCATGTGCCGGCACATCGAACGCAGCCTCACTACAGCGCACAAGACCGACTTAGAATGGTTGAGCTTGCGATAGCGCCGGAGCCGGAATTGAGCTGTGACTCTCGCGAAATTGAGCGTGAAGGTGTTTCCTATATGGCGGATACCTTAGCAATACTGCGGGATGAGCTCGGCGATCAAATCTCTCTGATATTGGTGGTGGGTATGGACTCGTTTTTGTCCTTACCGAGCTGGCATGAATGGGAAGAAATTCCGCAATTGGCTCATATCATTGTTGCCGCCAGACCAGGGGCATCCGGCCCTACGCAGGGTATTATGGAGCGTTTTCTGCATGCGCGTGAAGCAACTGATATTGCCGAATTAAAGGCAAGCGGGTTTGGACGTGTGTTAGTACAACGGATGACGCCTCTCGCCATTTCCTCAACCCATATTCGAGCACTAATTCAGCAAAAGCTATCCCCTAGGTATTTACTTCCCGAGTCAGTATGGGATTATATGGAACGCAATCTTCATTAAGATCCAGGCACAGTGTCAGCGATTCGATAAATCGGATGTCTTGTCAGCTTAGCCAGCTTATTTAACAGCGTCGCCCGTTCAGGCTAGAGTCCGTTTCAGTAAAACCAAGAGGTAATATGCAGGTAAACCAGTTGAAAGATTTAGTGATTGATGCTTTAGATGATGCTAAAGCACTTAATATTCAATGCCTTGATGTCAGGGATCGATCCAACGTGACGGACTATATGGTAGTAGCCTCCGGCACCTCAAGGCGACATGTCAGCTCGGTTGCCGAAAATGTGGTTGTTAAGGCGAAAGAAAAAGGAGTTTTGCCGTTAGGTAAGGAGGGCCAGGATGTATCGGAGTGGGTGTTGGTGGATTTGGGTGATGTGGTGGTGCACGTGATGATGCCGGAAACACGATTATTCTACGACTTGGAAAGACTGTGGTCGCTTCCTGATCAAGTGCCAGTCGAGAATGGCCAGGAAGAGGCTCCATAAGACTGGTTTATGCGTATTAAATTAATTGCCGTTGGCGGTAAAATGCCTGATTGGGTCAATTCAGGATTTAATGAATACGCAAAACGATTACCGCATGAACTAAAGCTGGAGGTTATCGAGGTTCCTCTTGGCCAGCGTGGGAAAGGCGCTGATATCCAGCGGGCGATTGCGAAAGAGTCAAGACAGCTTTTAGCGGCAATAGAAGAAAAGGATCAGGTGGTCGCGCTGGATGTGAAAGGTAGCGCCTGGAGTACCGAACAGTTGGCACAAAAACTCAGTGAGTGGCAAATGTCTGGCACTAATGTTGCGTTGTTAGTTGGTGGGCCGGATGGATTATCGCCTGATTGCCTGCAACGCGCAGGACAATCCTGGTCGTTGTCAAAACTAACTTTCCCTCATCCGTTAGTGCGAGTCGTTGTCGCTGAGCAGCTTTATCGCGCCTGGACACTGTTGAATAATCATCCCTATCACCGCTCATGAGCTGTGCATACTTGCTATGAGAGTTCTCTGGGCCGTTGAAAAAATGAATCAGTGCACTAAGCAGGTTTCTCATAGGCCAATAGGCTAGCATAACCCAGAATGAATAATTTTGACCTAAAAGACCTGTACGGCGAAACACGAACCTTCTCGGGGCGGGCGCTGGTGTTTTGGTTTGTGCTGATCTTTCTCACTTTGCTGCTTGTCGCCAGAATGTTTTATTTACAGGTGGTGCAGTATGATCGTTATACCACACTATCCAACAAGAACCGGGTCTTGTTGCAGCCCATTGCGCCAAACCGTGGACTTATCTATGATCGCAATGCCCGTTTATTAGCGGAGAATACCGCTAGTCACAGCGTGACTATCACCAAAGAACATACGCCAGATATTGAGCAAACAATTGCTACGATTAGCGAAATCATCTCGGTGTCAGAGCGTGATCGTAAGAAATTTATGACAGATCTGAAGCAGCGTCGACGGCCCTATCAGTCTGTACCGCTACGCTATCGGCTGACTGAAGAGGAAATTGCAAAGCTCGCAGTCAATGCGCATCGTCTGCCCGGCGTATCTGTTGAAGCACAATTAGTGCGACACTATCCTTTGAAGGACTCAACCGCGCATGTATTGGGTTATGTCGGGCGTATCAATGAGCAGGAATTAAAAAGTATTGATGTAGCGCGTTATGCCGGTACTGACAGTATCGGTAAACTGGGTGTAGAGAAATTTTACGAGGGAGAATTATTGGGGCAGGCGGGGTTCCAAAAAGTTGAGATCAATGCCAGAGGCCGGGTATTAAGAGTATTAGAACGGTCAGCGCCAGGGCCGGGCATGGATATACAACTATACTTGGACGCACGCTTACAGCAGGTCGCAGAGCAGGCACTAGGGGATAAACGCGGTGCAGTGGTCGCCATTGATACGGAAACTGGCGGTATTTTAGTTATGGTGAGTAAGCCATCGTTTAATCCTAATCTCTTTGTCACCGGCATTGATTTTGATGCCTATGCAGAGCTGCGTGATTCACCGGATTTACCGCTATTTAATCGGGCGATACGCGGCCAGTATCCACCTGGATCAACCCTAAAACCTTTTGTCGCGCTTGCCGGGTTGGAACTGGGTTACACCAACTGGGAGCATACTATTTACGACCCGGGCTGGCTTCAGCTCACTAAGGGCGGGCGCTACTATCGTGATTGGAAGAAGTGGGGCCATGGTCGAGTGAATCTAGAGACTGCTATCGTACAATCCTGCGATACCTACTTTTATGAAATGGCGCAGCGTATGAATGTGGATGAAATGCATGATTTTATTTGGCAGTTTGGTTTTGGCCAGCAAACCGGAAAAGACATTGGTGAAGCACTGAAGGGAGTGCTGCCTTCATCCGATTGGAAGAAAAATAGTCTGGGTCAGTCTTGGTACCGAGGTGATTCGCTTAACCTGAGTATTGGTCAGGGCTACATGCTGGCGACACCGCTGCAATTAGCGACAGCCACTGCCGTTCTTGCCAATCGAGGGCGATGGCTACAGCCGCATTTGGTGAAACAGATTAAACACGAGGATGAAGAAGATAAGCCTGCTGATAAGACGACACAAAAAGGTTCAATGGAGCGGGAACTGTCGCAGCTAGAAGACATACAATTGAAGAATGGCGAGGACTGGGAAAAAATTATTCACGCTATGGAGCTGGTAGTGCATGGCGAGCACGGTACAGCTCGGAAAACAGGCCGAGGAGCCCAATACAAAATGGCGGGAAAAACTGGAACAGCACAAGTGATCGGTATCAAACAGGATGAAGAATATGATGAAAAAAATATTGCAGAACGCAATAAGGATCACGGTTTGTTTATTGCATTTGCACCTGTCAATGAACCCAAAATTGCGATTGCGGTGATTGTCGAGAATGGCGGTGGCGGCAGCACTGCGGCCGCGCCGGTGGCGCGTAAAATACTAGACGCCTACCTAGTTGAAGGTTCTAGCTAACGATGTCTCAGCGTGATTTTATTAGAAAATTACCCTATGCTGCGCACAGCTTTCAGAGCAAGCCTAGCTTCTTTTCCCGCATGCATATCGACCCGATATTATTATTCCTAATCTTTATCTTATGCGGTGTCGGGCTTTTGGTGTTGTACAGCGCCAGTGGCCAGGACCTGGACATGGTCTATCGGCAGGTCATGCGAATGGGGATAGGCCTGTTGCTCATGATGATTTTTGCCCAAATCAGCCCACATCATTATCGTATCTGGTCACCCTGGCTAATGGGTTTTGGAGTTTTGCTATTAATTGCGGTATTACTCGTTGGTGTTGGTGCTAAGGGTGCGCAGCGCTGGCTGGCGATACCCGGATTGCCAAAATTTCAGCCCTCAGAAATTATAAAAATCGCGGTCCCGATGGCGTTAGCCTGGTACTACGCACACCAACGATTACCGCCGCGCCTGAAACATATATTCTGGGGGTTGGTCATGATTTTCGTGCCAACGATTTTAATCGCCAAGCAGCCGGATTTAGGTACTTCGTTATTAATTGCCGCATCAGGGATTTTCGTTCTCTTGTTCGCCGGTATTCGCTGGCGTTTGGTGTTTGGTTTTGGCGCTTTGCTGGCGGCTTCTGTGCCGATACTTTGGTCGGTTATGAAGGACTACCAAAAACAACGAGTGCTGACGCTGATTGACCCCGGCCGTGATCCCTTAGGTTCGGGTTGGAACATTATCCAGTCGCAAACGGCAATCGGGTCAGGAGGGCTTTACGGAAAGGGCTGGTTATTGGGTACGCAATCGCATCTAGACTTTTTACCGGAAAGCCATACGGATTTTATTATTGCTGTATTTGCCGAAGAATTTGGTTTTGTCGGTTTGCTCATGCTGCTGTCTTTATACCTGCTGATTGTGACGCGCTGTCTTCATATTGCCACTACCGCAGACGATACTTATGGCAGATTGTTGGCAGGCAGCCTGTCACTCACCTTTTTCTTCTATTTTTTTGTTAATATCGGCATGGTTTCTGGTATTTTACCCATAGTCGGACTGCCACTGCCTTTGATAAGCTATGGCGGGACGTCGATTGTTACCCTGTTTTTAGGTTTTGGACTGTTAATGTCTATCAAAACACACAAGAAACTATTACCCAGATAAACAAAAATTTGAATGGAATTCCCTTTAGCCATACGGTTTTTAGGATAAATATGATCAAGCGAACAATGCGCCAAGTGGCGGATATGTGTATTACCCTGCTCATTATTACAGTGGTTCCTGTGAGCTGTGCTGAGCCCGTGACTTATGCCACCCATCCAGAGGCGAGCGTATTTATTGATGAAATGGTTAAGCAGCACGGCTTTGATAGGAAGTCGTTGCAGGCGATTTTTAACGAGGCCGTTTTTAAAGAGAAGATTATTAAGTTAATGGAGGCTCCCGCTGAAGCTAAACCCTGGAAGGACTATCGACCCATCCTGGTGACGGAGCAGCGTACCAAACAGGGTCTTGAGTTCATGCAGGAACACTCCGTGGCATTAAATCGTGCTGAATCGATTTACGGAGTTCCTGCAGAAATCATTGTTGCTATTATTGGGGTAGAAACGCGCTATGGGAGAGTAACTGGATCCAATCGCGTGATTGACGCATTGACAACTTTGGCATTTGATTACCCCCGCCGAGCGGAATATTTTCGTAAGGAGTTAAAGGAGTTTTTAATGTTGGCGCGTGATGAAAAGGTAGACCCGCTATCACTAAAAGGCTCCTATGCTGGAGCAATGGGTTATGGCCAGTTTATGCCGAGTAGTTTTAGGGCCTATGCGGTTGACTTTGATGGGGATGGGCATAAGGATATCTGGAATAATCCCGTTGATGCGATTGGCAGCGTGGCGAATTATTTTCATGAACACGGGTGGCAAAAGAATGAGCCCGTGACTGAGCGAGCACTAGTTGATGGTAAAGAATACGAACCGTTATTGGTCAAAAAACGTTCTGATTTAACGCCGACACGAAGCGTGGCTGAGTTGATAGCTGCTGGGTTTAAGCCGCAGCAGGCGTTGGCGCCAGAACAGCCCGCGACGGCGATGCGCTTTGCAGGGGCTGCCGGTGATGAACATTGGATTGGTTTGAATAATTTTTATGTTATTACCCGCTACAATCATAGTGCGCTGTACGCCATGGCGGTGTATCAGCTCAGTCAAGAAATAGCTGGGCGTACTTGAATAATGATGATCATACGAAAGACTCCGATAGCGTTATTCGGAATATTGATAGGCTTCTTGTTAACTAGTTGTAATACCAATCCGCCGCAGAAGTCTGCATCGACGGAGCCGCCGTCGAGGTATCGGCAGCAGCAGGACTCTGCGCCCTTTAGCTACAATGATTTAGAGAGGGTTCCGGATGCGACACCCATCATTGAGCCTTTGAGCCGTCAAGGTAATAAAAGCCCTTATGAGGTAGCGGGGAAGAGTTATCAGATCATGCCGACTAGCGCTGGCTATGAGGAAACCGGTACTGCCTCCTGGTATGGTAAAAAATTCCATGGTTACCTGACGTCGAATGGCGAAACTTATAATATGTTTGGTATGTCGGCTGCGCACAAAACGCTACCCTTGCCTACCTATTTGCAGGTTACCAATCTTGATAATGGCCGCAAGGTGGTGGTGCGGGTGAATGACCGCGGCCCTTTTCACTCCGAGCGTATTATTGATTTATCCTACGCCGCTGCAATTAAATTAGGTTTTGCGGATAAAGGCACTGCGCCAATTAAAGTAGAGGCCATTGATCCGATTGCCTGGCAATGGGCAAGGATGAAGCCCGCAGGTTTGGGCAACGAAGTTTATCTTCAGGTCGGCGCTTTTTCTAAATACGAAACCGCCAACCAACTGAAAAAGCGCGTACAGGCTGTGACGAACGAGCTAGTCGTGATTAACCTCGATAAAGCGCGTGAACCTAACCTGCATAAAGTCCAAATTGGACCGCTAAAAGATATGGCGTTGGTGCAGCAAATAAAAGAGAAACTCTCCGCCTTAGGTTTGGGAAAGCCTCTGATTGTGGCTTTGCCCAATTCCTAATTAATTGAATAGCGGGCTGAAATAGCCGCTATGTTAACACTCATTTCGCTAAGAAAAATTGCTATGACAAAACTAAGCACACTGGTTGTAACCCTATTCTTATTCATGCTGACGCAAGTCGCGATTGCGGCGAACCCGCTCATTCCTGCGCCACCACAATTGGCGGCGACGGGCTATTTGCTGGTTGACGCCCAAAGTGGCGAGGTGTTAATTCAAAATAACGCCGACCAGCCCTTGCCACCGGCCAGCCTGACCAAGCTGATGACCAGCTACATTGCAGCTGTTGAGCTGGATAAGGGCAATATTAAATTGACTGATCAGGTGCGTGTCAGCATCAAAGCGTGGCAGGCACCAGGTTCTCGTATGTTTATCAAAGAGGGCACCTTCGTCTCCTTAGAGGATCTGCTGCGTGGCATCATTATTCAATCAGGTAATGACGCCAGCATTGCTGTTGCTGAGCACATTGCTGGCAGTGAAGAAGCTTTCGCCGATCTGATGAACAAGCATGCGGTCAGGCTGGGAATGAACAACTCTCACTTCCTCAATGCCACTGGACTGCCGGAGGAAGAGCATTACACGACTGCTTTGGATTTGGCAAAGTTGGCGCGCGCTATCATTGTCGATCATCCAGATCACTATGCGATGTATGCGGAGCAGTATTTTACCTTCAATCAGATTCGCCAACCGAACCGCAATAAGCTGTTGTGGCGGGACCGCAGTGTTGACGGTCTGAAGACGGGGCATACGGAAGAAGCGGGATATTGTCTGGTGGCGTCCGCTGAACGTAATGGTATGCGCCTGATTTCGGTAGTGATGGGAGCGGCGAGCGAAGAGTCTCGCGCCGTAGAAAGTCAGAAATTACTGACCTACGGCTTTCGCTATTATGAAACCCACAAACTCTATAGTGCAAACGAAATACTTAATCAACCTCGGGTGTGGGGCGGTGCCATGGACTCGGTAAAACTGGGTATTACGAAGGATGTGTATGTGACTATTCCTCGTGGTCAAAAAAGTGCCTTGGCGGCGAGCCTGGATGTAGATGCAGTGATTGAAGCGCCGATTGTTTTGGCGGATCAGTATGGTAAGGTTAAGGTCAAGCTGGGTGAAGAAACTATTGTCGAGACGCCACTGCTGGCTTTGGAATCTGTCGAGGCCGGAGGCTTTTTTAAACGCTTATGGGATCAGATCGTACTCTTTTTTGTACAGTTAATTGATTAACCTGGGGAATAATTAATGGCATCCATTGTTTATCTCAATGGTGAATTTTTGCCCTTGGCAGAAGCTAAGATTTCTGTGCTGGATCGTGGTTTTTTATTTGGTGACGGAGTTTATGAGGTGATTCCGGTTTACCAGGGCAAAGCCTTTAGAGTAAGGGAACACATTCAACGTCTTGAGCGCAGTCTGGCGGCCACACAAATATCACTAGTCCAGCAGGAACAGGATTGGATTGCGCTATTTGAAGCGGTGATTGCGCGTAATCGTCAGGAAACCTCGGATCTATCGCTCTACATCCAGGTGACGCGAGGTGTTTCGGCAAAACGCGACCATGCTTTTCCGGCCGATGCAAAGCCGACGCTGTTCATGATGGCTACTCCGGTAGTTTATGGCGCTGATCTCGGTTCGGTAAAAAGTATTCGTGCGATCACTCTGCCGGATAATCGTTGGACTCGTTGCTATATTAAGAGCATTTGCCTATTGCCTAATGTGCTATTGAAACAAACAGCCTCGCAGCAGGGTGTGGAAGACGCGATTCTAATCCGGGAGGGCTACCTAACAGAATCCTCTTCTGCGAATGTTTTTATCGTGAAAAACGGCGTTGTTTACACACCACCTAAAACGGATTACATTCTAGGTGGCATTACCCGGGATTTAATCGTTGAGCTGGGTGAACAAGGCTCTTTCGATTGTCGTGAGCAGGAAATCTCAGAGCAAGAGTTGTTGCAGGCTGATGAGGTATGGGTCACCAGTTCAACGCGTGAAATTATTCCCGTGACCGAATTGAACGGCAAATCAGTGGGCAACGGAAAAATCGGGCCGCTGTGGTACAATGTGGCGAAACGTTATCAGGCCTATAAAGCCGAGCTCGTTACCCGCTAATCAAATATATTTTGTAGGAATACATGCAACCGCCCGCTCCTAAAATAGAATTCCCCTGCGAGTATCCCATCAAGGTGGTGGGTCGAGCTGCACCAGACTATAAGGAGATGGTGCTCGATATTATTCAGGTGCATGCGCCAGGCTTGGATTTTGAACGCATTAGCCTAAGAGAAAGTCGGAATGGCAAATATTGTTCAATCACTGTGACTATAGTGGCGACGGGCGAAGCACAATTGTCGGCCATTTTTGAAGATCTTAAGGCCAGCGGCCGCATTGAAATGGTGCTATAGGTTCGGCTCAATATATTCCTCAAGCTTTGAATGCATAGAACCATGGCTACCATAGCACTTCCACTAATCCATCAGCTTGGCTTGCAACCTTACGAGAAGGTTTGGGCTGACATGAAGCGATTCACAAACGAGCGTGATGAAACCACGGGCGATGAATTCTGGTTGGTGACTCATCCTCCCGTCTTTACTTTGGGGCAAGCGGGTAAAGAAGAACATTTGATTGAACCGGGTACTATTCCGGTGATCAAGTCTGATCGGGGTGGGCAAGTGACCTACCATGGCCCCGGACAGCCTATCATCTATTTACTGCTCGATTTACGACGGCTAAAAATAGGTGTGCGTGATCTGGTTAGTGTGATAGAAAATAGCATCATCCAATTACTGGACAGTTATCAAATAGCAGCCCGTGCGAGGCAGGATGCGCCAGGCGTATACGTCGGGAACAGCAAAATTGCCTCGCTCGGTCTACGGGTCAGAAAAGGTTGTAGCTATCATGGTCTGAGTTTTAATTGGAACATGGATTTGGAGCCCTACCGCCGAATTAATGTTTGCGGTTATCCTGGGCAGACGGTGACGCAGTTGGCGGATTTAGTAAGGCAAACACCGGATGAACAGCAGGTTTTTGAACAGCTAGTGAGTTGTTTGATTGGGCAGCTGGGGTATACTGACCCCCGTAACTAATATGAGTATCTATTGATGGAAAGGAACTTAACAGAAGTTGGCGATCGGCCAGAAAAAGTGGTGCGGGTAAAGCAAGGCGTTAAATTGCGGGGGGCCGAAAAAGTTGCGCGTATCCCTATCAAGGTAATTCCGACTGAAAAAGCACCGCGCAAACCGGACTGGATTCGTGTACGTATGCCAACTTCCCCTGAAGTTGCGCATATCAAGCAAATACTACGTAAAAGTAAATTGGCATCGGTTTGCGAAGAAGCCAGTTGCCCTAATCTGGGTGAGTGTTTCAGTAACGGAACCGCGACCTTTATGATCATGGGTGAAATCTGTACGCGGCGCTGTCCGTTCTGTGATGTTGCGCACGGCCGTCCAAATCCGCTGGATCAGGATGAGCCCAAGCATCTTGCTGCGGCAATTGCTGAAATGAAATTACGTTATGTGGTGGTGACTTCCGTTGATCGCGATGATTTACGCGATGGCGGCGCCGGTCACTTTGCTGACTGTATCCGCGAAACCCGGCTAGCTAACCCGACGATTAAAATTGAAGTCTTGGTGCCGGATTTTCGCGGGCGTATGGAAGTGGCGCTGGGTATCCTAACGGCTGAGCCGCCAGATGTGTTTAACCATAACTTAGAATCCGTGCCTAGGCTCTATAAAAAAATCCGCCCTGGTTCGGACTATCAGTGGTCGTTAAGCCTCTTGCAAAAGTACAAAGAGCGGATACCCAGCGTGCTGACAAAGTCTGGTATTATGGTTGGCTTAGGTGAGGAGTCTAAGGAAATCTATCAGGTGATGGATGATATGCGGGCGCATCAGGTGGATATGATCACCATTGGCCAATATCTACAGCCGAGTTTGAATCATTTGGCGGTAGAGCGCTTCGTGCATCCTGACGAATTTGCTCAATATGCTGATTATGCACGGCAGATTGGATTTAGCAGTGTCGCTAGTGGACCGCTAGTGCGGTCATCATATCATGCGGATAAGCAGGCTAAGGGCGAAAAAGTTGATTAAAACGAAGTTGATTAAAAAAAGATGATTAAAACGATGCTGAGTAATTGTAATAGATTGTAAATTTGTAATGGGCCTATTGCTAAGCAACAACAGTTGTAATAGTGTGCGCCGCATTCAGCTTTGTATTAATCCTGAAGCAAAGCAAAGAGCGGTTAAAGGATTTTCATTCATGAGGAGAAACATTATGTTTAAGAGAATTTCTGCATTGATAGGCATTTCAGCCCTGTCATTGATTACGGCAAACGCTGCGTTTGCCGATGAAGGAACTGGGCTCAATATTTTTGGTGGCGCCACCCATTACTTGTTTGGCGACAACGATATTTCCGATACCAGTGGCGGTGTACTTGGCCTTGGCTATAAGTTTTCAGAGCATTGGGGTATTGAAGGTACCTATATTGATTTAGGCAATACCGAGATGGATTTGATCGGTGGTGGCGATGTCGATTTTGACATCAGTGGCTATCGTGCTGATTTACTATATCATTTTAGCGAAACCGCTAGCGGTGTGGTGCCCTATCTGGCTTTTGGTGCTGGGGAGTTTGATATAGACCCCGATTTGGCAGGTGTTAGTTCCGATGACCAAACTTTCGTTAACTTCGGTGGTGGGTTTAAAAAATACATCACTGATAATTTAGCGTTTCGTGGCGATTTACGTGCGATTCGTAATACCTCTGAATCAAGCACTGACTTAGCAATGATGGTCGGATTAGATTACTTTTTTGGTAGTCGTGGTAAAAAGGCAGCACCTGTTGCTGCACCACTGGATAGCGACGGTGATGGTGTCTATGATGATCAGGATCGTTGCCCTAATACGCCTGCTGGCGTTGCCGTTGATAGCAACGGCTGTCCGCTGGATAGCGATGGTGATGGTGTTTATGATTACAAAGACAAATGTCCGAATACACCGGCTGGTGCCCGCGTTGACGAAGACGGTTGTCAGTATGTGATCAAAGAAACAGTATCAGTGGAACTGGAAGTTCTGTTCGACCTCAACAAAGCAGTGGTCAAACCAGCCTTCTATGAAGAAATTAAGAATGTTGGCGAATTTATGAAACTTTTCCCATCGACCAACGCTACTATCGAAGGCCATACTGATAGTACTGGCGATGATGATTATAACCAAGGTCTGTCTGAGCGTCGCGCTAACGCGGTGCGCCAGGTGTTGATCGATCAGCACGGTGTTGATGCAAGCCGAATTAAAGCGGTTGGTTATGGCGAATCACAACCACGTGCCGACAACGACACTAAAGACGGTCGTCAGCAAAACCGTCGAGTGATGGCGGTGATTAAAACAGAAGTGGAAAAACCAGCTAAATAAGTAGTTTCACTTGAGTAATTAAAGCCGGGGTTTAAAGCCCCGGCTTTTTTATGCCTGCGATTTGGCCAGCCTGAGTTGCTCTCTAGCTTCTATTACAGGGACGTCCTCCGCATTGTCCACTTCCTCGAAATACTCAATGGCCTGACAAGTCCGTCTGGGCGTTTCGTTGTCGCGAAAAACCATACAGATCGCACTCTTTTACCGCCTAGGAACTCTGGCGAAAAATACTGGCTAGGTTAGCGTTTCAGAGTCTCGGAGGGTAGTTCCCCAAAGCGACGTTTATACAGCTGTGCAAATCTACCCGCATCATTGATGCCTTTGTCGAGTAATATTTCGGTAACGCTCGTGTTTTGTGGGTTTGCCTGCTGCAAAGACTCGTGGACAAGGTTCAAACGCATAGACTGAATGTAGCGTGAAGGGGTTTGGTTTAAAAAGTGGTTGAAGCCGTTTTGTAGCGTACGGGGCGTGACACCTACCTGTAATGCAACTTCTTGCAAGGAAATAGTGTTGCTTATATTTTCCCTAATGTAATCAGCGGCTTTACGCACATGCCAAGGTAGTGGCGCTGGCGAGGTTTGGCGTAACTGTTCAGAATAGTTGTGTCGCCAGGTATTGAGAAGTAAAGAAATTACTAGTTCGCTGAACTGATGATTGACTCGTGGTTGATTGAGTTGATCGGCAAAGTCGTTGTACTGCTGACAAAAGTATCCGAGCGTTTGTTGCAATGCACGAGTTTGACTAGATTGGCTGGGAGAAAGATCGAACAGTATTGGCTGCTGTAGGTTTTTATCAAGCAGTTTGGATAGTTGTCGCTCCAGGGCCTGACGTTTCAGTACTAACACCAGATAACTGCAATCAGGCCCCATCTGTATTTTGGTGATACCCTGTGGGGAAACTAAAGTAGTGAATCCAGCGGTTGCGTTGACCTGGTGACTGCCATTGGTAACACAGGCTTTGCCCGATAGTGCAGTTTGGATTAAGTAGTAATCGGAAATTTCGCCAGCATCAATGCTGACATTAGCGCCGTATTGCAGATAATAGAGCCCCATATCCCCCAATACGACACCATCGAGGCGAGCATCAATATGGCTGCTTCGACTCGCCTGCATACGGTGTGGCCAGATGAATTGACCGACCTTATCCTGTGTTTCACCCAGGTCATGGGAAATAAACAGGTTGTGATTGGAAAGTGGGTTTGTCTGGATCATGCTAGGGCCTGTTCGCTGCAAGAGGAAACACCTAAACGCTCCTATCCTACCAAATTTTGCGGTTCGATGAACAGCCCAGAAATTATTGTCGATTTTACTGGGGGTTATCAGGTGGTTTCTTAAATTAAGGATTCTGAATTAGCCCATTGGCTTCGCTTTGTTCATTGTCGGGCTATCGAATAATCGTCTACAGTGGATTAGCTTCAGTTGAAAGTGAGGAAATACAATGGCTAGGCAAAAACCTATTGAACAGTACATGGCGCTGGCGTTGCAAACCATGATGCGTGGGGCGCAAAAGCGCGAAGATATCCAACATAATATCGATCATATTTCCGAGTTGGCGCACGCCGCCTACTGGTTAACCAGTATTGATCTGCCAGTGCGGCTGTTGACCTTGCCAGAAGGTGCGTTGCAGGGTTTTACCGATGAGATATTTGATTGGGATCACGTGGACTATGTGAAACGCACGGCAATTGATATCCCTGGCACCGAAACAGAGGCCTTGGGCAAGCTGGCCAAGGCACTGAATGTTTATATCATCGCACAAGCGAAAGCCAAACACCCGGAGTTTCCAGAGCGTTTCTTTAATTGTGCTTTCGTAATTAATCCTGATGGTGAGGTGATTCATGTACATTACAAAATGCAGGTTTTCGCACGTGAGCACTCGACGGTTCCGCACGATGTCTGGGATCGCTGGATTGAGCTTTACGGTGATGGACTGGATGCTTTCTTCCCGGTAGTTGATACGGAAATAGGCCGCATCGGTACCATTGTCTGCATGGAAGGCAGCTATCCTGAAACGGCTCGTGGCCTGGCAATGAACGGTGCTGAAATAATGTATCGCCCAAGCTACCCGGAGCCCTATGTGGGTAATGGCCTGTGGGATGTGCAAAATCGTGCGCGCGCCCTTGATAACACCATGTATGTTATTGCGCCCAACCCGGCCGGCTATTATGTCACCCCAGAGTCGCTGCACCCGATTGATGTCACAGGTGGTGAGTCTATGATCGCCGACTACCAGGGGCGTGTGATTTCCAAGCACCATTCTGGCGGTACGGCATCTTACGCGGGCGGTATTATCGATATTGAAGCACTGCGACAATATCGCGCGCGCTCCCTGTGGGGTAATTGGCTGCGTGATTTGCGCACTGAACAGTATCGGATTATTTACGATCAACCCATGTATGAAAAGAATCGCTGCCTGGAATGTCCGCCGCTGCGGCATGCCGAAAACGATAAGATTGTACGGGCGGCTACCGAAAAGATGTTTGAGCGGGGTATCTGGAAAAAGCCAACCTACATGTTAGAAGAGGACGAATAGAAGTTCGACCCTTGCCGCGGGCAAATCGGACTATTTATGGCGGGTACTCAATGTTTCTGAGGGGTAGCAGCCATAGCGCTTAAAGTAGAGCTGCGCCCAGCGGCCAGGGTTATTGATACCATGTTCCCACATAATGCGACTCACATTGGTTTGCCCCGCCGCGTTTTGTAATGCTTGATGGAGATGGTGCAATCGCCTGGACTGGATAAACTCCGAGGGAGTCTGGCCGAGATGTTTTTTAAAGCCGTTTTGCAGCGTCCGTTCTGTGACATTGCTGATGCGACAAAGGTCGCTCATGGTAATGGTCTCTTGGATGCGGCTGTCAATAAACTCACAGGCACGCCTTACATGGCGTGGTGTTGCTGTGTGCCGGTCATTGTTTAATTGGGCTGAGTAATTATGTTGCTGTGAGCTAATGAGAGCGCAGGTCGCCATATCGATATGACTTTGTAGCAAATGCTTGTTGTGTAATATTTGCTGGTCAGGCTTATCGTAAAATGCACATAAAAAATGCATCGTTTCCAACCACGCACGTTTGTTGGCTTCAGCCTGTTCCGAAAACAGGTCAAATACCACTGGTTCGTTAATATCCTGTTGCAGTAAATCAGCCAGTTTGAGTGTGATCGTAGATCGATCCATCTTAAGAGCTAAATGTGCGCAGCCTTGTTTGAAATTAATTTTGGTGGGTAATGAGGGGTCAATTATCGCAATATCATTGGGGACTGTGGTGATCAAACGTTGTCCATTTAGAGTGCTACTTTGCCCTATCAGCGTGGTTTGGATAAGGAAATGCTGGTCGTTACAGACCGGTTCGATACTGACATCCGCACCGAAGGTTAAATAAACAATAGACATGGTGCCAAGGTTGATGCCATTGAACTGGGCATCAATCAAGCCGCCGGGATCACCTGATTCACAACGGTTCTGCCAGAATAGTTCATTACCGACGTGAATCGTATCCCGGATATTTCCGTTTTGTAATAACTGGTGTGTTGCCAATGGTCGATAAAGCATGGCGATTTCATAGAAATGTAGATAGCTTCATCATAGCCTAAGCTAGGCCAATTGGAAATCCTTGGTGGTCCTTACCATAGTCGCAGATATTATGAACTATCCCGTGTTTATTGCGGAATATGGACTGGATTTTCGGATTTCGTATTACCTGCACAGAGCGGTATTCCTAAAATATAACCACTAAATAGCAGGCTTGTTGAGTGCTACCTTCCGCTTAGTTAAAAATATCAGAGGTTAATACTATGAGCAATTATGAAAATATTATTCTGGAAATAGAAGGTGAATTGGCGACAATCACGCTAAATCGACCGGAGAAAAAGAATTGTATGAGCCCTGCTCTACATTCCGAAATGTGCGTAGCCCTGAGAGAGGTGGAAGCCGCCAAGGTTAAAGTGATGGTCTTGACGGGTGCGGGTAATGCTTTTATCGGTGGCATGGATCTTGAGAAGTGCTTTTTTGATAACTGGGATAACCCGGAAGATTTTGTCGACGGTGTGAAACCTTCATTTGAATGGATGAGCCATCTCAAAAAATTTCCTGCAGTAACGATCGCCAAAGTCAACGGCTGGTGTTTTGGTGGTGGCATGGAGGTTGTCGGGCTGTGTGATATCGCCATTGTCGCAGAAGAGTCCATTTGGGGGCTATCGGAAGTCAACTTTGGTATCTTCCCCGGTGGTGGCACGACCTGGACGGTTGTCAACAATATGCCTTCGCGCAAGCAGGCGCTCTATTACTCGCTCACCGCTGATACTTTCACTGGTAAAGAGGCGGTAGAGCTTGGCTGGGCATCAAAGGCAGTTCCGCTGGCTGAGTTAGACTCGCACACAGATAAAGTCGTCGCTGGGCTCTTGAAAAAAGGCCGTATCGTCCTTCAGAAAACCAAAGAGGTTTATGAAAGAATCATCAATCTCAATATGGAGTTCCCTGAAGCAGTTGATTACGAAATTGCCAAGCTCTATGAATTATCTCGTCTGACTCATGATGACTGGATCCGCACTGCACTTAAATCTTTCAATAAGCGCGAGTACAAACCCGGTCTGCAAGATTACAAATTGACACGGGACGATATTTAGACGGCGCTAATTATCGGGCAGTAACAGGGGATAGATGGTCGACAGTCATCTATTCCTTCGCTCGAAATAGTAATGGTTTTATACAGGTATCCAATCATGTCTGATCAAGCACTGACTTTGCGGGATTTAATTCGACGTGCGGCGGCAAATCATCCGAATAACGAGGCGGTAGTTGATAGTATTGCCCGCTATACCTACGCCCAATTGATGGATCAGATAGAGCGTATGGCGAAGCTATTGCACACCTTAGGGGTGCGCAAAGGTGATCGGGTCGCGCTCTTAATGCCACCTTCAGTCAGTCACGTAATTGCATTATTCGGCGCAATAGAATTAGGGGCAATTCCGAGTGCGCTACATGCTCGGGAGTCAGAAGACACGCTGTCTGCCATCATTGAGCGGCTTAGCCCTCGTGTGTTGGTTTATGATGGCGTCTTTGCACAAAAGGCTAAATCCTTGTTGGATAAAGGAACGCTGATTTCCGCTGCGGTTCGTTCGGTGTCAGCTATTACACCACCAGATCAGGCAAGATCCGGTCCAGATCCAATTATCCCCGCAGACCTGAATCAGTATGAGCTTGATTTTGAACCGATGCCGGTTGCCCTGGATGACACGGCGGTGATTGCGCTTTCTTCCGGCACAACCGGTATTCCCAAGGGAGTGATGCACACGCACCGTACCTTGGTGGCAAGCGCCCGTTGTGGTGCTCCTTATATGTCGGCGCATCCTAACGCATGCAGCATTAATATTTTTACCACGGCATTTATTGGCTGGTACAACTGTACTCTACCTTTCCTCTATGGCGCTTCAAAAATCATTTATTTGAGCCAGTGGGACGCTCAGAGTTATCTCCAGACCATCCAAGACGAGAAGGCCACAGTCTGCTTTTTGGTGCCGACAATGTGGCGCATGTTGTTACGCGAGAACCCAGAAAATTATGATTTATCGTCATTGGAGCGGGTTGGCTATGCCGGAGAAGCGATGGATACGGCAACCATGACCCAGATTCGCCAGCTGATATGTGCCAGTGTTATCAACACCTACGGTACTACTGAAACCGGATCCTGGGGTGGTTGTGCGGTTATGACACCTGAAGATTACCTGGATGAGAGCAAGATCGAGAGTGTCGGCAAACCGGGTACAGGTGTTGAAATTAGAGTCATAGCCCCGGGTGGCTCGGTTGATGACAGAGTCGCTGCCGATGAAGATGGCGAAGTCATTTTCAGTGGACCCTCGGTTGCTAATCAACTTTGGGAACAGCCCGCTCTTGGTAGAAAAATATTTGAAGGGCGTTGGTGGCGGTCTGGCGATATGGGCTCGATGGACGAAGCGGGTTACCTCTATTTAAAGGGTCGTATCGACGACATGATCATTACCGGAGGTATCAATGTGCTGCCGGGGCAGGTTGAAGAGGCTGTGTTGAGTCACCCCGCAGTGAGCGAGTGTGTGGTGATTGGTTTGCCGAGTGAACAATGGGGACAGCAGGTTACCGCTTTTGTTATTTGTAAAGAACCGGTATCTGCCGATGAGCTGGCGGATCATGTTAACCAGAGTGGACTGTCAAGCTATAAGAAACCGCGTGAATATCGTTTTGTCAACGAATTGCCCCGTGGCAATACAGGGAAAGTCAGTCGTAAATTATTACGTCATCAAGTAACAGACAGTAACACAAATTAACCGATAGGAGTTAAGCATGACGACTAACAGTAAGGAAGCGCTATTGGCTGGAACCATCGGTGCGATAGTTGGTTTAACCTTATCTTTTTTGGCGAACTACTTTTTAGTACCTTTTCCCGGAGGCGCTGTAGAGAATGCCGTCAATAATGGGATAAGTGGTGCTATCAGCGGTTTTATGAGTGGCTTTATGGGGTTGTTTATGTATCTCAAAAAATCAGGTTAAGACAGTGTAGGTTGAGACAGTGCCATATCAGGAAGGAACCATTTTTGGTCTGAGCCCATCCCCTTAGTAGCGCTGTTTTATCGTCGTTCGTTACCTTTTGCAAAGGGCTCGGTTTTTTGTTGAATGAATCTGGCTAGGAGAATATTGAATGAAGAAATATATCAAGTTAATCAGGGGTATTCTGATCATAGCTATCGCTGCGGTGGTGGTAACAGCGAATGCTCAGGATGCTGAGCGCTCGCAGGTAAACCATTGGGTAACTGCCTTCTTCCAATCCTTTAATGAAGACCTGATGCGGGGGGATATGGACGCCTGGATGGAAAATTGGGCAGAGCAGGCAGAACGCATTACCCCTATGGGTAATGCCAAAGGCAAGGCGCAAATTCGCCAGCTTTATATCAGTCTTAGCCAGCGTTACGAAGACATGGTGCAAGAGATTACAGGCACGATTATCGAAGGTCGCAATGCTTCTGTAGAGCTGAACACGGTTGGTGTTCACCGAGAAACGGGAATTAAAGTCAGCATGCCAAACGTAGCGGTTTTAACGTTTAACGAACAGGGCAAGGTAACCAGTGCTCATGTTTACTTGGATATGAAGAATATTGAAAGTCAGCTAGTGCGCTGATGTCTGAGCGAGAGTAACAATGAGCATGTCGCAAACCTATATACCTCCCACACAGGATATTACTTTTATTCTCAGTGACGTGCTGGGTTGGGGTGAGTTATTCAAGCTGCCTAAATATTCTCAGATTGATGCAGACCTCGGTAGAGCCGTTATTGCGGAGGGGAGTCGTTTCAGTAGCGAAGTGCTTAGCCCTTTGAATCAACTGGGAGATAGGCAAGGTTGTCGACTGGTTGATGGGCGCGTCGAGGTTCCGGATGAGTTCCGGGTGGCGTTCAGGCAATATGCTGAAGGTGGCTGGATCGGCTTGGATTTACCTGAACAGTTTGGTGGTCAGGCGTTACCAATTAGTCTGGCGACGGCAATGGCGGAAATGGTCAATGGTTCCTGTGTTGCCTTTGGCATGATGCCCTGCATGTTGCGTGCGGCAGCGACACTGCTGATTGAACACGCGGATTCGGAATTAAAGGAGAAAGCAGTACCACCTATTATTGCGGGTGAGTGGGGTGCCACGATTGTGATTACTGAGCCGCAGGCTGGGTCCGATGTTGGCGCTATTAGAACCTGTGCCGTTAAACAGCATGACGAGACTTATCTGCTGAGCGGGACAAAAATTTTTATCACCTGCGGTGACCAGAATTATACAGAGCAGATACTCCATTTTGTCCTGGCGCGAACTCAAGGCGCTATTACAGGCACTCGTGGTTTAACATTATTTCTAGTGCCGAAACACCCCTATGATCAGCCGGATAAAGTCAATTATGTATCGGTCTCCCGGCTCGAACAAAAAATGGGACTCAAAGCTTCACCCACCTGCGTTTTAAACTTTGATCAGGCAGTGGGTTACCGGATTGGTGAGGAAGGAGAAGGCCTGAAATGCTTGTTTACCATGATGAATCTGATGCGTCTTGAGGTGGGGGCTCAAAGTGTGGGTATCGCGAGTGCCGCAACCTACAGTGCGATTGCCTATGCGAATGAACGCAAACAAGGGGGGCGGGCAGATACCGGTATTATCCAACATGCGGACGTTCGTCGTATGGTAGCGACGATGCGATGTTTGACCGAAGCCATGCGGGCACTGGTACTGGAAGCATCGTTTAACCTTGATAAGTCATTGTATGGGAAAACTGAAATAGAACGAGAGGATAGCCGGTTATTAGCTGAATTTCTATTACCGGTCTGTAAAGCTTGGGCGTCGGATCATGCTAACCAAGTCGCCAACCTGGGGGTGCAGGTGATGGGCGGGCATGGCTATATTGCCGATGAAGGCATGGAGCAATACGTCCGTGATTGCCGAGTTTTGTCCATTTATGAAGGAACCAACGGCATCCAGGCCTTGGATCTGGTGATGCGTAAGCTGTTGCGTAAAGAGGGGCGTGGTTATGCTCTTTTTATCCAGCAAATTGAACAGGATATAGCGAATCAGGCCAATAACCCCGAATTAAAGGGCCTGTCTGATGATCTGACAAAGGCCCTTGCACGACTCATTTCCGCTTCCGATTTCTTAGTGAAAAAGGGCCAAAATTCATTAGGTGATGTGGAATCTGCCGCTACACCTTACTTATTTCTGGTAGGGCATATGGCTGGTGCCTGGATGTGGCTGCGAATGGCCGCTGCCGCCACCAGCGAATCACCGTTACATCGCGCTAAACGTGCTAGCGCACAATTTTACATGGAATATGTACTACCGGAAATTCAAGTATTTGAACATCGGATTTATGCCGGTGCCGGCCCGGCAGGTATGTTTTCTGATGAGCTGCTCAGCTATTGCGCCTGAGCTGTGTCACTGGAAAATACCTCGTCGAGTGGTTGACCGCTAGCGCCTGATGGCAAGGGTATATTCAGTTGCGCGGCGAGTGTGGAGACAATATCAGACGGGCTGACCAGGCGATTAACCACTTTAGGCTGCTTAATGTCCTTGCCAGCAAACATAATAGGCACATGGGTATCGTAAGCATATGGCGAACCATGCACAGCCGCGACATCGGTGCTTTGGTTAAGGTACCAAAACTGATCCTGAACGAGGAGCACATTGCCTGAGCGGATCGGGTGAAAGGCGAGCTGCACCTTTTTAAACAGTGGGTTTCCCACTATCTGACCCTGCATCAAATCAGTCCTGGTAACGGCCAAGGCTATTCCTGGGGTTTTCATTAACTCCTGCGCTAGAAAATTTTCAATCTTTTTGGGTTTAATTCCAAGCTGCGAAATGCTTTGTAGGTTCAGATATATATTGGGGTGCAGGTAGGCGCGAATAAGATTTTCATTGGTGGAGAATCGTGTTTTTAACAGCTGATTCATTCGCGCGATAAGTTGCTCCGGATGGTGTTTTCCGGCGGGGAACCCAAGTGATTTCCGGTACTCAGGGATCGCATCGGTGCCATGATCTGAGGATAAAACAATCAGACTATTGCTAAGGCCTATTTGCCGATCAATCAGGCGTAGTAACTTGGCGAGCGTCCTATCGAGTCTTAGCAGATTGTCCTCTGCTTCAAGGCTATTAGGGCCAAAGAGATGGCCGACATAGTCGGTGACGGAAAAGCTGATTGCCAGCATATCGGTATGAGGCCCTTGGCCAATCTTTTCTGCTTTAATGAGAGCTTCGGCAAAGTCTAAAGTCAGCTCATCCGCCATTGGTGTGAATCGCAGAGTTGAATAGTAGTCTTTGGGGGTTTTACCAGAGAGGGAGTGCGGAAATGTGTACCCGAGCTGTTTATATGATTGCTCGTAAGAGCGATCGTCCTGCTGGGCAGCGATATAAGAACTTGGTGTGTGCAGAAGATCCCAGGTTGTATCTTGATATTGATCTGCTTTCTTTGCCTTATTCCATTCTTCAACCCAGTGCGGGTAAGCATCGTAGTAAAAGCTGCTGGAAACAAATTGGCCGTTGGTGCGCGAATACCAGAAAGCCTTGCCTAGGTGGCCACCCGGAATAATGGCGCCGCGATCCTTGACTGAAACCGAAAATACGCGTGATTGATTGGCGCTGGCAAGAACCAGTTCGTCGCCAATGGTGCTGGCGCTGAGATTTTTGGGAGACGCCCCTGCGTTGCTCCCAGCCTTTTCACCGATGATTCGGTACGATGAATCAGCTACGCAATAGACCTGTTGCTCTTCAGCCGGGTCATACCAGTAATTGCCTACCATCCCATGCTGTGCCGAATGCCCACCGGTAAAGAGTGTGGCGTGGCCAACGGCAGTTAAAGTGTTCGAATGTTGGTAATGAGCATTTTTGTAGACAACCCCCTGCTCCATAAAATAACGAAACCCATCCGGTGATAATCTATCCTGTAACCGCCAAGGCATATCACCGCGCAACTGATCAACAGTAATCATCAGAATGAGCTTAGGATGATTTGTTTGCTGGCCATATGCCTCATGAGCAAAAACTAGCAAGATCAGTAATCGGCTAAGTAAATTTTTGTACGAGAGATTCATTTTTACCTAATTCGTTAATTGAAAAGATTATCCTAACCGGCTTCCACATAACCCAACAACATCAAAGCGAACAGCATCAACAACAAAATGATCCAAATACTGACCGCGAAGCGAGTGGCCTTTTTTGCTCGCGCCGCTTCCCACCAGGTTCGCGGGCGTACTTTTTGTAGAAAGAAAGTTGCTACTGCCGCTAAGTTGATACAGGTGACGTTAGTTAAAGCCAGCATCAGTGCGCCTGTAGCCAGTCCAGCATGGCCTGATCCGGCTAATAAACCAGCCGCTACCAGTGGCGGTAGTAGCGCGACGGCAACCATAACACCGACCACCACAGCAGGAGCGCCACTGGTGAAAGCTAAAGAGCCGGCGGCTCCGGCGGCGAATGCTAGAATAATATCGCCAGTGCCAGCGTGGGTTCTGGCGATTAATTCGGGGGCGGTCGGTTCGACCGTAATTCCCCAACCAATCGCCGTCGATAAAATACCGGCGGTGATCACACCAATGCCGATGGTTTTAAAGGATTTTTTGGCTAGTTCAAGATCGCCCAAGGTGAAGGCCAATGGCAAGGCAATATTCGGGCCCAGCAGCGGAGCAATCACCATTGCGCCAATGATGATGGCGACATCGCCGCGTAACAGTCCGATAGCGGCTACGATGGTAGAGAGCGCCACCATCACGATGTAGAGACGGGTCACCACACTAGCGTCGATTAGATCCTCATAGAGCTCTTCACGACTAATTCGTTGTGGACAGCCGTTCTCCGCTTCGCTTTCAACGGAGTCTTCCGAATTGGCTTCGCTAGTTTGGTCAACGGCGGGTAAGGTTGCTTCAACCGGGAAAAGGATTAATCGAAAATCTTCCTTTGACCCGAACTGACTCATTAGCTGATCCGACAACTCCTCGGTATGCTGAGCATCAAGCAGAATACGCAATTGTCGGATGGGATTATTTTGTTCAGATACCCAGATATGAATAACTGGGGCTTTATCCAGAATGGTTTGGATTGAGTCAACGTCTTGATCCGGCGCTGTTACTTCAAGTAGACGAAGCATCGAAATTGCGTCCTTAACTGAGCCCCTTTGTAATTTGGTTTCGTCACTGTGTTTGCCACTGGGGAAACTCTGTGTTAAGGGAGCCGGTGAATGAAATATCGCATTGAAGATACCAGAAAAGACTCCCGCTATGAACTATTCCTGTGAATAGCTTTAGAGGGGAGGCGACTAGCCCCGAATTCACCTGAACAAATTTGAACGTTGCCAAGCCAACCCGCTTAGGCGCAGTGTGCTGAGAGTTGGCTTGGACGGAGTTTGCTTAAGGTTACAAACCTTTGGCGGCTTTGATTTGCTGCACCAGCGCAGCGTTAAAACCTTTTGCCGCATTTAATGCCAAGGTTTCATAACGCTTGGCATCGGCATAAACGACATAATCCGAGCCTTTATTGCTGCTCATTCCTACGCCAAGTGCATTAGAGATAGCGACAGCGCCACCATTGTTTCTTGATCCGGCTTGTTCGACGCTGGCGAATACATCTGGTACTCCGACATCATCACCTGGAATCAGTTGGATAGCGTCATCCACAAAGCGACCATCTTTGGAGTAAACCCCATAGAAGTTGCTGATAGAGTCAAGCGCAAAGCGTGCGCCGCCTTCAACGCTAGCTTTGTTTTTCAGCATTGATCGACCACCGCCGCCAGTCCAGGCGAAGTCGAATCCCAAATTGGGATAAATGACAATGGCATCCAGGGCTGCGCTGGCTTGATCGCCGACATTACCGTTGAAGCCTTTGGGAACCATGCTAAAGATCCCGACCGATCCGACATTTGAGGGGCCGACCATCAACAGTTTTTTCGGCGCTCTGCCATCCATCTGTTTACCATTAACCGGTTCCGATGAGCGTTTGATTTCATCACTTTCCGGGGATTTGAAGAGCGTTGGTGCATCAATTACCTCGATGTTAGCGGCTTGCAGTTGGGCTACCAGATCGCTATGCGCGGCATCCGCAATCCGTTGTAGCATTGTTGCGTCGACACCTTCGAGAATGAAGCTCATGCTAGCTGAGGCGCCCTGACCGCGAGAGGTAAACCCGGAAATTTTAGCGGTTTGAAAGGCAGCAATATTGTAGCCTGCAAGGGCAATTTTAGGGCGTTTGGCAAATACTTTTGCTGAGCCTCTATTGGCCTTAAGCGTAATGGCAAATGGCGCTTCAGCAATAGGTGCTGCGGTATCCAGTTGTTGGGGTGGAATGCTGGTATCATCCTGCTTGGCACCGCCGTCCCCGCTGAGAACTTCCGAGGTTTTTTCAACAGCTTTTTCCACGGCCACTTTTTCAGCAACACGTTTGGCGATATCGCCAAGACCGAAGGCATAAGTTTGCGCGCAGGTAAACAATGTAGCAGCAGTTATCATGGTACTTATTTTTATTATTAATCTCACAAAGGGATCTCCAGGGAAATATTATTTTTGATGTCTAAATAATATGTTAGATATTTAGCTTTGCAAGCTGAGGAGCCAGTCATTTAAGTTTTATAAGCGATTCGATAGACAGAAGAATTGCGGGAATATACAGTACCGCTAACCTTTTGTGCTTAGCAATTGGTGCAACAGAAAAACCGGCGTTTTCATGTTATTTTCTGGTCATTCTCGTCATGGCTGACTGTGCCTTATCTGGCAATATATCCGCCATCAATAATTAACTCTGCTCCGGTCATATAGCTCGAATCATCCGAAGCAAGAAATAATATACCCTTGGCGATTTCTTCCGGGTTACCGAACCTGCCAATGGGATGTAATGAGGCAGCAATTTGTTCGAGCTGCTGTGGATCAGTGGTGCCGAAGGCTCCGAGACCGGCCATATCCTTAATCAAACCGTCGAGCATTGGGGTTTGAATCATGCCTGGAAGTATACAGTTAACGCGAATATTGTAGCCCAGCCCGCAAAACTCCATAGCGGCAGATTTACTCATGTGGGCAACAGCAGCCTTGCTAGCGGTGTAGGCGAGAGCACAGGGGGTGCCAGATTGGGCGGAAATAGATGAAACGTTGACGATAGAGCCACCGAAACCAGCGGCTTTGTTTTGAGTACGTTTTTTCATGGCAGGCAGACTGTGTTTCATGCCAAGGAAAACGCTATCAATGTTGGTGTCCATGACTTGATGCCAGTCTGCTAAGCTGGAATCTTCAATGGATTTTGCGCGAAAAATACCCGCGTTGTTCACTAGAATATCGAGGCCGCCAAATTCAACAATGCACTTATCGATGAGCGCAATCCATTCATCTTCAGAGGTAGCATTTAACTGCCTAAAACGAGCGTCGCCGCCAGTCTTAACGATCAGATCGGTGGTTTTCTGCCCTTCCTCAGTATTAATGTCGGTGACGATCAGGGTGGCCCCGGCAGCGGCTAGGGTTTGTGCTGCTGCAGCACCAATTCCCATAGCGCCGCCAGTGATCAGAACAATTTTACCGGTCAATTGAGACATGATGGTTCCTCCAATAATTTACGCCATAACTTAAGGGGTATTGTTGTACTTTACATCTACCCGTTCGGGTGGTTGAGCCATTCAGCCCGGTGTTTGATAATGCCAGAGGTAACCATCGACCTAAGAGAAAATAAAATGAATCGAGCTTCGCTAATTCGCTGCGTTAACCTGATGATGACTTTGATCTTGTGTTTTCAGATGACAAAAATCTATGCTGACGACAAACCCAAAGAACTGAAGGGCAAGGCACTAAAACCTTTTATCGAACTGATGCAGAACAATCTGCAAGCCTGGTCTTTTCATAAGGACGATAAGGTATTTGACGACGCAGCGGCGGATTACACCCGCCGTCCGGACGCATTATTTTGGGATACTTCTCTGCCGTTACAGGGGTTTCGTGGTTGGGCGGAATACCAGCATGTGATTAAAACCTGGTTGGCGCATGGCATTGAACAGGCGGATATCGCCGTGGTTGATACTGACCAGTTTATGGGTTGGCGTTACAAGGACGTGGTATGGAATTTAATGCATTGTGAAGTAGCGCTGGTATTAGCCAACGGAGATAGACCACAACCGCGCTGTCGAGGCACCTCGATTTGGGAATGGGAAGGTGACCGCTGGCGTTTAGCGCATGAAACTTTTTCTACGCCAGTGGCTTTGGAACAGCCTGTTTTTCAGGGGCAACGGCCAGCAGACCCGCGTATCGAACCGCATCAAGAGTTAATGGCACTGGCACAAGAGATTGCTAGGGCCTGGGGTGCGGGCCCCGTGAGTGAATTGCCGCAACGTTTGGAGCAATATTATCTTAAGGACAAAAATCTGACGATTTATACGCCTTGGCAGCCAATGTCGGTTTATCCTGGCTGGGATGCTTTTGCCGCAGGTGTACAAGAAAATTTAGCACCTAAGGCGCAACGTATTTCCCTGCAACTGAATGATGATTTGGAAGCGCATCGGCGTGGTAGGCTGGCCTGGTCGCATGCCACTTTGCACATAGAAACTCAGCTGTCCGATGGCCGTATCAATGCGGGTGATGCTCGTCAAACCTTAATCTGGTATTTAACGGATCAGGGCTGGCGGATTATGCATGAGCACTTTTCTTTTCCTCAAGGGTAGGTTGCTGGAGCCCAGAAGGGGCGATATTAATGCCCCTGATTCCGGCGCAAGCGCCAAGCTAGCTCAGTGCGATTGGCGACGTCGAAGTGACGATAAATTCGTTTGATGTGATCCTTGACGGTATTTTCTGAAACGGCCATTTCGCGGGCGATCAGTTTGTTGGAGTAACCACGCAGCACTAAGTCGAGCGCCTGCTGGGTTCTGGCACCGAACGGCTGGGGCTCAGGTGTGGCAGCTTGCGGCCTTTGTTTTTGCACAGTTTTGATGATAGTAATAAAGCTCAGCACGTCGCCCGGCAGTGGCAGGGTGGTGAGGCTAAAACAGCTGTTGTTAGGCGTAAAAATAGTACGTTCTACCAGCTGGTGAGTGTCAGCATGTAAGGCCTGAATATTGGCTGCGACAATTTGCTTTATCTCAGCGGGTTGAAAACCCAGTGCTATTATTTCGCTAGCAATCGGCGGTTGCATCTCTCCCTCAGAATCGGTAATCAAGGTTGCTTCAGTAGTTTCAGTTTTCGCCGATGTAACAAAGCTGTGAGTCGGCCATTCATCCATTTTTTTACGCTGGGCAAAAGCGTCTTGATCGGCCAATAGCCCAGACACTTCGCGACAGAGTGCGGCGACTTTTGCGGTGTCCTCGGTACTAAATCGGCCAGCATCCGGCGCGCGGGCAAAGTTTAGTGTGCCGACAATTTTACCCTCAATAGAAATGGCTCCCTGGATGGTGTATTGCATTTGCCAGCGCTGCAATAACTGGCCGATGGGATTGCGGAGCCATTGTTCCTCACCCAGTAACTCAACACCTTCAACCGCGCCGCCCTGTTGCAGTAGATAATGAAATAACGGGTCTTGATTGCGGTAATACTCGTATTCCCGCACCATTTTTTCTTTCGGCTGTGAAATAAGGGTGGCGAGTGGGAAGAGTTCCTTTTCCAGCAGATATAAACCAAAGAGATCGGCGCCGACAAACTGTGAAATATCGGAGGCCTGTTGTTTTTGTCTCAGGCTGAAAGAGCCTTTAGGTGCGTGTACGAAGGCTTGCGCTAAAAATACCGGGATTTCATTGTCCTTCATGATGGGGCGCTCTTGTCACTAGCGGTTCTTTAATTCTATTCAGGGTTCCTTATCCGGTCGCTAATCTGGCACCGGCTAGCCTTAAGGCTGTTTGTTCTAAAATATCCCAGATGTTGCCGGGACGCATGCCTTTCATGGTTTGATCGGCAAGGGCCATACGTTGTAATAGGCTGTAGAGAGAACGCGACTTTAAGCGTCCCAGCGCAGCTCCCGTCATCTGTTGACGATTACTCCAGACATGGTATTGGCGCATGACCTGCTGTACTGATTGCCCCTGTTCGACTAATCGAGTCATCGCCGCGAGCTGGCGGATCTCACGGCTCAATACCCAGATGAGTGCGCCCGGTTCAATTCCCTCTGCACGCAAGCCAGTGAGGATTTTGTGAGAGAGAGTAGTATCACCTTTAAGTGCCGCATCGACTAAATTAAAAACATTATAACGGGAACTGTCTGAGACGGATTGGCGAATGTTATGACTGTCAATCGGCTCATCAGTGCCTAACAGTTTAAGTTTTTCGATTTCCTGGGCGGCGGCAAGCAGGTTGCCGTCGACCAGCTCTGCGAGTAACTTAATGGCATCGCGATCTGCCGTGACACCTGCTTGCTGCATGCGGCGAGCGATCCACTGCGGCATTTGTTGATGGTCGACCGGCCAAACGGCGATATGTGCGCCGGCGGCATCCAGTGCTTTAAACCATTTTGTGTTCTGAGAGCTTTTATCCAGCTTCGGTGCAAGCACCAGCAGTAGGTTGGTATCCGCGGGATTTGCGCAGTAAGCCTGTAATGCTTTGGAACCTTCATCGCCCGGTTTGCCAGTGGTGAGGCGCAGTTCGATGATTTTACGTTCGGCGAAAAGAGACAGTGCGTTGCTGCTGGCAAAGAACTCGTCCCATTTATATTTAGCGTCAACTTGGTGTACTTCTCGTTCACTGAAGCCAGCATTTCGTGCTGCTGCCCGTATGGTGTCGGCCGCTTCCTGAACGAGAAGGTGCTCGTCGCCGAATACCAGGTAAACGGGCTTAAGCCCTTGTTCAAGTTGTGCGCTAAGCTGCTCCAGCCGGATGTTCATGGGAGTGAATACGTAGGTGCCGGTTAAGGGGTTTCCGCCTCTGTTGTCCGCGAAGCCCTATAACGTCGAATCAATTGCCGCACCAGATCGCGCTGCATTTCTTGCCGTAATAGCTGTTCTTCTTCAAACGCACTGACAACTTTATTGGGGTCGAACAGGTAAATTTTTTCAGCGGAAACAGTATCTGGACCAAATAACCGTTCGCCCAGCTTATTTCTGAGCTCGTAGGTGATATAGGTCGTTAGCTCATATTCCGCCGCTTTGCCGCGACTACTGGTGCTGATGGTGCGGCGTTGATTGTCGATTTCGGTTATCGCTAAAGTCAGTGGTGCCTCAGTAGACTTTGCAACTAAAGTGACACCTAGTGCCTGCAGTGAACGTTGCAGTGATCGACTGAGGTCGCTGTTTTCATTGGCGATACTTAGATACAGTACTTGCATATCCTCAGGCAATGGTTCGTTGCCACGCAGATGCCAGCCGCAGGCGCTAAGGGCGATAGTTCCAGCGAGAAATAGCAGAGCAATGAATTGTTTTGATAATTTTTGGAGTTGCGGCATGGTTATCCTCCCACCACGATATTAACAAGTTTACCCGGCACCACGATCACTTTACGGATAGTATTGCCATCGGTAAAACGGGTGACATTTTCGTTCTCTAAAGCCATGGATTTAATGGTCTCCTGATCGGCATCCACCGCCACTTCGAGGCGTGCGCGTAGTTTGCCATTGACCTGAACCACCAGTTCGATGGTTGAGCGTGTCAACGCTGTTTCGTCATGGCTAGGCCAAGGTGTATCGATAACAGGGTCAGTATGTCCCAGCAATTGCCAGAGTTCATGCGAGATATGGGGAACTACCGGAGCCAATAGCACAACGGCTGCTTCCAGTGCTTCGCGTTCGACGGCCAAACCCTGTGGCGTTGAATGGTCGGCATGGCGAGTGACTTCGTTGAGTAATTCCATCACCGCGGCAATGGCGGTATTGAAGGTTTGTCGTCGGCTGTAGTCGTCGGATACCTTGGCGATGGTTTCATGGGTTTTGCGACGAATATTTCTTTGCGCTTCAGTGAGCTGGTCGAGCGCGAGTGGCGGTACATCACCTGCATTAAGGTGGTTAGCTACGGCTTTCCACAGACGGCGTAAAAACCGGTGCGCGCCATCGACACCACTATCGGACCATTCCAGCGATTGTTCCGGCGGTGCGGCAAACATGGTGAACAGGCGTACGGTATCGGCGCCGTATTGGTCGATGAGTTCCTGCGGGTCGACGGTGTTACCCTTGGATTTGGACATCTTAACGCCGTCCTTGAGCACCATGCCTTGGCAAAGCAGTCGCTTGAAGGGTTCATCTGAGTTCAACAAGCCTTCATCGCGCATCAGCTTATGGAAAAACCGCGCGTACAGGAGGTGCAAAATCGCATGTTCAATGCCACCGACGTATTGATCGACGGGTAACCAGTAATTTGCGGCATTGGCATCCAGCATACCTTCTTGATACTGCGGACAGGTAAAGCGTGCGTAATACCAGGAGGATTCCATAAAGGTGTCGAAGGTATCGGTTTCGTGCTCCACGGGTTGCCCATTCAAATCGGCTTTGCGCCATTCAGAGTCAGCCTTGATGGGTGATTGTACGCCGTCCATTTCAACATCTTCAGGCAATAGTACTGGCAGCCGCTCCAGGGGAACCGCAATCTCACCATTATCCGGCAGATTAAAGATCGGAATCGGCGCACCCCAGTAGCGCTGGCGGGAAACGCCCCAGTCGCGCAAACGGTAATTAATGGTTTTGCGACCTTTGCGGGCTTGTTCTAACTTGGCGGCGATCGCGTCAAAGGCTTGTTCTGAACTGAGGCCATCGAATTCGCCGGAATTAAGCAAGCGGCCCTTTTCAGTGAATGCGGCTTGGGATAGATCGCAGTGCTGATCTTCAGATACCGGCTCAATGACCTGTTCAATGGGCAGCCCGTACTGATGGGCAAACTCCCAATCACGCTGATCATGGCCGGGCACTGCCATAACGGCACCTGAGCCGTAGCCCATCAGAACAAAATTGGCGGCATAGATAGGTATTTCGCGACCGCTGATAGGGTGAATGGCTTTGAGTCCGGTATCGACACCTTGCTTTTCCATCGTTGCCATAGCCGCCTCAGCAACCGAACTGACTTTACACGCTTGAATAAACTGCGCTAATACTGGGTTGTTGGCAGCAGCAGCTATTGCGAGCGGGTGCTCAGCCGCCAGCGCGACATAGGTAACGCCCATCAGGGTGTCGGGGCGGGTAGTGTAAATCTCGAAATGGTCGGGCTGTTCGGCTATAGGCGATGCTAATTGAAACGACATTTCCACACCTTCGCTACGACCAATCCAGTTGCGCTGCATCGCGCGTACCTGTTCGGGCCACTCATCCAGTTGTTCTAGATCTTTCAACAATTGCTCAGCATAGGCCGTGATTTTAATAAACCATTGCGGAATTTCCTTGCGTTCTACCGGCGTATCACAGCGCCAGCAACAGCCATCAACCACCTGTTCATTGGCCAACACGGTTTGATCATTCGGGCACCAGTTAACCCCGGAAACCTTCTTGTAAACCAAACCTTTTTCGTAGAGACGGGTGAAAAACCATTGTTCCCAACGATAATAATCGGGCTGACAGGTGGCCAGTTCCCGCGACCAGTCATAAGCAAAACCCAACTGCTTGAGCTGGTTTTTCATATAGTCGATATTGGCGTAGGTCCACTTAGCGGGTGCGGTATTATTTTTAATCGCGGCATTTTCCGCTGGCAAACCAAAGGCATCCCATCCCATAGGTTGCAAAACGTTTTTACCCAACATGCGTTGGTAGCGAGCAATGACATCCGCAATGGTGTAGTTGCGTACATGGCCCATGTGAAGTTTGCCGCTCGGATAGGGAAACATCGCCAGACAGTAGAACTTCTCTTGAGCCGGATTTTCAGTGACCGAAAAACTTTGGTTTTGCTGCCAAAAATTTTGCGCAGACTGCTCTATTTCACGCGGTTGATAGTGCTCTTCCATTGGTTAACGCTGTACCTTAAAACTTGAAACGCGTAGCATACTATAGGTGGCTAGGCGCGACTATAAGCGCGTCGTTATTCTCTGTTATTAATTGGGTTTGCCCGGTCACTCCAGCTTTTATTTAGATCAACAGAGGTGTTCTTCGATGAGTGATAAAACAACTGAAAAGTCGAATGTAGGCGAATCGAGCTACGACAGGTTGTTACAGCGGATCCAACAATCGTTGGAGCAAGTAGAACAAAAAACCAGCGATGCGATACAGCATGAAATCGAGCAGGCAATCGAGCTGGAAGAAGCCGCTGAAGAAATGACGAGAGAGGAGCTGGATCTGTTAGGGGCCTACCTGAAACGAGATATCGACAGTTTAACTCATTTTGTTAGCCGTACCGGCAAAGGCGTCGCTGACTGGCTTAAGTTTGATCTGCATTTGCTCGAAGATAAGCTCGCCAGCCTGTTACTTTCAGTGGCGGATAAAACCACACTGGAGCACCTAGCACTGCAAAATGCCAAGAAGCAAGTTGACGAGGAAATATATGTGGCCGGCGAAACCGTGGTTGCCGGAACATTCTCCTGCTTAAATTGCGGAGATATTTACGTCATCACTCAGTCGAAAATGCTGGAAAACTGCCTGGAGTGTGGCGGCGATACTTACCGCCGCAAGTCAGCCAACTGAACAGACGGGTTGCTGCAAAAGGATTCCCATGCTGATTAGATCGTTGCTAAAAACACTGGCGCTGCCACCGTCGATAAATATCCTGATTATCCTTTTTGCGCTCATTTTTTTGGCGTCACGGCCACGTTTGCGTAACAGTCTGATTTTTCTCTCCATCGCCAGCCTCGCCCTGTTAGCCTTGCCGGTCAGCACAGAATATTTAGCACGAACGTTGGAAACTTATCCGGCCTTGGAAATCAAAAAAATCAATACATCCGAGTATCAGGCGATTGTGATTTTGGGTGCAGGAAGGTATCGAGATGCTGTCGAGTATGGTGCTGATGTGCCGAAAGCGATGGGCTTGGAGCGCTTGCGTTATGGTGCTCTGCTGCAGCGTAAAACGGGGTTGCCAATTCTGGTGGCTGGAGGTATGTGGGATAAGGACAAGGTTCCGGAATCTGAATTTTTGAAAAATATCATTGAGCATGAATTTATGGGTTCCGTGTTGTGGCAGGAAAGCCAAAGCCGCACTACCTGGGAGAACGCAAAATATACACAACAAATAGCCGAGCAAAACCAGATACAAAAAGTACTGCTCGTCACTCATGCTTGGCATATGCCGCGAGCGGTATACAGTTTTAAAAAAGCCGGTTTAGCCTTCACCCCAGCACCCACTGGGTTTAGATCTGGTAATGATGACATGCCGGAAATATTGGATTATCTGCCACAAGCGTCTGCGCTGCACAATAGTGTATTAATGCTGCACGAAATGTTGGGTTTGCTGTGGTATCGATTTGTCTACGAATAGTTCAGCTATCCCTAGCATCTTTGCTGATGGTCTTTATACGGAGGAAAATTTGCAATGCCATTAGTTACACCGTTATCACCTGATGCCTCCCCTGAAGTTGCTGAGTTGGCTAAATTCTTTAACGAAACCCTGGGGTTTTGTCCGAATAGCGTATTAACCATGCAGCGCCGGCCAGCGATTGGGACTGCCTTTATCAATCTGAATAAAGCCGTAATGGAAAATCATGGCCGTGTTACCAGTGCATTAAAACGATTAATCGGCTACATGTGCAGTCATACGGCGGGTTGCCGCTACTGCCAGGCGCATACCATTCGCGCCGCTGAACGCTATGGTGCTGAGCAGGAAAAGCTGGATAAGATTTGGGAATTTAAAACCAGCCCCCTCTATAACGATGCCGAGAGAGCGGCGTTAGAATTGGCGATAGCTGCTTCTCAGATCCCCAACGCCGTGGATGAGGCGGTCAGCGCAGAAGTTAAAAAATATTGGGATGATGGTGAAATTGTGGAAATACTCGGTGTGATAGCACTATTTGGTTATTTGAATCGTTGGAATGACTCAATGGGTACAACCCTGGAAGAAGGTGCGATTGAATCAGGGCAAAAATATCTCGCCGCCCAAGGCTGGGACAAGGGCAAGCATCTGTAATCAGGGTTTACCCCAGAAAGGCGAGAATTTCCGCTTCCTGCTCCATGGCATCCTGATAGCCGTAATCAATCAGCTCCTGGCAAAATGCGGATTCAAACAGCAAATAGCTGGCCATACTCGCGCCGCCCAATCCACCGGTGGCGCCGGTGATTTTCATGATTGCTCGCATGCCAGCAGGTAAATCGCGTACGTGCTTATCGGCTATTTCATCAAACTGAATTGACGGTTCGATAGCAAGAAACTCCAGATAACGCAATTTCTCTATCATTTTACCTTGATTGCATTCTTTTAAACCTTTAACCAAGCTGTTGACGCGAACTAAGTGTTCGATATCGGCTTCCAGGCTGTCGATAAAAGCGCATTTATAAACGTGGCCAACCATGTGGGCCAGTGAGGGAGAATGTGTATCACTATATTCTTTTGGCAGATGCTTAGGGTGCCCGCTAACGCCAATGACGAAAATTCGGTCGGCACCCATATGAATTACCGGGCTGATGGGTGATAACTGTCTCAGCGCGCCGTCGCCAAAGTATTCCCGGCTAATTTTCTGCGCCGGTAGAATGGTAGGTATGGCGGAGGAAGCGAGTAGATGATCGATGTCCAGTAGTGCTGGCACCCCAACGCTACGAGTTTTACGCCATTTTTTTATCCGTTGATTGCCTTGGAAGAAGCTAACGCTCTCGCCAGAGGTATAGCCGGATGCGGTAACGGAAACAGCTTCGAGATAACCTTCATCAATACGTTTTTGGATGTTTTTAAACTGAATTGTGTGGCTTAGTAGCTCTCGCAACGGGTCTGTGTTCAACAGGGCCAGCGGACGTGAAGTACCAATACCTTGGTTGAACATCGATCCGACCAAGCGCCCGCAACTTTTCAACAGGTCTATGACACCAGATTCGTAAACCTGATCAACATGTAGATTACGCCAAATGCGTTCGACTTTTTTAACCGCAAGTTGAAAGTTATTGGCCGAGGCCGCCAGTGCAACGGCGTTAATAGCACCGGATGATGTTCCGCTGATAATGGAGAAAGGATTATGGGTATGTTTGGGCAATAGCTCGGCCATGGCCTTTAAAACGCCGACTTGATAGGCACCTCGTGCCCCCCCACCTGATAACACCAATCCGGATTTCATCTTATGTTTTCTTAGAAAAACTCGTAATCTAAGTATCGGGGGTGATGGGGTGCTGTCAAGTTGAAGCGTTGATTTATTTGTTAGCGGCCTTATGAAAAGGCTACACTGCAAAAAACTTGGGGGCTTCAATATGCCAAAAAGATATACATGTTTTGTTGTTATGGGCGTTATGGTGTTACTAGCAGCCTGCCAGAGCCACAGCTTGAAAACCGGACAAACGCTGTTTCAGGAAAATTGCGCGAACTGTCATGGTATTTATGCGGAAGGTGATGGCCCGGCCAGCGTTGATATCGGATTACCGATTCCCGATCTGCGTTACCTGAGGCAATCCAGCGCGGGTATTTTTCCAGCGGATCTGGTGTACCAAGTGATTGATGGACAGCGCGATGACGTAACCCATTTTCCGAGACGAATGCCGGTCTGGGGTTACGAATTTTCTGTACGTGAAGGAGATGATGACAGCGCCGTCAGGCACGCCAAAGAAAAAATTCAGGCGCTAACTGACTATATTCAATCTATTCAGCAACCTGAATAGCAACAGCATAAGCTTTTCGCTTGCATCTGCTATTGCTGCTGTAACCTAGGCTGGTACAATCCGCCGCCATGATTAGTCTTAGTGATATTCAATTACTGCGTGGCGGCAAGCCGCTGTTGGAACATGCCAACCTGTTGGTGCATAGCGGACAGCGCGTGGGGGTTATCGGCGCCAATGGCTGTGGCAAATCCAGTCTGTTTCAAATGCTCCTCGGCAAGCTACAACCTGATGCGGGTGAACTTTACATTCCCAAAGATAGACGCATCGCGCATATGGCGCAGGAAGTGGGGCATAGCCAGCAGACTGCATTAGACCATGTGTTGGACGGTGACGAGGATCTGCGCGCAACCGAAAGAGAGATAGCCAGGGCGGAGACAGAGGGCGATAACGATGCCTTGGCGCATGCCTATGCGAAACTGGAGGCCATAGACGGCTATAGTGCGTCGAGTCGTGCGCAACAACTGCTGCATGGCTTGGGCTTTGGCATTGATGATTATCAACGCCCGGTCAAAGCCTTTTCCGGGGGCTGGCGTATTCGCCTTAATCTGGCGCAGGCGCTAATGTGCCCCTCCGATTTGCTGTTACTCGATGAGCCGACTAACCACTTGGATTTGGACGCAACGCTCTGGCTGGAGCAATGGCTATTGCGCTATCGCGGTACGCTGTTATTGATTTCTCACGACCGCGATTTTCTCGATATGGTGACCACGCATATTGCCCAAATCGAACGCAATAGCATCCACTGTTATACCGGTAATTATTCTAACTACGAGCGCCAGCGCGCGGAACGGCTCGCGCTGCAACAGGCGCAATACCAGAAACAGCAAGCACGAGTCGAGGAGATTCAACGCTTCGTCACTCGCTTCCGCGCCAAGGCGACAAAAGCAAAGCAGGCGCAAAGCCGATTAAAATCCCTGGCGCGAATGGAGCTGATTGAAGCCGCGCATGTGGATTCCCCCTTCCATTTCAGTTTTTTCGAGCCGGGCAAAAAGTCTAATCCGCTGTTGTCGCTCAAGCACGCAGATTTAGGCTATGGCGATCAGGCGGTTTTACATCAGGTCAACCTGATTATTATGGAAGGTAGTCGCATCGGGTTGCTGGGGCCCAACGGCGCAGGTAAGTCGACCCTGCTGAAAACGCTGATCGGCGAGCTAGCGCTGTTAAGCGGCGAAAAGGTACTGGGAGAAAACCTCAAGGTGGGTTATTTCGCCCAGCACCAGCTAGAAGCATTGGATATTAATGCCAGCCCGATGCTGCATGTACAGCGTCTTTCTCCCAAAGAAAGCGAGCAGAGCATTCGTAATTTCTTGGGCGGCTTTGATTTTCGTGGTGATATGGCCACCGATTCAATTGAACACTTTTCCGGTGGTGAAAAAGCGCGTTTGGCCTTGGCCTTGGTAGTTTGGCAAAAACCCAATCTACTGATCATGGATGAGCCGACCAACCACTTGGATTTAGAAATGCGTCAGGCGCTAACAGCGGCTTTGCAGAGTTTTTCCGGCGCGATGATTTTGGTTTCCCATGACCGTCACCTGTTACGCAGCAGCGCCGATGAGTTCCTCTTGGTCGCGCATGGCAAGGTGCGCGAGTTTGAAGGTGACCTGGAAGATTATCAAAACTGGTTGGTGCGCGCCCAGCGCGATGAAGGTGAACCGAACGAAGGTTTAAGCGATAGCAGCTCTGGCGGGGTAGAGAAAAAGGTCGATAAAAGTCAGCTGCGGCGCGAGGCTGCGGCCCAGCGTGAACAGCTAAAACCACTCACGCAGGCAATCAAAAAGCTCGAGCAACAAATAGCCAATAATGAAAAAGAACTAGCCGCCATCGAAACGCGATTACATGACACCGATCTGTACCAAGATTCCGGTAAAGACGAATTACGAAGCCTGCTGCAAAGGCAGGGTCAATTGCGCGAGCAAACAGAGCAGCTCGAAGACCAGTGGTTGCAGCAAAGCGAAGCACTGGAAGCCATTAAATCCCCACCCCCTTTGGGAGAGGGGCAGGGTGAGGGGAATTTGGGTGCACGCTGAGCGGAGTCCGGTTATGATGGCGGCGTAGCATCGAGCTCACTCAAGGGGAATTTGCGAACATGGATAAATTTGCCGTAGAAGCTTATACGCCCAAAGAAATTGCCGCCCGTGTTGAAACAATTTGCATCAGCAAAAGCATGACTGACCCGTTGCGGGTATTTGTGCTGGCGCTGTTAGCGGGTGCTTTTATTGGGTTAGGCGCGACATTTTTCACACTGGTTACCTATGATGTTTCGATAGCGGTCAATCAGGGACTCATGCGTCTGGTCGGCGGTTTATCCTTCTGTTTGGGATTAATCCTGGTGGTGGTAGCCGGTGCCGAGCTATTTACCGGCAACAACTTGCTGGTGATGGCCTACATGGACAAAAAGATTACCTTCACTCAGTTGATGAAAAACTGGTCTATCGTTTTTGTCGGTAATTTTATCGGTGCGCTTGGCTTGGTCGTGTTGATTTACCTGAGCGGACATTGGCTGACTGGCGCAGGAGCAGTTGGTGCTAAAGCATTGATCATCGCAGAGTCCAAACTAAACCTCAGTTTTTTAGAAGCCTTCAGCAGAGGGGTTTTGTGCAATATTCTGGTATGTCTGGCGGTCTGGCTATGTTTTGCCGGACGCAGTGTCACCGATAAAATTCTGGCAATCCTGTTCCCCATTACGGCGTTTGTTGCTCTGGGTTTTGAACATTCAGTGGCAAATATGTACTTTGTTCCAGCCGGAATGCTGGCGCAGTTAGAGCCGCAAGTGGTGCAACTCGCCGAGCAAATCAAGCCGGGTTTAGACATTACGAGCCTCAGCCTTTCCAACTTCCTGTTGAACAACCTACTGCCGGTAACGCTGGGTAATATCGTTGGCGGTAGCCTGTTTGTGGCGATGATTTACTGGTTTTTGTATTTGCGGGATTAATGCGGTAAGGTCGTTTCGGGAAACATTTTGTTTTGGTAGATTATTTCTCTAGAACAAAGCAGCATAGTGGAGTATTTTCCCAATCACCTTCTCTCGAAATGCTGCCGATGATTTATTTTGTTTCAGGTAGATCCTGATCCAAGCCCATTTTTTTACGCCTCATCGCACCCAAGCGACGCGCCAACACCTGCATATTTTCTACCCTATCCAGTTCGTCCATGATTTGCAGGCCAAGCAGGCTTTCCAGTACATCCTCCAGCGTCAGGATGCCCTGTGTGTCGCCGTACTCGTTCACCACAAGAAGGATTTGTACACTGGTACTGACAAAAGTGTCGAAGGCTTGTAGTAGGGAGGAGGCGTCCAATATCGCGTGCAGTTCACGGCGAAATGCTGAAAGCGGTCGCTGGCTTTGCCCTTCGCTTTGCGCCACTAGGAGATCATTGCGCAGTACAAAACCAGTCATTTTCTCCGGGTCTGAATAGATAGGGATGCGCGAAAATACGCGGCGGCTGTATTTGTCGAGAAAATCTGCAACTGCAATATCTTCCTGCACCGCGAAGACGACTGAACGTGGTGTCATAACGCTGCGTACCTGAACTTCGCGTAGTCGAAACAGGTTTTTAAGGACGATAGACTCATGCTTGTCCAGCTGTCCTTCCTGCTCGCCGAGCTCCGCCATGGCTTGAAATTCCTGGCGACTAAAACCTTGCAGTGTTGGTTCATTCGCTACGCCACGAGTAATCTTATTGGAGAGCCAAACGAAGGGAAAAAGGACGCGGATAAAGAAGTTTAGAGTATGGCCAGTGATAGGCGCGAGCTGGCGCCAATAATGCGCTCCTAACGCCTTGGGTATAATTTCAGAAAAAACTAGAATAACGAAGGTGAGTACTGCGGAAAAAATGCCTAAATAGACATTGCCAAATACGGCCACCACTTGAGCGCCCGCACCTGCTGCCCCCATGGTATGGGCGATGGTGTTGAGGGTAAGAATGACTGCCAAGGGGCTATTGATATCGTCTTTTAATGCGCGCAGTAGCGGACCAGAAGCCTTACCTTGCTGTTCGGCGTTGACGATGTATGAAGTGGGAATGCTCAGCAATACCGCTTCCGCAATGGAGCACAAAAAAGAGCAAACCACAGCAATGAGGATAAAAATGATTAGCAGTAACATCCTGACTATTTTTTCATAGATTGAGTTGCGAGGACAGTTTACTTAACGCCACGGACTCTGATACATGCCCGTCAATAATGAAGTAAACATGTCACCAGAAATCTAGGTTTTTCTACAGCCCTGTTAGGCTTTTATCGAGCCATCATCTTTCAAGGAGGTTTTTGTGAGAGAGAGCATGAGAGTCAAGGGTATGAGGGTCGGGTCTTGCCTTTTGCCCAACTGGCAGGAGTTTTTACACTGACTTCAAATGTCGATTAACAAATTGCTACGCACATACTTGGACGTACATAGTATTGGGACAATCAAAAGAAGGCGGTTGTTAGCCCCTATATCCGATGGGCAAAAAGCAAGACCTACTCCCTGATTCCATCGTTTCGGTGCTTACGACGCTTGAAGCTAGCGGCAACATAACCCACAGCAAACAGCCACATCGTAGACGGTGATGGAACTGAAGCCGAGGATATACTAAAACTTCCCGCAAGTGTGTCCCTAGATGCTAAAACCGAATCATTAGGTTCGCTCGCCAAACTCCAGCGAACCTGATTTGTATTGCCGGTGTTTACATTGTAATCAACATAGAAATCGTCGGCCGTCAGCTCAAGACTGTTGCCACCAACTCGACCATAGATATTTATGTTATTCAGCGCGCCACTAACGAACAATAGAAGAGCGGATGTGTTTGACGTGTTAAAACTTGTCGCACCAAGAGGATCAGGGGTCAAAGATAACGATGTCATTGCACCATAAAGGATCTGGAATGATGCAGAAGGCATGACGAGATTCTCGTCAAACTCGAAACTCCATGATCCAGAAAGACTTTGAACTGCGCTACTGGATGTAGTATTGGAGCCCGAGAAATTGCCGGAGTAAATCACTGTGGCATTCGCGGAAGAAGCGAGTACAACTAATAGGAGTGATGTAATCAGTTTTTTCATTTTGATCAGCCCTTAGGAAATAAGGATACAAAAAATTTAGCAATTATCGTTCCATTTGTAATTAAATGTATAAATTCAGTTGGTTACGAGGGATGTGTATATGCTGCTGTAAAAAAACTGACAACCTTGCGGTTCGGAAAAAGAAAAAAAGAATAAAGGGGGCATTTATTTTAAAAGACAACCCTTCGGTTAATTATATAAAAACTAGTTGCAGAGAATTAAGGTTTTGACTCACTCTAAGGTTTGAGAATATTTGGAATTGGACTTTGAGCCAATCCCTCATCCTAGCCTTTTATTATGCTCTTGGGCGCTCTCTAAGGAGAAGAGATTTAATCCTAAACTTGGTTCTCTAGATGAATAAATACCCTCCCCAAAACGGAGAGGGCATTCACGAAGGTACTATTTTGCGGCCGCCAATGACTGCTCAATGTCGGCAATAATATCCTCTACATTTTCGATGCCGATAGACAGGCGCACCATATCCTGGCTGACCCCCGCAGTTTTCAACTCCTCTTCGCCGAGTTGGCGGTGTGTGGTGGAGGCGGGATGACAGGCGAGAGATTTGGCGTCACCAATATTCACCAGTCGCTTGATGACCTGTAGTGCATCGATAAAGCGAGCGCCTGCATCAAATCCACCTTTGATACCAAAGCTGAGGATTGCGGAAGGCTTGCCGTTCATATAGGTTTTTGCCAGCTCATAGTACTTGCTGTCTGCGAGGCCGCCATAGCTCACCCAGTTTATCTGTGGGTGCTGATGCAGGTATTCGGCGACCTTTTGGGCATTTTCACAGTGCCGCTCCATACGTAGTGCCAGTGTTTCGATGCCCTGTAAAATCAAAAAAGCGTTAAAGGGCGACAGCGCAGCCCCCATGTTACGCAACGGCACTACGCGACAGCGACCGATGAAAGCAGCATCACCCAAGGCTTCGGTATATACCACGCCGTGGTAAGAGGGGTCGGGTTCGTTGAATTGCGGGAAGCGCGGGTTATCTTTCCAGGGGAATTTTCCGGAGTCGACAATAATACCGCCGACACTGGTGCCGTGCCCACCCATGTACTTTGTAAGCGAATGCACAATGATGTCGGCGCCATGCTCAAAAGGGCGACACAACATGGGTGTGGCTACGGTGTTATCGACGATCAATGGCACATTATATTTGTGGGCTATATCAGCCAGGGCTTTTAGGTCGACAATATTGCCCGCCGGGTTGCCGATGGACTCACAAAACAGCGCCTTGGTTTTGTCATCAAATTTTGATTCCAGTGCTGCCAGATCATCTCCCGAAGCCATTCTTACTTCAATACCCATGGCTGGCATGGTGTGGGCAAACAGGTTGTAAGTGCCACCATAAAGCTGACTGACGCTGACAAAGTTATCGCCGGTGCGGGCAATGGCCTGGATCGCAGCGGTAATGGCCGCCATCCCTGAGGCCATGGCTAACGAACCGATGCCGCCTTCCATCTGCGTCACCCGCTCCTCTAACACGGCCCAGGTCGGATTCATGATGCGCGTGTAGATATTGCCTTGCACCTTTAGGTTGAACAGGTCTGCGCCATGTTGAGTGTCGTCAAAAGCATAGGACGTTGTTTGGTAGATGGGTACAGCAACGGCGTTCGTTGTAGGGTCTTGTTTAAAACCGCCGTGGATAGCAAGGGTTTCCAGTTTCATCGATGGGACTCCGAAATAATGATAATCAAACAGCAGTATTGCCGCAGGCTTTTGGTGCAAAGCGATTCAAATCGAAGAGCTATGTTATCAATCTTAGGTTGCTGATGTGAATCAATGAGCGCCTTTTTTTAAAGTGATAGGATCGCGCAGAAAATAGCACGAACGAGCTATTATGATCAAATCGAAGACATCGTCTGTCCAGGGGGAAATAATGTTTGAATCGCAGTCGTCGCTGTCTCCAAGTGACTGGTGGCAACGTTGGGTGATGAAACCGCAAAACTGGTGGTTGCCGCTATCGCTGGTTATGCTGACGGGGCTGGGGAGTTTGCTCTTTGTCGGTAGCCATACCTACAGCGATGCTCCTCCGCGTGTTGATTTTGTGACAGCTTCCGGCGACGTTGAAATTAGTGGCGATGCGATTGTGCGAGGGCAGCTGGTATTTCTGAGTAATGCCTTGATGGATTACGGCAGTATGTTTGGCGATGGGGCGGGCAGAGGGCCAGATTTTACCGCCGACGCATTACACCGTTTATCAGATGCGATGGTTGATTTTTATCTGCCCGATGCAGATCAACAAAACCCGTACGCCAAAGATGCCGTGGTGGCGCGGGTGCAAACTGAACTCAAGCAGAATGGGTACGATGAAGTGCTGGATCACATTGTGCTGAGCGATAGCCAAGTTTTTGCGGTGCAGCGATTGCGCACGTATTACCGCAATTGGGTCAGAACCGATGTCGCTCGAGTTCTACCTGCGGTTTCTCGATTAAGTGATGATGAACTAAATGATCTGAGTGACTTTTTCTTTTGGGGCGCTTGGGTTTGTGTCGCCAAGCGACCCGGCCATGAGTATAGCTATACCAATAACTGGCCCTACGACGAGGCGGCTGGGAATGTGCCGCCCAAGCAAGTATTGCTCTGGAGTTTGGTCGCCATTCTGGGTCTGTTCATCGGTCTAGGGGCGGTATTGTTCCTGCACGGCCGTTTCGCACAATTAGTTGGTTGGAAGGGCAAGAGCAAAGATGCGGCCCCGGTGGTGATTGCCGATGTTGAGAACTTTGCACCCTCTGAATTACAGCGAACCACCTATAAGTTTTTTGTCGTGGCCGGACTGCTTTTTCTGCTACAGGTATTTGCCGGCGTAATGACGGCACATAATTTTCTTGGTTTGAATTATCTGCTGGGTGTGAATGTTTCCGAATACTTTTCCTTGGCTGCTGCACGTGGTTGGCATTTACAGTTGGCGCTGTTGTGGGTTTCAGCCTGCTGGATTGGCGGCTCGATCTTTGTCATTTCAACGGTGACGAAAAGTACTCCACCTGGTCAAGTACAGCTGGTTAACCTGTTGTTCTGGCTGCTGGTGTTCATGGTGACAGGTAGCCTGATTGGTGTTGTTCTGGGGCCGCTGGGTGTGCTCGGAGAATGGTGGAATTTTCTCGGCAATCAGGGCTGGGAATTTGTTGAAATGGGCAAGCTATGGCAAGGCCTTTTGATGTTGGTTTTTGTGCTGTGGGCGATTATTCTTTGGCGTAATCTACGCCTTACCTGGCGGCGTGAACGTCCTTGGGCGCTGCCTAACTGGTTGCTGTACTGCGTGATTGCCGTTTCGCTACTGTTCATTTCCGGCTTTATCGCTCAACCCGAGACTAATTTCGCTATCGCTGATTTTTGGCGCTGGGCGGTTGTGCATATGTGGGTGGAAGCCTTCTTCGAAGTATTCGCGACTATTTTGGTGGCCTATTTTATGTATCTCATGGGCTTCGTTAGCCATCAAGGCGCAGCACGGGTAGTTTATATTGCGACCTTGCTCTTTCTTGGTTCGGGACTGTTGGGTCTGAGTCATAACTTTTATTGGAATGCCAAACCGGTTGCGACCTTAGCTGTTGGCAGTGTGTTTTCTACGTTACAGGTGGTGCCACTGATACTCTTAACGCTGGAAGCTTGGCAGTTTCGTAAGTTACCAGCTGAAGCGCTGGTCAGAGCGGGGGTGCCAAGGGTAGAGTGTGCTCGCAGTTTCGCACAGTCATCGGCATTTCTGTTTTTGCTTGGCGTGAATTTTTGGAATTTTCTGGGGGCCGGTGTGTTTGGTTTTCTGATTAACCTGCCTATCGTCAATTACTATGAGCACGGCACCTATTTGACGGTCAATCATGGGCACGCGGCATTTATGGGGGTTTACGGTAATCTGTCGATTGCTACACTAATCTTCTGTTCACGTTATTTAGTCAATGCTTCGGCTTGGAACGATGTGTTATTCAAACGAATTTTCTGGAGTCTGAATCTCGGTTTGGTACTCATGTTGGTGCTGGACTTGTTCCCGGTCGGCTTCCACCAATTCGCGGCGGTGATGGAACATGGATTTTGGTATGCGCGTGCTGAAGAATATATTCAAGGCAGTACGTTTCAGATGCTGACGTGGGCGCGTATTCTGGGCGGGTTACTGTTTGTCTTCGGTGGTGTTATTCCTCTGGTACTTTTTTTAGTCAAAGGTTGTTTTCAGCAGAAAAAAGAACTTGAAAGCTCTTCGAGCCTGAATGTGGAAATAGTCGAGGCAAATTCGTAGGCTTTATAGGCAAAAAAAAGCCCACACTGAGGTGGGCTAAATTTAGGGGGGGTATGAATTTCTTGAAAACTTCCTAGCAATCCTCGTAGGCTAGCGCCGCAAAAAAGGCGATAGTTACGGGGATCATTATGGACATAATCATGGCAAACAACTCCTGTTGTTAAAACTGCTGTTAACACTGTTATTCCAAACAATGTCTGTACTAATATGCCTGTAGTATAGTGCAGGTAATGAAATAATTATAATGACTTGTTTCCATGATATTCATAAATAGAAAGAATATCTTGTCGACCTACCGAAATTATATTATGAGCCTTCTGTACCACACAGATTGTGTGGTTCCATTCGAAACTTAACTAATATTTTTGTTGATAATACAAATGATAATTATTATCATTTGTTGAATGTAAGCGTTGCATACGATTGTTTTGTCATGCTTATCCTTAGTTGAAGAAAGCCTTTGGCCCTATTCTGCCAGGCTGCACGTCACGGGGTGGTCTTAATTAACAATGGAGATTTTATGAGAACTTTTATAGTTAGTGCGCTGCTTGCAGCGGTATCAATAGCAAACCATGCCCATGCTGAGCGGCAGATAAAAGTGCTGGATGCGTCACACGACCCGGCTGGTAATTTTTTAGCCTATACAGAATTTGAGCTATCGGGCGAGCCGCTGGCTGAGTCCTTGGGTTTGGATTTGGATGTTTTGGACCCGAATGCTTTAAATCAGCCCACACGTTTCGATTATACGGCTGGTATTGAGAGCTATGAATATTCAGAAGAAGCAATGTACGCATTGAATTATCAGTCGCAAATGGGGCCGCATTTGGTCAACGGGCCTATCAATACTGCGCGTGGAAAGGGGTTGGCGGGATTGCATCAGCGTTATGCTGCGCTAGCACAAGCCGTAGGTTTTCCAGTGCAGGATATTCCGCAAAACATGTATCCGCTATCTTTGCCCTATCAGTCAGGTATGCCGCGTTTGAATTTGGGACAGGTAAATACCACTGAGGGAGAAGTCATTGACGTTATTAACGAGCAAGGTGAACAGGGACAGCAAACGACAAGAGTGAACGGCTATCTCAGTGACTACCAGAATCTAAATTGGGATCGTGCGAGTTTTTCGAGAACGATTAATCCGGCCGCGCTCGGCGGTATCTTGTTAAAGGAAGTGATGTGGTCACAGGATTTCCTCGGTGGCATGCATGAAACTGAAACTGATGAAGAAGTTAGCGCTGAATCTGCCGTGATGGATCAAGATGGTAAACACAGTTTGGGTGTTTCCGCCGCAGATGGATTTCAAGGCATGTTGTTAACTGAAATTTCGCTCGACAAGATGATCATCCTGCAACAACAACTCGGCTATAACGGCAAACAGCTGGGCGCGGCAATCACCCCGAATTATGATCCGCGTAAGCAGCCAGTCTGGTTCGCTCATCAGGTGGCGGTGGAGGAAATTAATAAAAATGGCGTCAATGCGCTGGGTAAGCTGAAGGTGGTTGATGCTCGTTCGACCTTGCGTGATACCTGGATGTTGCTTTGGCCAACCAGTGAGTTTTTTGCCTTTACTGATCAGCGTGAGGGCAATACCGCACAGAACCCGTCATTTTTGGCAGTATTCGATGGTGCACCCTTCATGTCGGCACCGACAGCGAACAGGGATGCTGATTTGACTAACAACCTGGTTGGACTGGATGGTTTTTCTCTGGCAGCAAATCTAAGCAATCTGCTGTTTAAGAATCTGGACGCCTTACACTTTAATGCTAAAGCAGGCACTTTGGTTGATGATTATCATCCCGGCAAACTCGGTGAGAGTGTAACTACTTTTGATGCCAGCTACGCGATAGCCGCACTTGCTATCTTTCAGCGTGCGCAGGATGCATTGCCGGTGGGCTACGCCTCTGCCGAGGGCGGAGATGTTAATTTGCATACGGCAGTTGGTCAACGCGCGCTGGAGCTGATTGGTGTGCAGGCCGATTATCTGCTGAAAAACGCGATAGGTGCCAATGGGTTGGTTTTTGACAGGCTTGCGGTTGGCAAACCGGCCCAGGGAAGGCAGTCCCTAGTTTCGCAGTTTGCAGCGGTCCGTGGACTGATTGCGGCAGGAATGGCGACTAACAATGACACTTATTTGGTTGCTGCAAAAAAGATTTTTCTGGCGCTAGAAAAACAAATGTTTGATCCGGCGTTGGGTACCTGGTCGGACAAGCCTGGCACCAATGCGGTTTACACCCCCTGGACAGCGGCCGCCACCTCGGGCGCGTTGCGGGAAATAATGTTACATTTGGCCAACCAGGAAGGTGAGCACGAACCAGCCTTGGAACTAAGCCATTTGGCAAACCGTTATGTGAGCTGGTTTAAGATCACCGTCAATGGTGCCTTGCAGTTAGCTGAGCCTGATACGGATACCGGTGAGAACAGGTTGGCTGATAGTACTGTGACGGATTCCGACGCTGATGGAGTGAAATCGATTATTGGTGCAGGCTACGCACCGGTCATGGCGAATAAAGTGAGTCTAACTGCGCATTAGTCTGGAGCTTAGGCGAAAAGCCATCGATTGGGTTTTCGCCTAGCAAAATCTGCCAATCCAATGAGAATAACAGGCCGTGGTTTGATCTCGATCAGGGAAGGTTGTTTCTGTTTGGCAATGCAATTGATAGCGATTCTCATTGTCGATAGAATATCAGGTCGTCACTTTTAGGGTTTTGATTTCTCCCCATGACTGTTCAGACAGCTGATTTTTCTACTGAGCAAGGCAATGGCGCTCGTCATCTGCTGAGCCGCTACCTGCGTTGGCAGGCCTATCATCATGCGGCGGCTGAATGGGTCGTCTTATTATTATTCGTCAGTGGTTTATTTTTGTGGGAGCGTTTGCCTATTGGCTGGCCTGTTTTTCGGTGGTCATTAATTCTCCATGTCGCTGCGGGTCTTATCATATTTCCGCTGACCACAGGAGTTTTTTGGTGGACGCACAGAAAGCTACTGGTTTGTAGTGATAAGCAATTTTTACGGGTCACGGGTCAAATCTTGGATTGGCTCTTGCTGATCTGTTTTATCACGGGTTTTATTCTGGCCTTTTGGGGTGCCACAGGTAACGATCTTAGCCATTGGGTCAGTGATATACATTGGCTGACAGGGCTGCTCATGGGGCCGCTAATGCTACGCCACGCCTGGCGCTATACTGTGCTCAAACGTTTCAAATTTAGTTCGCGCCAGTCGGCCTTAAAGGGGAGCTGATCGATGCTACAGCCTCGGTTGCTGGTGTTATTCAGCCTCTTGGTTGGCAGCTTTATTGCCAGTGTACCCCTTATGGCTGCTCAAGCTAGCTCCAGCTTACAATGGTCTCCTGATCGCAAAACCCTCTATAGCGCGAATTTTTGGCAAGGCTCTGTCACCCGCATTGACCGTGGGGAGACGGGGACCGCGCAAGCCCGTCGCGAACTCACGCTGGGTAAAGATATTCGACGGTTGGCGCTCAACCCCTCGGCACAGACTCTGTTGGCGACTGATTACCTTGCCGGTTCTGTTGTTATCGTCGATCTTGCAAACTGGTCAGTGCTGAAAACTTTGGAGGTGGGTAAACGGCCATTTGGCGCGGTTTATCAAGCCCAGCATGATCGCTTTTGGGTGGCGCTCACTGAGGATGCTCAGCTCATTGCGATTGAGCAGGGGGAAATAGTTGCGCGTATTGATACGGCGGAAACCCCGCGAGGTTTAGCGCTCACCGAGGACGGCCGGTTACTGGTGACTCATTCGATGACTGGAGAGTTGTCAATTTATGATGTTCGATCTAAGCAGGTATTGCTGTTGAGAACTATCAAGCTGGCAGAAAGTGATACCGACGATGAGTTTGAGTCGCAAGGACGGCCCCGATTGTTAGACGATATCGCGATCAGCCCCGATGGCGAGGAAGCCTGGTTGCCGCATGTGCTGTGGAATTTTGACCACGAGTTTCAGTTTCAATCTACCGTATTCCCGGCGGTGTCGCTAATCGATCTGACCCCCGGTGACGAGCATGAGCTGGTTGAACAGCGTAAACAGCTGTTCAAAACTATCAATATTATTGATACCGCCAGCCGCACCCGTATTGTCTCTAATCCGCATGATGCGGAGTTCTCAGCTTCCGGCGCGAAGGTCTATATCACCTTGGCGGGTTCTGATGATTTAATGGTATTTGACCGTTCTCGTTCGGGTAAATCTAAGAGCAAACGGCATCGCCGTAAAAAGCAGCAGGGTGGGGCGAAAGCATCACAGATTTATCGGCATACCCCTGGACAAAATCCTCGCGGCTTGTTGCTTGATGGTGATAGGCTCTGGGTGCAAAATGCGATTGATCAGACAATCTCGCTGTTTGACAGAGGCGGTGATAAAGCCTTTGCTAGGGTTAAGTTAGCTCAGGCCGAATGGGCGAATACCTCTGAGGTCGTCGCTGGCGCACTACAGCGCGGACGGGCACTGTTTCAGTCAGCGCGTACGGATGCCAACGTCGAATATCCGATCGCGGGTGACTTCTGGATGAGCTGTAATAGCTGCCATTTAGACGGCTTTAATTTCCACAATAAATACTTGGTGGAAGAACATAGCCAAGACAAAAAACAGGATGCACGATCAGGCCATCCCGGTTTAAAGTACATGGTGAGTGGTAGCCCCATCGCCGACTTTATTAACATTATTCAGAAGACTCAGGGCGGCTTGGGTGAGGATGACCGCGATGGCGCGCTCCGAGTTGATTCTGCCAGCCCACCTGAACCCGTGCGAAAGGCAATGAGCGACCTTTATGCGTTCGTCACGCAGCCGCATAACCTTCCCTATATGGCCACTTGGTTGCGGTTAGAAGGACAACAGCTGACACACCCCAAAGAGTGGCGTAATTCGGCAAGCTGCGCAGAGTGTCACCAAGAGATGTTCGAACAGTGGGCAGATTCCAATCACCGCCTGATGGGGGAATCAAATCCTTACTTCAAAGCGGTGCTAGAGGCGGCAGGCGAAGCGGAAGGAGAAACATTTAAAACCTGGTGTATTGGCTGCCATGCGCCGCAAAACCTTCTGACGGGTAAACTTAATTTGGATGCCAAAGGACATATGTTTGAGCGGCAGGGTGCTTCCTTATACCAAGCATTGGCAGAGAAGCAGCCCGATATCGACGAGGGCACTGGCTGTCTGTTTTGTCACCGCATCACCGATATTGAGGATGCTGGGGGTAATGCGTCCTATACCGTAAATCTCAAGGATAGAGAGCGTTATGTCGGCGAAGAAAATACCGATTCCGATATGCTGCAATGGCTTTCCAGTCGTCTGATCAATGCCAAACCGGAAGTTCACAAACGCTCCTATTCACAGTCTTTCTATACCGATCCACAGCTCTGCAAAACCTGCCACAATGAGTTTGCCCCTGGTAGCGGCGCATTGATTGTTGATACTTATAACGAGTGGGAGCAATCTTCCTTCAATAGCCCGGATGATCCGACAAAAAATCGTACCTGCATCGACTGCCACATGCATGCAGATATCGCCCGCATCGGGGAGGCTATTCCAGGGCGCTCCACACTGCGTGGCCCCGTCAAAAAAAATGTCGTGACGCACCAGTTTACTGGCGCGAACCATCATTTGGTGGGGTTGCGTAATAAAGAGTTGGAACGTATGAGCCTGGAACTATTGCGTTCAGCAGGACAGATAGAGCAACATCTATCTGCGCCCAATCAACTTAAGGTACGAGTAACGAATAAAGGTGCTGGGCACGCGTTGCCGACCGGGGTGGCGGATTTCCGTCAATTCTGGTTGCAAGTAAAAGTTATTGATGCGGTAGGTCGTGAGATATTATCTTCTGGAATGCTGGATAAAGCAGGCAACCTGGAGCCAAAGGCACGGGTGTTTATGAAGGAGTTCGGTGACGAACAAGGCAAGCCGGTTGGGTTGCTGTTCTGGCGCTATGCTAAATTACTCAGCGATACACGCATACCGGCCGATGGCTATCGAGATGAAATTTTTCAACTACCGGATGATACTCAATACCCAATCACCGTCAGTACTAAATTTATGTACCGAATTTACCCGCAATGGGTAACGGACATAGTTCGGAAGCAAACGCCAGATTTGCCCAATCCTCCTGCTGTGACGTTACAAGAAATCACCGATATTTTTAATGGCTAATACAGTGAGTACGTTCATAACGTTTTTCAACAGCCTATTAGTTGTTACACTCTCTTCGGTATAGCCTAGCCACTGTATTGCTGAGCCGTAATATTTTTCGTTTGTAATAAAACCGCTTTATAGAGAATCTCGCATGACTGACGAAGTGACCAAAGGTCAACCAAATCGCCTAGGTGAATACCAAGCGCCTTGGGAAAAAAGTTTCGACAAAATTCTCACGCCTTTTGAAGAATTTATTCATCGCCAAACCACCAGCGGTATGCTGTTGATGGTAACAGCGCTCATCGCGATGGTGCTGGCAAACGGACCCTTGGCTGAAGCCTACCAGCACCTAACCCACACCCCTATCAGTCTGGGTGTTGGTGCCTGGCAAATTAAAATGACTCTCCATCATTGGATTAATGACGCTCTTATGGCGATATTTTTCTTTGTAGTGGGTTTGGAGTTAAAACGTGAAATCTTAGTTGGCGAGTTAGCTAAGCTTAAAAACGCAGTGCTTCCCATTGGCGCGGCAATTGGTGGGATGTTGGTTCCAGCCGTCATCTATTTGGTTATTAATCCGCATGATGATGAGGCACGTGGCTGGGGTATCCCGATGGCTACGGATATCGCTTTCGCTATCGGTGCTCTCGCGTTGCTGGCCAGTCGCGTCCCCAAAGCGCTGATTACTTTTTTAGTGGCGCTGGCTATTGTCGATGACTTGGGCGCGGTGATGGTGATTGCTTTCTTTTATACGGACACTATAGCCCTCGAACCTCTTCTCTATGGCGCGGGCTTGTTTGCCCTGTTATTGATTTTTAATCTTCTGGGAATCCGTAAAACACTACCCTATTTCGGCGTCGCAGTTTTTCTGTGGTACGCTTTATTACTGTCAGGGGTGCATGCCACATTAGCAGGTATTTTAGGTGCTTTAACGGTACCAGCGGTTCCCAAATTTAACCCGGAGCGCTTTAGCCAGCATATGAAAGACCTGATGCAAAAATTCGATGCGAGCCATGAACCCGGTAAAAGTATTATGACTAACGATAAGCTGCGTGCGGTAGTTCAGACCTTAGAAAATGGCGTACATAGCGTTGAAGCACCGTTGCAAAAACTTGAACACACTTGGCATATGCCGGTGGCCTATCTGATTATCCCTGTCTTTGCCTTAGTCAACGCCGCTATTCCGATTGACTTTTCAGCCTTGAGTGAAACATTTAAGCATCCGGTGATGCTCGGTGTGTCATTAGGTTTGCTGGTTGGCAAATTTGTTGGCATCACTGGTGCCAGCTGGTTGTTGCTAAAATTAAACTTGGCAGTATTGCCCAAGGATACCCGTTTCAGTCAAATTGCCGGGGTATCACTACTGGCAGGGATAGGGTTCACTATGTCCATATTTGTCGCGCAACTGGCATTTGAAGCACAACCTGATCTATTGTTGATGGCGAAAACCGGCATTTTAGGTGCATCCCTAATTGCCGGTTTGAGCGGTTACCTTTGGCTTTATCTGGTGAGCAACAAAAATCAGTAGTTTCTTAATATCTATCGACAAGAGGTGGTCGTGTCTTGCTGATTAGGTTTTTCGTTGCGTTGTGCGAACTAATAACGCTAAACCAGAAAGCATCAGAACCAAAGTCATGGGTGCTGGAACGGTCGATGGCGAACCCTCTTTAGCGCCTAGTACGCTGACGGAAACACTGCTAATACCAACACCAACACTACCTCCAAAGCCACTTGAACTTCTGACATTAAAGCCCCAATTGGTATTGACAGGGTCGTCAAAATCGCTGAGGTTAAAGCTGGTAGTCATTGCCAGCGAGTTAAATAGGGTGCCACTGAGTGCGGTTAGGTTAACAAGTATTGCATTTATTTCAATATCACCGTAAACGTCATCTGTAGCGTGTGCCACTTCGGTCTGCAGGGTAGTTAAGTCCATCGCGTTGGCCGAAGCATAGGCAAACCTATTTTGAGTCGGCTCCCATAGCCTGAAGGTTAAGCCATCTTTGATTGCGTTGCGCACGATAAACTGACCAAAGCTGCCGCTGTCGGAACCGGAATAAGCGACATGTGTTGAATTAAAGGAAATCGACTTGATGGCATTATCGTAGAATGCGCTGGTGCCGTTTTGAACATAGGCCTGCGGGGTTTGATCATCATAAACGAACGACATACTGATGGCGTCCCCCAGTGGGAAATAGTGGCAGACATTAAACCCTTGTGTTCGGCAAATGTTGTTAATAGTTTGATTGGCTTGGACGTTACCGGAAATGGTAACTTCCATTAAGGCCGCATGGGTGTGCATTGAAATGGCTAAGACACATAGACTGCAATAAAGAACAAATTTTTTCATGCATATTATCCGTTGTTCGGTTGTTGAGGTACATAGGATTTGGGGGATACAAAGGCAATATTCGGGCCAACCAAAATAATCTTTTTTAATCAATTACTTGCGTCTTATTTTAGGCTTAAAACACCTTTAGTTGTAAAAAACACAGACATACCTGCCGGGGGGGGTGGAGTCGTTTAGGGTCGTTAAGCCAATAATTGGGAGGGTAGCGTCATAGATAGTTTTTGCACAAATCATTAATAGTGAAAATGGTTAAATCTAGCTGACCGTTTTGGCGGTGATTTCCGCAAGGACACGGCGTGTGGTTTTAGCGCTAGAACTATCCAATCTGTTGATACGTTGCTCCAAACTTTTTAAATCTGCCGGTATGTCGATATCTAAATCACCATCTTCCATTGCCAGGGTGTGGAAGGGGATGTCTGCTGCCATTGCCAGCTGTTTGAACTGAGGGAAGCTGTTTTTGCCATAGACAAATTTAACCGGGAAGGGCAGCGGCGCGTACACTAGGTTACTCCCAGACCCTTCTTTGCAGGGCACTACTGCCAGCATATTTTTATGCTGTAAAGCTTTTTTCTGTGCTTGCTCAATCAGCTCATCGACTCTTTTGCTGTTTAGCAGCGGTAAATCTGCGTGCAGTATTAAGCAGCTACTGGCGCCCTGCTGCTCTGCATAATGACAGGCAAATGCTAAGTCGCTATTTAGTCCTTCCTGGTTGCTGGGCTTTAGCCATTGTGCGTTGGTTTTCATGCATAGTTTAGCGGCAACTGCATCACCTGAAACCAAAACAATATGATCAATGTTTTGACAGCTCTGCAATATCGTAAGCACGTCCTCTGCCATCGCTAGAGTAAGCTGAATACGCTGCTTGTTGGTGAGTACATTTGCCAGGCGTTGCTTGCTGGAGGTGACAATTTTGAGTGGCACTATGGCCCATAATGTCATGTCGTTAGCCTATTCGCTGTGCTAACAGTAAGCACTCTTTGGCTAAGTCGATACGATCTTGCAAAGAAATCATCAAGGTATTGCAGACTTGAACGGTGATAGAAGCGGGCAGCCTATTTTGTTGTTCTGCATCCTGGCTGTCTAGCACGAACCCGGAGAGAAAGTCGGCATAATGAGAAACCACAGTGTTGGGTGTTATTTCGAGTGCCAGTTCTTGCATGATTTTGGCGGTTGGACCTTTGACGGCTTTGCCGCCGATGACGGGTGAAACTGCTATTACTGGTGCGTCTATTTCGGTTAGCAGTTTTCTGATTCCGCAAACGGCGAGAACGGGGTCGATACTCAGGAACGGGTTTGATGGGCAAATAATGACACAGCCTAAATTACTATCTTTTAAAGCGGCTTTGAATTTGGGGCTGGGCTGAGCAACTTCCGCTCCAACAAAACGAATTTCGTTTATTTTGGGCCGGCATTGCTGTTGCACAAAGTAGTGTTGAAAATTAAGCCAGCCATTATCAGTTTTAACTTCTGTACCTACCGGGTCGTCGCTCATCGGAAACACCGAATGCGCAATGCCAAGATTCTGACATAGATTCGCGGTGACCTGACTGACGCTCAACCCTTGATTCAGCTGGGATCGGCGAAACAGGTGTGTTGCTATATCCCGATCACCCAATTTAAACCAGGTTTCTCCACCAAGCTCCGCGAGTGCCTCCATACAATGCCATGATTCGTCAGCGCGACCCCAGCCCGTTTCACGATTGTTTACTTCTGCCAGAGTATAGGTGACGGTATCCAAGTCAGGACAGATTCGCAGTCCAAGATGGTCAAAGTCATCGGCAGTGTTGACGGCAATCGAAAGCTGCTCGGGCGGGAGTACTTTAGTCAAACCCAACGCGAGTTTCGCACCGCCAACGCCGCCACATAATGCGAGTACTTTTTTTTCTTTGGGCCAATTCATGGATGTAATAAATTCCTATTGATTCACGGGTTGTCTGGAGTGATCAGGTAAACAGATCTTCTTCAAGTGGACGAATCAGGTCACTGGTTTGACCAGTACCTGAAATTTTTAGGCCTCGAATCAGTACGATCGGTGTGCCTTCGGCGGCTTCGCCCATTACCAATGAGGCCGCTGCGGCGATTTCATCACCTTTGGCGGGCATGGTTACCTGGAGCTCTTTGCCAAACAAATCGAACTCTCCGCGCTGATCTTGTATGGCAGCGATGCCAGCACAGCCGATGCAAACGCCGGTTGTTCCCATTCGCCAAGGTCGGCCAAAGCTGTCACAAATCAACACGCCGATATCGGCGCTTAATTGTGTAGCAACCTCTGATTTCAGTTTTTGCGCGCTGGCGTCAGGATCTTTTGGTAGCATTAAAAACAGGTTGCTGTCGTTGCCAATATTGGATTGATCCAGTCCGGCGTTAGCCATGACGTGCCCCAGTTTGTGACGGACGATTAAAACGCCTGGTTTGGCTCGAATAACCTGGCTTGACTCATTGAGCACCAGTTGTACCATGCGTGGGTCTTTTGCGCATTGCTGCGCTAAGGATTCGGCCTCTTTTGACGCCTCGGTTTCAGAGAGTCGGGCAAAGCGATTCTCAGACTTAGAAACAATTTTTTGTGCCAATACCAGGACGTCGCCGGTCTGTAAGGATAAGTTGTTTTGTTTTAAAGTTTCGCTGATTAATGGCAGTAAGGGTTCACCTGCCTGTACCAGCGGGAAACCTTCAAGCGCAATAATCTGTAGCGCAGCTGCCATTAATAGAACTCCTTGATAAGCGTGTCGCTCGGTGGGTCGAATATCCAAGCTATGGGTATGTCATTAATCGGTGTGAAAAACGGCCGCAATATATCATTAATTGGCCCGTAACCCAATTACTCTAAAATGCTTAGAGGGGGTCGTTAGGATGCTATTAACCTTGCATAAGTCTTTGATGAACCCGGTTGAGCATACTTTGGTTGGCCCTTACGCGTTCGATAATTTCGCTGATAGATAAGAAATCCATCGGTTGATGCTGGTGTTCTTTGGCAATTAGGGCAAGGTACTTGGCGTGATTGAAAAAAATACGATAAGCCTGCCTAATGCTGTATTTCGGGTCAAACATATGAGTGGGTAAGGAAGCGATACCATTGACTTCAATCACCTTAAAAATGCCCTGTTTGAACTCATTTTCATTAGCAGTTTTTATATCCAGTCGGCCAAAGTTATAGCCAGGCTGACTCTCAAATATGCTGTAAATGGCTTGCTCCATGGCGGGTGTGATGAGGTGAGTATCATCAGTAAACATACAGCCCATAGTATGCGAGCCGATAAAGGAAAGCAGCAGCCGTTCGCCCTCATCAGGCACCTGTCGAGTGTCGAAATATTGAAGAAAGGTGCCCCAGTGATGGGTATAACGCGGATGCTGTGTGGCAAGAGTAATAATATTATCTTTGCCATTACCAATGATGCTGGGGAAATGCTTTTTATTGATACCGGTGATTTTCGGCTTGCCTTTATGACGTACGTAAAAAACGCCGTACTCTTCCTTCAGGTGCGTAAATTTTTGTACGATGTAATCGCCGAGCAACAAGGGGATTTTTTTTTCCAACTCTTGATCGGTAGAAATTTTACAAACGCCCTTGCCGACGCATCCGACGTCGGATTTAAGAATGATTGGATACTGGTGTTGGCGGATAAAAGTATCTAACAGCTGGGCCTTCTCGGCATCGCTCAAACTTGCTTGCAGGCGCATGCTGGGGAGAAAATAAGTTTGGTCAAATGTGAGCTGGGTATCCAACTTCGACCCGATACCTATTTCGCCGTGATCTAAGCAATAATTGGCTTTCGCCAGTGAGCGTATACCGATGCCATTGCGTAGGCATTGAATGGCTAGATATGCGTAGTAGGGTGCCTCAAAAATCCGAGGGTGCCAAAATTCATATTGCTTGATCAAAACGTTGCTAGCTCTCTGTTGTTTATCCTGGCGGGAAAGAGATAATAACCCTAGGAAGTTTATGACAATTGTTTTGATAGTCAGGTTCGATCTACTTTATAGCACAGGTGAACTTAGAATATGCAGTCAGTTGGTTTGATTTTACTTACCTTAGGCGCCATTTTATTTATGGGTTTCGCCACTGATGAGCTTGGACGCAGAACTCGCTTACCGCGAGTTACCTTGCTGCTTATTTTTGGCGTTTTAATTGGCCCATCGGTGTTTAACCTGTTACCCGAAATTAGCTTTCAATGGTTGCCTCTGGTGACAGATATGGCATTACTCATGGTTGGGTTTTTGCTGGGAGAACGCCTGTCCTTTTCTAAGCTATCCGAAAATGGTCGTTATGTCTTCTTTATTTCCGTGACGGAAGCACTCGTGACCTGTGTATCGGTCACGCTGGGGCTGTGGTTGCTTGGTTTGCCGATGGGGGTTGCCATTCTGCTGGGTGCCATAGCAGCGGCATCAGCTCCGGCCGCGACGTTAGATGTGATTGAGGAATTGAAAATCAGCAATAAGTTTGTTGATACCCTCGAAGGTATCGTTGCGGTGGACGATGCCTGGGGGCTTATTCTATTTGGTTTCGCGTTAGCACTGGTTGAGTTGGCAGTGGGCGTGTCTCCCCATAATGGCTTGTTTTTCAGCGGACTCAAAGAAGTTGGTGGAAGTATTTTGCTAGGGTTTTGTGTAGGTGCTCCGATGGCCTTTTTAACAGGTCGAATTCGACCGGGATCGCCAACGCAGGTGGAGGCCTTAGCCCTGGTTTTTATCTGTGGTGGCTTGGCGGAAATGCTCGGAGTTTCTTTTCTTCTGGCTGCGCTCAGCATGGGTGCAACGGTGGCCAACCTAGCGAAGCATCATGAGCAACCTTTTCATGCCATCGAAAATATTGAACGGCCCTTTTTAATTCTATTCTTTGTCCTGGCGGGTGCAGCTTTACATTTAGGGAGTCTATGGGAACTAGGGTTGATCGGGCTGGTGTATATGTTTTGCCGTATTCTGGGGAAACTGTTGGGCTGTTATCTGAGTGCGAGAACCATTCGGGCTCCGATGTCGATACAACGGTGGATGGGGTTAGCATTAACGCCACAAGCCGGTGTTGCCATGGGTATGGCATTGATTGCTGCGGACAGGTTTCCTGCACATAGCACATTGATACTACCCGTCGTGGTTGGTACGACGGTGATTTTTGAGCTATTAGGTCCTGTGGCAACGCGTTGTGCGGTATTGAACGCACAGGAAAAAGAATAACTAGGTATAAAGTCTTTTGAAATTACTGTACTTGCCCTGTTTCTCTGGTGGGTGATATTTCAACTATGTACTATCACACCTTTTATATTTTTAAACGAAACAGGGGAAGAGCTGCAGTTCTTCCCCTGTTTTGAGAGATATCGACAGTATTAACTTAAAAGTTGAAAGCAACTTTCAAATAATACGAAGCGCCATTAAACCCGTAAGGTACTGCACGTAAAGGGTAGCGCATGGCGCTATTTGAAATAATATCCAACACTTCATTAGAGTCCAGCTCGTCAGGCGTTTCGTCAAAAATATTGTTACCGCCGACTGATACGGTTAGGTTATCAGTAAAGGCATAAGAAACGTTGAGATCAACTAAAACGGCTGATTCTACAACGCTTGTCGCGTCTGTTCCCGGAATGAAAATATGGTTCGCCGCAAAATAATCAACTTCGGTTTCGCCGAAATAATTTAATCTTAGCAAGGCATTTAACGCATTTTTGGACCAATCAAAAGTTAAGGTTCCCCGTTGGCGAGGTTGGCCGCCTTCCATAAACGCCGCTGAAATGGGGCTAAAAGAGACACTCTCTGCGATTCCGGCGGGGGCATGAATGTCATCAATGTCGGTGTCATTGAAATTAGCAGCCAATGTAACGCTGAGATCTCCTTCCACAAATTCCGTGTCATAGGTAACGATGATATCTACACCATCGGTAGTGGTATCAACCGCATTGGAAAAGAAATTGCCCTGAGCCACACCCGTTGCGGCCAATGCTGCTGCCGCTGCTGGATTAAAGGCCAAATCTGCTGCGGTTAAAAATCCACCGAGGGTGATACGATCCTGGATTTCAATGCTATAGCCATCGATGGTTAGCGTAATATTGTCGGTTGGTTTCCATACAAAACCGAGGCTAATGCTTTCAGAAGTTTCCAGTTCAAGGTTACTAACGCCAAGGGCGCTCGGCAATGCTGAGCCAGCTGCGGCCGTGAAGGACTGGGCTAGGCTACCCGAGCTGTCAATAGTGGTCGTAAATGCCGTATAGGCGCTTTGTTGCAACGAAGGCGCACGAAAGCCGGTTGCAATTGCACCTCGAATGGCAAAGCTGTCTGTAAAATCGTAGCGCGATGATAGTTTGCCAGTCGTTTCGTTGCCAGCTTCATCATAGTCTTCGTATCTTACTGCAGCACCGACTAACCAAGCCTCAGTCAGATTTTTTTCTAGATCGACATAGAGAGCATTGCTTGAGCGATCTTCATCCGTAGCAGCTTCTGGGCGTAAACCCGGGTAGGCCTGAAATCCGCAATCGGTGGTGGTCATTCCGTCAATGACAGAGGGAAATACACCGCTATCGGTTGCGCCACAGGAGTAAGATGCTAGCTCACCTGGATTAATTTGGTATGAATCATCACGGTATTCCGCACCGAATGCAACATAGAGTGGTTCGCTAGCGCCTATATCAATCGAGCCTGAAAAATCCAGATTAAAAGTAGTTTGGTCGAATTCAAAGCCACCGGAGTAGCCGGATTTGGGCCCTGAATTTGCCGCAATATCCATATCTGTGGCGCCAGGATTGTTGAATAGGTATTCCGCCGCGATAGATGAGTTGATAGTATTTCTGGAGTCAAAATCGTAAGTGTTTTCACCGTAGACAACAGACGCATCCATTTTCCAGTCATCGTTCAGTTCATAGCGCAATCCGAGAGCGAAGGAAATATCTTCGGCTTCGTTATCGATGTGCGGTAAAAAACCATTAGGATACACTTGCGGTACATTTCGCTCGACGCGATTGAAATCACGATAAAAACCCGATCCTAAGGCGGTGCGATTTGAGTACCCGCCAAATGAGTAAAGTTCGGCCTTGCTACCTATCGGGATCATTGCATTGTAAAAAATAGTTTCGAATTCTGTTTCTGCATCGCCCTGATGCCATCGTACGGAACTGGAAATAGGATCCGGTCCACCGGTATCTTTTTGTGCTCTATTGGTTTCATCCGCATCACGATATTCGAGTGATAGGTTTAAAAAGCCGCCGTTGTTACCCAGATCGAATCCGGTATTTAAACCAACAGTGAGCGCCTCGCCATCGCCTTCGGTTGTTTCTCCCCACTGTACAAAACCGGTTGTTTCGCCGGTTGTTTGTTTGAGCTTCAAGTTAATAACGCCCGCTATGGCATCAGAACCGTATTGGGCGGCTGCGCCATCCCTTAGAACCTCAACTGTTTGTAGTGCAGTAAGAGGAATGGCATTCATATCTGTACCAGCTGCACCCTCGCCAACGGTGCCTGCCAGTGAAAAAATAGATTGTGTATGTCGTCGTTTTCCATTGACCAGAACCAATGTTTGGTCAGGCTGCAAGCCTCGCAATGTGGCCGGTCTAAAGATATCAGATCCATCAGATACCTGGGTTCTGCTAAAGTTGAATGAAGGTGCTGTGGTTTGTAATGCTTGCCCGAGTTCGGTAAAGCCGTTTTTTTTCAGTGCATCAACTTGAATGATATCGATAGGTACAGTTGCTTCTGTTGCTGTTCGCCCGGCGACACGAGTACCAATTGTTACCACCTCCTCAATAACGGATGGCTCGGTTGCCGCAAGCGCTGTGTTTGATAGCAGCCCATTTGTCAGAGAGCCGGAGATCAGGGCAATGGAATAACAAAGAAAATTGGGTTTTCTGATAATCTTGTTCATCAGTATTGTCCTCACTTGAAAACGGATGATTTTTTTATGTTTATAGTGCTACCTAGAGGTAACCAAAATTAAGCGTTTAAAATGATACTCTTAAATAAGGGGTTAATATTCTTAATATTAGCTATGGATGGATTAATGAAAGAATAAATTTTTAGTATTGATGGTTTATGAGGAAAAGTTATGCTGAATTTGCGCAATGCCTTGATTTGATGCATGTCAATATTTCTCCTTGTTGTGATGAAAGTTTCTAGTCCGTCTGCCACTTGTATGTGCTTAAACGTCAGTATAACCACCCACATAGCTATTCTAAAGCAAAGATCGTAAATATAATCGAGGTGATGTATGGCGCATGACGTGATTGTTAAGTTTGGTCTAATTGTGTAGTTCCGGGCATGCTTGATTAAATATCTCTAAAGGCAGCGCCGTTTCTCGTTTGATGGTGCGTAATGCCAGGTTGGAGCGCACCTGTACTACTCCTGGCAGTTTAAAAACGAAATCCTTGAGAAAGCGGTCATAGGATGATACATCGGGAACGGCGACTTTAAGTAGGTAATCGGCATCGCCCATACTAGCGTAACACTCCAACACTTCAGGACACATTTTCACGGCAGCCTCAAATTCGTTAAGGCGGGTTTCATTGCGTTGATCGATAGTTACATGGGCAAAGGCGGTCTCACGAATACCGACTAACTGGGGGTCTAGAATGGCGACACAGCGTTTGATCACGCCACTTTGGTTGAGGTCGTTTAATCTGCGCCAGCAGGGTGTCGAGGATAAACCGATACGTTCGGAAAGTTCTTGGTTGGTGAGTCTACCGTTCTCTTGGAGTGCCTGCATTATGCGCCATTCGTATTTATCAAATTTCATGGGGCTGCCTCCAGCAATTAGGATTGAGTATCCTGAAAGGTTATGATTATTCTTTTAAAGTTGTATTTTTGAGAATAATTTTAGTGGAAAAAGGCAAAGGATGGAAATATCAGAGAGCATTTCCTCATTTGAGCCTGCTAAACTGATCCGTTTCCACCTCGGTAGTTGTTATTTTGGTCTTAAGCGCTAAATGAGCAGTTGATTTGGTTAGTAGTCGGACGCTATGATTTTGTCGGGGTTGGTAAACTACCGTCTTGCATTAGGAGAATTATAACAATGGCGGCACGGGGAGAGTTTAGCTCGAAGTTTGGTTTTATTTTAGCTGCTTCGGGGTCGGCAGTCGGTCTAGGGAATATTTGGGGCTTTCCAACGCAGGCGGCCAGCAACGGTGGAGCGGCATTTTTGCTGGTCTATCTGGTGTTGGCTTTCTGCCTGGCTTATCCAGCGCTCATGGCAGAGCTAATTATTGGGCGTCATGCCAAATCCAATGCGGTCAACGCCTTACGTTTAATTTCTACCAATCGATTTTCATACCACATTGGAACGATTACCGGCTTCGTTGGCATTATTACTGCGAGCCTTATTTTAAGTTTTTATGCATTGGTGGCGGGCTGGATGGTTTGTTATTTTCTGGCGCCTATAGCCGAATTGGCTGGTATGCAAAGTGTTGCCGATTGGCTGACGGAGTTTGGGCTTTACCGCAATGTTGCTTTTATATTGGTATTTATGGTTTTAACAGTCGCCATTATAAGCGGTGGTGTTAAGGATGGTATCGAGAAATGGTCTACTCGCCTAATGCCGGCCCTGCTTGCTTTGCTCTTTCTCTTGATCGCTTATGTATTGACATTAGATGGCGCAAAGGAGGGGGTAAAGGCCTATCTGCTGCCGGACTTCAGTCGAGCGGTGGATTTGAAATTAATCGTCAGCGCGATGGGGCAGGCTTTTTTCTCGCTGTCATTGGGTGTCGGTACCATGTTGATTTACGGCTCCTATATTAGCCAAAAAGAAAACCTATCCTACCTTGGACGCATGGTGACCTTTGTCGATATTGGCATCGCAGTGATGGCGGGCATGCTCATTTTACCGGCGATGTATGTTGCTCAGCACAATGGCGTCGCGATTTTTGACGCGGCGGGACAACTTATTTCTGAAGATACATTAATTTTTACGGTACTGCCGGCGCTATTTGATACCATGGGCATCACAGGTATTTTTATATCAGCCGCGTTTTTTATCTTGATGAGCATCGCGGCATTAACCTCTTCGATTTCGATGTTGGAAGTACCGGTCGCCTACGCAGTTGAAAATCATCAGATCGATCGTAAGCGCGCGGCGCATTTTATTGGTCTTCTTATTGCTTTGATCAGTGTGGCTATTGCCTTTAATTTTGAAATGCTCTTCGGATTAACCATCCGTGCCACCACCCAAATGTCTCAACCTTTATTGGGATTGATGCTTTGTATCTTTGCGGGCTGGATTTGGCATAGGAACAATATGCTGCAGGAAATTAAAGCGGGCTACCCAGAGGTAGAGCAAAGCCTATTCTGGAAAATTTGGCCTTCCTATGTTCGTTATGTTTGCCCAGTGGCGATCTTGACTGTATTTGCCCAGGTGGTTTTCGCTTAGATCTCTAACCAGCTTTCTCTTAGGGCATTAACCCCAACTGTAGAGGGTTGCTGTCCTTGTGTTTTTACGCTTATCCGTTAAGCTATCCTTCCTTTGTGTAATGTCGAAATATTTAGCAGGTAAGCTATGAATTTGTTTGATTTTGAAGCAGGGCGAGAAGGCTACTATGGGCAGTATGGTGGTGCCTTTGTCCCCGAAATTATTACCTCAACCATCAAAGAGTTACGGGACTGTTTTCGGCAGTGTCAACAAGACCCCAGTTTTTGGGCGGAATTTGAGCAATTGATGCAGGAATATTCGGGTCGCCCCACGCCTGTAACTTATCTGGCTAACCTGTCAAAAAAATTGGGTGGTGCACAAATCTATGTAAAGCGTGAGGATTTGAATCATACCGGGTCGCATAAAATTAATAATGTGATGGGCCAGGGTTTACTGGCAAAACGCTTGGGCAAACCGCGAGTTATTGCAGAGACTGGCGCGGGTCAACATGGTTTTGCTACAGCAACGATGGCCGCCAAGTTTGGTTTTGAGTGCAAAATTTATATGGGTGAAGTGGATGTTTTACGACAACGCCCGAACGTGTTCTGGATGGAAAATCTGGGCGCCGAAGTCGTTGCGGTTAAAGATGGCCAGCGCACCTTAAAAGACGCTATTAATGAGTGTATGCGTGATTGGGTGGCGAACATGGATACTACCCATTATGTGTTGGGTACCGCCTGTGGCCCTCACCCTTTCCCCGAAATTGTCAGCTATTTTCAGTCGATTATCGGCAAAGAAGCCAATCGTCAAATTCAGGCGCTGGCTGGGCGCTTGCCGGATCGTGTGTATGCCTGTGTTGGTGGTGGCTCCAATGCAATGGGGATTTTTCAGGGCTTTTTGGATGACGATGCCGTCGAGCTGATTGGCTGTGAGGCTGGAGGAACCGGTACTGGGATTGGGCATCACGCTGCGCGGATTGCTTATCCCGATGCCTCTATCGGTGTGGCTCAGGGTTATAAAACCCTTTTTTTACAGGATTCTGAAGGTAATATGCTGGAAACAGAATCAGTGGCGGCAGGCTTGGATTATATTGGTATAAGCCCGATTTTGGCCGCACTTTCAGAACAGGGTAGAGTTCGATTTACTGCCGCGAGTAATGATGAGGTTACGGAAGCGTTGCGCCTAGTCATGGCGACGGAAGGCCTGATCCCAGCCTTGGAAAGCACCCATGCTTTTGCAAGAGCCATTGCTGAAGCGTCGAGTATGGGGAAAGACCAAATCATTCTGATCAATCAGTCCGGGCGTGGCGATAAGGATATTTTTACCGTAGCCGACGCTTTGGATGATGATCACTGGAAGTCTTTTATTAAAGCTAAGGCGGTCGAATATGGATCTTAAGGGGTTTATTACGCAACGCAAACAAAGTAAATCACCGTTGGTGATGACCCATGTTGTCTGCGGCTATCCATCCTTTGAGGCGAACCTTAAAGAGTTGGAAATTATGAGCGAATTTGGCGTCGACTTTGTTGAGCTACAATTCCCTTTTAGCGAGCCATCGGCAGATGGCCCATTGTTTGTTAAGGCGAACCAACAGTCCATCGAGCAAGGCACCAAAGTTGCTGATTGTTTCGATTTTATGCGGCAAGTCACCGCGCGGTTTGATTTTAAAGTGCTGATGATGGGTTATTACAACACTGTTTTCAAAATGGGCCATGAGAAATTTGTTCGGCAACTTAAAGCCTCCGGCGGCTGTGGCTATATCCTGCCTGATTTGCCGCTGGAAGAAGCCGCTGAGTTACATGCCTTGTCCAAAGCGGAGGGCATCACGCCTATCATGCTGATGACGCCTACCAATAGTGACGAAAGACTCGCACAACTAGCGGCGGCGGCAGAAGGGTTCGTCTATGTTGTAGCCCGCAAAGGTGTCACTGGCAGCAAAACGCAAATGTCTAATACCGTGTCGGAATTTTTAGACAGGTGTCGCAAATTTACCGATTTACCCTTGGGTGTGGGGTTTGGTGTCAGCGCCAAGGAAGATATTGATTTTATTGGTGCCCATGGCGATATAGCTATTATTGGCACCGCCGCTCTGAAAGCCTGGGAAGAGGGGGGTGAAACGGCGCTACGAGATTTTTTTGAACAACTGGGAATTCGCAAGTAATCGGTTTAACTCCTCCAGGCTTTGATACAAGTCACTAATTTTACCCAAACAATACTTTTCGGTTGACATTCACGAATGATAATCATTATCATTCGTGATAAATACTGAAGTGCGCTTCTAAATATTATGTTTGACTCGCTTATTCCTGCCTTTAATATCAATAGCGTGAAGAAGAAACGGTGAAACGCATAAGTATTTTATTTTTGGGTACTTTTTGAATCATTGGGGAACCATTATGAAATCTTTACTTTCGGCTAAAGGAGCTGCCTTCGGCTTGTGTGCTGTCTTGTGTTCAAGTCCTTTTAGCCAGCAGGTCTGGGCCGACGACGCAAAATTGATGACTGAGCTAGCTGACCTAAAGGCACGAATTGAGTTTTTGGAAAAGCAATTGAGTGCACAGTCAGCAGCACAACCACATTCTGCTAACAGGGAAGAAAAATGGACTGATCGCATTGGGTTTAGTGGGTTAGTTGAAGTCGAGGCGGCATCAGTGGATGGCGTTGAGGAAAACAGCAGCGACATTACCCTGGCAAAAGTTGAAATCGGCTTGGATGCGCAGGTAAACGAATGGGTTAGCGCTTCCTTGTTGTTACTGTTTGAAGAGGATAAAACTGACCCGATTGCGTTCGATGAAGCTTTCATTCGAATTGGCAATGCCGAGCAATCACCATTTTTCCTAACCGCCGGACTGATCCATTTACCCTTTGGTCGTTTTGAAAGCCATATGGTGTCGGACCCTATTACCCTAGAGATGGGAGAGTTTATCGAAACTGCGCTGCAACTAGGTTTTGAGGCGGGTGGCTGGCGCAGCTCGTTAGTACTTTTCAATGGCGACACCAAAGAGCAGGGCGATGATAAGATCGATCAATTTGGTTTAGATATTGGTTACTACTGGCAGGCAGCGGATGCTGACGTTGAATTTGATGCGGCGCTTTACTACGTCAATAATATTGCCGACTCCGATGGTTTGCAGGAAGCAATTGCTGATGCGGAAAACCTGACAGATCAGGTCAGCGGCGTGGGCGGACACTTGGTGCTGAGCGTCGGGGCTTTCACTTTCATCGGCGAATACCTAACCGCGACAGAACAATTTGATACAGCGGATTTGGCTTTTAACGGGGTTGGCGCAGAACCAGTCAGCTGGAATCTTGAAGCAGCCTATCATTTTACCTTAAATGATTGGGATGCAACCATCGCGCTAGCTTGGCAGGGAACGGATGAAGCCCTGGCTTTGGAGTTACCGGAGCAACGCCTTATGTTGGGTATTTCCCTGGGAATCATGCAGAACACTTCGCTCAACATTGAGTGGGCCAATGATGATGACTACGATGTGGCCGATGGCGGCACGGGTAAGAGCAGCGACAGTATTACCGCACAATTGGCAGTTGAATTTTAATTTGGGTATCAAATTGCTGCGGGTATTATTGCCCGCAGCTAGCTGCTATATCCAGGTCTGACTGGTGTCTAGGCCAGCCAGGGATATTCGCGCTAAAGAATACGTAACGGCTGCGCGTTGTTCGGCTCCGCCCATAGATCATACTCGTCCGCATCGGTTATGGTCGCATTCACCATGTCGCCGGGCTTCAGATAGGTGGCATTATCCAGAAACACCAAACCATCAATTTCCGGCGCGTCAGCGTAACTTCTACCGACGGCACCTTCCTCGGTAACTTCATCGATCAGCACATCTACAGAGCGACCGATTTTTTGCTGTAGCTTGTTTGTACTGATGTGCTGTTGCGTTTGCATGAAGCGATCCCAGCGATCTTTTTTGATGTCATCAGGTACCGGGTCGGCGAGTTCGTTTGCCTTAGCGCCCGCAACGGGAGAGTATTCAAAACAACCAACTCGATCCAGTTGCGCTTCGTCCAGCCAGTCCAGCAGCAACTGAAAGTCTTCTTCCGTTTCCCCGGGGAAGCCAACAATAAAGGTGCTGCGTATGCTCAAATCCGGACAGGTATCGCGCCAACGGCGTATCTGATCCAAGGTATTTTCGGCATTACCGGGTCGCTTCATCGCTTTTAATATGCGCGGGCCGGCATGCTGAAAGGGGATGTCCAAATAGGGCAGTATTTTACCGTCCGCCATCAGTGGAATAATCTTGTCCACATGGGGGTAGGGGTAAACGTAATGCAGCCGAGTCCAGATACCCAGTTCACCCAAGGCGTCGCATAGCCCCAGCATGCGCGTTTCGTATTCTTTGTTGTGCCAAGTTCTGGCCTGGTATTTCAAATCCAGGCCGTAGGCGCTGGTATCTTGGGAGATGACTAACAGCTCTTTTACCCCAGCTTTTACCAATCCTTCGGCTTCTCGCATCACCTCATCAATCGGACGGCTGACCAGATCGCCGCGCATGGAAGGAATGATGCAAAAACTGCAGCGGTGATTGCAACCCTCTGATATTTTTAGATAGGCATAATGCTTTGGGGTAAGCTTAATACCCTGTGGCGGTACCAAATCCGTATAAGGGTCGTGCTGTTGCTGTATCGGTGCGTATTGGTGCACGGCGTTTACCACCTGCGCGTACTGCTGAGGGCCAGAGACGCTCAATACCTGCGGGTGCATCGCGCGAATAGTGGTTTCTTCAACGCCCATACAGCCGGTTACGATGACTTTGCCGTTTTCCGCAATGGCTTCACCAATGGCGTTTAGGGATTCCTGCTTCGCGCTATCGATAAAACCGCAAGTATTGACCACCACAAGGTCGGCATTTTGGTAATCGGATACCAGATCGTAATGTTCGGTGCGCAACTGGGTAAGAATGCGCTCTGAATCTACCAATGCCTTGGGGCAACCAAGGCTAACGAAGCCGATTTTTGGGTTGGACATGGGTGTTACTTCCGATAAAACTGAGAGCCGTATTGGGCTCGTTGAATGAACTATTGGGGGGCGCATTCTACAACAGATTCTGCAAACAGTGCGATGTTAATTTGTTGTGGCTTGGCTTTCGAACGATAGCCGACAACAAGCGAATAGAGGCTCATAGCAGATAAAGTCAGTCTGTCTGCACAGTTACCGTCAACGGCTGGGCGCCGTTTTCGGTCTTTTACCCTGAATATAATAGGCAAAAGCAATAATTTCGGCGATGGAGAGATAGAGTGCTTCGGGAATCGACTCGCCTAACTCCAGCGTTGCCAGCACATTCACCAGCTCGGCGTTTTCATACAGTGGAATACCGTATTCGCGCGCCAAAGCAATGATTTGTTCCGCCACGTCATGTTGTCCGCTAGCACTGACGACGGGAGGGTTGTCGCCATCATAAAATAGCGCGACGGCTTTTTGTGGTTGTGTGCTCATGTTTTGATATCCACCAGCTGCTGATCCAGTCGAGACTTTTGTATGGACGGTGTACCTTTGCAGCAATCCAGTTGCTTAATTTCGAGACCCTTGGCTTTGAGTGATTTCTTCAAGATGTCGAGTTCTCCTTCAATGCGCCTTAGGGTTTGTGGACGCTCACTCCAGAAGGTTGCTGACAGGGTGTTTTCAATCAACGTGAGGGTTGCAAAAAACTCTCCCAGCTCTTCAAATTCAAAGCCGAGGGTTATCTTCCACTGCCGACCCTGTTTGGCATCTTTGGGTTGATCAGCGCTGCGTTCCTCATCTATTTGAAGCTGAATCGGGCGAAACAATCCCTCGTTAAACACCGGAATCTCGACATACCAGCTATTGATGCTGCTGCTCTCCGGTGCTGCGTGCTTGCCGACAATACTTTTGTATTGATTGGTTTGTATCTTGGCGATGCTATTGGCTATTTGCCGCAACAGGGTACTGACGGCGAGGTCAAACGCTTCGCGCGGCATGCTGGTCTGATTGTTGGATACCTGAATACCGGCGCGCTTGAGTAGCAGTAGGGTGTGGGTGTTAATTAAAAGCTCAGGAATTTCGATGCGTGATTGAGATGGACTTTGTGGGTTGACGGACTGCTCGCTACTTAAACCTGAAGCCGCTTGGATGATCCGATTAATTATTTGGGCCTCAGCTGTAATAGTCGCGCTGGGTGTTGGTGTAGGCGCGCTATTAGCGGATGGATTTTGTGGTGCGCTTTGTCTGCTATAGGCGCTGGCTCCAGTAGCGAGTTTGGCTGCATAATTAATTTTGTCTGCAGCCAGGCTGGGTGTCGTCGCGGCCGTTAACTTATGCGTGGCGGAAGGGTTTGCTTTAGTGCTATCGCTGGAAAATGTGTTGACTGGTGCGCGGGAAGTTATATGCAAAGCGGTTTGAGTTGTTGTATTGGTTGTCGTGACGGTTTTATTGATTGTTGTATTAGTTGTTACGTTAACAGCGGTATTAAGGTTTCCGCTTTGTTGTGGGTTGGTCGCAGCGTTGGGTGTTGAGCTAAGAACGTGAGGCGCACCGGCCGGCCCATCTGTTTTTGCCGGTACTGCTGGCGCGGCGAGTGGTGCCAGTTGCGCTGCCAACTTAACCAGCTGTGCTTTGAGATCTTTGCCAACCAATGCCTCCAGCTGTTTAACCAGGCCCGCGTTTTGCCTTAAGGTCTCCTCAATAACGGTTGTTTTGGTCTGCTGCGTTGTTGTTGCTGTTTTCGCGGGCTGAACTGGTGCAGGACTAAGCTGCTGTAAAATGCGTTGTAATTTGGCTTCGAGGAAACTGCCGTTTTGGGTGATAGCCTGTTTTAACTGTTGGGTATTGTGCAGTTGTTCCTGGCGGGGTAGTGATGAAATCAGTTCGCCGATCTGTTTTTGCACTTGTTGTAAAACGGGATTATTGGTTTTCTGATTTAGCTGGGTAATTAGTGCCTGTAGTGGTTCGAGTCGATTTAATAGAGTGCTGTGATTTTGTTGCAGCGGCAAGGCCTGACGCAGGCCCTGTTGAATGAGCTCCTGCTGTTTTTCCGTTGCTGGTTGTACAATCTGTAGCACCCGCAAACTGCCATCCTTGGTGACCTCCACTTTTATCAACTGCCCAGGGCTAAACGGCTGATTACTCTCAGCAGTTATTTTCTTACCTTCGGCATTGATTAATATTTCGAAAAGCGGGCTCAGATTGTTGCTCTGAGGTTTTTGCACAACCTGCTCGATAATAGCGGTAAAAATACGGCCCTGCGCATAGACTTTCGCCAGTTCAGCGGGGTCGGAACTGGTGGGCAATAACGCCTGAAAACTGGCGAGTAACGAGGGCTTTATGTCCATTCGATGACTATATCACGTGATCCGAAGCGGTGCTTTCTATATAATGCGTGTTTGATTTTGGCGAGTCTTTTCTTCGCCTGTAATAGCTTAACGGTCAGCGAGTGAAAATCTTGAGGCTTTTGATTTTTTGCCAGCCCCATCTCGCTCATGGCCCAGCACGAAAGTTTCTGAAGGTAACTTGTGGCAGAACATCTCCTCCAAGCAAACAAGCTGTTTTGCGAACGCGAGCGTCGCGTATTATTCCGTGATTTGGATATTGCGCTTGATATTGGTGAAGTGTTGCAAATTGAAGGCGCTAACGGTAGCGGTAAAACGACTTTGTTAAGAGTGCTGACCGGTATTTCTGATACTTACGAGGGTGAAGTCCTGTGGTCTGGGCAATCGATTAAAAAGGTACGTACTGAATATCAGTTAAATATGCATTACTTGGGGCATGCGGCGGGCATTAAGTCGACGCTGACGGCGGAAGAAAACCTACGCTGGTATGCCGCACTGGCAGGCCGTCAGTTAGATGGAACTCTGTGGGAGGTGCTAGCGCAGGTCGGGCTGCGGGGTTATGAAGATGTCCCCTGTTATACACTCTCTGCTGGTCAGCAGCGGCGCGTTAATTTAGCCCGTTTGTACCTGTTGCCAGCAAAACTATGGATTTTGGATGAGCCCTTTACCGCGATCGATAAATCCGGTGTTGCCGCCATCGAGCAACTCATGAGTCATCAAGTCAAAAGCGGTGGTGCCGTGATTGTCACCACGCATCAAGATCTGAGTTCCGTCGCCAATGTGCGTAAAGTGAGTTTAGGGTGACGGTATTGGGAGTCGAAAACGATAAAATACAGTTCAGTGTCTTGGGTATTTTTAAAGCGGTATTGGTGCGGGACTTAGTGATTGCGTTTCGGCATCCCAGCGACTTGGTGAATCCGCTGATCTTTTTTATGATTGTGGTGACGCTTTTCCCGTTGGCAGTTAGTCCGGAAAAACAATTTCTGGCGCAGGCCGCACCAGGGGTACTGTGGGTGGCAGCGTTGTTGGCGACACTGTTGTCTTTGGATATGTTGTTTCAGTCGGATTTCCAGGACGGTACGCTGGAGCAATTACTTCTGTCTCCGCAACCGCTTTATATCGGTATACTTGCCAAGGTAACTGGACATTGGCTGCTTAGCGGCTTACCACTGACACTGCTGTCTCCGCTGTTAGCCTTTATGATGTTTTTACCCAGTGAAGCTTTGCCTGCTTTGATGATTACTCTATTGTTGGGAACGCCTGTGCTGAGTTTTATCGGTGCGGTGGGTTCGGCGTTGACGGTAGGATTGAGAAAAAGTGGATTGCTGTTGTCACTATTGGTGCTGCCACTGTATATTCCGGTACTGATTTTTTCAGCGGGAGCAGTGCAGGCCGCGACCGTTGGTTTGCCGATTATCGGACATTTGGCTTTGTTGGGTGCAATGTTAGCCTTGGCTTTGGTGCTGGCGCCGCTGGCGATTGCGGCAGGTTTGCGAATCAGCCTTGGCAATTAGGAGCCTCTGAATAACTCCTTAACAGACGTTGGGAATTGATAAATATATGTGGACTTGGTTTCATCGATTAGGCTCTCCCCGCTGGTTTTATAATATCAGCGGTCGCTGGCTGCCTTGGCTCGCTATCGCCGCAGCACTGTTGATCTTTAGCGGCACAGTCTGGGCGTTAGTGTTCGCGCCGCAGGATTACCAGCAGGGTAATAGTTTTCGTATTATTTATATTCATGTGCCCGCAGCGCTACTGGCGCAATCCTGTTATATGATCATGGCGGTCGCCGGAGCGATCGGTTTAATCTGGAAAATGAAGTTGGCGGATATGGCGGCGAAAAGCTGCGCTTCCATTGGTGCGTCTTTTACCTTGCTGGCGTTGGTGACAGGTGCGGTCTGGGGTAAGCCGACCTGGGGTACCTGGTGGGTCTGGGATGCGCGTTTAACTTCCATGCTGATTTTGTTTTTCCTTTATTTGGGTATCGTGGCGCTGCACTCTGCCATCAGTGACCGAGATCAAGCGGCGAAAGCCACGGCTGTGTTAGCTTTGGTTGGATTAGTTAATATTCCCATTATTAAGTATTCGGTGGAATGGTGGAATACCTTGCACCAGCCTGCAACCTTCACCCTTACAGAAAAACCAGCGATGCCTGCCGAAATGTGGGTGCCGCTGTTGATAATGGTGTTAGGCTTTTATTGTTTTTTTACGGTAGCACTTATTATGCGGACAAGATTTGAAATTCTGGTGCGCGAATGGCGTACCAGTTGGGTTAAGGAGTTATTGGCAAAACCATGAGCTTTTCTAGTTTTTCTGACTTTATCCATATGGGAGGTCACGGACTATATGTGTGGATTTCCTACGCAACGGCACTTGCGGTCTTGGTTTTTAATATCCTGATGCCGATGCGTCTGCGTAAACAATTTATGGTTGAACAAGCAAGACAGCAGCGTAGAGAGGAACAAAATGCATCCCATTCGTAAACAACGTTTAAAAATAGTCTTATTTATTGTGGCAGGTTTTGGTGCAGCAATAGGTTTATCGCTGTTCGCGCTCCAAGAAAACATTAACCTGTTCTATTCGCCCACTCAAATAGTTAAGGGCGAAGCGCCGCAAAATACCTTGATACGCGCTGGAGGAATGGTAGTGGAGGGCAGCGTTAAGCGTGATCCACAAAGCTTGAAAATCAGCTTTCAGATAACCGATTATGCAGAAACGGTAGATGTTGAGTTTGAAGGCATACTGCCGGATTTGTTTCGTGAAGGACAGGGTATTGTCGCGCAGGGGCGTATCTCCGGCCAAGGAGATTTAAAAGCGGTGGAGGTATTGGCTAAGCATGATGAGAACTATATGCCGCCGGAAGTCACGGATGCTCTGGAACAAGCGGGTTACGGCAAAGACCACTATTCAAAAGAATAGCAATGCGCGCCCTGTTACTCTTTCTAATGCTCTGGTGTGGTTGGGCTGCTGCCGAAGTGCAGCTTGGCCTCCCACCGCTGGTGATCCCACAGGATAACCCACAAACAGCGGCAAAAATTGCCTTAGGACAGCGCTTATTCCATGATACGCGCTTTAGTCAAAACGGCCAGATAAGCTGTGCCAGCTGTCATAATCCTAGTCTTGCCTTTACCGATCATGCGACAGTCTCAGAGGGGATTCATCAACTAAAAGGTGCTCGCAACGCGCCTACGGTGATTAATGCCGCTTATGCCAAAACCCAGTTTTGGGACGGGCGGGCTGCTGATTTGGAGGCGCAAGCGATTGGGCCGATGCTGAATCCACTGGAAATGGGAATGCCTGATGGCGAAGCGGTGCTTTCAATTGTGCGAGAGGATGATTCCTATCAGCTGCAATTTAATCATGTTTTCGGCGTTACCCCCCAGCAGATAGCGCTTACGCATGTCGCCAAAGCCATTGCCAGTTTTGAACGTACTTTGATAGCCGGTAATTCCCCTTTTGACCGTTATTATTTCGCTAAGGAGTTGGATGCCCTGAGCCAATCAGCCAAGCGCGGCTTATCGGTATTTTACAATCAGGCGGCCTGTGCTTCTTGTCATACCCTCGATCGCGATTTTGCACTTTTTACGGATCATGAATTTCATAATATAGGTATCGGTTATCAACGTCTCAGTGAGTTAATACAGCAGCTGGATTCAGCCAAAAATCCGCTCGAGCCTTCCCAGATTAAAGTGTTGGCCGGAGCCCATGATGCTGAGTTGGGACGGTTTTTGGTGACGGGTAAAATCAGAAATATTGGTGCATTTAAAACACCGACCTTAAGAAACATCGAGAAAACGCCGCCCTACATGCACGATGGCAGCCTGAAAACCTTGGCGGAAGTTGTTGAATATTATGATAAAGGTGGTGCACTTGATGGCGCACCGATACAGAGCAAACTATTGGATGCCCGTATTCGGCCGCTGAATTTGAATACACAACAGAAAAGCGATCTGGTCGCTTTTATGCGCAGTTTAACCAGCCCGGACTACCAGACAGTAAGGGTAGATTAGCCGAAACGCAATAATGTCCATTGAATTGGATCTGAGAAGATTTGAACTTAATACCCTGAGCGCATTCCTATTAAACCGGCGTTATGGTAAAAAATACGGCTGCTTTGGCTTGTGCCTGGAAATACTTCCTGACCCTTGAGTGGGTTGAAACCGTGACAGAGGTTAGAACGTTTAAAACATGCTTCCTGAATTAGGACAATTTTCGCTTATTTTGGCACTCTGTATGGCTGTTTTGTTAGCCGTTATCCCGCTGCTAGGAGCAACCAGGCATAATCAGCTCTGGATGTCCTATGCGCGACCATTAGTAACCGGCCAGTTTGTGTTTTTGATAATGAGTTTTACCTGCCTTTCGGTGGCATTTTTCATGGATGATTTCTCCGTTGCCTATGTCGCGCAAAACTCCAATAGTGCGATGCCGGTGCAGTACAAATTAAGTGCGGTCTGGGGCGCACATGAAGGGTCGTTACTGTTATGGGCGCTGATTCTAAGCGGTTGGACCTTTGCTGTAGCAGCGTTCAGTCGCAATCTACCGGATGAACTGATCGCGCGGGTGCTCTCCGTGATGGGCATGATCAGTATTGGATTCTTGTTGTTTTTGCTACTGACCTCCAACCCCTTTACCCGACTCTTACCTGATTCACCCTTGGAAGGTGGTGATCTCAATCCGCTGCTGCAAGACGTCGGTCTGATCTTTCATCCGCCATTACTGTACATGGGTTATGTTGGTTTCTCGGTGGCTTTTGCATTCGCGATTGCCGCGCTGCTGGGTGGCCAACTTGATGCCGCCTGGGCGCGCTGGTCACGGCCCTGGACCAATATTGCCTGGGCGTTTTTGACTGCCGGTATTGTCCTCGGCAGTTACTGGGCCTATTACGAACTAGGCTGGGGCGGTTGGTGGTTTTGGGATCCGGTGGAAAATGCGTCTTTTATGCCCTGGTTAGTAGGTTGCGGGTTGATTCATTCATTGGCGGTTACGGACAAGCGCGGTGTTTTTAAAAGCTGGACGGTATTACTGGCGATATTTGCGTTTTCGTTAAGTCTGTTGGGCACCTTTTTGGTTCGATCTGGCGTATTAACTTCAGTGCACGCCTTTGCCAGTGATCCGGCAAGAGGTTTGTTTATTCTAATATTCTTGTTTTTAGTCATCGGTGGCTCGCTAACACTCTACGCCATACGTGCGCCAGCAGTGGTGAGTAAACCGGTATTTGGGCTTTGGTCGCGTGAAATTCTCCTCCTGCTAAACAATGTGATTTTGGTAGTAGCGGCAGTGACCGTTCTATTGGGGACACTTTACCCATTAATTATCGATGCGTTGGGTGGTGGCAGAATCTCAGTGGGCCCGCCCTATTTTAACCTGGTGTTTGTGCCGCTCATGTGTGTTTTGTTTGCATTGCTCGGCTTTGCTCCTCGGTCGCAATGGAAACGCTCCTCGACGTTAAATCTCAAACGCGAATTGTTGGTGGCCGCGCTAGCGAGCATAGGCGTCGGTCTGCTGGTGCCGGTGATCTATGGCGGTGAGATGCATTTGGGCGCGGTGTTAGCAGCAACCCTGAGTCTGTGGATTGTGATAACTGGTGGCCGGGACTTGTTGACGAAAGGAAGAAAGCTTGGTTTTGGCCGGTTATCGCGTAGTTATATGGGGATGCAGTTGGCGCACTTTGGTTTGGCTGTTTGCATCATCGGGGTTGCGTTTACCTCAATCTACAGTGAACAGCGCGATGTGCGAATGGCTCCTGGCGATAGTGTTGAGCTAGGTGGTTACCGTTTCCAGTTTGATGGTATTCAGGAAGTGATGGGTCCCAACTTCAAAGCTGAGGAAGGACAGATAACCGTTTATAAAGCTGATAAGCAAGTTTATCTGCTACAGCCACAAAAACGTGTTTATTTAGCCCGGCGTCAATCAATGACGGAAGCGGCGATCCAAACAGGTTTTACCCGTGACCTTTACGTCGCTCTGGGCGAACCGCTGGGCGATGGTGCCTGGGCGGTGAGGGTGCATTATAAAGCGTTTGTGATTTGGATTTGGATGGGAGGTCTATTGATGGCTTTGGGCGGCTTCCTGGCTGTTACAGATAGGCGTTATCGTATTAAGATGACGCAGCCGGAAAAGTCCACAAATAAAGGCAGTCTGGACGCTTCCGCTGGCTTGGAGGCAAAAGCGTGAAGCGTTTAAAGCTATTTCTGCCGCTAATTATTTTTGTTGCGTTAGGTGGTTTGTTATTGAAAGGCTTAGAACTGGATCCGAATGAGATGCCCTCGGCGCTGATTGATAAAGAACTGCCTAAGTTTAGCCTGCCTTCGCTTGAAAACCCTGAAATAATGTTGGAGCGCAATCACTTGCTGGGCCAGGTGGCGTTGGTGAATGTTTGGGCGACTTGGTGTCCGTCGTGCCGAGCGGAACACCCTTATCTGATGCAAATTTCCGAGCAGGAAAAGATTCCTATTTACGGAGTCGACTATAAAGATGTGAGAAAGGATGCGCAGCAATGGTTGCGTAAGCTAGGTGATCCCTATGCCGTCAATGTGTTTGATGAACAGGGTAAGCTTGGAATTGATCTCGGTGTATTTGGAGCGCCTGAAACTTATCTGATTGATCATAAAGGTGTGATTCGTTATAAGCACATTGGCGTGGTCGATGATCAAGTGTGGTTAAATCTTTTGAAGCCTTTAGTTGAGCAGTTACGGGCGGAGGCTTCTCAGGGTTGAAAATAAATCTAAATAGAAGCAGTCAATTGCGCTTGAGGAAATTATTGCCAGTCATCTTTGGCCTGTGCTTAGTGCTGATGAATCCCTTTGTACGGGCTGCCATCGATACCTTTGATTTTGCTGATGACAAGACGCGTGAACGCTTTCAAATACTGACTACAGAGTTGCGTTGTCCCAAATGTCAAAATCAAAATTTGGCGGATTCAAATGCGCCGATTGCGATGGATTTACGTAAGGAAGTTTATCGGTTGCTAACCGAAGGGCAATCGGATAGTGAAATCAAAAGTTATCTGGTGGATCGCTATGGGGAGTATGTGCTGTATAAACCAGAGTGGTCGCCGCAAACTTGGCTGCTCTGGGTGGCGCCAGCCGTACTATTAATCTGTGCTCTCGTGGTGGTTATCCTTATCGCCCGGCGTCGTTCGCGGACGGTGCGGGAGGCTGTGGGCGGAACGCCACTGAGCGCCCAGGAACAACAGAGAATAAACCAACTACTGTACACTCAATCACAAGCGTCTGGATCACAAGAGATCAAATCGCAAGAGAAGGATAAGGAAAGCTAATATGACCCTGTTTTGGTGGCTTGCTGCGATGCTGACAATCGTAGCTTTGGGTTTTATTTGGTTTCCAATTTTGCGGAACCAACAATTGCGCAAACGTGCAGCGTTGAGTCCGCAGGCCATCAATATACAAGCCTATCATTCGCGTATTGCTGAGCTAGACTCAGATCGCCAGGAAGAGCGTATTGATGAAGCTGAATATCAATCTTTGAAAGCGGAGCTTGAACGCAATTTATTAGCAGATACCCAGGGTGATCAGCAAAGTTTCACCAAATCAGTGGGCGGCATCAGCGCCTCTGTCAAAGTATTGGTGGCTGTGCTCAGTTTAACCTTGGTACTGGTATCCATTAGCCTGTATTGGTCGTTGGGTAGTAGCCAGGTGTTAGTTGAAATGGAGGCGCATCAGGCGGCTTCCGATAGGTTGGCGCGATTACCCGCTACAGAGCGATTACAAGCATTAAAAGAGATGGCGGAAAAATCACCGGAACGCGCGGAAATTTGGTATGCATTGGCACAGGGTTACATACAAACACAACGGTACTCAGAAGCGGAAGACGCCTATAATCGGGTTTTAATGCTAGTGGGCGAAGATCCACAGGTGCTGGCGGAGTATGCACAGTCATTATTTTTTGTAGAAAATAACCATCTTGGTGCACGTGGCAAGGAATTAGCCGAGCGCGCGCTGGCGGTAGACCCTGGCAACGACACGGCCTTGGGATTACTGGGTATTGATGCTTTTGATCGAGAACAGTATGCAGACGCAATTCGCTACTGGCGCCAGATTTTGGCTGGGTCCCCGCATGAACGTGACGCAAAGGCGTTACAGGCGGGTATCGCCAGAGCGGAACAGCTGCTGGCGCTGCAAACAGGTAGCAAAGTGGGTCTAGAGAGTGCCGAGGTTGTAGAACGTTCGCCGAGTGATATCAAAACGGTTGCCGAGTTAGAAGTTGAAGTGGTTCTGAGCGAGGATTTGCAATCGAAAACGTCACCGCAACAGACTGTGTTTATATTTGCGCGCGCGCTGAATGGACCGCCGATGCCGCTCGCCGCTGTCCGCTTACAAGTGCAGGATTTACCGGCCAAAGTGGTACTTAATGACAGTATGGCGATGACTCCGCAGGCCAAACTGTCGGGTTTCGACCAGGTGGAAGTTATCGCACGAGTTGCATTTTCCCAGACTGCCACCGCCAGTGCTGGTGATTTGCAGGGGAAAGTCAGCCCAATAAATCTCAGTGAGTCGCCAACAAACATTAAACTCGTCATCGATAACGTAGTAGAATAGCGCGTTTTAGAACGCACCTGGAGCCAAAACAATAAATGCGTTTGAAAAGCATTAAACTTGCCGGGTTCAAATCCTTTGTTGATCCCACCACCGTGCGATTTCCAAGTAATTTGACCGCTGTGGTTGGGCCTAACGGCTGTGGCAAATCCAATATTATTGATGCCGTGCGTTGGGTCATGGGCGAAAGCTCGGCGAAAACCTTGCGCGGCGAATCCATGACCGATGTTATTTTTAGTGGCTCCAATGCGCGCATGCCAGTCGGCCAAGCGTCTATTGAATTATTATTCGATAATAGTGATCACAGTGTGACTGGTGAATACGCCGGCTACAACGAAATTTCCGTGCGCCGCAATGTCACCCGCGAACTGCAATCTACCTATTATCTGAATGGTAGCCGCTGCCGACGCCGCGATATCCAGGATATTTTTCTAGGCACGGGGCTTGGTCCACGCAGTTATTCCATCATCGAGCAGGGCATGATTTCGCGTTTTGTTGAAGCGAAGCCGGATGAATTGCGTATCTTTATTGAAGAGGCAGCGGGAATCTCCAAATATAAAGAGCGGCGTCGCGAAACTGAGAACCGCATGCGTCATACCCGTGAAAATCTGGCTCGACTCTCGGATATTCGGGAAGAACTAGACCGGCAGTTACATCATCTGCAACGTCAGGCCAAAGCTGCTGAGCAGTATAGCGAACTAAAGCAGCAAGAACGTAGCCACAAGGCTGAATTGCAGGCCATTAAGTGGACAGCGCTGAAACAACAAAGTGCCACACAAGAGCAGCAAATTGCCGAGCTGGAAATACAGCTGGAGGCAGTTCATGCTGAACATAGCTCGATAGAAAAAGACGTCGAAAAGCAGCGCGAAAATGCGGTGGCCTTGAATGATACTTTCCAGCAAGTGCAAGCTGCTTTTTATCAGGTTGGAACTGAAATTGCTCGACATGAACAGAGCATACAGCATCAGCAGGAACGCAAATTACAGCTACAAGCTGAACTGCAGAGAACCGAGCAAAGCGCCCAGGAAGCAAATCAAAACCTGCAGGTGGACTTGCAGCGCAAAACAGAATTATCTGAGGAGTTGGCGCAAATTGCTCCAGAGCTAGAACGGCTACAGCAATTGGAAACGGTCAGCACTGGTGAGTTGGAACTGGCGGAAGCTGCCATGCAGGAGTGGCAGCACCGCTGGGATGAGTTTAATCAGAAGGCCTCTGAATCAAGGCAGCGTGCGGAAGTAGAGCAATCTCGAATTCAACACCTGGAGCAGAATATTGCACGCCTGCAGCAGCGGAATCAAAAACTGGAGCAGGAAAAGAAGGGCTTTGCGGAAAGCCCTGAAGATAAGCAGCTTGATGAAATGGAGCACAAATTAGCGCAACTGGATGAGGCGGCGGAACAGCATAAAGCGCGAGTGACCGAGTTGGTTACAGCCATCGAAAATCAGCGAGAACGTAATAATCAGCTCAGCAACGAGCTTAGCCAGGCGCGCCGTACCATGCAAAGTGTGCAAGGGCGGCATTCTTCATTGCAAACCTTACAACAAGCTGCATTAGGGCAAAAGGATGCGCCAGTGGTACAGTGGTTGGAGCAACAGCAATGGCATAAACAACCTCGCCTGGCGCAGAAAATTAAAGTCGATAAGGGTTGGGAAAAGGCTTTAGAAGTAGTCTTAGGACACCATCTTCAGGCAGTCTGTATTGATAGCCTGGATAATCTGGGTGAGCGTTTGGAGAAGCTCAAGCAGGGTGGCATTACTTTGGTCGATCAGAGCGTCGGTGCAGCGTATGAGGGCATACCGGGTGAAACTAGTTTACTGAGTAAAATTAAAAGCGACTGGAATCTGAATGCTTTGCTGGCAGGTATTTATGTGACAGATTCCTTGGCAAATGCGCTATCGATGCGCTCACGTTTAGCTGTGCATGAGTCGGTGGTGTGCCAGGAAGGTGTTTGGCTAGGCCCAGGTTGGATTCGGGTTACACGCGACAGCGATGAAAAATCCAGTTTGCTGGAACGCCAGCAAGAACTGAAACAACTTGCTGAGGAAATGGCCGAACTGGAAGAACGGATAGAGAATTTCGAGGTAGATCTGAACTCCGGTCTACTAGCCTTGAAAAATTCCGAACAAGCACGTGAAGCTGCGCAACAAGAACTGAGTGGATTGTTAAGACAGCATGCGGAAGTTGCTTCGCAATTGGGTGCGCGCAAGGCACGGATTGAGCAACTCAATATGCGTAAGCAGAGATTACTGTATGAATTGGAAGAAAGTCAGGATCAGCTAAAAAGAGAGCAGGAAACGCTGCTGGAAACCAAGGAAAGATGGCAGGAAGGTTTACAGCACATGGAGCAGGACGCCCTCAAACGGGAAAAGCTATTGAGTGAGCGAGATGCCAATCGTGGTAATTTAGATCAAGTGCGGCAAAATGCGCGACATAATAAAGATCAAGTGCATCATTTGGCCTTACGCCATCAGTCGGTGACGACACAGCTGGAGGCGCTTGAGCATGGCATGACGCGCTTGCAGGAGCAGGTTGCGGGTCTCAGCGAACGTCAAATGAGTTTAAAGGAAAGTATCGAATCAGCAGCTGCTCCAGTGGAAGAGCTAAAACACAGGCTGGAGGTTGAACTAGAAAAACGTGTTGCCTTAGAAAATAAATTAACACAAGCGAGACAAAAGGTAGAAGCGGTTGAATACAGCCTCTCCCAGCTGGAGCAGAATCGTTTAAAAATTGACCGTAAAACAGAAGGTGTCAGGGGTCAATTAGAACAGTGCAAACTACAATGGCAGTCGGTAAAAGTGCAGTGCGAAACGCTGGAGCAACAATTGAAGGAAGCGAAGCAGGATCTACAGCAGATTTTAGAGCAATTGCCTGATGACGCGCTCGAAACTGATTGGCATACTAAGCTTGAGCAAATTCAAAATCGTATTCAACGTCTGGGTGCAATCAATCTGGCGGCAATTGATGAATATAAAACCCAGTCGGAACGCAAGCTACATTTGGATGCCCAAAATGAGGATCTTACGGACGCATTAACTACATTGGAAAATGCCATTCGTAAAATTGATCGTGAAACGCGAACCAAATTTAAAGAGACCTTTGATTTGGTCAATAAAGGTTTGCAGGAAATTTTCCCTAAGGTCTTTGGTGGTGGTCATGCCTCGCTGGAAATGACGGGTGAAGACCTGCTGGATACGGGGGTTACCATTATGGCGCGGCCACCTGGTAAGCGTAACAGCACTATTCATTTGCTCTCCGGTGGAGAAAAGGCATTGGTGGCTATCTCCATGGTGTTCGCGATCTTTAAGCTGAATCCGGCACCCTTTTGTATGCTTGATGAGGTGGATGCGCCTTTGGATGACGCCAATGTTGGGCGCTTCTGTAGCATCGTCAGTGAGATGTCGAAAACGGTACAGTTTATCTTTATTACCCACAATAAAGTGACGATGGAAATGGCCAGCCACATGATGGGGGTGACGATGCATGAGCCCGGTGTTTCACGTCTGGTGACGGTAGATATTGAAGAAGCGGTAGCGATGGCGGCGGTTTAAAGCTCCCTGGCAGCAGAGACCTACGATGGTGGAGAATGGTTCTTTGGTGATAGGTAATCCGATAGAATGCCGAATCGGATAGGCGCTAGCCGGAAAGGCAGATTTCAGATGAGTTTAAAAATAATTGGCGGATGGTGATGGACTTTTCATTGCGTGAGTGGTTGATCATATTAGGGGTGGTTGTGATCGTTGGCGTACTGCTGGACGGCTATCGGCGTATGCGCAGCGGTAAACGCAATTCGATTAAACTTGCGATTGATAAGAGCTTCCGTGGTCGGCACGAGGATCGAGTAGATTATTTCAACGGTGAACTACCAAGTGGTGGTGCGCGGGTAGTGAAGAGGAGCACGGCGGAGAATGCTGTAGAAGATAGCGTGCAGGATGATCACGAGGACCTTATGCCTGATCCGCTTTTTGCGGATGGCCGTGAAGAGATAGCTGCGGATTTTGATGAGTTTGAACAGCTCGACGACGTGATTGATGAGACGGTTGTGGAGCCTCTTGATGCGTGCGGTGAGGTAAAGCTAAAGACGTCAAGGTTTGCAAAGTCACAAGAGTTTGCAACGTCACAAGCAAAAACTAAACCGCCAGCGGTGGTGGAAGAGGTGATCGTTATTAATGTCTTTGCCAAGACGGAAGCGCAACTTAATGGTGGTGACCTTCTGCGGGTAGTACTGGCCTGCGGCATGCGTTTTGGTGATATGGATATTTTTCACCGCCATGAAAAAAAGGCGGACGATAGCCAACTCCAATTCAGCATGGCAAATGCCGTTAAACCGGGTACTTTTGACTTGGAAAACATGGAGCAATTCCACACGCCTGGCGTATCGTTTTTCCTCAGCTTGCCGGGCCCCAGTAATAGCATGAAAGCCTTTGATTACATGTTGGAGACAGCACAGTGCCTGGCAAAAAACCTTAATGGGGATTTGCAAGATGAACAACACAGTGTAATGACCAAGCAAACGATAGAGCATACCCGCCAAAAAATACGTGATTTTGAACGCCGCCAACTATCGCTACTTCGTTAAGATGACCAAAGCCCACGACCGGCAACAGCTAGAGCAATTAAAAGAAGCTATCAACCAACACAATTATCGCTACTATGTGTTGGATGAGCCCTCTATTCCTGATGTTGAATATGATCGTTTGATGCGACAGTTACAGATGCTGGAAGCTGAGCACCCTGAATGGTTAACAGCAGATTCTCCCAGTCAACGGGTTGGCGCGGAGCCGCTCAGCGCCTTTTCTGAAATCATTCATCAAGTACCGATGCTCTCCCTCGATAACGCTTTTAGCGATGAAGAGATGCGGGCATTTGAGCGGCGCATTAAAGACCGTTTAAAATCCGATGCTGAAATAGAGTACGCCTGCGAGCCAAAACTCGATGGTATTGCCGTCAGTTTGCTGTATCGAGATGGGGTTTTTGAAAAAGGCGCCACTCGGGGTGATGGCTATCGGGGTGAAGATATTAGTCAAAATTTACGCACGATTCCCTCTATTCCGCTCAAACTAATGGGCAGCGGCTGGCCTAAGGTTTTGGAAGTGCGCGGTGAAGTTTATATGCCAAAACGGGGTTTTGAAGAGTTTAACCGCAAGGCGCTGGCGCTTGAGGAAAAGACTTTTGTTAACCCGCGTAATGCCGCCGCTGGCAGTTTGCGACAGTTAGATCCTAAGATTACCGCTAAACGCCCTTTGGAAATGTGTTGTTACGGTGTGGGCATGGTTGAAGGTGGCAATTTGCCTGATCGACATATAGCGATTTTACGGCAGCTTAGCCAATGGGGTTTTCGTATTAATAGTCAGATGGCCGTGGCCAATGGTGTTGAGGGTTGCTTAAGCTATTATGATCAGTTGGAAAACATACGCGATCAGTTGCACTATGAAATCGATGGTATCGTTTTTAAAGTGGATAGCCTGGTCTTGCAGAAGGAATTAGGCTTTGTTTCGCGCGCGCCACGCTGGGCCATCGCCTATAAATTTCCTGCCCAGGAAGAAGTTACCCGTTTAGTTGATGTGGAGTTTCAGGTTGGTCGTACCGGCGCCGTGACGCCAGTGGCGAGACTGGAGCCGGTTTTTGTGGGTGGTGTTACAGTGAGCAACGCGACCTTGCACAATATGGATGAAATTGAGCGTCTCGATGTACGCATAGGAGACACCGTCATCGTCCGCCGTGCTGGTGATGTGATTCCTCAAGTGGTGAGCGTGGTACTGGAGAAACGACCCGCAGATACAAAAATAATTACTTTTCCAGCCAGCTGCCCGGTATGTGGTTCAGAGGTGATTCGCAATGTTGGAGAAGCGGTGGCGCGCTGTACCGGTGGGCTCTACTGTTCGGCGCAACGTAAGCAGGCGATCAAACATTTCGCCTCGCGTAAGGCGCTGGATATCGAGGGCTTAGGGGATAAACTGGTGGATGTGCTGGTCGATGAAGGGCTGGTGGAAAATGTGGCTGACCTCTTTGGGTTAAGCCAACATCAATTGAGTAAATTGGAGCGGATGGGTGATAAGTCTGCCAGCAATCTACGCAACGCGTTGGTGAAAAGTAAAAAGACGAGTCTCAACCGATTTATTTATGCGCTGGGCATACGCGAAGTCGGGGAAGCCACCGCCTTAAACTTGGCCAACCATTTTGGTAGTTTGAGTGAGATTCAAAACGCTAGCGAGGAAAGCTTGCTTGCGGTGGCGGATATCGGGCCGATTGTGGCGCAGCATATCGCCACCTTTTTTCATCAACCTCATAATCTTGACGTTATCGATAAGCTGCGTTGTGCCGGAGTTGAATGGCCAGAACATGAGCCCGTTCAGTCAGAGCAATTGCCCTTGCAGGGGCAGACATTTGTGCTGACTGGCACCTTGGAACAGATGACGCGAGATGAAGCAAAAGCTGCTCTGCAGGCGTTGGGTGCCAAGGTGAGTGGAAGTGTCTCTGCCAAAACTGATTGCCTAATTGCTGGCGTAAATGCCGGTTCCAAACTGCGTAAAGCGGAAGAACTGGGGGTTGAGATAATAGATGAAGCGCAATTTGTAAATCGCCTCTCCGAGTGGCGGTTGCTCGAAAAGACTCATTTGCCCCAAATTGGGTGACTGCTTATTTTTAAGTACGAAAGTATTAGCCTAATCTGTAGTCTTTGCTAGAATTAGGCGACTTACTCGGAAAATAATAATAATTAGGACGACTATGGCGGATCACTCAAGCACCTCCGCAACTGACTATAAAGAAAAAATGGAACATAGCCGCTATGGCCGTTCCAGTCATTCGCGGCGAAGAACCTTAAAAATCATTTTACTGTCAATGACCCTTGCCATCACTGTTCTTATTTTGATTGTGGTTTCTATTTATAGCACTGTGAAAATTTCCAGTTTGAATGAACTTAATCGAAACCTGCGTTTTGAGCTGGAAGGCGCAAAGGCACAATTGGATGCGTTAAAACCGCAACTGGAAAAGTCAAATCAGGAACTATCTGCGCTGATTCACGGGCGTTTTCCAAACCTTGAGGAGTTGGCCCTCAATAAAGTGCTATCGGTCAATAACCGCTACGTTAAAAATGTCGTATTCAACATTATTAAGCAGGCAAACCACCAGCAATACAAGTATCTGCTGGTGGTAGAAAATAATTCGTCGAGAAAAATAAAACCCGCTTTTCGCGTCTTGCTCTTTGATGAGCACGGGGTTCATGTGGCGACGGATGAAGTTAAAGATGTGAACGAGCTCAATCCTGGAGAAAGCCGCGATTATGCGTCAGATATTGAATTCTTCTTTGATACCTTACCTAAGCACTTCTATATTGACGATTTTACTACGCAGTTAAACGGCGGCTAATTGTCGTGATTCCCTAGAAATCCTGCCTAACTCAGAGCACTGAAATTTTGCTCTAAAGCCAATCATAGCCTATAACTAACAAAGGTCTGGTTATCTATTGTAAGCACTCAGTTGCCGAGTTAACCATTTCGAAAGCTAACCTTTTGTTTATCAATAAAAAATCTTAGACCATGATTTGGACGGAGATGGACGCGCCGCTGTGACAGGGAGTGTCAACAGACTGTCAACCTGCCGGATGAGTCAGTTTTATACGATGAAGGAATCCATATGTTAAATCGAGTTTTATTAGTTGATGATTCAAAATCGGCACGATTTGCACTGCGTAAACTTTTGGAACGCAATGGTATGCAAGTCGACGTTGCTGAAAGCGCAGAACAGGCCTTAGGATATCTTGATACCAATCACCCTGATTTAATTTTCATGGATCACTTTATGCCTGGTATGGATGGCTTTGAGGCGGCACGAGCGATTAAGAATAGACCCGACAAGTCAGAAATCCCGATTATAATGTGCACCTCTAAAGAAGGGGAAAGCTATGCCCAGCAAGCGCGCGAAAATGGGGCGGTTGATATATTACCTAAACCCGCTACGCCAAGCGCACTGACAGAGGTTCTTGATAAGTTAATACATAATATTAATCTGCACAGGCAGGAGCTGCCGCAGGAGGTTGATATGGAACCCCAGCAAGAGTTACAGGATAGTCCGCCGACGCTAGCTGAACATCAGCAACCGCCTACCCTTGATGACGTGGTAGTGCCAGTGGGACAGATTTCACAGATTGCTACTGAATCTGCTATCAAAGCGGTTAATGAATGCATGCAAGAGCGATTGGATGAGCTACTGGATACGAGGTTGCCTCAACTGCGCAGCATGGTGCTCAGTAACTTTGATAAGGTAGCAAAATCAATGCTTGAGGAGAGTGTTACTCGCGAGGTGGCTAAGGTGCAGCAACTTCAAGCGGATAAGATTCAGGGTGATACCAAGCCCAGCTTAACCATGGATGAAGTTGAGCGGCTGGTACAAGCGGAAATACTTAAATTACGTGAACAAACACAACGTGATCTCAACGAACAGCTTGCTGAAATTTATTCTAGTATCGGTGAGTTAAAAACCCATCAAGAATTGAAAAAAGTAGCGCCGGAATTGATGGAAGATATTCTGATGCGCGCGCAGGATGCTGCCGCCGAAAAGGCCAATGATACATTGCTGCAAGCATCAGATATTGCTCAAAAAGCAGCCAAGCAAGCCGCTGAACAGATTAGCCAAACGGCGTCTTCAGAACTACAGGGGCGAATCGACAAAAAACTGGCCAAAGCAATCGAAGCCGGACTTGAAAGCGCCCGTCAGGAAGCGTCAGAGTCAGCCTGGGAGAAGGTTGAACAGGCAAGTAATCAGATAAAAGCCAAAATCACAAAAATCTATGTGGTTAGTGGTATTGCCCTTGCGCTTTCAACAGCTGCGCTGGTGGGTGTCTACATGCTGATGAGCTAACCCATTAGCTTTTACCTGAGCTTAGAGTCCCTAATATAGATGCCGAATTTTACAGAGTTAGCGCGGGTTAAAGTCGCTCACCGCGACGGGGGTATCCTGAAGACTTTCCTCCACTTTTTGCGCGGTAACCACAATTTCTTCCAATGCGGGCGCCGCATGAATGATCGGTACGTTAACTGTTGTACTGACTATCGCGAGAGCTTTTGCCAGCGGGTGCCAATACACCTTCTTTTTATTTGGTCTTGTTGAATGAACCATTTCTCCCTCCGAGATAAATCATTTTAATTTATGATGATGCAGGATCAGTCTAGGCCGATCACCATGATCAGCCCATATCAAAAAGGGAACTATCGCTTGTTTTTATGTGAACAGCAGAAGGTGAAGGAAGGGCTTATCTGGAATTAACCAGAAATGTTTTAACCTTAATCTGGTTGTTTTTTAAGTTTCCACTGCCAATGGCTATACAGCGCGGCGGCTGTAAAAAGCGCCACGGCGCAAAGGGTTTGTAAGATGCTGAGCCATGACCAGTGGCTTACGAACAAGTCTGAAATAAACTTACTGGTATAAAATAAAAGTACGCAGCCTATCCAAACATGGGTTTTGGTATTCCCCTTCATTAAACCCGGCAGAAATACCAACAAAGGCGCCGATTGAAATGCAAGCACACCCCAATTAAAGTGGTCAGAAAGAAGCTGCGCTACCACAAAACTGATGAGCAATGCGAGGTAGAAAATCCAGGTGAGTAACCGGCTCATGAGAACACGGTTCCGCCACTCCATTAGTTCACCCTCAGCTGCAATGCCAACGTTGCGATGCGCTTCCCCTGCGCCTGGCAGAGCTCAAGCTCATCCTGCGAGAGTGGCCAGTCGCTGTCACGACCGGCGACGTGAGTTACTCCATAGGGAGTTCCGCCGGTTTCTGTCGTGGAGAGTCTGGATTCGCTGTAGGGTAGTCCTGCGATAATCATGCCGTGGTGAATCAAGGGTAACATCATACTCAATAGTGTGGTTTCTTGCCCGCCATGTAGACTGGATGATGAAGAAAATACGCAGGCCGGTTTGTTAATCAGGGCACCGCTAAGCCAGAGCGCACTGGTGCCATCGATAAAATACTTCATCGGTGCCGCCATGTTGCCAAAACGTGTCGGGCTGCCTAACGCCAGCCCTGTACAATACCGCAGATCATCTTCAGTACAATAGATAGCACCTTCGGCAGGAATAGTTTCCTCGGTAGCTTCACAGACCGTTGAAACTGGTGGCACGGTGCGCAGACGAGCTTCAACACCATCGACCTGATTGACGCCGCGCGCGATTCGTTGCGCCATCTGCGCGGTTGCGCCAAATCGACTGTAATAGAGCACCAGGATATAAGCTGGTGAGGCGGGCATTAGAGTATCTCCAGAACTTTTTCTGGGGGTCTGCCCAGAGCGGCTTTGCCGTTGGCGACCACAATGGGCCTTTCAATCAGTTTGGGATATTTCACCATAGCGGTGATCAACGCTGCTTCGCTGAGGTCTTTATCCTTCAGGTTATTGTCCTTATACTCCGACTCTCCCGTACGCATAAGGTCGCGTGCGGATATTCCCAATTTGCTGAGTAACGACTTAAGTTGCTTCTGATTAGGCGTATTTTCCAAATACAGTACAATATTGGGTTGAATGCCTCTTTCCTCTAAAAGAGCCAAGGTTTGACGCGATTTCGAACAACGCGGGTTATGATAAATCGTGACATCACTCATGGATATCTGCTCTCCGTTCGGTAGAATAGTCTGGTTAATGCAATTGAAAATCTTTTATATCTCAAGCAATAGGATTTTAATCACTTTCCACCATGTTTGCGAAACTTAAAAAAGTTGTTTTTATTTTACTGTTATTGCAACTGATAGCATGTAGCCGCACCGAGTTTACGGATGCTCAGGGTAACGAGTTCGGTTGGGACGATTTCCGCGGGCGTTGGCTGGTCATTAATTATTGGGCGGAATGGTGTAAACCCTGTTTAGAAGAAATTCCTGAACTTAATCAGTTGTATCAACATCACAGGAATGACAGCGCCACGGTGTTGGGAATTAATTTTGATCGCTTGGATCTGGCGGAGCTAAGAAGACAGATTACGGCACTGAATGTTCAGTTTCCCGTACTGCAATCAGACCCAGAGCAGAAACTCGATTACCTGCTGCCTGAGGTGCTACCAACAACCTATATTTTTGATCGAGAAGGCAAGCTGGCCCATAAATTGGTTGGCCCGCAGACGCAAGCCAGCATTGAGGCGTATCTTGAAGATAATTAACCGATTAAGAAAAGACACCGATGGCTGATATTTGTATTCACGCCTTTGTTTCCGGTTTAGTGCAAGGAGTTTGGTATCGACGCTCGACGCAGAGGAAAGCGGAATCCTGTGGGGTTAACGGATGGGCGAAAAATCTGGCCGATGGCCGGGTCGAAGTAATGCTGTGCGGTGAGGAAAAAGTTGTGAAGGAGGTCGCCGACTGGCTGCATGAAGGCCCGCCGAATGCCAGGGTGGAGCAGGTGTCGATAGAGGTTCTTGAATGGCAGCCTTTGCAGAGGTTCTATACCAGTTGAAGGGTTGACGCTAGCACTGGATCGAATATGTCATGGCTATAAAAAGGCCTTTGCTGAATCAGCAAAGGCCTTTTTGGTTCTAATACGCTTTAAGCAAGCGGTCGTAATTTGGAGGTAAAGTGACGTAATGAAGTCGGTTCCCAAGTAATTTCCAGGCCTTTAAGTTGATCTTTATCTCTGACAATTTCCTCGAACACCTCAATCATATAATCGGCTTGGCTTTGAGTGTAAACTCGGCGTGGCATCGCCAGACGCACTAATTCCATCGGCGCTGCTTTTTCGGTGCCATCGGGCTGTCGGCCGAACATGAACGAACCAATTTCAGCGCCTCGAATGCCGCCGTAGATGTACATGGCAACAGCCAACGCTTGACCGGGATACTGTAGTGCGGGAATATTCGGCAACATCGCTTTTGCATCAATGAATACCGCATGGCCGCCGGCAGGTTTCACCACAGGTATGCCAAGAGCATCAAGCTTTTCATTGATATATTGAATCGATCGGATACGGTATTTGAGGTAATCCTCGTCGACAATTTCTTTCAGACCTTGTGCGACACATTCCAGATCGCGACCGGAAAGTCCGCCATAGGTTGGAAAACCTTCAGTCATAATCAATCGCGCACGGGCTTTTTCAGCCCATTCGTCATCGTTTAACGCAAGCCAACCACCCATGTTGGAAAAAGTATCTTTCTTGCCACTAATAGTCATCCCATCCGCTAAGGAGAACATTTCACGCACGATATCTCGTACAGAGGTGTCTTGGTAGCCTTCTTCACGTAACTTAATAAAGTAGGCATTTTCAGCGAAACGTGCGCTATCGATATACAGTGGTTTATTGTATTTATCGCATATTTTTTTGGCGCCGCGCACGTTCGCCATTGAAACAGGCTGACCACCACCGGCGTTGTTGGTGATAGTAATCATTACCAAGGGAATGTTGGCCGCTTCTTTTTCCAGCAGTGCTTCCAGTGCAACCAAATCCATATTGCCCTTGAATGGGTGTTCCAGTGAAGGATTTTTGCCTTCTGCTACAACGATATCTACGGCGTTGATGCCAGCATTTTCGAAGTTTGCACGGGTGGTATCAAAGTGAGTGTTGTTAGGAATAATCTGGGTGCTGGTGTCCCCGGGGATAATAGAGGTCAAAATTTGTTCGGCGGCACGTCCTTGGTGTGTAGGAATGACATGCTTAAAAGGAAATAAATCCTTAACGGATGCTTCAAAGCGGTAGAAGGAGGGTGAGCCAGCATAGGATTCATCTCCTTGCATTAAGGCTGACCATTGGTGAGTGCTCATCGCCGAAGTGCCAGAATCTGTTAATAGATCGATAAGTACATTTTCCGACTTTAGCGAAAATACATTGTAATGGGCTTCTTCTAGTAGTTTGACGCGTTCTTCCCGCGTCGTCATTTTAATCGGCTCAACAGATTTTATTCTGAAAGGTTCGAAAATTGTTTTCACAAGGTATCTCCTATAGCGCATTATTCGGCAGGATGGTTTATGGGTAAAATAATAGTTGTTAATTAAAATAATTGCAATATGAAATTAATATTTCATAAAATAATTTGTACTTAAAAAATATTTTTATTGAGATAGCTTAATTTAAAAACAATAGGAGGTATTAAAAAGCGGGCTCAGATAACTGAACGCTAAATTCTAGCGACCTTAACGAGCACGAGGGGGAAGAGAGTTATGGGTTTCTGAATGAAACAGTAAATCGCAATATAGTTTATAACTGCAATACGAAATTAATAATTTGTGGCGCTAGAGGCGCCTTTTACAAAAGGCGCTTATTGATAAGATTAATTCGTTTATAACTCGCAGGTGAAGCTTTCAGGTGTTAACAGAGGTTCCTTAGACAGAGGCTAGCCGCATAAGTGGAGCCTGGTCAGTCAGTATTTTTTGTTTGAGCTGACCAAGCATGTTGATTGCGGTATCAGTACCTTCTTCCGATATTTGCGTGAATATATCGGAAAGACAGGCCTGATAAGAACGCATCATGATTGCAATCTGCTCTTTGCCTTCTGGTGTGAGCGATAACGAAAATGAGCGTCGATCTTTAGCTGAAACTTTGCGAACTATTAAACCTTCTTTTTCTAATTGGTTTGAAATCCCAGTGACGTTGCCAGCGGATACCATCATGAGCTGTGAAAGCTGACCCATGCTTAAACCTTCGGGGTGGCTCTCCAACTGAGCCAGCATGTCAAAGCGCGGTAGCGTGCAGCCGAATTCCAGACGTAGATGATTACGTAATTTCGATTCGATAAGGTTGGTGCAGGTAAGCAGTCTCAGCCATAAGCGTAGTGATTGATGGTCTTGATCGGCACCACGAAATTCAGCATCTAAAATGCGGTTTTGAGCACTATTCACAGTGTTTTATGTTCCTTAATTAGCCGGTTATTTAGACTTGGGATTATACCTGAGGTAGCGAATCTAATTTAAACCTAAAGCTACAGCTTTTGATGTGGATCAAACCATCCCAAATAGATATTTTAGGTTTTTGCTGGTGCCCTCGTTAGAGTTAAAACGGGGCAAATGCTACAATCGCGCTTTTTTATGTCAAGCGATTCGACAGGAGCTTCTTCGAACATGACCTCTATTCTCTGGACACGCAGGTTTAACCTGAAGTTTCGGCGTCTCACCCAGGTGGTAATGGGGTTGTTGTTTGGCAGTGTGATGGCCGGTCTTTCTCATGCTGCGACAGGGAAGGTTCATATTGCTGTTGCCGCAAATTTTGGCGGGGCGCTGAAAGTCATTGTGAAAAATTTTGAGGAAAGATCGGGATATAAGGTAGTAGTTTCGATGGGCTCGACGGGGAAGCTATATGCACAGATTGTACAGGGAGCACCCTATGATCTGTATTTTGCGGCGGACAAGGCTCGGCCAGAAAAGTTAGTAGAACAAAATTTAACAATAGAAAATACGCCGATACGCTACGCCACCGGAATATTGGTACTGTGGGCCCCAGGCTTCAATATGCAGGAGATAGGTTTGGCTCAGTTGAGTGACAAGGCAATTACGAAAATCTCGATTGCAAACGTTAAAACAGCGCCCTATGGGCTGGCCTCTCTACAGGTGCTAGACTCTGACCCTCAATTTGAACAAATAAAAGAAAAGCTTGTGTATGGTGAAAGTGTGGCGCAAGCATTCCATTTTGTTGCTGCTAGGCAGGTTCAGGCAGGATTTGTTGCACTTTCCCAGTTGATTGAGTGGGGAGCGTTGCGGTCGGAAGACTTGGTTAATAGCGCGAGCGTTTGGCGCGTGCCGCAGGGGTTATATTCTCCAGTGGAGCAATACAGGGTCAGCTTGAAAGCAAGCCAAGATAACCCGGTGGCGTCAGCATTTATAGACTATTTGGAATCTGTGGAAGGGCAGGACATTATTAAAAGATTCGGTTATGACATTTAGCGTTATCTGTCCAGAACTGGTGGCCTAGGTCAGCCATGGATTTTCTGTTGAGCCATGAGGATATGCAGGCGTTTTGGGTTACGCTCAAACTTGCCGCCATTACCACGTTGTTATTATTGCTCATAGGCACGCCTTTGGCTTGGTGGCTATCCCTACGAAAAACCTGGTATCGTGCGGTCATTGAAGCAATTATCGCAATGCCATTGGTATTGCCGCCTACGGTATTGGGGTTTTATCTGCTGGTCGCCTTTGCACCACAGGGTATTATAGGGAAAACACTGAATGTTATGGGACTCGCTCCCTTAGCATTTACCTTTTCCGGCCTAGTGGTGGGCTCGCTGATTTATTCCATGCCCTTCGTTATTCAACCCTTACTGAACGCTTTTCATGGGGTGGGGCGCAAACCACTGGAGGCGGCAGCAACATTAGGGGCTTCGCCTCTGGATAGATTTTTTAACGTTGCCGTGCCGATGGCGAAAAGAGGGTTTATTACGGCCATCACCTTGGGATTTGCACACACGCTCGGCGAGTTTGGTGTGGTTTTAATGATAGGAGGCAACATTCCCGGCGAAACGCAGGTGCTCTCTATTGCGATTTACGACCATGTCGAAGCGCTTGAATACCAGCAGGCGCATGTGCTTGCCGCTGTGCTCGTTCTCTTTTCATTGATTCTCATGTTGCTGCTTTATAGCAATAATCGCAGTCGCACGGTACTTCCCGATGATGCTTGAAATTCGCACGCGCCTGCCGCGTTCAGGTTTTGACTGTGAGTTTGATACTCGGCTGGAGGCACGGGGCGGTTACGCGATAATTGGGCCGTCTGGCTCAGGAAAAACCAGTTTGTTACGCTTTATCGCGGGCTTGGAAAAAGGCTTTAATAGCTTTCTGGCCTTTGATGGGAACCTCTGGCAGGACGACAAAAGGGGACTATTTGTACCGCCGCACAAGCGACGTATCGGTTATATATTTCAAGACATTTTGTTATTTGAGCATCTGAGTGTGAAGGATAATTTACACTTTGGAAAAAAACGTGTGCCATCAAATGGCGCAATCGTGTTGGGCTATGATGAAATTATCGAACTATTGGATTTGCAGCCGTTACTAAAACGCTCGCCTGACGCATTGTCTGGCGGTGAAAAACAGCGGGTTGCCATTGCCCGCGCGCTGCTCACCAGCCCCATACTGTTATTGATGGATGAACCGCTCGCCAGCTTGGATCCAGAAAGTAAAAATACCATTTTGCCTTATTTTGAACGCGTGACTCAGCACTTGGATATTCCGATTCTTTATGTCAGTCATTCGCTAGATGAGGTGACACGCTTGGCTGATCATGTACTCTATATTGAAAAAGGGCACATCCTCACGCAGGGCGCGATGCGGGAAACGGTGGCACGGCTCGATCTGCCGCTGGCACATTTGGATATGGCGGGAACGGTAGTCAGTGCAGAAATAGCCGATCAGGATAATCAGTTTAATCTTTCGATTCTTCATTCTTCCGCCGGAACCTTTTCCGTGGAACAGCTACCCTACCCATTGGCAACCAAGGTTAGGTTGCGGATTAATGCGCGCGACGTTAGTCTTTGTCGTGAGTTGCCTACCGACACCAGTATTCTCAACTGTATTGCTGCAACAGTGATCGATCTGGCCGATGATACTCAGGCTCATGTCGTCGTAAGTTTAGCCGCAGGGGACGAGGTTTTGCTAGCAAGGATTACCCGCAAATCAGCCCACACTCTGGCCATTAAGCCAGGCGTGAAAGTCTATGCGCAAGTAAAAAGCGTTGTGTTGATGCACTAAAGAATTACACATAGGTTGCTTTGATTTTTCGTTCACTCAGAAAGCAATCACCACCCATTTTTAGCTGTTTTGTACCATCCGATTTTAGAACTAAAACCCTATTATTTTTGTACCAAAACTCCCATCAAGACGATAGGGTGTAGCTTCTTAACATCTAATAACGGGTGTTTAGGATCGCTCTCACGAAAATCAAAAAGACATAGACCGGGGTAAAGAGGGCAGCGAATAAAATTATTGGATGAGATAACGTATCTTTTCTGGAGTACGGTAAGTGAATGATTTAGGGCCTGAAAAGGCGTTAGGCGGGCGCACGCATTATGGTCAGGTGTTAGGCATATTAACCCTTTGCTCGACTACTCCAAGGTTGGTCGGCGACCCAGGACATGCTCAGACGTTTGAGTTCCCTGTGCTGTATGGCTTAGTTGAAGGGGTGACGATTCAGGATTTAATCAGCATTAATATGTCCTGTATAGATAAGATTGTCCAAGCGGCGCAACAACTGCAACACAGGGGTGTTCATTTCATCACTACTAGCTGTGGGCTTTATGCCCCTTTTCAGCAGGAGATAGCCAATCAGTTAGCGGTCCCTTTTGTTAGTTCTGCGCTACAAATGACGCCGTTGTTGAAAAGCTTTTTACCTGCTGATATGAAGGTCGGCGTGATTACCGGACACTCGGGATTATTAAGTAACGATCATCTCCAGGCCGCTGGATTTCGATTGGATGACGTGGTCGTGAGAGGCATGGAGGATTATCCAGAATTTAAAAGGGTAGTGTTGGACGGGGCGCAGGATATGGATATTAAAAAATTCAGACGCGATGTCGCCAACGTAGCGTCTTCGCTTAAAAACTGTGGAGAGAAAATTGGTTTAGTGGTGCTCGAGTGCTCCAATTTAGTACCTTTCAGAAGTGAGATACAGGCAGTCTTGAAAGCGCCGGTCTATGATGTGGTTAGTCTTGCCAATTTTGTTGCAGCAGGCTATCAGCGCATCACCTTCCCGGCCCACTACATTTGAAGTAAATCCTCGGTCAGTAATAGTTTGGGCTAAAGCCGGGGTACGAAAGAACAACGAATAATGAATTGAATGAGGTAAAAGTGAAAAAAAATTACATTGATGAAAACCTGGATGCCATTCGAGGCGAATTTAAGTTAACGGATTACTGGGTCTATCTTAATGCTGGTGATCAGATGATACCCGGTAACTATTGGTTAAAAGCCGCTCGGGATTTTTATAACTTTGTCGAATTTGGTCGCATGGAAGATATTCCTAATGCCGACATTGCGACGCATCCCTTTTTGACTTCCGCCTGGGATGAAAGTATTACCCGCGGAGCACGTTTTATTAACGCGGATAAAGATGAAGTGACGAACGCTTATCGGCCGTCGATTGCTGCCAACCTCATTATGTATAACATGCTTGATTGGAAGGCAGGCGACAATATTGTCGTGAATGACCTGTCATATCCCTCGTTTCTTTATATTGCCCAGGATATCTGTAAGCGTTACGGCGTTGAGCTGCGCTTCGTCAAACATGTCAATGGCGAGATACTGATGGAAGATCTTGAAGCGCAGGTTGATGGTAACACCAAGCTAGTTATCGTGGACCGTACGACAGCGTTCTGCGGCTTCACCTTTAACATGAAAGAGGTGTGCAAAATTGCACATAAACATGGCGCGTTAGTGCTCGATGATGCGATTCAAGCCTTTGGTGCTATCGATATTGATGTAAAAGACGATGATGTGGATATGATGGTTACCGGCGCCTACAAATGGCAATGCGGCCCAGAAGGTGCAGGGCTTTTTTATATCAAAAAAGAACTGATCGAAAAAATCGATCCAAGATTCCGCAATTATATTTGGTCAGATATTCCCGGTCCGGTTCCCTTTGGCGTTGAGAACCACGACAACATGGCGCATTGGTCGTATCCGCCAGTCAATAATGCCAATAAATTTTCCCAAGACGTGACTATCGGGCCATCACTATTCGGGTGGATTGCCACCTTAAAGTTCTATGAGAAAATTGGTATTACCAATGTGGAAGAACGCATTAGACGTTTGGGTACCTACGCGATTGAGCGCTTGCAGGAAATTGGCTGTACCGTCACTTCGCCTACCGATCCAGCCAAGCGCCATGGCCTGATTACCTATACTAGCGGTAGCTACGAAAAGGACGCCGCTTTTTTTGCCAGTTGTGCGGCACCAGGCCGTTGTATGAAACCGATTAAAATTTCGATGCGCAATCTTGGTGGTGTAGGTAACCTGAGAGTTTGCACTCACTTCTTTAATACCGAAGAAGAAATCGATTATCTGATAGAGCATCAGAAACGTATGCTCTAGCCAAAGCGCTTACCCAAGTTCCCTCCTCAAGGGCTGCTGCAATTTATTGTGGTGGCCCTTTTTTTATCTGTTTTTGTCTCCCTTATGAATTTTCCACACTCCCAAGGTCATGACCGGCAACAACCAATCTGTTTACGCGTGATATTGATTATATCTATGACTCTACGCCTATCCTTATTTTCTTTAATGCCCCTGTCGTTGCGATCACCAATCAGATTCAAGAACGAGAAGTTCGTTCAACTGAAATACGTTATGCTTCTAGCTTTGATGGTGCTGTCAATTTCGTGATGGGTTTGCTGTACCAAGAAGATGAGATTGACTTTGATCTCCAGGTGCTAACGGCCGATGCGAACGGTAAACCTATTGGTACTTTCAGCCAGTTAGATGCGGATGATGCCTTTATTGGTTCCGGTAGCACGATTTTTGGCCGCACGCTGTCTGTTGAGTCTGAAAACAGTGCTGTGTTCGGTGAAATTAACTATCAATTAAGCGATACCATGAACCTCACCTTAGGTGCGCGCTATTTTGAATCGGAGTCGGAGTCCGCTTCCGCGAATACTCACCCTTTCTTTGGTTTTCAGGGTAATCCCATTGAGTTTCAGAATAGAAGCACGGAGGATAACAAGGCGACATTCAAAGCTAACCTAACCTAACCTATGAGCCGAATGAGGACATGTTGTTTTACGGAAATATTGCACAAGGGTTTAGGCCTGGCGGTACCAATGCCGTCATTTTGCCAATCAACGTGGTTTTACCTGAAGGCTTTGATTCGGATGAGCTGATCAGCTATGAAGTTGGCATGAAATCCACCTGGTTGGAGAAAAGGCTTCAATTAAACGCCTCGCTCTATTACACCGATTGGGAAGACATTCAAACGGGCAATGCGATACAAAGCTTCTCCTTCACCGATAATTTGGGAGAAGCCACGGTGAAGGGTATGGAAATCGATATGCGCTATCGGCCCAACGAAAATTGGGATTTCTCAATTGGTGGCAGCTGGATTGATACTGAATTGGGTAGTGATGAACCGAGTACCGTTGGTGACTTTCCCGGTGAAGAAGGCGATGAATTCCCTAATGTGCCAGACTTCACCGGTTTCATAGCCGCCGCCTATAGTTGGCAAGTGACAGATGCGATGGAAGGGCGAGTTAATCTCGACTACAACTACCGTGGCTCTAGCGCGACAGAATTTAACAGCGCAAGCCCATTCTATAATGAGCTGGATGCCTACGGTGTTGCGAACCTTAACTTTGGTGTGAAAACACTGCTGTCCCGTTAACTTTCATAGCAGCACCATCTGATTAATGTCAGGTAACCTGTCGGGAATCGGATCACCTCTGAGTAGAGCCATCAACTCTCGTTTTTCAAACAAGTTAAGCTGCAATAGCCGCAGGATTTGCTGCATGCTTTTGGGCAACTTTGATTGGAACTTGAGATAAGCTAATAATAGATAAACACACAGTGCAATCCAGATTTGGGTCATGACGGCATTCTTGCTGGTGCCCACAAATGATTTAATCTTCAGGTTTTGTTTAATCCACTTAAAGAATAACTCAACTTGCCACCGCGCTCTGTAAATGTCCGCAATGGTCTTGGCAGAAAGCTGGAAATTATTGGTCAAGAATACATAGTGCTTACCCGTTTCTGCATCACGATAACCAATGCGACGCAATTGAGTTGGACATTTCTTTGCTGTCTGTGGGCCCGTAAACTCGATAGCCTGATCGCTGGTCAAACCTTTGCTTTTCAACACAGGTCGACGTGATACCGTGCGATATTTAGCATTAGTTTTAAGGCGCGTGACGAAAAATATTCCTTTATCCGTCAATTGGTTATACCACGTATAGTCGTTGTAGCCCTTATCGATAGCAATAATACTCCCTTTGGGGAACTGCAACGTGCGACCCACCGTCACATCATGTGTCCTACCGTCGGTTACCGTGACAAATTCGGGCAGGTAACCCGCATGATTTAAACCAACATGAAGTTTGATTGCACCCTTGGTAGTGCGAAAATCAGCCCAGGAGAAAACCGATAGGCATAAATCAATGGTCGAAGCATCCAGCGAATAGAGTACGTTTTTGAATCGAAAATTATGCCCTGACACTGTGCTCTGACAACGGCTTAACAGCTTTCCAAACAGGGTTTCATACAATGAATAAGGCTTATCATTATTGAGGCGGGACAAGTTGGATCGAGATAATTTGGCACTGCCCAGATGATACAGACGGTGCGCTTGTGCGGAGGTGTTTTCGACAATATCGCGCAAGCTGTTTCTGCCCGCCAATTGTGCCATCATCATGGTGACAAACTGTGACCAACGGGATGCCTTTCTAAAAGAACGACCACAATGGTGTTGTTTTGCCAAGGATTCAAACTCATGTCTCGATACCAATTTAAGCAGTTGAGAAAAGACTGTGTTATTATGCGCCATGGCCTGATTTCCTTTTTGTTTTTCAATGGTTTGTCGTGATTTCATTGTAACAAAACAAATCGGTTTTCAGGCCTCTTTATTTAGTCCTTAACGGGACAGCAGTGGTGTGAAAACTAATAATTGGCATGTTACTTTGTTTGTGAGAAATCTGTTTGACGAGGATGAGGCGATTGATATTCTTGACGCCGATCAGGAACAGAAAGCAGCTTTAATCTTAAAGCCGCGCACCATCGGGTTAAGAGTTAAATATCAAATTTAATTTTAAAAAAATGGAAAGCCCGAACTAGTTCGGGCTTTTTTTATCCCTCGATTCGCCACTATGAATTCCTGCAAGAACGCGAAAGAGCAAAGTACGCCGGTATTAAATTTATGAGATATCCTCCGCAAGGCTTTGCTGATGTCCAATGACATCGAAACGAGCCACAAATTCGGAGCGGCACTTGCCATAACCTCCGTGGCATTTTGGGGTTTATTACCAGTGGTATCAAAGGGATTGCTTGATGCTGTGGATGCCTACACGCTGAATTTTTACCGTTTTGTTGTTGCGACTATAATGCTGGGTACATACCTCAGTTTAAAGGGGGTGCCGCCAATATTAGCAGCGTTACAGCCAAAGCATTATGGGTTGATGGCCAGCGCTGTGATCGGGTTACTGGTAAACCATGTGATGTTCATGGATGCGCTACAATATATTCCCGCAGGAACGAGCCAGATTATCGCACAACTGGGACCTATTACTTTGCTCATAGTTAGTGTTTTATTTTTTCGTGAAGACTTCAGCTTAAGGCAATGGGGTGGAACGATAGTTTTTATTTTCGGATTATGCCTATTTTTTAATGACCGTTTAGTGGAAATTTTTTCCTTCGCGAGTGACTATTCGTTTGGCATTATCTATATGACGCTGGCTTGCCTCATTTGGATTTTCTATGGCTTGGCACAAAAACTACTGGTAGGGACTGTGGCACCTATTTTTATCCTGCTTTGCTGCTACTTTTTGGGTGCCATTGTGCTGTTTCCACTAGCGGATATTGGGGTGATATTGCAGCTGAACAACACGCAACTCTGGTTATTAGCTGCCTGCACGTTGACCTCATTGATTGCTTACATTTGTTTTGGAGAATCCTTGGTACATTGGCCCGCATCGAAAAGTAGCGCATTATTGGCCTTTATTCCCATCGCAACGTTGGTTTACGAAAACCTTTTCGCCATTATGTTACCCCGTTATATTTCAGCGGATGTACTGAATGTTTTGAGTATATTGGGTGCGTTGCTTGTCGTTGTTGGTTGTCTGGTCGTGACGCGACCAAGTAAGAAACCGGCTTAGCTCGATTAGTTTTTTTGTTGCTTGGCAAGAGTAAAACAGAGGTCAAAATGAAATCACAATGCTGGCAATTTGACGCCTATGGCGCTCCCGAAACACTCGTGTGGCGAGAACAGGAATTACCCGAGCCTGGTCCGGGGCAGGCGTTAGTGAAACTAAAAGCAATCGGCATGAATCGTGCCGATTGGAATTATGTGCAAGGGGAATATTTTCCGGCTGAAGTGTTTCCCAGTTGTTTGGGGGCAGAGGCAGTTGGTGAAATTATTGCGCTGGGTGAACCGACAGAGTCAGGTCTAACGGCGCTAACCCAGCTTGATCTTAAGGTTGGCGCGCGGGTAGGAACCCTCAGCGCAAGGGTGAATCGCGCCCGAATGGGCGTGTATAGGGATATCGGTTTATATGATCAAGCTGCCTTAGTACCTGTCCCCGAAACCTATACGGACGAGGAAGGAGCGGCATTTTGGACAGCGTTGCTGACCATGGGTGGCGCAATGGAAATGGGGGGCTTCACGGCGAATTCAGGTGCCGGTAAAACGGTACTAATAACTGCAGCTGCGAGTGGTATGGGCATGTTGGCCTTGAAGATTGCGAAGCTATGGGGAGCTACCACTATAGCCACCACACGTAGCGCGCAAAAACAAAAAGAAATGAGCGGTTTTGCCGATCATGTGATCCTTTGTCAGGATAGCGAAAGTCTGGCAAAGGAAGCGAAGAGGGTAACTAATGGACAAGGCGTTAATTTAGCTTTGGATCCAGTAGGCGCGGCCTTCTATCCTGGGTTGCTGGGGGCAATGGCGCGCAGCGGTGATATTGTCAGCTATGAAGCAATTACCGGTTCTCAGGCAAGCATTGGCATTATGGATATGATGATGAAAGATCTGAGTTTTCACGGCTTTACCATATTTCGGCCTTTCAGCTCGCCCCAATTGTTAAGCACTTTGGTTGATATTGGCCTGGCAAACGCGGAGGCTCTACGGCCCGTCGTCGCCGGAAGCTTTGATTTGGCGAATGCACCTCAGGCGCTGGACGCGTTAGGGCGATCCGAGCATATCGGTAAGTTGATTATTCGTTGCTAAGCGCTTGCGGAAATATATTGCTCAGAGTGATTTAATTTTCCCGGTCAGTGACGTTTTCGACGTGCTAGCAAGAGTGTAGTCAGTCCCAACAGATAGAGTGTTAAATCGGCGGGTTCGGCAACCTGCGCGGTGATGGCAAAACTTACTTCTTCGGTCAATGGTTGCGTTAGCTTTGGTGCTCCAGAGCCCAGCGGTTGCTTGGGAAAAGGATTATCTAAGTCGACGCCCAGTGCCGTTAAAGCAGCGAGTAACTGTTCATCGGATGAGGCTGGGCCGCCCAGCAGCGGGTCTTCTGCTAAGAAGGCGTCAATGGCTTCAAAATCATCAGCGTATTCGAGCAACTGTGACAAAGGCAGGGTGGAGCTGGGGTCGATACCCAGTTCTGCGAGTACGCCTAGAAGCAGCGCGTTATCTGAAAAATCAGCTAAGTCTATACCTAGGCTATAGGCGTCAGGTATGTTTTTGACGCGATAGCGGGTGATCTGGGGTAGCACGCTGAAATCGATATCACAATCGGTAATTTCATTTTCACCACAGCCGGGTACGCCAAAATTGAATACCCGCCATACCGTTTCCTCCATAATGCCAGCACCGAGATCAGTGCGTACCGCAACATAGCCCACTTGCTGACAGCCGTCTGGCAGTAAAGCACAGAGGCTGATTTCCGTGGTAGGGGTGGTTTCATCACCTGGAATAACGCGGGTAAGGTTAAAGTTGATGTTGAGATTATTATCCTGCTGCAACAGCACATGGGTCTCTGTCTTCGACCCGAGGTTAAATTTCTTTAAGTCCACTTTCCAGGGATCGGGGTTGAGCAGCGGGCCAATATTGAGACCGTATCCGTTAACTGCAATGGCATCCAATTCTGCTCCAGCGTTGAGGATCAAATCATAATCCCAATCAATTTGATAAATATAGCGGGGGGTGCGAATGATGCCAAGAGAAGCGGCATCCTCGCTACGCAAGGTGACGGCTTCTTTGTCGCCCAAAATCAAAGCCCAGACCGGGTCGCTCCAGCTATTGCTAGCAGAATCAAAAACTTGCACAGGGGAAGAGAATTTGTACGAGGTTTGCACATCCAATACATTGAGGTTAAAACTGTGTTGCAGATTGAGCCCGGCAAAAAGATTGAGGCTCAACAATTCGTAGTCAAATCCCAGTGCTGAGCCCTCGAGCGGTGGTAGTCCAAAGGCGCGTGCAATCACTTCGGCGACATCAACCCAGGCATTCAGCATCTGTTGTGGCGGTAGGGATAAATTGGCTGCTTGACCGGGCGCTAAATTGGTAAAGGTTTTGGAAAATTTGGGGATACCGGCGGATGCACCATAGAGCCCAGAGGGTTCAGTGTATGAATAGGGAGAGCTGCTGTCGACATGTTTGCCCAATAACGATAATCCGCTATTACTGATGCCCGCCAGTTGTAAACCAAGGTTCGCACCTACTGAGAAGTCACCGTTGATACATAAAACCAAGCAGGCCTCGGCACGTGCAAATGCGCCGATGTTAATGTCCAAGCTTGATGACGCCCAGTAGTTTCCGGCATTTATATTAAGCTTGTCGATGCCCTGTGATTCGATGCGGTTAATTAAATGAAAGCTACTGCCGACTTCTGGGGCGGTATCGGCACCAAAGATAAAGGTGCGGGTGTTGGCTTTTGCCAGCAGATCCACTGTATTGTTAAAACCGACACTAAAGTTTGCATTGACCTTGGCATGGCCTCCGGCTTCTGCTTCTAGCCCTACACAGATACCGACGCAGCCAATAGCTCCCAGTGGAATTGAGTCGGAGATATTAACAACATTAAAACCGACGGTTTGCTGGCCTGCCCCGTATTGCTCGTTGTCCTTTAAAGTAACGGTTGACGTATCGTCGATAACCCAGGCAGGGGCTGTATTAGGTAAGAGTATGAGAAAAGCAAAAAGTATGTGAAAACTACTAATTAGAGGGGTTAATTGGCCAAAAAAATAACGACAGAAAAAAGAATTTTTTCCAACTAATGAATGCTGAGATTGCATAGGAAGATCCTTCCGTTAGGAACTCCAGAACCAAAAACACCGACCAAAAAAAGTAAAGCATAACTTAAGCCAAAAAATTTATTACTTTAATTATCAATAAGATGATCAATTTCTGCGTTCTGTATGGAAGCCTAGCTGTAAAATAACCTGACAAAAATTAGGGTTTATACAATCTGCTGAGATTAGAGCTTGATAAGCGTAAAAAGGCCCGTAGCAACCAAAGTTACTGCGGGCCTTAATCTATAGGGGAGAGATTATGAATAGGTTTTATTGAGTAAGGTTTAGAAAGTTACACCAAACCAAACCCATAATTTATCAGCGTCGACGCCTACATCATCAGCTGAGAAGGCAGCGTATTTAACCCCAGCGGAATAATGCTTACCGAATTTTCTGGAGTAAACGAGATCAATTTCGTCACCCAAGTCATCAACCGTAGGGGTATCATCATCCGCTTCAAAATCGTGATATACAATTTGAAAACTACCACCGGCTAATTTACCGCCGACGCTTATAGAAGTGTCCACCAGACCTTGCATTGGTGTGCTGAGGAACTGGTCGGCCCAGCCGTTATGTGCATGCAGAGTTGCTAGCGGTGTGGCGAAACCGTAAGCGCTATCGTCTGATCCTAGCACTTCATAACCGACCTTTACGCTGAAACCTTTTACTTCAATTCCGCCTACCAGATTGTAGTAATCTGCGTCGAAATCAGCGGCGCCTTGGTCGAACTCCTGAGAAGCGTACTCGGCGGTGTAGAGAAGTTTAATATCGCCAGCCTGGGCGGAACCGTCGAAACGAACACCATAGGTATCAATTTCCTGGTCAGTATCTTCGTCTTCTAATAAGTAGGCGTAACCCGTTAGCGTACCGACAGGGGTTTTCAAAGCGGCGTTGAATAAGTGGTCGTCGGAATCAATATCCTGATCTTCTGCAAAGATACGCTCACGCTCATCAATGTAGTTGTAACTCAGGGTAATATTCTCAGATGGTTTTAAGTTCAAAGTGAAAGCATCAAAGGTCTGCCTGTCCTGACGCCAGCCGACATGACCGATAAAACGGTGGTTGTCATAGGTAATAACCTGGCGGCCAAGTTTTGCAGTTAATACACCATTCTGATATTGCAAATAGGCTTGATCGAGCTCTGTGGTTTCCGGATCGGCAATTACGGAATACTGGCCGGGTTTAACACCGGATTGGGGTACGGAATAATCATCGACGCCCAAAACAGTGCGGACATCTTCCATTTCAACTTTGGCGGAAAAACCCTGGTAGGTGCCAGTGGTATAACCCAGGAGTGTACGTAGCGTGAGAGCGTCAGCATCGTCGAGGGCGTTATCCTGATCGACATTTTCATAACGAAGACGTAGGTCAACATTGACTTTACCACTTGTCAGCGCTTCTTCTAAAGAACTCGCCCCTGACGTTTCTGCTAGCAGGCCTTGGCTGCTGCCCGCCACCAGCAGGGCGATTGAGGTGCTAAGTAGGTGAGCATTGAGCTTTTTCATTTTACCTTCCTTAATGTTGTATTGAATTAACTGTTATTTATTAATTTGAAATCGATAAAAACGAGGGTTAGCACTGTCTTTTCCTATTTTGATCTGTGCCTGCTAAAAACATGGCCCAAATATAGTAGTCGAGTGATGTCAGCTGATTGATCGAAATCAATTATTTTTAGTAATAAAAATTGGCGTAACACAAGGAATACCACTTATGGAGTATCTGTTTTATAAAAAAAATTCTTTTTGTTTCAAATTGATAGCGTTTAATTTCGAATTGCTCACCACTATTTGAGTAGCGATAGTTTATTAGTGGTAATCATGCTGAAGGCAGCCAATAAAAACCCTTTCGGTTAGGTTTTCGGATTTATGCATGTATTGAATACAGAGTGCGAGAAGTGAATAGAAGGAGTGACAGCAAGTGACTATATTGGTCGCTGACATGGCAGAGATGGGGCTTGATAATGATGGGCAAGGACATAAATCGAAGAGAAATTCTAAAATGGGGTGCAGGGTTAGCTGCCGGTTTAGCCGGTGCGACAGCGGGGGCGGCTCAACGCGGTAGCGCATCGAGTACAGTAGATCTTGCCATGCATGGCAAAGATAAACTATGGAGTCTGGGCGCGGCGGACTTGGCTGGGCTAATTCAGAGTAAACAGGTCTCCAGCCAGGAAGTAATCCAAGCATTTTTAGGTCGTATTGCTGAAGTTAACGGCCAGGTCAACGCGGTTACTCAGGTGTTGGAAAAGGAGGCAATGGCAGCCGCCAAACGGGCTGATATGATGCTTGCGAAAGGAAAGGTGATAGGGCCGCTGCATGGTGTCCCTGTGTCGGTTAAGGAAAATATTGATGTGGCGGGATCATCTACATCGGTGGGTGTGGCCGCTTTTAAAGCCAATATAGCGCCGGAGGATTCAGCGGAAGTTGCGAATTTAAGGAAAGCGGGCGCCATTCCCTTTGCGCGCACTAATTGCCCTGATTTTGTCGTCCGCTGGCATACTCATAGTTCCGCTTACGGACAAACCTTCAGTCCTTGGAGCCGTCGTCATACTACCGGTGGCTCGAGTGGTGGTGAGGCCGTTGCGCTGGCGACGGGTATGACGCCCTTGGGTATGGGGACGGATCTTGGGGGTTCGTTACGTTATCCGGCACAATGCTGCGGTATCAGCTCATTAAAACCAACTCTCGGGCGAGTCGCACAATCGAATTATTTTGCGGGTCCTGGCTCCATTTCTAATCAAATGTTTGGCGTCAGCGGCCCCATGGCGCGGCATGTTCGTGATTTGCGTCTCGCTTATCAAACGTTAACACAGCAAGATCGACGTGACCCCTGGTGGACGCCAGCTCCAATAGACTATGGTGCTACTCAGACTCCAGTGCGTGTGGCGCTTTGTTTGAAACCGGCTAATATTGCCGCCGATGCAGATGTTACCGCCGGGGTAAAGCGTGCTGCCGATGCGTTAGATGCTGCTGGTTACTTGGTAGAGGAAGTGCAACCACCAATGTTACAAGAAGCGGCTGATCTTTGGGCCAGTGTCATGACACAGGAAATTCGTGAATATTTATTGGCAACCATGGAGGACAAAGCCTTTGCCGATGGCTTTGCAATGGCGCGAAACATGAGCAAGGTGGTTCCCGAGCTGAATTATAAGGGATACGTAGCGGCATTTGCTGCGCGCCATGAAATAGCGCAACGTTGGTCTGAGTTTGCTGGACGTTATCCGCTGATTTTAGCGCCGGTTTCTACCCGGCCTCCCTTTATTGTTGGCGAAGATGCTCGCTCGGAAGCGTCGATTAATGCGGTGTTGCAGTCAATGCGCATGGTGGTTTCGATGAATTTATTGGGTTTGCCGGTGGTAACCCTGCCTACCGGAATAGCCGGAGGTTTACCACAAAGCGTTCAGGTGATCGGTGATCGTTTCCATGAAAGCCTTTGTTTACAGGCGGCTGAGGTGATAGAAAACAGTCTAGGGGTGATTACGCCAATTAACCCGAATACTTAAGTAAGCTTAAAATCTGAGGCAGATTATATTTTATGCTCCATGGCCCATATTGCCGCTTCCACGCGGGATTTCAGGTTTAGCTTTTTAAACAGGTGTTTGATATGCACCTTAACGGTTCCTTCGGTGATGTCGAGTTTGCGAGCGATATGTTTGTTGGTCATGCCAGCCGCTAAGAGCTTTAAGATTTGACGCTCGCGTTTCGTCATACTTTTGATATCGACTTTCGTATCTTTTCGGCTCTTACTTTGAATGGCCAAGGCGAGGAGTTCCGTCAGTTCTTCGCTTAATACCAATTGCCCGTTAGCGGCGAGTCTGATTTTTCGGATCAGGTCATCTGGTTCCATGTCTTTTAATAAATAACCATCCGCTCCGGCTTGGAGTGCGGCGACGACGTCTTCTTGATTGTCGGAAACCGTGAACATCACGATACGAGAAGTCACCTCTGCCTTGCGCAGTGCGATGAGGGTGTCGATACCGTTCATACCCTTCATGTTAAGGTCAAGCAGTATTAAATCAGGATCGAGGCTTGCTGCCTGGGTAATTGCTTCCTCTCCGCTAGAAGCCTCACCCACTGCTTCCAGATCATCTTCAAGCGCGATTAACTGCAATACGCCAGTGCGAAGCAAAGGGTGATCATCGACTAATAGAATGCGTGCTTTGTCTGTCATACGGCTCTCGTATTATTTTCCAGGGTTAATTGTGGCGTAAAAGCTAAAGAAACCATAGTGCCGCCATCATGCTGAGCGCTGATCGTGAGTTCGCCCTTTAAGCTTTTTGCCCGCTCGGCCATGATAGACAGGCCGTAATGGTGTTTTTTTGAAGCATCTTCGTGGATGCCAATGCCATTGTCGATAATTGCAAAGGTGACTTCGCCGCTTTTGGTTTCATCACAATTAATCTCAATATTGGACGCCGAGGCGTGTTTTACCGCATTGGAAACCGCTTCACGTACTATCTGTAGAACGTGTATATCTTCATTAGGGGTGAGCTTTGATACGTGGATATTGTAGTTGAGAGTCACTGGCATACCACTAAACTGAGTAAATTCTTTAACGGTTGCTTTTAATGCGGCCTGCAAAGAAGGATGTGTTATTTTTAGGCGGAAGGTGTTCAAAAGTTCCCGTAGATTTCGGTAGGCAGAGTTAAGCCCCTCCTGCAACTCATTACTGACGCCCATGATTACTTCTTCCTCAGCATTTCGGTTCAGTAGTGTCTTGAGTCGCGTAATTTGCATTTTCAGGTAGGAGAGCGACTGGGCGAGAGAATCATGTAGCTCTCTGGCAATCACGGCGCGTTCTTCAAATAACATCAACAGTCTCTCCTGAGCATCCTGGTGCTGTAGGCTGTAGGCTGCTGCTAGTTGATCGGCAACATTTTGTATTAGTTGTTGTTTCCAGGGGCTAATCTGTTGTTGAGATATGGTTTCGGCATAGAGATAACCGTATTGGTTATGGCCCTCGGCTAGCTCTGAAATTATCGCAGGAACTCGCTCGTTTGGCCGGGCTTTCATGGCAGCCAGTAGGCTAGGGGCATTGGCGAACTGATCCGGGTGAATATTTTCAGTAGATCCAAAATCAATCTGTTCGTAATAGTCACTATCAATGGTGGGTTTATAGCTGAGCAATAAATATTTCAGCTCAGCCACCTGATGCAGCTGCAGTAGAATGGATCTGACGGTTTCCGTATCGCCATTGCTGGCTAGTCTCTTGCTGGTGTTATAGAGAAACTCTAATGTCAGATTACTTTGTCTTAATTCGCTAGTCTTTTCGGTTACTGCGTCTTCCAGTCTTTTGTACTGATCGGATATAGACTCGGCCATTTGATTATAGGTTTGAGCTAGAAGACCCAATTCATCGGGGTTAGGGTTAATAGAGCGAGCTTTAAAATTACCCTGTTTGAATTTGTTTGCCAGTTCGACTAATTCCGCCAGAGGAATAATGACAGAGGAGTTCAGTAGGTACATCACACCGTAGGCCACGCCGACAGTACAAAACACACAGAACAGCGTGATCAGCCCCAATATTCTGATTTTTTGTTCGGAATCAATTTGCAGTGCGAGTACAAAAGAATCAATTTGATCCACGAAGGTGTTCACTTGGTCTAAGTATTGGTTGCTCAACGCTTGGTATTCCGCGGAACCAGGCTGAAATTGCAGCAATTGGTTGAGCATGGGAACGATACGTCTTTTCCATTCAGTATCTACCAGCTTATAGGACTTACCCGGTTCTATGTTCTGGTCAGATCGACGCACATCGTACAGTTGTTCGCTGCTCAGCTGTAAGGAGAAGTTATTAATCAAATCATCCAGTCGTTTTTCGCCACGACGGTAATCGTAAGTACCGCCATTGTTTACCAGCTTGCTCTGAATTCCGAGTAACGCAGTGCTGATACGGTAGGATTGCATACGCAGTGTCCCAGCAGCGTTGACTGCCGCTGCGTGAGTTCCCGCTTGTTGAATCACAAAGATAGCCGCAACAATGCTAATGAAGGCAAGTATGGTAATGCTGGCGATGGCAAAGCCAAACCGGTGCGATAAGGACTTCTTTAAAACCTGGCGTTCCAACAGGTCGCTCAAAAGATGTTGGCTACTACTAAATAGTTAGTAGTAGCCAGGGTGAATTTAATTTGCATGCTTGTTTGTTCTAACTCACTGATTGAAAAGTCTATTTGTTTGTTTCGATGCTACCACTTTGGTGGTAGTTGAGCCAGTCGGGGTAATTCCTGTATCTGTGTATCGTTGATTCAGATCAATAATCCGTATTTTGCTCCTCTATATATTCGGCATCGCAATAAACCGATCTAACGATGATTCGTCTGGGGAGCAAAAATGGTAGCTGATACTTCTAAAAAATGGTCGGTATTGACCATGAATACATTGGCCTTCGCTTGTAATTTTGCGGTGTGGACCATGTTTTCTATCATCGGTATTCGTATTAAAACTGAGCTTGGGTTAACAGATACGGAATTTGGTGTATTGGTAGCGACACCGATTTTAACCGGTTCTCTGACACGATTGCCATTGGGTTTGTTAACGGATCGCTTTGGTGGTCGTATTGTTTTCTTCATCCAAATGCTGTTCGTGGCCATTCCAACTTACGGACTGGCTTTTGCGACCGAGTATTGGCAGTACGTTACTATCGGTTTGTTTGTCGGTTTAGCTGGTGGCTCTTTCGCTATTGGTATTGCCTATACCTCCGCCTGGTTTGAAAAAGAACGCCAGGGAACCGCGATGGGTATCTTCGGCGCTGGTAATGCCGGTGCAGCGATAACCAACTTGGTGGCTCCGATGATTGTGGTGGCGGCAGGCTGGAGAATGGTGCCGCAGGTTTATTCTATTGCTATGTTGGTGATGGCGGTTCTATTCTGGTTGTTTACCTATAACGATCCTCATCAACAGGAGCGCGTACGTTCGGGAACGCATAAATCCATGGCGGATCAATTGGCACCGCTGAAGGAATTGCGGGTTTGGCGTTTTGGCCTTTATTACTATTTTGTCTTTGGTGGCTTTGTGGCTTTGGCGCTGTGGCTGCCTAAGTATTATGTCGGCGAGTACGGCATGGATCTGAAAACCGCCTCTTTTATCACCATGCTGTTTACCTTGCCATCCGGATTAATTCGGGCCGCCGGTGGTTGGGCGTCCGATAAGGTGGGTGCCCGTGCCGTCAACTGGTGGGTGTTCTGGATTTCCATTGCATGTCTGTTCTTTTTGTCCTACCCGCAAACCAGCATGATTATTCATGGTATCGATGGTGATATTACCTTTTCCGTCGGCTTGAATGTCTGGGTTTTTACTGCCTTGGTGTTTGTCGTCGGTATTGCTCAAGGTTTTGGTAAAGCCAGTGTTTACCGCATTATCCATGATTATTACCCCGACAATATGGGCTCTGTTGGCGGTATGGTCGGTGTGATTGGCGGTTTGGGCGGATTTACCCTGCCCATCTTTTTCGGCATGTTGTCCGATGCCTTTAATATTCGTAGTTCCTGTTTCATGCTGATGTTCGGGCTCGTTGCCGTCTGTCTGATCTGGATGAACTACGCAATTCTGCAATTGAAACGAGAAAGTGATCTGTTGTAATCCTGTGCATCCCCCAGAGTTATCTTTGGGGGATTATCACTCTGGATCAGTAGGAATTTTAACAAGTATTTAAATGAGAGGAGCTGGAGAGGCTTATGTCCGACATTAATAAATGGGACGTCGAAGACCCCGCGTTTTGGGAATCGACAGGTAAGAAAGTCGCCAACAGGAATCTGTGGATATCCATCCCCAGCCTGCTGTGCGGCTTTGCAATTTGGTTGTACTGGGGGATTATCACGGTACAGATGTTGAATCTGGGATTTCATTTTGAAAAATCAGAGTTATTTACCCTGATGGCAATTGCCGGTTTGACGGGTGCAACATTGCGGATACCCAGCAGCTTCTTTATTCGCCTCTGCGGCGGACGCAATACAATTTTCTTTACGACCGCATTACTAATGATTCCGGCATTGGGTACCGGTCTTGCCTTACAGGATACCAAAACACCGCTTTGGGTGTTCCAGGTGTTAGCGCTTCTCTCTGGCGTTGGTGGTGGTAATTTTGCCTCATCCATGTCAAACATCAGTTTCTTTTTCCCGAAAAAGATGCAGGGTCTGGCGCTTGGTTTGAACGCAGGGTTAGGTAACTTCGGCGTAACCACCATGCAGATTCTGGTACCACTCGTTATGACCTTTGGCCTGTTTGGCGGATTAGGTGGCGAGTCTATGGTATTACAAAGCTCCAGTGGTACCTTGATAGGCAAAATTTCAGCAGGTACTGAAACCTACATCCAAAATGCTGGCTTTGTCTGGTTGCTGATTTTAATACCACTTGCCTTTGCCGGCTGGTTTGGTATGAATAATCTCAAGGTACAGCATGTTTCGCCGGATATCGGTAATCCCATAACCAGTTTTGCGATTATTATCGGTATGTTGTCAATTGGTCTGTTTACCGCTGCAGGTGGACTCTGGCTAATTTTGCCGGCTAGCGCAAATGGTTCGGGATTTAACGTTCCGAAAGAGTTGGTGTTGGTAGCGGTGGTTGCGTTGACCGTTTCTCTGTTGAAGATCATTCCGGGTGATATTAAAACCAGTTTGAACCGACAGTTTAAGATTTTTGATAATCGTCATACCTGGATAATGAGTATAATTTATACCATGACTTTTGGGTCATTTATCGGGTTTTCTGCTGCATTTCCGCTCGCAATTAAAGTTATATTTGGTTATACCCACGTTATGGGGCCGGACGGTGTCTTGGTTCACGATGCGATTAATCCGAATGGCCCAAGCGCATTGATGTATGCCTGGATGGGACCTTTTATCGGTGCTTTGATTCGCCCTGTAGGTGGCTGGATTGCAGACAAGATGGGTGGGGCTTGGGTAACCCACATATGTTCTGCTGTTATGGTGGTGACGGCTATCGGTGCCGGTTATTACATGAAAGCAGCCTATAATTCTGCCACACCTGAAGAATACTTTGTTCAATTCTTCCTGCTGTTTCTGGTATTATTTGCCGCTACTGGAATTGGCAACGGTTCAACCTTCCGCACTATTGCCATGGTATTTGATAAAGAGCAGGCCGGACCCGCGTTAGGTTGGACATCCGCAGTAGCTGCCTACGGTGCCTTCTACATCCCCAAAGTGTTTGGTGAGCAGATTCAAGCAACTACGCCTGAAAATGCGCTCTATGGTTTCGCCGCCTTCTATGCGCTTTGTATTTTGATCAACTGGTGGTTCTATTTGCGTAAGGATAGAAAACAAGTTTTTGTCTGCTGCCCTAATTGTAAGGAAGAATTCAGCCTAAAAAGCGATAACGAATTCTATAACCCGTAAATTCTTGAAGTAAAAACAGCTCGTCCGATGGCGGAATGATAGCGTCGGACGAATTGTTGAAAATGTAAGTGAGTGTGAGGAGAGTATCCTCTTTAAATAAGCGTTAAGTAGAGATTTAAGTTATGAGTCACTTTCTTGATAGATTGCAGTTTTTTAAGAAAAAGCAGGGTGAGTTTGCCGATGGTCATGGCGACGTCACCAATGAAAGCCGGGAGTGGGAAAACAGCTATCGGCAGCGTTGGCAGCACGATAAAATCGTGCGTTCGACGCACGGGGTTAACTGTACCGGCTCCTGTAGTTGGAAAATTTATGTTAAAAACGGGCTGATTACCTGGGAAACTCAGCAGACTGATTACCCCCGTACCCGTAATGATCTACCCAACCACGAACCACGCGGCTGTCCCCGTGGTGCCAGCTATTCCTGGTACATCTACAGTGCTAACCGTCTGCGTTATCCGATGGTACGTAAGCCACTGTTAAAACTTTGGCGAGAAGCGCGTCGAGCATATTCAAATCCAGTTGAAGCTTGGGGCTCCATTGTTGAAGATTCAGCGAAAGCGACTTCTTATAAATCGAAACGCGGTCTCGGTGGTTTTATTCGCTCATCCTGGGATGAGGTCAACGAAATTATCGCGGCGGCGAATGTTTATACCACCAAAACTTTTGGCCCTGACCGTGTGGTTGGCTTTTCACCAATCCCAGCAATGTCGATGGTTTCCTATGCTGCCGGCTCACGCTATCTGTCGTTGATAGGCGGCGTCTGTATGAGCTTCTACGACTGGTACTGTGACTTGCCTCCGTCATCACCGATGGTCTGGGGCGAGCAAACTGATGTACCGGAATCAGCCGATTGGTATAACTCAAATTACATCATTGCCTGGGGTTCTAACGTACCGCAAACGCGCACACCGGACGCTCACTTCTTTACTGAAGTTCGCTATAAGGGCGCGAAAACAGTTTCCGTAACGCCGGATTATTCGGAAGTGGCCAAGCTTACCGATCTATGGCTCAACCCTAAGCAGGGTACGGACGCGGCATTAGGTATGGCATTCGGCCATGTGATTCTCAAAGAATTCCACCTGGAAAACCCGAGTGAATACTTTACTGATTATGTACGTCGTTATTCTGACATGCCGATGCTGGTGTTACTGGAAGAACATGAAAACGGTACGCTGAAACCGACCCGTTTTATCCGTGCTTCAGATTTGGCGGATAACCTCGGCCAGGAGAACAACCCGGAATGGAAAACCATCGCCTATGATGAAACCAGCGGCGATTTAGTTTCACCGCTCGGCTCGATTGGTTATCGCTGGGGTGAAGCGGGCAAGTGGAATATCGAAGCCCGTGAAGGTAAAGAGGGTAAAGACACCCAGTTACAGCTATCCCTGATTGATGGTGAAGCAAATACTGTTTCCGTATCCTTCCCGCATTTTGCGGCGGATCAAAGTAACGAATACTGGAATTACTGCGAACATGACGAAGTGCTGCCACGTAATGTCCCGGCGCGCGAGATACAGCTGGCTGACGGCACTAGCGTTAAGGTTGCCACGGTATTCGACTTAACCATCGCTAACTATGGTATTGATCGTGGTTTGGGTGGTGGTAATGTCGCATCCAGCTATGACGACCTGATTCCCTTTACTCCTGCTTGGCAGGAAAACATTACTGGTGTATCGCGAGAAAAAGTCATTCAGGTAGCGCGTGAGTTTGCTGATAATGCGAACAAGACCAAGGGTCGCTCCATGATTATTGTGGGCGCGGCGATGAACCACTGGTACCACATGGATATGAACTACCGTGGCTTGATCAACATGTTGATCATGTGTGGTTGCGTTGGTCAAACCGGCGGTGGCTGGGCGCACTATGTGGGTCAGGAAAAACTCCGTCCGCAAACTGGCTGGACGCCACTGGCCTTTGCCTTGGATTGGCATCGACCACCACGTCATATGAATTCCACGTCTTTCTTTTATAACCACAGCTCGCAGTGGCGCCATGAGAAGGTCAATATTCATGAAGTGCTGTCGCCGATGGTGGATAAGTCACAGTATCCCGAAGCGATGCTGGACTACAACATTAAGTCAGAACGCTTAGGCTGGTTGCCGAGCGCGCCCCAGCTGAACAAAAACCCGCTGCAGATTACTCGTGATGCAGAAGCCGCAGGCAAAGACCCTAAAGAGTATTTGGTTGAACAGCTGAAAAGCGGTGGAATTCGCTTTTCAGCAGAGCAACCCGACAGCCCGGAAAACTTCCCGCGCAATATGTTTATCTGGCGTTCTAACCTGTTGGGTTCCTCCGGTAAAGGGCATGAATATATGCTCAAATATTTGCTGGGCACCAACAACGGTGTCATGAATGACGATAACGGCAAGAGCGGTGGCATTATTCCTAAGGAAGCTGAATGGGTTGCCGATGGCGCCACCGGAAAACTGGATTTGGTAACGACTTTAGATTTCCGTATGTCATCCACCTGTCTGTATTCCGATATCGTGTTGCCGACGGCGACTTGGTACGAAAAAGACGACCTGAATACTTCGGACATGCATCCCTTCATTCACCCGCTGTCCAAAGCGGCAGATCCGGCCTGGGAAGCCCGTTCGGATTGGGATATTTACAAGGGTATTGCCAAGAAGTTCTCTGAAATTGCAGAGGGTAACTTAGGCATAGAGAAAGACATCGTGACGATTCCGATGCAGCACGATACGCCCGGAGAATTAGCACAGGCGATTGACGTGCTGGATTGGAAAAAAGGTGAATGTGACCTGATTCCCGGTAAAACTGCACCGAATATGGTAGTGGTAGAGCGGGATTATCCGAACACCTATAAGAAGTTCACCTCAGTTGGCCCGTTACTCGAATCAGCCGGTAACGGTGGTAAAGGGATTGGCTGGAATACGGACGAAGAAGTCGAGTTCCTACGCGACCTAAACTATCGCGTGACCGAAGAGGGCGTTAGTAAAGGTCAGCCGCGCATTGAAAGTGCGATTGACGCGGCGGAAATGATCTTAACCCTGGCCCCGGAAACCAATGGTAATGTTGCCGTTAAAGCCTGGGATGCGTTGGGTAAAATCACTGGCCGAGATCACAAACATTTGGCTGAACCTAAGCACGAAGAGAAAATTCGCTTCCGTGATATTCAGGCGCAGCCACGTAAAATTATTTCTTCGCCCACCTGGTCTGGTCTGGAAGATGAGCATGTCAGCTATAACGCTGGCTATACCAACGTGCATGAGTATATACCCTGGCGCACCATCACAGGTCGTCAGCAGTTCTATCAGGATCACCAATGGATGCAGGCTTTTGGCGAGCAGATGATTTCCTACCGTCCGCCGGTGAATACCAAAACCATTGATCAGGTGAAGGGCAAAAAATCCAACGGTAATAAAGAGATTGTGCTGAACTGGATTACCCCGCACCAAAAATGGGGTATTCACAGCACCTACTCGGACAACCTGTTAATGCTGACCTTGAACCGTGGTGGTCCGATTATCTGGGTATCAGAAGTAGATGCCAAGAAAGCGGACCTGGAAGATAACGATTGGGTTGAAGTATTTAACGCCAATGGTGCGATTACCTGTCGTGTGGTGGTGAGCCAACGTGTCAATGAAGGTATGACGCTCATGTATCACGCGCAGGAAAGAATCGTTAACGTACCGGGTTCAGAAACTACCGGTACCCGTGGCGGACATCATAACTCAGTGACTCGTGTCATCATGAAGCCAACCCATATGATTGGTGGTTATGCGCAGCAATCCTACGGTTTTAATTATTATGGCACCGTAGGCTGTAACCGCGATGAGTTTGTAGTGATACGCAAAATGAACAAGGTGGATTGGCTGGATGAAACTGAGACCGGCGGTCTCGGCGGAGATGCTTTGCCCCAACCACTTCCTCAAGATGTTTAAGGAGATTCGATAGTGAAAATTCGTTCTCAAATAGGAATGGTATTAAACCTCGATAAATGTATCGGCTGTCATACCTGTTCTATTACCTGTAAAAACGTGTGGACCTCTCGCGAAGGGATGGAATACGCCTGGTTTAATAACGTTGAAACCAAACCCGGTATCGGTTACCCGAAAGAGTGGGAAAACCAGGACAAATGGAATGGTGGCTGGGTACGCAATAAAGACGGTTCTATTAATCCGAAAATTGGTGGTAAATACCGCGTGTTGGCGAATATATTCGCTAACCCTGACTTGCCTGAAATTGATGATTATTACGAACCCTTTGATTTTGATTATCAGAACCTGCATACCGCACCAGAGCAAAAGCATCAGCCGGTCGCTCGTCCACGCTCGCTGATTTCCGGTAAGCGTATGCAGAAGATCGAGTGGGGTCCGAACTGGGAAGAAATCCTGGGTACGGAGTTTTCCAAACGCAGCAAAGATAAGAACTTTGATAATATCCAGAAGGAAATTTACGGCCAGTTCGAAAATACCTTCATGATGTATCTGCCACGCTTATGTGAGCACTGTCTGAACCCGGCTTGTGTGGCGTCCTGCCCCAGTGGTGCGATTTACAAGCGTGAAGAAGACGGTATCGTGCTGATCGACCAGGAGAAGTGTCGCGGTTGGCGTATGTGTATTTCCGGTTGCCCCTACAAGAAAATCTATTTCAACTGGAAGTCAGGTAAATCTGAAAAATGTATTTTCTGCTACCCGCGCATCGAATCTGGTATGCCGACGGTTTGTTCGGAAACCTGTGTAGGTCGCATCCGTTATTTGGGTGTGCTGCTTTATGATGCGGATCGTATCAAAGAAGTGGCGAGCGCACCTGCGGAGCAGGATCTCTACGAAAAGCAGTTGGAAATTTTCCTTGATCCGTTTGATCCGGAAGTTATCAAACAAGCAAGAGCTGATGGTATTCCCGATTCCGTGATGGATGCCGCACGCCAATCACCAGTCTACAAAATGGCGGTGGATTGGAAGTTAGCATTACCACTGCACCCGGAATATCGCACCTTGCCAATGGTTTGGTACGTTCCACCACTGTCACCGATTCAGCATGCTGCAGATGCGGGCCATGTCGGCATGAACGGTATTATTCCGGATGTGGATTCCTTGCGTATCCCGGTGAGATATCTGGCTAACCTGCTAACGGCGGGTGACGAAAAGCCCGTCAAATTGGCACTCAAGCGATTGCTGGCAATGCGAGCCTACAAGCGTGCACAAATTGTTGAACACGCTGATGATCAGGCGGTGTTGGAAGAAGTTGGCTTAACCAGTTTGCAAGTTGAAGAGATGTATCGCTACCTGGCAATTGCCAACTATGAAGATCGTTATGTCATTCCTTCGGCACACCGTGAAGATGCATTGGTTGAAGCCTACGCAGAACGCGGTGGCTGTGGCTTTACCTTCGGTAACGGCTGCTCGACAGGTAAGAGTGATATCAACATGTTTGGCGCCGCTAAAGCCAATCGACGCGATATTATCGATACCGTTCAGGTCTGGGAGTAATACAGCATGCAGATATTAAAAGTTATCTCAAGGCTGATGAGCTATCCCAGTGCGGACTTGCTGGCTCATGCCGATGAGCTGACGGCGGCGATAGCAACGGCGAAAGAAATTTCGCCGTCAATGCGCAGCCAACTCAATGAGCTGGTGGCATTTCTGTGCGGACAAGAACTGATGGATGCACAGGAATGCTACGTCGGTCTGTTTGATCGTGGCCGGGCATTATCGCTGTTGTTATTCGAACACGTTCATGGGGAATCGCGGGATCGTGGTCAAGCCATGGTTGATCTCATGGGGTTGTATCAAGAGCAAGGGTTCAATATCAGCGTTAAGGAACTACCGGATTACATTCCACTATATCTGGAGTTTTTAGCCCAAGGCGATGAGATGGATGCCCGCGAAGGTTTGGCGGATGTTCATCATATTCTGGCGATGCTGAGTGCAAGGTTGCAGGAAAGAGAAAGTCCGTACCACTGTCTGTTTGATGCACTACTGATGATTGCTGGTGTGAAGCTCGACCTCCAGCCAATGCTGGAAAAGGCGGCGAATGAATCGAGAGATGATACGCCGGAGGCCTTGGATAAAGTTTGGGAGGAGGAAGCCATTACCTTTGGTATGGGTGACAATCAACAGCCTTGCCCATCCCAGAATCCACGGCCTTTTGCAGCCAAAGAGAATCTTGCGGAGCCGGTGCATTGGGTTAAGGACGCCTCGCAGCGGCCTAACACAAGCACCCATCCATTGTAATTTGCCAGTAGATGTTGGAGATAAGCTATGAGTTACTTTAATACATTATTATTCGGTCTCTATCCGTATATAGCGCTGCTGGTCTGCTTGGTCGGTAGCTGGATACGCTTTGACCGTGAGCAGTACACCTGGAAGGCGGGTTCGAGCCAGATGCTAAACAACAAAAACTTTCGTCTTGCCAATAACCTGTTTCATGTCGGTGTGATATTCGTACTGATGGGGCACTTCGTTGGTTTGTTGACGCCTGAATCTGTTTATCACTATGTGATCTCTACGCCAGCGAAACAAATGTTGGCGATGATATCCGGTGGCGTATTCGGTTTTCTGGCGTTGATCGGTATGACTATGCTGATCAAGCGACGTTTAACAGATGATCGCGTACGTGCCAATAGTAGCAAATCAGACATTATGATTTTGCTTCTGCTTTATGCCCAGCTGATACTGGGGCTTTGTACAATTATTGCGTCAAGTCAACACATGGACGGTTCCGTGATGTTACTGTTGGGCACTTGGGCACAGAGTGTTGTTACCTTCCAGCCGGTTGAAGCAGCAGCAGCGATAGCTAACGTGCATATCATCTATAAGTTACACGTGTTACTTGGCTTAACGCTCTTTGTCGTCTTTCCATTTACGCGGATGGTTCACGTCATCAGTGCACCAATCTGGTACTTGGGACGTAATTACCAACTGGTAAGACAAAAAGTATTTTAGAACTGTTTTAGCGTTTAATGTCGGATCTGACCAACTAGTCGGTCGTTCCGGTGGAATAAAACAGAAGCCCCGCGGTTAAAGCTGCGGGGTTTTTTAAGGTGAAGACTATGTCAAATTCTGCATTGAATACACAGGCGATAGAAAAGGATTTGCCAAATATTATCGTCAACGGCGCAACCATTTCAAAAGAAACATTAGCGTTGGAATTACAGTATCACCCTGCTGCAAGCGCGGAAGAAGCAATTACTAAAGCGGCTCAAGCCCTGATCATTCAGGAGTTATTTGTGCAGGAAGCCGTAGCACAAGGGTTGGACCAGGAACTCAAACCATTTGAGAGTGAAACCAAGAGCGAAGCATTGATACGCTCTTTGATTGAAGCCGAAGTTGAAGCGCCGCAAACGGATGAAATCAGCTGTCGCCGCTATTTTGAACAAAACCGGGAGCGCTTTCGTAGCCCTGATCTTGTTGAGGCGTGTCATATTTTACTGGCTGCTGATCCGCAGGACCCGCAAGCACGTGATTCTGCTAAAATTCAAGCTGAAGAATTATTGGCCGTTTTACAGCAGGATTCCAGTCAGTTCACGGCCTTGGTCAAGCAGTATTCGGATTGTCCCTCGAAAGAAACGGATGGCAACTTGGGACAGCTCAGTAAAGGTCAAACAACACCAGAATTTGAACGCCAGCTGTTTATGCTCGATCCCGGGTTGGCCGCTCATGTAATCGAATCCCGTTATGGTTATCATGTGGTCCGGGTAGACCGTAAAATCTCTGGTGATCCACTGCCTTTTGAGCAAGTGAGAGAAAAAATAGTGAGTTATCTAACCGAGCAGGGTAACCGGCGGGCAGTGCGGCAGTATATCCATGGCTTGATGGAAAAGGCGACTATCGAAGGTATTGATATCGACGAAATCAATTCACCGTTGACGCATTGAAGCACACAGTACAAGAACACCGGAGTGAAATATGCACCCCTTCATACAAAAAATAGTAGAACCTCTGGTTAGCCAGTCGGCTCGGGTTTGCCCCTTTTTGATCCAAAAGGTCAGTCTCGAAAAAGTCTTGTCTCAAGTGTTCGCACTAGAGATTGCAGAGGGTGACTTAGACTGCCTGGAAGGCCGTTGGCTTAAAGTCTATGTGAAGGATATGCAGATTGGTTGGCGCATTACACTGAGCGGTAATAGGGTAGAGGTGGAGCGAGTGGAGGGCGAGGCAGATGTCACTATCAGCGGCAATGCTAGAGAATTTGCTCTGTTGGTGAGCCGCCAGGAAGATCCGGATACCTTATTTTTTCAACGTCGGTTGACCATTGAAGGGGATACTGAGTTGGGCCTGGAAGTAAAAAATATCCTCGATGCGCTGGATCATGAAAACCTACCTTTTCCACTAAAACAGCTGCTAGATTCGGTGTCTCACGTCAGTCGCTTTATCTACGCCGCCTAAGGGTCCTTGGTGATGGAATTAGTATGTCCTGCTGGTAGTTTGCCAGCCTTACGAGTTGCTGTTGATAGTGGTGCTGATGCTGTCTACATGGGATTTAAAGACGACACCAACGCCCGGCATTTCGCCGGTTTGAACTTTAATGATCGCAAAGCCCGGCAAGCACTGGATTATGCCATTGATCGCAAGGTCAAAGTCTTTGTTGCGATCAATACTTACGCGCAACCCAAAGGTTGGAAGCGATGGCAGGAAGCAGTGGATCGCGCCTATGATCTGGGCGTGAATGCACTGATCGTCGCTGACATGGGGGTTTTGGAATATGCCTGTAATACGTATCCGGACTTAGCACTCCACCTGTCGGTACAGGGCTCGGCCACAAACCATGAAGCATTGAAGTTTTATCATAAAAATTTTGGTATCCGTCGTGCAGTATTGCCTCGAGTATTGTCCTTAGCGCAGGTGAAGTTGGCGGCGGAGAAAAGTCCGGTTGATCTGGAAGTCTTTGGTTTTGGCAGCCTATGTATTATGGCAGAGGGCCGCTGTTATCTTTCCTCCTATGTCACCGACGAATCACCCAATACCTGCGGCGCCTGTTCGCCCGCGAAGGCGGTGCGTTGGGAAGAAACCGCAGAGGGTAGAGAGTCGCGCCTCAATGACGTGCTGATCGATCGTTATCGAGAAGGCGAAAATGCTGGCTATCCGACCCTTTGTAAGGGGCGCTTCAAAGTGGATGACCATGTATACAATGCCTTGGAAGAACCGACCAGTCTGAATACCATTCGTTTAATCCCAGAATTAAGTGCGGCGGGTATTAAGGCAATTAAACTGGAAGGACGGCAACGCAGCCCAGCCTATGTCGAACAAATTGTGCGGGTTTGGCGGGAAGCCTTGGATGCCTATGCAATTGAAAGAGATAATTTTACTCCGCGTAGTGAGTGGATGGACAGCTTATCCAAGGTCTCGGAAGGAACCCAGACTACTCTGGGTGCGTACAGCCGGCCTTGGCAATAAACTGAAATTGGTCGGTTCGGCTAGGCCGGACAGTTCAACACATTTGGAGATAATTAACCCGTGAAAATTTCCGTTGGCCCCATTCTTTACTATTGGCCAAAACAACAGGTATTGGATTTTTATCAACGCCTGCTGGATAGTTCCGTCGATATTATCTATCTGGGCGAAGCGGTTTGCTCGAAGCGGCATGAACTGCGCATCGAAGACTGGATTGAACTTGCGGTTAAATTAAATGAGTCTGGTAAGCAAGTTGTGTTATCTACCTTGGCTTTGATTGAAGCTCGCTCCGAATTGTCCGGTTTACAAAAAATATGCAGCAATAACGCCGGAATTCTGGTGGAAGCGAATGACATGGCGGCCGTACAAATGCTGAGCGAAAAGGGGTTGCCTTTTGTCAGCGGCTCTTCAATTAATATTTATAACGCCCATACCTTAAAAATTCTTCAGCAACAGGGTATGCAGCGTTGGGTAATGCCTGTTGAGCTGAATCGAGAAACGCTGAGCGATATTCTTACTGAAGCAAAGGCGATGGGGTATTTAGATCAGATTGAGACAGAGGTATTCGCCTATGGCAAATTGCCCTTGGCTTATTCCGCACGGTGCTTTACGGCGCGGATGAAGAACCTGCCTAAGGACGATTGCCGATATAGCTGTATCGATTATCCCGATGGTGTGGTGATGGAAACCCAGGAAGATCAAGAGTTATTTACTTTGAACGGTATTCAAACTCAGTCCGGCTATTGCTATAACCTGTTGCCACAACTCCCTGAAATGATCAATTTGGGTGTGGATGTGGTACGTATCAGTCCGCAATTTGAGGGTACTGAGCAAGTCGTTCAACAGTTCCGAAACAGCCTTGATAAAGGCAAAGTAGATACTGGCCTAATTGCCCGACAGCACTGCAATGGCTATTGGTTTGGTCAGTCGGGCATGAGCACTGTACAGGACGGGTAGTTCTCGTTATCGCCGTAACAAAGAATTTTAGCTTTAAATTAATGGGCCTTGTTATAATGTTTGGCTCAAAGTATTTGTTGAGGAAGAATTGAAACATGGGACATGCGCAAGAAAACGCCAAATTTGTACCTCTGAATATTGCCGTGCTTACGGTTTCTGATACCCGCACCGAAGAGACCGATAGCTCCGGTCATACGTTGGTAGTGCGACTCCAGCAGACCGGGCATAAACTCCAGACAAAAGCCATTGTTAAGGATGATGTTTACCAGCTACGTTCCGTCCTGTCACAGTGGATTGCGGACAGCCAAATTCATGTGGTCTTAGTCACAGGTGGTACCGGATTTACTGCACGTGACAGCACGCCAGAGGCCGTGAAACCTCTGTTTGATAAAACGGTGGAGGGTTACGGTGAACTGTTTCGCCAAATTTCTGCGCAGGACATTGGCAGCTCCACTGTACAATCCAGAGCCTTGGCTGGTATTGCTAACAACACGGTTATTTTCTGTATGCCGGGGTCTCCCAATGCCTGTAAGACAGCTTGGGATGGCATCATCAAAGAGCAACTGGATGCGCGTCATCGACCCTGTAATTTTGTCGCCATGGTGTTGGCGAAGGTTGCAACGGAGGCCCCGGTAATTACCGCTTGCGAGACTCGCTCATGAGTAGTTGCAGCGGTTGCGATGCAACACCAGCCGGAGGGAAGTCTGAACTCATGCCGATGGAGCAGGCACTAGAACAACTCTTAGCCGCAGCGCCAAAACAAACCAAGTCCATGAAGGTTCGGTTGGAAGATGCCCTGGGCTTGATCTTGGCCGAAGATCAGATTTCGGCGGTCAATGTTCCTCCTGCTGACAATAGTGCAATGGATGGCTATGCGATAAACATCGCCAGCCTGTCGAAGGGCGGTTGCCTGCCTGTGGTGCAAAGGATTCCAGCTGGTGCTGTTCCGCAGCCATTAGCGCAGGGGGGGGCCGCAAGAATTTTTACCGGTGCAGAAGTTCCGCAAGGTGCGAATGCTGTGGTGATGCAAGAAGAGTGTACTCTCGACGGGGAACAAGTAATTTTTCCTGAAAATGTAAAACCGGGACAAAATATCCGGCCCAAGGGCGATGATATAACAGTGGGTGATTTAATCGTCTCAGCGGGGGCTAAACTTACACCACAGTTATTGAGTTTGCTGGCCTCGATAGGTATTGCCGAAGTCAGTGTCGTTAAACCACTGCGTATCGCCATTCTCTCCACTGGCGATGAGCTGGTTGAACCCGGCAATCCTTTGGGGACGGGACAAATCTACAATTCCAACCGTTATGCCTTGGGCGGCTTAGTCAAGTCGCTCGGCATGGAAGTTCTGGATATGGGGATCGTTGGCGATACCCGTGAAGAGACTGAGACGGCACTACGTAAGGCAGCGACCGAAGCAGATTGTATTGTAACCACTGGTGGCGTGTCGGTCGGTGAAGAGGATCACGTCAAGCCGATCGTTGAAAAACTAGGACAGTTACACCTGTGGAAGATCTCGATTAAACCGGGTAAACCACTCGCCTTCGGTGAGGTGCTGGGTACTCCAATTATTGGATTGCCAGGAAACCCGGTATCTGCCTTCGTTACTTTTGTACTGTTGGGTCGACCCTTCCTGCTGAAGTATCAGGGAGCGAGTGATTTGTTACCGCAAGAGATGACGATGACAGCGGATTTTGAAATCACCAAAACCTCTAATCGCAAGCAGTATTTGCGAGCTCAGGTAAAGAATAATGATCAAGGTGAATCGCTGGTGTCGGTGTTTGATAATCAGAGTTCTGGTGTGATGTCATCGACTTGCTGGGCGAATGGTTTCGCTATTGTACCACCAGGCGCAACGGTCAAGCGTGGTGACCGGATTAAATTTTTACATTACGCTGAGTTGTTGCGCTAGTCGTAAGCAGCTAAATTATTTTCGAATAAGCCGTAGTTGTGCTTTGCTTAGGCAGATAAGCATCAAAGACCATACAGATACTGCGTATCAGCAAACGGCCGGTGGGGGATACTCTAATCCTGTCGCCTTCAATATAAATAAGCTCATCCTCAGCGAATTCTTTTAGTCGCTCGTTTTCATCTGCGAAATACTGGTCAAAATCGATATCGAATTGGTCGGAAATCTGTTTTTTATCCAGTTCGAAATGACAGATCAGAGTCATAATGACCTCACCACGGATTTGATCGTCACGGCTCGCTTCTAGGCCTTTGACGATAGGCATTTTACCCGCGTCAATCTCCTTGATGTAGGTTTCCATATTGGGGCTGTTCTGGAATATGTAAGGGCCAATATGACTAATGGAAGAAACGCCCATTGCGACTAAGTCACAGTTTTTGTGGGTGGTGTAACCCTGAAAGTTACGGTGCAGTTGGCCCTGTTGCTGGGCGATGGCTAGCTCATCAGTCGGTTTGGCGAAATGATCCATGCCAATATAGACATACCCCGCTTCTTCAAGTTGGGAGATGGTATTTTGTAGTATGGCTAGTTTAACCTCAGGTGTAGGTAAGTCTTCTTCCTTGAGGCGACGTTGCGATGTAAAGCGCTCTGGCAAGTGTGCATAATTGAATACGGATAACCTGTCGGGAGACAGTTCGATAATACGCGCGACTGTTTTTTCAAAGCTCTTGGCCGTTTGCAATGGCAGGCCATAAATCAAATCCATATTAATGGATTTAAATTTTATATGTCGCGCGCGCTCAACCAAGTCCTCGACCATTGCTATCGGTTGTATGCGGTTCACCGCTTTTTGCACTTTCGGATCAATATCCTGAACACCCAGGCTAATACGATTGAAGCCTTCGTAACGTAACAAGTGCAATTTCTGCTTAGTACATTCGCGCGGGTCAATCTCTATAGAATAATCACCGCAATCATTGTCTAGTAGGTTGAAAAACGCACGTAAATGCGTCATCAGGTTATGAATTTCATCCTGATTAAGAAAGGTCGGTGTGCCGCCACCCCAATGTAGCTGTTCCACCATACGTTTTCGTTCGAAACTTAGTCCCTTGATTTCGATTTCCTGGTAAAGTCTAGCTAAATAAGGTGCGGCTTTATCATGACGTTTAGTCACAATTTTATTACAGGCGCAGTAGTAACAAAGGTGCGCACAAAAAGGAATGTGTAAATACAGAGAAAGTGGTTGCTCACTCGTGGCTATCCTGGCGAGGGAACACTGCATTTTTTCAATGTCGAGAGCACCCGAGAACTGCAAAGCAGTTGGGTAAGATGTGTAGCGAGGTCCAGAATAGTTGTATTTTTGAATTAAACGACTATCCCAAACAGTTTGGCCACATTGCTTCATTGATACTACCAGTTGGAAAGGTGTAGGGAAGATAATAGGGTAATGGCTGAATTAACTAATGACCTAAATCAAGATTTAGCGATAAGGGATTGAGGTAATAATTCATGTCGTTTTAAGGCCGGTGTCAGGGGCTGAGAATGAGCATCAACACAGAGTAAAGTCTATGAATTTGAAAAATCAGCAAGAATTGAATGGGCCATCCTCTTGGGTTGTGCAACATGCGGCACAGGTTCCGTCTGGGATGGTATTGGATTTGGCCTGCGGTGGAGGTCGTCACGGACGTCTTTTCTTAGGTTTAGGGTACAGGGTAACTTTTTTAGATCGGGATGTTTCAAGGGTCGCCGATTTAGGCGTGAATAAAGATGCTAAAATTCTGGAGTATGACCTAGAAAACGGGGCGCCCTGGCCGTTCGAGAGTGACCAGTTTTCCGGTATTATCGTGGTTAATTACTTACACCGACCGCTTCTAGCTAGGTTAGAAGAGTCCCTTAAAAAAGGTGGAGTGTTAATATATCGAACCTTTGCTCAGGGTAATGAGCGCTATGGTCGGCCTGCCAATCCAGATTTCTTACTCGCACCGGGCGAACTGAGAGCTTTTTTTGGGCAATCAATGGAAGTGATTGATTTTCAAGAAGGATTTTTAGAAAATCCTGATCGCGTTGTGCAATCCATCTGCGCAATTAAACACTAATGCGTATTGATGTTGAGCTATCCAGGCAAGCGCTTCATCTGTCGAGTTCGGTTTATATTAAAGTTACAGGCTCATAATAACCTACTAATTTAATCGGATATATACTTGACTAAAATGGTTGGTTTTAACATAATAAGCTCATGATTTAATAAGAGGCAGTGAGAGATTTGTTATGCGCTTAACCACCAAGGGCAGATATGCCGTAACAGCAATGCTTGACTTGGCTTTGCATAGCACCCAAGGGCCAGTTAGTTTGGCTGATATTTCGGGGCGGCAGGATATTTCTCTGTCCTATTTGGAGCAGCTCTTTGCAAAACTACGTAAGCGGGAGTTAGTGCAAAGTGTACGTGGCCCTGGTGGTGGCTATCAGTTAACGCGTGAAGGCAATGCTATTAGTGTTGCTGAGGTGGTGGATGCGGTCAACGAGTCGGTAGATGCAACACTTTGTCGAGGCGACAACGACTGTCAGCATGGTAGTGAGTGTTTAACCCACCATTTATGGAGTGATTTGAGCCGCCAAATTCATGATTTTTTAAGTAAAATCAGCCTCGGTGATTTAGTGCGGCGGAATGAGGTGCGGGCTGTGGCGAAACGTCAGGCCATTGATATTCAAAGATCAAATCAAAGACAGTCTGCGGATTTGATTGATATAGAGGCAAGCCTTTAAGTAGAGCAGTGTTGTCTAAATGTGTGAATGAAGCGACTGAGTTTGGAGTTATATTAATGCAATTACCTATTTATTTGGATTATTCCGCAACAACACCGGTGGATCATCGGGTTGCGAAAAAGATGATTGAGTGCCTGGAGTTGGAGGGTAATTTTGGCAACCCGGCGTCGCGTTCTCATGTCTTCGGCTGGAAAGCTGAGGCGGCGGTGGAGAATGCCCGCAAGCAGGTGGCTGAACTGATTAATGCCGATCCACGGGAGATTGTCTGGACCTCTGGTGCAACCGAATCAGATAATTTAGCTATCAAAGGTGTCGCGCATTTTTATGGCAAAAAAGGCAAGCACATCATCACCTCGAAAGTTGAACATAAAGCGGTGCTGGATACTTGTCGACAGTTGGAGCGAGAAGGTTTCGAAATTACTTATTTGACGCCAGACGCACAGGGTATTATCGAACCGCAGAAAGTAGCAGAGGCAATGCGCGATGATACAATTCTGGTTTCGTTAATGCATGTAAACAATGAAATTGGTGTGATCACTGATATCGCGGCAATTGGAGAAATTACGCGCAGTAAAGGTGTCATTTTTCATGTCGATGCCGCACAAAGCGCCGGTAAAGTGGAAATTGATCTGGAACGTATTAAAGTCGATCTGATGTCTTTCTCAGGACATAAAATATACGGCCCCAAAGGTATTGGTGCCTTGTATGTCAGACGTAAGCCACGTGTGCGTATTGAAGCACAAATGCATGGTGGTGGGCATGAGCGCGGTATGCGCTCGGGTACGCTAGCGACTCATCAGATTGTGGGTATGGGCGAAGCCTTCCGAATTGCCAAGGAAGAAATGGCGGAAGATAATGCGCGCATTTTAAAATTGAAAAACAAATTGTGGGATAGTTTTTCCGATATGGAAGAAGTTTATCTTAATGGTGATGCTAATCAGCGCTTACCTGGTATTCTCAATGTGAGTTTTAATTTTGTCGAAGGTGAGTCGTTGATGATGGCGTTAAAGGATTTGGCGGTATCTTCGGGTTCGGCTTGTACGTCGGCAAGCCTCGAGCCTTCTTACGTATTACGCGCCCTGGGCTTAAGTGATGAAATGGCGCATAGTTCGATTCGTTTCTCGATCGGTCGTTTTACCACCGAAGCAGAAGTGGATTATGTGATTGGCCACGTGCGTGAGGCCGTGGAAAAACTGCGGTCGCTTTCTCCTTTGTGGGAAATGCACCTAGATGGAATTGATTTATCAACTGTCCAGTGGGCTGCGCACTAAGCCAGCTAAAGACAGTATTGAGAGGTTAGGAAAATGGCATACAGTGATAAAGTATTAGAACATTATGAAAATCCACGTAACGTTGGCATTTTGGATAAAGATGCGGATGATGTGGGTACCGGTATGGTCGGAGCGCCAGCCTGCGGCGACGTGATGCGTTTGCAGATTCAGGTGGGTGACGACGATATCATCCAAGACGCCAAGTTTAAAACCTATGGTTGTGGTTCTGCAATTGCGTCTAGCTCGTTGCTGACTGAATGGGTTAAAGGTAAAACCCTGGATCAAGCGACCCAGATTAAAAATACGGATATTGCCCAGGAGCTGGCGTTACCTCCTGTTAAAATCCATTGTTCGGTGTTAGCGGAGGACGCCATCAAGGCGGCCATTTCTGACCTGAGGCGAAAGCGAGAAACTAAATCCTGAGGTATCTCGCTGCACTCAGGCAGATTAAAATTGAATCAACCCAAAGTTGCTAGGAATTTATATGGCGATAACAGTATCTGAAGCGGCGGCAGCGCACGTTTCGCGACAACTTAATCAGCGTGGTACAGGTATTGGTATTCGCGTGGGTGTGCGTACTAGTGGTTGTTCCGGGTTAGCCTATGTGCTGGAGTTTGTTGATGAAGTGGCAGAGGACGACCGAGTGTTCGAAGGACACGGAGTCAAGGTCATTGTTGATGCAAAAAGCTTGGCCTATTTGGATGGCACCGAGCTGGATTTTGTCAAAGAAGGGCTTAATGAAGGCTTTAAATTCACTAATCCCAATGTCAGTAGCCAATGCGGCTGTGGTGAGAGTTTTAATATCTAGGTATACAGTTCGAAATTCCTAATTCGCAGCGCAAAAGCGATATTTATGAAGGCGTATATATTCTGTGTCAGTCTCGCAAAATCATTTTCAATTATTCGGATTAGCCGAACAATTTGATATCGACCTAAACCAGCTTTCCCGCACTTACCGCAATATCCAACGTAATACTCATCCAGATCGCCACGCGCATGCGTCGAAACGTGATCAGCTGCTGTCAATGCAATATACCGCGAACATTAATGAAGCCTATGAAACACTTTCTTCACCGCTAAAGCGCGCCAGTTATCTGCTCAAGTTGAAAGGGATGGATTTGAGTGAAGACAATTCAACCAACATGGATCCGGCGTTTCTAATGCAGCAAATTGAGCTACGCGAGGAACTCGAAACAGCGCGCCACTCCACTGATCCTGAGTCAGCGCTGGAGAAAATCGGGAGTAAGCTACGAGAGCAATTACAGGATTACGAGACATTGTTCAGGCAACAGCTGGCAGAAATATCACCAGAAACACTGGATAAAGCTGCCGAACAGGTTAAAAAAATGCAGTTTATCGTTAAAATGCAACATGAAGTGGAGCGCTTAGAGGAAGAGCTGCTCGATTATTAATTAGCTCACCCATGGACACTGCAGAGATTTAGAGAATTACCTATGGCCCTGTTACAGCTTTCTGAACCCGGACAAAGCCCTCAGCCCCACCAGCATAAGTTTGCGGTGGGTATTGATTTAGGTACAACAAACTCACTGGTTGCAACGGTGCGTAGCGGCAGTGCGGCGGTGATCTCGGATTTGCAGGGGCGAAAATTATTACCCTCGGTGGTGCGCTATAGTAAAGATGGTGTGGTTGTTGGCGAGGAAGCGAAACAAGCTGCCAAGCAGGACCCATTAAACACTATTAGCTCAGTGAAACGATTGATGGGCCGAGGTGTGGCTGATGTCAAAACCTTTCGCGATCAGATGCCCTATGAGTTTATTGAAAAAGAAGTGGGCGGAATGCCCTATATTCGAACTGTCGCGGGCGATGTCAGTCCGGTCAATGTTTCCGCAGAAATATTAAAAGTGCTAGCACTGCGAGGTGGCGAAGCGCTCGGCGGTGAGCTGGACGGTGCGGTGATTACGGTGCCAGCCTATTTTGATGAAGCACAGCGCCAGGCAACTAAGGATGCCGCAAAGGTTGCCGGTTTAAATGTGCTGCGCCTGTTGAATGAGCCGACTGCAGCAGCCGTCGCTTATGGACTGGATAAAAAAGAAGAAGGCATTATTGCGGTTTATGATTTGGGTGGCGGTACCTTTGATGTTTCAATTCTTAGATTACAAGCAGGTGTCTTCGAAGTGTTATCTACGGCGGGTGACACGGCTTTAGGGGGTGATGACTTTGATCACGCTATTGCCGAATGGCTGGTGCAGAAAGCGGGCATAACACAAAATTTAAATCATTCCGAATCGCGTGATCTGTTGCAGCTGGCCTGTCAGGTGAAAGAGCGGCTGACCACAGAAGCAACAACCAGTTTAAGTTTTAGCTGGGGTCAGGAAACCTGTCAGTACGATATTACTAAAGCTGAATTTGAACAGCTGATTGAGCCATTGGTGGCCAAAACGCTGAAAGTTTGTAAGCGTGCTCTACGAGATGCCAAACTTAAGGAGCAGGATATCGATGATGTCGTAATGGTCGGCGGTTCAACCCGGGTACCCTATGTGCGCTCTCGGGTTGCTGAAATGTTCGGCTCGCGACCGATGGTAGAGATAGACCCTGATGAGGTGGTAGCCATTGGTGCGGCGATTCAAGCGGATGTTCTGGTGGGTAACCAGTCCGGCGAAGAGATGCTGCTGTTGGATGTCAATCCGTTGTCTTTGGGTATTGAAACCATGGGTGGTTTGGTGGAAAAAATTATACCGCGTAATCTCACCATTCCGATTGCCAAGGCGCAGGAATTTACCACTTACAAAGACGGTCAAACCGCCATGGCAATTCATGTCTTACAAGGCGAGCGTGAGCTAGTGAGTGATTGCCGCTCGTTAGCGCGTTTCGAATTACGGGGCATTCCGCCAATGGTAGCTGGTGCAGCGCGCATTTTAGTGACCTTTCAAGTGGACGCTGATGGTATTCTCAGTGTTTCCGCCAAAGAGCAAAGTACCGGCACCGAGAGTAGCATTCAGGTGAAACCTTCGTACGGCTTGAATGACGAAGAAATTACCCAGATGATCAAAGACTCGATTGACTATGCACAGCATGACGTTGCCGCAAGGCAATTACGTGAAAAACAAGTGGAAGGAGAAGCCTTGCTGGCCAGCGTGACTAATGCCTTGGCTGAAGATGGTGATGAACTGCTTAGCCCTGATGAGCGTGGGCTACTGACAGGCAAAATAGCTGTTTTGATGCGCGCCCTCACCAGTCAAGATCTTAACGAGATTACCCGAGAAATAGAGCAGGTGAGTGATGCTAGCAGTGAATTTGCCTCTCGCCGTATGGACGCAAGCATCAAAAAAGCGTTATCGGGAAAATCTTTGAATAACCTGGAGCTGGATAAACAAGCACGGGACCAACAAGAGTAGCAATAGATAATTTGTAGGATAAACCAATGCCACAGGTAATATTTTTACCCCACACCGAAATCTGCCCAGAAGGCGCTGTGATTCAGGCTGAAACCGGCGATAACCTGATCGAGATTGCGCTCAAAAATGATATTGAAATCGAGCATGCGTGCGAAATGTCTTGCGCCTGCACAACCTGCCACGTCATTGTCAGAGAGGGTTTTGGTTCACTGATAGAGTCGGATGAGCTAGAGGATGATTTGCTGGATAAAGCCTGGGGGCTAGAGCCTGATTCACGCCTAAGCTGCCAAGTAGCAGTGGGTGAAGAAGATTTGGTGATTGAGATTCCGAAATACACCATCAATCAGGTGTCTGAAGCCAAAATTTAACAACCCCTAATACAGAGGTGTAGCATGAGTCTGAAGTGGATTGATGTGCAGGATATAGCAATAGAGTTAGTGGATTTGCATGATAATGTTGACCCTCTGACCATCAATTTTGTGGATTTGCGCGACATGGTGATGGCGTTAGAGGATTTTGATGACGATCCCAATCATTGTGGCGAGAAAATTTTGGAGGCCATTCAAGCAGCTTGGATAGAAGAAGCCGAATAGGCATAGGACGACAATCCCTTCTCAGTAGTTAACTGAGCCATCTTATCTCATTTCGATTGAAACTGATCTTTGTGCGGTGTGGGCAAAGACTTTTCATACTATTTCTACTAAAAAACCCTTATAATCCGCGATCTTGAATACTATCCACTCATTTTATTAAATTATTTCCAGGAGATTTAAAATCAATGGCCGTTGAGCGTACGCTTTCTATTATTAAACCCGATGCCGTAGCCAAAAATGTTATCGGTGAAATCTACAGTCGTTTTGAAAAAGCCGGTTTAAAAATTGTTGCTGCGAAAATGTTGCATATGGACGACGAGAAAGCCGGAGGCTTTTATGCAGAACACCGCGAGCGTCCTTTTTTCAAAGATTTAGTTGGCTTTATGACCTCGGGTCCCGTCGTAGTGCAGGTTTTGGAAGGTGAAAATGCCGTAGCTCTGAACCGTGAGCTAATGGGTGCGACCAACCCTAAAGAAGCGGCAGCTGGTACGATTCGAGCTGATTTTGCACAAACTATCGATGCTAATGCGGTGCATGGTTCCGATTCGCCAACGTCAGCGGCGCGCGAAGTCGCTTATTTCTTTGAACCCAATGAAATTTGTGCACGCTAATTCATATTATTGATGGCCCCCGCGAATAATGGCTATGTCTATTACAGTTAGTTCGGCACAAGCAGGTAAGACCAACCTGTTAGGCATGACCCTTGAGCAATTAGAGGCATTTTTTCTTGAGGTCGGGGAAAAACGTTTCCGCGCCGCGCAAATCATGAAATGGATACATCATCATGGCGTATCTGATTTCAATGAAATGACCAATGTTGGTAAAGTTCTGCGTGAACGTTTGGCTCAAGTAGCTGAAATTCGCGGACCAAAAGTGGTGCACGAGCAACGTTCAGAAGATGGTACCACCAAGTGGGTGATTCGGGTTGATGGTGGCAGCTGCGTAGAGATGGTACTTATTCCGGAGGGCGCGCGGACGACGCTTTGTGTTTCATCACAGGCTGGATGTGCGCTTGATTGCAGCTTTTGTTCTACGGGAAAGCAGGGGTTTAATCGCAACCTGACGGCGGCGGAAATTATCGGTCAAGTCTGGATTGCCAGCAAAGCCCTGGCAAAAGTGAAGGGTACAAATTATAAAACCATCAGTAACGTCGTGATGATGGGTATGGGCGAACCATTGCTGAATTTTGATAATGCCGTAGCAGCGATCAAAATCATGATGGATGACCTGGGTTACGGCATTTCCAAACGGCGCGTCACTCTCAGCACGGCCGGAGTCGTGCCTGAAATTGATCGGTTGCGAGAGGTGACCGATGTTTCATTGGCAATTTCTTTGCACGCTCCAACGGATGAGCTGCGTAACGAGCTGGTGCCAATCAACAAAAAATATCCCATTAAGGAACTGATCGCTGCCTGCCAGCGCTATCTTAAGGTGATGGGTGAGCGACGTGTCATTACCATAGAATACACGCTGATTGACGGTGTGAATGATCAGCCTGAGCAGGCACGGCAACTGGCGCAATTATTACGCAGTCTGCCCTGCAAAATTAATCTGATACCTTTCAATCCATTTCCCAATACTCGCTATAAGCGGCCACCGCGAAAGGTAGTATTGGCCTTCCAGCAAATTTTAGCGAACGCGGGCTATACGGCGACCATGCGCACTACGCGTGGGGATGATATTGATGCCGCCTGCGGCCAATTGGTGGGGCAGGTAGAGGATAAAACGAAACGAAGCGCCCGCCACATAGCAATGGCGAACCTGTAACAATTTAGAACAATGGCAGGAAATTCCATGAATCGCAAAGCTCAGCTCATGACTAAAATACTCTGCTGGACAATTTCGGCACTGTTATTAACCGCGTGCGTTACTACTACCGAGAGCAAACGTTTTGGCGATAACGCTGACTCAGATAAAGCACTGCAACAGTACACTGAGCTCGGTTTGCGCTACATTCAACAGGGTAAAACAGTGGAAGCTAGGCGACCACTCAAACGCGCATTAGAGATTGATGCTAAATCTCCCGATGTTCATCATGCACTAGCCATATTATTTCAAAATGAGCAGGAATCGGCTTTGGCAGATCAGCATTTTTTGAAAGCGTTGCAGTACGGACCTGATCGAACCAGCTTTCGCAATAACTACGCGGCATTCCTGTTTGGTCAAAAGCGGTATGCGGAAGCTTGTCATCAATTTGAAAAGGCGGGCGAAGATACGCTCTATGATAATCGTTCTGCTGTTTATGAAAACCTCGGCGTGTGCTATCTGGAGCTAGGCCGCAAGGACGATGCGCTCACGGCTTTTGAGCGCGCGATATCGATAAATGACGCACAGCCCCGCGCCCTGCTGGAGGCAGCACTGATCTATTTTGAACAGGGTAATATTGCCGCCAGCACAAAATATCATCGTCAACATCAACAGCTGGTGCGCTTTAGGTTTACCCCTAACTCACCACGAAATCTCGCGCTCGGCGTCGAGTTGGCGCGTAGTAATAACGATAAAAATGAAGAAGCAAGCTATCTCCTAATGTTGAAAAACATGTTCCCCAACTCAGATGAATATCGACGTATTCAAAAATAAGTAGCTTAATGACTGGGCCAAAACTGCACACTAAGGATGGGGAAAGCATTCAAGCGGCGGACTGTGGCGCCAAGTTCATGGCAGCGCGCGAAGCCGCCGGGCTCAGTCGTGCAGACGTTGCTGCTAGGTTGAATTTAACGATATCTTATATCGAGTTTATCGAAACGGAGCAGTTCGAACGTCTGCCTACAGCGACCTTTACAAAGGGATATATTCGTAACTATGCCAAATGTTTAGCGCTTTCCGAGGCGGCAATGCTAGAGCGTTATCAAGTCTATGTGGATGGTTTGATCGCACCAGACGGCCCTTTTATGCGAGTCACTAAACAGGTAAAACCGAGTGATCCGGTTGTAAAAGGGGTTACCGTTGCGATCCTTGTAGTGGTACTTGCTCTGTCAACGCTTTGGTGGCGTACTCAACAGGATCAGTCAGGTGTAACCAGTGAGGGGCAGGAGGGGCTGCAAGAAAATACCCTTAACCCAACTGCTGAGGGGCTTCAATCCGCTAGAGACGAAAAGAATGCCTTGCCATTAAGTGCTGTGGAGGAAAGTCTTCTTGGCGAAGCCACAGATGCATCACCAATGGCAGATATGCAAGAGAGTCATCTTGAAATCGGCAATGTCGAAGAGGTCATGTCTGCAGAGAATGGAAATGCTCCAACCATTAAGGGGGGGCGTTTGATGGCGGTATTTAATCAGGATAGCTGGATCGAGGTAAAAGACGGTAGCGGTCGGCGTCTGTATACCGGCACAAAAAAAGCAGGGGAAAGATTACAGCTCATGACAACAGATATTTTTGATTTGGTGGTAGGAAATCCAGCGGCGCTCGAATTAACCTATAATGACGCTCCGGTTGATCTGACGGAGTACATAGACAGACGCGCCACCGCTAAATTCAAACTGCAATAAATGTGGATTCGCGATTCTATAAAGCGGCGCCTGTATCGGTTAACATAGCCCCCCTAATATTCAATGAATGACGAAGGAACCCCGTTTTGGGCAAAATAAAAGCAATACGTGGTATGAACGATATTCTGCCGGAACAAACACCGCTCTGGCAGTTTCTTGAGGATTGCACTCGCCGGGTGTTATCGAGCTATGGCTACCAACAGGTTAGGCTACCGATTGTTGAGCAAACCGAATTATTTAAGCGTTCTATAGGTGAAGTCACGGATATTGTCGAGAAAGAAATGTATAGCTTCGACGATAGAAATGGTGAAAGTTTGACCTTGCGCCCAGAAGGAACGGCTGGTTGTGTACGGGCTTGCGAAGAGCACGGACTGACCTTTAACCAAATTCAACGCCTCTATTATAGCGGCCCTATGTTTCGCTACGAGCGCCCACAGAAGGGGCGTTATCGGCAGTTTCACCAAATCGGTGTGGAAACCTTTGGCATGGTGGGACCGGATATTGACGCAGAATTAATCTTGCTTAGTGCTCGACTGTGGCGGGAGTTGGGCATCGACAATAGTGTACGTTTGGAAATTAACTCTCTTGGCTCTGCGCAGGCAAGAAAACAGTACCGTGATCAACTGGTTGATTATCTGGCTGACTATCAAAAAGATTTGGATGTGGACAGTCAACGCCGTTTGAACTCGAACCCACTACGTATTTTGGATAGTAAAGACGCTGGAACACAAAAACTGCTTAATGATGCGCCTAACTTCGCTGATTATATCGATCAGGATTCTGCCGAGCATTTTAGTGAATTAAGGAAGATTTTGGATGACAACGGCATTCGTTATCAGGTTAACCCACGGTTAGTTAGGGGTTTGGATTATTACAGCAAAACGGTATTCGAATGGATTACCGATGATCTCGGGGCGCAGGGCACCGTTTGTGCCGGGGGGCGTTATGATGGTCTGGTAGAGCAACTGGGCGGTAGGGCTACACCTGCGGTCGGTTTTGCTATGGGTATTGAGCGTTTAGTGTTAATGTTGCAAACTTTGCAGCGCCAACCCGCTGATGTCAATAAAGTAGCCGACCTATACTTGGTTAGTGCCGCCGGTGACGCACAAAGATGGGCGCTAACAATCGCTGAGCAGTTACGCGATGCACTGGTCAACATACGGGTGCAGACGAATTGCGGAGCCGGTAGTTTTAAAACGCAGTTAAAGCGCGCGGATAAGAGCGGGGCCGAATACGCACTGATCATTGGCGAAGATGAATTAGCTGCCGCCGAATTATCAGTGAAACCTTTACGTGGAAATGGTGAGCAGGTAAGGCTGAAAGCCGAACAATTAGTAGATTATCTGAGACCCTTGATGAATTAGTAAAAGTGAGAATAGGAGCAAGTAGGTGGACGTTTATCGTACCGAAGAAGAACAAATTGAGGCCTTAAAGCGCTGGTGGCAGGAAAACGGCAAGTCGTTGCTGATAGGTATCGTATTGGCGCTGATGGCCGTTTATGGCTACAAGGGCTGGGAGAATCATAAGCAAAGTGAGGGCGAGGCTGCTTCAAATATTTATTTTGACCTCATGGATGCTGTCTCAATTGCTGAGCAGAATCCCAACGATGAGAATTCGGCGACCATCAACCACCTGGTGGCACAGTTAAAAACCGACTATACCAACTCCACCTATGCTATCTATGCTGCCTTGATCGCTGCGAAGCAGGCTGTCGTGAAAGATGAGCTGACGACGGCTGAACAGGAATTGCAATGGGCTTTAACTAAGACTGAAAAAGGCACCTCAATCTATCTGATCACGCAATTGCGACTGGCGCGGGTAATTTTTGCACAGGGTGGCGAAGATAATGCAAAACGCGCATTGGCTTTGCTTGAGGGCCCCGTTGCCGCTAGCCACAGCGCCAGTTATGAAGAAGCAAAAGGCGATATCTATGTTAGCCTGGGACGCTTGGACGAAGCTCGCTCAGCTTACCTAAAAGCCATCGCTGATGCCGAAAGCAGTGGTGTCCAGCGACCGTTGCTACAAATAAAATTAAATGATTTGGCTCAGGGGGATAGCTGATGAAAACGACATTGCGATTAACGATAGCCCTGTTGTTGATTTCCAGCATCTCCGGTTGCGGCTTTTTCGGAGGCATTTTTGCCGATGACGATGAAGGCCCAAAACCAGCGCCGCTAGTTGATTTTGATACAAAATTACAGGTAAAAAATGCATGGTCCGCCAATGTTGGTGATGGCGTAGGTGAAAAGTACATCAAAATAGTACCTGGTATTGATGAAGGTAAGGTTTTTATCGCCGATGTCAGTGGCCAAGTGCTGGCATTAAATCGTCAAACGGGTAAAAACGCTTGGCGCGTAAAGCTACGTGAGCCGGTCAGCGGTGGTGTTGGTGCAGGTTTCGGCTACCTATTTCTAGGAACCAAAGATGGTAAAGTCATTGCACTGAATCAGGCGGATGGCTCCAGAGCATGGCAAGCCAATGTATCCAGTGAAATCCTCTCGGTGCCGAAAACTAACGGCGAAATTGTGGTGGTGCAAACTCTTGATGAGAAAATCTATGGATTAGATCAGGCCACGGGTGAGCAACGTTGGTTTTACGAGAGTATCCTACCGGCCCTTACTTTGAGAGGTAGCAGCAGCCCGGTGGTTTCCGGCAATGTCGTCGTGATTGGCCTCGCCAATGGTAAAGTGGTGGCATTGGATGCCGCTTCTGGTCGAGCCGCTTGGGAAAAACGACTTTCGGTGCCTCGTGGGCGCTCCGAACTGGAGCGTATGACGGATGTGGATGGTGATTTGCTGTTGCAGGGTGATGTAGTTTACGCCACCAGTTTTCAAGGCAAGGTAAGCGCGATTGAACTGAATACTGCACGGATGCGATGGCAGAAAGAAATATCCAGTTATCTTGGGCCGGACGAAGGCTTTGGCAATCTCTACGTGGTTGATACCGAAGATAATATTTATGCTTTGGATCAGAAAACCGGTGACAACGTATGGAAGCAGAGTGACCTGAATCACCGACAGGTTACTGCGCCGACCACTTTCGGGAATTATCTGGTAGTAGGTGATTTTGAGGGATATGTACATTTTATGTCTCAGATAGATGGCCAATTTGTGGCGCGTAAGAAAATTGATGGTGATGGCATTCGCAGTACCATGGTAGCAAGAAAAGATATGCTCTATATCTATGGTAACAGCGGCAAAATTGTTGCATTGAAAATTGTTGAGAAGTAAAAATTAACTGAATACGATAGTTGTGGCGCGCTTGTGGTGTCTAGAGTATTCAAGATAAAGCACTTTGCGTCAGTGCGTCGCTGCCAGCGGAGCACTTGCGCGCTCGTCTAATAAAGAATTCCCAGTAGGTTTATAAGCATGGTCCCCGTCATCGCTATTGTGGGTCGCCCTAATGTGGGCAAATCGACACTCTTTAATCGTCTGACGCGATCTCGCGATGCATTGGTAGCTAACTATGCCGGATTGACACGCGACCGCAAGTATGGCGAAGGTAAAGTTGGTTCGCACCCCTATATCGTGGTTGATACTGGTGGCATCAGCGGTGATGAAACGGGTATTGACTCAATGATGGCCGGACAGTCCTTGCAGGCTATTCAAGAGGCAGATGCAGTACTCTTTCTGGTTGACGCACAGGCCGGTTTGACCGCAGCGGACCAGATGATTGCCAAGCATCTACGTAAACTGGATAAAAGCGCCTATCTGGTCGTTAATAAAACTGACGGGCGAGAAGAAAACGCCGCTGCTGCTGAATTTCATGAAATAGGAATGGTTAATTTCCATTGCATTGCGGCTTCGCAAAACCGTGGTGTGCGCAGTTTGATCGATGCGGTACTGAGCGACTTCGACTTGCCGGAGCAAGCAGAGCATGGCGAAAACGCCGAGGGTGGCATACGGATAGCGGTCGTGGGACGGCCGAATGTTGGTAAATCCACACTGGTTAACCGCATGCTGGGCGAGGATCGCGTGGTGGTTTTTGATGAGCCAGGCACCACGCGAGACAGTATCTATATACCCTATATGCGTTTCGATAAACCTTATACTTTGATTGATACCGCTGGGGTAAGGCGACGCAAGAATATTAAAGAAACCGTCGAAAAATTCTCGATTGTTAAAACACTACAGGCAATTCAGGATGCAAATGTAGTGATTGCGGTGTTTGACGCACGTGAGGGAATTGTTGATCAGGATCTACACATGCTGTCTTTTGTACTGGATGCCGGACGCTCTCTGGTTATCGCGCTGAACAAATGGGATGGCATGGAGCATGACGATAAAGAGAAAGTAAAAAAAGAAATTGAGCGGCGCTTAGATTTTGTTAATTACGCAAAAATCCATTTTATTTCCGCCCTGCATGGTTCTGGTGTAGGGGAATTGTACGGCTCTATTGATCGTGCCTACCATTCAGCCATGAGCAAATGGCCCACCAATCAGCTTACTCAGCTATTAGAAAAGGCTGTTGCTCAACATGCGCCGCATATGGTGAAAGGGCGTCGTATTAAATTGCGTTATGCGCACCAGGGTGGTTCCAATCCGCTGCGAATTATCATTCACGGCAATCAAACAGAAGCAGTACAAAATAGTTATCAGCGCTATTTGGAAAGGACGTTTCGACGAGAGTTGCGTGTTGAAGGTTCTCCCATTTTTATTGAATTCAAGACAGGGGATAACCCTTACGAAGGCCGTAAAAACAAGTTAACCGGACGACAGGTGAAGAAGAAGCAGCGTCTGATGAAACATGTAAAAAAGAAAAAGTAGGAATGAACAGCAATGAATACCGATAGTGCAGAAACACACTTTATTCGTAAAACCTTTCCGGTCGGGCCACTGCAGTGCAATTGCAGCATCATTGGCGATAAGCTCACGCAAAAGGCCATTATCATCGATCCCGGTGGCGATGCTCAGAAAATTATGGACGAAGTAAAAGCCTTGGGTATGAAAATCATTGCGATTATCCACACTCATGCTCATCTTGACCATATCCTGGCGGCTGGTGAAATCAAGAAGGCAACAGGTGCACCTCTCTATCTACATAAAGGTGATAAATTTCTCTGGGACGCCCTTGAATCACAGTGTCATTCCTTTGGAGTTCCCTATCAGCCAGTTCCTGACCCCGACCAGTGGTTAAATGACGACCAGGATCTTCACTGCTGTGGTGGTGTGACACTGCATACACCAGGCCACACACCTGGCTCAATGAGTTATTGGTTTGCTGATCAGAAATTACTCATAGCTGGTGATACACTGTTCCGGCGCTCAATCGGCAGAACTGATTTTCCCGGTGGGGATTTTGCCACCATTATGCGCTCGATTCGGGAACGCCTGATGATTTTGGATGAAGATACTACGGTTATTACTGGGCACGGACCGGCAACCACCATTGGAGAAGAGCTGCGCGAAAACCCCTTTATTAATCAATAGGTTTTGGGTTTTAGAGGTTACTTGAATGGAAGGGTTTGTTTAAAAGGAAAGTAATCTAGTTGCAAAATACCTTTGCTGAATGTTGTTAGGGTTGGTATTAGCGTAATAAAATCCGCCGTTGCTTACTTGCCTTTTACCTTCAAAAGATCAAGTGCCAAAGCTTCGGCCACTTTAATACCATCTATCCCCGCGGATAGTATTCCTCCCGCGTATCCGGCGCCTTCTCCGGCGGGAAATAATCCGCTAGTATTTACGCTCTGGAAATTTTCCTCACGTTTAATACAGATGGGTGAGGATGTTCGAGTTTCCACACCGGTTAACAGTGCGTCGGCCATGGCAAAGCCTTTGATTTTTTTATCAAAGGCCAGAATGGCCTCACGGATAGCGGTGATGGCGAACTCCGGTAACGCTGCCGATAAGTCGCCCAAAGTGATATTGGGTCGGTAAGATGGTGAGACTTCAGCGAGTTGCTGAGATGGCCTGTTTTGGAGGAAATCACCCACTAGCTGTGCCGGAGCATTGTAATTGGAGCCGCCTAATTGATAGGCTTTGGCTTCAAGTGTTCTCTGTAGGTCGATGCCAGCTAACACATGCTTTGGATAGTCTTGCTCCGGCGTAATGCCTACCACGATAGCAGAGTTAGCATTGCGCTCATTGCGTGAATACTCCGACATACCGTTGGTGACAACGCCGCCTGCTTCAGAGCTGGCGGCAACCACCGTGCCACCGGGGCACATACAAAAGCTGTAAACGCTACGGCCATTGGCGCAGTGATGCACCAACTTGTAATCGGCGGCGCCCAATATTGGATGACCGGCCTGACTTCCAAAGCGGGCTTGATCAATCAGTGCTTGAGGGTGCTCTATGCGAAAACCAATGGAAAAGGGTTTGGCTTCGATATAGATGCCTTGATCTAACAACATCTGGAATGTATCGCGCGCACTATGACCGACTGCCAATATGACATGTCTGCTATATAGGGTTTCACCGTTACTTAAGGTCAGCCCGGTAATTTGCTGATGCTGGTGTTTTCCTGTTTCCAGTTGAATGGTTTCAACTTTGCTATCAAACCGTATTTCTCCGCCGAGGCGAATAATTTTGGAGCGTATATTTTCCACCATCTTAACCAGTTTAAAAGTACCGATGTGTGGTTTGCTGACATAGAGTATTTCTTCCGGCGCGCCTGCTTTGACAAATTCGGCTAAGACTTTTCGGCTCAAATGACGTTTATCCTTGATCTGGCTATAGAGCTTGCCATCGGAAAAGGTGCCTGCACCACCTTCGCCAAATTGCACATTCGACTCGGTATTTAAGATACCTTTGCGCCAAAAATTCCAGGTCGCTTTAGTGCGCCGCCTGACTTCCTGGCCTCGTTCCAGCACGATTGGTTTCAGACCCATTTGCGCCAGTATTAGCGCCGCCATCATTCCGCAGGGACCAAAGCCGATGATTATCGGACGTTGTTGGTTTGGCGAAGGGAAGTCTTTGCTGATTGGTGTGACAAAATGATAATCAGTGTCGGGGCTGGGTTTGACAAATGGCTGATCAAAAAATACTTCTAAAACCCTTGTTTCGGATGGTTTATTAAGAACAACATCCACTTGATAAATTAACTGGATATTGGATTTATTGCGGGCATCAATACTGCGTTTACAGATGCTAAAATTCAGTAGATCTTGGTGAGAGATTGCCAGTAATTTAATAATTTCAGCGGGCAAATCCGCAGCCGAATGATTAAGGGGTAATTTAATTTCACTGACTCGTAACATGGCAGATTTGATGGCACCTTGGTTGGAAAGAGCGAGCAGGAAAGTCTAGCATGAGAAGATAGGCGTGCGTGTGAGAATCTATTGATAAAACAAACGATGAATTAAAAGACTGCACAGAAAGAAAGTGTTAAAGCTACTGCGCGCTATTCTCTATTTCTCAAATTCTGGGTGCGGGATATTTATGGTAGCGACCTAGCGCTAAAACATCCTATTTTTGTTTTGCCTCACCGGTCGCTCGAATGTTATGCAAAGGTTTCAGTCTTTGGATTTTTCATTTTGAGATAGATCCGCTGGCTTTTCACTCAGTATCTTGTGGCCTGAAAACATTGCAGATACTAGGTTACCGCCTTCGCGCAACTCAGTTACTACCACTGCCAGAATATGGAGTGAGGCGAGAACAAGCAGCACATAAAAACCATAGTAATGAATGGTGATAAAGGGTTTGCGGAATGCCCGCATCGCTTCATAAGCGATCTCATCATACATTTCAGGAGCATAGGGAACCAGTAACGCCGGATCAACTTCGGCGGCGGCCACCCAGTTGGCGATCCACGAACCGATGGGTGGATAAAACAAATCCGTGCCCGCCAGTACCAAACCAGTGATGGCTTGTATCACCAGTAGGAGCAGCAGACAGGTAACGGCAATTCGGCCAAGCGGGTTATGCCCGATATATTGGCGTGGCCGACCTGCAATAAAATCGGAGATATAGCAACGTAACTCCGTCAAATAACCATTGCCGCCAGGCAGGATCGCCCGCCAGCGCGCATGCGCCCCACCAATGAAAGCCCAAATCAGGCGCCATAGCAGATTTAGCGCGAATACATAGCCGATCCAGACATGTATGGTTTTTAGCAGAATTTTGCCGTCGTTAGTAACGCCTAGCGCCTTAGCGTTAAGAATGGCAACACCCACGGCGATCAGCCCCAGAATACATAACAGATTAAGCCAATGAAACCAGCGCACACTGGCATCCCAGACGGGATAGGTTTTCAAATCACTCATAACACGGCTTTCTCGTTCAGTCAGTCCGCTTATTAAAACCCTTCGTTTGACTGTAGGCAATGACAAATATCAGCTTTTCCGAAGAGATGTTTAGCCTACACTTTAGCGGACCTCCGGGTTCGGTCAAATACTTTTCCGTACCCGGATCAATTGATAGCTTGCGTATTAGAACTTCAGGTTGACCCCCGCATAGACTGACCTTCCCATGCCGGGTACAGGGGTTCCCCAAGCAATACCAGTGCCCGACATCGTCTTGCCCTGACCGGTATAGGCACCGCCCAGTGGATCGTTGTAGAACTTGTCGAACAGGTTTTCAATACCAATGTCGACGCGCAACTGTTTCCATTCATAACTGCCGCGCAGGTGGAAAAGCCCGAAACCGCTGGTTTTCAGTTCGTTGCGAACCTGCGATACCTCGTCTTTCTGATCGACGAATTCCATTTCAGCGGTAGTGGTCCATCCCGCCAAACGGTGATGCAGAGCGAATTTAGCGTTCAGTGGCATGATGTTATAGAGGTTGTCACCGGTTTTATCGTTCTCGCCATCCAGGTAGGCGATGACACCGCTTGCTTCCAGGTTGCCATATTTTTGCGATTCAACCAGTGCCAGGTGACCGGAAAGATCCAGTCCGTACAACCGGGCGCGTTGATTTACAAACTGTAGATAAACAAACTCACTGGTCTCAGTCAGGTTGCCAGCTGAGCAGGTGCCGCCCAGCGCAACAGCGCAACGCTCTGCATCAATATAGTCCTCGATATGGGTATAGTATGCAGTCAGTTTTATCCCCCAGTGTTGATGATCGACATCATGCCAGTCGGCGGTAAAGCTTGCTCTGTAGGCCACTTCCGGATCCAGCGCTAGGTTACCCACGTAGCCATTGCCGTCTCCCACCATGTTAATCATGCGCATCGACATGCCATGCGTTGACCAGCTGTAGCGTTCATACAGATTAGGCGAACGGGTTTTTTGGGCAAGCCCAAACTCGTAGCTTTGGCGGGGCGATGGTGTGAAACGGGCCAGTAGTGTGATGTCAAAGTTGTGATCAGTCTTGTCACGGTCAGCCGTGTTGAAAGCCGCTTCCGCAGCTGGGCTGTACAGAGGACTATAACCCTGAATTTCATCGGCATTCATTTTAACTTCTTCGTGCCGTACCCCTAACTGTGTCAGCCACTGGTCGCTCCAGTGGGACTCCCACTCGGCAAACAGAGCCAGACGGTCACGCTGCCCGTTGTTGATATTCCAGAAAACATTGGGCCACATACCCTTACCGGAAGGATCCCACCAGTCATCCAGGGTGTATTGTTGGCTTTCAATTCCTACACGCAATAGATTATTTTGGCTTAGCGTAATATTTCCTTTGATGGAAAAGCCGATATTCTCTCCTTCGGTATCCATTGGCATTCCAGCAGCACAGCCATTCATACCGCCGGCTGGGATGCAGGCAGTCCCATCAGAACCGGGTATATTGTTCGGGCCATACCAATAGAGCTTATCATCATAAAACTGCATTTTATGGCGGGTTTGTTCGTAATAGGCCTGGGCCTCCAGAATGCCCCAACCATATTGGCCTTCATACTTGATGCTCGCCTGCTTGCTGTCGTTGTCAGTCATATCCATACGCTGGTTTGGCCAGCCCTGGTAGGGAATATCCTGTACCCCGAGTTTGAGCTGAACCAGGTGGTTTTTGTCAATGCGTAGCCCCAGCTTGAGCGACTGGTTAGTCGATTTATACATGCTTGAACCGACTTCATCATTATCCAGTGAACCCCTGCCAGCCGCGGCAGGGCCAGCCGGTTTGAAATTATCAGCAGCACTGTAGTTATCGGCTTGATCCATAGAACCCTGGTAGCTCAGGTTGAGTCTCTCTCCGGCAAAGGTCATCGCAATATTAACTCCCTGAGCATCTCCGTTACTGCGATAAAAGGTACCTGCCTCCCCTTTAAAAAGAGATTCACCGTTGCTAGCAAATTCGGGTGCCAGGGAGTCAACCTGTATGGAGCCCCCAATACTGTCACCACCGATACTAACCGGAACAATACTGGTGAACACTTGGGCGCTTCCGACGTTGGAAGCGCCAATATAGGAGAGAGGCGGGTTCATGTGGTTACCGCAAGCAGATATCAAGTCCATACCATCGACTTTGATACGCAAACGATCGTCCGCTAGGCCGTGTATCGCAGGGAGACTGGATACACCTCCCGCACTATAGAGATTGACACCGGGTACTTTGCCTAAAAGACTTGCGGTATCGCTGGTGGAAGAGATCATGGCTTTAATGCTCTTTTGATCCAGGCTATGCATGCTGTTTGAATGTGGAGAGTGGATGCTCGTGGCCTGGACTTCAATCTCCTCGAGAGAGTCAGTGTTCATTTCCTGAGATGCCTGTACAAACTGGCAAGTTGTGAAAGCTGCGATAGCGGCAGCCAGGACGCTTTTCTTATAAATCATTACTCTGTGCCTTATTTGTTTACGTACTAAAATGCATGTCGATAGTTATTTATGAAAGGAAATTCATCGGACAATGTCTTAAAACGGCGCAGTATAATGATGATCAACCAGGGTTAGAATGTGACATATTGTCGCAGGGAAATGCAGAATAATAAGGTGGTCATCTTCTGGCCGGGGTTAGAACTTTACCTGATCTTGGCGACGATCTTGGTTGAAAGTAGTACGGCCTTAACGACAGTTATGATTCAACCAATCAAGGTTAAATTGATGTAAAGATATCTTTCGGGTCGATAACCTAACAGTCCCGAGGAGAAATAATCAAGATGGTTATTTTTAATTTGATATTAAGGCTACCTCCATTTAATATATTAGCATATACTAAATTAGTGATGACTTTTTAAAGCTGAATCTGCCACATTCATTAGTGGTCTTTAGCCTGATTTATTCACGAGCTATCCTAATTTCTTTGAGTGACCGTCCTTATGATTAAAGTACTGAACAAGAGGTGCATCGAAATGAAACACGCATTATTAACTTCCCTTATGGTGTCGTCGCTGTTTTTTGTTATGAGCCAGGCACATGCAGCCGAACCGGTAACCGATCAAGAAAGAGTGCAAGTACAAAAGCAAGAGCCAATTTACGGTAGCCAATTGATGACGCGAAAAGAACGCACGGAATTCCGTACAAAAATGCGCGCAGCAAATACTGTTGAAGAACGGGAGCAAATCCGCAAGGAGCACCATGAGGCTATGCAAGAGCGGGCCAAAGAACGCGGTGTGTCGATACCTGACAATCCGCCAGCCAAAGGGGGAAAGATGGAATACGGAAACCGTAAGGGGGCAGGTGGTGGAAAACACTCCGGCGGGGGCCGTGCGCGCTGATGTGGTATCAGCCGGCACCATGCCTCAATACAGGCAAGAAAGAAGACACGTTTTCGCCTATTTATTTACCAAAATCGGATATTCACATGACCATAAAAGTATTTGCCCGTGCGTCGACTTTTCTTATGTTGCTGGCTACCGCTGCTCCGCTGGTTGCCAAGGAACCTATTGAACCGATAGCACCGGTAAAAGAAATTAATCTGGCAAAAGTTGAATTGGGTAAAAAGCTCTATTTTGATCCACGCTTATCAAAGTCTGGGTTTATCTCCTGTAACTCGTGCCATAATTTGAGCGTGGGTGGTACTGATAACCTCAAAACCTCTATTGGACACAATTGGCAACAGGGTCCCATTAATGCGCCAACGGTGCTTAATTCGAGCTTGAGTATCGCTCAGTTTTGGGATGGTCGAGCCGCCGACCTCAAAGCACAGGCGGGCGGACCTATCGCTAATCCGGGTGAAATGGCATTTACCCATACCCTGGCAGTGGAGGTATTGCATTCAATCCCTGAGTATGTGACGGAGTTCAAACAGGTATTCGGTAGAGAAGGCCTCGATATTGACCAGGTGACAGAAGCAATTGCTGAGTTCGAGAAGACGCTGGTCACACCAAATTCCCGTTTCGATCAGTGGTTGCTGGGTGATAAAAGCGCACTCACCACCGAGGAGCTGTCAGGCTATCAGTTGTTTAAGGATTCGGGTTGCGTTGCCTGTCATCACGGCCCGGCGGTAGGGGGGAGCTCTTTCCAAAAAATGGGTGTGGTTAAGGCTTACCAGACTGCAAATCCGGCTGAAGGGTTAAGTGCTGTTACCGGCAAAGACGAGGATCGTTTTAAATTTAAGGTTCCAACATTACGTAATGTTGAGCTCACCTATCCTTACTTTCATGATGGTGAAGCGCAAACCCTTAGCCAAGCCGTTGATATTATGGGACGTTTACAGTTGGGTAGAAAGTTTAGTTCGACTGAGAATGCAGCGATCGTTGCATTTCTTAAAACACTGACCGGTGAGCAGCCCTCTTTTGCATTACCTCTCCTGCCGCCGTCAACGGATCATACGCCGCGGCCTCGACCGTTTGAATAAGTTGTCTCCTTTTCTAAGTTTGGGCGGGAGATGATTTATGGGGTGGAGCTAGAAGAGATTGCGGGTACAGTGCACACAAATCCGAAAAGAAATGACTGAAATAAGGTTTCTCGTAACCTTTATGACATTTATAAAAAAATAAGTGGATAATTAACGTCATTATTGTGTGATTTTTTCCGGTTGAGCGTATCTCCTGGCCAGGAAATATTCATGCAGTCAGTAATTTTTCGTAAGGAAAGTGCCAATGGATATGTTGTATCCCGTTACCATTATGATGGCTGCGGCAGTTCTGGTGGTATCCATTTCGAGAAAGTTCGGTTTTGGTTCAATTCTCGGATATGTTTTGGCCGGGACTATCATCGGGCCATGGGGATTAAATTTAATCAGGGATTCGCAGAGTATATTGCACTTCTCTGAGATAGGAGTTGTTTTACTCTTATTTATCATTGGGTTGGAACTAAAGCCCTCGCGCCTATGGGTATTAAGAAAGGCAATTTTCGGTATGGGGGCTGCGCAGGTATTGCTCTCCACGCTGATCATAACGGTCATTGCTAAACAATTTGTGGCTACCTGGATGGCTGCGAGTGTAATCGGCTTCGGTCTATCGCTTTCCAGTACGGCATTTGCACTTCAACTCTTAGCAGAAAGGCGAGGCCTGGGAACGCCGTATGGACGATCCGCGCTTCATATTCTGCTGTTCCAGGATATTGCGGTCATACCGGTTTTGGCCATGATGCCATTAATCGCGGTCGAGGATATTGGCAGACAAGTTATTTCGTTGGGTGATGTTGTCAAAACGATCGCACTTATTGCTGTTTTTTGGTTGTTTGCCCGCTTTTTGCTACGGCCTGCTTTGCGCTTTGTTGCCGCCGCGCGAATACATGAAGTCTTTACTGCCGCCGCACTCTTGTTAGTGCTGGGATCGGCTTTGCTAATGCAATCAATAGGAATATCAATGGCGTTAGGGGCTTTTCTGGCAGGTGTGCTGGTGGCTGATTCCGAATACCGACATCAATTGGAGGCGGACATTGAACCATTCAAAGGGTTGTTGTTAGGGCTTTTTTTTATGGCGGTCGGGATGTCCGCCAATTTAGGCTTGTTTACCGTACAAGCAGCTACTATTTTGTTCATTGTTGCCAGCCTTATCCTGGTTAAGTTCATGATCCTGGTTGTTATTGCCAGGCTAGCGAGTTTACAAAGCAATAATGCCCGGTTATTGGGGCTGTATTTAAGCGAGGGAGGGGAGTTCGGTTTTATTTTATTTACCCTGGCGGCGGACTATCAGCTGTTAACCGCTGAGTTAAGGGACTTACTTGTCGTTGCAGTGACACTATCTATGGTAATGACACCATTAATTCTGCTGTTATACGAAAAAATAATGCGGAAAGTTTCACAACCAGCTGAAGTGCCGGCTTACGATATTATTAATACTGCCGAAACCGCTGATTCAAAAGTTGTCCTTGCCGGTTTTGGACGTTTCGGTCAGATTATTTCAAGAATATTGCGTACGCAACATATCCGCTTCACCGCCATTGAAATCGATCCGGGGCATGTAGACTTCGTTCGTCGGCTTGGAAATCAAGTTTACTATGGCGATGCATCTAATAAGACATTACTTGAAGTCGCTAATACCAAAAAAGCAGAAATTTTTGTGTTGGCGGTGGGGAATGTTGAAAACTCTATTAAAATTGCTGAGCTGGTTCGTCGTGAATTTTCCAACGTGCGATTATTCGCCCGGGCCAGGACACGCAAACACGAAATGCGCCTGCGGGCCCTTGGCGCGGAGGTAATCATCAGGGATACCCTGTTGTCCAGTATGTATCTTGCAGAGAAAACACTCACTGCACTGGGGTTTACACCGGAACAGGCTACGACAGCAAAGGAGCGCTTTTATGCGCATGACTGCGCCACCCTGGACAAACAGTTTGCCTATCGGGAGGATCAACAAATGCTGATCCAGACATCACGGGAGTCCGCTCAAGAGTTGGAACGGTTATTTTCGGAGGATGAGCTTGGGAATAATGTCAAAACGATAGAGAATGTTGCTGGCCAAGGAGTTGATTCGAAAAAAAGCTAGAACCCTAATACCTCTTGTCGTGACGAATATCATTTTGTCCCTAATAGATAATCGAACTGGCGACGTTGATGTGCGAGCTTGCTATCATGGCACAAATTGATCATGCACCTAGCGAAAGAGTAATAAGGGCCCTTATGACTTACATTCACGACACTATCCTCAAACTCCAGAAGACCAGCCCAGCGCAAGCAGAATTTTATCAGGCTGTCGAAGAGGTTTTGGATTCTTTGCAGCCCGTCCTCGAATCTAATGAAAAGTACAAACATCATGCCATTATTGAGCGTATTGTCGAACCCGAACGTCAGATTATGTTTCGGGTACCCTGGGTCGATGATCAAGGTAACGTACAGGTCAACAAAGGCTATCGTATCGAGTTCAACTCTGCGCTAGGACCCTACAAAGGAGGTTTGCGGTTCCACCGAAGCGTCAACGCCAGCATTATTAAATTTCTCGGATTTGAACAGATTTTTAAAAATGCGCTAACCGGATTACCTCTCGGTGGTGGTAAAGGCGGAGCAAACTTCGACCCAAAAGGTAAATCTGATAGTGAGATCATGCGGTTTTGCCAATCCTTTATGAATGAATTGTATCGTCACATAGGACCCACGACTGATGTGCCAGCAGGTGATATTGGCGTAGGAGCTCGAGAGATCGGTTATCTGTTTGGTCAGTATAAGCGACTCACAGGACGCTATGAAGGTGTGCTTACGGGGAAAAGTTTACTCTGGGGCGGTTCACTCGTGCGCAAGGAAGCCACAGGTTATGGTTGTGTTTATTTTGCACAATATATGCTCGAAGACAAGGGCGATTGCTTGGCGGGAAAAACCTGTTTGGTGTCGGGTGCCGGGAATGTGGCCATTTACACCATTGAAAAGCTCTATCAATTGGGCGCCTGCCCGGTTACCTGCTCCGACTCTAGCGGTACAATCTACCATGCAAAAGGGATTAATCTAGATACATTAAAGCTGTTAAAAGAAGTGCGAAAGGTAAAGCTTGATGTTTATCTGGAAGCTCATCCGGAAGCTCAGTTTATTTCAGTGGATGAGTATCCGCCCGATGGCCATGCGGTATGGCGTATCCCTGGAAATCTAGCTTTTCCCTGTGCAACCCAGAACGAACTGACCGATGCTGACGCTGAAGCGTTAGTTGCTAACGGTTGTCTGGCGATATCTGAAGGCGCCAATATGCCTTCCACACAAGATGCCGTGGATACCATTCTCAAGGCCAAAATTTGTTATGGCCCGGGCAAGGCAGCTAATGCGGGAGGCGTCTCTACCAGTCAGCTGGAAATGGCGCAGAATGCCAGTATGCAGTGCTGGAGTTTTGATGAGGTGGATAAGAAGTTGAAAGTCATCATGGCGAATATTTACCGAAGTACGCGCGATACCGCCATCGAATTTGGCGAGCCTCACAACCTGGTGCTCGGCGCCAATATTGCCGGTTTCCGTAAAGTGGCAGATGCCATGATTGAGCAGGGTGTTGTTTAACAACATTCCCGCTATAGCAAACAAAGAGCGCTGGAATAGGTCAATCAGGCAATTTATCACAATCTACTAACTGGTTATTGGGTCATATACAATGAGTGCCGTTATTACGGATATTTGGTTTGTTGCTGATATTGGGCTTAAGGAGCTTGCCAACCAATTAGGATTAACCAATATTAACTTTGATTCCGGGGTTTGCTGGCAGTGGCTCTCGGGTGATTTATTGGATTTCAAGTTAGATATCACCCAGACCAGTCCCCTGGGAGACAAGAATGTGCGAACAAGGGTATTTCTATTTGATAAGGACCTACACTTTTCGGCAGGGTTTACGGATTATCTGGCGGAAAAATTAAAAGCACTTGGAATAACACCCATCTACTTTGGCAGATGGGTGTTCATAAAAGATGGTCAATACGAGCAATGCATTGTAAAAGTAGAAACTTAAAATAGCTTTACAGTATTTACGGTGGCACTTTGACCGGATTCTGATATCCGTGGGTTGCGTATTTTTAAATTAACTAATGATAGGAAAAGGTTCAGTGGATAAAAAACCAAAGATAATTATCACTAAGAGTGATGTCGAAAGATTGGAAAAACTCTTAGAGTCTCTCCCGGCAAAGGCATTTCCGGGTAAAGCGGAGTTAGAAATGGAAATAGAACGAGCTAAAATAGTTGATTCAAAAAAAATTCCAGCCTCCGTCGTAACGATGAACTCGCGGGTAAAATTTAAAGTTTCATCTTCGAACGAAGAGTTTTCCCTCACCCTGGTTTACCCAAAAGATGTCAATGAGAAGGGCGACACAATTTCCATTCTAGCGCCGGTTGGCAGTGCTCTTTTGGGCTTGTCGCAAGGAGATGAAATTTCATGGCCGAAGCCCGGTGGAGGAATGCTCAAAGTTCGGATTGAAGAGGTTATCTATCAGCCGGAGCGTTCCGGTGATTATCATCGTTAAAGCCGATAGTAAGTAAATTAAAGGATGCTGAACATGGAGAATGTTTCCCCGAAAGGTGAGCTTTTTGTTACCGATAATTCAGAGACTCAGCATCCTTTCAAATCAGTATGGCAGCAATATTATGCGTGCCGGCATTCATGTTTTGACTGACGGGTTGGTTCATCATGTCGAGCGTAATGTTGCCAAGCGTTTTGATAACCTGCTGATTGACCAACTGCCAGTTACCTTTGAGCTGGCAATTACCTTCCAGGACACACTGGCAACCTAGTCCTTTTGTGCAGTCGGTTAGAGCAATAGGTCCGTCAACCGCTTCAATGATTTCGGCGATGGATATTTGGTCGGCGCTTTTTGTGATTTTGTAACCACCGTTAACTCCGCGTAATGAGATTACGAGCCCGGATTTCACCAATGAGCGCATGATTTTATAGATAGTTGGCATAGTCAACTTGGTCTTTTCTGAGAGCTGCTCCAGTGTTGTCAGCTGATTTACTTGGCATAACGCATTAATGACAAGTAACCCGTAGTCTGCAAACCGGCTGATTCTTAACATAATAACTCCACACATTCCTTCAAAGCATATCAGATATACATTATATGAATTTTTCGAGATTGATATTTTATAATACTATACCAATACAGTATATTATTCGAATCATCACTTTGTATTAACAACCGTTTATGAATAAAAATGCATTCACAAATCGCAAACAATAATTCTCAAGTCACGGTAAATATTGAGCTCCCTGGCGATCTGGTTATCTGGTTTTTAATCCTACTGGAGATCACGACTTTCGCCTTGATGTTTCTTGCTTTTAGCTGGGTGAGAAGTTACGACAAAGAATTATTTTTAGCCGGACAACAAATACTGCATCCTTTAGCCGGTCTTATTAATACGATTGCGCTGCTGACTGCCAGCGGGTTTGTGGCGCAGGCCGTAGTCGATAACCGGCGTAATAAACAGAATCAAGCCGCGCTTTGGATTTTTGCAGGTATTGCGTCTGCGCTGGTATACGTTGTGGTTAAGTGCTGGGAATACTGGCAACTGGGTAGTGCCGGCTATGGCTTAGAAAGTAATCAATTTTTTACGGTTTACTTTTTGCTGACGGGCTTTCATTTATTACATGTGTTATTGGGTCTGTCTTTCCTCATCATCATCGCGCGTAAATTAAGGCGTGGTGGTTACGGCCCTGACGACGCCTTAGGTTTGGAAAGTGGTGCATGTTATTGGCATATGGTTGATTTACTCTGGGTTATGCTTTTTCCAATAGTGTATGTGATTCACTGATGATCAATCGTGTCCCTCTCATCTGGCTTGTTCTCATCCTGTTAACGATAGGTAGTTATACTCTGGCGGACGCTTCCACACTGCCTTGGATTGCCGCTATTATTTTGGGTTTAGCTGCCATCAAGGGCTATTTAATCATTGACGGTTTTATGGAACTTTATGGATATAAAGGCTATATGCGCTACGCAATGAACTTATATTGTCCCATTTTAAGTTTGTTTATTTGGTTATTGGTAAAGCATTAGCAGTTTGGAAAAATTTCAGGGTTTTAGGAATTTTTGTCGATAACCATTACTTCGTAAGTCGGTGAGTAACAGCGATGGGCTTCAAGCTTGGCAGTCAGAAGACCAAGTCGGCCACAAACCGCAGTATTTCGAACAACAATTAAAGTCTAGTTTTGAATTAAAACGAAGATTATCATAAGTTTTGTTTATAAGGTGTGATTTATAACCAAGGTATTTCAGTGTACCTCTCGTATATGTGCTCGAATGGCTGAAGCAATATCAGCAGGGTGGGAGATATGAGCACCATGCCCAGCATTGGTAATTTTTTTAACCTTAAGGCTGGGGAGAGCGGTTATAAGCTGTTGTACAACTTCTTGATAGGCGGGTAGGGTATTCGTACCTGTAGAAAGGGTAATGGGTTGAGGAAAGTTATGTAAGGCATTGATATCGATAGCGAGTCGTTCGGGATCACGGAATTGGTCTAGCCAAGTATCGACGTTCGACAAAATTGTGGTGCGCGCGGTCTTATCGAAGAGGTTTTCCCAGCTATTCTCGCCAAATGCAACCTGCTCAATAAATAGCTTGGCCGCTTCTTCGATGTCTCCTTCTTCAATCAATTTTGCCGTCCGTTTCATAAGTTTAGAAGCTTTCTCTCGCAGATATTCAAGCTCTGGGTTTCCTTTTAATAACGCAAACAGTGGGGGCTCGAGTACAAATAGGCTCTGGGTTGAAGCGGGGGCCTGTATCGCAAGAGCTATGGCCACATTAGCGCCATAGGAGTGACCGATAATGTGCGCAGGCGTTAGGCCAATTTTATCCATTAATTCGAGGGCATCGGTGACATCATCTCTGAGGTGGCCCTGTCCTGGCGGTGCAGTACTGGCACTGTGGCCTCTACGATCGTAGGTCACCACACGGTATTGCTTACGGAGTAGAAAAGCGACATTACCCCAGCTATGGTGGTCGTCCCAGGATCCATGAATACAGAGGATCGGATCACCATCTCCCTCATCGGTATAAGCGATATTGGCCGACCTGAGTTGTAGTCGGCGTAGGGGCTTGGAAAATGTAGGTTGTTCCATATTGTTTATTTCCGTAGCTGTGTTCAGTACCGGTGGTTTTATTCTTAAATACTAAACTACCAGGTTCCGTTGCTCTTCAATTCCCATACTAAGAATAAAAGGATTATCATTTTGCCTTTGTTTAAAATCTTCCTTGGTCTTCATGCCAAGCCAGGTATGCTTTAATAATGTTTGAGCTGTCGGTGCACCCAAGGTTGAGCCTGGCCCCAGAATAATGAGTATGTCCGGCGCGAATTCTTTGATGGCGACTTCAATAGCGCAACTATAGTTGTAGGTTGTTGTCACTTGATGACCGAACGTGTAGCCATGTAATGCGTTTAAATCAGTGGCATAGGGTTGCCAGATATGTCCCCGCCCATCGATTATGGGAAGCACAGGTTTTTGCAACAAATCAATGGGTAACAGTTGCATTGCTTGCTCGGATATACCCTGCATCAATGGACTGTGGAAAGCACCATGATTGGGCAGAGCGAAGGGATACCTGTCTTGGACCTGAGGGAGGGTTTTTAATAATAGTTTAACGGCGACATCATTGGCTGCCAGTATCAGCATGCCGCCAAGATGTATAGAGGTATAAATTTCAGCTCCTGCCTCACGGGAGACAAGCTCAACTGAGTTTTCGCAATTTCGCTTGAGATCAGGATCAGGTAGCCACTGGTCATTCACCAGCGGATAGATAACCTGGCCACCGCTCGCTTCCTTGTGCATGAGCCTCCCCATGCTGTTTACCACATGGATGGCGGATGGAGGAGACAAGGCGCCAGCGCAGGCGAGAGCCAAATACCAGCCCATTGAATTCCCGGTCACTGCAGTAATATCAAATTTATCCAAGTTAATCGTCAGGAAATCGGCTAAGGCGCAGGCGTAAATAAGCGAGGCGGCGTTATCTCCAGTAGTGTGCTGCGATGCGCGAAATGTGTCAGCGGAATCTAATTCCGAAACCGTCTTTTGACCCTGCTCAGTGCGATACTCATCAATCAATTCTATAAAATGAGTTTTATTGGCATGATACTTTTTGAGGTATCCTAGTTCCGGTTTGTTATAGGTGCCCCTGCCAGGACAGACCACAATGGCGCTTTGTTTTTTCCGTTCTGTCATTGAAGGCATTCTCACTGTTCGCAGCACACGGGAACTACTAGTTTAAGTGCGTTTTCAATAATGCTTTCTACGCTGGGCAAGACTAAGTTAGCGGCTGCCCCCAGAGGAATAAAGGAGTCCTCGGCGGCTACTCGCTGTATAGGAACAGTAATGTTGGCTTCAACCAACAGTGTGACTAATTCCTCACCTATTGACCCAGTACGTCGGCATTCATCGACGATTAATATGGAGTCGCAAGGAGCAATGGCCTCGACAACGGCGGCTGCATTAAGTGGTAACAACCAACGTAAATCCACAATCCGGCAATTAATTCCGTGTTCATCAAATAATTTTTTGGCGGCCTGCAGGCTTAGGTGGTAACCATTGGCATAAGTCAAGATGCCGATGTCTTTACCCGCTCCGAAAATCCCTATCTGCCCTGGCACAATAGGTTGTCCAGTGCCAGGGGGTTCATAAAGAGAAGTCCATAATCCGTCGTTTGTTTCGTGTAAATCACGTGTCATATAGAGTGCAATGGGCTCAAGAAAAACCACGACGCGTTTTTCCTCATGGGCCAGTTTAATGCAGCTTCGCAACATCTGAACGGCATCTTTACCGTTACTGGGACAGGCGACAATAAGCCCAGGAATGTCACGAAAAACATTAAAGGAGTTATCATTGTGAAAGTGGCCACCAAAGCCTTTTTGGTAGGCTAGACCGGCAATTCTGATCACCATTGGGTTGGTGAACTGTCCATCCGAAAAAAAGGATAGTGTGGCGGCCTCGCCACGAATTTGATCTTCGGCGTTATGCACGTAAGCCAAAAACTGAATTTCGGGAATTGGGAGAAGCCCATTGTGCGCCATTCCGATCGCAAGACCGAGAATGGTTTGCTCATCGAGCAGGGTATTAATCATTCGCGCTGTACCGAATTTCTGGTGTAACCCTTGGGTGACTCCATAGACTCCGCCCTTCTTGCCGACATCTTCACCACAAATGACGGTGGTGGGGTATTGCAGCATGATATCCGCCAGAGCGAGGTTAATCAGACGCCCCATATGCTGGGGCTTGTCAAATAAGCGTACGTCCCGGCCAAAGAGTGCTTGCCGCATCTCCTCGGTTGGTATCGGCAGAGGTGCAGGGAGGGCTGGTTTCGGTATAATTGATGCCATGACATCGGTAGCCGTTGACAGCTTTGGCCGTTGAATGGCTACTTCGGCAATTCGTTCGATTCGTGCCTCAAGATTGTTATAGAACTCGCAGATCTGAGGTGCCGTCATCAAACTGTTTTCCCATATAATCCGTGCTGAGTGCAGGAGCGGGTCTTGTGCTTCAGTGGCTTCAAGTTGCTCTCGTGTTAAATAGCTGGTTTCCGCATCTGAACCGGCATGTCCCGCCAGCCGAATGGTTCGACAATGTAGAAAAACGGGTTTTTTGGTTTTCCGGGCATAGCCGGCGGCTTCAGTTGCCGCCCGCTGTGTGTCGAGCATGTTCAAGCCGTCACAGGTGATGTATTTAAGGCCTGGGTGTTGGCTATATTTTGCTTTAATCCAGCCCATTGGAGTCTGTGTGGAAATGCCGATACCGTTATCTTCGCAAATAAAGATGACCGGCATAGGAGAGCCCTGATACGCGGCCCAGGCGGCAGCGTTGACTGCGCCCAGCGCCGTGGAATGATTTGCTGAGGCGTCCCCAAAATTACAAATTACTACGGAGTCATGGGGCATGGTAGCGTCAACCAACCGGAGTCTAGAGGCCAAACCGATCGCATGGGCAGCCCCCATCGCTTTAGGTAAATGGGAGGCGATGGTGCTGGTCTGTGGTGGCACTAATAACACTTTACTTCCCAATACCTTATGTCGACCGCCTGAGGTAGGGTCCTCAGATGAGGCGGCAAAGGATAATAGTGTTTCATAAAGTGGCGCCAGCCCCATTACCTGCTTGCTGCGCTGAATCATTAAGGCACAGCTGCGATAATGCAGGAATGCCATATCGGTATGACGAAAGACTTTGCCAAAAACTGCATTACCTTCATGGCCAGCACTACCGATGGTATAAAAACTTTCTTTACGTGCGCTCAGACGGCGCGAGGTCAGGTCCAGTAGACGGCTCATGACCTGACTTTCAAACAGGTCAACGACTTCCCAGGATGCTAGATGGACATCCTGGGGGGTTAATACGACCGATGGTTGCGGAAAATCCTCGGCGCGTACCCGTTGGGTAAAGTTCTGATGGATGATTTCAGCACGATTCATAATGTTGCTCTGTAGTTACCGCAAGAACATTTAGTTATTCATCAGCGAATTCTAGAGATCAAACTCGATACCCTGCGCTAGAGGAAGCTCGCTAGAGTAATTAATCGTTGATGTAGTTCTACGCATATAGCCTTTCCAAGCATCGGAGCCCGATTCGCGTCCACCGCCAGTTTCCTTCTCACCACCGAAGGCTCCGCCGATCTCAGCGCCGCTGGTGCCGATATTGACATTAGCAATACCGCAATCGCTGCCGACGACGGAAAGAAACAACTCTGCTTCTCGTATATCGTTAGTAAAGATGGAAGAAGACAATCCCTGTGGCACATCATTGTGTTGTTTGATCGCATCGTTCAGATCTTGATAAGGATAAATATAAAGTATTGGAGCGAAGGTCTCTTCCTGAACAGTTCGGTCCGATTTCGGCATTTCAACTAAGGCTGGCGTCACATAGTAGCCTTCCGCGTACTCATCAACCAGTACGCGGTTGCCGCCCATTATCGGTGTACTGATGTTAGAAAGTGCCTGCTGCATCATTTTATAGGCCGCTTCGTCGATCAGCGGACCCACCAGCGTCTTAGGGTCCATCGGATTGCCGACACGGATACTTTGATAAGCGGCTTTAAGAGAGGGGACTAATGTGTCATAGATGCTGTCATGCACAAACAGACGTCGAGTCGATGTACAACGCTGTCCGGCGGTTCCCACGGCACCAAATAAAATGGCGCGAACAGCCATCTCCAAATCGGCGGAAGGACAGACGATAATAGCGTTATTACCACCCAGCTCAAGAATGGATCGCCCAAATCTTTGTGCGACAGCGGGACCCACCTTGCGGCCCATGGCGGTGCTGCCGGTTGCGCTGATCACTGGGACTCGTTTATCCGCCACCAATTGAGCGCCAGTCTCAGCTTTCCCGATCAACAGTTGTGATAATCCTGGTGGGATGTTGCCGACTTCCTGTGCGGCGTCTTCAAAGAGCTTTTGACAGGCAATCGCAGTGATGGGTGTTTTTTCGGAAGGTTTCCAAATAACACTGTTGCCGCAGACAATGGCTAAGGCGGTATTCCAGCACCATACCGCCACGGGAAAATTAAAGGCAGATATAACGCCAATGGGACCTATCGGGTGCCAGGTTTCCGCCATGCGGTGACCGGGGCGCTCAGACGCAATTGTCAGGCCATAGAGTTGGCGGGAAAGACCAACAGCAAAGTCGCAGATATCAATCATTTCCTGTACTTCACCCAGGCCCTCTTGGTAAATCTTCCCGCTCTCCAGGGTCACCAATTCGCCCAGCGTTTCTTTGTGTTCCCTGAGTTTATTTCCCAGGACGCGAATCAGCTCACCTCGTTTGGGTGCGGGTACAGTTTTCCATTCATGGAAGGCTGCCTGTGCTTCACTAATGGCACTCTCGACTTCTTCGGATGAACAGACTTTAATCTGACCGAGAACAGCCCCATCAATCGGGCTGTGCACAACGAGTTCGCCGCCTTGAATGATGTTCTCATCAACTCCAAGACGCGATAGAATTTGTGTCAGTGTCATATAGGTATCCTCTAAATCGACTTTTGTTAACAACGGTCATAATGTGGCTTGCCAGTACTCCATCACCCTTCGCGATAACCCTTAGCTTCATCTTATTAATACGAGATTTCCTCTATATTAATTGCAACATCATCCATTGGTAAAATATAGTTTTCCTGGTATGGATATAGGCGTAAACTATGGCTGGCATATAACATTAGCCAGCCCATGCGTGAGCGGATAACTTAGCTCAACCATAGAGAGGGATGATATCAATGGATTTTCGCGCACTTCGTTATTTTATTGCTGTTTATGAGGAGTCCAGTCTGAGCGGGGCGGCAAAACGATGCTTTGTTGCGCAACCATCGATATCCTCTGCTATTCAACAGCTCGAGTCAGACTTGGAGAGCCAATTATTTTTACGGCATACCAAAGGGGTAACGCCTACGCCAAGTGGAGAAAGTCTTTATCCCTATGCCTGTAAAGTATTTGATGATATGCAAGCGATTAAGCACATGTTTAAAGAGCCTTCGCCGCAAATATCACTCAATATAGCCCTCATGCCTTTTTTATCCGGGAAACGCATTAGTTTGATCATCAAAGTATTACTGGCATCGGTGCCGGGGCTTGATCTGACGGTGGTAGATCTAACAGAACAGGCGGATGCGCGCATTATTTCCGAGACGCAAGCCCATCAAGACGAAATTTTTCATAAACTCTGGCGTGATCAGTATGTGCTTGCTATGCCAGAGGGACATCAGCTTTCAATCAAACCATCGATCTCTTTAAAAGAGTTAAACGGCGTTCCCTTTATCAGCCGTCAGCCATGTGATGTTAACGACGCTTGGAAGTTTGCCACGGAGAAACAGGGTATTACTCTGGACATCAAAGCGACTGTGAAAAATGAAGAGTATGCGCTCGATTTGGTGGCCGCTGGCCTTGGAATTTCAGTCGTGCCCAGCCACTCAACCACGAATCACTTGAATATTGTGACGCGCCCGGTTAAAGATTTGAAATTGGAGCGCATAGTAGGCCTCGCCTATAAAATCGACCGTTCACTACCCTTAGAACTGATCAACGCGATTGAACTGGCCAAGGAACAGATGAAGTTGATTGTCTAATGAAAACCCTTAGCTCTTCCGAGGAGTGCTGCATATTTCCAAATGTGCTGCTATTTCGCGTTTATCTTCCCCGCTTTGGGAAGATTGGCATGATTTTGCCGCAGGCCGAGAATGTTACCGTCAGGATCTTTGAAAAACGCCAATCGAACCCACTCTCCCAGATTGATTATTTCGTCGACTTCAACATTATGTTTCATTAATTCATTATGCGCTCATACTGAAAAGGGGGTTGGTTCTATAAACCGAGTCATTTCCAATGGAAAGGAAACCAACAATGCCACTCGATCGACCATGGTGAGGTTAAATACATTTTGTCCGTTCAGGTTAATCTCCTTATATTCCACACGGCACCACAATCTTTCAATAAAAAGAATTGATTTTTTTGAGAATAAATATACTGTTTGTTTGTACAGTTTTTGAAGGGTAAGGAGTCCTGGTGCCACCTTTGGCCGACTCACAACAGCTCCTGTTCATTCTACTCTGGTTGCTATGCTGCTTCATGACGGCTTTAACTCGTAAAATAATCCATTGTGACTGCGATTGCTTTTACGCGTCGGTAGAGATGCGTGATGATCCGTCGTTAAAGTCGTTGCCGGTTGCGGTTGGTGGTGCAGCGGATAAGCGGGGTGTTATCGCCACCTGTAACTATGCGGCGAGAGAGCAGGGCGTACGTTCGGCGATGCCTTCAGCTTATGCGCGACGACTCTGTCCCGGGTTAGTCATATTGCCCCCCAATTTTGATAAATATCGCGAAGCCTCTCGGCGTATTCGCGAGATATTTTTTACCTACACGGATTTGGTGGAACCGCTTTCGCTGGATGAGGCTTATCTGGATGTGACGGAATCGGATAAGTGTAAAGGTAGTGCGACGTTGATGGCGCGGGAAATTCGGATGAGGGTAAAGCAGGAGGTAGGCATTACACTCTCCACTGGGGTGGCGCCAAACAAGTTCTTAGCGAAGGTGGCAAGCGATTGGAACAAGCCGGACGGGGAAACAGTGATTTTGCCAGAGCAGGTGGAGACATTTGTGCGGGAGTTGCCGGTGCGGCGTATCTACGGTGTGGGTAAGGTTACTGCGGAAAAGCTTTTACGTTTTGGGGCTGAGAGCTGCGGGGATTTGCAGGCTTTTACAGCTATTGAGTTAGCCGAGGGTTTTGGTAGATTCGGCGCCAGCCTTTATGCGTTGTGCCGCGGTATTGATGAACGCGCGGTGCAGCCGAGTCAGAGCCGAAAGTCTTTGAGCGTAGAGCATACCTATAACGATGATTTACCAAACCTGGATGCCTGCTTAAAGCAACTACCGGAACTGTTGCTGCAATTGCGCTCGCGCTTGCGCCGGGTGGATGAGCATTATTTGGTGACGAAGCAGTATGTGAAAATGAAGTTTAATAATTTTCAGTCGACGACGGTTGAATGTTTGAGCACGGTAGCAGATGAAGCGAATTACCATACGTTAATGACAACGGCTTTCGGGCGTGGTGAATTACCGGTACGATTGCTGGGTGTCGGCGTACGTTTTGTGGATTTACAGGAAGAGGGAAATCCAGAGCAGTTGGAGTTACCGTTGGCGATTAGCTAGCGCGACTCCATTAGAGTCGATCCCAGGGGTAGGTTTTATGAGCTGATTCGCTGAATTTTGGCTAAAGCCGTTTTTCTTTGTTCGTTTTATTGCCATAATGCGCAAACATTTGTTTCCCCGTTTCCCAAATACTACTAAGTCATTCGTCAATGCCCCCAGTATTAGAAGTGCGTAACCTGAGAAAAACCTTTAAGAATCTGGTTGCGGTTGATGATATTTCCTTTCAAATTGAGCCCGGTATCTGCTTTGGTTTGTTAGGACCTAACGGCGCAGGAAAAACCACGACGATTGAAATGATTGAAGGGATTACTGAGCCTACTAGCGGTGAAATTATTTACCGGGGTAAACCGAGGGATAAAAGCTTCACCTTGGAGGCAGGTATTCAATTTCAATCGACCTCGGTGATGGAGCGGTTGTCTTCGCGGGAAATTTTGGAGCTGTTTCACAGCCTGTATCCGAAAACCATCCCTATGCAGAAGCTGATTGACCTGTGTGATTTGGAACCCTTGTTAAAGACACCCGCAGATAAACTTTCCGGCGGTCAGAAACAAAGGTTGATGTTCGCGCTGTCATTGGTGAATGATCCTGAAATTGTGTTTTTGGATGAGCCGACCACTGGTCTCGATCCGCAGTCGCGGCGTAACCTCTGGAAATTGGTTGAGCGCATCAAAAGTAAGGGCAAAAATGTCGTACTGACGACGCATTATATGGATGAGGCGGAAATACTCTGTGATTATCTGGTGATCATTGATCACGGTAAAATTATCGCCGAAGGTCCGCCGCAGAAATTGATGAAAACTCATTTTGACTATTTTTATGTCTGTATCGATAAAGAGGATTTTCATCCCAAGCAGGGTTACTTTGACGAACCGTTGGTGACTCATAATGGTCATGTTGAAATTCAAAGCAAATCAGTGGAAGCCACTCTGCAAAACTTGATCCAACAGGATATTCGTTTGCACTCTTTACGTGTCAGAAATCCTACCCTGGAGGACTTATTTTTAAAATTAACGGGGCATAGTTTGCGTGACTAGATCCAGCTTAAGCTTTGTCCAGGTGGTTTGGGCGTTAACTATAGCGCGTACCAAGGAGTTTTATCGCGATCGAACCACTATGCTTTGGGCGTTGGTGTTTCCGGTTTGTGTCGTCGCTGCCATCAGCATTTCCTTTTCCAAGGATAATCAGGAAATATTTAAAGTTGGTATTTACCAACCGGCGGATCAGGCTACCCATCATTTTCAGTTAACCGATGAAGTATTTATCGGCACCGTTGAGTATCAGGATTTTGATAAGGCACTGGAGCGGATTAGGCATCATCAATTAGATATGTTGTTTTCGGCGACGCAACCGCAGCGCTACTGGATTAATGAAACCTCCACTAAAGCCCATGTGCTGGAAAAACTTTTACTGGCAACCGCTGATCCAGTCTTTGTGCGCGAAACGGTAAGTGGCCGTCAGATTCGCTATGTTGACTGGGTGATTCCCGGCGTGCTGGGAATGAATGTCATGTTCGGTGCGCTGTTCGGGATTGGTTTTGTCATCGTTCGTTACCGCAAAAATGGTGTGCTTAAACGCCTACAAGCGACTCCCATCACCCCTATGCATTTCTTAACGGCACAGGTGGTATCGCGATTGACAGTGCTTTTGATCGTGGCAGTGTTAGTCTATTCCGGCTGTAATTATTTTTTGAATTTCTTGATGCTAGGTAATTATTTGACGCTTATTCTGGTCGCTGTGCTGGGTATCTTTTCGATGATTTCTTTGGCATTAATTGTGGCCAGTCGTATTGCCAGTGAAGAACTGGCCAATGGCCTGCTGAATTTTTTATCTTTTCCGATGATGCTGTTGTCGGAGGTATGGTTTTCGTTGGATGATGCACCCGACTGGCTGGTTAGCGTTTCCAACCTGCTGCCTTTAACCCATATGGTGAAGGCGGCGCGGGAGATTATGATTAATGGCGCAGGCATAGTGGCGGTCAGTCACCACCTTTGGGTGCTAGCGGCAATGAGTCTGATTTTTCTTGGCGTGGCAGCCTTTCTATTTAGATGGAATGAAAAGTAAGGAGGAAACAAGGTGGAAGCGGATTTTTGGCATCAGCGTTGGTCAGCTAGGGAAATTGGATTTCATCAGATGGAAATCAATCGTTTTCTTGTCGATTACTGGGGATTACTTGGACTACCCAGCGGCGGTAGAGTGCTGGTGCCGCTATGTGGTAAATCTAAAGATATGCTTTGGTTGGCGCAGCGTGGCCACAGCATACTCGGCATAGAGCTGAGCGAAACTGCAGTGCGGGAGTTTTTCGAAGAATTTGGTGTGACGCCCGAGATTAGTCAAAAGGGCGCTTTCAAAAGTTACCAGATGGAAAATATAGAGTTATTGGTTGGTGACTTTTTTGCTTTGACGGCCGCTGATTTGGCAGGCGTGGCTGGTGTTTACGATAGGGCGGCGTTAGTTGCGTTGCCACCTAAGATGCGCGAGGATTACGTCCGGTTGCTTGCCGAACTGCTACCCGCTCAGGCACAAACCTTGCTGATTACCTTTGAATACCTCCCCGGCGCTGCGGAAGGGCCTCCTTTTTCTGTCAGTGAGGATGACGTGACGCGTTTGTTTGGTAATGACTGTGAGGTTCAAACTCTCGATAGCCAGTATTTTGATTTGCGTGGTACGGATGCAACGGAGCATGTGTTTCATCTGAGTTACCGCTAGCCCTGGGTTTTATCAGGCTATCTTTTCCCACTGTGTTTGCTGGGTCGTATGCAATTGGTAAGTTGTTAAATGCATCTTTATAGGCGCTATTGGGCATTTTATTGGCCGTTGGCGTTAACCGCCTGTTTTCTGTTGTTGGGGTTACAGGTTTTCAATGCGGTGCTGGCGCGCTACCCCAATGCCGAGCGCGAGCTGGCGGTATTCGCTTACGCGATTAGTTTTATCCATTTCCTCGAAGTCGCCATGGCTTTTATGCCGCAGATGGTGATGGTTTACGCGCGTAGCCGTAAAGCCCGGCGGCGGGTGCTACGTTTTTGCCTCAGCACGGGCGTGTTATTTTCAGCCTTTGCCTGTTTTCTTGGCGTCACTGCGCTAGGGCAGCAATGGATTGCTGCAGCCTATGGTATAGAGGGCGATATATTAGCTGAGGTGTCCCGCTATTTAGTCTATTTGTTTCCGACCATATTACTGCGCACGTTGTTTCATTATTTTGCCGGATTGCTAACCCAAAATGATCAAACCCGCTTGGTTTCAGTTTGCGCCTTTGTTGGCGTTGGGCTAGGTGTAGTCGTCTGTCTTTACGGTTATCGAGAAGCTTGGCCTGCCTACCTTACGTTAGTGTCGGCCCAACTAAGTGCTTCTGCGGGTATGCTGATTTGCGCCATGCTCGCCTATTCTCAATTTTATATTCCTGAGCGAGAACAAGGTTTTACCGAGCCCAGGTATCTTGATTTGTTCCGCTATTTTTGGCCAGTGAGTTTTACCGGTATGACCTTTGGTCTGGGTCGGCCGTTGATTTATGCTTTCGTCAGCCGTACCCCCGATGCGTTGATTACCATTGCGGCACTGCGCGTAGGGTTGGATTTCTTTATGATTTCACAGATGGCATTAAATCAATTTCGGAGTCTTCTGCCGTCCTTGGGGTTGGAAAATCTGCGCGAAAAGCGCCGTTTCATAGCGTTTGTGACAGTTGTTTTTTCATTGGTTATGGCCAGTTTGATTTTCACTCCGTTGGATCAAGTGGTGTTTAAGCAATGGTTAGGCTTGAGTGATATGTTATACCTTCATGTTAAACAAACATTGATGGTAGTGCTGTTAACTCCAGCGATTCTTGCGGTACGAAACTATTACCATGGACTTCTGCTGGTGTATAAACAAACCAAGGGTATTGCGGTGGGCAGTGCCTTTAGAATTACTACTGTATTGCTCTGCTGCTGGCTATTTTTGATGTTGGGTTGGCTCAACAGTTGGACCGCACCACTGGTAATGGTATTAAGCTTTTCGATAGAGACCCTGGTGGTGGTTTTTATTACACAACGTGCCGCAAAGGCTATTCAGTAACGTTATTTATCCCTTCAGTATTCATATCACCAACGGAAGCTGCCGTGTCGGCAGTTTTGCTATTCTTGTCGCTGTTTTGTTTGGATGTGTTCTTGGTGAGCTGGTTTGATCGTGCGGCTTAAGTGTTTGAATATTCAAAAAATTGAAGTCGGATTAATTAAGGATGTCGGTTCGATGTGTTGCCGCAATACGGGCGCTATTCTGTTCTGGTACACCGGCTTCCTGAGCAAATTTCGGCCATGCCAGCACAGCCTGCTGAACCTGATCTAATATTTCCTGCGCTCTGCCGCGTCGCATCGCGGCATTTTCCGCGTAGGCGATAAAATCCTCTAACATAAAATTATCACGCTTGCTGTTGAGCGACATCTGGTGAGAATCGGTCCAGTTGCCGCTGGGGTTGTAGCTGTAGGTGAGGTCAAAGGCGGGCGACAAAGACCATTGGCCGGCCTTGTCCATCAGGAAGGCGATATTCTTTACATGATCATCCTGGTTGCGCCCCAGAATATTGAAGCACATGCGCCGGAATTGTTCCTCGATGCTCGCCATAGGTAGATCAAGCTGACGGATGACACGCTGTGCCTGTTCATAGGAATAGGCGCCCGCTTGATTGAAGTCGTAATGGGCGATGGCGCAGAGTGACTGCATATGTATTTTTTGGCCGCTATCGCTGCGATCAAAACGCTTGGTCATGAAATGGCTGCGTCCGTTTTCCCTGAGTAAACGACACTCATTCATCTCAATACCCGCAGTCAGCGCCATTTTATAGTAGGCATATTCAATCAACCCGTACCCTTTGGGGTCTTCCAGTTCTTTATCCTTGTTGCCAGAAACTCCGTCGAACTTGAGTAACCAATAGGAGAAACCTTCGCCAGCCGCCACCTGTCCGGAACGGACTTCGTTGCTGTCCGGGTTCCAGGCGATAATGGCCTTGGCTCTTGCACCACCGGCGGACGTGCCGACGCGCAAAATATCCAACAATGCCTTCTCTCTGGTGGGGGTGTTGAAGGAACCATCCAAAGCGCTGCGCTGGGTAAGTATTTCCCCCGCCAGTTCAACCAGTTTTTGTAGCTCGACCTGTTGTGAATCCTGTTGTGACGGGCCTATGGCGGGACTAAACTCAAGCGCACCCATACCACGTTTTCCGGTATAGCAAAGGCGCTCGACTGGATTAAAACTCTCAGGGCTACGCCCCTCCTTGGCAAGCCAGGTATCGATCAGGGCGTTACCGAAGCGATCCGGCAAGGAGTCCGCGAGCAGGCCGGGCAAGCCATGAAATGTCTGGTAGGCCAAATTAGGGAAAGAATAGATTTGTTTAGAGAGCGGCATTCGAATTGGCGCGATTTCGATTTTGCTATTGATAAAGGCCGGTTCATATTCGAAGTATCCGCAGTTTTTATCCCGATCCCAACTCACCGCGCCGATAGTGCGACCCCAAAGTTCAACGCGGGCGATGGTCATTTTTCATCTCCCCATTCCCAGGTCGGTGTTGTTGTAGGTTTTCCCTTGGCGGGTAGAGAAGCGCGTTGGCGTATTTTTCCGCTCATTTTAAGCTGCTGTATAGGGCTAATGTTAGGCTCAGGAATCAAGCTATCAAACTGCTCCAGCATATCCAGTGCGCGCAGAATGCGAATGAAATTGGCAAGCTGGGTAGAATGACCTTGCTCCAGCCGCTGTATGGTTGGTGTGGAGACACCGGCTTCTATGGCCAATGCTTGCTGCGTCATATTTTGATTGAGCCGACAGCGGGAGATTCTGGCGCCTAGTTCCAGCAGGGTGGCTTTATCGGACATATCTTTTGAAATATTCATAAGGCATCAAAATTGATTTGTTTAGTTTAATTTCACGCTTTAATATATCACTAATGAGTAATTATGCAATTTTATTTTAGATATCAAAAATGATTGGTTAACGATCTAATTTTACATAAGGCATCAATAATGATGTCTTATCTGGTTAAAGATAAAATGGCTAAATACCCAGTGAATGGCACTGCTTTAAGAGTTTACCTCCCTCTCCCACTGGTGGGAGAGGGCCGGGGTGAGGGTGGAAACAGTCCTGTGTAGAGCCTTTAATCCACCCCCCCCCCTCATCCTAGCCTTCTCCTCAAGGAGAAGGAATTTTGTAGTTGAATTAGCTTAAGCTTAAGCCAGTGCCACTCAGTACCCAGTCATTTCCAAATAGCCACGGCCCAGTTCTTGTTTGCCCTCACCATCGAAAATAATCACGGCACCCTCCCAATATTTAATGCTGGTGTTCATCCATTGCCGAGGGATAGCGGCTTGAACAATCCATTCTTTCGCGGGCAGGCCAGAGGGGGCATTAAGTTTGATGCGCCAGCGAATTGGGTAGTTTGCGCCGTTAGGCGCTTGCCACCAATCGAGCGGGGTAAGATCGATCTGTTCGGGCTGAATAGTGGTTTTTTCGCTCGATGGGCTGATCCAACTGCCTTGGCTGTTGGTATCGATGCCGCCATCTTTTTTGCGTAGCTGGTAGAACATCATTTCTTCGCCGGAATGGAATTGCAGGGAGAACCAATCCCAGCCCTGCTGATCCGGCGCTAACAGGCTGGTGCCCCATTCGCGGTCGAGCCAGCTGGCGCCGGTTACCGGATAACTTTCCTTGCCGATGCGGATTGTTCCAGAGGTCGCAAGTCGAGTGATGGAGTAATAGTAGGAAGCATTGCCTGGCTCGGAGCTTTTTCGGCTTAAGCCTTGCTCGCCCTGTAAAACTATTTTTTTGTCGGGGCTGATGGTTAATGCGAGAGAAAAATGATCAGTGTTGATGTCCAGTTGCCAAGGGAATTTATCCCAATTAGCTAACAGTTGCCAGTCGTCCAACCAAACCCGCCATGGTGTCGATGTGTTTCCCGCCAAGCCGACAGCCTCTCGAGAAAATCTTTCATCATGCCAATGCTGCCCGGAATCGATATCGGTGACAGCGGTGTGCGCCATCCAGATATGATCGGCGGCCCAAGCGGATTGTCGTTTGGGTATTTCGGCGGAGAGGGCAATGCGAAAAAAAGTGACCTGATAACCAAAGCGCCGCCCTTCAGCGGTATTTAAATTGCCGGTGAAGTACCACCATTCGTTTTTGTAGCCGGAGTGGGCGGCATGATCCTGTGGGAATGTGAAAGCACGGGGATTGAGTGCACGCTGAAAACCGGCGATGTCGTTGTTGCTCAGCGCACGTTGTAGTGAATTGTCTTCCGCCGTTGGCTGACACCCAAACAAAAGCAAGCTGACGCAGAGCAAAGCGAATAGCCGCGTAATAGGATTTCCGGGCGAGCAGAGTAGGGGATGGTGGCGGGAGAACGACATGCTATTCCTCCCGTAATGACTGTGCGATGCTAAGGCGTGCAGCATGCCGTGCTGGATAAATACCCGCCAGCAGTGAGGCGACGAGGGCGAGCGCGACACCTTCCAGCAGAACGGTGACCGACAGCTGATGCTGCATGCTCCAACCGAAGGAGCGTAGGTTGATCACATCAATGAGCAACCTTGACATCAGGTAGCCGAGAGGGATCGCCAAAATACCGGCATAGATTCCCATAGCGCCAGTTTGCAAATAGATGATGCGTTTGACCTCATTCGGCGTGGCGCCGGTTGCACGTAGGAGGGCAAACTCGCGACTACGTTCTAGCTGCAAGGCCATTAGCGCGCTGAGAATACCGATAAAAGCCACCAGTATCGAAAGCAGGCGCAGTACATGGGTGATGGTAAAGGTACGGTCGAAGATGGCGAGCGAAATCTCCTTGATTTCCTGATTGGCGGTAATGCGCAGGCTGTGTTGAGCAGTAAGCGCCGTATTTTCAGCAATACCGTAACGGCTGCTTAATTGTCTGATTTGATCGGCTAGTTGTTGCGAATCTATCGATATTTTTCGATAGACCCCCAGTGCTGAAATGGCGCCATCCTGCCAGCGCTCTTGATACAGTGAAAGCGGCATAAGGATTAAACCGTGACTGGAGGTGTAGTCGTAGAACACGCCTAAAATAGAGAATAATTCCTTGCCGCTATGAGTGCTAAGTTCAATCTGGTCGTTAACCGCCAATTTGCGGTGGAACGCTAGGGGTTCGGATATCAAAACGCCTTTGCCCGCAAAAAAATCAGCGCGCACCTGGTCGGGTTTGCCAGCCTTGAGATTAAAACCGCGTGTATTGGCGGGGTTATCGGAAACCGCCATCAAACGCATCGGTCCCCACTGACTTTCGACTTTGGTTGCCCGGTTGAGCCAAACTGAGGCAACTCCCGGATGCTGTTCGATAGCTTGAGTCAACCCCTGCGGTATACCGGCATCGGTGCGGTTGCTCGCTCGGCCCGCAGAGCTGATATAAATATCGCTGTTCAAGGATTGATCCAGCCAGTCAGCCACGGAACCCCTGAAACTTTCAATCATGACACCGACGCCGATGGTGGTGGCGATGGCAATGCTCAGTGCGGCCACCGCTAAACCGACGCGGCTTAAACTGGCGGAAATACCGCGCATGGCTATGCGTGCGATGGGGCCGGTGCGATCAGTGGCAAGTGATTTTTGCACGCCCAGGGCTAGTAGCTTGACTAGCAGCGGCACGATGAGACTAAAACCCAGGATGGTCAGCGCCAGGGCAAGAAAGCCGACAAATAGGCTGGTGTTAGAGCCATAAGCGAGGCCGAGACCGAGCGCGATTAACACTAGCCCGCAGCCAGTCAGCAAAGGTAAATAACGTTGCACACGGAGCTGTAAACTAGAGTGCTGTTGTACGCTGGCCGGTTGTGAGCGCGCCGCCTCCCAAGCCGGTAGTGTCGCCGCTAACAAGCTGGCCAGCAGCCCCAAACAGAAGCCTTTCAACAAAGAGCCGGGATAAATAATGAAACGCGTTACCTCTAAACTGTAGTAGAGGTCGTTGATAGTGCGGGTGACCAGTTGTACCAAGCCCTGACCGAGCAGAATGCCAAGCACTAAGCCGAGCAGGGCGCCAACCAGTCCCAACATGGCCGCTTCCGTTAATACCAACACAAAGAGTTGGCGCCGCGTCGTTCCGAGAGTGCGCAAGGTGCCCAGGGTTGCGCGTCGCTGTAATACCATAAAGGTCATCGTGTTGTAGATGAGGAAGCCGCCCACCAGCAACGCGAGTAAGCTCATGGCACTGAGATTGGTGTGAAAGGCGCGGGTCATTTGGGTGATGGCTTGATTACGCGAACCGGACTCGACGATTTCCAATGTCGGCGGCAACAGGGCTTTGATACGCGTTAATTCCTCGTCACTGTGTGCAATCAAATCAATGCGATCTAAAAAACCAATACGATTTAATAGTTCCTGCGCAACGGCGATATCGGCAACGACAAGGCCCTGTGCCGCGAGCGGATGACTGAGCGGAATCAACCGTGAAATTTGCACGCTATGGATTTGATTGCCCTGCCTGGCCTCGACCTGGTCGCCGGCGCGAAGCTGCAAGATATCCGCAGTGGCTTGGGATATCGCAATGCTATTGGGGCTTAACAGTAAAGTACGCCCCGTTTGCGCCGAGAGATTAATGGCGCTGGCGCGAAACTGTTGTTCCGCAAAGGGATCGACGCCGAGCAGGCTATAGCTTCTGTCGCTGATTAATAATTGTCCGGAAACGACTGGGGCGATGTGACGGATGCCGTGCTGGGTGCGTAATTGGCTGTAAAAGGATTCTGGAATTCCCTGCACGCCGCCCAAGATTGCGTGGGTGGATTTACCGGTTACCATTTCTAGGGAGAGGTCGAAGGAGCGTTTGGCGCTGACGTTTGCCAGATCAACGGCGACCACCACCGCGACGCCGAGAGCGATACCCAATATGGCTAACCAAGTCTGCCAAGGGTGGCGTGTTAAATGGCGGGTGCTGGTGCGTGTCAGCAATGATCTTAGTAATAATGTTTTTGGCAATAATGTTCTTACCACGCGAAATCACCGGCACGTTCCGCCAATTGGCCCTGCTCCAAGGTCAAAATACGGTTTGCACTTTGTGCCACCGCCTGACTATGGGTGACCAGAATCAGCGTTACGCCCTCCTGCGCCACCAGACGATTGAGCAACGCCATCACGTCGCGGCCAATCTGTGCGTCCAGATTGCCAGTGGGTTCGTCCGCCAACAATAGCGGTGGTTTGTGCGCCAGTGCGCGGGCAATAGCGACTCGCTGTTGTTCGCCGCCGGAGAGTTGATCGGGGAAGCGTTGGGCATAAGCGGTTAAGCCGACCTGCTCTAATAGCTCGGCCACTCTTGCTTTGGTATCCTGCGCTGACCAGCGATTCAACTCCAAAGCTAAAGCAATATTCTCAGCTACCGTCAGGGTGGGGATTAAATGAAAAAATTGGTAGATCACCCCGATCTGTTGGCGCCTAAACAGCGTGAGCGCGGGTTCGCCTAACTGGGTGATCTCTTGCTGAGCAATATGGATTCGGCCCTCGGTTGCCTTGTCTATGCCGCTGATAAGGTTGAGTAAGGTGGACTTGCCGGAGCCACTACGACCGAGTAACGCGACGGATTCAGCGGGTTGTACCGCGAGACTGACACGGTCAAGGATGGTGCGAGTGATATCCCCTTCCTTCAGGCTATAAACTAGCTTTTCGATTTCCACTAACGCTTGCGTCATTCGTATAGGCTCATGATCTCTGGGTTCCCTATGATAACCTTCAATCTGGTATCACTGCACCTTCTGTGCAATGATCTGTGCAATGGTCGGCGTGACGATTTATTTTTCTCTCAAACGGATGTTATTGAGTTGTTCAAATTTCTATTTAAAACTCCTACGGACACTGTTGGATACCCTGACTATCTAGTGATCAATCGTCGCAAAGTGAAGTGGGCAAGAATTCAGGTGCATGCCGATGGCAAGGTGCAGATGGTCGTGCCTCTGCACTATACCGAGCGAGACATCAGCCATTTTTTCCAGCAAAAACAACACTGGATAGAGCAAAAACGGGCTGGCATGCAACGCCCTGCACATGAGGTATTAGGTATTAAAGAGGGTCAGCTGCTGCTGTTTGGTCGCGGCTATGATTTGTCCGATATCAGGGCGAGTGAGGAAGTGATCGACCACGATCAGCAAATGATCACTAGCCGATACAACTTGGCGCAACAGCAACAGCAGGAAAGTTGGTATAGAAAACTTGCCAAAGCCTATCTTTCTGAGCAGATTGAACAACTGGCATACACGCATGGCTATAGCTTCAGTCGTCTATTTATTCGTGCGCAACGAACGCGTTGGGGTTCCTGCAGTGCGCAGAAAAATATTTCACTGAACTGGAAATTGGTCAAAGCACCGATTCATGTGAGTGATTATGTCATCCTGCATGAATTGGCGCATACCCGGATAATGAATCACAGTCCTGCCTTTTGGCGAGAGGTCGAACAACTTGTGCCGGATTACCGTGCCGCCAGGACTTGGTTACGAACATACGGTGCTTTTCTTTGAAGGCGAAGATGAAAACTTTCATAAAGCTTCTAGAATTAGGGAGAGATTCTTCTTTGCGAGGGCCTACCTCTAGGAGCGAGTTTGTTTCGGCTGATTAAAAATATTCTGGTGTTGGTGTTTTTGCTCATATTGCCTTTGGCGGTGAAATTCTATTATTCCAGCCCAGAGCAGCGTGCGTATTATATCGCTTGGCTACAGCAGCGCTCTGATATGCCGTTGTTGGAATCGGTGGCTAGAGTCCGGCAAGAAATAGAGCAGGTTACTGCCGAGCAGTTGATGGCTAGATTCAACCAAAGCGCAGAGGGTTTTCAGCAGATCGATACTTGCGGTAAAACTGAGACTTTGGCGGTAGAAGAAGCGAGCAGTAGCAAGGTCTATCGCTGGGTGGATGAAGCCGGGCAGGTGCATTTCAGCGATAAGGAACCGGGAAAGTTGGTGAACACTGAACAGATGTCTGTCCACTATCCGAATCGCAAACGCTATTTCAATTTAAAGCTGATTGAAGATAACGCGTCGCTGCCAGCTTTCACTCGCGACAAAGTCAGCGCCGACATGCGCCAAATTTACGGTATTTTATCGCGCGATATGCAGCTCGATCACCTACGTCAGGTAATGCTCAATGTGAGACTGATCGACAGCCAGGAGGCATTCCAGGCCTATCGCGCCGAGGTGGCGCCGCAAATATCGACTAACTCTGGATTTTATACGAGCAAACATAATGAAGCGGTGGTCTTTCAGGGCGACAACGAGCAGCAGACGCTGGCGGTGGTGCGGCACGAAGCAACCCATGTGATAGTCGCGGGGCTCTATGGTTACACACCGGTTTGGTTTAACGAGGGCCTGGCAGAATATTTTGAACACATGCATATTAGTGGGCAGCTTCGGCAGGTAGAACCGGTTACTTTTCATGTCGAACATTTGCGCCAGTTGGTGAATGGCGGGCAATTGATGCCGTGGCGAGACTATATACAGCTCAAGCCGGATCAATGGTATAGCGGTAATCTCCAAAATCATTATGCCCAGGCTTGGGCACTGGTTTACTTTCTTATGTCCGAAGATACTGGTAAGCAGCTGCTACAGGGTATGATGAATCAGCTAGCGGAGAATTTTTGCTGGCAGTTTTCGTCAGTTGATTATATCGAGCAGAGTTATCCCGGCGGATTGGCTGGCTTGGAAGCGGATTGGCGCAAATGGCTGGAGCAGGAGCCGCAGCCACATCGTTACTAAGTTTTGTACCCTTTATTCCCCCTCTCCCCCTGGGAGAGGGCTGGGGTGAGGGAGAGAGTGAGTGAGAGCCCTCATCCTAGCCTTCTCCCAAAGGGAGAAGGGACAGAGATCAAATCAGCCTGGAATCATAAGCCCAATGCAATAAGGCCTGGCGCTGCTTTTTACGGCAGTTGTGATCAAAAGGTTCGCAATTTTTCCGTATAGCCCCTTCATGCCGGCGTATCGCTTTCCATCTTTTAATCTGGCGCTGATCTTCCAGTTCAAGGCGACGGCCAAGATAATATCGGCAATACCATTGAAACCATCCGCGTGGATCATCTGCGTATATCCAACCCTTTTTGCGCCAATCGCGCAGTGGTAGTGAAGCATCGACGCCAAAATAATTGAGTGAAGGGTTTTTTTGGCGTGGTGAAAGTTTAGCCTGTTTAAACCAGTCAGCAGGAAACTCTGCCCTGCAATCGGTCAAATATTTGCCGCCGAAAACCCCCAGTTCCAACATCTGTTGCGGGCTTAATTGTGGCCTAAATTCCGCATCAAAATCCTCACCCGTCGGTGCGGTTAAGTAATAGACGTAACCCTTTTGCATCCGGTCGTTAACAATAATTTTTCTCATACATCATTGAGTAGCATCAGTTCAGCGGGGTGTGGAGCCATATAGTAGGAATTATTAATATACTCGTTGGGACATTTTCTAAAATGATGTCGCAACAGGGTGATGGGGACAATCAGGGGTAACAGGCCACTCCGATATTGTTCAATGGTTTCACTCAGCTCCTTTTTATCTTCTTTGTCCAGGTCGCGCTTTAAGTAACCCTGTATGTGTTGTAAGACATTGACATGATTTTTTCTAGTTGCGGGTATTTTCAATATCGTCATTAAAGTCGTCAGATAGCGAGCGCAGAATTCTCCAATATCCCATTGGCTGATTGTAGAGACTAACTGGCCTAGACGACGATACTGATGCTGGTCGTGACTCATTAGTATCAGTTTATGCCGGGCGTGGAATTCGGTGATGGCAGCAGCTTTAACATTTTGGCTGAGCATTTGTTTCCAGCGCTGAAAGATAAAAACCCGGTGAATAAAATTTTCACGTAAAACGGGGTCGCCGAGTCGTCCTTCTTCCTCTATTGGTAAATGTGGAAAATTACTCATCATCTGCTTGGCATACAACCCGACCCCTATCTTTTGCGGTTGTTCATTGCGATAAACTTTTACCCTTTCCATGCCGCAACTGGGAGAGTCCTTTTTTAAAATATAGCCACAGAGAGATTGTTGCCAGGACTGCTGTTCATTGGCGCATTGGATTAGTTTTTCGGTCACATCCAGTTCAGGTGTTTTTGTCCCTACACAGAGAATGCGCTCTTGCTGCTCTACCAGCCTGATGGTTTCCCTGGGTACGCCAAGACCGATTGATACCTCGGGACAGAAAGGATGGAATTCAAAGTATTGGCCAAGGGTTTGGACAATATAGCTATTATTCTTATGGCCGCCATCATAACGTACTTGCTCCCCGAGTAGACAGCTGCTGATACCAATTTGTATTTTTTGTAAACTGCGGGTCATTTTGTTTCTGTCAAGATACAGCCCTGTTAGACGTTCCACTTTCTTTTGGATTTAGTGGCGTCGAAGGTGCTTAGTTGCTGCATGAGGTCAGTGCGATTTTCCTCTAATAACAGGCTTGCCATGGGTAAAAAAATATCTTCTTCTTTTTCATGATGTTTAATCATTAGGTTTTCTAAATGTGTCAGGCACTCAAACACATGCTCTGAATCGTGACTTTTAAGCAAACGAGACATATCAGAGACTAAGCGAACAATATTGTCGTGCTCATCCCGTAAGGCGTCGGTGGGGCCGTTAGGGGTAGGGATTCGGGCGTCATAGGCAGGGTAGAGCACCTCTTCCTCCATCGCCATATGGCCTTTCATATGCCAGACCAGTTCACCAAAGGCGGTCTCAGCACTACGCCAGTCTTCCATGCCAACGGCATCCTGGCACTGGGAGAGTAACTCTTCGTACATTGAGTGATCATGTACCAACCAATTATCTGAGTTTGTCATAAGGTGAGTCTTCTAATGAATATTGGGGGCTGAGTTAATAGTGCGATTATGCCGTTTGTCGTTGTCAATAACGCTCAGTAAGGTATCACCCGCGCAAGATATTATAACGGTTTCGACAGACTGAATGCGCCTCTTATTTGCCCCAGCGAATAGCCGGTCGCTTGATCCTTTGGGTAGTACTTCTTTAGCGACTGTTCGACTTCGGGCGACAAATGCTGACCATGACAGGCCAAGCAAATTGGCTCTACAGCCTGAGCTTGCATAAACCGAAAGCGCCCATCTATCTGCTCAGAATAGTTGATTTCGACGACAGCTTCGCCATCCTGCTGGCGCTGGTTAAAGTCTTGTAAAACGTTGTGCTCCCAGGTATCTGGTCGGGCGCTTTCATCGTTACGTGGCTGCAAGCTTACGCGTTTAATATCCCAGCCCGTTGCCTGGCTTAAAGTGCGTGCGATCTCAGGTGCGCTGGTTGCGCAGACTTCAATAGCTTGGAGCGGCCCACCTGTTTGTAATGCCTTTTTGAGTTGGGGTTTTAGCTCGCCGCTAAATTTCTGTACCAGTATCTTAGCCTGTGTTTGTAATTGCGCCATATCCTCTTTTTGCGGTTGTGCAAATGACAGCGGAGTGGCAATGAGGGAAGCAAGTAAGCTACAGGTTAGCGTTAACTTGAGTGTAGTTAGTAGTCTGAACGAAGGCTGGGTCATGGGTTATTCCGGCTTAATCTATTAATCATTCCTGCAATAAACTTGATGGGTAGCAGGGGTGAACCAAATGGTTATGCAATAATACATGTAAGTTGATTAAAGGTTCTACCGAGTTGAGACAATCTAGTGCCTGTTGATGGCTGATATTCCATCCATAAGCCAGGTAGATAAAACGTTGTTTTAGATGATTCAGTTGCTTGAGTCTATGATTGAGTTCTAAACAATTGAAAGTGGCCTTCTCTTGAATGTTTCTCATAGCTGTTTCCCAATTCATACCGGCTAACTGAGGAAATAGCAGACGTTGCTTTTGCTCGTAGCCTTGGTATTGCGTGAGTAACCTGTTTGTTTTTGGTGTTTCCTGTGTTTGAGCTAATTGGCTCAGGAGGTGATCCAGCAAAAGCTCTTGTAGAACACCCAAAAATACTAGGATTGAAACTGGATACTGATTCGTAGCCTGTGTGGCTAAGGTATCAACCACTTCAAGATTTTGTTTCGTCTGATAGGCGTGCTGTATAAAACTAAGGGCAACGGATAGCGAACTGTCGAAATACGGACGCTTTTGGCTTGGGTCAGCATGGCAAGCTGGGCAACTTATTTCGCTATCATTACCGGGAGTGTTGGCGTGCTGGCGCTCAAACGAATCTTGGTTAAAACTAACCAATCGGCATTTTTGACATATTTGCCAGCAAATCAGACTATTTGCGGTAATCACCCCAGTATCGTCTGGCATTGCGTTGCTTTATTGCACGGGCTGGTTAAATCCAGTAAATAGGTGGTTAGCGAACGCCGCATGGCAGCTGGTACAGACTTCATTCATTTTGTAGCGATAAAACTGAACCAGCTCGATATTGTGATCTTTTGCAGCGACAGCTAATTTCCCCGCATAACCATGAAAGGCTTTATCGTACTGTTTAAAGGGGAGGGGTAACACGGAATGTAATTGCTGCATCTGTTTTTTGCTGAGAGTCTTTTTCATAATGAAGGTATTTTCGATGCTAGTCGCGAGCTTTTCAATTTCTAACCATTGTGCTGAGATTACTAAAAATACCAAGGATTCCATGGCCTGTTTTAATTCATTCATTTCTTGTTGAATCAAAGGGCGGATATCTTCAGGCAGAGGTAATGCCCCATGCTGATGTTGTGAATGATCAGTGGTAGGTTCGGCTGCTAGCGCAAAAGAAAATAGACAAGTGAGGATGAGTAACAGTTTTTTCATAAGTTGATGGCCTGAATGGTGAGTTAAATATTTATGGGTGAGCGTTCTGTACAGAATTTAACGTGGCGATGGCGTCAAGATAATAAGGCTGTGCTAATTTTCGTATAGTGGAATCAGTAATCCTACCATGCATCCATTGAAACTTAGCAATCACATCAGTAACGCCGTGTGAGCCGATGAGTTTCTCTACAAAATACGCTAGATTATTTTCTAAAAAACTCAAGCTATCAACATCCTTGATAAAGTTTTGGTCTGCTGTGCCACCGACTTCATGCGTCGCAACCAAGGATTGAATACGCTGGATTTGTACTTTATCGACACCCTGTTGGGTCAGATAGTCGCCAATAATTTCGGCGCCTCTGCGTTGATGGTAACGCAGTGCTTGTGCATCTTGGAAAGGGCGCTTTCGAAAGACCAAATTTGACTCAGAATTGGGTTCAGACCTTTCGATGTCATGTGCAACAGCAGCACAACGCAAGGCCTCATCGGCATTAGGGCGAAGCGTTCGCGCCCAATACTCGGTTCGTTCCAGATGTCTGATAATCGCTGGCTCCGAGCTAAACGCTGTTGTGACGAACTGATGTACCAAGGTATACAAAGACATAATTATGTTGAACCTAAGACTAAGTATTGAGAATTTAGCAGGATTTGTTTAGAGCATCTAGCGTATTGTTTTGTATAGATTCCAGGTATTTTTCTTGATAATCGAGGCTTGAGCCAAATTCGTTTCAATCAACAAAAAGACGCAGTCGTCGCTTCCCAACCGAAATATGGCATCACATGAACGAGTGATACTCGAACACACGCTAATTTTACGGCCTTTAATAAGACTGATGTCAAAGACCAGGTCAAGTGGAATGACAATTTTCTGATGGTGGGAATAGAGAATTAGATTAATCTTCCAGTTCAACGTTTGACCAAACCTGATTAACGGATGTGAGCAGCTCGCTCAAAGCTTTACTCTTATTCTGATAGTTATACGGATTTTGATCCCAGCGTTGTTTGACGCTTATATGCACAGGCCCGTTGACTTTACGTACAAAATTCTTGCGCGCTAAATAAATACCTTTACGCTCATCATGCGCTTTATCCAGAGGATCTGGTTTTATGGCGTTCAGTAAATGTGGTTCGAACTCCAGGCCGAAACTTGAGGCTTGTTTAATAATCCAGTCATTGGCGCAATCACTGAGCCCGGACTCTTTGTAACCGCCGCCAATATCTGAATGAACACCGGCAAACCAGACTTGTTTGATATCAAAGCCGGGTTTTTTGCTCCAAAGTGCGGGTTCAAAATCTTCACGGTTTTCGTCAATGGATACCGCATGGCGTGCGTGCTGAATAATTTTGCTGGGTTCGGTGTCATGAAAGAGAAACTCGCGTTCCCCCAATGTGCCCCAGAAGGGGACAGGTATGCCTAGGGCTCCGACGGTGTCCCAAACGCCGACAAACTCAATAGGAGTCAAATCAGCCACTGCGTAATTTTTGCGAAATTGAACGGCAGTGGCTTGATTGGGGCTACTGGATTTAGTGCGTTTGCGATAGAGTAAAAATGCCTCTGGTATTTTGTCAGCGTGTTCGCGTTTGAGCAGTCCACAATTGCGTATAAAACCAGCAAGCGATCTTACCGTGTAAGCACCGCGACTAAAGCCAAAAAAGAAGAGCTGATCGTTAGGGTCGTAGTTGTGTACGATAAAGCGATAGCAATCCATAATATTCTTATCAATGCCTGCCCCGGATATGCCACCAGCAATCTTTTTACGATCAGTGCCGACTCCCCAGTCGTAAAAGCAAATCTGTTCAATGCCGCTGGCCTGAGGGCGAACGGCACGGGCGATTTTTAATACATTGGTTGCGGCACCTTGTTCGGGTGAGTTCCAGGTGCCATCGGCACAGATCACGATGCGTTTCATCTTTTTCTCTTTGTTAAAGAAAATATTTGTCCATGGTAGCCGGTTAGGCTGAGAAAAGGTGATTAATCTTCGGTGTCCAATGGGCCAATCCAGTCAAAAGGATTCCAGGCAATTTCCCAGATATGGCCGTCAGGATCAGAAAAATACCCGGAATAGCCGCCCCAGAAAACATCCTGGGGTTGCTTGAGCAAGGTTGCGCCAGCCGCTACCGCTTGCTCAATGACGCTGCGAACCTCTTCTTTAGAGGTGACGTTATGAGCGAGGGTTATGCCTCTAAATCCAGAGCCCTCTTGGGCAATGGTTATATCTTCCGCTAGTTTGTCCCAGGGGTAGAGGCCAAGCCAACTACCCTTGAGGTCAAAGAAGGCGATGTCTTCGCTGAAAGGTTCTTTACGGGGTAGGTCTAAGCCATTTTGATAGAAAGCGATAGCGGCCTTAAGATCGTTTACGCCAAGGCAGATCATGCTAATACGGGGTTTCATGCTAAGGCTCCGGCGAATGCGATGGCTCGCTCTTTGGCCTCGGCGATCACTCGTGCTTTGGCTTCAGGATTCGTTAATGTCGGTTCGATAAAGACGGAATTAATTTCCTCAAAGCCAATAAAGCCAAGAATCATATCCATGTAGGGCTGCTGAAAATCCATGGCGCTGGCTTCAATACTTTCATAATCACCGCCGCGAGCATAGATTAGGGTTGCTGGCTTACCGGTTACCAGGCCTTTAAAGCCATCTTGATGAGAATGACTAAAGGTCAGGCTGGGTTGTGTGACGATATCGATATAGTGTTTAAGCTTGTAGGGGATAGAAAAATTCCACATGGGAATGCTGAATAAATACTGATCTGCCGCCATGAATTTTGCTGTAATTTCTTCTACCTCACGCCATGCCTGTGCTTCTGCTTGAGAGTGATCCTCACCATGCAAAATACGGTACTTTGCATTAATCAGTTCACCGTTCAGCTCGGGCAGCGTCAAATTCCAAAGGTCTATCGTTTCGACTTGATGATTAGGGTTGGCTTGCGTAAAGGCCTGGATAAAAGAGTTGGCCACCTCAATGGATGCTGATCGATCTTTGCGCGGTGAAGATTCAATATAAAGCAATTTACTCATGGAGTACCTCCTGTTGTGTGTCTTGCTGTATCAGTCGGTATTCTATGATGAAGCCTCATTTATTCCAATGCTATGGTTTTATGGTTCAGGTCTATGGTTCAGGTCTATGGATTTTCAAACTGTTTTCGAAGTCGCTTTTTGTCTACCTTGCCGGTGGCGGTATAGGGTAGTTCAGCAATCTCAATAACGCGGTCTGGAATCCACCATTTAGCGACTTTCCCTTGATAAAAGCTCAGTAATTTCTCAACCTCTATTTTCTTGCCAGCATTCGGTACGACCAGTAATACCGGTCGTTCATCCCATTTGGGGTCTGGAAGAGCAATCACAGCAGCTTCTCGCACAGCAGGGTGGGATGAGGCAATATTTTCCAGCTCGATCGAGCTGATCCATTCGCCGCCAGATTTAATTAAGTCCTTGGCACGATCGGTAATGGCGATGCGGCTCTCGGTGTCTATCTTGGCAATATCGCCGGTATTAAACCAACCCTGGTTATCCCAATTATCGGCCTTCTGATGGTAGTATTGACGGCAAACCCAGTTACCTCTGACTTCTAGATGCCCGGTTGCTTCTCCGTCCCAAGGTAGCTCATCGCCGGTATCATTGACGATACGAAACTCGATCCCGAATACTGGTCGCCCAGCCTTGGTGTGGTCACTCATAGTTGTTGGCTGCATTGGTGAATTTGCGTTAGCGCAGCCTAACGGGGAGGTTTCGGTCATGCCCCAGGCGGTTCGAACCAGCGGGCCGAGTATTTCAATATCCTCTACCAGTTTAGCCGGTGCCGCTGCGCCACCAATCGCCACCATCTTGAGGGAGCGTAATTTTTTGATACCATCCTCTTTACTGTTGAATTGATCGAGTAAATTGATCCAAGAGGTCGGCACACCGGCAGCGGCGGTGACGCCCTCCTGCTCAATGAGTTCGGCGAGTACTTTGCCGTCGCCCATAAAACGTCCGGGTAATACTAGCGGACTGCCTACCATAGGGGCGGAATAGGGTATACCCCAGGCGTTGACATGGAACATCGGCACTACGGGCATTACTTTTTCCATGACCGACATATTAAGAGAATCCGGTAAAGCCATGGCATAGCTATGCAGAACCGTGGATCGATGACTGTAGAGTACGCCTTTAGGATCGCCGGTGGTGCCCGAGGTGTAGCAAAGTCCGCAGGCTTGGTTTTCGTCCAAGTCGGGCCACGAAAAGTTGCCATCATAGGCTTTGATAAAATCTTCGTAATCGGCGTGGTTGTCGTTTTGTAATGCAAGCTTAGATTGGTATACGATAATTTTTTTAAACTGAGATGATGCCACTAAATCACTGCCAAGTGCAGCATAAAGATCTGCGCTAATCAGCAAAAAAAGATCATTTGCGCTGCCAATAATTTTTTTAATTTGAGTGGGGTGCAGCCTAGGATTAATGGTATGACAAATGGCACCCGCACAGCTTATCGCGTAATAAGCTTCGAGATGATGATGATCATTCCAGGCCAATGTGGCAACACGATCACCCTGTTTTAAGCCAGCCCCTGTTAGCGCACCAGCGAGTTGCGCGGCGCGCTGAAAACATTCTTTGTAACTGTACCTATGTCGTGATAAATCCAGGTTGACCGAGACCAGTTCAACATGACCAAATACTCGCTCTGCATGCCGCATGATTGACGTGATCGTCAGCGGCATGCTCATCATATTTCCCATCAAATCTCGGTACCCCCATGTTATTTTTATCGGTAAACAGGTTATCTAAAATCGATAAGCCGCCTGAAAAGTCACCGTGCGTGGTGGCAAAGTGAAGCCATAGAAGGTGTTAGTTTTAAAGGTGCCAGCCGAAAGTGGCACGTTATCTACATAGGTTAGTATTTCCTCATCAGACAAATTACGGCCTAGAATAGCCAATTCCCAGCTTTCTGTTTCCAACGCAACGCGTAGGTTAACCTGTGTATAGGCGTCGATTTCAGATAATGGATCTAAACTGCCGTGCACGTTTTGTTCATCGGTATAGTTGAGATCAAGCGTTGCCGCAATATTTAATGTATCAGAAATAGGCTGATGGTAATTGAAGGAGATACTACCCGTGACTTCCGGGGTGTATTGGCCGGATTTGCCGGAGTAGTCGCACAGCTGATTGCCAGCGGCGCCAAAATCGCCGTCAGGAACTTGACGATTATAACAGTTGCCACCCGTATATTTATCAAATTCGTGGTCGAGGAAACCCAGGGCATAGCGAATATTGAAATTGTCGGTGAATGCGATTCGTCCGTCGACCTCAATGCCTTCGATAGTCACTTCGGCAGCGTTGTTGACATTAAAACCAAAGGCACCATCAAATTGGCTGATTTGCAGATCTTCATAATTGGTGTGGTAGAGCGCAATATTTAGTTCTGCCGCGCCTTCCCAAAATGTGGTTTTCAGACCCAGCTCAAAGGCACTGGCTTCTTCCTCTTCAAACTCAAAGGAAGCTGGATTATTTGCCCGTGGATCATAGCCGCCGGATTTAAACCCGGTGGTATAGGAGGCATAGGCCATCATGTTTTCATTCACATCCCATTGCAGGTTAATCAACGGAGTGAATGATGACTCATCCCTATCCTTCGCAACCATATGGCCGCTACGCTGTTCATTAATGATTAAAAAACTGCTTCATAGATTGTTGGTGCACCGAGTAGAGGGTTCGATGGGGTGCCGGTGGCGGTATCTATGACACTCACCTTTCGTGAGCCATCTTTTTCCTCACTAGTGAAGCGTGCGCCTAACGTTAATCGTAAATTATCCTGAATATTCCAGGTAAGTTGTCCAAAGACCGCCCAAAGATCAGAATCCGAGCTAAAATCACGCGCTACCTGAGTGCTTCTAATGGGCGCTAAGGCACCGCCACTGACTAGACCCAATACGCTATTGCTAGGTATCACAATACGATCGGCAAAATCCAACTCGCTGGTTTGAAAAAATACACCTGCGACCCAGTCGATATTTTCACCACCGGGCGAAGTTAAACGAAATTCCTGGCTAAACTGATCGTACTCTTCATCGAGCACTACGCTGAATACCGGGGCGGCGACATAGTCGCAATCACAGAGCTCCAAAAACTCGTAGCTGACGAAGCCGGTTACACTGGTGAGGGTATTTTTGCCCAGGTTGTAGTTAATAGTTAGCGTCAGGTTCTCAAGTTCGTTATCACTGGACTCTTTCACGCCGAAGCCACCGGCTTGACGTTCGAAGTCCAGTTTCGACTCTGTAATCGCCCCAGGATGGCCGAGTAAGCCTAGAATCACATTGTAATTGGCGCCAGGAATTGGTGAGCCAGCCAGTGCCGGATCATCTCTGATAATTTCGATTTGACGTCCAGTGGTATCGAAAGTGTCGCGCTCCAGTTTTAACGTCATGTCGAGATCGTCAGTGACGTCCCATTGTAAAATGCCCCGTATGGCGAGATCGTCGCGTTCCGGTTCATCTGAGTTGAGGAAGGTATTTTCGACATAGCCATCGGTGTCATAGCTGCGTATTGCCAACCGGCCTTTGACAGTGTCAGTGAGGGCTCCAGACACGGCAACCAGCGCTTCGCGTGTGGAATACTCTGATTCATAGTTAAGTTGGATATAGCCCGATAGCTCCTCGGTGGGTTTGGCGGAAGTCATGTTCAGCGCACCTGCGATACTGTTCTTACCGAACAGAATACTCTGCGGCCCGCGCAGCACTTCCACTCGCTCTAAATCCAGAAATGGTGCTCGAATAAGCTGTTGGCGACCGTAATAAATGCCGTCAATATATTGGCCGACAGATTGCTCAAAGCCTTGGCTATTACCGGTACCGATACCGCGGATATAAACCTGTGTGCTGATGCCGGTTTCGGTCATTTGCAGATTGGGAACAAACTGCTGTAAATCTTCAATCTTATTGATGCCGGCTTGTTGCATTTTGACGCCGGCTAATGTGGTTACCGATATGGGGACATCCTGTAAGCTCTCCGCCCGTTTTTGTGCCGTGACGATAATTTCCTCAAGCTCCGCGGCATTTATTGTTCCTGTTGTGACAAAGATTGTAATCGCTAGAACTGCAAAATATTTACCACTGACTATTTTATTGATTATGGCCATGTTCACTCCCTCTGTATTGCGATCCTGTTCTGTCTTATTAATATACAAATCCCTGTTGCCTAATGTACGCCGATGAAATGGGGTTGTCGAAGTGAGTTGTGGACAAAATTATGTGATTTTCGGACACAAGATGATAGGATTGCGCTGTATCAATTCGCGCCTTTTTTTCACTGGAGGCTTAAGTTTGCCAGACCGGAAAGAAACTAGTCTCGAAGACCTGGAAGGCTATAAATATAGCGTCAGGCCAGCCTATAAAGTAGATTTTTTGGTACGAGCTATGCTGGCGCAGGGTGTGGCTCCAGATTTGGTATTGGCTGATACCGCGTTAAAGGTGGAGTTGCTACAGCAAGCGGAAACACGTGTTTCCATGGTGGATCTGATCAGGGTCTACGCCAATGTACAAAAGTATTCAAACGACCCGGCCATCGCTCTTAAGGTAGGTAAGCAAATTAACGCTTCCTGCTATGGTATTTATGGCCATGCCTTGCTCAGCTATCGCACCATACGTGAAGCGTTGATGTTCTCAATAAATTTTCACGGTATGGTGACACGCACGGTGCGGATGGAGTTGGTGGAGTCTACGAACTCCGAGCTGGCTTACCTGCGGTTTAATGATCTCTTAAAAGTGCCTAGTTTGTTTCACTTCAATATCGAATTTCAGCTCGGTATTGTGCTAGCCCTGTTCCGAGATATGCTTGGGAAGCAGAACATTACGTTCAAAGAGGCGCGAGTTACTTATGATGCTCCCGCACATGCGTCAATTTACACCGAGTTGCTTGGTTGCCCCGTCATATTTTCCCAGCCGGAAAACGAATATGTCATTGAGAAATCCTGGCTTGATTATCCACTGCCTCGTAGTAACCCCTTTGGTTTAGAGATTTTGCTCAAGGCCTGTGAACAGGAGTTGAATGAGCTTTGTAAAGGTGACGGGCTTTTAATTACTGTACGTAAGATAATATTTGAGAATTTGGATGGTGACCTTAGTGCTGAACTGGTCGCCTCTCGCCTCAACATTACTTCAAGAACATTAAGGCGGCGTCTGGCCGAACGTGGTATTAGTTTTAGAGAGGTGGTAGCTGATCTGCGAGCAGAACTGGCACAGAAATATCTAGCCAAAACCGCCTTAACGATTGATGCGATTGCCGCACGTATTGGCTATAGCGATACGACCAACTTTAGACATGCCTTCAAACGATCAGTCGGTGCTACTCCGGGAGATTATCGTAAGAAATTTAGCGAAAACACTAAGATCTTCGATTGATTTAATATGACGATAATCCGTTTTGATGTTTGCTGACATTAGCAGATGTTTTAGTGTGTCCGGTTCATTACTGTTTTAGCAAACCCCTACTATACTGAAAGGAGTATCCTTTGCGCCATGGCGCTGAAGCCGATGGGGTGGTGGTGTATTGTTATGAATAAAGCAGTTCAAAAACTAGAAAACTGGAATTCTGAACCAGTTAGCGATGCTGGCGTTAAAGTAAGGCACTCCTTGGCAGCCGTTGCGCTACGCAGTTCTGCGGCTCCCATCACCTTGGCAATTATAATCACAACCCTGCTAGCTTATGCGCTGTTCTTTGCCTCTATCAAACAGCAGCAACTTGACGAGCTTGCACTATTTTCAAAGCAGAGGGTTAATTATGAATTGGAAATCTTTCGGTTGGCGGAAGATAACTTAGCGACTCTCAAAGCTGATACGATTGAACAGTTTCAGCAAATCTCTTTAGAAGAGTCGGATCGATATATCCAAAATACCACTGAGTTGTTGGCTGACGGAACCCGAAGAACGCGTGCTGAGGACTTTGACACACACAGCGAGACACAGATTTTTATTGCCAAAAATGTTGAACTTAGCGCCCAGGCAAAACGTGCTCTAACAGTGACCGACAAGCTAGTCGCAAAATACGGGTTGGCATGGCGGAATCGGTTCCCCAATCTTTATTTTATCGGCACCGAAAACTACTCAACAGTACTTTGGTATGAAGAGTCATTTATTTTAGGACTACCCGCTGACTTTACTCATATGGATAAGCCCTATTATTTGGTAGGTACGCCCAAATACAATCCGTCAGGCGAAAACAGGTGGACTTCGATCTATTTGGATGACACCAGTCACAAATTGATGGTGAGCAGTATTATGCCGCTTTATATCGATAATCAATTTGTGGGAAATTTTGGCCATGATATCTATCTTGATGAGCTGATGGCGCGCACTATTGGAAACCATCCCGATGGTGCAATTAACATGCTCATTACCAATACGGGGGAGTTAATCTCACATCCGCAATACATGGGACTTATCGCTGAGAGTGGCAACGCTATTGCGATTGATCAGTCCGGAGATGAAAATCTCAAAACAATTTATAGGTTGATTCGCAAACAACAGGTAGAGCAGCCAATAGCTAACACTGCACAAAATAAAATAGCCACAGTAGTCGTTGAGGATAAGGCTTTTGACCGCTATCTGGTAGCGACGCAAATGGGTGAAATGGGCTGGATTATGATTACCGAGTATCCGCGCAGCTTGATTTCGCGGGAGGCTTTCTACTTAGCGCGCACTGTATTGGTGTTGGGAGCTATTCTGTTGGTGGTCGAATTTATCGTCCTTTTTATGGTCGTGAGACGTAAGGTTTCAGGTCCATTAGAACAGTTAGGGCTAGCTGCACATTCATGGAAATTAAAACGAACTCAAGCGTTCTTTGCAGATTTTGCCAACCGCAAAGATGAAGTAGGTAGTCTGTCGCGGGAATTTATGCGTTTGCAGGAGACGATTGACGAACAGTTCGCACAGTTGCACAAAGAAATCGAAGAGCGCACCAGAGCGGAAGAAGCCCTGCAAAAACAAACTGATGAGCTGAGCCATTTAAATGCCAATCTGGACAGCATGGTGAAGCGGCGTACCGTTGATCTGGAGCGTGAAGTGCATGAGCGCAGCTTACTGACAGCGGCGATGGAACATGCGGTTGAAAGTATCATGATTGCCAACGAGAAATTGGAAATAGAGTACGTCAACGCCATGTTTGAACAGCAGTCGGGTTACAGTAAGGAAGAAGTATTGGGTAAAACCCCGATGGAGCTAAATCGATTCCACTCGGACTTATCGGCACAGCAGGAAATTTTAGCAGCGGTGAATGTCGGCAAGATGTGGTCTGGACGAGTGCGTACCCAAACTAAGGATGGGATGATACTGGAAGAAGACGTCAGCATATCACCGATCAGAGATGCCCAGGGCAAGGTGACGCACTTTATTGAAGTGAAACGCAATATTACCGAGCGGGTAGCATTAGAGCAGCAGCTCCAGAGTGCACAAAAGTTAGAGTCGATCGGGCAATTAGCAGCCGGTATCGCCCACGAAATTAATACGCCCATCCAGTACATTGGGGATAACACCAAGTTTTTGAAGGAAGCCCATGGCGATGTAAGTAAGCTGATCGAAAAGCTGGAAGCGTTACCCCCAGGCGAAGTATCGAAAGAGCAAATTAATCAGTTGCTGGAAACAGCGGATATCAGCTATTTGCAGAAGGAAATACCGCTGGCGATAGAGCAATGTCTGGAAGGTGTGGCGCGTGTGGCGAAGATCGTACGGGCAATGAAAGAGTTTTCACATCCATCGAAAGAAAAAGCGCCGTCGGATTTGAATAAAGCAATAGAAAGCACGATCACAGTAGCTGCCAATGAATGGAAATACGTAGCGCAAGTGGAGACCAGTTTCGATGAAAGTCTACCGCTGGTGAACTGTGAACTGGGTGAAATCAACCAAGTGGTGTTGAACATTATTGTGAACGCCGCGCACGCTATTGGCGATGCCAAGAAAGGTGAAGAGAAAGGTGTTATCAGCGTTAGCACGGCGTATCAGCATGGTTTTGCTGAGATACGTATTGCAGATAATGGCGCCGGAATGCCAGCGTCAGTCAAGGCGAAAATCTTCGATCCATTTTTTACTACCAAAGAAGTGGGCAAAGGTACGGGCCAGGGCTTGAGTATTGCGCATAAGGTGATAGTAAAGAATCATGGCGGCAGTATTAACGTGGAAAGCACATTGGGAAAAGGAACGGAATTCATCATTCGATTACCGGTGAATACACAAGCAGGCGACGATGCTGAGGATGACCAGCAGAGCGCTCCGGCTGGGCTTTTTTAAAATGTCTTGATTGGTTATTACCTGTCGTGTTTTACCCTTATTAAAATCCAAAGAAATATCCTGTCCGCTACTGCCCAAACCACGTGTAAGTTATTGCTCACGCCAACTGTTGGCTATATTTACAGTCGAATGTTTAACCCAATGATATAGCAATATAACTTGCTGAAAATAAACAATAATTGTAATCCGGCATGAAGCTTGCTTTATCCAGGCTGGCATTGCTTTTTTTAAGGAGCGGCTCAGTCATCTTAATCTAAATAGGACAAGGGAAATTGCATGAAATTAATTAGGACTTTATGTGCATCGGCAACACTGGCAATGTGTATTGGCACACCCGCCCATTCGGCGGTGATGTTTAATTTTAACTATACTGACGCAGCGGGTATTGGTTTCAATGCAGCTGGTTCTACCGGCGTTGATCGAAGGGGTGCATTGCAAAGTGCTGGTGACTATATCAGCACCTTTCTTACTAGCTATACAGCAAATATCTTTATGGATGTGAATGGTGCGGAGACAGGTAATAGTACGCTTGCTGCGGCCGGGTCAAATTTTAATTCGGTGGGTGCTTCTGGTTTTGGTAATGCCGGTGACGTGCAGCGAAAAATTCTTGGTGGCGATGCAGCCGATCCGAATGCATCAGCTGCGGATGGCACAGTCACTTGGAATTTCGAAGATTTTGCTTGGGAATTAGGGAATGATTTCCAGGCCGGAGAGTTTGATTTTTTCTCTACCGCCGTACATGAGATATTACACGCATTAGGTTTTGCATCGGAAATCCAGCAAAACGGTAATGACGCATATGGTAATGCTGCTGGGACAACCGGTAACTGGACGCCCTTTGATAACTTTATCGCGGACGCTAGCGGTGACCTGATTAACGATGTTACCTTTGCATTGGACGGGGCTCGCTGGAGTGCTGTTTCCGTAGCAGGAGGCACCTGTGGTACAGGTTTACTCTTTACTGGTGCGAATGCGATGGCTGCAAACGGTGGTAATGCAGTTGAAATATACTCCCCAAATCCTTGGGAAGGTGGAAGTTCCGGCTCGCATATGGATGACGCCTGTTACACCATTCCTGGTAATGTCAGCACCTATATGATGGAAGCTCAAACCATCGATGGCTTAGGTGTACGCACTATCAGCGCTGTGGAAGTCGGTATGTTCCGTGATATCGGTTATAGCGAATTTGGCCGTACTGTGACCAATGATGTTCCTGAACCTGCTATTATTTATCTGCTAACAGCTGGGTTGCTGTTGTTGGGTGTACGTCGTCGTCAGTATTCTTAAATTACATGCTGCGGGCAGTCATCGCCTGAAATTAGTTGGGTGATGGGATGTCATAAAAGAGCCGACAATTTTGTTGGCTCTTTTACTTTAAGGGAAGCGATGCGTAATTTGCTTACTATTTTGGGTTCGATCGGCGTATTTTTCCTGAGCTTAGCGCCCGCATCATCGTTGTATGCTAAAAAGATTCCCCTAGGGATAAATTGGCAAAGTGATATTTTTGTACAGGAGTATTGGCAGGCAGGCAAAGCGCAATACTGCGTTGCAAATGGAACATCTGTGGATAGTGAAATCCAGGTAGGACGTTGGCCTGTGGTGGATGCTAAACCCCTCCTGCAATGGGTGGTGGCGGCGGGGGCTACGCGCTGTGTTGATGCGCAGGCGGTTGTCGGCGAAAGGCTGATACAGTTTAAACAGAATTCAGGAGCGCGGCTCGGCCTGCTCAATGGCCCACAACGTCCTGAACTGCCGGTAGCAGAGCAGAAAGTCATTAGTGTTAAGGGAATCAACGGCTCCTGCAATGTTGCCGAACTTTGGTTTGCGCAGGAAAGTATATGGGGCAAGTCGGGGCAGAAAGTGCGAATTACTCTTATGAGTGATGGTGTGTCGACGCTCTATTTTAGCCGAAGTCCGGGCACCAACGAGAGTAGAGAGTTGTCACTGTTGCAGGCGCGTTCCGATACACTAAGCGTTGATCGCTCTGATGATCAATTCATTATTCATGCGGCTAAACAACAGCGGGTTGGTCAGAGACATTCTGTCGAACTGGAGATTGAACTGCCAATTGTTGAACAGCCCTCCATGTTTTTTCTTTCCGGTAAACAAGCGTTAGCCGATAATGGCTGGCAGTGCCTGATGCGCGCGATTTTAGTGAAGCCATAGCCCATTCTTACTCGCCTCGCTGTTCCGCCAGCGCCCTGGAGGCAGCATAAAAACGGGCTAGATCATCATCATTTTCCGAGAGCAGCGCAGTTAATTCAGGAACCAAATCAAAGTAGGTCGATACCGTGCTTAGCTGCGCATTATTAATCTCTTGATGAAACCAGTGGTCGTAGTCGGACTGTCCGTCCCAGCTTGTTTTTAACGCCAGGTAGTCTTGTTTGAGTTGCGCGATTAAAGTGGCTTTCCGGATTCGTTTATCGCTGTCTATTGCGCTTGACGCATAGAGTGTCGCCAGTTTTTTCTGATAACTAATCACTAGGTCAATAAATTCCCGTTGTTGCCGCTGATCTTCTAGAAAATCTTGATAGGCTGTGGGGTTATTCTGTTGCTGTAGCCATCGTTTCACCCCCTCCTGCGCTACCACAGTAGCAAAACTTTCATTGAAGACAGTGTCGTCTTTTACATAGAGAAGCTGGTGAGACAATTCATGAAAAAGCAGATTGGCGAGTTCTGCATCCGAACGTTGGATGAAACTGCTGAGAATTGGATCTCTAAACCAGCCCAGAGTGGAATAGGCGGCGATACCGGCGACGTAGACATCATAGCCCTGCGCAACTAATTTTGCGGCGTATTTGCGGGCATTTTGTTCGGCGTAATAGCCTCGATAATTGGTACAGCCGGCGATGGGATAACACCAAGTCTTGGGTTGCAGGGAAAATTCTGGTGTCGCAAAGACATTCCAAACAACATACTTTCTATCAAGTGAAACATAGCGGCTATATTGCTTATTGACAGGTAACAGCAGCTGCTCTTCGGCAAAGACACGTAGCTGCATAACCTTTTTCAGCTGGATTTTTAACTGAGTCGGCGTATCTACGGATGCAATATAATGACTAACCTCTTTGCTCTGGCGTAACAGCCTTAGATGCCCATCGACAGCCTGACCATAATATGACAGCGTCTCGCAGCCACTTAAGCCTAACACCAGTAATAAAATGAAAAGCCAGGAAGTGTTGCGGTAATTCAACTAATCGGCCTGGCGTTCAGTTGGATGTTGCTTTTGCTCTTGCAACACTTCCCATTCCTGCAATTCGTCCCATAATCGCTCAGCGTCACGAACCAGAGAAGCAATGGAAGAGTGTTGGCTAGGATTAGCCATGCTGCCCTGAAATCCGCGCATTGCGCATTCGTAGACAAATTCATTTTTAGTCCAAGTGCTCATTGAGTTGCCTCCACCGTAGATGCACGTGTAGCTTGAATAGTGACCTCAATTGTAATAGTTTTCCCTAACAGGCTGGTATCTGCCCAATCACCCTGAGCCATATCGAAATCAAAGCGGTTGATGCTAATCTGGCCATTACCCATTAGTCTTGATTGGTGTGGTTCCTTAATAATCTCTAAACTGAATGGAAATAGCAGAGGCTTTTCAATGTTGCGAATGCTGAGCAGGGCCAGGGCCTGATAACGAGCCCCCTGTAGATGCGAGATACTGGTGGTCTTAAATTCTGCTTGCGGCCAGCGAGTGCTATCAAAAAACTCTGCCGAGCGAAGAATCTGATCTCTTTCGTCCGCTCCGGTATCCACGCTACTGGTTTCAACCCATACTTGGAAGCGGCTTTTACTCAGCCGTTGAGGGTCAAAGTTAATATCGGCACGATAGTGTTTAAAGCTACCCCTCATAGGGCTGCCTTCCTGTATGGCGATAAATTCCAGCTTACTTTGCGGGTAGTCTACCTGCCAGTTGTCGGCCACTGTGAGGGCTGGAAAAATAACGCTGAAAAAGATAGTCAGAAATGTGGATAGATACCTCATGGCAGAGTTTTGGAGTGCTATTTTTTACCTGGGTAATCAAGCATTGGGATAAAGGGATGAAAGGCAATTTTGATTCCTTCCTCCAGCATGTCTTCGTCGTCAAATAGGTTAGAGTTGCGCGTTGCTTTAGGCGTTCCGGTTTTCATGTTCAAATTATCGATGACTTCGATACCGCCAACGCTATTGAAAAGGAATTTTTTGTCAGAGCGGAATAACGTCAGACTAATGGAGGAAACGCGGAAGCTTTTAGCCCAATTGTAGTCGCGAGGGACACCGTTGCCGCCTTTTAATCGAGGTTTTCTTTTGACACCATCCCAGGCGGCATAGTGAGGTGATTTATAGGAGAAATTAACTTTGCGAACGATGAGATCAGTAAACAGAATGCCGTCGACCCCATATTTATCTTTTAGCTCGGTAAGAGAGTCGCCTAAAATCTGATTGAATCGATCGCGTCGATAGCTAGCAGTAGTGCGGTCATAATAGTCACCATGTTGGTCAATGGCGTTAGCCCAGACGGTATCAAATTGATTTCCGGTGACCACTTCGTAGCCGTTTTCCTGTAAATAGTTAGCAACCACCGTATCTACGCGAGATTCTTCATAGCGCAGGTAAGAGGGACTTTCCTGTGCGTAGTTAACACTGGCGATCACTATTTTTTTGAGTTTAGATTGATTAGTAGCGTCCTCATCTATCTGATAACGATATAGTGTATCGCTATCAACCGAAACGGTTGATGCGCAGGAAGCGAGGAACATTAGGCTAAGCACAATAATGAAATGACGCAAGGTTGACTCCCAGTTATTTTAAGGCTGATAAAAGAGGCTGTTTATTCTAACGAGGCCCATCTGGAAAAACCACCCGTGATGTAATTAAGCACATAATTAGGTGATTTTAACAGTCGGTCAATCTTCTCCATATTGTGCTTGGAAGCTTAAGCGATAGTCTACACCTATCCCATCCTGCACGGCGATGGCGCCTCCGAGAATACTGAACGGGGTGATGCCAAAGGCCTGCTGGGATAATTTTAAATGGCCGATGGCGATGATCTCTCCGTTACTTTGACGTAAGGTTATTGGCGTAGTTAGACGCTGCGTCACCCCTTTGATAATGATTGCGATCTCTGCGCTGACGTTCGGAGGCTTTCCCGAAAGCTGCAGCGCGGTAACTTCAATAAAAGGATGATTTTCAGCGTCCAGCACTTTCGAGCCCAGCATATTACGGCGCGTACCCTGCCGATCCTTTTCGCTGACGGCTTTAGCGAAATCCGGCCCGGCCATTTCTCGCACTGCGGGTTGATCAACCACTAAACCGGAAACAGGGAAAATAAGGGTGAAACCTGTTTTGGTTATTTCCGGGTGTAGTTTGACTATGCCGCGGACCTGCGTCGCGGTGATTATGTGGTTATGCCCGAATTTTGCGAGATGCCCTCCCGCATATACTCTCAGGGCAATATGGATTGATTTTGGGTTAAGGTAAATTGTTTGTGTCGTTTTTGGAAATGGTAATTCGCCTTTGGTGAAAAGCGGCGATGGCTCTCGCTGGGCCTGCGGAGTAGGGCCGGTGGTGCAACCGACGATACAAACCTGAACGAGGCTTGTGAATAGAAAAGTCCGGAATGAAAGCTGGAGTGACATAGTGTTAGGGCACTAACTCCTTGATTTGTTATCGAAAGAATTACTAGACTCAGTGAGTTTAGCTTAAGACGTTCATGTGCGGCATATAAAATTTTTTAGCCAACCAGCGTTATGATCAGCATGATAAGTAAGATGCAGCGCGCTGATCGTTTATTTCTATGCGCGCTATTGAGTTTCCTGCTAGCAGGCTGTGCCACTTACCCGGCTGCGCCGCCTGGTGTTCTCCCTGCGTTAAAAAATATCCAAACCATAACGGTGCCCCAACAGGATACCTTAGCGGTTTCCACAGAAATGAAACGCTTTGTCGAAAAATATGTCAATCGTCAGCAAAGTCCTGAGCAGAGGCTCAGATTATTGACGCAGGCGGTGGTGCATCCGGGTATGTTAGGCTTTGAGTATGATGCTGGCCAAACTTTAACCGCTCAACGGGCGTTTGAAAAAGGGGCGGGTAACTGTCTGGCCTTTACCAACATGTTCATTGCTCTGGCGCGTGAAGCGGGACTAACAGCCTATTACCAGGATGCGAGAGTTGTACCGGAATGGGATGAGCAAAACAATGCGTATTTGCTAGCCAAACATATCAATGTACTGGTGCGGCTCCGATCTGGAGATTATGTTGTTGATATTGGTCGTAGGCGGGTGGGAGAAAGTATTGATCAGCATATTGTTTCTGATCAATACGCCAAGGCTCAGTACTATAATAACCTGGGTGTGGAAGCACTTTTGCGCAATCAAATTGCTACCGCTTTCGGGTATTTTGAGCGTGCGCTCGACGCTGATTCCGGATCGGATTACCTTTGGTCAAATCTCGGTGTACTTTACAATCGCAATGGCCAGCCCGAACAGGCGATCTGGGCCTATCATCAAGCCCTGAGAATCAATAGTCGAGCCTTAATGGCGATTAGTAATCTCGCCAGCCTCTATGCTCAGCAAGGTTACCAAGACAAGGCGCAAGCACTGTTGAAAAAGGTTGAAGCCTATCGGCAAGATAATCCTTATTATCTGTTGATGCTGAGCCAAAAAGCCTTGGTGGATATGCGCTATCAGGAGGCGATCAAAATCTTACGAAAAGCCATTCGTCATAAGGACAATGAGCACCGCTTACATTTTGCGCTAGCGAAATCATTTTATTTAGCCGGGCAGCTTGAGCAAGCGGAAGATAGTTATCAGCGGGCGAAGGAGCTTGCTCCTGACCCAGTGTTAAGGAGTGTCTATAGCAAGGGTTTAGGTGAGCTGGTTGCGCCTAATATTTGAGGTGCCACCTGTTTATCAGCAGGGTATCATCATTTACACTGCAAACCCTCTTTCAAGGATAAGGCGAAGCCATGCTTGAACCGACCTCGAATCAGTATATTTCCGCACGATTAAAATTGCATTATGTCGAATGGCGTAATGAGGGCGCTCCGGTATTATTATTAATTCATGGTCGCATGGATCACTGCCGCAGTTGGGACTGGGTGGCACGTCAGTTAGCCCCTAGATTCCATATTATCGCGCCAGATTTACGTGGACATGGTGACTCCGATTGGGCGATCGGTAATGCCTACAGTATGTACGACTATGTCTATGATCTGATGGAATTGGTCGATCAGTTAAAATTGGAAAAGCTAAGCATCATTGCCCATTCTTTAGGCGGTGGTATCGCCACCAAATATGCCGGAGTTTGCCCAGCAAAGGTGAGTCAGCTAGTGAGTATTGAAGGCCTGGGCTCGGCACCTGCGATGCTGGCAAAGGAGGCGGCGATGAGCACTGCTGAACAAATGCAATCCTTGGCGAAACAGTTTCAGCGTCTGGCGACAAAACCGCTACGAGAGTTTGCCACAGAGGAGACTGCTATAGTGCGTATGCAGCAGGCGAATGGCCATCTATCGGAAGAGCGAGCGCGCCATCTGGCGCTCTGCGGTATTCGTAAAAATCAAGCGGGTAAGTTCTGCTGGAAGTATGATCCCTATGTCGGGGTGCACCCACCCTTTGATATGTCCGCAAAGGACAGCCGTGAATTATGGTCAAACATCGTTTGTCCGTTATTACTGGTCTGGGGACAGGAGAGTTGGGCGAGCGATCCGGTAGAAGATGGCCGCATAAAATTCTTCCAAAACGCACAGGCAGTTAATATCCCTGGTGCCGGACATTGGGTGCATCACGATCAGTTTGAGCTGTTTATGGAGGTCGTAAATAAATTTTTGGAATAAATTACTCGGCGTTAACGTCCACCACGACGCGCCCGCGTATTTCGCCATTGGTGATTTTTTCCGCATACTCGGGAATTTGCGAAAAGCCAATAGTTTCACTGATACTTTGCCAAAAAGAGGTATCAAAAAGATCGGACAACTGGCTCCACATATGCAAGCGATGTTGTCGTGTTACCAGCGTAGAGTTTATCCCTAATAATTTAATAGCACGCAAAATAAAGGGCATGACAGTGGTATGTAGCTCGTGACTGGCGGCAAGGCCGCAGCTTGCTATCGAACCATTGCTCTTGGTTTCGGCAATAACTCTGGTTAGGATTTGGCCACCAACATTATCTACTGCGCCAGCCCATTTTTGTGATTCCAACGGGCGCGCATTCCGAGCCATTTCCGCTCGGCTAATAATATCCGTGGCACCTAAATCTCGTAAGTATTGATGTAATTGTTCGCGGCCGGTTACAGCCGTGATGGAATAACCGAGTCTGGCGAGGATGGCGATCGCAATACTGCCAACGCCACCGGCCGCACCGGTGACTATGATAGGCCCTTGCTCTGGGGTGACCTCGGCTTCTTGTAACGCGGCCACGGCAAGCATCGCAGTGAACCCAGCGGTGCCGATGGTCATCGCATTGTGCGCGCTAAGAGTTGGCGGTAGTTTGATGAGAGCATCGGCATCCACTTGTGCTTTTTGGGCATAGCCGCCACAATAATCTTCGCCTAGGCCAGCGCCGGTTAACACTACATCATCGCCTGCGGCAAACTCACTGACTTTAGATTCGATTACCGTTCCCGCCAAATCGATACCCGGTATCATCGGGTAGTCACGCAATATTTTCCCCTTGCCAGTGACGGCAAGTCCGTCCTTGAAATTAAGGCTGGAGTAATCCACTTTTACCAGCACGGCCTTGTTTGGAAGTTGATCTTCCTGCCAGTTTTCAAAAGTGGCGCTATGCCGGCCACCCACTTTGTTGACGACTAGTGCTCTAAACATTGGTGCTGGTTACCTCATGGCGATCATTTCAAAGTCTTTCTTACCCGTACCGCAGTCAGGGCATAGCCAATCTTCCGGTATATCTTCCCAGGTGGTGCCTGGGGCTATGCCTTCTTCAGGACAGCCTTTGGCTTCATCATAAATCCAGCCGCAGACGATACATTGCCATTTTTTCATGGTTTGCTTGGACCCGTGTTATTGAGAAGTTTCATTTGAATAGAGAGACCACCTGCTTGAACTTTGGGTGCTCCGCAGTTTTCATTAACTCAAATAGGCAGGTTTCTGTGCTGGTCAAGTGGGCACCAGCATCTTTCATTTTCGCCAAACCCAACTGCTTGTTATCCGAAATACGTGAGGACACGGCATCACACACGACGTGAACTTCTTTTTGTAGGCGAATTAAGTCCAGTGCAGACTGATAAATGCAGACATGAGTTTCGATGCCAGTGAGCAATATTTGATTCCGGCCACTGGCGGCGAGTGCTTGCACTAATTCGTCATTGCCAAAGCAGCTAAAACAAGTTTTTATAATGGGTTTTAATTCGCTGAGGTGTTCGGTAATTTCCGGCAGAGTAGCGCCTAATTTTTTCGGAATTTGTTCTGTCCAAAGTATAGGGATATCCATGACTTTGGCGGCTTGGATTATAATTTTAAGGTTGGCTAAATAGAGTTCACGTTCATGCATCAGAGTGGCGAGCCTGCCCTGTACGTCGACTATTAATAACAGTGAATTTTCCGGTGCTAACATATCAAACCTGCGGGTGAGTTAATCTACATCTTTTACCCTGTTGGCATCTATAAAGCCGTAAATACCACGTTTTGAGCTGGCGCCGAGCCAATCTCGTAAATGGGTTGTTTCTACGGTTTCAATGATGCCGGACAAGGGTTTATTTTCTTTGAGGCAGCGAAATGCTTGGGACAGCGCCTTATAACGTTCTCCGCTAATGCCGGCACGGCGCAGCCCAACGCTATTGAGGCGGTAATGCCGTACCGGCGTGCCGCCGATGAGCATATAGGGTAATACATCTTTGCGAATACCAATCACGCCTGCGATCATGGCGAAGGAGCCAATACGACAAAATTGATGCACCATGGCGCCGCCGCCAAAAAACACTCGATCACCCACCTCGACATGACCGCCGAGGGTAGCGCTGGTCGCAAAGATATTGTTATCGCCAACCAGACAATCATGCGCAACATGCGCATTGTTCATGAAGTAGCAGTGATTACCGATACGGGTGGCTTGGTTTTCCTTGGTGGCGCGGCTGATCGTGACGCCTTCACGGAATTCGTTGTGGTCACCTATCTCGACCCAACTAACCGTTTCTGACTGGAAACTGAGATCCTGTGGCAATCCCCCTAGCACAGCGTGGGCATGAACGCGATTGTGTGCGCCCATGCGTACATGTGAGTGGATGATTGCATGCGCATCGAGTTGGCAGTTCTCGCCGACAGTTACCTGTTCGCCAACTATAGCGTAAGGGCCAATGCTGGTTCCTTCGCCAATGTTGGCGGAGGCTGCGACGAGGGCAGTGGGGTGAATAGCGGAGGATGTCATGTCTGTGATATTTGGCCTAAGGATTGACTGGGGGTTAATGATAACGCCATTAAGTCTAACCAATAATGCGCGCAATTGCGCGTCGGCAATCGGCTATTTCTGTAAATTGGATCGCTTGGATACCGAGGCTGCTCGCAGAAGCTACATTAGCAGGCATGTCATCAATAAAAAGTGTTTCTTCCGGCAAGATATTAAAGCGCTTTAGCATGTATTGAAATATCTTGGGATCGGGTTTGGCGAGCTTAACTTCGGCTGAAACAATCACATCTTCAAACGCATCAAAGAAGGTATGGCGCGTGGCGACGTGCTGGTATATTTCTGTGCAAATGTTCGATAGGCAAAATAGCCGGTGCCCCTGTTGCTGTAATTCTAGGAGTAACGCGACAGTGTCCTCTTTTGGGGTTAGATAAGCTTTGATGCTGTCGATCAGTGCTTCCATCCTGGCGAGTGGTAATCCGGTGTTATTGGCAAAAGACTGGATAGCTTGGCGTTCGGTTATTTCCCCCAAGTCCAGGCGTTTCCAATCTTGATGATGAAACACTTGATCCAAGAGCAGTTGCCGCTGGGTGACATCTTCTGCAAATTCTTGTGCAATGGCTTCCGGATTCCAATGGAAGAGTACGGCACCGAGATCAAAAACAGTATTTTTAATAGTGGCAGGCTTTAACTTAGTTTGATTCATTTAACGCTTTTCGCTTCTCTTTGGTTAATGATTATGGGGTGAAGGATTGCTGCATACACGCTGAAAGCCAGCAGCGATAAAGGGAATCATGTGGTCGTAGGCGGCCTTGAAGTCGGTGGATTTGCAAAGCCCCTTGGACAGCTTATCAATACGTCCTGTTTGCGCAAAGGTAAGCGTAAGTGCTCCTGAGAGGCTGTGATAGCACCAATAAATATCCTCATCCCTGGCTTCGGGTAACGCTTTTTTAAGTGCTTCAATAAAGCGCGTTACCAGAGGATCAAAATATTTACTCATCAATTCCTTGCCCCAGATGGGAGAGTTGTTGATATAGGCAACGAGGGCCAAGTAGTGTTTCCAACCCGGATCGGCGCTCTCCTGCTCCATTTCGAGCGGTCGCAGGAAGGCCTCAATAATCTGTTCCACACTGGGCCCTTGCGAGCCTGATTCGGCTTGGCACTTGAGTAAAGCTTCGAGACGCTCTTCGTTGAGTATTTCGGCGCGGCGCAGGAATACCGCATCAAACAGTTCGCGCTTTTTGCCGAAGTGGTAGCTGGCCAGCGCAACATCCACCTCGGCCTGAGCTGCTATCTGGCGGATGGTGACGCCATCGAAACCATGGCGAGCAAAGAGCGCTTCCGCAGCGTCAAGAATACGGTCTTTTTTTGAAATCTTTTTAGGGTCGTTCATCGGGTTTTCCAAAAGTTTTGCTGAATCTGGGATACAGACACGAACCATTTGTTGACAAAATTCAACAAATGTTGAAAACTGGGTTTCTCACATCATACCACAACTGATATAGAGGTCGAAGAAGGTGTCTCCAGAACTGTTTAAGTATCTTGTCGTTGGCCTGTATGTCATTGCCACTTTTGTTCTTTCCTGGATTGGTATGCGGCGTACCAAGGATTTACGCGGGTTTTCGATTGGTAATAAAGACATGAACCCTTATTTGATCGGCATTACCTTGGCCGCGTCGATCGCTTCCACCGCCACCTTTGTGATCAACCCGGGGTTTGTCTACATCCATGGGCTTTCAGCCTTCCTGCACTACGGTGTGGCGGCATCATCAGGCATCTTAGTGGCTTTCTTAACCCTGACTCGAGGATTTCTGCGCTTAGGAGATCAACATGGTGCGTTAACTATTCCTGAATGGATTTACCATCGTTATCAGCATCGTGGTTTTAGTTTGTTTTTCGCTTTTATCAATTTGCTCTCTATTACGTTTGTCGTGCTGATTTTAGTGGGATGCAGCCTGTTGATGATGAGTCTTTTTGGTATCCAACGGGAGACAGCCTTAGTACTGATTCTGCTCTTTGTATTTTCTTACGTGCTCATGGGCGGTACCTACGCGCATGCTTATACCAACACCTTGCAGGGTATTATGATGTTGGGTATCAGTCTGTTCTTATTTGCTAATGGGCTGAAGTATTTCGACTCTGGCGTCTTTGCCTCGCTTGAACAGCTGGGGGCCAATTACGCTAAGGTATACAACCCGGATAGCAATCTCTATTACGACTTTTTCTCGGTATTTGGCAGTGGTTTTATTATTACCTTTGCCCTGATGTTGCAGCCGCATATTTTGACCAAAACCCTGTATCTGCGCAATGAAGGGGATATCAGCAAATTCATTCTTACTACAGTGGTGGTTGGCTTTTGCTTTGCGCTGATGCTGATGTTGGGGTTTTATGCACAAATGGCAGGGGTGGACGTATCGAGCCAGGATCGAGTAGTGACGGAATATTTGCTCATTGAATTTTCCAGCTCAGCCTGGGGGCAATATATTTTGACCTTTATTTTTATCACCTTGCTCGCTGCCGGTATGAGCACACTTGATGGAATTTTGGTCTCTTTGTCGGCAATGGTGGTCAATGATATTTATCAGCCCCTGTTCGGCGGTAGTAGTGGTCAGCATGGGCTGTTACTGTCGCGTATTGTACTGGTGCTGGTTGGTATTGTTGCCGGGTTGTTGGCGTGGAATCCTCCTGAACTGGTTGGGCTATTCGCGCAAAAGGGTGTTTATGGGTTGGCGGCAGCATCGCTGGTGCCGCTATTGTTTGGTGTTATGATGAAACGCGAATTACCGCTATGGATTATTGCTATGTGTGCATTTTCCGCGCTTGGCATCCATCTTGTTCTCAATCTGCTTATGGGTGTTGCGAATCCGGCGGTGTCGGCTAGTTATGCGATTCTATTTTCGCTGGGGCTGGGATTGATATCACTCTGGCTGCGACAATTTATGACAGAATCCGTAGCGCCTAAAATGGTGAAATAGAATACTTCCACTCAAGTAGCCCCTTATATTTGTCCCTTATTTTCAATAGCTGGCCGATAACTAATCGATAACAATTCACAAGACAAAAAAAGGGGGCTTTGGTAAGCCCCCTCTGGTTTTTTGCGGGTGATATTAGAACTGGTAGGAAACTCCCAAAGTCCATGTTCTGGGTGGGCCGTAGAAAGCCAGTTCACCGATCCAAGGTTGTAACCACCGGTTTTGTATTCCTTATCTTCAATGTTCTTCAGGTATAAACTGATCTGCCAGTGCTCATCAACAGAAAGCCAGTTGGCACTGGCATCCCATAATGTGTAGGAGTCATCTTGGTCACAGCTACAGGTCACATTATTAAAGTTACGTGAGGCGTCGCGAAAGGAGGCTGCTGTATTGATTGCCAGCGTACCCGCGCTACCGAGATCCAGGTCATAGCTTAGGGCGAGTTGTCCGGTCCAATCCGGCGCATTGAGCATTTCCCACGTACTGGAAACATCGACGCCAGCTGAAATAACTTCAATCAACTCAGCGTTCATATGGCCGACTGATAATGCAATGTTGAATGCTTCAGTGACTTGCGCCAGGGCTTCGATTTCAAAGCCTTTGATTTCGGCGGTACCGGCATTTACCACATCGGATGAGAAGAAAACCGGTGCAGGTTGAGCTGTTTGCACGGTCAGTTGCATGTCCTCATAATCCATTTCGAACCAGGTCACGTTGAGACGCAGGCGGTCATTGAATAATTGGCTTTTGATACCTGCTTCTATGGTTTCTACTGTTTCTGGGTCATAGCCGTTTGCTACATTCGGGTTGGTTGCTGCGTTGCCACGCATATCGAAACCACCGGATTTGAAGCCCTCGGCGTAACTCAAATAGACCATGATATCTTCGTTGATTTTCCAATCGACCTTAATGGACGGGCTGACTTCGCTCCACTCTTCATCGGCTTGATCATCGCTGATGTCAGTAGATGCGCCGAGAAAAATATCATTGGCTGGATCGCCAAAGGTAAAGCCAGAGCCCTGGGTGGTGCTATAGGGAAAAGATTGCGAGGTGTTATAGGAAATGCGCTGAATGTTGGAGTTTTTATCATCCTTGGTCACCCGTGCGCCGGCAGTAATCGTAATGGTATCGGTAAGATTAAAGCTGCCGTTAAAGTAGGCGGATAAACTTTCTGTATCCACATCACCGCCAATGGCTAGATCAAAATGGTCACCATCCATATAGGGGGTGCCGTTTAAAACTACATCAAAAGCGCCAGCTGAATTGCCTTCGAAATAGTAAATACCACCTACCAGGGCAAAACGGTCAGCCGTGTAATTGACCTGGAATTCATGCGATTGTTGCTCATCCGAATATTTGGCGGGAACATCAAAGGCATCTAACGGGGTCGATTCAAAATCAATAAACTGTTGGGTTTCACCTTCGCGGTCGGCGTAGATATATTTTATGGAAAGTGCGTCGCTAATATCGTACTGCGCGGTAATAGAAAAGCCTTCGTTTTCAACATTGGATTTGTGCGTAGTACCGCAAGCGCCATCGAATGGATCGCTGGATGCTAGAAACGGTAAGCCGGTCGCGGGATGGGTCAACAACGTTTGGCTGGATTGAGAACCGCAAAGTTGATTGGATTCATCGTCTGTCTTATCGGCCGCGAAACGTAAAAATAATTTTTCAGTGGGTGTGTATTCAACATTAATACGGTAAACCATCACGTCTTTTTCGTAGTTTTCTTCGCTATCGGTAAAAACACCCGTCGCAATATCGTAACCTGTATCGACGTCGCCATAACCGTCGCGATCCATCTTTGCCACAGCACCGCCGATATAGAGTTGATTTTCGATCAGGGGTAATTGACCGGAGAGCATAACATCCTGCTGGCTATAAGAACCCACCGCAAGCTTTACCTTGGCAGTGGCATCGCCGCTCATTTTTTTGGTGATGTATTTCAGGGCGCCGCCTACGGTATTTTTCCCATACAGAGTACCCTGGGGACCGCGTAATATTTCGATGCGCTCGACATCAAATACCTCCAGTACGGCAGCTTGGGGGCGAGCATAGTATACGTCATCAACATACACGCCCACGCCGGGTTCGAATCCCCAAAGTGGATCTTGTTGGCCAACGCCACGGATATAAGCTGTCAAGGTTGAATTCGTAGCCCGGCTCGCGCGTAGCTGAGTATTCGGTGAACTTTTTTCCAGGTCGATAATGCTTGTATAACCCTTATTTTCGAGTTCTAAAGCACTGAAGGCCGTAATAGAAACAGGCACTTCCTGCTGGTTTTGTTCGCGTTTTTGCGCGGTAACAATAATCTCTTCGAGACTGGCGTTACCGGCTTCTTTGGCCCAGCTGGCAGCTGGCTCAATTGCTGCGATACTGACCGTAGCAATAAAAATGACAAGTGGTTTCTTGCTGAAATGTGAATTTTTCATAATGCACCCGTGTTCGAGCCTGATATGTTAACTCGCTTGCTACTCGATTTCTGTAGCGAAGCCCCCCTCGCAAAAGTAGATATCCGCAGCTTTTCGTTGAGCGCCAAAGGCATCTACTCTAACTCAAAATATTCAACGCTTGTTGAAAATTTACAAGGAACGATATTCAACGCTTGTTGAAATGTCAAGTTTTATAGCAAATTATTCATGACTTTCCTTTTTTCTGTTGGCTCACAAAAGGACACATCAAAAAGACTATCGAGTAAAGCTTGAAGTTAAATATGCCTGAGTTAAGCGGGTCAATTGACCATAAATGCTGAGACAAAAAGTGAAAATTAATTTGGCAGGCTGTACTTGTGGCTTGACATTTTAATAGTCCTTGCATAATGTAGATTAAAATTTCAACAAGCGTTGAATTTAAGATGAGTGATTCCCTGCTTTTTTTGGAGACAGTCCGCGTGAAATCAATACAGGCTCCGGCCCCCTTGTTACCAGAAATTATGGCCTTGCATAGTAAATGGTTAGCGAATAAGGAGGCGGCAATTTGCGGCGAGCAGCGTTTGAGTTGGACGCAATTTGGTGAGCGCATAAATGCTGTCGCTAATAGTTTGATCGATCGAGGGTTGCAGACCGGCGATAGCGTTATCGTACTCATGAGCAATGGCTTGCCGATGCTGGAAGCGCTATTTGGCATAATGACAGCGGGCGGCGTCTCAGTTCCCATCAATTTGTCGGTGTCAGATGAAGGCCTTACCAATATGATTGAGGATGCGGCTGCTGAATTTATCATGGTTACCTGCGATCAGTGTCAGCGTGTTGAAGCCATTCGTGCACAATTGCCAAGCCAGCTCTGTACAAACCGTATCCTGGCGCGTGGAAACTTAGAAGAAGAAATTCTTTCAGGTTGGCTCGATTATGAGGAGTTTGTTGCTTCCGGCTCGTCTACATTCCCTAATGTAGCGATTCATCCGAGTGACTATCTGAATGTGATTTATAGCTCTGGCACTACCGGCTCACCGAAAGGTATTGTGCATACCCATCAAGGACGTCGTGATTGGGCTTATGATTTGGCAATTGCATTGCGCTATCACGGTGGGGCGAAAACACTCTTTACCATCGGCTTGTATTCCAATATCTCCTGGGTAGCGATGTTGGCGACGGTATTGGCGGGTGGTACTCTGGTTATCCACAAACAGTTTGACGCCAAGCAGTTTTTGGCAACAGTAGAACGCGAGTGCATTACCCATACCGCCATGGTACCGATTCAGTTTCAGCGGGTGGTTGAGGCTTATCGCGAGCAACCCCATGATATTTCGTCAATGCAGGCGATGATGGCATGTGGATCACCGTTGTTTGAATCCTTAAAAAAGGAGATCTTTGCAGTATTCCCCTGCGGTATTATCGAGCTGTACGGGCTGACCGAAGGTATTATCACGACGCTCGAACCGGAAGAAGCTGAAGGACGCTGGACGTCGGTTGGTAAACCACTGATCGGTACGGATATTAAAATCATTGATGATGACGACGCTGAAGTAGCAGCAGGATTGAGCGGAGAAATTGTTTCGCGGGGAAGGATCAGTATGCCCGGTTATCTCAATCGACCCGATGCAACGGAAGCTTCGATTTGGCGGGATCAGGCCGGACGAGAATGGTTACGTTCGGGAGATATCGGACGTATCGATGAGCAGGGTTATCTTTATATTGTCGATCGCAAGAAGGACATGATTCTGTCCGGTGGCCAAAATATTTACCCACAGGATATTGAGGCAGTATTGGTTCAGCATGAGGCTGTCAACGAGGTGGCGGTGATCGGTGCAGAGAGTCGACGTTGGGGAGAAACACCGATTGCATTTGTCGTGCCGGAGTTGGGTTCAGCGTTTTCATCCGCGCAAATTCTGGAATGGTGCAATGAGCGCGTCGGTAAGCAGCAACGTATTGCTGACCTGATTTTTATCGACGCATTACCACGCAATCCTAACGGAAAAATACTCAAGCGTGAATTGCGCCGGGAGTACGGAGAAAAAATTTATGACTGATTATCAGGATGTTTGGTATCAATCGGAAGATGGCTTAAGGCTTTACGCCCGGGATTATGTCAATAAGGACTCTTCAATCAATATCCTTTGTATGCATGGGCTGACCCGTAATTCAGCAGATTTTGAAACACTGTGTCGTCATTTACACCCGCGTTTTCGCTTAGTTGTGGCGGATCAGCGGGGCCGTGGTCGCTCGGACTATGATCCCGTCGCGACTAATTATCATCCCGGCACTTATGTGAAGGATATGTTCAATCTGATTCAGCAGCTGGGTCTTGATAATTTAGTGCTCGTCGGGACTTCCATGGGCGGTTTGATGGCCATGATTATGGCGAGCCTGTTACCGGGAAAATTTAAAGGCGTGCTGTTGAATGATGTCGGCCCGGTAATCGAAGCGGCGGGTATTGCCCGCATTCAGGGTTATGTCGGTAAAGGTGCTCCGGTGACGAATTGGGATGAAGCGATAGCTCAGGCGCGTGCAATTAACGGTGCTGCGTTACAGGATTATAGTGAACAGGATTGGCGTAATTTTACCCGTAAACTCTATCGTGAAAACGACGAGGGCATCCCGGTGCTAAATTACGATCCAGCCATTGCGGTGCCAATGAATGAAGCACAAACGCAGGCAGTTTCGCCCGATTTATGGTTTGCTTTCGAAGCACTAAAAAACACTGCCTGCCTAGTCGTGCGTGGGGAAACTTCGGATATTCTGGGCAAAGCTTGCGTCGAAGAAATGCAGCGGCGCAAACCGGATTTGCAGCTGGCAGAAATCGCCAATCGAGGACATACGCCGATGCTGGATGAACCGCAGGCAATTGCCGCCATCGATAGGTTTTTAGAAAAGATCGAGAGTGAATTTCGCTAATTTATAACCTGCTAAGCGCCATCTGCTTTCGGGGAAGCGGTCATGTTGCGGATTTGAGATATCCCTATTACCGCTTGCGCGCTAAGGTCAAGCCGTCGCCGATGGGGATCAAACTGATATCGACGCGCTCATCGCGCAACAATTGTTCATTAAAGGTGCGAATACAGACGGTGTCTATATCCTGTTTTTCCGGCTTGATGACGCTGCCTCCCCAAAGCACATTGTCGACGGCGATCAGACCACCGGAGCGAATCAAGCTTAAACAACGCTCGTAATAGTTCTGATAGTTTTCCTTATCCGCATCGATAAAGGCAAAATCAAATTGACCCTGCTGGCCTTCCAACAACAGATTGTCTAGCGTTTCTAGTGCAGGGGCTAGGCGTAAATCGATCTTGTGAGCAACGCCCGCTTTCTTCCAATAACGCTGAGCGATATTGGTCCAGCCTTCGTCAATATCGCAGGCTATCATTTGGCCGTTTTCAGGCAAAGCACAAGCCACACTTAGCGCGCTATAACCGGTGAAAACACCGACTTCAATAGTTCTTCGTGCCCCCAACAATTTAATCAGCAACGCCATGAATTGGCCTTGTTCGGGTGAAATTTGCATGCGTGCCAGTTTTTCCTTCGCCGTCTCTGCGCGCAATGCTTTGAGCAGATCATTGTCTCTGACGGAAACGGATTGAAGATATTGGTGTAGCTCTGATGTTACTTGAATGGTGAAGTGACTCATAAAAACGTACCGCGCGTAGATATATACAGAATAGTGAATTAATCCAAAATTACTCAGTCTTAGGGTTTTTGGTTTAGCCTCAAAGCATATAGAATGTCGGGCTTTACAGCAATTTGTCTTGGTTCACAGTTGTTTTGGTTCACTAGAGGTTAAATCGGAATTAGTTATGTTAAAGCGGATGGTTTTGATGTTGTTGGGCGTTGCCTTGGTATTTGGCGGCATCTTCGGATACAAACTAGTTGAACGACATTTTATGGGTGAGTATTTTGCCAACTTTACGCCTCCGCCCAGAGTAGTGTCCGCTGAGTATGCCCGCGAAGAAACCTGGCAGCCCTATCTTTCAGCCATTGGCACCTTAAGTGCTGTCAATGGTGTTGATCTGAGCGGCGAAGTAGAGGGTAAGGTAAAAGCAATTCACTTTCAGTCGGGCCAGTTTGTGAAACAGGGGGAGTTACTGCTGGAAATTGATGATGAGGTGGAGCAGGCGAATTTAAAAAGTTTTCAGGCGCGTCTGAAATTAGCCCAATTAAACTTCCAGCGCGATGAAAAGCTTATTCAAAAACGACTGACTTCTCAGGAGCAGAGTGACCGCAGTCGTGCGGAGCTGGACGAAGTCTACGCTCTGGTTGAGCAAACCAAAGCGACTATTGCCAAGAAGAAAATCAGGGCGCCATTTTCCGGTAAGGTGGGCATTCGCAGGGTGAATTTGGGGCAGTATCTATCCAAGGGTGATGCCTTAACGACCTTGCAGGCGATGGATGCCTTTTATCTGGATTTTAGTTTACCCGAACAGGATTACACACAGATCTATCTGGACCAGGAGTTAATATTCTCTGTCGATGCCTATCCTGGAGAGACGTTTAAAGCCAGAGTCAAAGCGCTTAACGCCAAGGTCGATGCCAGCACCCGCAACATTCTGGTACGAGCCCAGTTTGATAATTCGCAAGGACTATTATTGCCGGGAATGTTTGCCGCCGTAAAATTGATGCTTAAGCAAAATGACAGGGTGGTAACACTACCGCAAACGGCGGTGACCTATTCCCTTTATGGCGAATCAGTATTCAAGGTGAATCAACAGGGAGCGGACGAAAAGGGTGCGCCACAATTGATCGCACAGCGTGTCAGTATCGTTAGTGGCGATGCCAGGGGCGATCGAGTTGCCATTAAGTCAGGGGTTGCGGCAGGTGATTTGATTGTGATTGACGGGCAGGTCAAACTGAAAAATGGTACTACGATTGCGCTTGCCAATAGTGAAGCTCTGAAGAGTCACAGCGCTATCCCTGAAACAGCCAACGGTGAAGCGTCTTATGAAGTTCACTGATCTGTTTATCAAAAGACCGGTACTCGCCACAGTTATTAACCTTTTTATTTTATTGCTGGGCATGAATGCCTTTGACCAGCTGAGTATTCGTCAATATCCCAAGATTGAAGAAGCGGTGGTGACAGTATCAACCGTCTATGTCGGTGCTAGTACGGATCTGGTGCAGGGCTTTATCACTACGCCGGTGCAGCAGGCGATTGCTGGTGCAGAGGGTATTGACTATATCACTTCCAGCAGTGTGAACAGCAGCTCCAGTGTTGTTGCACATATTAACCCTAGCTACGATTCTGACCAGGTGTTGACGGAAATTATGGCGAAGGTTGCAGAGGTTCGCGGTGAATTGCCAAAGGAGTCCGAAGACCCTGTTATTAAAAAGGGAACCAGCAGAGGTTCTGCCCTGATGTATATCAGGACTAATAGCGACTCAATGACGGATGAGCAGGTCACTGATTACTTGACCCGCGTAGTCGTACCAAAATTTGCGACTTTGGAAGGGGTCGCCAGTGCCGAGATTTTTGGTGCGCGTAAATTTGCCATGCGAATCTGGTTAGACCCATTGAAAATGGCGGCACATGATATCACTGCCGATGAACTGAATGCGGCCATCCAGCGTAATCACTTCCTTTCTACCGCAGGACAAACTAAAGGCGAATGGATCGCGACTCAAGTGAAAGCCAATACAGATCTGAGCACGGTGGCAGGATTTGAAAATATCGTCGTCATTCAGAAAGGCGATGTATTGGTGAAAGTGAAAGATATTGCAAAGGTTGAGCTCAGCGCAGAAAATTTTGATAGTGGTGTATTCTTTAATGGTAATCCTGCGGTCTTTATTGGTGTGTCGGCGACGCCCACCGCTAACCCGTTGGAGGTGAGTCAGCGAGTCAAAACATCTTTGGCCAAGCTGCAGTCGGAGCTGCCCAGGGGCACTGAAGTGGAAGTGATTTATGATTCCACCAAGTTTATTCAGTCATCCATCGACGAAGTGGCGAAAACGCTACTGGAAGCGGCATTAATTGTCATATTGGTGGTGTTTTTGTTCCTGGGTGAAATTCGTACCGTTGTGATTCCGGTGGTGGCGATTCCACTTTCGCTGGTCGGTACGATTTTCCTGATGTGGACGCTGGGCTACACTATTAACCTGCTTACCTTATTGGCGCTGGTATTAGCCATTGGTCTGGTGGTGGATGATGCCATTGTGGTGGTTGAGAATATTCACCGTCATATTGAAGAGGGGTTAGCGCCTCTGCAAGCGGCGATTCAGGGAGCACGGGAAATTGCCACGCCTGTCATTTCCATGACGCTAACCTTGGCCGCTGTGTATGCGCCCATAGGCTTTCTCACGGGTATCACCGGAACCTTGTTTAGCGAATTCGCTTTTTCATTGGCGGGAGCAGTTATCATTTCCGGTGTGGTGGCGTTGACCCTGTCCCCCATGATGTGTTCAAAACTCATGCGCGGCGGGACGGAGGAGAGTGCGCTGGCAAAGAAGTTGGATATTATTTTTGGTAAGTTAAAAAACAGCTATCTGGGGACTTTGCAGGGTACGCTGAACTATCGTCCTGTCGTGGTTGTGTTCGCCTTATTGGTGTTTGTCAGTATTCCCTTTTTGATGATGTTCGCACGTAGTGAACTGGCGCCTCAGGAAGATCAGGGGTCATTATTCCTGGCATCTAAATCGCCTAACTACGCCAACATCAATTACCTCAACCGGCATACTGAAAATTTTGATGCGATTTTTGAACAATTACCCGAGTTTGAAGTGTCGGTGAGAGTCAACCAGTCTGGTGCGCAAAATTCATCTTTTGGTGTGCTCGGGTTCACCCCTTGGAATGAACGGCAACGGACAGCCATGGAAATTCAACCTTTAGTGCAGGCTGAAGTGGATAAAATACCCGGCATAGATGTATTTATTTTCTCCCGAGAATCCTTACCTGGCGCGGGTGGCGGCGCACCAATCCAATTTGTGATTAATACCACCAGCGATTATCCTTCGCTAGCACAATTGGCGGATCAGATGGCGTTAGAAGCGCGGAAAAGCGGTCTTTTCATGTTTATTGATAGCGATCTGAAATTTTCCAAGCCGGAAGTCCGTATTTCCATTGACCGGGATAAAGCCGCTCAGATGGGGATCAGTATGGAGGCCATTGGCTCAGCGTTGTCAACCCTGCTTGGTGAGGGTTGGCTTAACCGTTTTTCGGTGGAGGGTCGAAGTTATAAAGTCATCCCACAGGCGGTTGCGGGTGCGAGGACAGATCCGTCCTGGCTGAATCATTATTATGTCAGAACGGTGAGTGGCGAACAGGTTACCCTAGGCACTGTAATCAGTATGCAAACAATCGCACAGCCAGTAAGCCTGAATCAGTTTCAACAGCTTAACTCCGTCAAACTAGAGGGCATGATGACACCGGGAGTGAGCATGGGTGATGCGTTGCAATTCCTCGAACGTAAATCACGGGAAATACTTCCGGAAGGGTTTTCAGTGGATTACGATGGTCAGTCTAGACAATTTATTACTGAAGGTAGCAAGCTTTATGTGACCTTTGCCCTGTCCCTGATCGCTATTTTTTTAGTGTTAGCGGCTCAGTTTGAGAGCTTTCGTGATCCACTGGTTATTCTCATCAGTGTGCCGTTGTCAATTTGTGGTGCGTTGATCCCCATTACGCTGGGTTTTGTGACGCTGAATATCTATAGTCAGATAGGCCTGATTACACTGATCGGGCTGATCAGCAAACACGGAATACTGATTGTTGAGTTTGCTAATCAATTACAGCGAGAAGGGATGTCACGCATCGATGCTATTAGTGAGTCGGCGGCAGTACGATTACGACCGGTACTAATGACCACCGCTGCGATGGTGTTAGGCGTGGTACCCTTGATTTTCGCCACAGGTGCGGGTGCTGTGAGCCGCCATAATATTGGTTTGGTCATTGCTACCGGTATGACTGTAGGCACCCTGTTTACCTTGTTTGTAGTGCCCGTCGTCTACAGTTATGTCGCCAAGGATCATCAAAACTCAGTTGCGATTCCAGCGGTTTCTCAATAGTGCTGTGTACCTTGAGTGCGCGCAGCACTTATGGGCAGCAATCTTTCAAGATTTGATGGCGCGATAGATAACGAGTAATAAAATTGCCCCTAAAACGGCTGTGGCAAAGCTGGCAAGATTAAAGCCGTCGACACCGCCGAAGCCGAAAAAGGAACCAATAAATCCACCGGTAAAAGCGCCCGCCACACCGATGATACTAGTGACGATAAAGCCACCGGCATCTTTGCCTGGCATAATCCACTTCGCTAGAATACCGGCGATTAAACCAAAAATAATCCAACTGAACAGTCCCATAATAAATCTCCTCTCAGGCTAAAAGACATTTGTTTGATGAGCGAAACCAGCCTAAAACAAATGGTGGCAGTTTGCCAGTTCTAAGATGGCACCTTGCTCTGAGGTTGATGATGGAAGAATGGATATCTAGCGGCTAAGGTCTTTAAAACCGGGTATGTAACCCACACTCGCGTGTTTCTTGCGCTTTGGTCGGGTCAAAATAGTCGGGTTCGTTGGGCAAGTCGTGCTTCGTCAAATACTCATTCATTTCCGCTTCCGACCAGTTTAATAAAGGCGCTACCTTGATAAAGCCCTCTTTGCTGCGAGTGACGATGTTTAGCGATTGGCGAAACTCCGTTTGATCCTTGCGAATACCGGTGATCCAAACTTCTGGTTTAAGCGTGTCCGTAGCACGTTTAAAGGGTTCCAGCTTTACCTGTTCGGTGAATTCTTCGTGTAGTGGGTCACCAACGTCGGGGATACCGCCCATCATGACATTAAGCCGTGCGGTAGTAATAAGCGGAGTGAAGACATCAATGTTAAGGTCTAACTCATTGATCATTTTGTTGGCGAAGCGATAGGTGGCAGAACTGTTGTAGCCAGTATCTATCCAGAGCACCTTCATGTTGTACTGAATGCGCGAAACCATGTGTAGCAGCACGGCCGAGTGGTCGCCAAAGGTGGTGGTGGTAATGGTGCGTCTGTTTAAATCAATCGCCCAGCGAATAATTTCCTGCGCAGATTTACCCGCAAGTTCGGTATTGATTTTGTCTAGGTCCAGGTCTGCTAACGTATTGTCCAAAGTGGTGGTTTGTTCTTGCACGCAATTATCCGTCGTCGATACAGGTGGTTTATCAAAGTGGCCTGCAAGTATAAGGGAAATCTTAATATTACGGCATCCCAGCTTAGGAATATTATGCTATTAGGATATTACGGCTTGGCTGCGCTATTGAGTTTGCACTATCTAATTCATCAGCAGTGATTCATCCGCCAGCACTTTAACCAAGCCATTAGCCAGCAACGTCAAATCGGCATCTTCAATAACAAATGGCGGCATCAGATAGACCAGTTTGCCGAATGGTCGAACCCAAATCCCTGCATTAACAAAGGCAGCAGTAATTTCCTGCATTTTAACTGGGCGCTGGGTTTCGATTACGCCAATACCGCCGAGCACACGCACATCTGCGACATGATCGTAAGCTAGCGTGGGTGCCAACAACTGTTTGAGTTGGTCTTCAATATGTTGCACCTGCTCCTGCCAAGGGCTGGCAAGCAACAAATTGATACTGGCGAGGGCGGCGCTACAGGCGAGGGGATTAGCCATAAAAGTTGGGCCATGCATAAAAACGCCGGGTTTTGCGTTACAGATGCCCTGGCTCACGCGGTCGGTGGTCAGGGTGGCGGCTAAGGTCATATAGCCACCCGTGAGCGCCTTGCCCAGACACATAATATCGGGTGTCACTGCGGCATGTTCGCAGGCAAATAGCTTGCCGGTACGACCAAAGTTAGTGGCAATTTCATCCAGAATTAAAAGCACATCATATTCGTCGCAGAGTTCGCGCGTACGTCTTAAGTAATGCGGTGAATAAAACCGCATTCCGCCAGCACCCTGTACGATGGGTTCCATAATAACGGCGGCAATTTCGCCATGATGTGATTGTAATAATTGTTGCATAGACTGAATATCGCCCTCATTCCAAGTTTCATCGAAGCGACATTGGGGCGCGTCAGCAAAAAATTGTGGTGTGAGAACATCCGTAAATAATTCGTGCATGCCGGTGACTGGATCACAGACGGACATGGCGGCGAATGTATCACCATGATAACCGGAGCGAATAGTTAACATTTTGTTTTTCTGAGGTTGCCCCTGAGCATGCCAATATTGAATTGCCATTTTCAGTGCTACCTCGACGGCGACCGAACCCGAATCGCTGAAAAATACTTGCTGTAGTACTGCAGGGGTTAATTCGACGAGCTTTTCCGCCAAGCGTATGGCCGGTTCGTGGCTGAGACCGCCGAACATGACATGAGCTGTCTTATCCAGTTGCTCACGAATTGCTTGGTTAAGTTGTGGGTGATTGTAGCCGTGAATCACCGACCACCAGGAAGACATGCCGTCAATGAGTTCTCGGCCATCTGCTAGCTTCAGCCTTACCCCCTGCGCCGACTCCACCAGATAAATCGGCGGCGACTGCATCATTGACGCATAGGGATGCCAAGTATGTTTCTGGTCGAGCTGAAGTAAATGATTGATGGTAACGTTATCCATAGAACACAGCTTATAGATTCGGAAAAATCGCATTCTATCCTGCCAACCAACGAAATAATACTCAGCGATTGTTTAGCCGGATGTGTTGTTGTCGGTTATTGGGTTAGAATGTGCCGTTGTCTCTTTTCTAAACGGGAGCACAAAAATGGGCTATAAAAAGGAGTCCGTATGAAACAGCTGTTTGGTTGGGGTAGTCATGTCGCCGCGCTGTTAGGTTTTTTGGTTTGTCTGGCCGCTGGAATATTGGGTTTGACGAACTGGGGTAGTGTTTTTGGTTACGATATAGATACCGTTTTTCTAGTGGGAGTCGCGGGGATGGTATTCGCCTGTTTGCTGCGGCTATACCATATGAACTGGCCCATGAGTCATAGCGGATAACTATTTTATTCGATGCGTTTTTCAAAACAACTACCACTCTCCGCCGCCAAGGAAAATTTACGTCGTCTGATAGCCATTCGAGCACTTGCGTTGCTGGTTTTGATGGCTGGGGTTTACTACGCTCATAGTTATCTGGGTGCGTCGTTACACTATCACCTGCTTGTGCTGATCATCAGTCTTATGCTGTTGGTGGCAGTGGTTAGCGTATTTCGACTCCGGTTACCCTGGCCGGTTACTGATGTAGAGTATTTTATTCAGCTAGCACTGGATGTGTTTGCCTTAACTTTATTGCTTTATTTCGCTGGGGGGTCGACGAACCCTTTTATTTCCTATTATCTGGTCTTGCTTACCATTTCTGCGGCGACATTACCTTGGCTTTATACTTGGTTGATCGCCGCCTCAACCATCGCTGCTTATAGCTTTCTGGTATTTTTTTATCAACCACTTACCGCTGCCACAAATGCGATGGTGATGGACCATACCCTGCAACGAGAAAGTTTTTTTAGTCTGCATATCTTAGGCATGTGGATTACTTTTGTCGCCAGCGCGCTCTTAATCACTTATTTTGTAGTGAAAATGGCACAGGCCATCCGCGAGCAGGATGATGTGCTGGTACGAAGCCGGGAATCAGCCTTACATGATGAACAGTTGCTGGCAGTGGCGACCCTGGCGGCAGGTGCGGCGCATGAGTTGAATACGCCACTGTCCACGATGGCGGTCGTTATCGACGACCTGCTACACGAGCAGGCAAATAATGCGGAGTTGCTGGAGGATTTGAAGATATTGGAGAGTCAGGTACAAGCCTGTACGCGGTCGTTGCAAAATATGCTGGAAAAATCCGCCGCCAGCACAAGCGAAACCGGTGAAAAGGTTGTGCTGGTGGACTATATCCAATCCATATTGGAGCGCTGGCAGTTGATGCGTCCGGATGTTTGCAGTCAGTTCCGTCTGGAGTCAAGCGGAGCCAGTCCTCATCTGCGTGTCGATGAGACAATGAATCAAGCCATTATCAACCTGCTCAACAACGCCGGTGACGCCAGCCCTGAGCATGTGGATATCGAGCTGTCCTGGGATGAGCAGAACATGCTCTTAACCATTCGCGATTACGGTGCCGGTATCCCTTTAGCGTTAGCAGATAAAATGGGTAAGCCTTTCGTGACTACCAAGCGCAAGGGCCTAGGTTTGGGGCTATTTTTATCCCATGCAACGGTAGCACGCTTTAATGGCCAGGTTGCGCTTTATAATCACGAGGAAGGTGGTACCTTGGCCGAACTCAGTATGCCGCTGGAACTTTGGAGTAAGTTTGAATAACCGAGTATTAGTGATTGATGATGACCCAGTGTTTACCCAGGTGCTTGCGCGTTCGTTGCGCAAGCGCGGCCTGGAAGTCGAGCAGTCGCATAACTCGCGGCAGGCTTTGCAGTTGGTCAGAGATTTTCAACCTGATCGAGTCACGCTGGACTTAAAGATGATCAATGAGTCGGGCTTACAGCTATTGCCGGAGCTGTTGAAACTCAATCCAGCGCTTAATATTGTCGTGCTGACTGGCTATTCCAGCATTGCCACCGCTGTACAGGCAATGAAGTTAGGCGCATCGAACTATCTGTGTAAACCAGCGAATGCTGAGGATATTTTGGCAGCGTTCAGCGCACAGGCAGCCGCGGATATCGATGTCGCCGACAATCCGGTTTCAGTCAATCGTTTGGAGTGGGAGCATATTCAAAAAGTGCTCGCTGAGAACGATGGCAATGTGTCCGCGACAGCGAGGGCGCTTGGTATGCACCGGCGGACATTACAGCGCAAACTGTCAAAGCGGCCAGTGCAGCGTTAGGATCTGATACGCCTAAGTTATCAGCAACTGGCATTCGTTACAGGATGCGATATTTGCAGGAATAGCGTATAAAATCCTGCTACGATATTACCCCTTATCCCAAAAGTAGCTAAATTTTACCGGACCTTTTCTATGAGTCGTTATTGGAGTTCGATTGTCAGCAAGCTAGAGCCTTATGTGCCCGGTGAGCAGCCCAAGGTGTCGAATTTAATCAAATTAAATACTAACGAAAATCCCTATGGGCCGGCGCCTAGTGTGTTGGCCGCTTTGTTAGGAGAAACTACAGACGCCCTGCGTCTTTATCCCGACCCTAACTCAGACGCTCTGAAGTGTGCCATTGCCGATAATTTCAATATACAAACCGAACAGGTATTTGTCGGTAACGGCTCCGACGAGGTTTTAGCGCATGTGTTTCAGGCGCTACTTAAGCACGAACTACCAATTTTATTTCCGGATATTACCTATAGCTTTTATCCGGTTTATTGTGGTCTGTACCAGGTTGAATACGCGACGGTGCCGCTCACCGATTCCTATATGATTAATCTGCAAGACTACGTGCAAGCAAATGGTGGCATTATTTTTCCAAACCCGAATGCTCCGACCGGGTGTGGCTTGCCATTGACGGCAATTACTGCACTATTGGAAAACAATACCGAGTCAGTGGTGGTGGTTGATGAGGCCTATATCGATTTCGGCGGAGAATCTGCCGTCAGCCTGATCAATCAATTTCCCAATTTGCTGGTGATTCAAACCCTGTCGAAATCACGCTCACTGGCGGGGTTGCGAGTTGGCTTTGCTATGGGTGACACAATGCTGATTGAAGCGCTGGAACGGGTAAAAAATAGCTTTAACTCCTACCCGCTGGATAGGCTAGCAATTGCAGGCTCAGTGGCGGCAATCCAGGATAAAGCCTACTTTGACGCCACCCGCAATAAAATAATAGCGACCCGCGACAAGCTGGCGAAAAATTTAACTGGCCTGGGTTTTGAGGTTTTACCCTCCCAAGCGAATTTTCTGTTTGTTCGTCATGCAGATCGAGACGCGGCAAGATTAAGTCAGGCCTTAAGGCAGGAATCTATCATTGTACGTCACTTCTCGCACCAGAGAATTAACCAGTTTCTGCGAATTACTATCGGCACGGAGAATGAGTGTGAACGGTTGGTGGAAGTGTTGGAGCAAGTACTTGGCTAATCAATTCTGGCCGTGAGTAGTGAGTATGGGGTGAGGCGGCCTATCTGTTTATCAGCTTTGTTCGATGCCTTGCCGTACCAGAAGAACTATGTTGATACCTTGCCAAATACGACATAACTTACCACCACAAAGAATATTCCACCACTAAATTGGGACCAGATAAAACAGACAATCCGACAGCGCGATGGGGATATTTTTGGTGATCATAAAAAGCTTTAAATCCTGCGTTGTGACCAGACAATTATCCACCATGGTAAAGTAGTGGCTGACATGATCATAGCCTTGGGTATCTCGCGCTACCAGTGCCGATAACCCGCCAGCGCCTAGCCAGCCTAAGTTAGTGCCCTTGGTCACCAAGCCGAAGTTATAGCGTTCGACATCCTGGTGTAGAGTTAAATCCGCGCCTTCTGTGACGGTGTTGGCAAAGGCCAATGCGGCTCCTTGGATGAGCTCGACTCGAATTGGGTGCTGGTAAAGGTCGAGCCCGGGATATTCGGAAATGGTCTGATCCAGCGCCTCCGAGAATAACGACGGGGTTATGGCGAAACGTTTAAAACCTTGGTAGGCCAAGGCATGGGCCTGTGGATCATGCGCGCCGCCGCATTCAATGGTGGTTACGGAGAAAGTTCCGTCGTCGTAGTCCATGAGCGCACCCAGTTTTAAATCGGTAATAATCAGGCGGTGAGTGAATAACGAGCTAATGGCAAAGTGTTTCGGGTTGAGCTCCGTGCAAATGGCGAAGGATGGGCCTGCACCGGAGGTGTTGTGAATATCGATCACGGCCTCCGGTTGCACACTGGTGATGCGATGCAGCAGGTCGGCGGCGACTACTCCTTCCTCATCATTATAGGGTGGTCTAAAACAGCGGTTGAGGTCGCGTTTACCTGGAATCATTCGGTGATGGAAGTACCCGGGAGGATGCTTGGCTGCGCTCACTGAGCCGATAAAACAATAGAGGTCGGTGACGGGTGTTTCGTTACTTAGTATCCATTGGTGCATTGCGTACAGGCCTGAGGGCTCGTTACCATGTAGCAGGGTGGTGACGACGCGGCAGCGGCTATTATCTTGTCCGGGAAAATAGATCCAGGTTGGGCCTTCCAGTTGCTCCAGAAATTGTTCGACAGTTGAACCGATCTCATCACTGCGAGGGGCTTCCCAGTAGCGAATGGGATAGGCGGTGCCGCTCATGGTCTGCACCATAGGTGGACTGGTTTACCGCTATCGGCCTGCTCCAGGTAGCTATTCAACATGGCGGGTAAAGCCTCGTTTCTAGTCATGCTTTTTTCAAAATGCTGTAGTGTTTGTAATTGCCAGCGTGCGCCAGTGATGCGCTTATTGAGGCGCTGCTGAATAATACCAAGCATTGATTCGATCTCATTAGGGCTGACCGCCAATTCTTGTAGCCCTTGTTTCGCCAAGGGTAACAGTTCTTGAATTAATTGCTGCGCCGATGATTCTTTCAGTCGATTGTTTTTATCTGGCCAGAGAATCATCGCATCAAGCCCTAGTTCTGCGGCACGGTAGAAATTAGTTTTGATACGACCAAATTCGATGAGTTTACTGTATTTGGCCATTTTATGGCTTAGGCCTTTCGTCAGACCAACTAAAAATGCGCCACTTGCCGCCATATCGATTGGGCTTGGGCCGCTCGGTAACACACGAAACTCAATACGCAGGTGGCCTCCAGCCGCCGGGTCATAAATGGCGCGATTCCAATGCCAGATGGTGCCATGATGCAGACGTAGTTCAAACAGTTCTGGGACCGCGTCGGGTGTAATATTGCTCTCGGTGGCGCATTCTGGCAGCAGTACGGCAAAATCATCGACTGATCGTTGAAAGAGTTCATAAGCACTGGCCTTGACCCAGTCGCTGCCTAATCCGGTACGGGCTACTCTGTGTTCTGCTTTCTCGTTGGTTTTTCGGGTTTCCACCGCCTGTTTGAACAGAGGAATGCGGGTTTCTTCCCAGAGTCGATGACCAAGAAATAGAGGGGAATTGGTGCTAATAGCTAACCCCAATGCAGTAGCCATTTGTGCCGCGTTATAACAATCGGCGAAGGCTTCGGGGTTAACGCGCAAATGAAGTTGGAAGGAGGTATTGGCGCCTTCAGCGTTGAGGTCGGTCAAGCCCATTAATAACGGCTCTTCGCCACCGATATCAATTTCGAAGGGCGCTTGGTGCAAGTCTTTGATGGCATCACTTAAAACACGATAACGCAGGAAGTCGCTCATGGCAGCGCGGCTGACATCCCGCTGGGTTAGGGTAGGTAATATACCTATAGACGCAGTACGGGTATTCAGTGGCGCGGCGATCTGGTTCAGCTGTGTTAACTTCTGAGTCATTTCTTCAGCAATGGTGCTGAAGGGTGAACCGGCCGCGGCGATAGGCGATAGATTAATTTCCAAGTTGTAGCGGTTGAGCTCCAGGGTTAGCTGTGGATCATCGGCGAGATCGATAATTTTAGCGTTAACCCAGCTGGAATTACCTTGCGGATCAATTAGAGAAAGTTCAAGTTCGGCGCCCAGAGAGGGTTTACCAACACCAAAGTTAGGCTGTGCAAGCAGTTGCGACAGTTGCTTGAGGTTTTGCTGCAGTCGAAGTGAGAACTTTTTGCGGTCTTCTGGGCTGTAGCTGCGCTGCTGAATGGATGATCCCATAGCGGTTTTCCAAGCGTTAGACAGGAGATGTTATACCCTAGCCCGCAAAGAAAATCACTTGGATTGTGCACTAGGAGAACAGCAGAATAAGGAGTTCACCAGAAATTTTTAAGCGTTTTACGACACATAAAAAAACACCCCTGAGTCAGGGGTGTTTTAGTTACTTCTCTGATTTAGCAGGCTGTTGTTCCTGCGCTTTGTTTTGCTCTTGCTTTTGTTCCTGATCTTTTTTTGGCTCAGTCGCTTGACCGCCACAACCACCACAGCAGCTCATAGTAGATTCCTATTAGTTGATTAGAAAGTGTAATTTAGTGCCAAAGGGTAACCTATTACGAGATTAAACTATTTGACTGAGATCACTAATATTTCCATTTTTGTGCGAATGAATTTACTCGTCACAAATTGCTTTTTTGAGGTAATAGCAAGCGCTCGAATTCGGTAGCGCTTATAGGTTCGCTAAAATAAAAGCCTTGTCCTTCATTACACCCCGATTCCGACATAAACTGATACTGCTGTTTGGTCTCAATTCCCTCCGCAATCACCTGCATTTGCAGGCTTTTACCCAGTGCAATAATTGAGCGTGAAATCGCTGCGTCGTTGGTATCATCGGGTATACCCATGACAAATGATTTATCAATCTTGAGTTTGTTCAACGGCAATCGTTTTAGATAATTCAGCGAGGAGTAGCCAGTACCAAAATCGTCGATCGTTAATGAGATACCCAGTTGATTGAGTTCATCCAGGACGTCGATGGCTGTTTCGACCTGGCGCATCAGCGCACTTTCGGTAATTTCGAGCTCTAGATGGGTTGCTGACAAAGCGCTTTTTGCTAGTGTTTCGCGCACCGTCTCCGGGAAATGACTACGGTGGATTTGTACACCAGATACGTTAACCGCTACCGAGGGGATGTCATAACCTGCGTCTTGCCACTGCTTGAGCTGAAGGCAAGCTTGCTCCAATACCCATTTCCCGATGGGCACGATTAGGCCAGTATCTTCGGCAACCGGAATAAATTTACTGGGAGAAACATGGTTTAATTCCGGGCTATACCAGCGTAACAAGGCTTCCGCGCCAATCAGTCGGTTACTGCCGAGTTCATACTGGGGTTGATATTCGAGTCTTAGCTCGTTGCGCTCCATGGCTCGGCGCAACCCCGTTTCCAAATTCATACGCTCCGTAGTTGCCGATGACATTTCTTGCGTAAAGAGTTCGATTGCGTCACGTCCTTTTTGTTTCGCGCGATACATGGCAATGTCCGCGTGCCGCAACAGCGTTTCTGGATCATTGCTGGTGGAGGGGTAAAGGCTGATACCGATACAACAGGTAGTGATAATTTCATGGCCTTGCAACCGGAAGGGTTTGAGGATGGCGTCGTGAATATTCTGTGCTACCTGTTTGGCTGCATTATCGTCGTTGACGTCATTTAAGATGGCCACAAACTCATCTCCGCTGAGGCGTGCCGCCGTATCGCCTTTGCGTAAACGGTGCTCAATGCGCTCGGCAATTTGTTTGAGTAGCTCATCACCTAAGCCATGGCCAAGGGTATCGTTAATTTGTTTAAATCGATCGATATCGATAAACAACACGGCGAGATTGCCCTTACGACGATCACTGTTGGATATTGCTTGTTGTAGTCGATCATAGAGCAGGCTGCGGTTAGCAATGCCAGTGAGGGTGTCATGAGTTGCCTGGTAACGAAGCTCATCTGCGTAACTCACTTGCTCGGATACGTCATTGGAGATTCCCACGTAGTGGGTGAGTTGGCCTTTTTCATCGAATACGGGAGCGACATGGGTGTGGTTCCAAAACGAGCTGCCATCTTTGCGATAATTAAGCAAAACAGCATCGCCGCCAGCTTTGTTGCGAAGTGCATCTCTGATGCCGTTAAGTCCGGGCTGATCCAGATTATTATTGAATAGAAAACGTGGATTCTGGCCAAGCACTTCGTCCAGGCTATAGCCGCACATTGCACAAAATGCCGGATTCGCATAGATAATGGGGTTATCTTCCTGTCGTGAATCTGTGATGACGATACCGTTATTACAGGCTTCGACCGCACGATCCCTTAAGCGTAGGGTATCCTCCGCCAAGCGTTGTTTGGTCATGTCCCGCACGCAGACGATGGCGCCTTGGATTTTATTTTCGGTATCATAATGGGGGTAGTAATAGACCTCCATATGCCGCTTAGCGCCGTTTTTAATTTGAAACCAGGAATGGTAGACGACCGTTTCGCCGGCAAAGCAGCGTTCGTAGTGAGGTTTGGCAATCTGCTCGAAGTTGTCTTCTCCAAGTACCTCTCTGACGCTATGACCGATGATCTCTTCGCGTTTGAGGTGAAAGGTTTTCAGGTATGCATCGTTCACCATGGTATAAACGAAATCTCTGTTTACCGTTGAGATCAGGTCGTTGCTGGTCTCGATGATTTTAGCCGAAAGCAGAAGGGCTTGCTCGGCTTCCTTTTGTTCGCTGCGATCACGTATGGTGGCAATAAAGAGGCGGGATGAGGCTCCAATATGTCCGCCAAAAGAGACTTCAACCGGAATTTCTTTGCCCTCATGATTGATAACGCACATGGGGACAGCCTGCCATTCTTTTGCCTCAAGCTGTCCGCTGCTGAGATACGCATTCAGTTTTCTTTGATAATCATCTCGAGAGGGGTTTGCTAAGACATCGATGATTCGCATATTGGTAAGCACCGCCTCAGAGCGCCCAAACATCTTAACGGCCGCTTTATTGGCGAAACGTATTCTGTGTTCCTCATCCGCTGCGAGAATCGCATCGGTAGTGGTATTGAGAATTACCTTATTAAGATTGTGGCTCTCACGCAGCGCCTTACGCTCTCGATCCAGCGCATATATTTTTTCTTCCAGTCGTCGCGAGAGTAATTGCACATGACGTCGACTTAACTTGATAATATCTTTCGAAAGATGGTTTTTAGCGGTATTTCGACGGTTTGCTTGGTCATTAATAATATGCTGGATTTCCTGGTGAAAATTTTTATCATCCACGGAGGTTGTGATAAAACGAGAGGCGCCTAAGTCCAGGCCGAAATTTTTATCATCGGGGTGAGTATACACATCACTATAGAAAACGAAGCCTACCTGATTAAGTGCTGGATCGGATTTGATTTCAAGGCAGAGAGAGAAGGCATCACGATGCGGCATTTCAATACTGGAGATTATTAAATCTGGTTGCCAGGAATAGGTCAGCGCCAATGCGTCACTGTCGGTGCTACAGATTTTTATGTTGTGATCAGCTGTTTCGAGTAATGTAGATTGCAGAGACTTTGCCGCTCGGGGATCATCTACGATAAGAATTCTCATACGCTTAAGTCACCACAACTTTAAAAGCTATCACTACTAAAGATAGCATTGCTGAGATAGAGTACAAGCATCCTGTCCTTCGAAAGAAAATAAAATGCATTGGCGTTTGCCGCGTAGGATTTTGGCTCTCAAGAGAGTCGTTGGGCAACTTAGTGGTGGATCAGGATATTATCTTAGAACGTCTTTCTGAAAATTGATTGAGATCAGCTATATCTTTATATTTCTGCGATGCGAAATATGCTTCGAGAGCTTTCCTTTTAGAATCTGTCTGGTGAAAATTAATAATTAGAATCGTGTTTAGGGCTGAGTATGCATCCAATATTAATATCCATTCTGCTGTTGATTTGTAGTAATGTATTTATGACCTTTGCCTGGTATGCGCATCTTAAGGAGTTGAACAACAAGCCTTGGCTTATTGCCGCGTTGGTGAGCTGGGGAATCGCGTTGCTGGAATATTTGTTTCAGGTTCCGGCGAATCGCATTGGCTATACAGTGCTTAATGTTGGACAGCTCAAAATCATGCAGGAAGTCATAACCCTGAGTATCTTCGTCCCCTTCTCAGTGATGTATCTGAAGGAGCCGCTTAAACTGGATTATCTGTGGGCGGCTTTGTGCATGGTTGGCGCTGCCTACTTTATGTTTAGAAGCAAGTTGGTGTAGAGCCCTGCTACGGAGATCTAATTCCCTGCAACTAGCGGCAAAACGCTGGTTCGATTTTAGTTCAGCAAATTAGTCTTGATAGTGATTGGAAGGGGTAACCGTGCTGTCACCCCCTGTGAAGATAACGCAATTAGCCTGGACGACCATCGGCGCGCGTAGTTACCAGCATTGGTGCATAATAGAAACAATAGATGCCATAGCCGAGAATCCATAGTAGGCCAGCCGTACCTACGGCCCAGCCGGAAGTTTCGGGAAACCAGCCGGGTAATATGACTCTGATTAACGCTCCACTTAGTACGAGGATATAGGCGAGCGAAATTAATGCTGGTGGCTTCAACGGCCTGCCGGTATGGCCGAGGGTAACGCGGGAAATCATGGCGAGAATCATGCCGCCCATAGCGCCAGCGGTAAAACAATGCAGAGCTGCGCTTAAATTTCCCATATATCCGGCACCGTACAAAGCCAACGCGATAAAGCCCAAAGGAATAAAAGCGTAGGCTAGATGTAATGACCATAGCAATGGAATACTGGCGCAGTGTTGTCCGCCCCAGCGCATAAAGCGCCAACCGTTGGTGATTGCGGCAACCGTGCTAAGCACAACTAACAGTGCTGCCGGAACTCGGGTGAAGCCGATAAAAGCGACGGAGACAAGTAGAATCGTGCTGGTGATGCTGCTGATTTCCAGCCATTTCAGAGGAGCCTTTCTTTCCACACCTGCGCCATTAGCGGTGAAAAAAGGAATGACTCTGCCGCCGAGAATAGAGATGATTAACACGAACATCATAATTGCGCCATGCAATGATGTCTGTGCAATCAAGGGTTGGTCGGTGACTACACCCCAATGGCTGACACCGTTCAGCAAGGCTAAAAGCACCAGAATTGGGACAAACATTAGATTACGCCATTGCCGTGCCCGGATGACGGGGTAAGCCATTGCTATAGCGGAAAGAACTAGGAATGTCAGGTCGCCGATCATAATAAGCCAGAAGGGTAAACCGGCGCCAAAGGCTAGTAGTACTCGGCCGAGCAGCCAGGCAGCAGCCAGCACAATCAACGGCTTTCCTCTGATGCCCAGAACCCCAGTCCAGGTTTGCACGGCGGTCAGTAAAAAACCAACGACAATGGCGACGCCAAAACCGAACAGCATTTCATGACCGTGCCACCAAATGGGGCCGCCGTAGGGCTGCCAGTCGGATGGGTTTAGCCAAAAATACGACCACCAGGCAATAACGATGATCGAAAAAAGCGTGCCGCCGAGAAATAAAGGGCGAAACGCTAAACGAAAAAGAGGGAAGATAGCGAGTGCTATACGATTGTCATCAATGTTCAACGACATGAGTAAATCCTACTAATTAAAAGCGCTCATTGTGCAGGATATTGCTATCGGGTAACAGGGGTGGTTTTATCGAATTGAGTGAAATCGCCTAAATTTTGATGAGGCTCAAGGATTATTCTACAATTTTTATCCACCGGCCAGGCTCTGGTTCACCCCTGGGATAATCTCCGTTTAACAAACGTAACTGCTGCTCGGCATACTTTTCAATTTTACTATTCTGCGCTAAAGAGGCGTAGCTGGTGGCTGCGGTGGCGCGAATATATTTGATTTTCATGCCAGCCGCGAGTTTGAATTCGTCCGGGTTCATTGGCCGAAAGCTCTTGATGGAGGCGAGGAAGAATGGGTCAAAATTTAATTTAGTCTTAGCCATGCGATTAACGCCGCTAAAATAAAATGCTTGGTCCTTATGAAAGATTACTGCAACTCTGACCGGGCCGCGTTTTTCGGTGGCGGCGACAGTGCCCGTGTAACCGCGCAGTCCATATTGTTCGAGAACCTCGCCCTCTTTAAGGTTGTCTATTTTTAAGCGAGTTTTGATAAAAGATTCTGGTGTCAAGGCACCAAGATCTCCTTGCACCTGCATTTGTAGAAAAGCTGTCTGATTGGTCGGGTAAGCGACCAACGAATTAGGTGAATTTTGTAACTTCCAATTACTTGGAAAGGCGAGAGAAAAGTTCATGGGTTTGTGATAAAAACGACTGCCACGTCTGATTCCCTGGTTGTCGCTTTCACCGAACTCAATACCCTCAATATGTTCTCTGAAAGTGCCGGTAAAGGTTTGTTTTTGAGTCTCGGCCAACTTGCCAGCTTTGCCGACTACCTCCTGGAGACGAGTGTCGTTACGTGGATGGGATGCAAAAAGCCCATGATAACTCTGCACTTTGCCACCCTCTTCGCGCACTCTATATTTTGCGAACTGTTCCTGATCCTTGAGAATACTAATCACCTCTACCATTGCCTGCGGATCGTATCCGCTTTTGTATAGATACTCTGCGCCAAGACTATCCGCTTCAAGTTCGTGATCGCGACCATAGCCACTGACTAAGGCCGCGCCAGCAACATTGGAAAGATCACCAATGGCGCTGCTGCCTGTGCCGACAGCTAACACTGTCGATACGATGCTGGCCGCTGTGCCGGCACTATGCTGTCTTACCGAATGACGTGCGGTGACGTGCCCGATCTCGTGGCCGAGCACTGCGGCTAGTTGCGCTTCTGAGTTTAGGTAGGTTAAGAGGCCACGATTAATATAGATGAAACCACCGGGTAGGGCGAAGGCGTTAATGTCTGGGCTGTCGATCACTGTGAAGCTGTAATTAAGTCCGCTACGATGGCTGTTAGCGGCTAATTTCTGACCGACTGAATTGACGTAAGCGGTGATTTCAGGATCATTGTAAATCGGCATTTTTTTAAGGAGTTCCTCATGATTTTCCTTGCCGATTTCGATTTCTTTTTTTTCTGACATGAGGACGGTATTTAAACCGCCGGTCGCGGGGTTGACGGCACAGCCAAACATCGTCATAACAGTCGAAATAAGGCAGGTGAGGGCGAATGCTGTTCTCAAGTTAGCCATTATCAAGGTGCTCCTTTGCAAGGATGGTTTTTTGATCCTGTGGTAAGCCGTTGGTTCCAATGCAGCGCGCAGAGATATTAAGGATTTAATCAGAGATTGCCTCGTTAATTTTAGTGGTACGTGCGGCACTGAATAGTTCATTAGATCCGGCGCCGCAGGAGATGATAGTACGCATTGCAGAATCCACTTTAATATTGGGTAAAAGCTCCACCAGATCAGGCGCGACATGGTAAATCATTCCTGAAGTTGGGTTCGGGCCGGTGGGAATAAAAATAGAAAAGGTTCCGTCGGTATGCTGGCTGGTAACTAAAGCGGTAACGCTGGTTTCTATCGCTTTGCCAAATAACCTAACACGGGCAACTTGCCCGCTTTTAAAAGGTGAGTCGTCATTGTCGCCAAAGAATTGATTGATGATTTCTTTGATCATTCGGTAACCGGGGGCGAGTTTCGCAAGATAACTGTCAAAACGGTCATGAGCCCATTTGCCGACGCCGGTGCTGATAATAGTGCCGAGAACAAAACACAGTAGGATAATTATCAGGACGGCCAGCAAGTCTGCCGCTAAATGAGGCATACCGTAGGATTTAATCAATAGATCCGATAATGGGGTGAGTAACTCAGTAACCAGATCGAAAATCCATCGGAAAAAAAATACGAGAATGGCGATGGGGAGTATAACAAGCACGCCGCCGATTAGTGACCGTTTGATAAATGCCTTTATTTTGGGCATGAGTTTCACCTTGTAGCAAGAAAAAAGGGTGGGATGATATTGCTGTTTGCAACAGTTAGTTAGCTGTTTTTCACAGCCTAATCTAAACCTATCTATTTTTCGCTGCAAGTCATGGGATTGATTGTAGGCGCCAACTTATGGTTGATGTAGCGATTCACCGCCATCTTACTTCGCTGTGTGATTTTGAGAAATTTAAAACCGATATAGTATTTGTTCTGGGATTGCCGGCGCACATAGATCGCACGACAATGGGCGTTAACTGTGACCTGTGCTACGGCTTTGCCCGGCAAGCTAAACTTCAAATCCACTTCAACGGGTTCATGTATATGCAGGCCTTTGCTGTTAACAAGGATTTTCTGAAAGTCATCTCGGCTAGCTTCCAGCATGAGGCCAGTAATGGAAATATTGTCCATCCAAATTTCCAATTGAGGGCCACCGCTTATCTTGAGCTGGGTGGGAATCCGTGCTTTAACGCGGGGATCTATTCTGCTATCACTTGGCACTAAGGTTTCTCGTCAGGTGCTATCCGATATAAATACCTGAAAAGTATAGCACTGGATATAAATTCTGCTTTACGAGTGGCAGAGACGATGAGTTAACCCTTGCTATCGCATTGCTCCGGTGCCGACACAAATGGGCATTCTGAGCCATTCTTTGGGTGAAACAGGACATTCATTGAAAAATCTCTGATGGGTACGTCGGCAACCTTAGAGTAACCAAGAGACTCAAAAAAAGCTTTTGATTGAGTGTCGCTGGTGTCGATGCTAAGACCTTGGAAAAGATTATCCTGCTCACATTCCCGGTGTACGGCTTCCACCAGCGCGTGGCCATAACCTCGATGTTGATGGTTAGGGTGTAAGGCAATGAGTGATATCCAATAATGGTCTATCTGTTCTAATGCGTGATGAAGCCTTTCGTAGTAGTCGCGCAGTTGTTCCGTATAATAAATGCCAGCAATGGAATACATGCGCAGGCGCCAGCGCCAATTTGAGGTAAAATTTCTAGGGTCATCGGCGCGGCTTACCATGACGGCGCCAACTAACTGATCTTTGATAGCAATGGCCAGTGATAGATTTGAGCCACTGTAATGCGCCATGAGTTGCTCGCGGATAAAGCCTCTGAGTCGCTGCTCGTAACCGCGTCGCTTGGCGTTGAGCATATAGCGTAAAAAAATATTTTCGCGATAGGCGTGAAAAAATATTGATTGGGCCTGTGTTGTATTTGATTTTCCAATTCTCACGACACGTACAGCTGGTAAATCATCAAGCGGCATAAGCATTCCCCCGATTTTTGTATGACAGGCATTAAACCTGAAGACATTCAATTGATCAATATCAATTGAATGTCACGGTTGAATTTCAAGGTTCGAAGGTTGACTATTGAAAGGGGTTGGCATATAGAAAGAAAGTAAGTTGCTAGGCTCATAAAGAGTAATTGACCACCATAGTGCACGGAAGGAAAAAAATGATGAAAAAAATAATTTTAGTAATTCTTGTTATTGTTGCATTGATTGCCATCGCTGCCGGTATAGTCGCGTCACAGTCGGGCACAATTATTCGACATGCAGTGGAGGAGTTTGGACCGGAAATCACCGGAACCAAAGTGGTATTAAGCGACGTTAATGTATCGATCCTTTCGGGATCGGCGAGTATTAAGAACTTAGTGATTGGTAATCCGCAAGGATTTAAGTCTGAAAGTGCTGTTAAAGTTGGTGAGGTGGCGATCCTGTTGGATGTTAAAAGCCTTTTTTCCGATAAAATTTCGATTCGCAAAATATTGGTTGAAGGCGCTGAACTAACCTATGAGTTAGGAAAAAACGGATCAAACATTAGCGCACTGCAGCGCAATATTGAAGAGCGTACGGCGGCATTAGCGGGGAGCAGCAGTAGTTCTTTCGAAACTGAGGATACTTCAAATACTAAACTGATGATTGATGATGTTTTTATCAATGGCACCAAAGTTAATCTGGTCGCCAGTTTGTTGGGTGGAAAGGGGACAAGCGCGAGCATACCAAATATTCATTTAGAAGATATTGGTAAAGACGGCGATGGTGCCTCTCCGGCAGATGCGGCGAAAAAAGTATTTGGTGCGATTACCAAAAATGTGGCTGGTGCGGTAAGTAAAATAGTTCCTACTGATCAAATTAAAGAAACAGTCGATAAAGCGGTTGAAGAGAAAATTAAGGGAGCTGGCGACAAGCTAAGGGGATTGTTTGATAAAAAGAAATAAGGCGAGACAAAGAAATCTTCTGAGGGACAAAATTAGCCAGCTCAGAAGATTTCTTGACTTATTTTTGATCTTTCCTCGGGGCTCTGGCTGGGATTAGCGATGGTATTAATTTTTTTTAGTCGATTGCCAAGTCCCGTGCCGTTAGCAACTTGGATAGATAAACCGGGGCGCGCATTAAGTTCAATAATTAAAGGGCCAAGATTTTTATCCAGGACAATATCAGCCCCTAGATAGCCAAGGCTAGTATGCTCATAACAGGATGCGGCTAAGGGCAGAATATTATTCCAATGCGGAATTGTTAACTCGGTAAAGGCATAGCCTGTGTCAGGATGTTTAGAGACAGGGCGATTGAATTGCACGGCGCGTAACGCTGTACCGGTGGCGAGATCAATGCCCACACCGACAGCGCCTTGGTGCAGGTTGGCTTTACCGTCGGACACATGCGTTGCCAGTCTGAGCATGGCCATCACTGGATAACCCCGAAATAAAATTACTCTCAGGTCTGGGATACCTTCATAGCTATAGTTCGTGAAGACCGGGTCCAGCTGCACCATTGCTTCGATCATAGCCACATCAGGGGTACCACCCAGGCTGTATAGGCCGCTCAAAATATTGGAAACGTGTAACTCAATTTGAGCATTGGTTAGAGCTTCTTCGCTGGGCTTGAAATAAAGGTCGTGGCGTTGTTCGTTGATGACCAAGATACCTTTTCCGCCACTACCCTTGGCGGGCTTGATGACAAATTGGGCATGCGGAGCCAGCATTGAGCGAAGTTTTTTTATGTCGTGCTGTTCACTTACGGTGCCTAGCAGCTCTGGTACAGCAATGCCTGCTTTTTGAGCCAGGAGTTTAAATTTCAGCTTATTGTCAACCAGAGGATATAGGTGTCGTGGGTTATGGCGCGCAATATAACTAAAGTTGCGGCCATTCATGCCCAGTATTCCCATCTCTCGAAGTTTTCTAGGGTTAGCGAGAAACATCTTGATTCATCAAGGTTCGAAAGCGTCTCAGTTCGGATAATCGATACCCGGTATATTGTCCTAACACCATGATTAAGCCCAGGTTAACAAGTAGCATTTCTGGGAAATTGAAGGTGAAATACTCCACCACAGGGTTGGTCATGCAAAGGTATGCGAGCACCGCCACAATCAGGCTGCCGCTACCTTGAATGAGAACCTCATGAGGTCCGTCCTCTTCCCATAAAATGGACATCCGTTCAATGGTCCAAGCGAGAATGATCATTGGGAAGAAAGTAACGGTCAGTGCCTGACTTAGCCCCAGTTTTTGGCTGATAATGCTAATTGCCGCCATCAGTGCAGCCACCACGATAATTACGGATGATATTCTTGCCACTAACAGTAAATTTAAGTGTGACAGATAGGAACGGATGATTAGCCCGGTTCCGACCACGAGCAAGAAGATTATTACGCCAGTAATGAGTGTCGTTTGAATAAATGCCAGGGCGATAAGAATTGGCATAAAGGTACCGGAGGTGCGTATGCCTACGAGAATGCGCATGATGACCACAATTAATGCGCCAATAGGAATGAGCAATATGTATTTAAAGGCGTTTTGTTCCTCAATTGGTAGAGAGTAGATGGAAAAATCAATCAGCGGAGCCTTGGTGTCCTCACCATAACGCAGGGCAAGATCGCGCGATGCCCGTGCATTTTTTATCATAGAAAAATGTACAACCGACTGGCTGCCGCCGGTGACATCTAATAGAGATTGACCTCCGCGCTGCCAGATCACAAAATTTTTCGGTATACCTTGTACGCCAGTGACGGGATTGAATAATAACCATTGATCGCCCTCATGCACTTCAATAAAACTCACCAAGGATTGTCTGCGGCGACCACTTTCTAAATAAAGCCCACGTACAATGCGAGCGGGTATCTTTGCTAACGACAGCAAATCAATGGACAGTTGAGCTTTGAAGTGTTCGCTGTAGTTTTCGCCCAATAGTAGCTGAACACTTTGTTCAAGATTCGGAGAGTTAAGTGATTTTATCAGTTCAGCCGCAAAGGTCTCCGCATTAACAGAGCGTTTTTGTACATCGGCAATAAGGTTCAGTGCTGCTGTTTTATAAGGCTCTTCGAGCTCAACCGGAATTAAGGGCGTAGCCGGATCGAAGGATTTTTTTAAGTTGGTTCCCGTTTTTCCATAAACATCCAAACGGTAAAAAAGTGTCTGCTTGCCAGATGCTGCACGCGATGTCCACTTTGCGCGTCTTTCACCGTTAATTTGTTCCTGCGAAAATCCATACCCGGCAGAGGCGAAGTTTTCTTTTAGATTAATGAAATGCGGTGGTTTATCCGGCAAGGCGAACGATATCAACACCGGATCCCCATAGGCAAGGAATTCCACCTTAGCCTCAATGGTCCAGACTTGTTGTTTTTCGCCAGGCCAGAGCGGAAAACCTAAAGAATAGTGCTTATAGAGTATGAGACCTATACCCGAGCTGACCAGAATTACCACTAGAATAGCGAGCTTAGCCCTAGGCGTCATTGATTAATTTCCGGATTAGTGAGGAATTGTTTGCTAACATCCACGATAGCGAAATCGCTAAGAAAATTGCGACCGATGACGACGGAATATTCGGGATTAACGTGATCAACCAGTGAAAAGTCAATACGTTGATCAATTCCGCCCATAACGACGCGCATTCTCACCAGCGGCCTTTTTGGGGACTCATCATTCGGCTCTTTAATGCGCTTGTGTTTCCTTATGCGTCGCACCAGCTCAACGGGTTCGCTAGTACGAGGGTGTGAAACATGAAACCTAACGTAAGGCTTACCATCACGTTCAAACTTAGTTATATCGAGGGTATTGATCGATGAAGATTCAGCGCCGGTATCCACCCTGGCGGTAAAGGTAAGGCCTGGCGGTTCCAAGTAAACCTTCTCAAGTTGTCCGATAACCGTGTGGGATATTTGATTGTATTCAGGGGCTAAGGATTTCTTCGGTGCAGGAAGCCTTGCTTGTTTGGTATTTTTTAGGGGGGCGACGGGCTTTGAATTGGTGTGAGGGTGCAAGGGTGTTTTCAGTATTTCCAATTTTCGCTGGCTCTGTTCTAACTGCTCTCGTTCTATCGCTATTTGCTCATTCTCTTCATCAAGCTGAGCGAGCTTAAGATCCAGCTCTCTGCGCTCTTCAGCCAATGCCGCTTTTAATTGTTCGAGTGCTTGCTGTTCTTGCTGGAGCTGGTTGCGCTGAGCTTCCTGATCAATTCGATATTGTGAGGCGCAACCACTGAAGAGTAGCGACAAACCGATTAGGTAAGCGGTTTTTGTGAAAGAATAAAAATATAATTTCGACATAGCTTAATCTGTTCAATGCTGTTGAGTTAATGCCCTTAAGGCATCTTAGACATTAAGGAATTAATCAGTGGCTCCTTAAAGTACATAAGATACCATAGATATTTGCAGATAAGCATCAGCTTAGAATTTGAAAATGTTAGGGGGGAGCGTTTTGCAAAGACATTGATTGATAAAAATGTAATTTTTATGGTGATTTTAGCAGTAATACTCATATGGTTGCCTATTTGTCGGGGCGTCACTTTAGCGTTCTATGTTGGTGATAGAATTTCATAATTTAGTCATATTGATCTATTAAACTCAGCGTCATCACTCACCAGTATTTAGAGACATAGTTTATGTGTTATTCCAGTTTATCAGTTGAGGTTATGAATACGGCTTCAAATTATTTTATGGAGACTGAGCTTTGCGACCTGATGCAGGCAGATGAGCTCGGCCAGATTATGCCTGACTACCCTGAAGGTTATATTGTGATTAGCGCCGGGGGTGCAACATCGACAGAGATTCAATTGGTTTTATCGGAAACCGGGATGCAGGATGCGAGAACTAAGGCCGCCTAAGCTTAAATGGAGTAATTTAACTAGTTGGGTGAGAATATTCCTGTTTAAGCAAAAGGCCAATACCACATCGAGTATTGGCCATTTTAATGAGTGCTTGAATTTAGGCTGGTTAGGACAGTAGCATCTGTTTGAGGTCGGCAATTTCTTCCTTTGATTCCTCTAAAATGGCTAAGCTCTGATCTGGCGTTAGTTCCTTAAAAGGAAGCTTATGGTAGGAACCGATATCCGTAATATTAGGGCAGTGCTTCTTGTTGCCAGCACCCATATAATAATGATGCCTAGCGATCATCACGATATCAGCGGTGTCGAATTCCGTATCAGAAATTCGTTTCCAGTCTTCACGTGACTTCACTACTTCGATTAGTTCTTTATCGAACTGCCAGGAACGCAAAATCATTTCTCCTATGCTCGCGGCATAGCGAGTTTTCAGTTTTTCGAACTCAGCCTTTAGGTTGTCGCCAGGAGCTTGATTATTTTTTAGCCATTCAATAAGCGGTAGGCATCCAATATCCTGTAGTAATCCAGCTAACAGTGCTTGATCGGAATCGTATTCTTCACAACGTTCCGCCAGAATCGCGCTAATGGCGGCAATCGTGGTGCTTTGCTGCCATTGTTCCTGCAACAGATCCTTGAGTGCAATTGAGGGTGACTTAAACAGGGATCTGACTGTATAGGTCAACACGATATTTTGTACCGAATGCTGGCCGAGGCGGCAAATCGCGTGTTTTGCCGTTTTGATAGGGATTGGGCCGCGATGCAATGGGCTGTTGGCAATTTTTAGCACATAAGCCGCTAATCCAGCCTCAGTCTGAACGATTTTGGCGATCTGGGCGACATCGTATTGCTCATCTTTAAAACTCTCGCGAATTTTCATTGCTATATCGGGGATCGCAGGAAGTTTGATTTCTTCCTTTTTGAGAGCATCTTCGATCTCAGAAAGGATATTGTCACTCGCGTGTTCTGACTCGTCGAACAATTCTAATTCTCTTGCTAACATGGCTATTACCGCTTACTTGATTTAATTGGCAGTTTCTTCCATAAGCATAGACGCTTTCACAAAAAATTCCTGAAACTTTAAGATAATTTTTAGATAAGTTGGGGCCATAGTGAGGGGGAATTGTAAGCCAAGTGAGCGCGGTCGTGCTAAGAGTAGATCCTTGACCAGCCAAACTAAATTGACGCTTAAATGGCCAGCCTGTGCTGAAGTAATAATTCAATCAACGCTTTCTGTGCGTGTAACCTGTTTTCGGCCTCATCCCAAACGACAGAGCGTGGGTCATCCAGCATATCTTCGCTCACCTCTTCCCCTCGGTGAGCGGGTAGACAGTGCATAAAGAGTGCTGCTGAATCGGCTGTATCCATTAGTGCTGGCGTGACCTGAAAGCCAGCAAATTTTTTCTCACGTTCAGCCTGTTCCTGTTCCTGTCCCATTGAGGCCCAAACATCGGTAACGACAAGGTGTGCAGCATGTGCCGCCTCTTGAGGGTTGCGCACCAGCGTTATTCTGTCCCGGTGCTGTTCTAACAATGAGGTCATCGGCTCAAAGCCTTGTGGACAGGCAATGTTTAAGTGGAAGTCGAGTAACGCGGCGGCATTAATATATGAGTTGCACATATTGTTGCCGTCACCGATATAAGCGACTGTTTTACCTTGGATGGAACCTCTATGCTCCTGATAAGTTTGCATGTCGGCCAGCAGCTGACAAGGATGGAACTGGTCGGTCAAAGCGTTAATCACCGGTACCCGTGAGAAACGTGCAAAGCGTTCAATTTTACTTTGTTCGAAGGTGCGAATCATAATAATATCAACCATGCGTGACATTACTCTAGCGCTATCTTCGATCGGTTCACCCCTGCCCAATTGCGTATCAGTCGGTGATAAAAACATGGCATGTCCGCCCAGTTGAGTCATACCAGCTTCGAATGAAATGCGCGTACGGGTAGATGATTTTTCAAATATCATCGCCATGACGCTACTTTTTAGAGGCTGGTAGGAAACTCCCGCATGCAGCATCTGCTTGAGCTCGGTTGCCCTCAGCAAAAGCTGTTTGAACTCCAGCTCACTGAGATCGTGCAAAGTAAGAAAATGTCGAATGCTCATCGTAGTATCAGTCGGATGATTTGCGCCGGTCACTACTTGCACGTGCTGCGGCACGTCTTTCGGTACTGCGTTCATCAGCCGCATACACTTTAATCAATTTGACGACGGTTTTAATGGCCAGCTTGGCTTCGTCTTCTGTCAGATTAAGAGGCGGTAGTAAACGAATAACGGAGTCCGCTGTGACGTTCAGCAGCAAGCCTTTCGCTTTGGCAAGTACCAATAACTCGGTGCAAGGTGCGTCGAGTTCGATGCCAAACATCATTCCCATGCCACGTATGTCCTTGACGTAGTTGGCAAATTTTAACTCTTCCTTTAGATCAGCGAGCATCTGCGCACCTAATTTAGCAGCATGAGCCGTTAGGTTTTCGCTGATAATAGTATTGACGGTTGCGATAGCCGCAGCACAGGCTAACGGGTTACCGCCAAAAGTGGAGGCATGGTTGCCTGGTTGAAAAACCTTTGCGGCCGTGCCTTTCGCCAAACAAGCGCCAATAGGAAATCCATTACCCAAGCCCTTAGCCGTGGTAACAACATCCGGTACGATATTATTATGCTGATAGGCGAAGTAAGCACCAGTTCTACCGTTTCCAGTTTGTACTTCATCGAGCATCATCAGCCAATTATTGGTGTCGCAAAGCGTTCTAATTTGATTCAGGTAGTCGGTATCGGGGATTTTAACGCCACCTTCACCCTGAATAGGTTCGAGTAAAATCGCAACGACATTGGGATTGTTTTTGGCGATAGACTCAAGTGCCTGAATGTCATTGTAGGGGGCTCTGATGAAACCGCCGACCAGAGGCTCAAAGCCTGCCTGGGCTTTGCGACTGCCGGTTGCCGACAAGGTTGCCAAGGAGCGACCATGAAAGGAATTTTCCATCACAATAATATTTGGAGAAGAAATTTCACGTTGGTGACCGTATAGTCGAGCCAGTTTGATGGCTGCTTCATTGGCTTCTGCGCCGGAGTTGCAGAAAAAGACGTTGTCCATGCCGGATACGTCACACAAAAGATCAGCCAACTGTGACTGTAACGGGATAGTATACAGGTTGGAGGTATGAACTAACCGTCCAGCCTGCTCGCGTATCGCCCGGGTCACGGTGGGGTGACAGTGTCCGAGCCCGCAGACAGCGATACCGCTGATGAGATCAAGGTATTTATTGCCATCGGTGTCGAATAACCAAGCTCCCTGTCCTTGTTCAAATTCAGTGGCTGCACGGTTATAGGTTGCCATTAAATGTTGATCGGCCATGTTTCAAGGGTCCTCAAAACGCAAAAAGGCAGCATTGGCTGCCAAACTAAAAGGCAAATAATAATAGGAACCCGTGATGAAGTCTACGATCTCGCACTTTATCCTTGCTTTTAAGCCTGTTCACATGATCTTAACGGAACTAAAGGTATATTCAGCTATCTATTGAGCGCTATCATCGGCGAACTGGCTGGGTGAACTGCCGTACGCTGCGATATGACTACTTGGGGTAAAGACTATCTAATCCGCTGAGATCACTGTAAAATGCCGCCCCTAATTTCAACTAGCGTTAATCACGAGGTGAATTATGGATGTATTAGACACCATAAAAGAACAAATCGAATCAAACAACATTATCCTTTACATGAAAGGATCGCCACAGCAGCCGCAGTGTGGGTTTTCAGCGCAAGCCACACAGGCACTGATGTCCTGTGGTGAAAGGTTTGCTTTTGTTAATATTCTGGATAACCCAGATATCCGTGCGACGTTACCGAGTTATTCGAATTGGCCCACCTTTCCTCAGCTGTTTATTAATGGTGAACTGGTTGGTGGCTGCGACATTATTGTCGAGCTGTTTGAGAAAGGTGAATTACAAACCATGATTAAAGACGCTGTATCTGAGTCGAAGGCAAGCGGCGAGTAGGGAATTGGTAGACCAGTAGCCCTTACGTAATCGAAAAAGTAATTGTTACCGAGAAGCGGTTGACCCCGTTTAAGGTTGTAATACAATGGGTGTACTTTACACAGAACTGAAGGGAGATTTTGTATCATGAGCGTTCTAGTAGGAAGACCGGCCCCCGATTTTACCGCCCCAGCCGTGCTAGGCAGTGGTGAAATTGTTGACGGCTATAATTTATCTGAAGCAATCAATGGTAAATATGCGGTGATATTTTTCTATCCGTTGGATTTCACCTTTGTTTGTCCCTCTGAATTAATTGCCTTTGATCACCGTTATCAAGCATTCGCGGAGCGCGGTGTTGAAGTGATTGGCGTTTCTATCGATTCACATTTTACCCATAATGCGTGGCGAAATACGCCAGTGGATAAGGGTGGTATCGGCCAAGTGCAATACACCTTAGTTGCCGATGTTAAGCACAGTATTTGTCAGGCTTATGGGGTTGAACATCCTGCGGCGGGCGTGGCTTTTCGCGGTTCGTTCCTGATCGATAAACAAGGCCTGGTGCGCCACCAAGTGGTGAATGATTTACCATTGGGGCGTGATGTGGATGAAATGATTCGCATGGTTGACGCACTACAATTCCATGAAGAGCATGGCGAGGTTTGCCCGGCGGGTTGGAATAAGGGCAAAAAGGGTATGAATGCTTCCCCTGATGGCGTAGCGGCCTATTTAGCCGAGAATGCCGATAGCCTGTAGTATCTTGCTAATATGGTGTTAAAAAACCCCAGTTTCGGCTGGGGTTTTTGTTTTTAAGCGCACTGGTTTTTTAAGGATACAGTCAGCGGTAAGAGCCTCTTAATCGAAATTCTGCTGCCAACCTCCTGTTTGCTCCCAGCCACCTAATTCCTGCCAGCGGTTGATGATGGTACAAAATAGTTCAGCAGTTTTCTCCGCGTCATAGCGTGCTGAATGTGCTTCCTGACTATTAAAGTCGATCCCCGCGGTTTCGCAGGCACGCGATAGTACGGTCTGCCCAAAGGCTAGGCCAGCCATACTTACCGTATCGAAGTTGGAAAAGGGGTGAAAGGGGTTGCGTTTGATATCACAGCGTTGCACCGCCGCGTTGATAAAACCGTGGTCAAAATGTGCGTTATGGCCCACGAGTATTGCCCTCTTGCAGCCACTGGACTTAACCGAACGGCGAATTACCTTGAATATTTCCTGTAGCGCATCTAACTCTGGATGAGCAATACGCAGCGGGTGGTAGGGGTCGATGCCGGTAAATTTAATGGCAGCCTCTTCGATATTTGAGCCTTCGAACGGTTGCACATGAAAGGCCACGGTTTCGTGCGGATAGATGATGCCCTGTTCATCCATTTCCAAGGGTACAGCGGCAATTTCCAAGAGCGCGTCAGTTGCTGAATTAAAACCGCCAGTTTCCACATCAATCACTACGGGAAGAAAGCCGCGAAAGCGCTGAGCGATGATCGTGGTTGATCTGTTGTTATGTTCAGACAAGCGTAGTTCCTTATACGTTGGAGACTTGCCAATGGATGGTCTCGCCGGCAAGTAATGGTATGAGCTGTTGATCGCCAACAGTCACCTGCTTAGGCATCTGCCAAGGCTGTTTGACTAAGGTAATTTGATCTGAATTGCGTGGCAATGAGTAAAAGTCAGGACCATGATGGCTAGCGAAGCCCTCCAGGTGCTGTAGCGCATTCATCCGCTCGAAAATCGTGGCATACAATTCGATGGCCGCTGGTGCCGTGTAGCAACCAGCGCAGCCACAGCTGGTTTCTTTGGTTTCTTGACTGTGTGGCGCGGAGTCGGTGCCGAGAAAAAATTTACTGTTACCACTGGTAACCGCTTGCAGTAATGCCTGTTGGTGGCGGTTACGTTTGAGTATGGGTAAACAATAGTAATGCGGGCGAATGCCGCCGACCAGCATGTCATTTCGGTTAAACAGTAAGTGCTGAACCGTAACGGTGGCGGCGATATTGGCTGGGGATTCCTGCACGAACTGCACGGCCTCTGCGGTGGTAATGTGCTCCATGACGATTTTTAAACTGGGAAAACGCCGCACGAGCGGTGCAAGGGTACGCTCGATGAACACCTGTTCGCGATCGAAAATATCGATATCGGCGTCAGTCACTTCGCCATGCAGCAAAAGCGGTAAGCCGCGCTCTGCCATTATCTCCAGCAGCGGGTAGCATTTCTCTAATTGCGTAACGCCGGAGTCCGAATTGGTCGTGGCTCCCGCCGGATAATATTTGATGGCGTAAATATTGGCGTCATCGCAGGCACGAGTAATTTCCTCTGCACTGGTGTTGTCAGTTAAATACAGGGTCATGAGTGGGTCGAAATGGCTGGACGAATCTAACTGCGCCAATATCCGCTGCCGATAAGCCATTGCTTGCACGCAGGAAGTGACCGGTGGTTTAAGATTGGGCATGACGATTGCGCGACCAAAATAGCGCGCCACATCGGCGACGGTAGTATTGAGAAATTCGTTGTCACGAAGGTGTATATGCCAGTCGTCGGGGCGCGTAATGGTTAACTTATCCATGCAATTTTATATGTTAAATTATTTAGAGAAACCGTTTCAGCATCCTAACCTATCATCGAATTTATAGATAGTAGTGGTAACCTACTTATCAGATCAATTCGGTCATGTTGAGCAGTTTGGTTTGGTTAGGGTTTTGATATTCCAGCTAAAGTTTTTAGGCGAACGGTCGACACGCTTCTTAGTCCATCAAATTATTTAAGTCGCTCAAAATATGAAGCAAAAAAACAACCGGATTAAATGGTTCACAGCCTTTCTAGTTGTGATAGGGTTTAGTTATTCCTGTCACAGTTACGCTATGCGAGATGCCCGTGCTTATGGCGCGTACATTGAGGATAGCGAGTGGAAGACAACCGGTTCTGAGCTTGAGTGTGGTCTTTCCCAGCAGATTCCGGAATTTGGAGAAGGGATCTTTTTACAAAAAGCCGGGGAAAATCTAGAATTCCGATTGAAGTCCTATAGCCGTATTTTGAAGCCCGGTGAGGCTTCCTTGATCGCACAGGGCCCCGCTTGGAAACCCAACACACAGGCGCGCACAATTACAACTTTGGAAGTGACTGATCACACGACGCCAGTACAAATAGGAACACCTTACTCCTCAATTATGTTAGCGCAGCTGAATCAGGGTATGATGCCGACTATTTCGGCGCTAAGTGATGCCTCCATCACTGCTGGTGAGCAGGTCAAGGTGGTGATGTCTGCGGTGAATTTTCAGCAGGCATATCGGGACTATGTGGGTTGCTTGTCACAATTATTGCCGGTTAATTATAAGCAGATTGCGCGCTCTGCCATTTTTTTTGATACGAATGATACCTCGTTAAGCGAGGGAATCCAGCAACAACTGGACTTGATTGTGCGTTATGTCAAAGCGGATAAAAAAATCCAGCGTATTTATATTGACGGTCATACCGATGACGTAGGCGATAAGCGTAATAATGTTAATTTATCCAAAGTTAGAGCGGCGGCAGTAGAAAATTATTTCAAACAAGCCGGTGTTGATAACAAGCTAATGATGCTGCGTTATCATGGTGACAAATACCCGGCCCTCAAGAACACATCAGATGAAAATCGGGCGCGAAACCGCCGAGTGACGATCCGTTTAGAACGCAAATAGTACTCTTTTTACCCTCTTCAAAGCCTAATTTAATCTATGGTGGCGCTGTTAATGCATGGCGTCGCGGTTTAAAATAGCGCCCTTTGTATATTTGTTGAGCGTTCGATAGTGATTCGAGGCCAAGTTTCGGGGTGAAAATGTCTGATATCAAAAAAGTTGTACTAGCCTATTCTGGCGGTCTAGATACTTCGGTGATCTGCCGATGGTTACAGGAAACCTATCAGTGTGAAGTGGTGACTTTTACCGCCGATCTGGGTCAAGGTGAAGAGGTTGAACCAGCCAGAGCGAAAGCTAAGGCCATGGGCATCAAAGAAATTTATATTGATGATTTGCGTGAAGAATTTGTGCGTGATTTTGTCTTTCCCATGTTTCGTGCCAACACCTTGTATGAGGGTGAGTACCTGTTAGGCACTTCCATTGCCCGTCCGTTGATTGCGAAACGGCTCATTGAGATTGCCAATGAAACCGGGGCCGATGCCATTGCGCACGGCGCGACCGGGAAGGGTAACGATCAAGTGCGTTTCGAGTTAGGTGCCTATGCACTTAAACCTGGGGTAAAGGTTATCGCACCCTGGCGTGAGTGGGAGCTGAATTCTCGTGATTCTCTGCTCGCCTACTGTGAAACCCACAATATTCCGGTCGAGAAAAAACGTGGTACCAAATCGCCTTATTCGATGGATGCTAATTTACTGCATATTTCCTACGAAGGGGATATCTTGGAAGACCCTTGGACAGAGCCGGAAGAGGATATGTGGTTGTGGAGTGTCTCGCCGGAAAAGGCGCCGGATCAGCCGACTTACATCGAACTTACCTATGAGTGCGGCGATATCGTTGCGATTGACGGCGAAGCCATGTCGCCCGCTACGGTATTGGCTTATTTAAACAAGGTCGGCGGCGCGAACGGCATTGGCCGTGCCGACATTGTAGAAAATCGTTTTGTCGGCATGAAGGCGCGAGGTTGTTACGAAACCCCCGGCGGCAGCATTATGTTAAAGTGCCATCGGGCGATTGAGTCCATTACCCTGGATCGTCAAGCCGCACATCTCAAAGATGAAATGATGCCACGCTACGCCGAGCTGATTTACAACGGCTTCTGGTGGTCACCGGAGCGTAAAGCACTGCAGGCGCTAATCGATCAAACTCAAGAGTATGTCAATGGACGGGTGCGACTCAAACTCTACAAAGGCAATGTGACTGTCGTTGGCAGGGCGTCTGAAGATAGCTTGTTTGATGCTAGTATCGCCACCTTTGAGGACGACGCGGGTGCCTATAATCAAAAAGATGCGGAAGGTTTCATCAAACTGAATGCGCTACGTATGCGTATTGCCGCGAAAAAGAACCGCAATCTACTCAAATAGAGGCGTCTACCAATGAGAATCATGCATACCATGTTGAGGGTCACCGACCTGAAGCGCTCGGTTGACTTCTACATTAACATTTTGGGCATGCGCGAGATTAGGCGCATGGAAAATCCAGAGTATAAATATACGCTGGTATTCGTCGGCTATGATGAGTTTGACGAAGGTACATTGATTGAGCTGACCTATAACTGGGATGTGGATAAGTATGACCATGGCACTGCTTACGGCCATATCTGCCTGGAAGTGGATGATATCTACCAGTTCTGTGATCGGGTAAAGCAGCAGGGCGGTGTCGTCACGCGCGAGCCCGGCCCGATCAAAGGTGGTACTACGCAGCTGGCTTTTATTAAAGACCCGGATGGTTATGCGATTGAGTTAATTAATAAGGGGCAGGAAGCGAAGATTTAAATAGTAAACTTTCTTTTGAAACAAAAAAGCTGCCAAATGGCAGCTTTTTTAATTTTGGATTTAGGCTGGCGAAAATTGAACCAGCCCGCTAACAAAGAGCTTAACTGGTTACTGCTTTAAGTACTGCATCAATACTATCTTTGGCATCACCAAACAGCATACGGGTATTTTCTTTATAGAAAAGTGGATTATCCACGCCCGCATAGCCAGTGGCCATGCCGCGTTTTAATACGACTGTAGTTTTACCTTTCCAGGGCTCCAGCACTGGCATGCCCGCGATGGGGCTATTGGGCTCTTCCTGTGCCGCTGGGTTTACAATATCGTTGGCGCCGATAACAATAGACACGTCCACATCAGGGAAGTCTTCGTTAATTTCGTCCATTTCGAACACGATATCGTAGGGAACTTTCGCTTCTGCCAAAAGTACGTTCATGTGACCTGGCATACGTCCTGCAACCGGGTGGATACCAAAACGTACATTAACTTTTTTATCGCGCAGTTGCTTAGTCAGTTCAAACACGGTGTGTTGCGCTTGCGCTACTGCCATTCCGTACCCTGGAATAATCATGACCTCTTTAGCGTCAAGCAGCATCTCGGCCACTTCTTCGGCCTGGACCGCAACCACGTCACCAACGTCACCCGCAGGCCCTGCTGGCGCGCCGGAGCCGCCCGATGTGCCAAAGCCACCCGCAATTACCGAAAGGAACTTACGGTTCATAGCGCGACACATGATGTAGCTTAAGATGGCGCCGCTACTACCTACTAGTGCGCCGACCACGATCAACAGGTCGTTGTTCAGCATAAAGCCAGTGGCTGCTGCAGCCCAACCGGAATAGCTGTTGAGCATGGAAACCACTACGGGCATATCAGCACCGCCGATAGCCATAACCATATGGATACCGAAGAGCAAAGCAACTAAAGTCATCAGCATCAGTGGCATCATGCCGCCGCCGGTAGCGGATTGGTTTAAAAAGTCATTACCAAACCAGACGGCCAGTACTAATAAACCCAGGTTGAGCCAGTGACGGGCCGGTAACATTAACGGTTTGCCACTGATTTTTGCGCTCAGTTTTAAGAAGGCAATGATGGAGCCGGAGAAGGTCAGGGCACCGATCAAAATACCCAGATAAGTTTCAACATCATGAATGGTCTTTTCAACACCGGTAATGGCTAGACTATGATCCATAAAGTTAGCATAACCGACTAACACGGCGGCTAAACCGACCAGGCTGTGGAGAATTGCCACTAGCTCTGGCATTTGCGTCATTTCAACTTTCTTGGCTAACACCCAGCCAATTAAGCCACCGATCGCGGCACCGGCAATCAATACCACATAGTTAGCGGTGACAATGCCGATCAGTGTTGCGATCAAAGCTAAGGTCATGCCGATCATGCCGTAAAGGTTACCACGACGTGCGGTTTCCTGGTTGCTTAAGCCACCCAATGCCAGAATAAATAGGATCGAGGCGCCGATGTAGGATACGGTTACTATTCCTGTAGACATGTTTCTCTCCCCTTACTTTCTGAACATAGCTAACATGCGTTGGGTCACGGCAAAGCCGCCCACGATGTTAATGCTGGTGATTAATATGGCGACGCCAGACAGGATCATGATCCAATTTTGATCTGATGAAACTTGAATTAAAGCGCCGATAATGATGATGCTGCTAATCGCGTTAGTCACACTCATCAAGGGGGTGTGCAGCGAGGGAGAAACGTTCCAGATCACCATATAGCCGACAAAACAAGCCAGCACAAACACGGTAAAGTGCGCCATAAAGGCGGCAGGAGCGACTGCACCTAAACCATACAGAGCGGCAACGCCAATTATAAAGGGCAATAAACTCGCTAACTTGCTGGGTTGTTTTGGTTCTGCTTTCACCATGGGTGCTGGCTCAGCCGCTTTTTTTGGTGCTGCGGAGAGCTTCGGTGCCGGTGGTGGCCAGGTGATTTCGCCGCTGTTGATTACAGTCGCACCACGGATAGCCTCGTCTTCCATGTTGACGAAAATTTCACCATTTTTCTCGGGGCTTAATTCGGTTAACAGGTGTCTTAAGTTGGTGCCATATAGCTGACTGGCTTGTGCCGCCAAACGGCTTGGCAGGTCGGTATAACCTATTAGTGTCACGCCGTGCTTGACCACAACCTTATCGGCTTCGGTCAGTTTACAGTTACCGCCTTTTTCAGCGGCCAAATCGACAATTACGCTACCGGGCTTCATGGTTTTAACCATGGCTTCGGTGATTAACTCCGGTGCTGGTCGGCCAGGAATCAATGCCGTGGTGATAATAATGTCGACATCCATCGCTTGTCTTGCGAACAGTTCCATTTCCGCTTTGATAAACTCATCGCTCATGACTTTGGCATAACCACCTTCACCAGTACCGTCATCATCACCTTCGAATTCCAGCATAAGGAATTCAGCATCCATACTTTCGACCTGTTCTTTCACTTCCGGGCGGGTATCGAAAGCACGGACAATTGCCCCCATGCTTTTCGCTGCGCCGATAGCGGCAAGACCGGCAACACCTGCGCCGATCACCAATACTTTTGCGGGAGGAATTTTACCAGCGGCGGTAATCTGGCCGGTAAAGAAGCGTCCAAAATGCTGGGCAGCTTCGACTACGGCGCGGTAGCCGCCAATATTGGCTAGTGAACTTAAGGCGTCCATTTTCTGCGCGCGGGAAATACGCGGTACGCTGTCCATGGCGAGCACCGTAACTTTTTTCTCAGCTAAACGTTGCATCAGCGTTTCATTTTGCGCGGGCCAGATAAAGCTCAGTAGGGTTTGCCCTTCGTGTAGCAACTCGACTTCGTCAATACAAAGCTCAGGATGGGTCTCTGGCGCACGGACCTTAAAAATGATGTCCGATTCTGCCCAGAGCTTTTTTGTGTCCTCAACGATAGTCACGCCTGATTCTCGATAGGCATCGTCAGAAAAGTTAGCTGCCTGACCGGCATTTGACTCTATAGCTACGTCAAACCCCAGCTTAATCAGCTGCTCCGCCACTTCAGGGGTGGTAGCAACCTTTTTCTCCCCTTCATGGATCTCTTTAGGTATCCCAATTCGCATCTTTAATTTCTCCTCAAATGTGAGTACTTCCGCCCTTGGTTTTTACTGCGCTGAGTACATCGGAACAATGCCAGCGCTAATTGACAACGGCCACCGAATACCGAGTAAGTAAAACTGCCGGACTGTTTTTCGTCACCCCTTGTGACGGGGTTTATTGACTGACCGACGAGATGATAATGTTGCGGGGAATGATTGTCTTGCCTGTGAATGTGTAACCTATTGATTTTAGGTGCAGCCCTTCTAGGTTTTTAACATTCGAAAAGTGAGTTGTTAACAGGTTGCCCCGTCAGCCAGTATCGCCCCCAACAATATCAGCGCCAAGTGATAATGAACCACAATGAATTTATTTGCAAAGCCTTGCACTAATTTTAGTGATCTTAGGGGTTATTGGGCTGGGCGCTTGATTCTGGGTTTTGGGCGCGTACTGAGATGATGAATACCGGTTCTACGGGGATATCATAGTTACGTTCGAAGTTGGTGGTGTCGACATTGCTGATTTTATCAACTACCTCCATACCTGTTATGACCTTACCAAATACGGTATAGCCACCGCTACTTTTGCTGTAGTTCAGGTGGGTATTGTCTTCTACATTAATAAAGAACTGTGCTCTGGCGCTATTGACATCTTGAGTGCGCGCCATGGCGATGGTGCCACGCTCATTATTCAAACCATTATTGGCTTCGCTGACAATCGGCTCGCCAGTGGGTTTGAGTTGTAATTCTTGGTCCAGACCGCCGCCTTGAATCATAAAATAGGCAATCACACGGTGAAACAGCGTGCCGTTATAGAAGCCTTGGTTGACGTAATCCAGAAAATTAGCGACCGTGATGGGAGCAGCCGCTGGGTAGAGTACCAACTGAATGGTGCCCATGCTGGTTTCCATGGTGATCAGGGGATTATTGTTGGCTTGATTGTTCGAGTCGGCGTTGTTTGAATCCGCAGTGCTTGGTGCAGCGAATGCTGTACACACTGTAATAAGTAGCCAAATTCGAAGGGATGAAATCATATATCGTGCCTATTTGATATTTTCCAAGAACTGAATTGTTACTGTGTTTTAGACCCAGCCAGGATCTTTTCGCTTGCGGCGAATGGAGGGTATGGTCAGCCCTAAAAAGATACCGATTAAAATAGCCCCGGCACCGTAGAGGAAATATTCTTTGTTAGTATCATCCTTTAGGCGATCAATTTTTGCCGTCATTAATTCAATTTGGTTTTGTAACTGCTGATTTTCTTCGACCAGCTCCTGATTACGTTGATTGATAGCGACGGTATTGCCAGACACCTGCTTGATGTAGGCGAGTTCGTCTGAAATTTTAGTATTAAATTCTTTCAGCGCCTGATTGTCCTGTTGCAACTTCTCAGCCATTTGTTCCAGCTCTGATTGGCTGCCTTTTAAGGCGTTTCTTTGTTCGGAGAGTTCTTTCAATTTGGCTTCCGCCGCTTCGAGCCGTACTTTAGCGATGGGCTGTGACACTAAATAACGGGTCAACATCCAACCTTCGGTACCTTTTTTAGTGACAACTTTGCTGTAACCCGATGCCTTGTCGTCCTCTAAAAGCTTGACCGAGGTGCCTGTTTTCAGCTCTGCCACAATACGGTAACCGTTGGTATTGCCGCTGCGTAATGGGACACGAAAACTATCTGTCACATAAAAAGTTTCTGCCTGTAGCGTAGTACTTAGCAGCAAAGCAGTAAGAGTTAACCAAGCATTCTTCATTCTGACTTCCTTAGGGTAAAACTTTTTTATAGGGTTTTACGGTAACTTTTTGGTACACCCCCGCACTCACAAAGGGGTCTATGTCCGCCCAGGCCTGCGCCGCATCCAGAGAGTCAAATTCGGCCACCACTAGACTGCCGCTATAGCCCGCTGTGCCAGGGTCTTCTGAGTCAATAGCCGGATGTGGTCCAGCCAGGATGAGCCGGCCTTGCTGTTTCAACTGCTCGAGCCTTTCAAGGTGGGCTGGACGGTTGGCTTGGCGCAGCGCTAAGCTGTTAGGTACATCTTCACTGATAATGGCATAGAGCATGCTAAATACTTACTCCTCGTTTTCTTTCTTGGTGCTAATTTGTTCAATTTGTCCTTCGCTAAGGTGTCGACTCAAGTAGAGTCCTTGTAGGACAACAAAAACAATAGTCAATCCAAGCATGCCGAATAGCTTAAAGTTGACCCATTGTTCTTCGGTGAAGTGACCACTGAACGCCACATAAATATTAACTAAACCTGACAGGAGGAAAAAGCCTATCCACAGATAATTGAGTTTGCTCCAGATTGACTTGGGTAATTCAAGTTGGCCGCCCATCATGCGTTCAAGAATATTTTTTGAGCCGATAAATTCACTAACTAAAAATGCCACCGCAAACAACCAGTTAACGACGGTTGGTTTCCACTGAATGAACACCTTGTCCTGGAGAATTACTGTAGCGCCGCCAAGGGTGACGACCAAAAATAGCGTCACCAGGTACATTTTTTCAATCTTACGGGTACGCCAGTAGGCATAAATAACCTGGAACACAGTAGCGGGAATCAGGATGGCGGTCGCGGTCACTATGTCATTGGTGTATTTATAGATTGCAAAAAATATGGCGATGGGAAAGAAATCGAACAACAGTTTTTTCATGGGTTGGCTACATGCAGATGAAGTTTAGACAAGCCCAAGTATAGCCTGAGCGCTGAAATAAAGCGGCGTATTATAAAGCAACTTTTGCGGAATTTCTGATTTGGAGCGAAAAAAAGCCGGATAGCGGAAGTGGCTTCAATGTGTAACAAAAATTTATCGGCAAGATATGGATGAAACTCCGATTAACATATCCTCAGCGCACGCTTCGTGCTTGTTCAAGTTGTTGACATAAAAGCCGAGCGCCTTCTAGCACGCGTGGTGAATGTCTTTGCACGATGTCTGGGGGAATAAAGAAAAGGTGGCCGTGTTTAACCGCTTTCAGGGTTGGCCAGTTTAACCAATTATCCAGCCAGTCCGGGCGTTGTGCATCTATGCCGCTGGAGATGATGACTTCTGGGTCTTGTGTTAAGACAGCCTCGATACTGATCTGTGTGGTCAGATTTGGCAGATCAGAAAATACGTTTTTGCCGCCGCAGAGCTTGATTAAATGGCTGATCAAATGACGCTCATTTAGTGTGACCAGCGGATTATTCCATACCTGATAGAAGGTGGTTACCGGGCGACGCTGGGAATAGGTAAAGCGCAATTGCTGTAATTCATTGAGAAAGGCAGCGCTGGCCTTGTCAGCGACGGAGGTATTTCCTGTCAGACGACCGAGTCTGATGAGGTTGGTGGCGATATCTTCAGGAATTTCTGGGTTAGTGGTATAGAGAGGAAGGCCTAGTTCTTTAAGTCGATTAATCTGGTTGGCACCATTGCCACTAAGCCAAGCAACCACTAGGTCGGGTTTAATCGCCATAAGGGTTTCGAAATCAATTTTTGTATAGGTTCCTAACTGTGGCAGAGTTTTCGCAATAGGTGGGTAATCGCTGTAGCTAACGCCTGCTATTACCTGACTACCGGCCCCGGCCGCAAATAACATTTCCGTGACATGTGGCGCTAGGCTCGCCACACGTTTTGCCGGTTTGCTGGTCTGAATGGAATGACCGAGGTCATCAGTCACCTGAATTGAGCCTGATTGCGCAAGCGAGATGCGAATAATAAGCATACAGGCGATAAAAAGCAGGTGTCGCATTAGTTGAGTGTTGTCCGCACAGAGCTATTAAGTGATTGTCTATTAGCCATAATGAGCGACCATCGTTAACAGTACTCCGACTTCAAGCATTTCCACTAGCGCACCCGTAGTATCCCCGGTACAACCGCCAATACGTGTAATCATCATCCTTCGCAACATCAGGAAAGATAGCCCGCTCACCAGTATTATTTTTAAACTGAGTGAAAAGGCTGCCAGTAATAGGAAGGTGGGAAGCAGAAGGCAAATAGCGAGGGCCGTGCGACGAGGAAAGTGGTTAATCAAAACTTCACCTAAGCCCAGGGGGCGGACATAGGGGGTTGTGAGAAACAATACCAGTATGCTCAATCGGGCCAGTACCGGAGGTATTAGCAGCAGTAATAAATTACCACTCAGCATAAGAAGTGCAGCTAATGTGGCCGCTTTGATTAAAAGCAATAGCACCAACGCGGTTACAGCCATTGGGCCACAGTGGGGGTCTTTCATTATTCTGAGAGTGCGCTCGCCAGAACCTAAGCCCCCGGCCCAGGCATCGACAGAGTCAGCAAAGCCGTCCAGATGCAGTGCGCCAGTGAGTATTACCCAAATAGTGAGCACCAGAACCGCGCTGAGTATGTGTGTAAACAGCAGGTTTGATACATAGGCGGTTGCAGAAAGCGATAACCCCAGCAGCAATCCGATCAGCGGGTAATAGAGTGACGATTGCCCGATATCTTCCCCATCGGGTGTCGCTGTTGTGGGGAGTGGAATAATCGTTAAAAATTGGCAGGCCAGTAGGAACGGGCGCAGGCTCTGAGCTATCATTGAATTGTAATGACAGGGTTATGAAAAACAAGAACAGGGTGGCGACTGTCGGCGCCATGATAAACCCGAATACGGCTGAGCGCGGCATAGGGCACATGCAGGCGCCCGATTGCATTTAACGGCATATTTAGCACCTGTGCCAAAATAATTCTGATAGTGCCGCCGTGCTGCACGCAAAGAATATGTTCGTCTTCGTAGCTGTTAATTGTTTCCTGCCAGCCAGCCAAAACGCGCTGTTGAAAATCGCTCATATTTTCCCCACCAGGAGGTGATAGCTTGGCGGGGTTAAGCATGAACTGCTTAGCATGTTCAGGATAATTATCCCAGACCTCCTGTATTGGTCTGCCATCCCAGTCGCCAAAGTGCATTTCGCGGAAGAATGAATTGACCTCTGCGGGGATACCGATCTCCTCGGCCAATTGATCGCTAAACCGCTGACAGCGTTGCAGCGGTGACGTAATGATGCGCTGCCACGGTAAGGGCTGCTCTACCAGCGAGAGGCTTTCGCGCATCTGTCGCCAACCAGAATCCGTTAGCGCAACATCGGTATGGCCGCGGTAGATTTCTCCACCCTCGCATTCTCCGTGCCGTAATAAATCAATAGTTGTGAAGCTGTTTAGGTTCATTCGCTTGCCCCATGGGACTTATCACTAACACCTGCATTTTCAAAGGTAGCCATCTGGTTATGTAGTCGACAAGCCATGCGCAGCAAGGGGGCGGCAACTGCAGCGCCACTGCCTTCGCCAAGGCGCATTCCCAATGAAAGTAGAGGGTGAGCGTTCAATGCTTGCAAAACCTTTTGATGGCCCTGTTCCGCTGACTGATGGGAGAAGATTAACCAATCTCTTACGCCGGGATTTATTTTAACGGCTAACAATGCTGCGACGGTACAGATAAAACCATCGACCAGAACCGCTAGCCCAAGCTGGGCACAATGGGTATAAGCGCCAACCAAAGCGGCGATCTCAAATCCGCCCAGACACTCTAATATTGATATAGGCTCAGCCAATAATGCCTGGTGCTTTTCCAAAGCTCTTCTTACCGCCGCTATTTTGCGTGCAAGGCCTTCATTGTCAACACCTGTGCCTGATCCTACCAGCGCTGATGCAGGCTCGCGTAATACAGCACAGGCTAGAGCCGCAGCCGTGGTGGTATTACCAATGCCCATTTCGCCACCGATAAAAATATCAGCGCCGTTGGCCATTGCTTCTGCGGCAATGGTTTGCCCTGCTTTGAGAGCCTGTGCAAGCTGTTCCGATGACATGGCGGGTTCGACACAAAAATTCTTGGTGCCGGGGCCAACAATATAATTTAGCACCTTCGCATGTGTGGGAGCGGAGTTGGCAGTACCTAAATTCACAACCGCAAAATCGGCTTCTAGCTCCTCGGCTAACTGACTAATTGCAGCACCGCCATGGACGAAATTGCGAATCATTTCTACCGTCACGGCTTGAGGGAAGGCGGAAACCCCTTCTGTAGCCACACCATGGTCGGCAGCAAAAATACGAATTGTGATATGCCGGATATTTGGAGAGAGTTTGTTTTGCATGGCAGCTAGTTGTATTGCCAACTCTTCCAGTTGGCCTAAGGAGCCAGCAGGTTTGGTGAGGGTTAGTTGATGTTGTCGTGCCTGTATGGCCAGATCGACGTTAATTGTTTTAGCCGGAAGTTGTAACCAAGTGCCCATTAACTATTCTCCAAAATGGATGTATCTTTTAGACAATGCGCCAGTCCTGCCACCGCATAGGTGACGCGATCGCAAATTTGCGCTAATCCCTGATGTAACCAACCATTTTCATCGACGAACTGACGGGTTAGATGGCCGAGTGGGACGATGCCAGAACCGACTTCATTGCCAACCAGAATAATGTCGCCCGGCAGGCTGGGCAGAGTTTCAAATAACGCCTTACGCTCTTTGCGCCAAACAGCTGGATTTACAAGATGATTGCTGACCCAGAGCGTCAAGCAATCAACCACCACACAACGGTCTTTCGCAGCCTCGCGACTGAGCACCACAGTTAGCTCAAGGGGTTCTTCAATCACTAACCAACGATTATCACGCCGTTCGCGGTGTTGCCTGATACGTTGCGCCATTTCTGCATCTCCCTCTTCGGCGGTTGCGATGTAAACCAGTTGTTTTTTACTAGCGATGGCGTGCTGCTCTGCCAGTCGACTTTTGCCTGAGCGCGCGCCGCCTAGAATTAGCTCAAGCATGGGTTGCCGCTAAGTCGAATATTTTTGTTAAATCCAAGTGCTCCTCCAGCGTATCGGCTAGCCTTTCGAGATCAACCTCCTTGCGCAGAAAGTAATCCGGTGTTTGAGTGGCCTTGAGTCCCGCCCAGCTTAAAAGCGCTTCACAGGCTTGGCGATTATCGAATAGTCCATGCATATAAGTGCCTAGGATTTGTTCGTCGTCAGAGACCGCACCATCGTAACGATCGGGAAGCCGGATGGCGGGATAGTTAAGGGCAGGACCGGTGGATACACCACAGTGTATTTCATAGCCAGCCACCGGAGTGTCGCCGACAATAGTTAAGCGGCCAATCACACGATGTAATTGCTTTTCGGCGACAAGTAGGGTTTTCATGTCGAGAAGGCTGAGTCCTTCGGCGCGGCTAACCGAACCTTCTATGTGCAAGGGGTCTTCAATGAGTGTACCAAGCATTTGAAAGCCGCCGCAGATACCCATCAGTTTGCCGCCATAGCGTAGATGTTTTTGGATGGCGGACTCCCAACCGTTATCGCGCAGCCATTGCAGGTCGCGAATCACACTTTTGCTGCCAGGAAGTATGATTAGGTCAGCACCGGGAATAGCTTGTCCAGGCCCGACAAAGGTTAAGTTTACCTGTGGGTGCAGGCGTAGCGGGTCGAAATCCGTATGGTTGCTGATGCGAGAAAGTACCGGGACAATAACCTTAAGCTGAGCCTTGCTATGATCGATCAATTGCTGGGTGCTAATGGCGTCTTCGGCCTCCAAATGGAAGTCTTGTAAATAGGGTAAGACACCAAAAACGGGTTTGCTGGTGCGTTGTTCCAACCAGTCCAGGCCGGGTTTCAGTAGCGCCAGATCGCCACGGAATTTATTGATCACAAAACCTAACACGCGATTTTGCTCAGAAGCGGGGAGCAGCGCGAGCGTACCCACTAAATGAGCGAACACGCCGCCGCGATCAATGTCGGCAATCAGAATAACCGGGCAATCAGCCTCCTCAGCAAAGCCCATATTAGCGATATCGTTGTCACGCAGATTGATTTCCGCCGGGCTACCCGCACCTTCAACAATAATCACTTTATAGCGTTGCTTAAGACGGTGATAGGACTCAAAAACAGCCTGTTTAGCAATGGCTTTGTAGTCATGATAGGCAATGGCGTCCATTTCCGTCAGCGCTTTGCCTTGGATGATAACCTGCGCACCCGTATCGCTATTGGGTTTGAGTAATATCGGGTTCATATCAACGCTGGCTTCAAGCCTGCAAGCCTGCGCTTGCACGGCTTGAGCGCGGCCTATCTCACCGCTGTCTTCAGTTACGGCACTGTTGAGCGCCATATTTTGTGGTTTAAAGGGGGCGACGCACACACCTCTGCGGACTAATGCTCGGCACAGGCCACTAACTAATACACTTTTGCCCGCATCGGAAGTGGTGCCTTGCACCATTAGGGTAAAGGATGGCTGTTCAGCGTTCACAGTGCTGTTGATACCCATATTGACTAAAGGAGTTAATAATCAACCCCCTGACGGGCTTTCACTCCCGCCTTGAAAGCATGTTTGATTTCCTTGATTTCAGAAACCGTATCAGCAAGTTCTTGCAGAGCACTGCCGCCGCCGCGACCGGTGATGACCACGCTTTGATTTTTGGGGCGGTTTTTTAGTGCCTTGAGAATACGTTCTTCATCCAGGTATTTGTAGGCAATCATGTAGGTGAGCTCGTCCAGTACGACCAAATGGTAACTGTCATCCTTTAGCATTGGCTCGACCTTAGCCCAGGTGGTTTTCGCGGCAGCAATGTCGCCGTCGCGATCCTGAGTGTCCCAGGTGAAGCCTGTGCCCATTTGATAAAAATCTACCTGCGGGCATTGTTCCCGCAAGTAGATTTCCTCGCCGGATAGCTGCTGGCCTTTGATAAATTGAACCACGCCCACTTTGAAACCATAGCCCAGCGCGCGTATCACCATGCCAAAGGCGGAGCTGCTCTTACCCTTGCCATTGCCGGTCAGCAGAATGAGCACACCACGTTCTGCTGCGGCTTCTTCAATGTGCTGATCGACCTTGGCTTTTTGCTTTTGCATGGCGCGTTTGTGCTTGTCGGCTTTGGCTTTGCTGGTTTTCTCATTGGTCATGGTCATTTCCAGGTCAGAGATTGTTTTATAGTTCGTAACGTACCGAAATTGCCGCTGTCATTCCCTCGGTTTCAAAAGGCTGGATCAAACGGTATTCTTGGTCGAATAGATTGTTAATCTTCAATGCTAGGCTTAGTTCGTTATTGATTTGATAACGGGCACGCAGATCGACTGTTCCATAACCGCTCAGCCGATCTTTTCTGCCGTCGAAATCTTGATCCTGATCCAGGCGATAACTTTGTACCTGCCAAAACAACGCAAAATCGAGTTTGCCAAATTGTCTAGAGATGTCCAGATTGGCACTGGCGCGTGAACGCCTGATTAGTAGGCTGTCGTCACTCTTATCGCGTGGGTCGGTGTAAGTTAGCGTCACTGCTGTACGCCAGCCGAACAGATCAAGATTGGCGCCAACTTCACCACCTAATATCTCGGCTTCAGCGACGTTGGCAACAGTTGAATAATCGTTACTTAGGCTAATGAGATCATCAATATCGGTTTGATAGAGAGAGGCGAACCAACCGATGTTGCCGGTTTGGCCGCGCACCATTAGCTCCACGGATTCGGACTCTTCTGGTGTGAGATTCGGGTTGCCCTCAAAGGTAAAGCACGAACCGAAGAAACAGCCAAAATCGGTGAAGGGAAAATAGAGATCATTAAAGGTGGGGGATTTAAACCCCGTGCCATAGGAGAGGCTCACCAGAATATCATCCGTCAGGTCATAGCCGATAGCGAGGTTCCCGGTTTCGTAACTGCCGAAGGCTTCATTGTCATCGGTGCGTAATCCTGCTTCGAGGGTCCAGCGTTCGATTTTGCCGAGATACTGAGCAAACCAGGAGTGATTATCGCGCTCGTTCTCAATAAAGTTTGCGCTGCTACTGACATCATCGATGTGGTAATCGTAACCGAAACTTAACTGATGGTTTTCCGCCATAGAGTAGTCCAATTGTAGCGTGGCTGAATCCCGGGTGGTTTCGAACAGGGCGGGGGAAAATCCGAAGGAATAGGTTTTGTCGCGGTAGCGTCCGAATTGAGCTTTAAGCTTGAGGTCATCCCGGATGGGAAGTGAAATCGATAGATCACGACTTTCGTTGATGAAATCGGTTGAGTCATTGCTGCCGTCAAGCTCGGTATTGCCTTCGCTACGCAGATAGCTCATTGCCAGGGAGATACCGTTAGCGAACTCATGTTGAATATTGGCTGATAGGGCCGATTCACGGTAGCCATCCTTGTCGGTGTCGGCGCCACTGTTGTCGTAGGTACGGTCATAGCCTTCCGATTCTGTATAGGATCCGTTCAGGCTATAGGACGTGTTACCGTATAGCCCGCGCACTCCGGCCTGGCTGATGTGGGTATCATGTGAGCCGTAGCTGAAGTCGAGATAGGGTTTGAATTCTCCTTTGCCTTTTTTTGTAAAAATCTGCACGACACCACCAATAGCATCGCTACCGTAGAGACTGGAGCGTGGCCCGCGCACTAATTCAACCCGTTCAATCTGAGTGACGGGCAAGTGTGTTAATGCGGTGGTACCGCTGGTAGCGCTGGCAGCACGGACGCCATCAATCAAGACTAAGACGTGGTCATTCTCTGTGCCGCGCAGGCGCAACGAGGTGAGGCTGCCTAGACCGCCACTGTGATCGATATCGAGGCCGGGAATATGATCGAGCAGTTCCGGTAGGCTTTGCGCCTGTGCTCTATCTATCTCAACTTCGGATAAAATTACCGCGGATGAAAGGCTGTTTTTCAGTGCTTGTTCAGAGCGAGTAGCGGTGACCAGAATATGATCATCCAACCGCTGTTCCGCTTGCGTTATGATGGGGGTAAATGCCGTGGCTGTGGCAACGGCGACTGCAATTAAATTTTTCATGAGAATCCTCAATAGCTGTAAAAATTAAGCGATCGAGGGAGGGGAAATCGTTTGAAGCTGAAGCTTAGAAGGCATGATCAGCTACAGATGAAGCCCTCCGCTACATCGTTCGAGAACTGTTCAAGGCCGGTTCCGGGCTTCTCACAAATATTGCGATTCACCGTTGCGGGGGCAGCGTTGGTTTAGCAGTAGGTCAGCCAATCACAGACCAGTGCGCACCAAACTTCCCGTTTAACTCAGCGCTCTAATTTGGCAAATAGAGCGTTAAGCACCTTATACAGGGACAGTGAATATAACAGGTTCTACTTTGGCTTAGCAATGACAAGAATTGAAATTAATCGCTAGGCCAGCATAGTGTCACATGTTTCAATAGCCCTATAACTATTGTTGGTAGCGAAAATAATGGATATGAAAGTTGATTTGCATTGTCATACAAATCTTTCAGATGGGGTGTTATCGCCGACAGAATTAGTACGCTATGCGGGCGCTTTGGATATCGAAATGCTGGCACTTACCGATCATGACCGAGCTGATATATTGCCAGAGGTAAGTGCCATCGCACAATCGCTGTCAATCCAGTTGATCGCTGGTATTGAACTGTCGAGTCAGTGGCGCAAAAGTGGAGTTCACATTGTCGGGCTAGGGGTCGCGCTCGACAGTGAGGTTTTACAACAGGTGGTAGCAAGACAAACACAAACGAGAGAATTGCGAGCACAGGAAATTGGTGAGCGTCTAGCGAAATTAAACATCGAAGATAGTTACGCGCAGGCCAAAGCTATCGCTGCCGAGAGCCAGATTGGACGCCCACATTTCGCACAGTACTTGGTAGAAACCGGACAGGTTAAGGATCTAAAGACCGCTTATAAAAGATATTTGGGGGTGGGCAAGGCTGGTGATGTGAAGAGTTTTTGGCCACAGCTGGAGGAGGTTGTGGATTGGATACATGCTGCCAACGGCTATGCGGTTCTGGCGCATCCGGCGAAATATAAATTAACGCGACGCAAACTCGACACGCTTTGCCGGGATTTTAAGGACGCGGGAGGTGATGGCATAGAGGTAGTGTCTGGTATGCAAACCAAGGATGTAACCGATTATCATGAACAGCTGTGTAAAAAATACTCTTTTTATGCGTCCTGCGGGAGTGATTTTCATGGTCCAGTTTCCTCCTGGCATGATTTGGGAAAGATGTCCGTTATACCCACGTCCTGTGTCCCGATATGGGATCTTTGGCGTTAAATTCACGGTTGTCTTGATCAAAGGTGCTGCTGGGGTAAAAAATTCCTGCTAACTTAGGCAAAAATCTGCGTAATTAGCGCTTGCCAGAATTGTCCGAAATCGTTAGATTGCCAGCCCAATTGGAAAATCAACGTTTATGAGCCAGTTCTTCACCATACATCCCGATAACCCGCAAAGCCGCTTGATTACACAGGCGGTGGAGATTATTAATGGTGGCGGTGTTATCGTTTATCCGACTGATTGCGCTTATGCGCTGGGCTGTCATATTGGTGATAAGTCCGCAGTAGATCGTATCCGTCGAATTCGCAAATTGGATGACAAACACAACTTCACCCTGATCTGTCGTGATTTGTCAGATGTTTCAACCTATGCCAAGGTGGACAATACAACTTATCGTCTGCTGAAAGCTCATACTCCCGGCGCATATACCTTTATTTTACGTGCCACCAGCGAAGTACCGCGTCGCCTGTTACATCCGAAGCGGCGCACTATTGGTTTACGTATTCCAGATCATCGAATTACACAGGCGTTACTTGAACAGTTGGGCGAACCCATGATGAGTTCCTCGTTAATTTTGCCCGGACAGGATCTACCTTTGACTGAACCTTACGATATTAGAGAAGTGCTGGAGCATTCCGTCGATTTGGTGATTGACGGTGGATACTGCGGTATGGAGGCAACAACGGTAGTGAATTTGATCGAGGAAATCCCCTCTCTGGTGCGGGTTGGTGTTGGTGACCCCAGTCCTTTTGAATAGTCCTTTTGTGCACTACGTCGCAATGCTCTGCTAAATAAAGCGCCTGTCGGATGCAGTTACTTTGCTCATTCAACGTAATCCTCGGTATAATGCGGCAGTCAAAATTGTCACCCGAAATATCTTAATAGGTTAGGAGTTAAGTTTGTCCGTTACCCCATCTAAACACCGCGTTTTATCTGGTATGAGACCGACCGGAAAGCTACATTTAGGCCATTATCATGGCGTCCTCAAAAACTGGGTCAAATTACAGCACGAAAGTGAATGTTTTTTCTGCATCGTTGATTGGCATGCTTTGACGACGCATTATGATAATCCGCACGATATCCAACAGCATGTTTGGGATATGGCGATTGACTGGTTGGCAGCGGGGATTAATCCCGGTTCAGCAACTATTTTTATTCAATCCCGTGTATTGGAACATGCTGAACTGCATCTGTTATTGTCAATGATTACACCGCTGAGCTGGCTGGAGCGGGTGCCGACTTACAAAGAACAGCAGGAGAAGATCAAGGATAAGGACCTCGCCACCTATGGCTTTTTAGGTTATCCCTTGTTACAGGCGGCCGACATACTGGTATACCGTGCGGGCTCAGTGCCGGTGGGTGCCGATCAGGTGCCACATGTGGAAATGTGTCGCGAGATTGCACGCCGTTTCAATCACCTGTATGGCCGTGATGCCGGTTTTGAGGAGCAGGCGGAGGCCGCCATCAAAAAGATGGGTAAAAAAGCATCCAAAGCCTATCAACAGCTGAAAAAGCAATTTCAGCAACAGGGCGATCTGGAGGCGCTGGAGAGAGCGGCTGCGTTAGTTGAGGAGCAGCAAAATATTTCTCTGAGTGATCGCGAACGCTTGATTGGTTTTATTGAAGGCGGTGGTAAGGTGATTTTACCGGAACCTAAGGCACTACTGACCCCGGAGTCTAAAATGCCCGGTTTGGATGCGCAAAAAATGTCGAAGTCCTATGGTAATACAATTGCTTTGCGTGAAGAACCGGATATGGTTGAACAGAAAATTCGCACCATGCAGACGGATCCAGCGCGGGTGCGGCGAACCGATCCCGGCGATCCGGACAAATGCCCGGTATGGCAGTTACATGAAATTTATTCCGACGAAAAGACCCAAAACTGGGTGCAGGAAGGGTGTCGCAGTGCGGGTATCGGTTGTATCGATTGTAAGCAGCCGGTGATTGAAGCGATTAATGCGGAGTTGGAGCCGATGAGGGTGCGGGCGAAGGAATATGAAGACAATCCCGATATAGTACGAGGTATTCTCGCAGAGGGGTGTGAAGCCGCAAGGGACGAGGCTCGCCAGACCATGGAAACAGTACGGGCGGCCATGGGGCTTCTTTACCGTTAAGGCGGCTATTAACCATGACTGGTGCGGCACAGGATTCCACAGAAAAAACAGAGTTAGTTGAAAATGCTGAGGCTGCTGTGGGGTTATCTGCCGCCCATCCACAGAAACAACAGGAGATGCCCTTTGCGATCGTTGAGGGCAAACCCTATACCCAAATCCCCCAGGATCTCTATATTCCGCCGGATGCGCTGGAAGTTATTTTGGAGGCCTTTGAAGGACCGTTGGATTTACTGCTCTATCTGATCAAGCGACAGAACCTTGATATTCTCAATATCAATGTTTCTAAGATTACGGATCAGTATATGCAGTACGTCGAGTTAATGAAGTCGATTCAGTTGGAGCTGGCGGCGGAGTACCTGGTGATGGCGGCGATGCTGGCGGAAATTAAATCCAGAATGCTATTGCCTCGTCATGCCATTCTGGAAGAAGACGAGGGTGATCCGCGTGCGGAATTGATTCGCCGATTGCAGGAATATGAGCGCTACAAACAGGCTGCTGAAGACATTGATGAGCTGCCGCGCCTCGAACGAGATCTGTTCCTGGCGAGCGCCGAAGTGCCGCCATTCGAGAGCAATAAGCCGTTGCCAGATGTGACGTTGAAGGAGTTAATGCTCAGTTTGTCCTTGGTGCTAAAACGTGCGGAAATGTTTGAAAGTCACTCAGTGCAGATGGAAAAGCTCTCCACACGTGAGCGCATGTCGCATATTCTTACGCGGTTGCAGGGAAATCAGTTTGTGCCCTTTATTAGTCTGTTTACTGTTGAAGAAGGACGGCGTGGTGTAGTGGTGACTTTTTTGGCGATGATGGAATTGATCAAGGAATCTTTAATTGAAATTGTCCAGAATGAGATGTTTGGACCAATTCATATTAAAGCACGCTAACAGGGGTGATGAGAGAATATAGTGAGTAATTGATTATGAGCGAGCAGGCACAGTTAAAACGTATCATTGAAGGCGCGCTGTTAGCGGCGGGCGAGCCTCTGTCTGTGGAGCGCTTGAGTATGTTATTTGCCGATAGCGAACGTCCCGCTCATCCAGATATTCGTGCGGCGCTGAAGGAGATGGTAACAGAGTACGAAGGACGTGGATTTGAACTGAAAGAGGTGGCGAGTGGCTGGCGCTTTCAAGTATGTCAGGATCTCGGTACCTGGGTGAGTCGACTGTGGGAAGAAAAACCTGCGCGTTACTCCCGGGCACTATTAGAAACCTTAGCCCTGATGGCTTACCGCCAACCGGTAACGCGGGGTGAAATTGAAGAGGTGCGGGGGGTCAGTGTCAGCTCAAATATCATTCGTACGTTGCTGGAACGAGAGTGGATCAGGGTTGTTGGCCATCGGGATGTGCCAGGACGTCCGGCAATGTATGTCACCACCAAGCTTTTTTTAGATTACTTTAATTTGAAGACATTATCCGATTTACCTTCACTCGCAGAAATTCGCGACCTCGATAAAATTAATGCGGAATTGAATTTTGCGGACATGGCGATGGATCAGGCAGAGTCCAAGCACGAGCAGGGTGCCATGATTGACATTGAAGAGCCCTTTGAAATTGTCGAAAATGAAGACAATGATATGACATCACAGCCACAAGTGCTTGACTGAAAATTGTGTTGGCGGGCGTCTAAAAACGCTGTACACGTATCTATTCAAAGGCTCCCTAACAGTAAGCACAGCAGAGAGAATTCATGACGGAAGGCGAAAAGCTACAAAAAGTATTGGCGCGAGCGGGATTAGGTTCACGCCGCGAAATCGAGGGCTGGATTGCAGCAGGCAGATTACGGGTGGGAGGTCAGGTCGCAAAATTAGGCGACCGGGTGAAGGGGGATGAAAGAATTAGCCTGGACGGCCATCTTGTCAAGTTAAATACTGATGCCGAACCGAGCACAAAAATATTACTCTATAACAAACCCGAAGGTGAAATTTGTACTACCAAAGATCCCGAGGGAAGACCCAGTGTGTTCAGTCGTTTACCGAAGCTCAAAGACAGTCGTTGGATTGCCGTTGGGCGACTGGATTTTAATACTTCGGGATTATTATTGTTTACTACGGATGGTGAATTGGCGAACAAACTTATGCACCCATCATCCCAAATTGACCGTGAATATTTGGTGCGGGTGCTGGGCAATGTGACAGAAGAGGCCAAACAGCGACTCTTGGCTGGTGTAGAACTGGAAGACGGAACCGCGCAATTTACCGATATTGTTAAGGCGCAGGGTGAAGGCGCGAATCGCTGGTATTATGTCTGCTTGATGGAAGGGCGTAATCGCGAAGTGCGTCGCCTTTGGGAGTCCGAAGGTATTAAGGTAAACCGGCTCAAACGGGTACGCTTCGGCCCTGTATTTATGCCATCGCGACTGAAGGTTGGACAATGGGAATACTTGGAGCAAAAGGATGTTGATGTAATATATGACTTGGTGGGTTTGCCGAAGCGCAAGGTCTCCTTGCCATCGAAGCAGCAAAAAACTGATCAAGAGCGGCAGCAGCGGCGCAAACCGAGACGTTAATAGGGGTGGTTGCAGGACATTTTTAATCTGAACTCAACAAAAGAGGAATAGTTATGGCAACAGTGACTTTTAAAGGAACAGCAATAAATACGTATGGTGATTTGCCAGCGGTCGGTAGTGTCGCGCCGGATTTTGAATTGGTAGCGACGGATCTGGCAGACCGTGGTTTAGCGGATTTCCCAGGCAAACGTCTCATCAATATAGTGCCGAGTTTGGATACGCCAGTCTGTGCATCCTCCACGCGCGAATTTCATCGTTTAGCATCGAGCGTTGATAATGCCAAAGTATTGGTGGTTTCGATGGACCTGCCTTTTGCGCAAGGACGGTTTTGCACCACTGAAGGTTTGCCAGATGTTGTCGCCCTATCAATGTTGCGTACCCGTAAATTTGCGAAAGATTACGGTGTCTTGCTGACTGAAGGTCCTTTGCGCGGCCTATGTGCACGTGCGGTGGTCGTGATAGATTCTTCGGGCAAAGTGGCTTATTCCGAATTGGTGCCTGAAATCACACAGGAACCAAACTATGAAGCGGCGATTGCAGCATTGAAAGCAGCGAGTTAACCAGGAGGATGTCAAAGGCAACGAACATGTTGAATTCTGAGCAGTCACAGCAAGGCGGCGGTGAAGTCTTTATTACGCGGCGGCTGGTACGCTTCGGTGATGTTGATCCGGCGGGAATTGCTTATTATCCGCGGATTAATAACTTTATCCATGAGGCCTTTGAAAATCTTTGGGAAGAATATATTGGCGAGCGCTATTATCTGTTAATTCAGGAAAAGCGTATCGCCTTCCCAATGGTGCATACAGAAATTGATTTTCGCGCTCCGCTGCGATTTGGCGACCGTCCGGTGATCAAGGTTACCTGTTTTCATCTGGGCCGCAGCTCGTTGGGTATTCGTTATGTATTTGATGTCAATGGTGTTATTTGTGTTGACGCAAAAACCAAGACCACCTGTATAGATGCGGATAAACTCAAAAGTCAGCCTATACCAGATGTTTATCGTAAACCGTTGGGGCGTATCTTTAAGCCTTTGTGAGTGGTGCTAAGGTCGGTGTCAATGATGGGGGAACAATGAAGACAATATCAGCGCCATTTCTGAATCATCAATGGTTAGAGGATTTTTCTCTAGGCGACCGCTTTGAGTATGGTTGCTGGGAAATGAAAATAGAGGATATGCTAGCATTTGCGCGTCTTTATGATCCAGAGCCATTCCATCTGGATGAAATCAAAGCAAGAGCGTTAGGTTGGGATGGGGTTATCGCCTCAGGGCCACAAATATCAGCGATCTGGCGCAGAATGAGTAAGGATGCCTTTCCCAATGCCCAGATCATTGTATCGCCGGGCTGGGATAGTATCCGTTGGTTTAAGCCGGTTTATGCGGGCGATGTGTTGCGCTCAGAAACGGAAATAACCGAAGCACGGCAACTCAAAAGCCGGGATCACGAGGGCATGATCAAGCTCGATAACCGGATTCTGCGTGGCGAAGAGCTGGTTTCGCAGCTTTCTTCGACTTGGTTTATGCGCTGTAGGCCAGCCTAGCTGCCAAAACAAACTTGATTTCGGCCTCGCCGCTTGGCGTTATAAAGGGCTTTATCGGCACGCTCTATTAATGAGCTGATGCCGTCGTATTCTGCCAGTGTCGCTACGCCTAGGCTGATGGTTACGGCAACGGGCTGGTCTTTAAAGTTCATATCAGCGGTTGCTATCTGCTCACGAATTTTTTCAGCGATTTTAAGCGCGCCTTCTTGGTCGGTTTTGTGTAACAGAATTAAAAACTCTTCACCGCCATAGCGAAACAGTAAATCAGTTTTTCGCATACTGTTTTGAATGTTCGCGCAAGCAAGTTTGAGAACCTGATCGCCGCCCTGATGCCCGAGTTTATCATTGATCTGCTTAAAGTGATCAAAATCGAATAGAATCACCGACAATGGTATTTGGTCGCGCTGGGCTAAATCGATTTCCCTGTGCAATGCCGAGTCGAGAGCTTGTCGATTTCCGCACTGGGTTAAGGCGTCGGTAGAGGCGGCGGTTACTGCCTGATGATATTTCAAAGAATTACGCAATGGATAGAGCAGGCATGGCATTAGGTTTTCTAACACGTCTAGTTCTTTTTGCTGATAGGGGCGGTGGCGTGTGAATACCAGGGTGCCTAAGTCTCCCTGATCAGCGTTGAGTTGGTAACTGATTTTATGCTTACCCTGAATGGCAGAAGTAAATCGAATTGAGGAATCACTCTGGGTGTAACTTAGGCCGTCAACAGGTATCAGCGTACGCAATCGATTTAGAAATAAAGGTAAGATTTCATCGATTTCCAAAGAGGTTTGCAGGTCGCGTGTCAGGCTAAGTAACATCTCGCGCTTCTTCATTTGCTTTTCGGAGAACTGGGCGCGAGCCGGTTCTAATCTTTGGGTGAGATTAAAAACGTTGTCACTGTGTAGCGAGCTGGCCATATTGATTCCTTTATCCATCCTGATTTAGCGAAAACGATTGTTGTGTGAAGTGCTAAATGTTACGTCTAAGGAGGTATTGCGAATTTTGTGCCAGCTTTTTATGCTAGAAAATAATCATAAAAAACAAATGGATAGATGTATTGTCAATAGTTTGACAGAAATTTTCGTTTCGCAGACGAGCAGTCCTGATGTGTGGCGACAAAATATTGTCGCCACACATCAGGACTTTATTGCGCGTTAAGTGACTGGCCTTGTACTGTTTTACTGTCTGGCCCCATCAGGTAAAGATAGGTGCCCATAATCTGCTCTGGGTAGGGGTTGAGTTTTACATCTTCGGCGGGGTAGGCCTGAGCTCTCATGCGGGTACGGGTAGCCCCAGGGTTTATGCAGTTCACGCGAATATTGGTGACACCATCCAACTCGTCAGCCAGTGTTTCCATTAAGCCTTCTGTGGCGAATTTGGAAACGGCATAGGCACCCCAGAATGCACGGCTTTTGCGACCGACTCCAGAGGAGGTGAAGATAATAGAGGCATCCTCGGACTTTTCTAGGAGCGGCAGCAGCGCCTGGGTCAGCATAAACTGCGCGGTGACATTGACGTGCATCACCTGACACCAGCTATTGATGTCGTAATTGGCGATAGGTGTTCTTTTACCAAGAATACTGGCGTTGTGCAAAACTCCGTCTAGTCGCCCCAGTTCGTCGCTGATAGCGCTGGCGAGCAAGTCATAATCATCGGGAGTGGCAAGTTCAAGGTCGAGAGGGTGAATCAAAGGTTGTGGCGAACCCTGTGCGACGATCTCATCATACACGGCCTCCAATTTTTTGCTGGTACGGCCCAGTAATATAACGGTTGCTCCGTATTCAGCAAAGGTTTTAGCGGCTACGCGTCCGATCCCATCACCTGCCCCAGTAACGAGAATGACACGGCTTTTTAATAGTTCTTTGCTAGGTTGGTAGTCACGTATTGCAGTCAAAATATAGTCCTGTATGGAGAAGTGATAAGCCACTATAAATAGTTATGAAGCAATTCAGTTAATTCGTCTGGGTGGTTAATGTAGTAATCCGCATCCCAGCTCTGAGGGTCATCGTTGGCCTCGATATAGCCGTATAATGCCGCGACAGTAATCATACCAGCGTTACGACCGGCCTCAATATCACGCTGGTGGTCGCCCACATAGAGAGCTTGTTCGGGGGGGCAACCAAGCTGTTGGCACGCCAGCAACATTGATTCAGGATGTGGTTTTCGCTCGGCTACTTGATCGGCGCAGACCAATGCTGAACAGGGTGGTTCGAGATTCATTTGCGCCATGATCGGCACCGAGTAAAGACTTGGTTTATTCGTCACCACTCCCCAAGGCAGACCAAACTGACCAAGCGTAGCTAATAACGCTGTGATACCGGGAAAGGGGGCGGTCTGCGCTGTGAGCTGTTGTTCGTAGATATCCAGTAGTCTTTGATAAAGTGCCTGATGTTCCGCAGTACCTGGGCTGGTGCTAAAACCCAATGACACCATTGCGTTGCCGCCATTTGAAACGACTTGGCGAATTTGCTCGTAAGCAAGCGTAGGCTTGCCTTCCTGTTGCAAAAGTCTATTAAGTGCTTGTGCGAGATCTTGGGCCGTGTCGAGCAACGTGCCATCCAAATCGAAAAGCACTGCCTTCAGGTTGGCGAGTGACGTTGGTTTATGGTTCATTCGGCTTTGGTCGCATGCATCATGTAATTCACATCGACATCGTCCGCCAGTTTATAGTGCTGCGTGAGGGGGTTGTAAACGAGCCCTATCATTTGCTGTAGGTCTAGCTGGGCCTCTCTGACCCAGGTCGCAAGCTCAGATGGTCGAATAAACTTTGCGTAATCATGAGTGCCGCGTGGTAGTAGTTTGAGTACGTACTCCGCTCCCACGATGGCGAACATATAGGCTTTAGGGTTACGGTTAATGGTAGAGAGGAACAAGTGTCCGCCGGGTTTGAGCATGCTCGCGCAGGCATTGATGACCGAGCTGGGATCAGGAACATGCTCGAGCATTTCCAAACAGGTGATGACATCAAACTGCTGATCGGGGCTATTAGCGCGTTGCTCGGCGAGGGATTCGGCGCTGATTTGTAAGTACTCGACCTTCGTGCCGGATTCCAAACTGTGAAGTTTTGCCACGTTGATGGGTGTTTCGCCCATATCAATGCCGGTCACTTGAGCACCTCGCTCAGCCATAGACTCGGAAAGAATACCGCCCCCACAACCTACATCGAGCACTTTTTTGCCGCTTAATTGTACAATTTGATCGATAAAGTTAAGTCTAAGCGGGTTGATTTGGTGCAGCGGCTTGAACTCGCTTTCGGCATCCCACCAACGGTTGGCGATAGCCTCAAACTTGGCTATTTCGGCGCGATCAACATTTTCGCTGCGGACAGGTTGGATTTTAGCTTGGATTTTTGGCATTGATTGTTACCTATCAAAAGTTATGCGTCGCTAAAAACTCATACTTTGTTGGTTCTCGGCGATTCTGATTTTGTCGCGCCATTGGGATACTTTAAACTGCAGTGTTTTGATATCGATCGATATCAGTTCGCCTTGATCTACTAGCATTTTACCCTTAACCCAGACATGTGACACTTTTTGGCCGCAGCCGTTGTAGATGAGGTGTGAGATAGGATCGTAGATCGGCTGGTCGATAAGATGGCTTAGATCGATGGCTATCATGTCGGCGCTTTTGTTGGGCTCCAGACTGCCAATGCTGGCCTCTAAACCCAAGGCTTTCGCGCCATTATAGGTTGCCATGCGTAACGCTTGATGAGCAGGAATTGATGTGGCGTTCTGTGATACTCCCTTGGCGAGAAGCGCTGCTGTTTTGGCTTCACCGAGCATATCCAGATCATTGTTGCTGGCCGCGCCATCGGTGCCAAGCGCTACATTAATACCTGCCTCGTTTAACTGAGTGATGGGGCAGAAACCGCTAGCCAGTTTCAGGTTTGATTCAGGACAATGCACGACGTGGCAGCCATTTTCCTTTAACAGCTGTATGTCGTCGTCGTTAATTTGTGTCATGTGAACACATTGCAGCCGTGGTGACAGCAGGCCAAGCCTATGGAGACGTTGCAAGGGGCGTTCACCGAACTGGCGTATTGATTCTTCTATTTCATGGCTGGTTTCATGCAGGTGAATATGAATAAACGCATCCAACTCATCCGAGAGCATTCTGATTCGTTCCAAAGATTCGTCCGATACAGTATAGGGAGCGTGCGGCCCAAAGCCGATATTAATCAAATCATGGTGCCGATAATCATCGTGAATCGTTAGGCCCTTGTGTATGTATTCTTCTGCATTTTCGGCCCAGGCACTGGGAAATTCGAGAATGGGCATCATGATATGCGCGCGTATTTTATGCTTATGAGCCATTTTTGCGACTACATTGGGATAAAAGTACATATCGCTGAAACAGGTGGTGCCGCTGAGTAGCATTTCCGCAATTGCCAGTTCCGTGCCGTCAGCGACAAATTCTTCACTAACCCAGCGTCGTTCGGCGGGCCAGATATGATTGTTCAGCCAGCTCATTAAGGGTAGATCATCAGCCAAGCCTCGGAATAGCGTCATGCTGGCATGGCCGTGGGCATTGATCAGACCTGGAATCAATGCGTGAGAATCCAACCGATAGGTTTTACTGGATTTATAGGTTTTTTCCGCCTGGGTGGAATCGAGAATATCCAAAATCACCCCTTGCTTAATGGCAATGGCGTGATTGACTAAAATCCGGTTGCTGGGGTTGACTGGGATCACCCATTTGGCATGAATTAGATTGTCGACTGTTTGCTTTGGCATTGCGGTTAGCGTATTTGGTTGCTCTTCTGGAATGGCAGCGAGCGATTGTTTCATCTGGGGATTATTCTGTCCAGCAGACTTGTGAATATGCTGTTCAGGACTTCCTGTGACGACGGATGCCAACAGCATCTTGATATTTCAGTTTTTAGCGCAGGCTATTATGAAATCTTAACGCTTTCTATGCTAGAATCGCTTCCTTTTGAGCTGGCCCGGATTGAGACTTGTGGGCCGCTTCCATCGGCTAATTACTAGCCGGATATTAAAAAGAATCAGTGGAACAGGATACCGACCTCTATGGGCGAGTTAGCCAAAGAAATTTTACCCGTCAATATCGAAAACGAGCTGAAGCAATCTTATCTCGATTATGCAATGAGCGTAATTGTCGGGCGGGCTTTGCCGGATGTGCGCGATGGGTTGAAACCTGTGCATCGTCGGGTGTTATTCGCGATGAGCGTGTTGGGCAACGATTTCAATAAGCCTTATAAAAAATCAGCACGGGTGGTGGGTGATGTGATTGGTAAATATCACCCGCATGGTGATACTGCCGTCTATGACACCATCGTACGCATGGCGCAGCCCTTCTCTATGCGCTACATGCTGGTGGACGGGCAGGGTAACTTTGGTTCGGTGGATGGTGACTCGGCAGCGGCGATGCGATACACCGAAATTCGCATGGACAAAATTTCTCATCAGATCTTGGCCGATCTGGATAAAGAAACCGTGGATTATGTGCCTAACTATGATGGCACGGAAATGATTCCGGAGGTCATGCCCACCCGTATTCCCAATTTATTGGTTAATGGTTCCTCCGGTATAGCGGTTGGTATGGCGACCAATATCCCACCACACAATTTAACCGAAGTGATTAACGGTTGTCTGGCCATCATGGATAACCCCGATATCGAGCTGATGGAATTAATGGAGCATATTCCCGGACCTGATTTTCCGACGGCGGCTTTTATTAATGGTCGCGCCGGTATCGTCGAGGCCTATCGTACCGGGCGTGGGCGTATCTATTTGCGGGCACGACACCATATTGAAACTGACGACAAAAGCGGCAAGCACACCCTGGTGGTGACGGAGTTACCTTATCAGGTGAATAAGGCGCGCTTGATCGAAAAAATTGCTGACCTGGTCAAAGAAAAGCAGCTGCAGGGTATTTCAGAGTTACGAGATGAGTCCGACAAGGATGGTATGCGCATTGTTATTGAGTTACGCCGTGGTGAAGTGCCGGAAGTGATACTGAATAATTTGTATGCGCAAACCCAGATGCAAAACGTGTTTGGTATCAACGTTGTGGCGCTGGTGGATGGGCAACCAAAAACGCTTAATCTCAAGCAATTACTCAATGCTTTTGTACGCCATCGCCGTGAGGTAGTGACACGGCGTACTATCTATGAATTACGTAAAGCGCGTGAACGGGGGCATATTTTGGAAGGGCAGGCAGTGGCGCTGTCCAATATCGACCCGGTTATCGCATTGATTAAAGCCTCGCCTAGTTCTGCAGAAGCGAAGGAAAAATTATTGGCGGAAGCCTGGGCTCCTGGCGCGGTAATGGACATGCTGGAGCGGTCTGGAGCGGATGTTTGCCGGCCTGACACGCTGGAGCCTCAGTATGGCTATCGTGATGGCAAATACTATCTGAGCCCGGAACAGGCGCAAGCCATTCTAGATTTACGTTTACATCGTTTGACGGGTCTGGAGCAGGAAAAACTGGTTGCCGAGTATAAAGAGCTGATAGACCGAATCACTGGGTTGCTCGAAATATTGGAAAGTCGTGAGCGTTTGATGCAGGTGATCCGTGAAGAGCTGGAGGAGGTCAAAGAGCAGTTTGGCGACGAACGGCGCACAGAAATTATGCATAGCCAGCAAGACCTGACTTTGGAAGACTTGATTACAGAAGAGGATATGGTGGTTACCCTGTCGCATGGCGGCTATGCTAAGACTCAGCCAGTCGATACCTACCAGGCGCAGCGTCGTGGCGGGAAAGGTAAGATGGCGGCAGCGGTGAAAGATGAGGATTTTGTCGAACACATTTTGGTTGCCAGTACGCACGACACTATTCTGTGCTTCTCGAATCGAGGCAAAGTATATTGGCTGAAGGTGTACCAGATACCGGTGGCGAGCAGAACCGCCAAGGGGCGACCGATGGTGAATTTATTGCCGTTAGCAGAAGATGAACGCATTACTACCGTATTGCCAGTGCACGAGTATACCGAGAATCACTTCATCTTTATGGCAACGGCGAGTGGTACTGTGAAAAAAACTGCATTGATGAATTTTGCACGACAGCGCAGCTCCGGTTTGATTGCAGTTGATCTCAATGAAGATGATACGCTGATTGGTGCTGCGATTACCGATGGCAACAAAGATATTATGCTGTGTAGTAATTCCGGTAAAGCGGTGCGTTTCAACGAAGCCGATGTGAGGCCGATGGGGCGAACAGCCCGCGGTGTACGTGGTATTCGTCTAAAAGGAGGGCAGCGGGTAATATCACTGATTATTCCAGAAGAAAATGTACGAGTACTTTGTGTGAGTGCGAAGGGGTACGGTAAACGTACTGACATGGAAGAGTTCCCAGTGCATAATCGCGGTGGGTCCGGCGTCATCGCCATGCAAACCAGTAAGCGTAACGGTGAACTGGTGGGTGCGGTGCCGGTTGTGGATGGCGATGAAATTATGTTGATCAGTAATAAAGGAACGCTGGTGCGCACGCGTACCGATGAAATTTCAGTGTTGGGCAGAAATACTCAGGGCGTCACTTTGATTAAAGTCAGTGCAGATGAAAAGCTGGTCGGTGTGGAGCGTATCGAAGAGCCTGAAGAAGATGAAAATGCAGCTGAGGGCGTCGTCAGTGACGACGCGAACGCGACAGAATAACGGGTAATTAGAACGAAGCTATATGAGTAAAGCTGATTCTGAACAACAACTGAGTCAAATACGTCAGCAGATTGATCAAATTGATGCTGAAATTCAGCGTCTGATCAATGCGCGAGCAAGCTGCGCACAGCAGGTCGCAGAAGTGAAGATGAACGCCAAGAAGGAAACAACGGTATTCTACCGTCCTGAACGTGAGGCGCAGGTGCTGCGGGAAATCATGGCGCGTAATACCGGGCCGGTAGCGGACGAAGAAATGGCCCGCATCTTTCGGGAAGTGATGTCGGTCTGTCTGGCGATGGAGCAGCCGCTACGAATTGCTTTTCTGGGGCCAGAAGGGACATTTACTCAGGCTGCGGCGCTTAAACACTTTGGCCATTCCGTGGTTAGCGCCCCCTTGGCGGCTATTGATGACGTATTTAGAGAAGTGGAATCGGGTACTGCCAATTATGGTGTGGTGCCGGTAGAGAACTCCACTGAAGGTATGGTGAATTCGACGCTTGATAGTTTTATGAAGTCTTCGTTGAAAATTTGTGGAGAGGTTGAATTACGCATTCATCATCATCTTCTGGTTAAGCGGGATCTGACGATCGGTAACATAAAACGTATTTATTCGCATGAACAATCTTTGGCCCAGTGCCGGAAATGGTTGAATACGCACATGCCAAATGCTGAGCGTATTAGCGTTGGCAGCAATGCTGAAGCCGCACGACTGGTGGCAGATAGCGACGAGTCGGAGTTGACGGCAGCGATTGCAGGCGATATGGCGGCAGAAACTTATCACCTCAATAAACTGGTGATGAATATCGAAGACGAGCCGGATAACGCAACGCGATTCTTAATTGTCGGACAGCAATCAGTCGCGGCCAGTGGTAGCGATAAAACCTCCGTGATTATTGCCATGCGTAATAAACCCGGTGCTCTGTATTTAGTGCTTAAGCCATTTCAGGAAGCAGGCATTATGTTGACCCGGGTGGAAACTAGGCCTTCGCGTACCGGCACCTGGACTTATGTTTTTTTTGTCGATTTTGAAGGGCATTATCAGGATCCAAAGATCAAGACGGTATTGGATAAGATTGCCGACGAAGCGGCCGAACTCAAACTGCTCGGTTCTTACCCCATTGCCGTGCTTTAGCGCGTAAGCGGTATTTTATAGTAGCCAATATCTCGCAGTTCTATGACTCAAGAAATTATTTCATCATTACCCCTGAACCGATTGGTTATTATTGGTATTGGGCTGATTGGCGGCTCACTGGCGAAGGCTGCACGTCATGTCGGAGCAGCGAAGACCGTCATTGGTGTGGGCCGCAATGAGTTTAACCTAAAGCGGGCAGTTGAGCTGGGGGTAATTGATTCTTATGCGCTTGATCCTAAAGATGCCGTGGTGGATGCTGATCTGGTGGTGATTGCGACCCCTGTACTGAGTATCGAAAAAGTTTTAAGACAGATTGCTGATGTACTGGGTGAGCAAACTGTGGTGACCGATGCCGGTAGCGCAAAGGGCATCGTTGTTGAGGCGCTGCAGCAAGTGTTTAAAACCGTACCGGATAACTTTGTGCCGGGACATCCCATTGCCGGCTCAGAGAAAAGTGGTATTGATGCAGTTGATGCAGCACTTTATCAACGGCACAAAGTTATTTTAACGCCTTTGCCCAACACTTCGGCGCATGCGTTAGCCATGGTCCAAGAGTTATGGCAAGCCGTCGGGGCTCAAGTGTTAGAAATGGATGTGCAGCAGCATGACCAGATATTAGCAGCGACCAGCCATCTGCCGCATTTATTAGCCTATTCGTTGGTGGATACCCTGGCTAAGCAAGATGAAAATCAGGAGATTTTCCGTTACGCCGCTGGTGGTTTTCGAGATTTTACCCGTATTGCATCCAGTGATCCGACCATGTGGCATGATATTTTTCTGGCCAATCGGCAGGCGGTGCTACATAGTCTGGATAAGTTTTCGCAAGGAGTGGCTGAGTTGCGGGTTGCGCTAGAGCAACAAGACAGCAAAGCCATGATGGGCATTTTTACCCGCGCCAAAGCAGCGCGCGATCATTTCACTAAATTATTGGCTCATCGGGCCTATGTAGAGTCTATGACAGCAAGCGATACCACCTTTTTTGCCAAGCAAGGCCGTCCCCTCAGCGGCAGTATTCGTGTGCCGGGCGACAAATCTATTTCTCATCGTTCTATTATGTTGGGCGCGATCGCCGAGGGTGAAACCGAGGTTACAGGATTTTTGGAAGGCGAAGATAGCCTGGCAACACTGCAAGCCTTTCGTGACATGGGTGTGGTTATCGAAGGGCCGCACCAGGGCAAGGTGAAAATCTATGGTGTTGGATTACATGGTCTGAAAAAATCTCCGGGCGCGCTTTATTTAGGTAATTCAGGCACCTCCATGCGGCTGCTAGCAGGTTTACTCTCGGCTCAATCCTTTACGGTTGAATTAACTGGGGATGAGTCCCTTTCCGCTCGACCAATGGAGCGAGTGGCAAAACCTCTGCGTGAAATGGGGGCCATCATTGACACCCAAGCGGGTAAACCTCCGATGAGGATTAAAGGCGGCAGTACAATTCATGGCATTCACTATGATATGCCGGTTGCCAGTGCGCAGGTAAAATCTAGCCTATTATTGGCGGGCCTATATGCACAAGGCATTACCACCGTAATAGAACCCGCACCTACCAGAGATCATACCGAACGAATGCTGACGGGGTTTGGTTATAAAGTAAATATTAAACAACTGTCGGACACGCAACGGGAAATTAGCTTGCAGGGTGGTGGGACGCTCAAAGGTGGTGCTATCGATGTCCCGGCGGATATCTCATCGGCGGCGTTTTTTTTAGTGGCAGCGAGTATTGTGCCAGGATCTGATTTGACCCTGGAGCATGTCGGCATCAACCCTACGCGCACAGGCGTAATAAATATCTTACAGCAGATGGGTGCCGATATTGAATTTTTAAGCACCCGTATCGCTGGCGGTGAGCCCGTCGCAGATATTCGAGTGCGCTACGCCCCGTTACGAGCAATTGCTATCCCGCAGGATCAAGTACCCTTGGCAATTGATGAGTTTCCCGTATTGTTTATTGCGGCAGCCTGCGCTGAAGGCACGACTGTATTAGAGGGCGCTGAAGAGTTAAGAGTGAAGGAAAGTGATCGCATTCAGGTGATGGCTGATGGCCTAGTGGCGCTGGGGGTTGATGCACAGCCTACCCCTGATGGTATGCGGATTAAGGGTGGTGTTATAAAGGGTGGAATGGTGGATAGTCATGGTGATCATCGTATTGCGATGGCATTTTCGGTAGCCGCGTTGATGGCGAGCGGAGAGATTGTCATTCGTAACTGTGCCAACGTCGCCACCTCTTTTCCCAATTTTGTGGAATTGGCGAACCGCGTAGGTATGCAGATTCGGGAAGCAAAAAACGCATGACAGAAAATTTAGTACCAGTGATTACTATTGACGGGCCTGGTGGTTCTGGTAAGGGAACTATTAGTTATTTGTTGGCAAAGGAGTTGGGTTGGCATTTATTGGATAGCGGGGCACTTTACCGCGTACTCGCTCTGGCCGCTGAATGGCATGCAGTACAAATGACGGATGAAGTTGCTTTAGAGGTTTTGGCTGCTCATTTGGATGTGCAGTTTTTAGCGGTGACTGATACACCCGTTTGTCGCGTCATCTTAGAAGGTGAGGATGTCAGCGAGGATATTCGCGAGGAGGGCTGTGGTAACAATGCCTCGATAGTTGCGGCTTTTGCCAAGGTTCGAGCGGCGTTGTTGGAAAGGCAAAGAGCATTCAGGGAGGTGCCAGGATTAGTAGCCGATGGGCGCGATATGGGCACGGTGGTTTTCACCGATGCGGCGGTTAAGGTGTTTTTAACGGCAAGTGCTGGGGAACGAGCAAAAAGGCGTCATAACCAGTTGAAAGAAAAGGGTTTTGATGTTAGCCTTCGCGATCTTTTCGAGGATATCCAAAAACGCGATGAAAGAGACGCGAATCGGAGCGTTTCACCACTGCGGCCTGCCCCCGATTCTCTAGTGTTGGATAGTACGAATCTCGGGATTGAAGAAGTATTTGAACGGGTGATGATTGAGGTGAAGAAAAAAGTCTTAATCAGCACTATTTAAGATGGTCTGGATAGCGCAATTAAACCAGCTGTGCGCGTCTGGGCATTGACCAATAGACCCATGCAGATAGCTGGATGCATGGTTAAGTAAGTGGCGGTTAGTCGTCATTTATGTCGTAATGATACAGGTAAATATGATGAGCGAGAGCTTTGCAGACCTATTTGAAGAAAGTTTAAAGTCAGTTGAAATGAAACCAGGCTCCATTATTTCTGGGGTTGTGGTAGCGATAGATAACGATTGGGTCACCGTTAATGCGGGCCTAAAATCAGAAGGATTTATTCCGCGGAATCAATTTATCACTGAATCCGGTGAATTAGAGTTAAATGTTGGCGATGAAGTACGAGTTGCCCTGGAAAGTTTAGAAGATGGGTTCGGTGAAACCCGTCTTTCCCGTGAAAAAGCCCGCCGCGCCGAGTCTTGGGAAGTGCTGGAAAAAGCCTATGAAGCGGGCGAAATGGTTACCGGTGTGATCAATGGCAAAGTAAAAGGCGGCTTTACTGTCGATTTAAATGAAGTGCGCGCCTTTTTGCCGGGTTCTTTGGTCGATGTTCGACCGATTCGCGAGCCGATTCACCTTGAAGGTAAAGCGCTTGAGTTTAAGGTTATCAAGCTAGACCAAAAACGCAATAACGTCGTAGTCTCACGCCGTGCAGTACTAGAGAAAGAAAACAGTGCTGATCGTGATCAACTTCTGGCGACGCTGGAAGAGGGCATGAGTGTCGACGGTATCGTGAAAAACCTTACCGATTACGGCGCCTTTGTTGATTTGGGTGGTGTTGACGGTCTGTTGCACATTACCGATATGGCCTGGAAACGGATTAAGCATCCGAGCGAAATCGTTGCTATTGGCGATGAGATCAAAGTTAAGGTATTGAAATTCGACAAAGAGAAGAACCGAGTATCCCTAGGCCTGAAACAGCTGGGCGACGATCCATGGGGTGAAATCAAAGCGCGTTATCCTGAAAATACCAAGGTCAAGGCGCGAGTGACTAACCTTACTGATTACGGCTGTTTTGCGGAGATTGAAGAAGGTATCGAAGGCTTGATTCACGTTTCCGAAATGGATTGGACTAATAAAAACGTGCATCCTTCAAAGCTCGTACAAGCGGGTGAAGAAATTGAAGTGATGATCCTGGATATCGACGAAGAACGTCGTCGTATATCTCTGGGTGTGAAACAATGTGTGCCTAATCCATGGGAAGAATTTGCTGCGGGCCATGCCAAGGGAACAAAAATTTCTGGCACCATCAAATCTATTACTGATTTTGGCATTTTCATCGGCCTGGATGGTGGTATTGATGGTCTGGTGCACATGTCGGACATCTCATGGAATGATACCGGTGAAGAAGCGGTGCGTAGCTTTAAGAAAGGCGATGAAATTGAAACCGTTATCCTGTCAATTGATCCTGAAAGAGAGCGTATTTCTTTAGGCATCAAGCAATTGGATAACGATCCATTCGCAGAATTCGTTGCAGTTAGCGATAAGGGCAGCATCGTCACTGGTACCGCTAAAGTGGTTGATACTAAACTGGTCACTATTGAGTTGGCGGAAGGTGTTGAAGGTACGCTTAAAGTATCAGAAATTAGCCGTGAGAAGCTCGATGATGCCCGTGAGGCAGTGAAGGAAGGTGATCAGGTTGAATGTAAAATTGTCAATGTTGACCGTAAGAACCGTACCATCAGTCTGTCGATTAAAGCCAAAGATGTAGAGGAAGAGAAAACGGCGATGAAGGAAATGCGCCAACGTCCTGCTGAGCGTGCTGGACCTACCACTATTGGTGAGTTGATCAAAGCGCAAATGGAAAACCAAGGTCAGGATAGCGAGTAAATAGAAATGCTTAACCCGTTGGGTTAAGCAGTCTATTCTGGTTTATACTATTGGTATTCTACGAAACAGGTATCAGGAAGAAGCTATGACGAAGTCTGAATTGATAGAGTATATTGTGGCTAAGCAATCGCAGCTGTCGGTGAGAGATGTAGAATTGGCGGTCAAGGCGATTTTAGACATGATGGCTCATAGTTTGTCTAGCGGTGAGCGTATTGAGATTCGTGGCTTCGGGAGTTTCTCGTTGCACTACCGATCACCACGTACTGGCCGTAACCCAAAAACGGGAGATTCAGTGCAGTTGTCGGGTAAGTATGTGCCCCACTTCAAGCCGGGTAAGGAGCTGCGAGAGCAGGTAGATGTCAGTAAGTAGACTCTGTCTGCTGGGTACGCTGCATTTGGCCTAGCAAAATAGTCTCGAAAAGTGGATACTTGATAGACCTAAACGGCACGCTTATTGGCGTGCCGTTTTGTTATATGCGCTTTTTGTGACGCATGTTCGCCTACTGGTCTGTAAAATAGCAGACGACTGTGTTTTAGTAAGATTGGCTCTGCTTTACAGGGGTGGCTTTCATCAAAAAATAAAGGTTTGCTATGAGATGGATTAAGCGCATCGTAACAGCTTTAATTTTAATTACAGTCTTTTATTGGAGTCTTCTATTTCGAGTTGAAAACACGTCGGAAGTACCTTTATCCCTGGTGTTTTTTACCTTGCCAGAGGCCAGCTTATCGGTTTGGATGGTTATAGCCTTTGCCTTTGGGGTTGGGTTGAGTTTATTGCTAAGTTCAATTTTGGCTGCAAAACAAAAAGCGCAACTGTTAATCTCGAAACGTCAACTTGAACAGTGTCATCGACAGCTAGCGAAATTGCGAGCGGGAACTCCAGGGGAATAGCGAGTGCGGGGATGCCTGATTTACTGCTATTAACTGCATTGCTTGTTGCCGTCGGCTGTGGTTGGTGGCTTGGTTCTCAGCAAGGCAAGAGGAAGGCTCGCAGTGGTTTAGCGCTTTCTAAAGGCTATTTAGGTGGGCTTGATATTTTTATTAAAGAGCAGTCTGATGAGTCCATCGAAAAGTTTTTAAACGCATTAGATCCTCAGGGAAATACGGCCGATATTCATCTTGCTTTAGGACGGCTGTTTAGAACTCGAGGCGAGGTTGATAAAGCGACACATCTGCACCAGGGCCTATTAGCGCGTTCAGACCTGCCGCGCGATAAGTTATTACTGATACAGTTTGAATTGGCAAATGATTATATGGTGGCGGGCTTATTAGATCGCGCCGAACGTTTGCTTGAAGAGCTGAGTCGAGAGTCTGGAGAGGTGAAATGGCGCAGCACTGAGTTGCTCATGCAAGTTTACCAGCGTGAAAAAGAATGGGATAAAGCGATTGGGGCTGCACTGGTATTATTGCCGAGAAAAGCAGCAGAAATTCGTCCCGTTCTCGCACACTATAGTTGTGAGAAGGCCCTCGAAGCGTTGGCAGAGAATGAAATAAACCTTGCCCGCAGAGCATTAAAACGTGCTCTGAGCTATGACCAAAATTCAGTTCGTGCAAGCTTGCTAAAAGGACGTATCGAAACCGATGCGGGTAATTTTAAGGAAGCAATCAAGGCGCTGCGAAGGGTCAAAGATCAAGATATAAGTTATTTGCCAGAGGCGATACCACAATTATCTCATTGCTATAAGCAGCTAGGTAAACAAGACGTTTTTATGAGCTATTTAACGGATTGCATAGCGCAAAACCCTTCAATTACACTGGTGATCACGGCTGTCGATATACTGCAGGGAATTGCGGGCCAAAAGCAGGAGGCGAACCGGTTGATCAAAGAGCAGTTAAAATCTCGGCCGTCATTACGCGGGCTGTTACGTTTAATTGATATGCAAATTGAGGCTTCGGCAAAAGTAGGGCAGAGCAATGAGGATTTATCTGAATTACGTAGTGTTACGGCGCAACTCATTGAAACGAAACCCGTACATCGATGTACTGTTTGCGGTTATTCGGGCCGCAGCTTAGTCTGGTTGTGCCCGGGGTGCCAGCAATGGGGAAAAATTAAGCCTATTTACGGGCAGGAGGGAGAGTAATGAAATTGGCCACGGCTTTTATTCAGATTGGTGCTTTTGATAGCAGGGATGTATCTTAATGATGACCACTACAAAAATTATTGTCGCTCTTGATTATCATTATGCTGACGCAGCGTTAACGCTGGCCAGACAGTTGGATCCTAGCAAGTGCCATTTAAAGGTAGGAAAAGAACTGTTTACGAGCTGCGGCCCGGTTTTGGTGAGGGCGCTTCGGGAGTTGGGATTTGAGATATTTCTAGACCTCAAGTTTCATGATATCCCCAACACTTGCGCCCAGGCTGTTCGAGCGGCAGCAGCACTTGATGTTTGGATGGTCAATGTGCACGCATCGGGTGGGCGGGCAATGATGGAAGCGGCCCGTTCGGCGCTGGACAGTAGCAGCGGTAGAAGGCCTTATTTGATAGCGGTTACCGCGCTGACCAGCTTGGCAACGAAGGATTTAGAGGAAATCGGTTTTAACACTAGTGCTGAAAAGTTAGTGGAGCGGCTTGCGCTGCTGACAAAGAATTGCGGGCTCGATGGTGTGGTCTGTTCTTCTCAAGAGGTCAGGCGGTTACGAAACTTGATGGGCGATGATTTCCTCTTGGTTACACCTGGTATCCGGCCCGCTAATACCGAAGTAGGCGATCAAAAGCGGGTGATGACACCGTCAGAAGCTATCCGTGAAGGCAGTGACTATCTGGTTGTTGGTCGGCCCATTACGCAAAGCCCCGAGCCACTGCAAGCCTTAGAAGCCATCATGCAAGAGGTTTCAATTGATTCAACTTGAACTGGCAAAAGTCTCCTGTTAGCATGGACAAGCTTTAAATTACCAACAAAGGAGTGTTGTTATGAATAGCATTAAATGGATGTGTGCGGTTTTTGCCACTTTTCTTGTTCTCAGTTCTTCCCCCTTAATTGCGAAAGATAATGTTAGCCTAGCCCCGGCGAGTGTTGAGTCGCAGCAGGTGGATATCAATCGTGCAGACGCGCAAGCTTTAGCAGATACCCTAAAAGGCATCGGGATGAAGCGAGCGAATGCGATAGTTGCCTACCGAGATGCCAATGGGTTTTTTGGTAGTGTTGAAGATTTGCAAAAAGTCAAAGGGGTGAGTGCAGCAATCATTCAGAAAAATATCGATAGAATTAAATTCTGAAATCTCTATTGTCAGAATTATAAAGGCGCAGTTAATGCGCCTTTTTTATTGCAAGCTGGCCCGGGGCAATTATACTTTTGCTTGCGCACGGCATAACTCAGCATTTGGTTGTTAATGCAGCGGATGAATTTATAGGTAGAAAATGGAACAAGCCGAAATTCCCCATCAACGCCTAACTCAATCCTTAGCTTGGAAAAAACTACAGTCGCAACGTAAATCTCAAGCGAATCTCGTATTAACGGATTTATTTGCATGTGATCCTAAACGGTTCGAAAATTTTTCGCTAAAATTTGAGTGCTTGCTTTATGACTTTTCCAAACATCTCCTCACTGAAGAGACGTTAGCTCTTCTAATTGATCTTGCCCATGCGGCAAACCTTGGGGAACGAATCGATGCAATGTTTGCTGGCGACTTGGTTAATACCACTGAATGCCGACCAGCTTTGCATACGGCTCTTCGCGCTGAGGCAGGCGGAACAATCTATGTCGATGGTCAAGATATTATGCCGGGTATTTCTGCCGTCAAAGAAAAAATGAGGGAGATATCTGAGCGTTTACGGGCTGGTTTGTGGCTGGGTTCTACAGGGAAACCGGTTACAACAGTGGTTAATCTCGGTGTTGGCGGTTCTGATCTAGGGCCACGCATGGTATGTGAGGCCTTTAAACATAAGGCGTCAGACCATGTTGAATTACTTTTTGTTTCGAGTATTGATGGTAATGAAGTGGTGGCCACTTTACGTAACCTGAATCCGGAAACGACACTTTTTATTATATCTTCTAAATCTTTTACGACGACAGATACGATGGCGAATGCCGATACAGTCAAGTCCTGGTTGCGTGAAAATTTAGGTGATACAAGGTCATTGGCAAATCACTTTATTGGCGTATCCGCCGATGCTCCAAAAATGTCAGATTTTGGTATCGATGCGGCAAACCAGATTCCGTTATGGGATTGGGTTGGGGGACGCTATTCGGTTTGGTCGGCGGTTGGTATCTCGATCGCAATTAGTCTTGGTATGCACGATTTTGAGCAGTTTTTAGCGGGCGCTAATACGGCAGATCAGCATTTTAGAAATACCGAATGGCGACGCAATATCCCGGTAGTCCAAGCATTAATTGGTATTTGGTATAACAACTTCTGGCAGGCGGATACGCAAGCGGTACTGCCCTATGATCACCGCTTACATGTGTTACCAGCTTTTTTACAGCAGTTGGAAATGGAGAGTAACGGGAAAAGTGTTACTCTTGATCATAAGTTCGTCGATTATGCAACTGCGCCGATTATATGGGGTGAATTTGGCCCCAATGCACAGCATGCGTTTTACCAGTTACTGCATCAGAGCACCCGTTTTGTGCCTATTGAGTTTATTGCTGTTGCTGATAACGCATCGGTGCCGGAGAAGCACCGTGAATTGGCGCTGGTCAACTGCTTGGCGCAATCAAGAGCCTTGATGTTTGGCGGCTCGATCGCTGAAGGTCGGGATAAAGAGGACGCCCTGATCAAAAACTATCCTGGCAATAAACCCAGCACTACTATTTTGATGAAGGAACTCACACCACGAACGCTTGGCAGTCTTATTGCTTGTTACGAGCATAAGGTCTTTGTGCAAAGTGTTATTTGGAATATTAACCCCTTTGATCAATGGGGCGTTGAATTGGGCAAAAAGCTGGCAGGACAATTACGGAATAATGGGAATAAGTGTTTTTTAACAGATGAGGTTCGCTTCGATAGCTCGACCCATGGATTGCTAGAGTTCGCGGGATATCATCATAAGCAACAAAATAAATGAAGAGGTTAACAGCATGCTAGTGCCGGTTATTTTGGCGGGCGGTGTCGGTAGTCGGCTCTGGCCACTTTCCAGAGAGCATTACCCAAAACAGTTTATCCCGCTGATTGATAAGAAGTTTTCACTGTTACAAACCACCCTTCAGCGATTGGTAAATGCTCCAGACGTCAGCTCTCCCATTGTTGTTTGCAATGAAGAGCACCGTTTTATGGTGGCGGAACAGCTGCGTCAGTTAGAGATTATTTCACCCACTATTATCTTAGAACCCTCTGCAAAAAATACAGCGCCAGCGGTAGCGCTTGCCGCTCTTAAGGCGTTAGCGGCAGACCAAGAAGCGATTTTGTTGGTGCTGCCGGCGGATCATCTCATCGCAGATAATAATCTGTTCCATCAGGCGATTAAGGTGGGTGGGGCGCAAGCAGATAATGGCCGCTTGGTCACCTTTGGAATAACGCCAACGCGAGCGGAGACTGGTTATGGCTATATTCGGAGCCAGCAAAAAAATGATACTCCTAATGAAAAAAGCATAGGCCAAGTCTTTGGTGTTGCGGAATTTGTAGAGAAACCCGATCTCGCTAAAGCACAAAGCTATATTGCCAGCGGCGATTACTACTGGAACAGCGGCATGTTTATGTTTGGTGCTCAAAGCTATTTGCAGGAATTAGGTAAATTTGCACCAGATATTTTGGAATCCTGTGAAAAATCCTTTGCCAGCATTAAGCAAGATCTGGATTTTTACCGGGTTGACGGTAAAACGTTCGATGCCTGTAGAAGCGAGTCAATTGATTACGCCGTGATGGAACATACGGCAGCGGCTGTGGTTGTACCCTTGGCGACCACCTGGAATGACGTTGGCGCTTGGGCGGCGATCTGGGATGTCAGTGAGCACGATGCGCAGGACAATGTGGCAATCGGGGATGTCGTACTAGAGAATGTCCACAATAGTTATTTGCGCTCAGAATCAAGAATGATTGCAGCGGTGGGTGTTGATAACCTAGTGGTGGTGGAAACGGCAGATGCCATATTGGTGGCGAATAAGGATCAGGTTCAACATGTAAAGGCGGTGGTTGACCAGCTGAAGCAGCAATCTCGCCCAGAGGTCATAGACCATACCCAAGTATATCGCCCTTGGGGTTCGTATGAATCGATCGTCAACGCACAGCGTTTCCACGTAAAAAGAATTATTGTCAACCCCGGGGCTTCTTTATCGTTACAGCTGCATCATCATCGTTCGGAACACTGGGTGGTTGTCAAAGGTTGTGGGTTGGTGACCCGCGGGGAAGAAGAATTTCGACTCAATGAAGATGAATCGACCTATATCCCGATTGGTGTCAAGCATCGATTGCGGAATCCGGGGAAAATTCCATTGGAAATTATTGAAGTACAAACAGGAAGTTATTTAGGTGAAGACGACATTATTCGTTTTGATGATAAATATGGGCGTACGAGTTAAAACACCGATGATCCTGTAAATTTAAAAACCTTCTAAAATATCTATCTTTTGATATATATGCGTAGTTTGTTTGCTATCTAGGGGTATATAATTGCTGCCCAAAGAGGCTTAACCTACAGGGAGTTTGCGTGTCAAAAATTGCTCACACATGGATGCTGCATCTGCATCGGCGAACGAAACGGATTATCATGATGTTGGCCGATGGGCTGATGATTCCCTTCGCACTCTGGTCTGCCTTTGCGCTGCGTCTAGGTTCTATTTCTTTCGACATGTCCCCGTATTGGTGGTTGTTTATCGCAACGCCAGTTATCAGCATTCCCATTTTTATGAGGCTTGGACTTTATCGGGCGGTAGTTCGCTATATGGGGCCGCAAGCGGCTTTTGCCGTTTTAAAAGGGGTTACCTTTGTTACACTTGCTCTGATAGTCGCTACTTTTTTATATCGGATACCGGGAATTCCACGTTCGGTGATAGGCATATTCTGGTTGATTGCTGTGCTTTATGTAGGAGGCAGTCGTTTTCTAATTAGAGCCTATTTTCACTGGTTAATAAAAACCTATTTGGAACGTCAATTGGTGGCGATATATGGAGCGGGGAGTGCCGGGGTGCAGCTAGCTTCGGCGCTAACGAATGGGGTCGAGTATCTGCCAGTTGCTTTTATCGATGATAGTCGCTCAGCCCAAGGTAGTGTCATCAATGGTATCCAGGTTTACTCGCCCGATGATTTAGGTCAGGTAGTCAATAATTTAAAGATAAAACAAGTGCTGCTGGCGGTTCCTTCGATTAGCCGTGCGCAACGGCAGGCGATACTGGAAAAACTAGAGCATCTTCCGCTCTATGTTAGAACCGTTCCCTCCATGCCTGATCTCGTCTCTGGGAAAGTAACGCTGGATCAAATTCAGGATGTGGATTTAGAAGATTTGCTGGGGCGCGATGCCGTACCACCAAACGAAGATTTACTGGCGCGCGCCATACAGAATAAGAATGTCATGGTGACTGGTGCGGCGGGCTCAATAGGTTCGGAGCTATGCCGTCAAATATTGACGGCTAAACCTCGACGACTTTTGCTTTTTGAGATTTCAGAGTATGGGCTTTATAACATCGAAAAGGAAATAAAAGCCTTCATGGAGGAAAAAAAATTAAAGACAGAAGTGATTTCCATGTTGGGTTCTGTTCAGGATGGCGGGCTGGTCGAGAAGGCCTTGACCCATTTTAAAGTGGATGTGGTCTTTCACGCGGCAGCGTACAAACATGTCCCACTGGTGGAGCATAATATTGTTGCGGGTGTTCGGAATAATGTTTTTGGAACCCTGATGATGGCGAAGGCCGCCGCCAAAGCGAGAGTTAAGTCTTTTGTACTCATTTCAACCGATAAAGCTGTTTGGCCTACTAATGTGATGGGTGCAACTAAACGTTTAGCAGAGCTTATTTTACAGGGGCTAGCGGATGAATTTAAAGATACCTGTTTTAGTATGGTGCGCTTTGGTAATGTGTTGGGGTCTTCTGGGTCGGTCGTACCCTTGTTTAGAAAACAAATAAACGATGGCGGCCCCATCACTGTGACCCATCCAGAAGTCAGTCGTTATTTTATGACGATCACTGAGGCCGCACAGTTAGTGATCCAATCCACTTCGATTGCGGAAGGGGGAGATGTGTTAGTCCTGGATATGGGGGAACACGTTAGTATTCTTGAATTGGCGCACAAGATGGTTCATTTAATGGGCCTGGAAGTTAGAGATGAAGAAAACCCGCACGGCGATATTGATATTAAATTTACCGGTTTGAGACCGGGAGAAAAATTAAGAGAAGAGTTACTGATAGGTGATAACTTAATTGGTACTGAGCACAGCAAAATTTTACGTGCTGAAGAGATTAAGATGTCATGGGAAGAAGTCAGTATTATTCTGTCTCAGTTAAACAAAGCCTGTGACGAGTTTGATTACAAAAAAATTAGAGAGATACTGCTCAACTCAATCATTGGATTTAAACCAAGTCATGCTTTTGTGGATTCTATTTTTGTTCAGTCCATGCTACCCGTAGAATTGAAGCCTGAGGGTGGCTCGAAGGTTTCCCAACTTTATCCAAAAAAGAACTAAATAAACCCCATTACAATCACCGCTTAAAAATGATAGCTATATACCAGAGATGCGAATTCGCAAAGCAATCTTCCCAGTAGCGGGCTTAGGCACACGCTTTTTACCTGCAACGAAAGCCAGCCCTAAAGAGATGCTTGCAGTAGTTGATAAACCCATCATTCAGTATGCGGTAGAAGAAGCGGTAGAGGCTGGAATTACGGAACTGATCTTTGTCACAAGTATTACTAAACGGGCCATCGAAGATCATTTTGATACAAACTATGAGCTAGAGGATAAGTTAAAAAAAGCAGGCCAAGAGCGTTTTCTAGAAGTTGTCCGTAATATCATTCCAAAGCATGTGTCATGTGCCTATATTCGTCAACCGGAAGCACTCGGCTTGGGGCATGCCGTACTCTGCGCCAAGCCGTTAATAGGCGGAGAACCGTTCGCTGTTCTGTTAGCCGATGATCTTATTTATTCCCCGGGTGTGGGGTGCCTTTCCTCCATGGTGAAAATCGTTGAAGATATCCAAAACAGTATCGTGGCGATTGAGCGAGTATCGATTAATGATGTAAAGAAATACGGAATTATTGCATCGGAACCGATGGGAAAACAATTACACCGGTTGCAAGGCATAGTGGAAAAGCCTGCTCAAGAGGACGCTCCGTCCAATTTGGCTGTGGTTGGCCGTTATGTATTAATGCCAGAAATATTTTCGTTATTAGAGTCAACTCTGGCTGGCGCCAATGGCGAGATTCAATTAACCGATGCAATTGCAGCGATGATGGCTAAGCAGCAGGTTCTAGCCTATGAGTTTGAGGGTAAGCGCTATGATTGCGGCAGTAAACTGGGCTATTTAACGGCAACCGTGGAATATGGATTACGGCATCCCGAATTGAGTGAAGAATTCGATGCATACCTTAAGGAACGCTATCGTTAGCCCTCTCGAATTTCACTGTTTTTATGGTTGACCTCCATGGCAAACGTCATTAATATACGCGCCTCAGTTGAACTGATCCCCGATAGCTCAGTTGGTAGAGCAAATGACTGTTAATCATTGGGTCCCAGGTTCGAGTCCTGGTCGGGGAGCCAATATTTGTGAAAGCCAGCAATTTATTGCTGGCTTTTTTGCTTTCTATCAGGGCAAAATCTTCCCCTCTAAAAAATAAATCAGATCACAATATAATCGTCTGATTTGCCACCGAAGTTAGAAGAGAGCAATTTTAGTGCACCCCTTGCAAGTCGTTTCTAAATTTCAAGCTGCAGGCGATCAACCGGAAGCTATTGAAAAATTATACCAGGGGATTGAGGCTGGTTTGGCCTATCAAACCCTACTTGGTGTGACGGGTTCTGGAAAGACTTTTACAATTGCCAATCTTATCGAACGTACGCAGCGGCCAACGCTCGTACTGGCACCCAATAAAACTTTGGCAGCGCAGCTCTATGGTGAATTTAAGGAATTTTTTCCTCACAATTCAGTGGAGTATTTTGTTTCTTATTACGACTATTACCAGCCTGAAGCCTATGTGCCCGCATCTGATACTTTTATTGAGAAGGATGCTTCGGTCAATGAGCATATCGAACAAATGCGCCTCTCGGCGACTAAGGCCTTATTAGAACGCCCGGATACCATTATTGTTGCCACGGTCTCTGCAATTTATGGCTTAGGTGATCCTACAGCGTATTTAAATATGGTGATACATTTGGATCGAGGTGACCGCGTCGATCAGCGTTTTATTTTACGGCGTTTGGCAGAACTACAATATCGACGTAACGATGTTGAATTCCATCGGGCGAGTTATCGAGTCAGGGGTGACGTGATTGATGTCTATCCTGCCGAATCAGATAGAGAAGCCGTACGCATTGAATTATTTGATGATGTGATTGAGTCCATTGCTATGTTTGACCCCTTGACTGGGGAAATTTTGCAGCGAATTCCACGTGTTACCATCTATCCCAAAACCCATTACGTGACGCCACGTGAAACGCTCCTCGACGCTGTTGGTAAGATAAAAGAGGAATTGACGGAGCGGCTTGCCCAGCTTAGGAGTAACAATAAGTTGGTGGAGGCGCAACGTTTAGAGCAGCGTACCAATTTTGATGTAGAAATGATCTTAGAGCTGGGTTATTGCACGGGAATTGAAAATTATTCACGCTATTTATCCGGTCGAGCCGAAGGGGAATCTCCGCCGACTCTGTTCGACTATTTACCCGCTAACGGGCTATTAGTCGTAGATGAGTCTCACGTGACCATCCCCCAACTGGGTGCAATGTATAAGGGTGACCGGTCGCGCAAGGAAACACTGGTTGAATATGGTTTCCGGTTACCCTCGGCGTTGGATAATAGGCCCATGCGTTTTGAGGAGTGGGAAGGAAGCGCGCCGCAAACGATTTTTGTTTCCGCTACGCCCGGCACCTATGAGTCTGATCATGCTGGCCAGGTAGTAGAGCAAGTGGTTAGGCCTACAGGATTAATAGATCCGGCTATTGAGGTGAGACCTGCATCGACCCAGGTGGATGATTTGATGTCAGAGATTAATCGGCGTACCGCCTGCGGTGAACGTGTTTTAGTCACAGTTTTGACGAAACGAATGGCAGAGGATTTGACGGAGTTCTATGCAGAGCATGGCGTAAAGGTGCGCTACCTGCACTCAGATATTGATACGGTCGAGAGAGTTGAAATTATTCGGGATTTGAGAATTGGTGAGTTTGATGTTCTGGTTGGAATCAACTTGCTAAGAGAGGGGCTGGATATTCCTGAGGTATCATTGGTCGCTATTTTGGACGCCGATAAAGAGGGGTTTTTACGCTCCGAGCGATCTTTGATACAAACCATCGGCCGGGCGGCGCGCAATCTTAATGGATCGGCAATTCTTTATGCGGATAAAATTACCGGATCAATGCAAAGGGCGATGGACGAGACTGAACGACGTCGTAATAAACAAAGAGCATTTAATGAGACGCATGGGATCACGCCCCAGGGTATCATAAAGTCGGTGGAAGATATTTTAGAGGGTGCACATACACCCGGCGGTAAATCACGAGGCGCTGCCAAGCGAGTTGCAGAAACCACGGTGAGCTATCGGGTTAATTATGAAAAGATGTCGCCAAAGGAGCTGGGTAAACTGATTGGCCAATTAGAAGACAAGATGTATGAAGCTGCGAAAAACCTCGAATTTGAGCAGGCAGCCAAATATAGGGATGAAATTTCAGAAATACATTCTGCATTACTTGGGTGATTATCTGATCTAGACTAAAGTTACTAGAGCTCTGAAAAATCGTGAAGCAGCGAAGATGCCTGCAATGCCAGGTTAATAAGTTAAGGGAGTATAAAGTTAGTGAGAGTATTGGTTACCGGCTCAGCAGGATTTATAGGCTCAGCACTTTCAGCACGCTTGTTGGCGCGTGGTGATGAGGTTATCGGTGTTGATAATCTGAATAATTATTATGATGTCAGCCTCAAACAGGCCCGTTTGGCGCGGCTATTAGATCATGCAGGTTTTCACGAAGAACGTATTGATATCGAAGATCAGGAGGCGATGTCCGTAGTGTTCAAAAAATACCAGCCACAGCGTGTCGTCAATCTTGCTGCGCAGGCCGGTGTTCGTTACTCACTCATTAACCCGCATGCCTATATATCCTCGAACATTATGGGTTTTATGAATGTACTTGAAGGTTGTCGCCACCACGGTGTTGAGCACCTAGTTTATGCTTCCAGTAGTTCTGTCTATGGCTCAAATACTAAGATGCCATTTTCTGTAGCAGACAATGTGGATCATCCTGTGAGCCTCTATGCGGCAAGTAAAAAAGCCAATGAGTTGATGGCGCATACCTATAGTCACCTTTACCAGTTGCCTACAGCGGGCCTGCGCTTTTTTACGGTCTATGGCCCCTGGGGGCGACCTGATATGGCGCTCTTTATTTTCACCCGAAAGATCTTAGCGGGCGAACCAATTGATGTTTTTAACTTTGGGCATCATCGACGCGATTTTACCTATGTCGATGATATTGTTGAAGGCGTTATCCGTACTCTCGACAAGGTCGCAGAGCCTAATTCCGCCTGGAATGGTGATGCACCTGATTCGGCTACCAGTATTTCACCTTACCGCTTATACAATATTGGTAGTAATAACCCGATCGAATTGCTGCGCTATATAGAGGTTTTGGAAGACTGTTTGGGCAAGAAAGCGGAAAAAAATCTGTTACCGCTACAGCCGGGTGACGTGCCTGATACCTATGCCAATGTTGATGCGCTAGTTCAGGATGTCGGTTATAAACCGTCGACACCAATCGAGCAAGGCATCGCTAATTTTGTAGAATGGTATCGAGAATATTACCATTGTTGAATAGGCCTGAACCGTATCTGCTCAGGCTTTGTTCCACAAGATCAATAATACCGCGAGATTGTATCTATTTTAGCTTGAGCAAGTGCCGCTCTGGTGGTATCTTACGCAGCTCGAATTAGGCGCGTAGCTCAGTTGGTTAGAGCACCACCTTGACATGGTGGGGGTCGTTGGTTCAACTCCAATCGCGCCTACCAATTCGCTCAGTATATACTTGCATAACCCGCAGTGGGCCAGCACTCTTAGCCGGTAATTCTCAAAAAGCCGGCTCTACCCCATTATCGGGGGATAGCACTCATCAAACCCGGTTGATAATACCATCCCACCCGCAGTGGGCCAGCACTCTTAATCGGTAATTCTCAAAGTTTCTAAAACCATACGCTCGTCTCGAGATCATTTCCATCTTGTTGTGAAAACCTTCCGTTATTCCATTGCTTTTACTGAATCGCCACATGGCAATGATCGGCCCCATCCAAGACTTTAATGTCCGAGCCAACGCCCGTAAGGGGCTGTCTTGTAGTTGTTCTAGAAGCTTCACATAGCGCGGTAATTTCTTTTTTGCTCGTTGAGCGGTTAGCGTTTTCAAAAGCATCAAACGAATCAGTTTTTGTTTGACGACATACAGCGTTTGTAAAACCGGATATTCAGCGAGATAAACCATAAGGTTTGCGTGTTGCTCATCGCTTAAATGCCATTGATGCCGGCGCATCAGACTGATTAATCCGCGGTTCTTTCGGCCCTCTGGATCGTATTGTTGCCACACCTTTAAGAAGTGTTGATTGATTAGTCTTACAACGTGAAACCGGTCGGCCACAATGGTTGCTTCGGGGAAGTAACGTTTGGCAATACGGCGATAGGTTTCGGACATATCCATTACCACCACCTGCACCTTATCGCGCCCCTCCAGTGCCCGTAAGTAGCGGCGTAAGCTGGATTCTGATCGTCCCAGCTTCACATCGAACACCTTGTGATTCTTCAGATCCACGAAGGTGGTCGCGTAGCCTTGCTTGCGGGTAAAAAAGTGTTCATCAATGCCTAACACCCGAGGACAGGGCCGATGGCTCATCTCGGAGCACTTCTGGCCAATATGGTGCTGATACCACCGCTCAACCGTCGCCGGACTGATATGGTGTGTTCGGGACAGTTTTCGCTGAGTAATACCACCATCATGCGCTTCAAAAACTTCCAGCCGATAGGCTTCAGACGCACGAAAACGAGGGCGAATTCCGGGAAAGGCATGACGGAAGTATCTACCACAACACGGACAATGGTATTTGGGCACCCGCAGGTGCAAGGTCATCACCTGATTGCCCAGGCGCGTGTGCTTAATAGTTCGGTGGTGGGTAGCTTTAATCTTCAAATGATTGCCGTGGCAATAGGTACAGGGCGGTCTGCGGATGGGCTTTGCCCACACCTCTATGCCTTGATTTCGGGCTACCCGTTCAATCTCTAGGCCAGGTAGGCCTATAATGTTTCCTGCGTGGGACATCGGTGTTCTCCATTAAATTGATTGTCGCAAAATCAGTTTAATGAATGCCGGTGTCCCCCGTTAATGATGAAGAGCCAAAAAGCCCCGTTGTATCAGACTAACTAACTGTTGACGGTGAGGTTGGCACTAAAAAATTGGGTGTTTTTCTGAATCATCTGCTCAAGCTCAAGGTAGGACTCTTCAACACTTTTGCCAGAGGTATCAAGAACCGCACTGGCTTTTTTATAAAAGGGTCGCCGCTCTGACAGTATTTGTCGTAAATCGGCCATTGCCTCTTTGTTGTTGGCCATGGGTCGCATGTCGCCTTGATTGATTACTCTTTGCATATGCTCTTCTGGTGTTGCTTTAACCCAGACGACAAAGCAGCTGGTTAGCAGGATATTCAATGCCTTGGGTTCTGAAACGATGCTGCCACCGGTTTCAATACAACAGCTTTGGTATTCATCCAGGGTATTAATTAGCGCGCGTTCTTCTAAGCGCTGATAGCCGGATTGACCTGAGAGAGAAAATATTTCAGAGATGCTCATGCCCGCCAGCTTTTCGACTTCATCCACCAACTTTATAAAGGGATGATTGGATCGTTGTTCGAGTAGTTTTCCTAAGGTGGTTTTGCCAGCCCCCCGTAAGCCGATTAGGACGACTCTTTTCTGCGCACCGCTGCGCACTGTGAATTTTTCATACAATAGTTGCAGCGCTGCCTGTTGCTCCATAGGGGGCAGCTCGCTGACAAATTGTGTAATAAGGGAAAGTTCTGGGCTCCGTTGGGCATTTGAACTGACCAGATCGGAAACCTCGGTGTTTAGTGCACCAGCAATTTGTCGAAGTAGACTAATGGATATGTTGCCGTTGCCCTGTTCCAGATTCGCGAGATAGCGCTCGGATACCCCTGAGTCATGGGCCAGATTCTTTCGCGTCATGCCGCGACGGGCACGTAAACTTCGTACTTTATCACCCACTTGCAACAAAAACTGGTCAGCGCTTTGTTTGATTGATTGAGCTTTCTTATTCATGAAGACGGTGTCTTATTGTTGTTAGCCGGGTGCTGGTTTGGAAAACGAAAAGCTGGAACGCAGCTCGTTATTTGGCAGTGCGGGTAAATTCAATTTCGCCATTAGGCAAGAGGTAAAGTACCAGCGCCTTGCCTTCAGTGACAGTAGGGCTATGAGAGCTATCCGGACCGTAAACTAGCCATCCGGCACCACGGTTATCAAACTTAGCGTTATTGTCTATCGGCATAATGAGGTCAATTTCACCCAGAGGATGGCGGTGGTGCGGGCCTTTCACATCATGCATTTCTACCAGATCAACACTATAACCGGCTAACTCGGGAGTTGGCTTAATCACACGGCCATATTTGATTCCACCTGCTTCATGCTGACACATGGCTCCAGCGGCAATACCTGCATGACAAGCATCCACAATGGCAGCAAATAATTTACTACTTGGAGAAAATTCGTTATTGAGTTGTTGCTCCAATGACTTATTTAGGGCTTGGCCGGTAATCAGGTTAGTTACGTTCTGTAGTAAAGATTGAAATTCTGCGATAGAGAAATTGCTCACGATAAATAACCTCATGAAATGTTGGACAGCATTTTTGTCGAGCAGTGATATTTATGGGGCACTCATAAGAGTGCCGATATAAAACTAAGTGATGTAATATAATTCATTTAAACATGAACTACAACGTAGGTGAGATTATGCCTATACCGCTAATAAGTTGTGGTAGTCTTCTCCTCTTTTAGTACTAATTTGGGTCATTCTTATGCATCGAACGGAAGTTTTTGAAACAATCCCTTTTACTCACTTTCGCACAATTCCCTTTGGTGATACTGACGCTGCCGCCATTGTCTATACCCCGCGCTTTGTCGACTATTGTATGGAAGCGATTGAAGTCTGGTTCAAACAATATATCGGTATCGATTGGTATTGGATCAACGTGCGTGACCAAAGAGGTACCCCGGTAGTTCATTTAGAGCTTGATTTTACCGGCCCGCTGATTGGTGGTGATGAATTGGGGATTACGCTTGAAGTGGGTGAAATCGGGCGGTCAACGTTAACCTTAAAGCTTGTAGGTTCACGAGGGCCGAGTCAGGGCGGGGGCGGTAGTTCGGTTTTTAATGCCAAGTTTGTATTTTGTTTTGTTGATACGAGTGAGAATAAATCGATTCCCATCCCTGTAGAATCTTTGGAGAAAATTCACGCATATAAAAACGTAATGCAGGCTGAGGCTGGTTAGCCAAATTAGCATAAATAGCTTCGGGGTTATATTGGTAAATATTGATATCGAATCATTTCGATGGATCAGAGTATTTTCAAAATTGCAAGAGCAAGCGTCAACTAAAACGCAAGATAATGCTAGACTTTTATTTGAAATGAAATATAATGCTGTGAATTATCTTATTATGTAATATATTACACTTTAGCTTTGGCCAGATTTGAACCGACATCGAAAGGGGATTATTAGCATGATTGATTTTCAAACCAACCCGGAAAAATATAAACATTGGAAATTATCGTTTGACGGCCCAGTCGCTCATCTAACGATGGATGTTGATGCGTCACAGACCCTATTTGAGGGTTATGAGTTAAAGCTAAACTCATACGATTTGGGTGTAGATATTGAGCTTTATGATGCGGTACAGCGACTGCGTTTTGAGCATCCTGAAGTACGTGCGGTGGTAATGGATTCAGGTAAAGAGAAAGTTTTCTGCGCTGGCGCGAATATTCGTATGTTGGGTGGTGCTGCGCATGCCCACAAGGTGAACTTCTGTAAGTTTACCAATGAAACGCGTAACTCGATCGAAGATGCCAGTGAAAACTCTAAACAACGCTATCTTTGTGCGGTGCGAGGAACAGCGGCCGGTGGTGGCTATGAGCTCGCGCTCGCGACGGATTACATTATGATGGCGGATGACGGATATTCAGCCGTTTCCCTGCCAGAGGTGCCTTTGTTGGCGGTGTTGCCTGGTACCGGAGGCCTGACACGATTGGTGGATAAGCGCAAAGTGCGTCGGGATCTGGCAGATGTTTTCTGTACCGTGGAAGAGGGAGTACGAGGGCAGCGTGCGGTTGATTGGCGCTTGGTTGATGAAGTGCTACCTGGCTCGAAGTTTAATGATGCGGTACAAGCAAGAGCGCTGGAAATTGCGAGCACCTCTGATCGCCCAGAGAACGCAAAGGGTGTTTCATTGCCGCCACTGCAGCGTGAGATTGGTGAAAATACGATAGCTTATAATAATCTGACGGTGGAGTTTGATCGTGCCAATAGAGTCGCAACTATCACTCTGCTAGGGCCGAAAACTGCAGTGCCAGCAAGCTTAGATGAGGCGGTAGCACAAGGTGCTGATTTCTGGTGGTTGGCTTTATGTCGGGATTTGGATGAAGCGATTTTACATCTGCGGATCAACGAATTAGAAGTCGGCACACTAATTTTTAAAACCCAAGGCGATGCTGATGCGGTTGAAGCATACGACCAGTTTTTAGCGGAGCACCGGAGTAATTGGCTGATGCGAGAGGTTTCTCTGTACTGGCGTCGTACGCTAAAGCGTATCGACCTGACCTCCAGAACGCTATTTGCGATGATTGAACCCGGTAGTTGTTTTGTTGGCGTGCTTGCTGAACTACTGTTTTCTGTCGATCGTACTTACATGCTAGAAGGGCAGTTCGATAATGATGACCGAGCCGCTCCCGCAATACGTTTAACGCAGGCTAATTTCGGCCCCTATCCTATGTCTAATGGAATTACCCGGCTACAAACACGCTTCCTGGGTGAGCCCGAGTCGGTTGATGTGGCAAAGGCAGAGATTGGCCGAGATTTAGATTCTGACGCCGCTCAAGAATTAGGATTGATTACCTACAGCATGGATGCCATCGATTGGGATGACGAAACGCGTATGCTGATTGAAGAGCGCGCAAGCTTTTCGCCAGATTGCTTGACCGGTATGGAAGCAAACTTACGTTTTGCTGGTCCAGAAACCATGGAAACCAAAATTTTTGGCCGCCTGACTGCCTGGCAAAACTGGATATTTCAGCGTCCTAATGCGGTGGGTCAAACCGGCGCGTTACAGCTTTATGGCACTGGTGGCCGTCCTGAATATGATCTGAAAAGAGTTTAATAAGGGGATTTTGCAATGACTGAACAAACAAGTAACGACGCAATTGTTGAAGTTAACTACGACGAACTGATTCCAAATAACGTTGATCTGGCCAGTGACGCACGGTTAAAAAAAGCATTGGAAAGTTGGCAGCCAAAATATATCGATTGGTGGAATGAGGCGGGTCCTGAGCATACCCAGAATTTTGAAGTTTATTTGCGCACTGCGGTGGGCGTTGACCCAAAAGGGTGGGCGAAGTTTGGCCATGTGAAAATGCCGGAATACCGCTGGGGTATTTTATTGGCACCTAAGGAAGAAGGGCGCACCATTCCCTTTGGTAAGCACAAGGGCGAGCCAGTGTGGCAGGAAGTTCCAGGTGAATACCGTTCGTTACTGCGTCGTCTGATTGTGGTGCAGGGAGATACCGAACCTGCTTCAGTAGAGCAGCAGCGCTACCTAAGCAAAACGGCACCTTCTTTATATGATATGCGAAATCTGTTTCAGGTAAACGTGGAAGAAGGCCGTCACCTTTGGGCAATGGTTTATCTACTGGTTAAATATTTTGGCCGCGATGGCCGGGAAGAGGCGGAAGGTTTACTGGAACGTCGTTCTGCAGATGCCGACCGACCGCGAATTCTAGGTGCATTTAATGAGGAGACTCCTGATTGGTTGTCCTTCTTTATGTTTACCTACTTTACGGATCGTGATGGCAAAATGCAGCTGGAGTCTCTCGCGCAATCCGGTTTTGATCCTTTGTCGCGTAGCTGTCGCTTTATGCTAACTGAAGAAGCGCACCACATGTTTGTCGGTGAAACCGGTGTTGGCCGGGTTATTCAGCGAACCTGTGATCTGATGAACGAAGCGGGCATTACCGACCCGTATGATATTCAGGCGGTACGTAATCTAGGCGTAATTGACTTGCCTACCTTACAGAAGAAAGTGAATTTCCACACGTCGGTAACACGGGATCTATTTGGTGCGGAAATTTCTACCAATGCGGCTAATTCTTTTAATGCGGGGTTGAAAGGGCGTTTCGCGGAAACCAAGATAGACGATGATCATCAACTGACTAATGATACCTATCAGGTTACTCGGGTGGTCGATGGGAAATTTGTTGACGAAGAGGTACCTGCCTTGAGTGCCATTAATGCCCGCTTGTTGGATGATTACATTGCTGACTGTCAGGGCGGCATTAACCGTTGGAACAAAATCATTCAAAAAGCCAATATTGATTTTGAAATCACCCAGCCACATAAGGCATTTAATCGTCGCATAGGTGAGTTTGAGTCTGTTTTCGTGACCGTTGATGGCGAAATAGTGTCAGAACAAGAGTGGAACGCCAAAAAAGAAGAATGGTTGTGTTCCGATGCCGATGGCGACTATATTCAGTCACTGATGAAACCCTGCACGGAAATTGGTAAATACGCCAATTGGATTGCTGAGCCAAGGATCGGAATCAATAATCAGGCAGGTGATTTTGAGTATGTAAAAATCGATTAAATCGACGGGGCTATTGAATTCCTCTCGTATTTTTATACACTCCCTGGGGTAGGTTGGCGGGTTTGTCAGCAAAACCTGCTCCGGGGAAAGCTCCGCATTAACTAAAGAAAGATATAAAAACTCAACGTAGATAAAGTTATGAGCGCAATACGTCAGCACCTAATAGACCCGGAAATCTGTATTCGTTGCAATACCTGCGAAGAAACTTGCCCTATTGATGCCATTACTCACGATAGCGAAAACTATGTGGTAGACGTCAATATTTGTAAAGCCTGTCTAGATTGCATTACGCCCTGTCCGACCGGGGCTATCGATAACTGGCGAGTTGTGCACAAGGCCTATACCTTAGAGGAACAATTTTCTTGGGAAGAGCTGCCTGAAGAATTGGATATTGCGGAAGATGAGGTGGTTGAAACCGTCCAGGAAGCCAGTGAACAGGAAGCGAATGACATACTGGAGATTGCTCATACCGGAGAAAGTGGCAAGGTCATTCCGCCGTTTTCTGCTGCGCACCCCTATATCAATATTTATAACCGCGAACGTCCTCTGATCGCTAAAGTGGCTGGCAACTATCGTATTACCGATGATGAGGTGGAATCCGATATACATCATGTGGTATTGGATTTTGATACCAAAACGTTCCCGTTACTCGAAGGGCAAAGCATTGGGATTATTCCGCCCGGCGTCGATGACAAAGGCAAACCGCACCTGATGCGGCTGTATTCCATTGCCAGCCCAAGAGACGGGGAGCGCCCTGGCCACAACAACGCCTCCTTGACGGTGAAGCGCGTGGTATACGAGGAAGGAGGGCAGACCAATTATGGGGTTGCTTCAAATTACGTTTGTGATTTAAAGAAGGGTGACGAAGTCAAAGTTACCGGGCCTTTTGGAGCAACTTTCTTAATGCCCAATCATGCCTCGGCAAATATCATTATGGTTTGTACCGGCACAGGTGCTGCGCCTTTCAGAGCTATGACCGAGTATCGGCGTCGCCACATGTATAAAGCCACTGGTAAGTTGAAGCTTTATTTTGGTGCGCGCACTCCAGGCGAACTGCCTTACTTTGGGCCACTGATAAAACTTAAAGATGAGTTTATCGATAAACAGTTAGTGTTTTCGCGATTACCGGATCAGCCCAAAGAATATGTGCAGGATCGCATGAGAAAAAATACCACCGATCTCGCGCCGTTACTGAAGTCGAGCGAAACCTATGTCTTTATCTGCGGTTTGAAAGATATGGAAATAGGCGTTGATGAAGCGTTTGCTGATATTTGCTCCGATATCGGAATTTCATGGCCGGAACTCAAACAAAGTATGAAAGAATCAGGCCGGTATCATGTTGAGACCTATTAGTTTTATTTGTTGCTAATAGCATGTTCGGTTGCGTCAGGTCTTTTAAGCCTCCAGCTCAGTACTAAAGCAATGGTCGTCATGATGGCCGCCATTGCAAAACTCCAAGAAAAGCTATTCATCCAGTTTGCAAGTACTCCGGCTAAGCCTGGTCCGGTAATTTGTCCAGCGCCAAAAAAGAGCGTAATGGTACCAAAAGCTGCCGCGGCATGTTTCAGCTCAAAATAGTCACCCATCGAGGCAGCCATGATAGTTGGCACAGCCCAAACACAGATACCCCATAAAAATACGGAGAGGTAGGTAAAAGCTTCGGGTAGGTTAAGAGTAACCAATAGATAAGCGATGGTGTGGAGTAAAAATACGATGACTAACCCCCACTTTCGTCCCAAGCGATCAGAAATTGAGCCAAATAACGGTCCAGACAATATACTGAATGCGCCTGCCCACATCCAAAACTCACCAGCGAGAGATTCACTGAATCCGCGTTCTCCGACTAACATTGTGACGATGAAGGTGGCATAAATTACATAGGTAAAACCAAACAAGAAATAAATACTGCCTAGATGGTATATAATTTTGGTGGTAGCGGCCCGGGGTTTATCGGAGAAACGTTTTCCGGCCACCTTTGAACGGGGCGCGCCCAATGCCGAGAGCCCAATTTGTTGGGGACGGTTTTTAATAACAAACATGGCAATTAGCATAATTAAAATTGAAATCGCGCCAAGAATTAGCCAGCTTGAGCGCCAGCCTTGATCGACACCCAGACGATGGTTGACCAATGGTATTAACCAACCGCTAATGACGATAGCCAGTCCACTTCCGCTGGTAATCAAGCCAGCTGCTCGGCCTCTTAACGTCTGAGAGAACCAATGTGAAACCAAAATCATAATGGGCACGTTGGCGGCTCCCGCACCAAAGCCAGTAATCAGATAGAGCGTCAATACACCCCAAAATCCCTGCGCTTGAGAAACACCTATCATTGAGATACCTACAAGCAGAAGTCCTAATACAATAAGACGCTTTTCGCCAAGATAGCCAACCAGTAAGCCACTGATTAAGACGGCGGAGAGATAGCCGACAAAATTAAGGGTGGAAATCAGCCCCATTTCAGCATAATCCAGGCCAAGACTTGAACCCATCGCAGGTAACAGCATACCCAAAGCAAATCTACCGAAACCCAAGCAGGCCAGAATAGTCAGCGTGCCCGCAGCCACAATAATCCAACCATAATGAAACGGAAGTTTGTGGGAGATATTTTTTATATCCAAAGGTTTCTCTTCAGGTTAAAGGTTGTTTGTCGAATGATTTATGCCGCAAAGATGGATCACTCGATAAAATTGGTGAAATTAAGCGTTGGCCGAATCTGGAAGCGTTCCTGATCGTACTGGATTTTTTTTACAAATCAACCAGCAATCTGAGTAGGCATGATATTTGTCAGGAATGAGTGCCCACAAAAAAGGCCAGCAGAATACTCTGCTGGCCTTATCAGTAACTATCTTTCTGTACTAGTAGTTAAATTTAACGCTTAGGGAGTACTCACGTTCTCTGGCATAGGTTGACTCAGCATATGCGGCGCTAGCCGTTAGTGAGGAGTTTCCCGCCACACGATAGGTTTCGTCAGTCAGGTTATTCACTGCTGCTATCACCTGCCAGGCCTCATCAGCTGAATACCAGGTAAGTGCAGCGTTAACCACACTATAACTGCCCTGAGCGATTTCTTCGGTATTTTCCGCGTTAAAGTAAACTTTACTGCGATATGACCAGTCAACCCGTGGCGTTAGTGATCCCATATCGCCAAGTTCAATTGAGTAGGCAACGCCAAGATTTCCTGACCAGTCAGGTGAGTGCGGCATCGCACTATTGAGAAACACACCACCATTGGCGATGAGTTCAGGGCTGAGTTCATCATAGTCGCCATCAATATAGCCAAGACCGCCAACGACATGAAGTTGCGAGGTTGGCACCCAGGTCCACTCCAGTTCAAACCCATCGATCGTGGCTGCGCCAGCGTTAAAGGTGATCGGGGAGAAGTCTTCGCGGATAATGAACTGTAAATCTGTATAGTCGGTTGTGAAGATCGCACCATTTAAGCGTAGTGTGCCGTCAAACAGATCCGTTTTAAAGCCAACTTCTATCGTTTCGGCGAACTCTGGATCAAATTCTCGAACCTCGGGGCCTGGCTTCACGTTTCGTGCATTAAAACCACCGCTTTTAAAACCCTCTGAATAGCTGACGTAAGTCATTATTTGATCGTTCCAGCGATAGGATAAATTGATCATCGGTGTCGTTTCTGTAATATCGTTTTCCACTTCTCCTGCGGGGAAGAAAGGAGTGCCGGCCGGCACTGCCGCTGCCGCTCCGGCAGCAACTATGGGGAACAGCTCACCAGTAACAGGGTGCAGATACATGCCGCCAGATTTTTCGCTATCAGCTATTGGAAACACATAAGTTGTTAAAGCACCTTGGTCCGGCGTAAACCGTTTTGTTTCTTCAGAACTGCGTAAGCCGATAGTCAGACTTAGTGCATTGCTAAAGTTATAGGTAGCTTGGGCGAATATCGCTTGCGTATCGTTATCGACGTCACCGCCCGTTTTAAAATCTCCGAAGGTGATGGGGACGTAATAATCATCTGTCGCCTCTTCTTCAAAGTAATAGAGACCAACCAGCCATTGCAGACGATCTTCCATTGCGGTACCAGAGAACTGTAACTCTTGGCTAAATTGTTCTTGGGTATCATCATTTTGAGTATGCAAAATGGTGAAGGGTGTATTATCGGCATCACGAGATGCATACCATTCCATATCTCGATAAGCGGTAATAGATTTAATACTTACCCAGTCTAAATCCCAATCCACGGTTAGCTGCGTACCCCAGCCCTCTAATTCGGAAGCGACTGGGAATGTGCCGTTGTTAGCGTAGGGGCCGGCATCCCATTGATTGTTAGCACAACGTGGGTCAGCCAGTTCTGTGCCTGGAGCCGGGCAGCCTGCACGCTGACTTGAAACAAGCGCAAACAAATTACCGCTGGCGATGGAGTTAAATACTTGAGGGGAGCCATTTTCGTCTTCTTTATTATAGTCTGCGGTCCAGAATAACCTAACATCGTCGCTAGGAGTCCAAAGCACTGCGGCTCTGGCGCCAACCGTATTGTCATCACCCAAATCATCACCATCAACCAGGCGCTTTACATAACCATCACGGTCGCGTTTACCCACTGATATTTTAGTGAGGAGGTTTTCGCTGATAGGCAAATTGATATCTGCCATTAGCTCGAGTTGATTATCGCTACCTACTTTAATTTCAACTTCGCCACCAAACTCTTCACTGGGTTTGCGCGTATGGATATCAATGGCGCCACCGATCGTATTGCGGCCAAACAGTGTTCCCTGTGGGCCACGCAGTACTTCGATGCGTTCCAAATCGGCAAAATCTAAAGTGCCGCCTACGGAGCGTGCCATGTAGACACCATCGATATAGAGACCAACACCTGGATCAGTCGAAGGTAAAAACTCAGTTTGCCCTATGCCTCGAATAAATATTTGAGATGAAGCATTGCTGCCGGATGATGGCGCCTGTGATGAGAATGATAGGTTAGGTGTAATTTGTGAAAGTTGGTCAGAGGAGTGAATCTGGCGAACCTTCATTTCATTGGCGGTAAAAGCGGCAACTGACAGCGGTGTATCCTGTAGGTTTTCTTCCCTTTTCCGAGCCGTAACGACGACTTCCTCAATGCCAAATCCTTTGGATGTATTTTCAGCAGCCATTATTCCCGGAGAAATGACGGCAGCAGCGCTGGTGTAAACGACGGTTTTTCCTACCCTTTTAAACGCAGATGATAGCAAATTTAGCTTTATCATTGGTTTGCCCCTATAGTTTTATGTTTTAGAATGCGTCAAACTGATTTATATGTATTATAATACACTTTTTGTCATCAAATTCTTTTTATTCCTAGTAAGGAATGGCATTATTATACATTTGAAGGTGGGCTAGTCAATTGGAATGAACTATAAATCCTGTCATAGATCAAGTAACAATGCATTTTAATGCATTGTTACTGGAGGGAAGCTTTCCTGAAGTTTTGATTTTAGTTAACTTGGTGTGGTTTCGCGCAACCCGAAGAGTGGTGGTAGGATATTGGGTTGCTGCTAAATAAAAGTTGGAAGTAGTCGTTTTAATGTTGCCAGCGGATTATTGGCCCCATTGCCATTGGCAGCAGTAGCATTTACATTTTGCCGTCAGTTCCTTTACGCATTCATCGATCGAACGTCCGGAAGTATTGATGGCCCAATTGGCCGCCATATAGTGGGGTTCTCGTTCAGTTAGGATTAGTTTTAAATCCTCCATAGCGTGAGTGCTGTCTCTAAGCGGTTTGTTGTCGCCCTGCTTTAACACTCGGCTGATGTGATCCTCAAGCTTGGCGCGTACCCATACGGTATAAAAAGAACTGAGGAGATGGTCAAAGGTATCCTTCTCTGAGACAAGACTTCCACCGACTTCCAGCACCATGGTGTCGTAATTGTCCAAAACATAATCCAATGCTTCACGCTCCAGCCGACAGTACGCGCGCTGTCCGAACATGGATAAGATTTCCTGTAGTTCTACCCCAGCAAGTTTTTCGATCACCTCTGCTAGAGAAACAAAAGGAATCCCAACCTCCTTGGCAAGTAACCGACCTAAAGTTGATTTACCCGCACCACGCAGTCCAATAAGGGCAACACCATGCACTGGACCTTTGTTATTAGCAAAGTGCTTAAGGAGCATTTCGTAAGCATTTTTTTCCTGCTCAAGAGAAAGTCCTGCTAGGAATTTTTTTAAGGGTGTGAGTTCTATTTCGGGACTATTTTCTTTAGGCAAAAAGCTGTTAAAGGTGACACCCATTGATGCCGCTAATCGCCATAGTAGGGCAATTGAGATATTGGCCTTGCCCGTTTCTACCTGAGCGAGATATCGTTCTGATATATCTGACTGCTTTGATAAGTCTTTTCGTGTCATGCCACGTTGCGCCCTCATTTCACGCACGAGATCGGCAATCTGAGACATGTATTCCGTGTAGGATATCGCGTCGGTCGGCTGATTATTTTGTGGCATCAGGGCATTTTCTGGCATGAGGAAAGCATCTTATATTTAAATTTAAGCGTATGAGTCGGCGGTATTATAGTACATGCTTGTCTACAAAAACACGTACTTTGTGTTAGAGATAGTCAAATCAACCTAATAAATAGTGATTATAAGTATGTAATCTGCATAATAATGCAAAAATAGCGATGTTTATCTTAAAACGATAGTGTAATATAATACACTAATATTTTGCTGGATATGTTCATGTAATGGTGGGCAGGTTTTATAAAAATTAGTCTTAAGGTGGCCTATCGGGGGATGGGCGTAGCAAGCCAAAGACTAGACACAAATACACGAGAGGATATGCTGTGGGAACCCGAGAGATAATAAATGATCAGTTTGTAGCGAACCATATGCCACCAAGGGATCAATGGCCCGACTTTATCCATGAGTTGAAACTTCCAAGCCCTTATAATTGTGCTGTGCAACTGTTAGATCGAAGCATCGAGGAAGGGTACGCAGAAAAGGTGGCAATTTACTCTGATTTTGGTAATTGGACATATCAGCAATTGCTGGAAAGGAGTAACCAAATCGCGAATGTGCTCGTGAACGATTTAGGTTTAGCGCCGGGCAATCGTGTCTTACTGCGCTCGATGAATAATCCTATGTTAGCTGCCTGCTGGCTTGCGGTGGTGAAAGCTGGCGGTGTCGTTGTGACGACAATCGCAATGCTTCGAGGTAAGGAAATTGCCACTATTGCGGAGCAAAGTAAGTCGCGTTTTGCGCTTTGTGATCACCGTTTAAAGGATGACATGCATGCAGCACTAAAACTCTCTGAAGAGCTAGAGGAGGTCATCTATTTTAACGATGCGGATGCTAGTAATGGATTAGAGTTTTTGATGCAGAAGCATCCGGTCACTTTTGAAAATGCTCAAACAGAAGGTTCTGACATCGCTATGATCGCGTTTACCTCGGGTACGACGGGTAAGCCAAAGGGCGCATTGCATTCACATCATGCCATTCTTGCGGTCTGTGAAACCTTTTCCAAGCAGGTGTTAAAACCAGTGCCGGAGGATATCTTCGTTGGCACACCTTCATTGGCTTTTGTCTATGGACTTGGCGGCTTATTGCTATTTCCTTTGCATGCTAGAGCCGCTGTTGCACTGTTGGAGGATGTGCGAGTTAACGCATTGCTTGAGGCGATAGATAGATATAAAGCGACGGTTTTTTTTACTGCGCCGACCGTCTATAAGGTATTGCTTGATATTTGTGATGACCCACGTTTGTCCTCATTAAAAAAATGTGCGTCGGCAGGAGAAGCTTTGCCAGGATTTGTTAGCCAAACTTGGTTAGATAAAACGGGAGTACGCGTTATTGATGGTATTGGCGCCACGGAGCTGCTACATGTGTTCCTTGCGGTTCAGCATCCCGATGACCCTATCGGTTCTTTGGGTAAAGCGGTGCCGGGTTATGAGATTCGTGTCCTGGATGATAATGGGAAGGATAGCCCCGTTGATGAAATTGGTTATTTGGCGGTGCGAGGTCCAACAGGTTGTCGCTATCTGAGCGATGATCGGCAGGCTCAATATGTGGTTGATGGTTGGAATATTACTGGCGATACGGCAAAAATGGACGCTCAGGGGTACATTTGGTATCAAGCGCGTAATGACGGAATAATTGTTTCCTCTGGTTATAATATTGTCTCGCCAGAGGTGGAAGGTGTGGTCAGTCAGCATCCGGCAGTCGCTGAATGCGGGGTAGTCGGGGTGCCTGATCCTGATCGGGGTAATATCGTCAGAGCCTATGTGGTGTTGAAAGAAGGTTTTGAAGCTAGTGAAGCCTTAGTCAAAGATATCCAAAATTTTTCTAAGCAGAATGCCGCCCCTTACAAATATCCACGTTCGATTGAGTTTATTGATGCACTGCCACGAACGCCAACAGGTAAGGTGCAGCACTTTGTTCTTCGTGAACTAGCGAAAGAGTCTCAAGCGGGTGAGTAAGACTAGGCTCGGTTATCGTCACAACACGTGTTTTAGCAATATTTTCTCTTAGGATACGGATCAATATGACGGCGAAGCCTTGTCTTTCTGTTGCAGGAATCGATCTTGAGGTTGTCTGGCATGGGCCGCAAGCAAATCAAGCGCCAACACTAATCTTTCTGCATGAGGGCTTGGGCTGTGTCGAGATGTGGCACGATTTTCCGCGCAAACTGGCTGAGCTGACGGGCTGTAGCGCGCTGGTCTATAGTCGGCAGGGTTATGGCGGCTCGGACCCCTGTGCCATTCCGCGCCCGCTTTGCTATATGCACGACGAAGCTTTACGAGTGCTGCCAAACGTATTAATAGCAGCGGGGGTACAAAAACACATTTTAATCGGCCACTCCGATGGTGGGTCGATTGCTATTATCAATGCTGGAGGCGCTCAGCCGAACGGACTTCTAGGCATCATAACGGAGTCTGCGCATGTTTTTTGTGAAACACTTTCGGTGCAATCAATTGCTGCGGCTAAGCGCGCTTTTGAGCAGAATGGACTTGATTTAAAGTTACAAAAATACCATCACGAAAATACCCACTGCGCATTCTGGGGCTGGAATAGGGCATGGTTGGATCCTGATTTCATGCATTGGAACATTGAAGAATATTTGCCAAAAATTACGGTGCCGATGTTAGCAATTCAAGGGCTGGATGATCAGTATGGAACACAGGCCCAACTCACGGCGATTAATTCTCAAGCGGGTTCGGAAGTGGAAATTTGTCTGTTGAAAAACTGCGGACATTCACCGCATCGTGAACAGGAAGCCGAGACATTGCGTGTAATGCAGCGCTATATATCGAGGCTCATTGGTACCTAAAGATAAGCAGTTTACCTTTTTTATTTGATTAGGCGCGTAAAGTATTCATGGTTCTTATATCCGCTATTAACTTGCTAAACCAGCCTAACTTATTGATTTATATGTCCGAGTTTTTTCTTCATTATTGTGCGTTTCTTTTGCAAATACATTATAATTCACGGCCCTGAATTTTAGCTGGAAGGCGGCGTTTGGTGACGACGGCATAAGCGGGATTTAAGGCTACTTGCCTCGTTTTTAGACTACTCACCAAACTGCCCCTTCTGCTTTAATAAACCTATAGCTTATTGATGTTATTAAGGCGAGCCAACGGTGGTCAACCTTAATCGCTATTTAAGAAGCGCTCTAAATAAAGGAGATAAATTGTGAAACCAGCGGTGAGAGTTGCGGTAACCGGTGCGGCCGGAGGTATTGCCTATTCGTTGATTTTTAAAATAGCATCTGGCGAAATGCTGGGCGCTGACCAGCCCGTTATTTTGCATTTGGTGGAAATTCCCCAAGCAATGAAAGCGCTGCGCGGTGTCGCCATGGAGTTGGAAGATTGCGCATTTCCTTTGGTTCAGCAGGTCAATGTCTATGACGACCCAAACGCAGGTTTTGCTGGTGTACATTATGCGTTATTAGTAGGCGCGCGGCCTCGTGGACCCGGTATGGAACGCAAAGATTTGCTGACTGAAAATGCAAAAATCTTTTCAGTTCAAGGTAAAGCGTTAAATGATAATGCCAATCCTGATGTGCGTGTGTTGGTAGTGGGTAATCCGGCTAATACCAACGCTCTTATTGCTTCACGCAATGCACCTAATTTAAGTCCAGCGCAATTTACCGCAATGACACGTTTAGATCATCAGCGCGCAAAAGGTATTTTGGGTAATAAGCTGGCGACCAACTCGAGTGATGTAAAAGGCGTCATTATTTGGGGCAACCATTCAGCAACACAGTATCCTGACCTGCATCATGCGTCTATTCATGGTACGCCCGCTCTCGAAGCAGTAGATGAAGCTTGGTACAAAGAACAATTTATTGCATTGGTTCAGCAGCGTGGCGCTGCCATTATTAATGCGCGAGGCGCCTCTAGTTCTGCTTCGGCGGCGCAGGCAGCGATTGATCATATGCGTAGCTGGGCGTTAGGAACTGGTGATGACTGGGTGAGTATGGCAATTCCGAGTGATGGTAGCTATGGTGTCGAAACTGGCATCATTTATTCCTTCCCTGTGCGTTGTAACTATGGTCGTTATGAAATCGTGCAGGGATTAGAGGTTAGTGAATTCTCGCGTGGCAAAATGAAAGCAACTGAAAAAGAATTATTGGAAGAGCGCGCGGCTATCAATGACTTACTGCCCGCAGAAACGGCTGCACGCATGGCGGATCCCTTTGGTCGAGCTAATGCAACCAATGATTTAGATGCTGAGTGTCTGCGTATTAACAATCCGGTCGTACAAACAGACCGTATTTGCTAGAATAGCCTCGACCATAAATTTATCGATTAATAAGGCGCGTAGATACGCGCCTTATTTCATGTGGCCTTTGGTAGGGGTCACCACTGAAGTAAGGAAATATCATGCCTGTTATTACACTTCCCGATGGTTCTCAGCGAGTTTTTGAGCAGCCTGTTTCCGTTTATGAGGTGGCGTCAAATATTGGTCCTGGGCTGGCTAAGGCAACTTTAGGTGGGGCTGTGAATGGCGTGCCAGTGGATGCCCATGATTTGATTCATGAAGATGCGAGTTTGACTATTTATACGTCAAAAGATCAAGCGGGGCTTGAGATTATCCGGCACTCCTGTGCGCATTTGCTAGGTCACGCGATTAAACAGTTGTGGCCGGACACAAAAATGGCGATTGGCCCGGTCATCGATAATGGCTTTTATTACGATATTGATCTCGAGCGGCGGGTTACTGATGAGGATATCGTTCTATTAGAAGAGCGCATGAAAAAGCTGGCGCAAACCCATTACGATGTGATTAAAAAGAAGGTCAGCTGGCAAGAAGCCTACGATACCTTTGCAGAGAGGGACGAGCCTTACAAGCTGGAAATTCTGGAGCGGGATATCAGCAAAGATGATTCTCCCGGGCTTTACCACCACGAAGAATACATTGACATGTGCCGTGGCCCCCATGTGCCGAATATGCGTTTTTGTGAGCACTTTAAGCTGATGCGAGTTTCTGGTGCTTATTGGCGTGGAGACTCGTCGAACCAGATGCTACAGCGCATATATGGCACCGCGTGGCCGGATAAGAAGCAGCTTAAGGACTATCTGAACTTTTTAGCGGAAGCGGAGAAACGTGATCATCGCAAACTGGCGAAGAAGATGGATTTATTCCATCTTCAAGAAGAAGCACCGGGAATGGCCTTCTGGCATCCCAAAGGTTGGGCCATTTATCAGGCGGTTGAGCAATACATGCGTAAGGTCCAGCAAGATAACGGCTATCAGGAAATTAGAACGCCGCAACTGGTAGATTACTCGCTGTGGGAAAAGTCCGGGCATGCCGATAAGTTTGGTGATGAGATGTTCTCTTCTCAGTCTGAAAACCGTCATTATGCCGTGAAGCCAATGAACTGCCCTTGTCATGTGCAGGTATTCAATCAAGGGTTACGCAGCTACCGGGACTTGCCCTTGCGTCTGGCGGAGTTTGGTTCTTGTCATAGAAATGAGCCGTCAGGAACCTTACAAGGCTTAATGCGAGTGCGCGGCTTCACGCAGGATGATGCGCACATATTTTGCACCGAAGATCAGATTCAGGAGGAAGTGGCTACCTTTATTGACTTGCTTTACAGCGTTTATCGCGACTTCGGTTTTGACGAGGTGCTGATTAAGCTTTCTACTCGCCCTGAAAAAAGGGTCGGTGCGGATGAGGTTTGGGATAAGGCCGAGCACGCACTAGAGTTGGCGCTCAATAATAAAGGTATGGAATGGGATTTGCAGCCGGGCGAAGGTGCATTTTATGGACCTAAGATTGAGTTTTCGCTGAAAGATTGCCTGGGGCGGGTTTGGCAGTGCGGTACGATTCAGGTGGATTTTTCGATGCCAGGCCGATTGGATGCGCAATATGTTGCCGAAGATGGCAGTCGACAGATCCCAGTGATGTTACACCGAGCAATACTTGGATCCTTTGAGCGCTTTATTGGCATTTTAATTGAAAACTATGCGGGTTCAATGCCGGTTTGGTTAGCTCCGCAGCAGGCTGTGGTGATGAATATTACCGACAATCAGAGCGAATATTGCCAAAATATTGAAAAAACCTTAAGAAATAAAGGATTTAGAGTCATTTCGGACTTGAGAAACGAGAAGATCGGCTTTAAAATTCGCGAGCACACGATTCAGCGCATCCCCTATTTGTTGGTGGCGGGGAATCAAGAGCTGGAATCTGGAACTCTTGCGGTGCGATCCCGCTCAGGTGAAGACCTGGGAATAATGGATATAGACGCCTTTTGCGAGCGGTTGGCGACGGAAGTTGAGCGTCGTGGCCGGATCGCTTAGGCCTGTTAGTTAATTTTATAGGAGTACTGCTTCATCAATATGAAAAGCCGAAAAAATAAAGCCGCGATTAACGAAGAGATCGAAGCTTCAACCGTGAGGTTGGTTCTTGCGGACGGAGAACAAGGTGGTATCGTACCTCTGGCAGAAGCAATCGCAGCGGCAAAAGCGGCAAGTTTAGATTTGGTTGAAATAGCGGCGGATGCGGAGCCTCCGGTTTGTAAAGTAATGGATTATGGTAAAAAGCTATTCGATGAAAAGAAGCAGCAGGCGGCTAACCGGAAAAAACAACGGCAGACGCAGGTAAAAGAAATCAAGTTTCGACCAGGGACGGAAGAGGGAGATTATCAGGTAAAACTACGCAACCTGATACGTTTCCTAGAAAACGGGGACAAGGCCAAGGTAACCTGCCGGTTCCGTGGCCGGGAAATGGCCCATCAGGATATCGGTATGAACCTTATGAAGAGGGTGGCGGAAGACTTGCAAGAATACGGCACAGTCGAATTGCAGCCCAAACCGGAAGGTCGTCAGATAACAATGGTGCTCACCCCAACTAAGAAGAGGCGCTAGTTAGCGTTTCATATTTTAACCTAAAGTGAAAATGCGAGTTAAATAAGATGTCTAAGATTAAAACAAACAGAGGTGCCGCCAAGCGCTTTAAGAAAACGGCGAATGGCTTTAAGCACAAACAGTCCTTCAGAAGTCACATTCTGACGAAAAAAAGTACTAAGCGTAAGCGTCAATTACGTCCAATGCTGCAAGTTCATGGTGCAGATGTTGGCTTAATTAAGCGTATGCTGCCCAATACTTAATTTTTTGCTAACACAATTAGAGGACTAATCAATGCCACGTGTTAAAAGAGGTGTGACGGCACACAAGCGTCACAAGAAGATATTAAAACAGGCTAAAGGTTATTATGGCGCGCGTAGTCGTATTTACCGAGTCGCCAAGCAGGCCGTTATTAAAGCGGGTCAGTATGCCTATCGCGATCGTCGTCAGCGTAAACGACAGTTTCGCGCGCTTTGGATTACCCGTATCAATGCTGCCGCCAGAGATAACGGCTTGTCTTATAGCCGCTTAATTGCCGGTCTAAAGAAAGCATCGATCGAGATTGATCGGCGCGTGCTGGCAGATTTAGCCGTCTACGAAAAAGAAGCTTTTAGCGCCATTGCTGAGAAAGCGAAAACAGCTCTGGCCGCCTAGTTGAGTGTAGGTGCGACTTTATTCGCATTGGTTTAGGTGTTAATAAGGTTCGATTTTGGTAGAGCCTACTGAAACTAATCTACTGTGTTGAATAGGGGGAAGGGCAGTCGCTCTTCCCCCTATTTTTTCGGAGAAAATGAATGGAAAACCTGGAATCCCTGGTTGCACAAGCCAAATCGGCAATTGATGCCGCAGCCGATGCTCAGGCATTGGATCAGGTGCGTGTGCAGTACCTGGGAAAAAAGGGCGAGCTAACCCAGTTGTTGAAGAGCTTAGGTCACCTGTCTGTCGAGGCACGACCTCAGGCAGGTGCAAAGATCAATGAAGCAAAACAACAGCTTCAAGAAGTTATCAACTTGCGCAAAAATGGTCTTAATGATCAGCTATTAAATCAGCGCCTCGCTGCAGAAACCATTGATGTGACCTTGCCTGGTCGTGGTCAACAATCTGGGAATTTACACCCCGTCACGAAGACGCTTGACCGTATTGAGGCCTTCTTCTCTCACTTGGGTTATGAAGTCGCTCAGGGCCCGGAGATTGAAGATGATTACCATAATTTTGAAGCCTTAAATATTCCCGCGCACCATCCCGCCAGAGCGATGCACGATACCTTTTACTTTGACGCGCACACACTGTTGCGGACTCACACCTCGCCCGTGCAAATTCGGGTGATGGAAAGCGGCGAGCCGCCTTTCGGTATTATTTGTCCTGGTCGGGTATATCGCTGTGATTCGGACCTAACGCACACCCCCATGTTTCATCAGGTCGAAGGTTTGCTAGTCGACGAAGGTGTTAGCTTTGCTGACCTTAAAGGAACGGTTGCCGAGTTTTTAAAGGTATTTTTTGAAAAAGAACTGGCGGTGCGATTCCGGCCTTCTTACTTTCCGTTCACAGAGCCTTCCGCAGAAGTCGATATTGAATGTGTGATTTGCGGCGGCGAAGGATGCCGTGTTTGCAGCCACACCGGATGGATTGAAATTATGGGGTGCGGCATGGTGCACCCCAATGTCTTTACCTCGGCGGGAATTGATGCTGAAAAGTACACAGGTTTTGCTTTTGGTATGGGAGCGGAAAGGTTAGCGATGCTACGTTATGGCGTTAATGATTTACGCTTGTTTTTTGAAAATGATTTGCGCTTTTTGTCGCAGTTCAATTGAGAACGATGTAAATAAGACCTGCTGACACAGGATCAGTATTAGAAAATTGTTTATACAAGTCCGTCTTGTGTTAATCAATATCATTAGGTTAAGAAATGAAATTCAGTGAAAAGTGGATAAGGGAATGGGTTAATCCCGACATCGATAGCCAGCAATTGGTCGCACAATTGACGATGGCTGGTCTTGAGGTGGATGGTATCGAGTCGGTTGCTGGTAAGTTTGAAGGTGTTGTCGTTGCCGAAGTTGTCACAAAAGATGCGCATCCAGATGCAGATAAATTAAGCCTTTGTAAAGTCTCTACCGGCCGGCAGGAGTATCAGGTAGTTTGTGGTGCGCCCAATGTACGTGCTGGCACCAAAGTTGTTTTGGCGGAAGTTGGCGCCATATTGCCCGGTAACTTTAAGATTAAAAAAGCAAAATTACGCGGTGTGGAATCACATGGCATGCTCTGTTCCGAAAAAGAACTGGAGTTGAGCGACAATCATGAAGGCATCATCGTGCTGGCGGATGATGCGCCAGTTGGTCAGGATATTCGAAGTTATTTAGACTTAAATGATAACTGTATCGATATTGATCTGACGCCAAACCGGGGCGACTGTTTGTCTATCGCAGGGTTAGCGCGAGAGCTAGGAGTGCTGAATAAACTGCCGGTTGCGGCAGTGGATATTCCAGCGGTTGCGCCAAGTATTGATGACTGCTTTCCCGTGGTGGTTGATGCGCCGGAGGGTTGCCCACGTTATGTCGGTCGAGTGATTCGTAATATCAACGTCAATGCCAGTGCGCCTCTTTGGATGCAGGAGCGCTTGCGTCGTAGCGGATTACGCAGCATCGATCCGGTGGTGGATGTGACTAACTATGTCATGTTGGAACTGGGCCAGCCCATGCACGCTTTTGACCTTGAGCGGTTGCAAAAAGGCATTCGAGTGAGAATGGCTGAGCCTGGTGAAAAACTCACCCTGCTTGATGGTCAGGAAGTGGCGTTGAACGCTGAAACCTTATTAATTGCCGATGAGTCGGGGCCGTTGGCGATGGCAGGTATTATGGGCGGTATTAATAGTGGTATATCAGAAAAGACGCAGAATATATTTCTTGAAAGCGCCTTTTTCGCACCTCTAACAATCGCAGGGAAAGCCCGTAGTTATGGGTTGCATACTGACTCTTCGCATCGTTTTGAGCGTGGAGTGGATTTTCAAGTCCAATCAAGAGCCATTGAGCGGGCCACCCAGTTACTAATGGATATAGTGGGTGGTGAACCGGGGCCGGTCTCTGAAGTCTCATCCGACGCGCATCTTCCGGTTCCGGCAGTTATCGAATTAAGAAAACAGCGCATCACCAGCCTATTAGATTTGGCGCTTCCAGATCATGAAATAGAAGGTATCTTGACGCGATTAGGAATGGTGATTCAGACAAAAAATGGTGAAGGCTGGCGTGTGCTTGTTCCTTCTTACCGCTTTGATTTGTCTATAGAAGCCGATTTAATAGAGGAAATTGCACGTGTCTATGGATACAACCTTATTCCGGTCAAATTGCCACAGGTTTCCTTAAAGTCTCGTCCCAAAAGCGAAGCTGTGACTAGCTTAAGCCAAATGCGTCGCCTGCTGTTAGCGCGAGGTTATTTTGAAGCCATCACCTATAGTTTCGTCGATCCTAAATTACAGGCTCAGTTTGATCATAGCGATCAAGGAATAACACTGGCTAACCCTATTTCTGCTGATATGTCGGTGATGCGAACATCGCTTTGGCCGGGCCTGATTCAAGCACTGCAATATAACCAAAACCGGCAACAGGAGCGTGTTCGCCTGTTCGAGTCGGGCTTGGTGTTCAGAAAATCAGAAAAGGGTATCGAGCAAGTTGCAAAATTGGGCGGAGTAATTGTTGGTGGTCAAGCGCCGGAAAGTTGGGCGAATGCAAAAGCAGCTAGCGATTTTTATGACGCTAAGGGTGATGTGGAGGCGGTTTTAAGTTTAGGAGGGAATATCGATTCCTATGAATTTATACCTTCCACAGATCATGCGTTGCATCCCGGTCAAAATGCTGTAATTATGCGCGAAGGCGAAGCGGTTGGCAGGATAGGGGCGTTGCATCCGTCTATAGAACAAGCTCTGAGTATAAAAGGGCCAGTCTATCTGTTTGAAATAGAACTAACAAAAATTGAGTTGGGTGTCATCGCTTATTTTGAGCCGCTGTCCAAATTTCCTGAAGTTCGTCGAGACTTGTCTATAATTGTTGATAAATCAATACAACTGTTGGCGATTGATAAACAAGTGCGACAGGATGCAGGAGAGTCATTAGTGAATCTGACCTTATTCGACCTTTATCAGGGCAAAGGGATTGATCCAGATCGAAAAAGCCTTACTTTAGGCTTGACGTGGCAGCACAGATCACGCACTCTTACGGATGATGAAATTTCTCAGCTCGTTGATAGCATTATCAACAACTTAGAAAAACAATTTAATGCAGAATTGAGGGGCTAGTCATGGGCGCTCTAACCAAAGCCGCAATGGCGGAAAAGCTTTTTGATGAATTGGGTCTTAACAAACGCGAAGCAAAAGAAATTGTTGAGATGTTTTTTGGTGAAATCAGCCAGTGCTTGATTAATAATGAACAGGTAAAATTATCCGGTTTCGGTAATTTTGACTTGCGCGATAAGAAAGAACGTCCGGGACGAAACCCAAAAACTGGCGAGGATATTCCCATCTCGGCGCGGCGCGTGGTTACTTTTCGGCCCGGTCAAAAATTAAGAGCAAAAGTAGAAGATTATGCTGGAACCAAGCCATAACGACGAGTTGCCGCCAATACCTGGGAAACGCTATTTCACCATTGGGGAAGTCAGCGATCTCTGTAGCGTGAAACCACACGTGTTGCGCTATTGGGAGCAAGAATTTCCACAGCTAAAGCCAGTAAAGAGGCGGGGTAATAGACGTTATTATCAACGCCAGGACGTGTTGGTAATCAGACAGATTCGTAGCCTTCTTTATGATCAAGGTTTCACTATTGGCGGTGCGCGACTGCGCTTAACCAGCGAAGACAGCAAGGAAGATACTAATCAGACGCAGCAAATGATCCGCCAGATGATCAGCGAACTTGAGGACGTGTTAGGCGTTTTGAAATCTTGATAGTCACCCCTTATTAAGTTGTCTTTATTTTTGCGCCTAGAGAGTTTTGCCGTTCTTGCACAAGACCTCCCGAAAAACCTGGGTTTATCTCCCCGCTAATTATTCCAAAGCAGTACATCTTAGGTTATCATGGCGCCCGCCTTTGCGGCGCAGTTACATATCGGGGCGTAGCGCAGTCTGGTAGCGCACTACACTGGGGGTGTAGTGGTCACAGGTTCAAATCCTGTCGTCCCGACCAATTTTTCTAATAAAAAAGGAAGGTTGAATTTTAAGCTTATGGAAGGTGTTGTTAAGTTGGATAAATATTGGCAAAACAAAACTTTCTATGCGAAATAAGCTTTAAGACTATTAATACGAGTCTGTTCGACAAAGATCAAGTATTTACAATAGCGTTATCGCAGGAAGGATAGAATGAAAAACTTTGCCCTGATCGGTGCTGCAGGCTATATCGCACCTCGTCACATGAAAGCTATCAAAGAAACGCAGAATAATCTGGTTGCTGCGCTCGACCCAAACGACTCGGTTGGTATTATTGATAGCTACTTTCCTGATGCCAATTTTTTTACGGAGTTTGAACGTTTCGATAGGCATATTGATAAACTACAACGAAAAGCCAGATATATCGATTACGTATCCATCTGCTCCCCCAATTACCTTCATGATTCTCATATTCGCTTTGCCTTACGTTCAGGTGCCGACGCTATCTGTGAAAAACCGCTGGTGCTAAACCCATGGAATATTGATGTCTTAATAGATGATGAAAAAGACTCTGGGCAAAAAGTCAACACGATACTGCAGTTACGTTTACACCCAAGTATTATCGAGCTTAAACAGAAGGTTGAAAGAGCACCGAAAGATAAAAAATATGATGTTGATTTGAGCTATATTACGTCACGCGGTAATTGGTATAACGTATCCTGGAAAGGAGACCAAAAGAAGTCGGGTGGCATCGCCACAAATATAGGGGTGCACTTTTATGACATGCTGCACTTTATTTTTGGCAAACTTCAGAGCAATGTTGTACACCACTCCAGTGAAACCAAGACAGCAGGCTACCTGGAATACGAGCATGCACGTGTGAGATGGTTCTTATCTGTTGATCTTGATGATGTTCCTGCAGAAGTTAGGATGACGGGTCAGCGTACTTATCGAAGTATTACGGTCAATAATGAAGAAATCGAGTTTTCCGGTGGTTTTACGGATCTCCACAACCGTAGCTATGAAGGAATATTAGCCGGAAAGGGTTTTGGGCTTGAGGATAATCGCGTAGCTATCGAAACAGTTGCCGATATCCGAAATCTCAAACCTCAAGGGCCAAAAGGAGAATACCATCCATTCTTAAAGAGAGTTTCTGCTTAACTTATGCATGTAAAAGGCAGCCCTTGTTTGACTTGCGGCCTTCATAATTCTACATATATAGGTGTTCCAAAGTAACTCCAAGGCGGGAGCCACCAAACATTATGCAGAAGAGTGGCTTAAATTTTTAGAAGAGAGAGTATTATGAGTTAATCATTCTTAAATATCGGGAAATCTAGGGTTTGATAATATTAGGTGGAAATTAGGAAAAAATTCCAAAGCCAGTGATGGTGGGCTCTGTCCAACTGATGTTGATTCCTCCAAAAGATACTTTTATTCAAGTGATAGCTATAACGAGAAGAGCGCTATTTATATTGCTAAGCCGACACGGGAGCATATAGCCCAAGATGTAAAGGATTACTTTGTTACTACAACAATGATCGGTTTCACAATGTCAATCTTGGTCTGTCGCCGATTAACTATTAACTGTCTCAAGTGAAAGTGCTCGGTTGGACTTGATCAGAACAATAAGTTAAGTGAGCAAAAGGAATTGCTTGGCAATTAAGTTTGGTGTGCTGGATTAGTGTACACGGTCAAATAGGTGGTTAGGGTAACTCATATGATAAGATGTTTGTCAGAATTCTTTCCATATTTTAGGATTTCAAAATTAATCTTTCGATAAGTATGATCCGTCAAAAGCTTCACAGTTATGTGATATTGCTTGGAAATGTATTGTTGGATATACGGCGGTTATATCTGAAATCTTTTTTATCGATTGTATTAACCTCTATTTTGTCGGTTGCGCTACAAATTGTTGGTTTTTGGTTATCACTAAGGTACTTTGCTTATGCGCATCAAGAAGGGATTGGTCATTTATTTGTCGTTCTTTTTGGAGTTGATAACTATTTATATGAAGTATCGGTGGTGGCGCTTATTCTAGGATTAACTCTGGGCTTCGCTAGTTGGTTAGGATATTTGTCTCGAATACTTTCTATTCATGTTTCAACTAAATATGAAAAGCTGTGTTTTGTTAGAGCGATTAAGTTTTTGAATGCCAAAAGTATAATTGAAGAGTTGCCTTATAAGGAATCGGAATTCTTTAATATAGTAAATATAAATTCAAGAGTAGCAGGGCGAGCTATTAAAATTCTAATTACCTCTGTCCAACCTGTATTTATGTTTATTACTTGTATCTGTATAGCGCTATTAATTGATTCAGTTGTGACAGTTATTATTTTATTTTTCTTAGGGATTGCTTTACCAATAATATACAAGTTTAATCAGCGTGGGATTGCAGCTGCGGGTGAATTGGAGAAAAATAATATTCTAGCCAATAAGGAAAAAAAGGAAGTAATTGCAAATTTATTTTCAATTAAAGAAGAGTTGGTAGAGCCTAGTTTGGAGAGTTATTCTAAGTCGTTGATAATATTTAAGGAGAGACTCAAATCTATAGAAAAATCACGTTCTACAATGCAAGGGTTTGTCGCTTTATCTTTTGCTTTTTTAATTTTATACATTGGATTGAGATTAAAGGAAAATGAATTTCAATTTATTTTATTGATTGCATATTTTATAACGTTGAGATATAGCCTAAATAGTGCCGTAACAATTGTATTGGCAGTAACGAACTTCAATTTGCTCGTACCTAAATTAAAAGAATATTTTTCTCTTATTAAGCATTAATAAAGACAGATTGCAGAAAAATGCATCTCTATATTAATTTAATTTTTGTAGTGCGGCACAGAGATATTGAATTAACTTCGAGTTGAAAGGGCTGTGATATTAATGTAGGTGCTCAATTTTATGATTGTTAAAATAAAGGGTGAGAGTAATGAAAGTTGTATGCCTAGTAGCGAATCCAATTAGTAAAGATGCGCGCGTCCAGAAAGAGGCTAACGCTATAAAAGATTTTGGCCATGAAGTTATTGTTGTGGGGCTGCAGGATAAAAATAATAATGTTGCTTATGAGAAAAATAAAAATGGTGTGGAGTACTACCGGTTACCTTGGAAATCATATGCTTATAGAAGAGTTGCCAGGTTTGCTCTCTGGGTAGGGTTTGCCATGTTGGTGGCCATGGTAATCGCTTACAAGTTATTGGAAAACAAAACAATTGAGAGTCTGAATAATCAACTTTACAGTTTTTTTAATTCACTGGTTACAGCATTTTTAGAAATGGGAGCTATTGGGCATATATTTATAATTTTCGGCGGTTTAATTTGTTTGAAAGCACTACGGGTATCCAAAGCCTATAAAAATATTTCTATGCGGTATGCGAGGACGTTCGAGCAGGAATTACCAATAAGAGAAGATGTGGTCGCAGATAAATCAAATTTTTGGGGAGTTTTCCTCTCAAGATTTAAGTCGATAGGTGTCCAGCTTCTAGTAAGAAGGTTTCGAGATAATGCGTTCTCATCTTTTGCGATAAAACTTAAACCTGATGTGGTTCATTGTCACGATATAACTACCTTGAGAGCCGGTGTAAAAATAAAAGCTAAGACCAAAGCGAAGCTAGTCTACGATGCGCATGAGTATTATGAAGACACTGCTGGGTTGCCTAGTAATCATAGAAAGTTATATCGAATAATACATACACTATGCAACCAACAGGTTGATTTGTTTATTGTAGTAAATAAATATTTTGGGGAACTCTATAAAAAGAAATACAGAGGATTTAATAGCCCTGTAGTAGTCATGAACGCCCTGAATCAACCTATGAATATAGATTACGATGGTAGGTTGCATCATGCCGCAGGTCTTAAACTTGATACAAAAATTTTGTTATTTCAAGGAGGCTTTACTTTGCATAGAGGAATTGAGAGGTTAATTGATGCGGCAATTAAACTTCCACAGGATTGGTGCTTAGTTATGATGGGGTGGGGGCGCTTGGAAGAGCCTATGAAACAAAGGTTGATGTTATCTAACAATGGAAATAATCTCGTAAAATTTTTGCCTCCAGCTCCTCAGGATGAATTGATGAAGTGGACCGCAGGAGCAACAGTAGGAATTATTCCATACGAAGATGAAGGTATAAATCATAAGTATTGCACCCCCAATAAGCTTTGGGAGTTTCCCGCGGCTGGCGTTCCATTTATAGCTACACCAAGGGTGGTGATGAAAGACATGATTCATGAATACAGACACGGAGAAATAATCGAAGATAATTATACCGTGCAAGAGTTAATTGGTGCTCTCAAAAAAATTAGTGAGAATCATGCAGAATATAAAAAAAATTGTATTAGGTTTGTTGAAGAAAATTCTTGGGAGAAAAATAAGATCGTACTAAAACAAGAATATGAAAAAATACAGGTAAATAATTTTTCGGCAAGAAATTTGTTAAGGAGTACAAGTCAGTCAGTATAAATAATGAATGGGTAAGCGAAATTTTAGAGGTAAATTTTACGATGTGTGTGCCCATGACGGTGATTTACAACATGGTAGAGGGGCATTTAATTGGGGTGGAAACGGGCCGAACGGCGGATGTTTTCTCTGGATTTTTAAAGCAACTGCCGTCAGACACTGCGGCAAAAATAGAAGCTGTGGCGATGGACATGGGGCCATCCTATCAGAAGTCAGTACGGGACTGTTTACCTAATGCTGACCTTGTATTTGACTGTTTTCACGTTATGCAGAACTATAGCAAGGCGCTGAGTAACCAGCGACGAATGGAGTTTAGAAAGGCCAATAAATCGGGTAAAGAATTGTTAAAAGGGACGCATTATCTGGTGTTGAAAAATGAGGATAAACTGGACCAATCTCAGACTCAAAAATTACAACGGTTACTGGATGCAAATGCCAATCTCAATACGTTGTATATTCTGAAGGAACAGCTTCAGGCATTGTGGGATTCAGAGACGGTCGAACTGATGCAGGAGCGATTAGAAGCCTGGTGTCGGATATCCGATCAATCAAGCATGTTTTATCTAAGAAAATTTGCCAAGTCGTTAAGAAGGCACTGTGTGGGCATTTGTAATTATGCGAAGCACAAGCTCACCAGCGCAAGAATCGAAGCGGGTAATATTAGTATAGGAATGATCTGCAAGCACGCAAGAGGGATCAGAGATACGGAATATTCCAAGCTTAAGATCAGGCAGTCATCGGTCCCCGATGATCAATCAATGTTCTATTTGGCTGCCTAATCTCACTCAACAAAGCGGAGAAGAACCAATGAACAGGAGTTTTTACTATGAAATACAATCAATTAACATTCACAAATATTAGTTTTTCGAATAGTAGTGAAGCTTATATTAAGGAATACATATATGGAAATTAGGAATGTTGGGTTAATAACATACCAACACCCGCATCTGAAGACAGAGCAGATACTACAGAGACTATTGTGTAAAAATTATGCGTATAAAATTTATGCTCTGCCTTTCAATCCACGCCCAGACCGAGCTTGTATAGTAAACCATCGTCCAAATCAAATGGATGCTATTGAGCCAGCAGTTATTGCAAAAAGGCATGATATTACGTATATCAAATGTGATTCCGATAAAGATATTGATAATTCTTGCGATGTATATTTAGTGCTAGGCGCTGGTATTCTCTCTCCAGAATGTTTGAAAGGTAAAGATGTCATTAACTGTCATCCGGGTGTTATACCAACAAGTAGAGGGCTCGATTCATTTAAATGGGCAATATTAGATTTAAAGCCTTTAGGAGTAACACTGCATTATATTAATGAACAAGTAGATGCCGGAGAAATTATCTCTGTAAAACCCACAAATGTTTATGAAACCGATAGCTTGAATACCTTATCTCGTAGACATTATGAAAATGAAATTGAAATGTTTGCTGATTTTGATATTTATTTAAATGCCCCACAAAATCTATATGTGAATATAGAACCGTCAGAGCCAAGGATGAGAATGCCAAAAGAGAGAGAGGTAGAATTGGAAAGTAGATTGGTGGAATATAAAAGGATTTATGGCCAAGAGTTTAAGTGATAATTTAGTGTATTTAATCCTAAACTTACTTTTTTGAAGGGTTTTTTGTCTTAATTGAGGCTTTTGCACAAAACTGTAAGCGGACAAGTTAATCTGCTCAATGTGATAATGCTACCGCACTTTTGGTAAAAAAAAGAAAACAGTTATGGCCTGGAAAAATCTTTCACAAAATAGCTTAGCCGATGGGCTGACCGGACATCCCGAAGTGTTGGAAGAGCTGGATGATGTTGAAGCCCTCATTGACTAGTCCGAAATTGAGCGGTTGTTCAAGGACATACACGACAAAAGCCGAGGTACAGGCCTAGCCACCACTCATGATGTTCAAGGCGCTGCTGCTGCAAAGCGGGTACTGACTCAGCGACCCGGCGTTAGAGAATCAGTTAGTGCGAGATTTATTGTTTCGCCGTTTTATTCAACTGGGTTTGAGTGAAGGTGTTCCTGACCTTACGAATATACTTGCTGAGTTTATTTTGAACATCAAAGAACAAGCTCTAACTTCTAAAACTCATAATAAAAGTAAGTAGTTCATGCTGTTCAATAGCCACGAATTTATATTCTTATTTCTACCTTTAGTATTAATAATTTTTTATCTTTTCAGAAAGTTAAAGCTAGCATCCAGTGCATTTATTTTTTTAGCGTTCGCGTCTCTTTATTTTTATGCTTATTGGAAAGTCGAGTATTTAATCTTAATAGTGGTATCGATCTTAACCAACTATTTTATTGCAAGAAATCTCTATTTATCGAAAACGCCAGGAAATAGGCATCTCTTTTTAATATTTGGTGTCAGTTTTAATCTGGTATTGCTTTGTTACTATAAATATACGGGTTTTTTCCTTGCATCAATCAATAGTGTTTGGGAGACAAAATTTCCAGTTTTTCAGGTGATTTTGCCAATAGGAATATCATTTTTTACGTTTCAGCAAATTGCATTTTTAGTGGATGTGTATAAGCGGGTTGCAGAACCTTATTCACTAGTAAACTACGTATTATTTGTAACTTTTTTTCCTCAGTTAATTGCGGGGCCAATAGTCCATCACGCACAAATGATGCCTCAGTTTGAAAGGCCTTTAGTTGGCATCAGTAAAAACCTATCTATTGGTGTTTCCATATTCATTATTGGTCTTTTAAAAAAAGTAGTAATTGCAGACTCTCTTTCTGTCTACGCTAGGGCTCTTTTTGATGGGGATATATCTCCAAGTGGTTTGGATACTCTCTCAGCATGGACGGGAGTTCTAGCATATACGTTTCAGCTTTATTTTGATTTTTCGGGATACAGTGATATGGCGATAGGCTTGGCAAGAATATTTGGAATTGTGTTGCCTGAAAATTTTTATTCGCCATACAAAGCTGGTTCTATCGTGGAGTTTTGGCGAAGATGGCATATAACACTATCCACCTTTTTAAAAGACTATTTATACATACCTCTGGGGGGAAATAAAAACGGGACATTACTACGTTATAGAAATTTACTGATTACAATGGTGATTGGTGGGTTATGGCATGGTGCAGGTTGGGGGTTTGTTGTGTGGGGAGGGCTGCATGGTGTTTATCTGGTAATTAATCACTTGTGGCATAAAACAGAGCTATGCTCCACGATAAAAAATATATTACTGTGGCGCTTACTTTCATGGCTGCTTACTTTTACTGCTGTCGTTATTGGCTGGGTGTTTTTTAGATCGGACAGTATTAGCGGTGCGGTTCTGATATTGAATGCAATGTTCGACTTTAGCCAATTAACAATTTCCGATGGAGACCTGGATAAGTATTTAGTATTTCAATGGCCTCCAATTTTAGATATTAATTCGATTTGGGACTTGCCCAAGTTAAATAGTTTGAAAATTGGGTCATGGATTTTGATTATGTCCACGGGGGTAATTGCCTTGTTGTTGCCTAATACACAACAAATATTTGCAAAATATAACCCCGTAATTGAATTATTTGAGAATCGAAAGATAAGTTTGCTGACTTGGACACCAAATCTAAGATGGTCGATATTGATAACAAGTGCTTTTGTTTTGTCTTTATTAATGATGGCTGAAAACAGTTCTGAATTTTTATATTTCCAGTTTTGATATGTATAAAAAATATTTAATAGCGAGTAGTTTTTTGGCAGCTATGTTGCTGGGTGCTGTCACCATTCCAAATATCTTATATGACCCTTGGTGGTACTTTAATGGAAATATTTTAGACCAAGTAAATCCCTATTTTAATGAAAGAGAAACGAAGATAAATTTATTTTTAAAGTCTCCTCAGAAATATGATTGTCTGATCTTAGGTAGTTCAAGAGTTACCTTTTTGGCAGCAAGGTATATCAACGGCTATTCTTGCTTTAATATGGCTGTATCCGCTAGCGTGGGGCAGGTAGGAGAACTATATTATTTTGGTCGTTATTTTAATAAATATTCCTCGGTGCCTAAATTATTAATAGTTGGGGTGGAGGAATTTAACTTCCAAGGACCCCCCTCAACAAATATACCGGAATTTGTTAGGCAACTAAAAAAACCTCCACCCTGGTATAGCCGTTACATATCTTTAGAAGCCATTGAATTTACACATAAAGTTGCCAATAAAAACTCAAAAAGCAGGAAGAGTCCTCGAGTTTATAATCAAAATTTTGAAGCAGTCTTTAATACAAATAAGAGATTATCTATAGATAAACAGGTCAAAGTAATCGCTGAGAATATTGAAGGTTGTAATTACTTGAAACCGATAAGGTTAGGGAAAAACTTTTCTCCAGACAATATTAAATATTATAAAAAATTAATAGCTGAATTTCCCAGTGCAAGAACAATTGGTTTTGTCCCTCCAATATCAGTAGATCGCCTTTTCGAAATTTATTTATTAGGGACGTTGGAGGGTTATCTGAATAATATTTATGAGACAGCGGAATTGTTTGATGTGTTCTTTGATTTTTCGTTACCAAGTACCATAACAAACGATGGTGACTTGACCTATGATGGAAGTCATTTCTCATCTGCCACCTATGAAAAAATAGGGAAAATTTTAACTAAAAAGGCTGGGGCTGAAGTCCTGGCTGTAGACATTAAATCAATGGGTTATGAGCAATATAAACAATTAATCCTGATGAGGTTAGAGAGTCAGGAATTTATTTCAGAATACCATAAACGATGTGAGAGGATAATTGGAATATGAAAATTTTAACGGTATTGGGAGCTCGCCCTCAATTTATTAAGGCTGCAGCGGTTAGTAGAGAGTTCAGGCAATATCCATTCATAAAGGAATCGATAGTCCATACCGGACAACATTACGATACGAATATGAGTGATATTTTTTTTCGGCAAATGGAAATTCCATACCCTGATCACCGTTTAGAAACTGGAGGTTTGTCTCAGGGGGCTATGACCGGTCGTATGCTAGAGAATATAGAAAAGATAATTAATTCAGAAAATCCTGATAAGGTTATGGTTTATGGAGATACAAACTCTACACTTGCTGGTGCTCTTGCGGCAGTTAAATTACATGTACCGGTTGTCCATGTTGAAGCGGGGCTTAGATCATTCAATATGGCGATGCCGGAGGAAGTTAATAGAATATTAACCGACCAAGTCAGTAGTCTTTTGTGCTGCCCCACAGAAACGGCAATAAAAAATCTTAAAAATGAGGGTTTTTTTACTAAGGATGTGAAAATTGTTAATACTGGCGATGTCATGCAGGACGTTGCCTATTATTTTGCAGATAAGTCCGTAAAACCAGAAGGGTTATTCGCTAATAAATCACAAAAAATTATTCTTTGTACTTTGCACAGGGCTGAAAATACAAATGATGAAAAACGATTAGAAAATATTTGTAACGCTATATCCCAATTGTCGGAGCGATATCATGTCGTTCTTCCTTTGCACCCTAGAACACAAAAAGCTATAGAAAAGGCCAAAATTAAATTAAATGCAAATATCATAAAACCGGTAGGGTATTTTGAAATGCTTTATTTGCTCAAAGCAGCTAGTTTAGTCCTCACAGATAGTGGGGGGTTACAGAAAGAAGCTTACTTTTTTTCAAAGCCCTGCGTTACTATGCGGGATCAGACGGAGTGGACAGAACTGATTGATCAACAAGCTAACGTGCTGGTGGGTGCCGGTGTCGACTCTATTATTACAGAGGTTAATAGTATGCTGACCAAAGATATCGCTTATAACAAAGATACATATGGTGGTGGTAGTGCTGCTCGGTGGGTTGTTGAATCTATAGTTAAATAATATCGATTTAAAATATTTTGTTTATGTGCCAGGGAAGTTAAATTGCTGTTTGAGAGTACTTCTCTCTGGTAAAGGAACTTGGTTAGTAAAATTGATAAAGAAAACTGTTCTTTATATTGTCCCCATAGGTGTCTTGGGAGGAGCGTCTCGTAGCTTAATAGAGCTAATCAGGGCTATTCCAGAAAACACCGTTGTACCTTACATCATCTCGCCTAATGGTAAATCCATAGATTATTTTCGTGGTATATCGAAAAGAACTTTTCTGACAAAAGGAGTGCCACAATTTGATAATACGAGGTTTGGTTATTACCGAAAGCAGAGATGGTTAATCTTGGTTAGAGAGTTGTTTTATATGCCTTTCTTTATGACAGCTTTAATCCAAGCTAAATGTAAAATAGGAAAGGTCGATTGCATTCATGTCAATGAAATTACTGCATTGCTTCCGGCCTTGTTGGCTAGAATGCTTTTTAGTGCACCGATTATTTTACATGTCAGATCCGTTCAAGCTGATCCTGCGTTAACCAGGTTGCGAACCAGAACTTTAGGTTATTTAATTCGCAGATTTATCAATCAAGTTGTTGCCATAGATGAAACGGTTAAGCAAAGTCTATCCTATCTTTGCGATGTGAAAGTAGTACATAACAGTTTTAACTACGATTCTGTTGAAAATACTCAACAAAAGCCCAAACAGCGAAAGGACAATAAGATAAAGATAGCAATGATCGGTAGCTTGTTAGAGCTTAAAGGAATATTTGATTTTCTACAGGCAGCAAAAATCTGCTTGGATTCGGGGTTAAATATTGAATTTGTCATTGTTGGTGAAAACGTTAGAAATGAACCAGGAATAAAAGGGTTTTTATTAAGAAAAATGGGGTATTCCCGAGATGTTTATAGTGAGTGCGAAGGGTTTATTGCTGAACATGAGCTTGGGGAGAATATAAAATTAATGGGTTTTAGTTTTGATGTTCAACGTATTTACCGTGACATTGATATTCTTTGTTTTCCTTCGCATTTGGAGGCTGTAGGGAGACCCGTGTTTGAGGCAGCCTTTTTTAAGGTGCCCAGCATTGTGGCGATATTAAATCCCACGTCGGATACCTTTAAACACAATGAGACAGGTTTAGCCGTCCCCCCCAAAAAGCCGGAAAACCTTGCTAATGCGATGAAATATTTATATTGGCATCCGCAAGAGCGTGAAAGGATGGGGCAAATCGCATATGAGTTGGCGAATAAAAACTTCAATTGCAGTACAAACACAAAAAAAATAATCAGCATATATAACGAAGTTATTAACTCATGCGCGCGATCGGTTGGAGTATGAAATCTTAGCATTACGATTTATTTGTGACTAAGGTTTGATCCATGAGCAGAAAATGAACTTATAGGAAACGTGCTTTGAATCAAAATAAAGTAGCTTTAATTACAGGAATAACAGGCCAGGACGGTGCCTATTTGGCGGAATTTTTGCTGGAAAAGGGTTATACAGTTCATGGCATAAAACGACGTTCCTCTCTATTCAATACCGATCGGATTGATCACTTGTACCAAGACCCCCACGAACAAGATAGGAAACTGATCCTTCATTATGGAGACCTAACGGACGGTTTAAATCTCACGCGTATTATTCAGAGTATACAACCTGATGAAATCTACAATTTGGGTGCTCAATCTCATGTGGCAGTTTCCTTTGAAGAGCCTGAATATACGGCTGAAGTTGATGCTTTGGGAGCATTAAGAATATTGGAGTCGATTAGGCTCTTAGGTTTAGAGAATAAAACGAGGTTTTATCAAGCATCTACCTCTGAACTATATGGAAAGGTGCAAGAAGTACCACAGAAAGAAACGACATCTTTTTATCCAAGATCCCCCTACGCGATTGCCAAACAGTTTGCATACTGGACTACGGTAAATTATAGAGAGGCTTACGGGGTTTATGCTTGTAATGGAATCTTATTTAATCATGAATCTCCGGTTCGGGGTGAAACGTTTGTTACCCGCAAAATTACCAGAGCACTTGCTCGTTTTAGCCAGGGGCTTCAAGGCTGTTTATATCTGGGTAATTTAAATGCCAAACGTGACTGGGGGCATGCAAAAGACTTTGTGGTGGCACAGTGGTTAATGCTGCAGCAAGAACAACCGGATGATTATGTTATAGCTACGGGAATCCAGTATTCCGTTAGAGACTTTGTGGAGAAAGCTGCTAGATTTTTGGGTATTCATATAGGTTGGGAGCATAGCAATGAGAATGAGGTTGGAATTATTGTAGCACTGGATCAGGATAGTCCATGTATCAATAAAGATGTTATTGGAAAAACACTGGTACGAGTGGACGTCAGGTATTACCGACCGGCTGAGGTTGATTCTTTATTAGGAGATCCGCAAAAAGCTAAAAAGAATCTCGGGTGGGAGCCTAAAATCACATTTTTTGAATTGGTATCCGAGATGATGGAGCATGACCTTGAGTTGGCGAAAAGAGATGCGTTAGTGCAAAGGCATGGATTCAAATCATTTAGCTACAATGAATAGCACAATGAATGTTAAGAATAAGCGGATTTTTGTAGCTGGGCACCAAGGCATGGTGGGGTCTGCTATTGTTCGTAACTTAAAAGCTAAAGGTTTTAATAATCTTCTAACAGTTTCTCGAAGTAGTTTGGATTTGACATCTCAATCTAACGTACAAGATTTTTTTAAGAAAAATTTGCCAGAATACGTAATTATCGCGGCAGCTAAAGTGGGCGGTATTCAAGCTAATAATTGTTACCCCGCTGATTTTATCTACGAAAATTTGATGATTGAAGCAAATCTTATTCATTACTCTCATCAATTCAACGTAAATAGGCTTTTGTTCCTTGGCAGTTCCTGCATTTATCCAAAGTACTCGGAACAACCGATTGGTGAAAAAATACTGCTGTCTGGAAAGTTGGAACCAACAAACGAGCCCTATGCAATAGCTAAAATAGCAGGGATTAAACTCTGTGAGTCCTATAATCGCCAGTATAGTACTGATTATCGTTCTTTGATGCCCACGAATTTATATGGCCCTGGTGATAACTTTAATCTAGAAAGTAGTCATGTTATCCCTGCTCTGATGAAAAAAATTCATGATGCTAAGATCGACGATGCTCCTTCGGTTGATGTTTGGGGGACCGGTTTGGCACGTAGGGAGTTTTTGCATGTGGATGATTTGGCTGAGGCTTGTATCCATATTTTGTTTTTAGATAAAGAGCTGTATTCTCAAAAAGTCCAACCGATGAATTCCCATCTTAATATTGGAACCGGTGTAGACATCACTATTGCTGAACTGGCTGATACTTTAAAGAAAACTATTGGGTACACGGGACAAATTAAATGGGATACATCAAAGCCAGAAGGGACACCACAAAAATTATTGGATATATCACAAATAAATAATTTGGGTTGGGTTGCAAAGATTCAGCTGGATGATGGATTGCGAGAAACCTACGAGTGGTTCGTAAAACATAAATCTCCAGTGAGAAAATAGATTTAATGAAGGTTAGTATTATTACAGTATGTTTTAACGCTGAGTCGACCATTAGGGATACCATTGAGTCTGTTTTGCAGCAAGACTATAACAACATCGAATACATCATTGTCGATGGAGCTTCAAGTGACCGGACGTTAGATATCATCAATAAGCATAAATACCGTGGAATAAATATAATTATTTCCGAGCCCGACAGAGGTTTGTATGATGCGATGAATAAAGGAATTGACGTGTCATCTGGTGATGTAATAGCAATACTTAATTCTGATGATGTTTTTGCTAATAAAGGTATTATTTCAAATGTGGTAATGAAGATTAAGGGCTTTGATATTTTATATGGTGATGTAGCCTTTTATAGAGATGGTAACTTCAATAAAATTTTTAGGTATTACAGTTCAGGGCAGTTTTCACCTAAAAATATTTCAAGAGGCATTATGCCAGCCCATCCAGCAATGTTTGTTCGAAAAACTGTTTTTGATGAATACGGAAATTATAATTGCAAATACCGAATAGCAGCAGATTTTGATTTTGTCGCCAGAGTTTATAAAAACAATCAGCTTCGGTCTATCTATAACCCTGAACTGATGGTTAAGATGAGGCTTGGAGGCATAAGTACGCAAGGGCTGAGAAGTAATATTGAATTAAATTCAGAGATTATTAAAATTTGCAAAGCACAGGGAATAAAAACAAACTGGTTAAAAGTATTGTCCAAATATCCTCGAAAGATATTGGGCCTGATTTTAAAAATCTAGCGTAGTGCAGCTCGTGAAATGCCTTGTCACTGGAGCCAGCGGATTTATAGGCAGAGGACTTTTGCCCGCATTAAAAAGAGCCGGTCATGTGACGACCCTGGCCTCAAGAACTTATCCCGTAAAGAATACTGATCCTTTGACTTTCTCTGTAGGTGCTATCTCTGACGACACTGACTGGACTCCGGCTGTCGCGAATCAGGATGTTGTGATCCATCTTGCGAATCGTGCGCACAGCTTTAATCATAAAGCGGTTGATGCACTTTCTGAATATAGAAAGGTAAACGTGGAGGGAACGTTGAACCTAGCAAGGCAGGCAGCAGAAGCGGGTGCCAAGCGTTTTATTTATCTGAGTTCAATTAAAGTCAATGGCGAGAGAACCTCCGATCATGCTTTTCGTTGTGATGATGTGCCAGCCCCTGAAGATCACTACGGGATTTCCAAATGGGAGGCAGAGCAGGGGCTTAACAAGCTCTGTGAAGAGTTGAAAATGGAGCTGGTTATCATTCGGCCTCCTTTGGTTTATGGCCCTGGGGTTAAGGGGAATTTGCAAAAATTAACACAGGCAATCGATTCAGGGTTACCGTTGCCCTTGGGGGGCATTACGAACCGACGCGATTTAATCAGTTTATATAATCTAACGGATTTGATTGTGACCTGTGTGGATCATCCCAGGGCAAGCGGACATACATTTCTCTGTAGTGATGGCTGTCCAGTCAGCACATCAGAGTTGATAACATGGATTGCGAAGGCACGGGGTAAGAAGCTTCGGTTATTTAAATTGCCAGCGACGATATTAGTAAGGTTATTGTCTATTGTTGGCAAGCAAGGTCTCTGTGAGCGTCTGTTCGGCGACCTAAGAATTGAGATGACGGATACCCAGGCGGTGCTAGGCTGGGAACCACCAGTGGCTTTTGAGGCGGGTGTATTGAAAGCTTTTGCTTTGGATAGTGAGCTAAATAGAACTACAGATGACTGAACTTTTGCCTTTAATATTTGTGTCCCTGATAAGTGGGTTACTAGCCGTTGCGCTGGTTGCCTATGGGCATCGGCGATCGCTTTTAGTGAATCCGAATGAACGTAGCTCACACTCAGAACCGACGCCTACTTCGGGTGGTATTGCCATTCTTGTCGCTTATGTTGCCTTCCTTTGTTGGCGTTATTTTGCTCATGCTGAGCTAAATGGAGAAATTATAATGCTGGTCGGCCTTGGCGGTTTGATCGGGTTGTTGGGGTTCATCGATGACCGATCACCTGTCGCACCGCACTGGAGACTGCTAATACATTTTGTTGCAGCGATGGTGCTCGTGACAGAGTTAGGTTTTTTGCCAACAATCAATTTCTCTGGCTGGTCGATTGAGAATCAGGCGTTACTAACGGGACTCTATATATTGGGGCTAGTCTGGCTGATCAATTTATTTAATTTTATGGATGGCATTGATGGCATTGCTAGCATTGAAGCGGTATCCGTTCTGTTTGGGGTTGCCTTACTTTTATGGATGAACAACCAACAGGAATATATTAACTACCTGATTGTTTTAGCGTTTAGTGTCGGTGGGTTTTTAATTTTAAATTGGGCTCCCGCGAAGATCTTTATGGGTGATATCGGGAGCGGTTTTCTTGGTTTCATGCTGGGGGGATTTGCTCTTACCACCTCGGCCTCCGGTGCAATTAATATTTGGAGTTGGGTTATTCTGTTAGGGGTATTTATTGCCGATTCAACAGTAACGCTGATACGACGGGCCTTACGGCAAGAGAAAATTCATCAGCCGCATCGCAGCCACGGCTATCAGATTTTATCCCGGCGCTGGTGCTCCCATGCAAAAGTGTCGATGGTTGTTCTTGTGGTTAATGTTATCTGGTTACTTCCGTTAGCGGGACTTAGTACACACTGGCCAACATTGGGTTTTAGCTTGGCAGTTTTGGCTTACCTACCCCTTATTTTTATTATTGTTAAGTTAGGGGCCGGGACGACTAATGATTGAGGTTCAACCGAGAGATGGGTTTTATATAGGCCCATCCCTTAGTGAAAAATAACTTGCTGTTAGAACTCAACATTCCTGCTTGTGTAACCTTTAGTTAAAGGTTACAGGCGTTCATCAACTTCATTTTTGGGCAGTACATATTTGACGTCAAACAGGATTGAATCGGGTTTGCCTAGTGCCCGAATTCCCTTAGTACCTAATTCCTTAAACTCTCTATGTCCGACAGCCAGTATAATGGCGTCGTAATGGTTCGTTTTGGGTGAGTCAATTAAGTGCAACCCATATTCATGCATGGCTTCTTCCGGGTCGGCCCAGGGGTCATAGATATCAACGTTAGCATGGTAGGAATTCAGTTCGTTAATAACATCAATGACGCGGGTATTGCGTAAGTCAGGGCAGTTTTCTTTAAAGGCGAGTCCCATAATAAGGATGTTGGAGCCGACGGCATGTACACGCTTTTTGGTTAATGACTTAATAACCCGCTCGGCAACATAGGCCCCCATGCCGTCATTGATACGTCGTCCCGCGAGAATAATTTCAGGGTTGTAGCCTATTTCCTGTGCTTTATGGGTAAGGTAGTAGGGGTCAACACTGATACAGTGGCCGCCAACTAAACCAGGGCGGAAGGGTAAAAAATTCCACTTGGTGCCCGCTGCTTCCAATACTTCCAGCGTATCGATATTGAGCCGGTTGAAGATGAGGGCGAGTTCGTTGATTAATGCAATGTTCAAATCGCGTTGGGTATTTTCAATGACTTTTGCTGCTTCGGCGACTTTAATACTGCTGGCCTTATGGGTGCCAGCGGTAATAATGCTGGCGTAGATTGAGTCAACAAAATCGGCTATTTCGGGAGTGGAGCCGGAGGTGACTTTCATAATAGTGGAAACGCGGTGTTCTTTGTCGCCGGGATTAATGCGCTCAGGACTATAGCCTGCATAGAAGTCTTGATTGAAGGTTAACCCTGATGTTTGTTCAATGATCGGAATACAGACTTCTTCCGTGGCGCCGGGGTAAACCGTTGATTCATACACTACGATATCGCCAGGGCAGATGACTGTTCCGATGGTTTTACTGGCGGCGCGCAATGGGGATAAGTCCGGTTGCCGGTGTTTGTCGATCGGTGTTGGAACGGTCACGATATAAAAATTGCATTCGCGAAGTGTTTCCAGGTCATCACTGAAACGGAGCATTTTTGCCGAGGCGAAGTCGCCAGAGCCAACTTCAAGTGTGCTATCAACACCGTTTTCTAATTCACCGATTCGCGCGGAGTTTACATCAAACCCCAGGGTCGAGAATTTTTTGCCGAACTCTATTGCCAGAGGAAGTCCCACATAGCCCAGCCCGATGATGGCAATTTTGGAGGTAGTGATATCGCGCATTCAGTGTCCTTATTCGATCATTTTCAACAACAGGTAAATAGTTGGCTTATAGTGTAGTCACTGATTCGGTGAATAAAAAGTCTGAGAGGACGCAAGATTACATTAAACCGCTATTTTTCTTGGGGTGGTAACTTACAATGGCGGTCGTACTGGCTATCGATACTAGCGTGTACAGGTCTCTGTGCTACTATTGTTAAATTCGAAGAGAAAAATTGGACTATGGTTATTACAAACTGACAGAGTATATGGGTGCTTGCGTAGAAAAATTTAATGTGGTCAATCCTGTTCTATCGGTTCAATTTTCAAATTTTTATATATGCCATCCCTTCCGACAAGGAAATAATTAGTGGGCACCGTTCGCTTATTTAAACATCATGTGCACACCGCTTTCATCTGGCTGGCCAGTGTTGAAGTAGTGCTCTTTATGCTATCAGTACTGATAGGCTCTTATTTACGCTTTCACGGGGATAATTCTTCAGTTGAGGATCACATCGGTCCTATCCTGCCGAGAGCATTAGTTTTCGCTGCCGTGCTGGCCATATCAATGGCCGCAATGGGTCTTTACCAGCCTCGAATGCGAGAGGGGTCGGGTGGCATTCTGATTCGATTGATGGGCGCTTTTATCGCCATGAGTTTAGTGATGTCGGCGATATTTTATTTATTCCCTGCTTTATTGCTTTGGCGTGGAGCCTTGGCATTTATTGTCGCCACTGCATTTTTATTTGTTCTGATATCGCGTTCGATATTCCAACATCTGGTGGATCAAGATCGCCTAAAAAGGCGGGTGTTGGTTTTTGGTGCTGGGCATCGCGCCAACCAAGTGTTGAGTCGATTGCGCCGTAAATCGGATCGACGTGGGTTTAAATTTGTTGGATTCGCGCCTGTTCCTGGAGATGAGGAAGTGGTTGATCCTAACAGTATTATCAGACTAAATGGCTCAGTATATAGCTATGCGCTGGAGCATGAGATTGATGAGGTGCTGGTAGCGGTTGATGATCGTCGGCGCGGGTTACCCATAAATGATTTACTCGAATGCAAATTAAACGCTATTGACGTTGTGGATGTCGTCAACTTTTTTGAGCGCGAAACCGGTAAAATCATGCTGGAGTTTGTTACGCCTGGCTGGATGGTTTTTTCGGATGGATTTCAATTTGGCGCATTTCGCTCGATGAGCAAGCGTTGCTTTGATTTGGTAGCGAGCTTTATTTTATTGATGGGCACATGGCCGATAATGCTGATTACTATCCTGGCTATATGGTTTGAAGACGGTTTCAGCGCACCTCTGGTTTATCGTCAAAAGCGTATAGGTTTAAATGGAGAAAAGTTTGACGTGCTCAAATTTCGCAGTATGCATGTTAATGCAGAAAAAGATGGGCAGGCGGTTTGGGCCCAGAAAAATGACAATAGAATTACTCGGGTAGGTAAATTTATTCGACAGTTTCGTATTGACGAATTACCACAAATTATCAATGTGTTAGCGGGAGATATGGGGTTTGTAGGCCCTAGACCCGAGAGACCTGAATTTGTCAACGAATTGAGACAGCGGATTCCTCACTATGCCGCTCGTCATCAAGTAAAGCCAGGTATTGCGGGTTGGGCTCAGCTTTGTTATCCCTATGGGGCAAGTGATAAGGACGCTGAGCAGAAGCTTCAATATGACCTTTACTACGTAAAAAACCATAGTTTGATTTTCGACTTTATGATACTTCTCCAAACTGTTGAAGTTGTTTTATTTGGTAAGGGTGCGCGGTAGCGTATGAGGAAAATAATTTACCTGTGTCACCTAGTAAAGTGCGGTTAAAAGGTGGCAGGAAAGTTTTTACTGTATTCCATTGAGAAGAGATGTTTAGCGGATGGTTAAGCGCTTATTTAAAAAGTTACTCAATAAAAGCATGCTGTTAGAAGAAGGCCCTGCTTTGGCTGAGACTAGTAAAGGCTGGATAGGAGTGGATCTAGACGGCACTTTAGCGAGTTATGATGGATGGTATGGTCCGGCATATATAGGCGAGCCGATTGAGCCAATGCTGCGACGTGTAAACGAATGGTTGGCGCAAGGAGTAGAGGTGCGCATTTTTACAGCGAGAGCATCAGTGCCAGAGTACGTGCCCTATGTAAAACAATGGTTGGAAAAGCAAGGATTGCGCAGTTTAAGAGTGACTAATGAGAAGGATTTTGGCATGATTTGCCTGTGGGATGATAGATGTGTGGAGGTGGTGACAAACGAGGGAGTGCCAAAAATTAGCAACACCGAATCATCGCAACAGGAATTAGATTAATCCTTTGTAAGATATATTAGATAGGACTGTCAAAAAATATTACAATAATGTTGCCGTTTGGTGCTTGTATTTGATACTAGTTTAGTAACCCATTGTTAAATGACCACATATTTTTTTGGCGCGAAAATTGCGTACAACTATAAAAGGGTCAGAGCATGAGGGTTAGGATGAACGAAAAGAGCATTCGAGTTGAGCAGACAGGTAATCACTGCGAGGAATAAAATTAATGAATACAGTGCTATTAATACTGGGAATTCTAGGTATTGGTGCCATCCTGATTGCGGCTTATGTGTTTACCGTTGCAGCCCGAAATTATATCTCCGATTCAAACTCTTCATTAGAGGTGGTTGAAGACGAAGGTCAAAAAAGATTATATGTCGTGCGCACTCACCATGATCGTAGACAATTTACTGGGAACACCAAGTTCCCCATAACCCTTCCAACAGGGGAGGTAGTTCGATTTGATAGGCGTAGCGCGACCGATCGCCGAGCGGTCAGCGCTTAGTGATATGGTAGGCTTTACGCCCGCCATTCTTGATTTACTATGACAAGCGAGTAATTTCGTTTAGTCGCTCATTAAGCATGTTTCCTTTCAATCCGTTCTAATAAATTAAACTCATCTATCTCGGGTGCAAGTTTTAGGATTATCTTATGGCTAAAGTTTTAGTGACGGGTGGTGCTGGGTTTATAGGCTCTCACCTAGTTGATCTTTTATTGCACGATGGCCGTGAGGTAAGGGTATTAGATGATTTGAGTAGCGGAAAAATTGATAATCTCCCTTTAGACAATCCCAAGCTTGAATTCATGCAAGGTTCCATCGAGGACTGTAATTGCGTAGAGACGGCCTGTATTAATGTAAGCGATGTGGTGCATCTGGCCGCTCTTGTGTCGGTGCCCGTGTCAATTCAGCAGCCAGCCAAGTCCGCGTCAATTAATCTTTTAGGGTTTTTAAATGTATTGAACCAACTGCGTTCACAAGACTTTAAAGGTCGTTTTATCTATGCTTCCAGCTCTGCAGTGTATGGAGGGGAACAACGAACAGCACAGCCATTAAGAGAGGTTGATGCGCCTGGGCAACTGCTCTCTCCCTATGCGGTGGACAAATATGCGAATGAACTCTATGCCAATTTGTATGCAGATCTTTTTGGTTTGAGTACTCTCGGATTTCGATTTTTCAATGTTTACGGGCCGCGGCAGGATCCGAGCTCTGATTATTCAGGAGTGATTTCCATTTTCATGGATAGAACTTCGAGAGGAGAGCAGATTGGTATATATGGTGACGGTGAGCAAGTAAGGGATTTTGTCTATGTCGGTGATCTGGTAAAAATGCTTCGTCAGGGTATCGCCAGCTCTTATCAAGGCGTGCTTAATATTGGCACGGGTACCGCGATTTCCATTAATCGATTAGCAGAGCTAATGAAAATTGTCTATGACAGAGATGCTCCTGTTGTACACCTCCCCGCGCGTGCGGGTGATATTTTATATTCCTGTGCGGATATAAAAATGCTACAAAATATACTGGGAGATAAACCAGAAACCTCACTAAACGAAGGGCTTTGCAAGCTTAAAGAGTGGTTGTCTTGAGCTAGTTGGCCTAGTCAGAAGGGTAAAAGTAGAGGGAAAAATACCCCTTTGCCTGCTTCAGCAAAATGACTATCCGGCTGATATTAAGCGGTTAGTTTATGTCTGCGATTGCTAGCCAGGGTGTTTAAAAAGTTATGCAGCGTACGATGATTTGCGAGCTGTATGAACTGAATAAAATCCTGTAATCCACTGCTGGCTTCGTCGCGGCTATCAAAAGGGCCAACATCGGTTCCTTCGCGTGTGGAAAAATACCAATGACTTTCCATGTTGAAAATCCTGGTGGAGCGAGGAGGAGGTTGACCTATTTCGCCTTGGCGATTCACCTTCATTTTCTATCCCTCTAACGATCTAAACATGAAACTTCGTTTGTCTAATGCTGCTTTATTACACAATCACTCTCAATCTAGACATGAAAGCGCGTGTTCAGATAGATATTACTTAATATTGTTCTGTATCTCAACCACATGTAAGTAAATAGCTATATTTACGTAATATATATCCTACAATCGATAATTTTAGTGTTTTGAGTGCGAATGAGGAGATTAATTGGATTTAGTTTCATACAGTAAATATTTACTTCCATCGAACTGGCTGAAGTAGGTGTCAATATCCGGATGATTGATAGGTTCTGGTGCAGGGTAAATTCTCAGATTTTGCTCTGCAACATAGGTTTCGTGATTTGAGTTATGAACGAGTACGCGGTACCAGGGGTGATCTTTGGGTGGTCGGCTTTTCGCCATTAATTGATACCATTCGTCTGTTAGCATGAAATAGGGATCGACATCGATAATCACGCCTTGATAGTCAAACAGTTCGTGCTCGACAAGTTGGCCGACAAAGAATTTGGCCTGTTTAGACATCTTCTAATAGTCCAAGTTGGTTATTGATGTGCCAGCTGCCTACCGGATAAATTAATGTAATCAATGAGAATTTGGCCGCTTTCGGTAAGATATGGGTCTTCCTCTTCGTCTTGTGTGATGTCCTCAAGATTATCAATCGGCGCCAGGCCCTTGGTTTGACGTCTCTTGTTTTCGCTGGCTAGCCGCCATTCTTTAATTTTCTTTTCTTCCTCGAGACGCTGTGCCTCATTCAGTGAAACCCGTGTTTTAGCACGATTTTCCTGCAAGTGTTCGATTTGTATCAAGCGATGTATATAGTCCGGATTATGTTCGACTCTGGCTGCGTGTAGCTGTTTAAGATCCGCTGTTAACAGGCTGACATAACCAGCTTTTTTATACAATACGGGACGTATCGTATCCCAGGGCAGCGCGTCTTCAAGCGCATCCTCGCCAATTTCTGATTGATCAATTATTGAAGGGAAAGATATGTCGGGAATGACACCCTGGTGCTGTGTGCTTTCTCCCGATATGCGGTAGAACTTAGCTTGAGTTATTTTTAACTGCCCTTCTTTGAGGGGTACTAAGGTTTGTACCGTACCTTTCCCGAAGGTTTGCCCGCCAATAACTAAGCCTCTTTGATAGTCCTGGATCGCACCGGCAAAAATCTCAGAAGCCGAGGCGCTGAGCCGATTAACCATAACAGCTAGTGGACCGCTGTAAACAATTTCCGGGTCGGAGTCCTTTAAAACGTTAACCTGGCCACGGGCGCTCCGTACCTGTACTGTCTCGCCGGTTTTGATGAATAGCCCGACTAGCGCATTAGCTTCGCTCAAAGCACCTCCACCATTATTGCGAAGATCGATAATAATTCCTTCAACCTGTTCTTCCTTTAGCTCTTTCAATAACCGCTTAACATCTCGTGTGGTGCTTTTGTAGTTTGGATCGCCTGCTTGATAAGCGTCAAAATCAGCGTAAAAAGTTGGAATATCGATGACACCAATCTTATGGCTGGCATCTCCCGATTTAATATTTAAAACTTGCTTCTTAGCTGCCTGTTCCTCTAATAGCACCTTGTTACGGACAATCACGATTTCTTTAGGCTGTTCATTCTCGGCGTCTTTAGGAATGATTTCCAGTCTAACGGTAGTGCCTTTAGGGCCACGGATTAGATCGACCACCTCGTCCAGACGCCAGCCAATAACATCAACCATTTCTTCTTGATCCTGGGCGACACCGACAATACGATCGGCAGGGTTTAATTGCTTGGTCAGATCTGCCGGGCCTCCAGGGACAAGCCTCACCACCTTGGTGAATTCTTCCTCCGCTTGCAGCACCGCACCGATACCTTCTAACGAAAGGCTCATATTAATATTGAAGCTCTCTGAACGTCTGGGCGCAAAATATTCGGTATGAGGGTCGTAGCTTTGCGTAACAACATTCATGTATAGCTGAAAAGCATCCTCTAAATTAGTTTGATCCAATTGGTGCAATTGGTTGCGATAACGCTTGATCAATAGCTCTCCGATCTCATTTGGTTCCTTCTTGGCGAGTTTGAGGTTCAGCGCTGCGTGCTTTAGACGTTTAAACCAGAGTTCGTCAAGCTCGACTTTGGTATTAGCCCAACTGGCGTTTTTACGATCAACTTCTATATCATCCTGAGTGCTGAAATCAAAAATTTTAGGGTTATTTGTTTCTAATTGGATGATTAGCCAATTGAGTCGGTCAGCGACACGTTGTTGGTATTGGTTGAAAATTGCCAGAGCGGGCTCGAGATCACCCTTATTAAGGGCGTTATCAAGACCATAGCGATAAATTTCAAATTGCTCGATATCACTTTGCAGTAAATAGCTTTTGGTAGAGTCAAGACGAGCTAAATACTTATCCAATAATTTGGCGGAAAAATCATTGTCGATACTGATATAGCGGTAGTGGTGCAATCTTAGCTGATTAACTATTTCAATACTGGTTTGCTTGAGCGATTCGTTGCCAAGGGCTGATAAATTAGCCGCATGGCTATTCGATATTAGTGTTGTAAAAACGAATAATAAAAGACTTAACCTAGTGTTACGTTTATAAAAATTAAAAATAGCCATAAATCCTGTTCCAGTTACGCTGACGCTCGCGCTACAATAGCCCGCTCCTATTTTAGGACTTTCGCCGGTAATGGGAGTTCATTGTCTTTAAAACAGCACTTGTCGTTATTGCTGAATGTAAGATAAAACCCACCTACCAAAATGATCATAGCGGTTTCGCGTTATTAAGTTTAGGGAATAATCTCATGATTCGCACTTTTTATCTTATTTTAGCAATGCTTGTTTTCACTCTGGTTGGTTGTGATAACAAAAATACCGATTCGACCAAGACTGAAGAAGCCTTGACCTTGGCGTCGGATGAAGACAAATTAAGTTATGGTGTTGGCCTCAACATCGGTGGTGGCTTGGTGCAGCAGGGGTTGCCCGGCATCAATAGCGAGGCCATATTTCAAGGCATTAGAGATTCCTTGAGCGGCGCCGAACCGATGGTTAATCAAGAAGAATTGGAGCAGGTGTTAGGACGCCTACGCGACAGAGAACAAGCTAAACTTGATGCGGTGGCAGAAGAAAATGCGGCTAAGGGCGCTAGCTTTTTAGCTGAAAATGGCTCTCGTGAAGGAGTGGTAACCACTGAGTCCGGACTTCAGTATGAAGTGCTCACCGCTGGTGAAGGTGCTCAACCCAACTCAGATAGCCTAGTTAAAACCCATTATCATGGCACCTTGATTGACGGTACGGTTTTCGACAGTTCTGTCGACCGGGGAGAGCCGACACAGTTTGCCGTTAATCAGGTTATTCCAGGTTGGACCGAAGCGTTACAACTCATGAAAGTTGGTAGTAAATGGCGCCTTTATATTCCCGCCGAGTTAGCCTATGGCGAAATGAGTCCTGGCGCAGCTATCCCGCCAAATTCAACGCTTATCTTTGACGTGGAGTTACTGGAAATTGTGAAACCAGAGAAAACCGCCGCTAGTGAATAAAAACGCATTAAATCAAGCGGAGTTAAATCAAGGCTTAATTCGCTTTTTACAAGCATCACCGACGCCATTTCATGCGGTTCGGGAAATGGCGTTAACCTTGTCTCAGGTGGGCTATCAGCGCCTATTCGAGCAGGATGAATGGGCATTGTCGGCTGCTGGTAAATATTATGTGACGCGCAACGACTCGTCGATCATCGCATTTAATCTTAGCGGCCAAGACCTGCGTCAGTCGGGCTTGCGTATGGTTGGTGCGCATACCGATAGCCCCTGTTTAAAAATCAAGCCTAATCCTGAAATGAGTATTAAAGGCTTCCGCCAACTCGGTGTTGAAGTGTACGGTGGTGCGCTATTAAATCCTTGGTTTGATCGTGATCTATCTTTAGCCGGGCGGGTTACTTATGCAGATAAAACGGGCGCGATCAAAAATGCTCTGATTGATTTTAAGCAGCCGGTCGCAACTATACCTAGTCTCGCCATCCATCTGGATAAAGAAGCGAACACGGCGCGCAGTATTAATGCGCAGACCGATATACCGATCGTGCTTGGGCTGTGGCCACAGGATGAGCCTTGGAGTTTTAAGGAGCTCGTTCTAGAACAGTTAACAAAGGATGGTCTGGAAGCTAGTCATGTGCTGGATTATGAAATCTATTGTTACGATACCGAAGCTCCGGCAATTACCGGATTAAATCAGGAATTTATCGCGAGCGCTCGGTTAGATAACCTGTTGAGCTGTTATCTGGGATTGCAGGCGCTGTTACAGGCACAGAGTAATGAACAGTGCCGTCCCAGTCTTTTAGTCTGCTCTGACCATGAAGAGGTCGGTAGTGGCTCTGCTGCGGGCGCACGCGGTAATTTGTTGCAAACCGTGTTAGAGCGCCTGGCCCCCGAGTCGCAATCTCGTCATCAAACCGTTGCTAACTCAATGATGGTTTCGGTGGATAACGCTCACGGTATTCATCCGAACTATGCCGCGAAATATGATGATAATCACGGCCCATTGTTTAACGCGGGGCCGGTGATCAAGGTCAATGCCTCGCAGCGCTATGCCACGAATAGTGAAACGGGCGCAGTGTTTAGGCAGTTGTGTGCTAGTCAAGAAGTGCCAGTACAGTCATTTGTAGTACGGTCGGATATGGGGTGCGGCTCTACCATTGGGCCCATCACTGCCACTGAAATTGGCGTACGAACGCTGGATATCGGTATCCCCACTTTTGCCATGCACTCCATTCGTGAGCTGGCCGGTAGTCAGGATACGGTTCACCTGTTCAAAGCACTTAGCGCCTTTTATCAGCTCGATAGTATTCCTCGGAGCAGCTGTGTCTGAGCAGCGCGAGCAGCGAACGCCTAACGTTGGTGTGCTGCTGGTTAATTTAGGGACGCCAGATCAGCCTACCAGTTCCGCTGTCCGGCGTTACCTTCGTGAATTCCTTTCCGATCCGCGTGTGATCGATACTCCCCGACTACTCTGGTGGTTTATCCTCAATGGCATAATTTTACTGGTGCGCCCGGCTAAGGTGGCAAAACTCTATCAGGCCGTCTGGACAGAAGCGGGTTCGCCCTTGCTCGCCATCGGTAAGCGCCAGGCGCAAGCACTACAGTTGGAGCTTGAGCAGCGCACATCAGCAAAAATCCCCGTGGTGTTAGCCATGACTTACGGCAACCCATCCGTGTCCCAGGCGCTTGACGATTTGCGTGACCAAGGTTGTGAAAAAATATTGGTGCTGCCACTGTATCCACAATATTCCGGCACCACCACTGCTGCTGTATATGATGCGGTAGCGAAAGCTTTACGGCAGCAGCCGGATATACCGGGATTGCGCTTTATCAAGGATTATCACCTGTTGGATGGATATATAGAAGCGTTGGCAGAGTCGGTGCAAGAGCACTGGCAGTCAAACGGGCAGGCTCAGCGTTTGCTGATGTCTTTTCATGGTGTGCCTGAGCGCTATGTTGATGCGGGTGATCCCTACGTTGGGCAATGTCGAGCAACGGCACAAGCACTCGCCGACAAATTAGCCCTGAGTGATGATCAATGGCTGTGCAGTTTCCAATCCCGCTTTGGCCCGGCGGAATGGGTGAAACCCTATACGGATAAAGTTTTGCAAGCCTGGGGCAAAGAGGGTGTCGAAAGTGTCGATGTGATTTGCCCCGCATTTGCTGCGGATTGCTTGGAAACCCTGGAAGAAATTAAGATTCAAAATCGTGATTTTTTCCTCGAAGCGGGGGGCAAAGAGTACCGTTATATTCCAGCACTCAATGATCGCGCTGCGTTTATACAATGTCTGGCTTCCCTGGTGGAAAACAACAGTGGAGGGTGGTGATGCGAAAATATGAATGGATTTATCAGCACGCGCTGGAGCAAAAGGGTGGCGTAAAAGCGTTGGAGGCTTTGCTACCACAAGCAAAGTCAGCCGCAGAGTTGGCTGTTGTCAGCGATGATCGCTATTTGTCGGAAATATCCCGCCGCGTCTTCCGCGCCGGACTCAAACACGAAATGGTCGATAAAAAGTGGCCGGCGTTTGAGGAAGTCTTTTACAACTTCGAGCCCAATAAACTGGTGCTAATGAGTGACGAAGCGTTGGAAAACACTTTGCAGGATAAACGTATTATTCGGCATTGGGGGAAAATTAAATCAATTCGCCACAATGCACTCATGCTCGTTGAAGTAGCACAGCAATACGGCAGCTTCGGAAAGTTTCTGGCGCAGTGGCCAACAACTGATATCGTGGGTTTATGGAAGTGGCTGGTCAAGCAGGGAAAGCAATTGGGCGGCAACTCCGGCCCCTATTTTCTGCGGATGGTGGGCAAAGATACCTTTGTGCTGACTAACGATGTGGTGGCGGCCCTGGTAGCGCAGGGGATTGTTGACAAAAAGCCGACCAGCCAGACAGATTTGCAGTTGGTACAAGCCGCTTTTAATCAGTGGCAAGAGCAAAGTGGGCGACCACTTTGTCAGATTAGTCGCATGCTGGCCTTTTGTGTCGGCTAAAAAGGTTATGGTAAGCGCAAAAATTTTGGATTTTATGCGCTACAGCTTGACCTTGGAGAATTGTATTCATACAATGCGCGCCTCTTTGAAGGTTTACCACCGTTTTGTCACAACGTCCCCTTCGTCTAGAGGCCTAGGACACTGCCCTTTCACGGCGGTAACAGGGGTTCGAACCCCCTAGGGGACGCCATTTCGAAAGCCCAGCCATGTGCTGGGCTTTTTTTTTCAAGCTTATAGTTCTAAGTAGACCCCGTCTGCGACTGGCGCAGTTATTTCCCAATTAATAGCACTTGCCAGTAAAATGCACGAATGGATGCCATCGAAAAATACACCACCACCAATCATTACGTCTCGGCACTTATCAATCAGGCCAAGAAACGTGGTATCGACGCTGATGCGTTATTGTCTGAATCAGCAATAGACCCAGGTGTCATCGATGCGCCGGGGGCCAAAGTTAGAACAGAAAACTTAGCTCGTCTGGTACAGTTAATGTGGGGCGCCTTGCAGGATGAAAACCTGGGCATAAGTCGTGCACCCTGTAAACCGGGTACCTTCTATATGATGGGGAAACTCACGGTGTTTCAGCCAAATCTGGAGAAGGCGCTAAGATTAGGCTTTCGATTTTATGATTTGATGCTTGATGACTATAAGCTGTCTTTGATCGTTGACAAAAATAGAGCAACCTTGCTGTTGGAACAAAAGGATTTGGAACGCGATGCCGATCATCTTTTAACTGAGTTGATCCTGTTGGCGTGGCACCGTTACAGCTCTTGGCTTATTGGTGAGAACCTGCTGCTACAGGAAGCGACCTTTAGCTATCCGCCTCCGGAACATGTCGATGAATACCGCTTCCTGTTTCCAACGCTGCATCGCTTTGATCACGCACGAATTAGCTTCAGTTTTAATCGACAATATCTAAGTCGTGCCGTGGTTCAGAATGAGGCAAGTTTGAAGGAGTTTGTCTCACGTTGTCCGGTTGAGTTATTTTTGCGCCATCGCACCGATGATAGTGTTACCAAGCAAATTCGTTTGTTGTTGGAAAAAAGGGTCAACAGTGGTTTACCTGAAATGGAAGAGGTCGCGCAAAGACTGAATCTGACCCAGCAAACGCTGCGGCGTAAACTCAAAGCAGAGGGCACTTCCTATCAGCGCATTAAGGACCTGGTGCGACGTGATGTCGCTATCTACCATTTAACGCAACAGTCCCTTTCGGTCAGCGAAGTGGCGCAGTTGGTAGGCTATTCTGATCCTGGTGTCTTTGTGCGCGCGTTTAAAGGTTGGACGGGGGTTACCCCTGGTGAATACCGTCATTCGGTTGTAGCGTAGATGTACTTTTTGCACTTCTTCATGCTACAGGCTACCTGTTCATAATCCCTTTGATTGCACCAATGCCAAGTGTGTAGTGATCTTTTTTGCTAATTTATCAGTTCTTTTATGCCATTGTTATTACGGCATAAAACCAACAAAATCACCCTGTCGCTTATAATTGTGCTGGTTATTCCGGCGCTAGATATTTGGATTAAATGAGGGTGCAAAGTGTCTTTTCAAGCCGAAATTCCTTACGGAGCCTACTGGTCCACTCCTTTTTGTAAATGGCAGGGTAGCCTGTCCTCACTCCATAGCCTGGAGTTTGCTGCCTGGGTGGCCAAGCGCGAGTTAGCTAAACGCGAGATTGCTCCGGAAATCTTTGACCATGCCGTGTTAGGTACCTCGGTTCCGCAAAAGCATTCATTTTATGGGGTGCCCTGGTTGATGGGGATGCTGGGCGCGCATCAAGTCAGTGGCCCGACTATCGGGCAGGCTTGCGCGACCGGGGCAAGGGCGCTGTTGAATGCCGCGCAGGAAATTGAATCCGGTATGGCGGATTGTTCTTTGGTCGTTACCGCAGACCGTTGTTCTAATGGTCCTCATCTCTATTATCCCAACCCGAAAGGGCCAGGTGGTACTGGCGATCAGGAAAACTGGGTGATGGATAATTTCTCCTGTGATCCGCTGGGACGGCACGCAATGCTGGATACGGCTGAGAACGTGGCTAAAAAGCATGGTATTAGTAAAGAGCAGCAGCATGATCTAGTACTACGGCGACAGGAGCAATATGCCATGGCGCTTGCTGATGACAGCGCGTTTCAGAAACGTTACATGAGCTTGCCATTCGAAGTGCCTACACCTAATTACAAGAAGGTTGTTGCGTCGATAGAGGGAGATGAAGGTATTGTTGTATCGACCGCTGAAGGGTTGGCATCGCTACGCCCGGTTAAAGCGGATGGCACGGTCACCTTTGGTAGCCAAACCCATCCAGCGGACGGCAACGCCTCGCTACTGCTGGCATCCCCAGATACTGCACAACGATTAAGTCGAGACCCCTCCATTCGCATTCGTTTGTTAGGTTTTGGCGCCGCCCGCGTAAAGTTGGCGCATATGCCGGAAGCTACGGTACCGGCGGCGCGCATGGCTCTCGCTAATGCACAATTGGATATCCAGCAAATAGATGTGATTAAGTCGCATAATCCCTTCGCGGTGAACGATATCCTGTTTGCTCAGCAGATGGGTGTGGATGTGAACAGCATGAATAACTATGGCAGCTCACTGATTTGGGGGCACCCACAGGCGCCGACCGGATTACGCGCCATTATTGAAATGATTGAAGAGTTAGTGCTGCGCGGCGGTGGTTATGGATTGTTTGAAGGCTGTGCTGCCGGAGATTCGGCGATGGCGGTGGTGATTCAAGTCGATAGCCGTAGCTAAATAATTGCGAAGGAAGATGAGAATGTCTTTAGGTAGGACGAGTGAAATAACAAAGGTTGCGGTGATTGGTGCGGGCACGATGGGTGCAGCGATCAGTCAGCATTTTTTAATGAAAGGGCTGCAGGTGACTTTGCTGGACATGAACCAGCAGGGCTTGGATAGAGGGTTAGCGAATATCGACAGCTCATTGCAGGAGGCAGTTACGCGGCGCATTTTATCTGCGGAAAAACAAGCCGCATTGATCTGTAATCTAAACTGCACCACTGATTATGCTGATTTAAAGGAGAGCGAATTTGTGGTCGAGGCTGTGTTTGAAGATATGGCCGTCAAACAGAAGGTGTTTAAAGACATCGAGGCCAATGTTTCGCCAGATTGTATTATTGCGTCCAACACCTCCTCCTTTTCGATAACGGAGCTGGGTTCCGTGTTGGCAAACCAGAGCCGCTTTTTGGGGGTTCACTATTTTTATCATGCGGCAAAAAACAAGCTAATTGAAATCATTCCGGGGCAGAATACCGTTGCGGCGAAAGTAGCGCAGCTAACTGATTTTTACTACGCCAAGGATAAGGCACCGATTGTGGTTGCTGATGTGGACGGCTTTGCGGTAAACCGGTTTTTTGTGCCCTGGCTGAACGAAGCGACTCGGTTATGGGAAGAAGGACTGGGCAGTATTGCGTTTATCGATAGCGTTGCTATGCGACTATTCAATATCGGCATGGGCCCCTTTGCGTTGATGAATGCCACGGGTGTGCCTATTGCGATGCATTCTGCGCGAACGCTGGCCGATCGCTTTGGACCAATGTACGCGCCCTCAATAGCGCTAAAGGACCAGGTTGCCAAGGCTGTAGATTGGGATTGTAGTTCGACTTTGAGCAAAGTGGACGACGAACAGCAAGTGTCCGACCGGCTATTAGCCATGTCACTGGGTGTAGCTGCACAGCTAGTAAGCGAAGGTGTTGCCAGCGCTACTGATACAGACCTTGGCGCGAGATTAGGGTTACGTTGGCCGTTAGGCCCATTTGAAGTAATGAATCAGTTGGGGGTGGCAAAAAGCCAAGAGATCATTACGCGGGTATTTGCGCGGTGGGATCAACCACTGCCTAAGATATTTTCAGCAATAGATGAGTCCAAAGGTTTTACGATTGAACATGTTAAAGCCCATGTTATCGGCGCGACTGGCTTGATTGAGTTTAACCGTCCTGATGCCATGAATGCACTCAATCCGGCGGTAGTCGACTGTTTGGCTAAGGCTTTTGCAACGTTGGACTCGGATCCGGCTATAGAAAAAATTATTTTATTCGGCCGTGGCAAAGCTTTTGTGGCCGGTGCGGATATTAAGTTTTTTGTCGATAACATTGAGCAACAGAATCTGCAGTTGACCTACGATTTCACGGTGGCAGGGCAGTCGCTGTTATCCAAAATTGCCAACTCGTCAAAGCAGACTATCGCATTTTTGGACGGTTTAGCGCTAGGCGGTGGCTTGGAGCTGGCGCTGGCCTGTGACAATCGCATTGCGACGCAACGTCTCGCTGTAGCATTTCCAGAGACCGGTATCGGCATCTACCCAGGTTTGGGGGGAACCCAGCGTACGCCGCGACTGATTGGTAAAGGCCTCGCAAAATACCTGATTGCGACTGGTGCAATGGTGAATGCTGAAACCGCTCTAGGTTATGGCCTGGTGGATGCAATCGCAGCAGAAGCAAATAGTTTGGAAGAAATTGCGGCGCTAGTGGTGAGCAAGCAGTCAGCCCCAGCCATGGCTATTGAAGAGCAAGCATTTGAACGTTTTGACGGTGAATTGTCCTCCGAGCTGTTCGCCGATCCGATGTTTCAAAAGTATGAAAAGGTGTTGCGGCGCAAAGCACCTTTGGCGCTTAAAAAATCCATGCAACTAATTGATCAGGGTGCCGAACTTCCTCTTGATCGGGCTTTGCAGTTAGAGCTTGATGGGTTGTTCGATATTTTTTCCAGCAAAGACGCCTATGTCGGCTTGACCGGAATAATTACTGGCAAACCAGCGGTTTTTATTGGGGAATAAAGTTTTACCACTAACAAAGTGGTTATTGAAGTACGGTAGTTTGTTGGCGCTAACATCCCTTTAGTGGTGATACAGAGAAGCATAAAAATGCCCAAACAGCGTAATCAAGGCCAGGTTCATCCAGGTTATCAATGGGGCCCTTTTACGGCCCGGATACCCTTAATTCATACCCGCGTGGAATGGCCAGAATTGGTGCAGGGTAGTTTTATAACTACCTCGATCGGGTTCGCCCTGGTGCCTATTTTGCAAGCGTCATTTGGGTTGAGCTTTAATGAAGCGCTGGCGATGTGTTTTATTCACGCCCTGTTGATCTACTGGTCTCCAATCTTATTTGGCGAACCCTTTAGTCCGGGCTGGACGACGCCAGCTTTGCCCTTTGTGTTGGCGTTCAGCCTCTCAACCTACGATAGCTACGACGAGCGGTTTCAGGCAATGACGGCGATGTCACTCGACTTTGCGTTGTTGGTGGGGGTGCTCGGCATTACCGGCTTGGGCAAAAAATTTGTTGAGTTGATACCCTTAAGTGTGAAGGCGGGCGTGTTATTGGGCGCCAGTTTAGCGGCCTTAGATCGTATCTTTGTGGCGGATTGGGAAACGTACCTATCCCAACCTATCGCTATGACCTTGGCGTTAGCGCTCTGTATTATCGTCGCCTTTTCTCATCCCTTTATCAAACTTTGCCGTCAGCATTCGTATCTGGCTTTTATTGGGTCTTATGGTTTGCTACCAGCACTCGTGGTGGCAGCGATCGCAGGGTATCTGATCGGTGAGTTAAAATTTGACCTAGCCTGGGGTTTTACTGGCTTACCTTTCGTCAGCCTTTGGCAAAAGGTGTCACCTTTCTATATCGGATGGCCGAGTCTGGATATGTTCATTGAGGGCCTACCCATTGTTTTTATCGCCTATATCGCTACCTTTGGCGATTTGATTACCGGTACAGAGTTAATCAAGGACGCAGCTCCCAGTCGGCCAGACGAGAAGGTTCTCATTAATAATAATCGCTCACATTTAGCGTTGGCGGTGCGTAATGTGTTGATGGCCTTAACATCACCTTTCTTCTCGACGCAGGGCTTTCTGTGGACGGGGACCCAGGTCATTGTTCTGAAACGCTGGCGTGAAGGCCGAGCGAAAATGGATTCGATTTACAGCGGTATTTCTTCTTTCTACTTGCTTGGATTTCCCGTGTTCTTTTTCTTTTTGCCGGCGATCACGCTGTTAACACCACTGATGAAAATTGCCTTAGCGCTAACCCTAACCTTGACGGCTTTCGGCTGCGCCAGCATTGCTATCAGGCTGGTGAGCAAATCGATACAGATGGGAGTGGCGCTAATAACCGCCTTTAGCTTAGTGACCTTCAATATGCCTTGGGTTGGCATACTGGTTGGCGTGATGGGTGCGATATTGCTAATAGGGATTGAGGATATTCAGCAGGAAAGAGAGGCAGATGAGCTATGAGGTTTATTATGAATAAATCTTGGGAAGAATCTTGTTCAGCGTGGCGATTTCATTGGCAGAAAGTTTTTTGGCAAGTGCTGGACCGAATTCAGTGAGAAGCAGTTGCCGGACTTCGTCAATGAAAGTGTGGCCTTTTTTCGTCAGGTGCAGACGTTTTTCGCGCCCGTCGGTAGCAGAGGTTTTGATATTGATAAAACCACGTTGGCGTAAATCTTCTGTTAGCACGGCAATTAAGGAGCGTTTAACTTCAATGGCGCTGGCAATGGCCGAGGGTGTAATGCCGGGATTGTGTTTAGTCAGCACCAGAATTGAATACTGCTGACTTTTTAGGGCGAAACGCCTGCCGACAAGCGTGGTAAATACCCGCAAATAGGCAGTATAAGTGCGACGAATATGGAAACCGAGATGGTTGGGTAAATCACCATAATCAATATCGTTAAGTGGAGAGTTTTTCATGCTAGTGGTGGCAGTCTCTAGGCGAGCAAACAGGTGGAATCGAGTCGCAACGGCGTTAGTCGGCAGTATATTCTAACGGCCTATAAAACACGAGCACGACGAATTTAACGCGTTAAATAGGTATAGATCATAGGTGGTGATACAGCATAAATAGTTAATAAACATAATTAACTTGTTGTGCTGGGTTGTGATGGAAAAGTATTAAATTACAGAGTAGAGGAGGGGGATTTGATAGGGGCAAGTAAGTAGATAGAAGCTTGGTTTTTTCAAGCGAAATAAGAGATTTGAAAAAGAGAGGAAGCAAAAATGAGTTGTAAAATTATGGGAGATAATTATATGAGAAATCAGGATAAGGTATTTAATCTTAAAGTATTTGCGAAGAATGCTATTCAGCTAGGCATTACCGCTGTATTCGTTACACCCGGTCTGAGCGCCGCCGAATCCGCTGGATTTGGTATTGAGGAAGTCGTTGTTACTGCACGAAAACGGGTGGAGAATTTGCAAGACACGCCAGTTGCCATTACCGCTATGTCGAGTGAGACTTTGGATCGCCGAATGATTGGCGGCACTGAACAGTTGGACCAAGTTTCACCGAATCTGCAGTTTGCGACCTATGGCCCGATTACGGGTAATAGTTCGGCGTCCCAGGTGTTTATCCGGGGTATCGGGCAAACAGATGCGACTTCCTCGGTTGATCCTGGTGTTGGCCTTTATATTGATGATGTCTATATCGGGCAGTCGGTGGGCGGTGCAATGGATTTCCGGGATATCGCCAATGTACAAATTCTACGCGGCCCACAGGGTACGCTTTTTGGCCGTAATACCATTGGTGGTGCTGTGCTTCTGACCACCGCGCAACCAGGTGATGATTTCGGCGGCAAAGTGAAGCTGGGTCTCGGAGAAGATGAGTTGATCGAATTCTCCGGAGCGGTGGATATCCCCCTGACGGATACGCTGAAATCACGTTTTACCTACGGCACCAGAAAACGAGAGGGCTATGTTTTTCGTGAAGACGGTACTGATCTGGGTGATGACGATACCTACACCCTAACCGGTAAATTGCTGTGGGAAGCGTCTGATGATTTTAACCTGACCATCAAACTAGACTACTCTGAAGAGGATGAGAACGGCGTGCCGCTGGTGTTTGCGGCGATCAATGAAAATGCTGCATTTCCTGCCGCCTTGAGTGTTGCCGCAGGGTGTCCTGGTGCAACTTTTCCCCCGCCATCAGTACCAACAGGGATGGTTGATTCTCGCTGTGCCAACGATGCAACCTGGCAACGCGGGGAGTTCAAAAATGCGGGTACAGCAGAACTGGAAAGCACCTTGGAAAGCTGGGGTTTTGCGGCTATTGCCAATTGGGAGTTGAGTGAAAACTGGTCTTTAAAATCCATCACCTCTTATCGTGAACTGGATTGGGGTGGTAAGCGTGATGCTGATAATACTGGCTTTCTCATACTGCATACCATTATGGAAAGTGAAGGTGAGCAGCTCAGCCAGGAGCTTCAGCTTAACTATTCGAGCGAAGGTCTGAATGGCGTTCTGGGTTTGTTCTACTACGAAGACGAATACGACGAAACGCTCTTTGTCGATTACACTCCGCCGCCGTTCGCTGCCACCCCCTATTTTGTTGATGTCACTAACAATGCTCGACTCGATAACGAAAACTGGGCGGTGTTCGGGCAATTTACCTATGATTTTAACGATCAGCTTTCACTTACCTTAGGGGCACGCTATACCGACGAAACTAAAGCCGTAAAGTTAAACGCATTCCAGGAAGTTGGAGCGATTAGCTTTTCCGAGCGCTTTGTCACCCAGGATGAACGGATACTGGATTTTACTGATGCGTCCATTTCCGCGAGTATTCAGTACCGATGGACGGAAGCATTTATGACCTATCTGAGTTATTCCGAAGGCTTTAAGAGTGGCGGTTGGAATCCTCTCTATAACGCGGTTCAGCCGAACCTGGAGCCGACTGCATTTAACGAGGAAACGGCGGAAACGTTGGAGTTTGGTTTTAAAGCCGATATTTCTGACAGCTTGCGGGTTAACGGTGCGATATTCTCAACGGACTATACCGATCTGCAATTTACCTTCCGGGTTGGCATCGTGCCGCTGTTGTTTAACGCTGGAGAGGCTTCAATAGACGGCGCTGAACTGGAGTTTACCTACGCGCCCAATGAAAACCTGATTATCGAAGGCAGCCTAGGCTACTTGGATGCGTCGGTGGATTCGGTGTCGAATATCACCAGCTCCGCGGGAGCCGTCACAGCGGTGGTGACGGCGGGTAACTCGCTACCCTACACGCCCGATGTAACCGCAAACCTGGGTGTTGGCTATGCCTTTCATTTGGAAGGGATGAGGTTGACGCCACGCCTGGATTATTCTTATACCGACGAGCAGTTTTTCGATGCCGGTAATACGGCAGAAATTGCCCAGTCGGACGCAGAAGGGTTGCTCAATTTCTCCTTAACTCTGGAAAGTGCCAACCAAACCTGGCGGGCAGTTGCCGGTGTGACTAACCTCACGGATGAGACTTATCCCGTGGCGGGGAATTCATCGTTGACGACCGCAACAGGCTATGCGGAGATTGCCTATCTGCGGCCGCGCACTTGGTTCCTAAATCTACAATATGAGTTTTAAACAAGGCTGAAATCAACCAGGGGTATCGCTGAAGCAATACCCCTGGCGATGGATTATAAAAGAGCCTACGCAACTGAAATTGTTGCAAATTTATTCAAAACACTTCATTGTTAACAGCTTGTTCCATAAGGAATAATTATGCGCCCTGAGTCTTCCGAGCCGTTATTTTTAACACCGGATATACGCTTCGTAGAAACGGAGGAGGGTGCCATTTACCTGAGCTCGAATCAGCCGCTCGGTACTTTGCCTCCCTCCATTTTGACTTATCTAGAAAGCTGGGCACAGCAACGCCCTGATACTGTTTTTCTTGCCGAGCGTAACCCGTTCGATCCGTCTCGGTGGGATTGCATTACCTATGCGCAAACACTCCAGCGGGTCAGCCAATTGGCGCAGGCGTTAAGTGGCACAGAACTTTCGGCCGAGCGGCCGCTGATGATTGTTAGTGGTAACAGTATTTCATCTGGATTGATGACACTGGCCTGCATGATGATTGGCGTGCCAGTGGCACCCATTTCACCATCCTATTCGTTGCTATCAAAGGATTTCAGCAAGGTAAAACACATACAACAACTGATTACCCCCGGCCTGGTGTTTGCGGAGAACTTTCAGGCATTCAAACCGGTGTTGGAATTATTCCAGGGTATGGGCACTCCAGTGATTACCGCCGATTCAGCATTATCTGGCAATGGTGTGCTTAATTTGGCCAGATTAATAGCGTCGCAGGAGGGGGCTGAGTTTTTACCTAGAGCCGCAACGATCAACCCCGATACCTTGGCAAAAATACTCTTCACCTCCGGCTCGACCGGCATGCCCAAGGGCGTTATGAATACCCATAGAATGCTGGTCAGCAACCAGGAAGCTATCGCCAAAATCTGGCCTTTTGTTCAGCAACCTGGGCAAGTTTTTCTCGATTGGTTGCCTTGGCATCATACCTTTGGCGGTAACCATAACTTTAATATGGCACTGCGCAATGGCGGTTCGTTGTATATTGATGGTGGAAAACCCACCTCCGAAGGTATAAAAACGACACTGCGTAATATGGCCGATATATCTCCCACCCTCTATTTTAACGTAGCGGCGGGCTATGAGTTATTAGTCAGCGAGTTGGAGCAGGACGATGTGCTGGCAGTAAAGTTTTTTAGCCAACTGAAATTGCTTTTTTTCGCAGCGGCAGCGTTACCTAATTCGACCTGGAACAGACTACAAGCTTTAATCGATAAATACGCCTCTTGCGAAATTCCGATTACCAGTAGTTGGGGTGCCACAGAAACCTCACCACTTTGTACCTCCGTTTATTTTTCTAATCAATTAGCGAGAAATATTGGGCTGCCCGTACCCGGTACCGATGTCAAACTGGCGCCAGTCGGCGATCTCATCGAACTGAGAGTGAAAGGCCCCAACATCATGCCGGGCTATTTTCAAAATGAGGCACAAACCAAGGAAGTTTTTGATGAGGAGGGCTACTTCTGTAGCGGCGATGCGGTCGAACTGATTGATCGCAATAATCCAATGCTGGGGTTGATGTTTAAGGGTAGGGTTAATGAAAATTTCAAACTACTCACCGGCACCTGGGTAAACGTGGGTGAACTACGGGTGGCAGTTGTTGAAGCGCTGTCGCCATTGGCGACAGATGTGGTTATCTGCGGGCATAACGAATACTATCTTGCTGTGCTGATTTTCCCTAACGTGGCCGAATGTGAAAAATTGATAGGTGGTGCTGGTGGGAGCAGCTTAATACTCAACCAGAAATTACAGGCAGAAATCATCGCTAGGTTAACTGCACATAATTTAAAAAATTCTGGGTCATCTAAGCAGATTAGAAAGGCGCTGCTACTGGCTTCGCCACCATCCTTTGATGACAACGAAATTACGGATAAAGGCTATTTGAACCAGCGTGGGGTGTTGACGCATCGTGCAGAAGATGTCATGAAGTTGTATGCTGCAAATTGTGCGGAGGAGGTTATTTCAATTTAGAGGGTCGATTCAACAGGCTTTTAGGTTTAGCTTTGGACGCATTACGGTGCTCGGCTCTTTTATCGTTCCGTTCGCCTTTTTGGCAAAACCGAAACAAGCTCGGTGGGCGGCTTCGTGCAAAAGGCATTTATATATTAACCCCATCTAAAACTGGAGAAAAACGATGGCCGTTTACGTGATAGCTGATGTTAAAGTAACCGATGACTCCTGGATTCCAGAATACGCCGCACATGTGCATGAAATTGTGCACCGGCACGGCGGTAAATACCTTTCTCGTAGCGGTAACATCATCAATGTTGAAGGCGAACCTTTGGACACGACGCTCATCGCTTTGCTGGAATTCCCCTCTATGGAGTCAGTCAAAGCCTTTGCCGACGATCCCGACTACGCCAAATATGCGCAGGCGCGCCAAGCGGGAAGTGTGAGTAAACTCAATGTTATTGATGATACAGATGTGGCAGGGACTATTGCCTATTTGGGTAAGGGATAGAATCCAAGAGTTGGTGTGTGACTTTTTGTCTAAAAAAATTAGGGCGTTTAGTCTAAGTTTCTAGATTTTTGATGGCGGTAATGTTGGATAATCAAGGTCAATGCCAACCGCCAAGAAATTTTTTATGGGATATCCAGATTAGCCATGAGCCTAAGCGTTGAACAAATTCAAAGTCTGGTTGAGCCAGCACGGGTGCATAGCAGCGTCTATGTGGATTCAGAGATATTCCAACTGGAAATGCAGCGTATTTGGGGGCGCAGTTGGATCTATGTCGGTCACGAAAGCCAGGTTAAAAACCCCGGCGATTTTTACACCACCACTTTAGCTACTTTACCCGTTATTATGATTCGTGACGCCAAATCAAAAGTAATAAACGTGCTTCAGAATCGCTGTGGGCACAGAGGTGCGATTGTCGCGCAACAGCAGTATGGTAATGCCAAATTGTTGCGTTGCCCTTATCACGGTTGGACCTATCGCACTGACGGTGGTATCCATGCTATTCCCCATCCCAAGGGCTATGAGGATACTGGCTTTGATAAGTGCGAAGCGCAGTATTCAATGCCAAAACTACCGCGTGTTGAGACTTATCGTGGTTTTGTTTTTGCTTGTTTAACGGATGATGTTCCCGATCTATTTGAATTTTTGGGCGAGATCAAAGACACCATTGATAACATGTGTGATCGCTCACCAGAGGGTGAGGTGGAAGTGACCGGGAAAAACTGCCATCGCTTTTTACACCCCTGTAACTGGAAATTTTTTATTGAAAACCTGCATGACGCAATGCACCCTATGTGCGCTCACGCGGGTACCAGTGCGGCGGTGCAAAGTTATTTATCGAGTTTACCGGAAGGTACCGCCGCGTCGCCGGAGGCGGAAGTTATCGATCCTTTTAGTGGCAGCTATGAGTTTTTCGATGGCATGGGTGTTACCGCGCTAGAGTATGGGCACGGTTATATGGGTGGTAAGAAAAGTATTTTCAGCCATTACGAAATGTACCCGGAATACTTGGCGGCGATGCGAGCGGCCTATGGTGAAGAGGGTGCACAGGAAATTTTATCCTTTAATCGGCACAATGCCTGTTGTTATCCCTCCTGTACGATTCGCGATGCAGTCCAGTCGATTCGGGTGATGCGCCCCGTCTCGGTGGATAGCACTATTCTTGAATCCTGGACTTTCCGCCTTAAAGGCGCGCCGGAGAAATTACTGCAACGTACCTTGCGCTATTCCCGATTGATTAATTCACCGGGTTCCATGGTAGGACCGGATGATCTCGATTGTTATTACCGTATTCAGGAGTCTGCTAAAACAGGTTCAATTAAATGGGTTGATCTGCACCGTTATTTGGGCCAAGAAGACGAAGCTAATGGCAAGGTGACTGCGCCTGGTACCAGCGACCTGTCGATTCGCAATCAGTATAAAGCTTGGTTGAACTATATGAGCAAAGCAGTATGAGCGATCATCAGTCCGTGCCTGACATGGGCGCCATTCGGGAATTGCTTAATCTGGAAGCGCGCTATTTGAATAAAGCTGATCTGGAAAGCTGGATGCAGCTCTATACTGAAGATGGAATTTACTGGATGCCTCTGGATGCTGAGCAGACCGACCCGGAGGCGCACGATTCTATCTTTTATGAAGATCGGACGCTCATGGCAATACGCAGGCGAAACTTCGGCCATAAACTTTCGTTGTCTATGCAGTACCCTGTTCGTTCCTCACGGATTATTTCTGATGTACATTTGGAGCGACATGACCCTGATACCAATATCACTATCGTCAATTCGAGTTTTCAGGCGGTTATTCTCTATAAAGAACAAACGCTCTATGCGGGCACGTGCCAGCATCACTTGGTTAAAAGCGAAGTAGGTTATTTGATTAAACGAAAGCGTGTCGATCTGCTGAATGCCGATATGCCGCTGTTGCCGATTATGATTTATATTTAATCCCTGGGTGTTATTTGGCTTTTGGAAAGACACAATCGCCCCATAAATCCACTCATGTCATTGTTACTTGGTGAGCTATTTCTAGTCCTTTTGGTTGATCAAAAGCAAAATTAAACCTGCTAAGCTAGTAACTTGTCATCGTATCGATTTTTGGAGAGCAGGTTATGGCGAAATCAAAAACCACGAAACCCATTGCACCCTATTTGGCGGTTGGTTTATCCACCCCCATTTATGGCATTGCTGAACGCAAGCATATTCGGCATAACCTGGAAACTATTGAAGAAGCGATTCATGCAGCTGTTTCCATTCTTGGTATTAATATGCCAGTAAAAATCATTGCACTGACCGAAGGCGCTTTGACGGGTTTCACCGATGAGATTTTTGACTTACCACACAAACTGGCGGCAAAAGAACTCTTTATCGATATTCCCGGTGAAGAATCCGAGTGGTTAGGGCGGCTGGCGAAGCAGTATCGCACTTATATCATTGCACAATGCAAAGCGCGCTGGCCGGAGGTGATGAAGGATCGCTTTTTTAATACGTTATTCGTGATTGATCCTAATGGAGAAGTAGTGCATAAGGCGGCAAAAAACCATGTTTGGTGTCGTGAGCGTTCCTGTATGCCGCACGATATTTATGATCGCTGGGTGGAGTTGTTTGGTGACGGTATTGAGGCATTTTATCCTGTTCTTAAAACTGAGGATATTGGCAATATCGGGACTATTTGCTGTAGCGACGGCGAATACCCGGAGGCGGTGCGGGCATTGACCTTCAACGGTGCGGAGGTGGTCTATCGCCCCAGCGAGGCGGCACCAATGACTAACTCCAGTTATCCCGGTGGCGGTAGCTGGATGGTACAGAACCGAGGCCATGCTGAGTTTAATTCGTTGTATATGCTTTGCCCTAACTCTGGCCCGGTGTACTTATCGGCAAGTTCTAAACATGCAGTAGACATAGCGGGAGGGAATTCTCATATTGTTGATTATCGCGGCAATATTGCGGCTTACAGTGCGACCACAAATAACACAATGATTTCTGCAGTGATTGATATTGAAGCATTGCGGCAGTTTCGCGCGATGAACCTCAATAGCAATTGGTTGAAAGATTTACGCACGGAACTGTTCAAGCGTATGTACGAACAGCCTATCCATCCAAAGAATCTTTGGCTGAACCAGGAACCCAAGCACCATGCTGAAGTTGACGACATCTACCGGGAAAATATCGAAAAGCTCTATCAACGAGGCACTTGGACGCGACCTGCAATGAAATACGATGGTGCTCGATTAGCAGAGGACGAGGAGGATCTACAAAAACCTTCCTGGCAGGAGTTAAAGCAGCAACTTTGGGGTGACTGGAGCTAAGAAATTAATCAGAAGTTCCTCCATATATTTCGAAACCGATGTGTTTGCACTCCACCTCTCGCGTAAGAGGTTGGCGCGGCTGTGTAAGAGGGCGCTCGGGTGTAGCTAAATCCAGAGTGAGAGTCCCTTTCTATGTAAACCCCTTCCTGGGTTGTGCATGAAGCTCGACCTCATCAAAGCTGTCATTCTTAATATCATCAGACATAACCAAGGTCGGTTTTTATGAATATTATGTGCGTTGATGATAATGTGACGACAAATAGAGACAATGTTAAGAAACGGAAAATGACCTGAGTATCAGTGGCTGGTCCACGATATAACAAGTAAATATGCAAAGTATCAAGTTATCCTGGCGACTATCAAAACGCGAATGGCGCTCCGGCGAGTTACGGATTCTTTTGTTTGCCTTGATTACCGCAATAGCTGCCACCACGACTATTAGTTTTTTTACGGAACGTTTAAAAATCGCTCTACTGACCCAGTCTGCTGAACTCATCGGCGGTGATTTAGTGTTGCGCAGCTCACGTCCGTTGCCCCAGGGTTGGCTGCATCATGGGCAAGAGGTAGGCCTTGAAACGGTTGAGCTAGCGGAGTTTGGTAGTGTCCTGATGCACACTGAGGAAATTCTATTAGTCAGCATAAAAGCGGTGTCTCAGTTATATCCGATACGTGGCCAATTACGTGTTGCCGACAGCCTGTATGGTGATGATTATTCTATACAAGAACCACCTGTAGCTGGGGAAATCTGGGTGGATCGACGAGTTATGAATCGACTTAATCTAGCGCTGGGAGCCCGCGTTAAAATTGGACGGCAATCCTTTAAAGTCGCTAAAGTCTTAACCTTTGAGCCTGATAGAGGTGGTGATTTTTTTAACCTATCACCTCGCGTTTTGATGAATTACCAGGATCTTGATAGCACTGGTGTGGTGCAGCCGGGCAGTCGTGTTCGTTATGGCTATTTATTTGCTGGAGCAAAAATCGAAGATTTTACCGCTTGGTTGAAACCGCAATTAGGCCCAGGTCAAAGATTGTTGACGGTGAAGTCTGAAAGGGGCGGTGCCAGTAAGGCGTTAAATAATGCTGAGCACTATTTGCGTTTGATTTCTTTGATGGCAATCATGCTGGCTGCTGTGGCGATTGCCGTCGCGACCCAACGCTATAGCGAGCGCCATTATAATGTGAGCGCGATGCTGCGCTGTTTTGGCGCAACACAAAGAACCATTGTTAATATTTATTTGGGGCAACTTGCCATCATTGCCTGTGTGGCTGGTTTGCTGGGGAGTTTTTTCGGTTGGATCACGCAGGCGCTGCTAATGTCAGTGCTGGATGAACTCATACCAGCAGGCTTACCTGCCAGCGGAATAAGACCGATAGTGACGGGTTTTTTGGCCGGGCTGATTATCCTGTTGGGTACGGCGTTACCACCTATATTGCGATTGAAAAACATTTCGCCGTTACGTGTTATTCGGCGCAACCTTGCGCCATTGTCGGCTCGGATCTGGTCTGTCTATCTGATGGCGGCCGTGTCTATTTGTCTGCTGATTCTGTTGCTGTCACAGGATGTTTGGTTAACCCTTGTCATTTTTGTTGTTGTTGCAGTCATTGTTCTGCTGCTTTACCTGGCCATCTATATTCTGATGCGCGTCAAACTTCATCATCGTCGTTCACGACGGTCTTTGTTGGGTCGCGGTTTCGCTAGCTTATCCCGGCACGCCCGTAGCAGCGCCGGACAAATTATCGCTTTTGCTGTCACTATGATGCTAATGCTGGTCATTATGCTGTTGAGGACGGAATTATTGGATAATTGGCGCACTCAGCTACCGGAAAATGCGCCAAACCATTTTGCCTTTAATATATTGGCGCAGGAAAAGGATGCACTTCAACGGTGGTTAGTGAAGGAGGGAATAGAGGCTCAACCCCTTTACCCGATGGTGCGTGGTCGTTTGACCCAGGTCAACGGGGTTTCGGTAAAGCCTCAGAATGAACGCCAGGATAAAACTGATGAGGCGCTTAATCGCGAACTAAATTTAACCTGGACGGATAGACTGCCCGATGATAACCGCATTATTGAAGGGCGTTGGTTGGATGGAACTCATAAACAAGAAACGCAGAAACAGGAAGTTTCAGTAGAATTGGAGCTGGCGCGGCGGCTGGGTCTAAAACTTGGAGACGAATTGACATTTAATATTGGCGGTGAAAAATTACTGGCGGATATCACTAGCTTACGTTCGGTGCAGTGGGAAAGCTTTTCCCCGAACTTTTATATGATATTTCCGCCTGGTACTTTGGATGGAATGCCTACGACCTATATCACTAGTTTTCGTTTGCACGGGCAGCAAGGGGCTTTGCTCGCGGAGTTGGTTAGCCAGTTTCCCTCGGTGACGGTATTAGAAGTAGAGGTGATTATTCAGCAATTTAGGACGGTTTTACGACAAGTGACAATGGCGGTGGAGATTATGCTGTTATTCGTGTTGTTGGCTGGATTCGCTGTACTATTTGCCGCTGTCCAAACGAGCTTGGATGAAAGGTTGCGAGAGGGAGCGCTGATGCGTGCCTTAGGTGCAAAACGCCAATATTTAGAGCAGAATAATCTGATTGAATTTGCTTTGCTTGGCTTCATCAGTGGTGTGCTTGCGGTTCTCGGCGCAGAAGCCATCAATACCTATCTCTATCACCAAGTATTTCAAATTGAACGACAGCTTGTTATCAAGGTGTGGATAGTGGCTCCGTTGATGGCAGCGTTTTTAATCTCCTTAGTAGGCTATTTTTTGACACGCCGAACTATCACCCAAAGCCCGAAATCTATTCTGCAACAGTATGAGTAGTGCTTTAGCGTAGCGGTATGATTTTAAACATGGTTATTTGTTTTTATAGGATGGTTACGAGTATGATTAACCGCCTGATACAGCACCAATATTACTATTGTCTAAGATCCTAATATTGTCCCGATTTGGGCGGTTAGGGTGGTTATTTAAGGGGGATACCTATGTCAGAAGTGCACATTCATCCGGTCATGCCCGAGGTAGCGCAACGCGCCTGGATTGATAAAAATAAATACGATGAAATGTATAAGGCGTCGATTAGAAATCCAGAGCAATTTTGGGGCGAACAGGGCAAGCGGCTGGATTGGATACAGCCTTATAGCGAAGTAAAAAACACTTCTTTCGCTAAAGATAATGTCGATATTCGCTGGTTTGCAGATGGCACGCTCAACGCTAGCATTAATTGCCTTGATCGGCATTTGGCTGAGCGTGGTGATCAGGTGGCGATCATTTGGGAGGGTGATGACCCCTCTATTGATAAGAAAATCACTTACCGTGAACTACATAAGCAGGTCTGCCAGTTCGCCAATGCGATGAAAGCCAGGGGTATTAAAAAAGGCGATGTAGTCACTATTTATATGCCGATGATTCCAGAAGCGGCGGTGGCGATACTGGCCTGTGCCCGCATCGGCGCTATTCATTCAGTGATCTTTGGTGGTTTTTCGCCGGAGGCCATCGCCACTCGTATAAAAACCTGTCATAGCAACGCAGTGATCACGGCCGACCAAGGTGTGCGTGGTGGGAAAACCATTCCGCTGAAGGAAAATGTAAACATTGCGCTCAGTCGGGAAGGGATGGACTGCGTAGAAACAGTGATTACAGTAAAATACACCGGAAATCAGGTGGGCTGGCAGGAAGGTCGGGATGTCTGGTATCAGGATATCGTGGCGCTGGCCTCAAGCGATTGTCCGGCGGCGGAAATGAATGCGGAAGACCCATTGTTTATTCTTTATACATCGGGTTCAACAGGCGCACCCAAGGGCTTGATGCATACTACTGGCGGCTATTTGGTATTTGCGGCCATGACCCATCAGTACGTGTTTGATTACCATGATGGTGATATCTATTGGTGTACTGCGGATATCGGCTGGGTAACCGGGCATAGCTATATTATCTACGGCCCATTGGCTAACGGCGCAACCACTTTAATGTTTGAAGGAGTGCCTAACTGGCCAGGTGTCAACCGTATGAGCCAGGTGGTAGACAAACATCAAGTGGATATTCTTTACACTGCGCCAACGGCAATTCGGGCCCTGATGGCTGACGGTGATTTGCCAGTTGAAGGCACAGATCGTTCCAGCCTGAAAGTGTTAGGTTCGGTTGGAGAGCCCATTAACCCTAAAGCCTGGGAGTGGTATTTCAAAACCATCGGTAATAGTAAATGCCCGATAGTAGATACTTGGTGGCAAACCGAAACCGGAGGTATTCTATTGTCGCCGCTGCCGGGCGCGACTGATTTGAAACCCGGTTCTGCGACCTTACCGTTTTTCGGGGTACAACCAGCAATAGTGGATGGCGAAGGTAATATTCTAGAAGGGGTGGCGGAAGGGAATTTGGTGATGCTGGATAGCTGGCCAGGGCAAAGCCGCAGCGTGTATGGCGATCATGACCGCTTTGTGAAGACTTATTTTTCTGACTTTCCGGGTAAATACTTTTCTGGTGACGGCGCTCGTCGCGATGAGGATGGCTATTACTGGATTACCGGTCGGGTGGATGATGTCTTGAATGTGTCCGGACATCGGCTGGGAACTGCGGAAGTAGAAAGTGCGCTGGTTCTGCATGAAAAAGTTTCCGAAGCTGCCGTAGTCGGATTTCCCCATGACATTAAGGGGCAGGGAATCTATGTATATCTAACACTTAATCACGGGGAAGAGCCGAGTGATGTGTTAGCAAATGAACTGAAACAGTGGGTGCGTAAAGAAATTGGGCCAATTGCCACCCCCGATTTGATTCAATGGGCGCCAGGGCTGCCAAAAACCCGTTCCGGCAAAATTATGCGCCGGATTTTACGTAAAATTGCTGCGAATGATTATGAACAGCTGGGCGATACCTCTACACTAGCTGACCCATCAGTTGTTCAAGACTTAATAGCTAATCGCTTAAACGGCAAGGTATGACACTCTTGGCGTTACACTTGGCAAATAATAGCTAAGCAGAGAAGAATGACTGATTTGCCAACTGGGGTTGTTTCGGTGTAAATTATGCAACGCAAAATATTATTAAGTGGTACTTACAAAAATAAGGTGTAAAGAAATATGCATAAGGTTGTCATTGTCGCCGCTGGGCGCACCGCAATTGGTAGTTTTAATGGTATGTTGGCATCGCTGAGGGCGGATCAGCTGGGCAGTGCAGTGATTCAGGGACTGCTCGAACGATCGGGTATCGACGCCTCAGAAATCAATGAGGTCTTGCTGGGGCAGGTTCTTGCTGCCGGCTGTGGGCAAAACCCAGCACGCCAAGCGGCGATTAATGCCGGGTTACCCAGCAACATCCCAGCAATGACGATCAATAAAGTCTGTGGGTCTGGTCTGAAGGCCGTGCATCTAGCGGCTCAAGCGATTGCGCTCGGTGATGCTGATGTGATTATTGCCGGCGGTCAGGAAAGCATGAGTCAATCGGCGCATGTACTGCCTAAGTCACGCGAAGGTCAGCGGATGGGCAACTGGCAATTAGTTGATACGATGATCAACGATGGTTTATGGGATGCCTTTAATGATTACCACATGGGCAACACTGCGGAAAATATTCAACAACGCTATGATATTTCTCGTAGTGAACAGGATGAGTTTGCCGCCAACTCACAACAGAAAGCAGAAGCTGCGCAACAGGCAAATCGGTTTGCGGAAGAAATTATTCCAGTCAGCATCCCGCAGCGCAAAAAAGACCCGATAATTTTTGCTGTGGATGAATACCCTAAACATGGCACTACAACAGAGTCTCTCGGAAAATTACGACCAGCTTTCAAAAAAGATGGCACAGTTACCGCCGGTAATGCCTCTGGAATTAATGATGGCGCAGCTGCTGTAATTTTAATGAGTGAAGAAAAAGCCAAACAACTGGGATTAAAGCCATTAGCCAGTATTAAAGCCTATGCCAATTCTGGGGTCGATCCAGAAGTTATGGGCACTGGTCCCATTCCTGCGAGTAAGCTGTGTTTGAAAAAAGCTGGTTGGAAGGCGAAAGAGTTGGATTTAATCGAAGCTAACGAAGCCTTCGCTGTACAAGCTATCGCTGTTAACCAAGAAATGGGCTGGGATATTAACAAAGTCAATGTGAATGGTGGAGCAATTGCGCTCGGACATCCGATTGGCGCATCAGGTTGTCGAATTCTTGTGTCGCTGGTTCATGAAATGATTAAGCGAGATGCCAAAAAAGGTCTGGCTACGCTTTGTATTGGTGGCGGCATGGGCGTCGCTCTGGCAGTGGAGCGATAATTAAGGATCTCTGATTACTCGATAACCTCATTTGGTATTGTATTGATCCAGCATTCATAATCAGCTGATTTTAAGCTTTGCGCATGGTGGCCGCCTTATCCTGGCGCCGCTCGCTATGCAATGCAAAGCTCTTGACTGATTGAATAAGGAGCAAACATGCGACTTGGCCTCATACTAGGTTATTCCGGTAAAAGTATTGTTTTGCCTTTTGCTCTGATAGAACAGGCAGAACAGTTAGGGTTTGACTCGATTTGGACAGCGGAAGCCTACGGCTCAGACGCCGTCACTGTCGCCAGCTGGATTTTGGCACGCACTCAACGCCTTCGAGTGGGCACCGCTATCATGCAAATACCTGCCCGTACCCCTGCAATGTGTGCCATGACAGCCATGTCGCTGGCGCAACTTTCTGGTGGTCGTTTTATTTTAGGGTTGGGCGCTTCCGGGCCACAGGTGGTAGAAGGTTGGCATGGACAACCCTACGCTAAGCCCTTAAGTCGTAGCAGAGAATACATTGCTATCGTGCGTCAAATTATGGCGCGTGAACAAACAGTCTGTTTTAACGGAGAGCACTATCAGTTGCCGTACCAAGGCGAAGGAAGTCTTGGTCTTGGACGGCCTCTCAAAAGCATACTGTCAGCGGCGCCTGATATCCCCATTTATATGGCTTCAATTACTCCCGCAGGGCTGCGCTTAGCCGCAGAAGTGGCCGATGGTGTGTTTCCTGTTTGGATGGATCCAAAGCGTTTTGATCTGTTGGCTCCTCATCTTGATGCGGGTTTCGCTAAAGCGGGTGGCGGCAAAAACTTATCAAATTTTGACGTTGCTCCCTTTGTATCGGTATCTATGGGGGATGACCTGGAGCAATGTCGCGCTCCGCTGCGAGAACATTTAGCGCTCTATATAGGCGGCATGGGTGCGAAGGGTAAAAATTTTTATTATGACTATACGGTAGCCCTCGGGTATGAGGAGGCCGCACATCGAATACAGGAATTATACTTGGCCGGTAAAAAGCAGGCAGCGGCTGCTGCGGTGCCAGCTGAGCTGATGGATGCGGTGGCTCTGCTGGGGCCGAAACAGCGCATCAAAGAGCGCCTGGAAGTATGGAAACAAGCAGGCCATAGAAATTATGTTGGATCGATGCTGATTAGGACTCACCAACCGGAGGTCATGTCGCTACTGGCTGATGAATTATTATGAGCCCAACAAGTAATACCGGGTTGCTAATGATGCGTATTGCAGGACTGGTTGCAGGCATGTTTCTGAGCAGTCTGTGTCTGGCAGATCGATTTTGTTTTGCGCAAGCGCAGAGCTACTACGAGCAGCTTTTTTGTGAGGTGAAGGCGCAGGGTAAAGGCAGTAAGTTGCCGCGCTTTGATGAGTTTAAAAGGAATAGTCAAATAACTCAGGCGTTGTTGTTAAAGCACCCTGCAAAAAGCGCCGGATTAACGGTAATCATGCCAAAGAGATCAAACGAAGCCAATATCAAATCCCCGATTAAAACCACTCCGCTCACTGCAACTAAAACGAGCGCTATGAGCGACTGCGTGCTTCAGGATGCGTTAATTGAATGTGGAACGCGGCGCTATCAAATGCTTGGTAATTTATCTAATCAACGTCTCAAGCCGGGCTCATTAGAGGAATCGAGCCGATTGGAATTGCCTGAATATACAGGCGATTCACTGAATCGAGATAAGCTTTTGCCCTATTTACTCAAAGCTTACCGGCATTATGTGAATAAAATGATGGATATTGGATTGGCAGGGGCGACCATGTCCTACGGTACTTTTGAATATCTTTTCAATGACTTACGAGATAAAGGGGTTGATTTTAATAAACGATTTGAAACCATGTATCGCTATCTGAAGCAGGACAAAAAAAGCATTAATGTGAGCGAAACAATAACAACACCTAGTGGCCTGCGCATCAGTGATTGTGGTTTGCTAGATCAACAGCTGATAGCCTGTGTCGTTGATGGCAGAAATTATCTTTATCGGAGGAGTGTCGGCATCATCGGGTCAGACTGAGCCAAAGGTATTAAGGAATCAATTAGATACTCCCTGATGTTTAATGGGGGTCTAACAGCCTGCTAGTGGACTGCTGATTCGGACGAGCCAAATGTTTGCGTAGCGAGAGGTGCTATTGATGAGTGATGTATTACTAATTTCCAAGCCCTATCAAAACGCTGGAAAACATTTGTGCAGATAGTGCGTATTATCTGTAGATCGATATTTGACGCAGTTATATTTTCAAAACAATTGACCCATGCCATATCACCGCAAACACTGACTTTAACCGCGCTCGCTATGACTGAGCATGGGCCTTGATTGTTAAAGATGGCTTGCCAGCTTTGGAAGACCGCGTCCCACCCCTCTAATCTATCCCAGCCGGGATGAATACAATAGACCTCATTGTGTTGTCTCCACACTTGAGACATCAATGTCGGATCTGCTTGCGATAATGCCAGGTAAAAACGGTCGTTTGCGGTGAGTATCTCAAGGCGATTTAGGTTGTCTGACATGGAAAATTCTCCTGAAGGACCCTTTATCGACATAAGGCATCGGTATAAGGTTTGGTTGGAGTTGTTATCAATAGAATTTTACCAAAGTATACAATAAAGAAGCCCGCGCTAGGCGGGCTTAATCGGGCTACACGAGCACTTTATAGTGCTTTCTTTATTGGAGTGGATATAATTTTGAAATATTCCATATACTAGGTAGCAAACATTATGCCAGCCTTTAAAATCAATGGGTTAGGCGTTTGATTTTTTAAGGCTGTAAAAATAACGGACGTATCGAGCAATAATTCCGGCCCTTTCTAAGGCTAACAGATTTCACAGCTTGTTGGTTTTTCTGTGATAAATCGGTGCTTTTCCGACCATAGCAGGGGTTGCATTACTCAAAAAATTACCTATAGTAGGCAACTGATTTCAGCGGATAGAAATCATGATATTAACTAACAAGGAGGTTAGTATGCCAAAGCTTTTTCGTTTTTCATTTCTCTATATCATCATCGGTTTGTCCCTAGTCGTAACCGTCAATGCAACGCCCGTCTTTATTAACGAAATTCACTATGATAACGCCGGTTCGGATCTGAACGAGGGCGTTGAAATTGCTGGACCGGCCAATACCGATTTAAGCGGTTGGCAGTTGGTCTTGTACAACGGTGGCAATGGACAACCTTATTCAACCATTTCGCTTGCAGGGATTTTCTCTGATTTGATGAGCGGTTTTGGTGTTTTATCGTTTGCCTACAGCGGTATACAGAACGGCTCGCCTGATGGTGTTGCCCTGGTCGATAGCACTAATCAGTTAATACAGTTTTTAAGTTACGAAGGTGTGATTGAGGCTAATTCCGGGGTGGCCGCAGGACAGCGCAGTATCGATATTTTGGTACAGGAACCAGCTAATACCTTAGTTGGCTCATCACTTCAGTTATCCGGTGTAGGGTCTGCGTACGAGGATTTTCAGTGGGGAGCAAGCTTACCGGAAAGCTTCGGAGCGATTAATAGTGAGCAGCGATTTTCAAGTGGAGAGGAAGCTGCCCCGGTTCCGACCGTACCGATACCGAGTAGTATTATGCTTTGGTTGTTTGCGCTGCTAATGCCGTTATCTGGTGGGCGGTCGCGGCAGCTGTCCTCACTGCCGACGCTACCTTCCTGAGTAGAACGAACCGGACGCCACAAAACTGTGGCGTCCGGTTTTCGTGAGGACTAATTGTGGGCGTGTAGTTCTTGGTTTAAGGCAATAGCCGACTTGTTGGTTTTACATTCAATTCGGCCATTTTCAGAATTACGGCGTAACAGTAAATCAGATTTACCCGCCAAATCTCGAGCCTTGATAATTTTGACCAACTGGTTTTTATCATCGAGTAACGCCACTTTAGAGCCTGCCGTGACATAGAGTCCTGCTTCGACAGTACAGCGATCGCCCAAGGGAATACCGATACCGGCGTTCGCACCGATGAGGCATTCTTCGCCAACAGAGATAACGATAGAGTTGCCACCGGATAAGGTGCCCATGGTGCTGCAGCCGCCGCCGAGATCAGTGCCGTTGCCAACCATGACGCCAGCAGAAATGCGACCCTCAACCATGCTGGCTCCCTTGGTGCCCGCATTAAAATTGATAAAGCCTTCATGCATGACAGTAGTGCCTTCGCCTAGATAAGCGCCTAGTCTTACTCGATCGGTGTCCGCAATACGGACGCCTGAAGGAATCACGTAATTCGCCATTTTCGGAAATTTATCTACGGCCATCACTTCCAGCAGCTCTCCACGCAAGCGTGCCTCGAATTGTTTTTGTGCCAGCTCGTCGACGGCGATAGCGCCAGCGCTGGTCCATGCCACATTAGGCAGTTTGCCAAAAATACCAGTCAAATCTACTTGGTGAGGTTGCAGCAAACGGTGAGAAAGTAATTGGAGTTTCAGGTATATTTCTGGTGTCGATTGTGGCGCCTCGTCAGTTTCAAGGAGGATGATTGCTGTTGGTCTTTGGGACTTGCTCAATTGTTGCGCCAGCGCGGCCTGCTCAGTCATACCCAGTTCGGTCAGCGCATTGGCAAGCTGGTTGAGCTGTGATGCAGAAGGGGCTATTACCTGGTTGCCGGTAGCAATATTTAAGGTTTGTTTTACGCACGCTATCAATTTGGAATTGGGTGAAATTAGCGGCGCGGGATAATAAACTTCCAGCCACTCGCCGCTGCCTGATTGCGTGCCGACACCCATTGCAAAACTAAAGTAGGTATTCTTGTTCATAATTAAACCTTATTCATTTCATTAAAAATTTGTTCGTATGTATTGGCGTCAAAACCTAAATAACGCGCAGTTCCTGTATCGAGTAATGGTCTTTTGATTAAGGCTGGATAAGTTAGCATAAGCTGGATTGCTCTTGCTTCATCCAAGTCAGCCCTTTCAGCGTCCGCTAGTTTGCGCCAGGTTGTGCCTCTGGTATTGAGTAATTGTTGCCAACCCAGCTCGGTGCTCCACTGTTTGAGTTGTAGCTCATCTAGTCCATCTATTCGGTAATCGTGAAAACGATATGTAATTGCTGATTGTGTTAACCAGTTCCTGGCTTTTTTAATAGTGTCGCAGTTTTTGATACCAAAAAGCGTGATCATGAGATTGCCTTATAATGTCGTGGTTGCCTGATGATTAGGCGGTAATTGAGCCCATTGATCAAGCTGTGAACAAATAGCCATCTTGAGTTTTTCGCAAAGCTCGTTATCGGCGATGGGTTCGTTATTTTTGGTTGTGATGAAAAAAACGTCTTCGACGCGCTCGCCGAGTGTGGCAATTTTAGCTTTTTGCAAAACCACGCTATTTTCAAGAAAGATTCTACCAATACGTGCTAGCAATCCGGGTCTATCTGGTGTTACCACTTCGACAACGGTATAGGGCTGGTGGTTATCGCTGAAAATATTGACCTGCGTCGGCATGGTAAAATGTTGCAATCTTCTGGGCGTATGACGCTTGATAATGGTGGGGTATTCCTGTGGGGTTAATAGCGCCTGCGTCAGCGTCTGTTTGATGAGTTCTCTTAAAGAGGGGTTCTCTCCGAGAGGTTGACCATTTTCGGTCAGAACGATATAGGAGTTGAGGTTAAAGTTATTGGGTGATGTGCTAATGCGGGCATCCACAATATTAAGCTCAAGTTGCTCTAAAATGGCCGCCGTGGTTGCGAACAAGTGATACCCTGTTTGTGAGTATATAAATATCTGAGTGCCGCTAGCATGGTGCTGCGTCGAGACGTCTTTAATCATCACCAGAGGTTTGCCTGGTTCAGTATGCTCTAGAATGGCTTGCGTGTGCCAAGCGATATCCTCATCGGAGTGTTGAATAAAGTAATCGTCCCCAAGCTGCTGCCAAAGTGCCGTGACTATTGTGGGATTGAAAGGCAGCAGAGCCAACGCTTTGTCTTGCTTGGTGGAGATTTCTATTTCACGATCTATCGGGTTTTCAAGTCCACGGCTTAATGCGCGCCTGGTTTCCAGGTAAAGATCGTGTAAAAGTGATGCACGCCAGCTATTCCACAGCTTGGTATTGGTGGCATTAATATCTGCAACGGTTAAGACAAAGAGATAATCCAAGTGCAGTTGGTCCTGCATACGCTCTGCAAACTGCTGTACTACGCTGGGGTCGGATATATCCATGCGCTGTGCGGTAATTGACATAATGAGATGATTTTCCACGAGCCAGCTAACTAGCTCAGTATCCCATGCGCTAAGACGATGACGTTCGCAAAAAGCTCGAGCATCTTCTGCACCCAGGGAAGAGTGATCACCGCCCCGGCCTTTTGCGATATCGTGGTAAAGCCCGGCGATATAGAGCAGTTCCAACTTAGGAATCTGTCGAATGACATTAGCCGAAAGTGGAAATCTTTCAGCCTCTGAGCCAAGGTAAATGCGACGCAGATACTGCAATAACAATAGCGTGTGGGCATCAACCGTGTATATATGGAACAGGTCATATTGCATTTTGCCGATAATTCTACCGAATTCCGGCAGGTATCTACCCAAAACGGCGTAACGACGCATGCGTTGCAGCTGCGTGACGATACCATCCGGCGAGCGCAGTAGCTCCATGAAAATAGAGATATTACGAATGTCCTGGCGGAACTCATGGTCGATAAGGTGACGATGTTCCCGAATCAGCCGAATAGTGGATGCGCGAACCCCCTGTATTTCTCTGTTCTGCGCCATTAAAAGAAATATTTCCATTAGCGCAAAGGGGGTGCGCTGAAAGACCTGATTATCCACCACTTCGATATAGTCGTTAGTGATTTTAAATCGGGTGTTCAAGGGGCGGCTGATAAAACTTTCGTCCGCTCGTAAAATGGCTTCGTCAAAATGTTGTAGCAACATATCGTTCAGCTCCAGAATACGCAGTGCGACGCGATAGTATTTCTGCATGAGCTGCTCGATTGCAAGGGACTCTTCGGTGTCTTTGAAGCCGAATAATTTTGCCAACCGCTCCTGATAGTCGAAAAGTAGCCGATCTTCGGCTCGGCCCGCTAGCATATGCAGGCCATAACGGATTTTCCAAAGATAATTCTGCCCTTCACTCAACAAGCCAAATTCTGCTTCAGTTAAAAAATGATTGGTGACTAAATCGCGCAGGTTGTCACCGCCAAAATGTCTTTTCGCGACCCAGCCAATCATTTGTAGATCGCGCAAGCCGCCGGGGGACTCTTTTACATTCGGCTCTAAATTATGTTCTGTATCGTCAAATTTGCGGTGTCGGAAGATTTGTTCATCTCGTTTTGCGGCATAGAAAGCTTTGGCTGACCAGATTTTTTTAGGGCCGACCCGCTTTTGCATGTGTGCGAACAACTCCTGTGAACCCACTAGCAGGCGTGATTCCATTAAACTGGTGACAATGGTGATATCGTTGCGCGCTTGGTCAATACATTGCCGCGTGGAACGGACGCTATGGCCGACCTTTAAGCCAATATCCCATAACAGCGTTACGAACTTTTCAATATGTTTATGCTGAGACTTAAAACGGAAGCCGCGGTAGAGAATCAGGATATCGATATCGGAATGGGGGTGTAATTCGCCGCGGCCATAACCACCAACCGCAATCAATCCAATATCATTCTGACGAAATGAAAATTGACGCCAGGCATGAGTTAACAGTTGATCAACTAACCAGGCGCGTGCGAAAACGAGCAGTCGTGTAGGAGTATCGTTTCGAAAATGTTGATCCAATATAGACTGGGAATTTTTAAGCACCTCTTTAAACGTAGCGATAGGCGAAACTGACTCGGCGAGTTGCCGGGTAAATTTTTCGTTATTGAAAATTTCCGCCTGAATGCTGCTAAGGCTTGTGGGTTCGGACATCGATTATAGGTTGAGTTCTTCGCTACGTTTCGTTAATACTTCGTAACCGGAATGTGTGACTAAAATAGTATGTTCCCATTGCGCTGAAAGACGTTTGTCCACTGTTTCAACGGTCCAGCCGTCACGCGTTGATAGTTTGACATGGCGTTTGCCCGCATTAATCATGGGCTCGATAGTGAAGGTCATGCCAGCTTTTAATTCAATGCCAGTGTTGGGTTTGCCGTAGTGGAGGACCTGAGGATCTTCGTGGAACACCCTGCCAATACCATGGCCGCAATATTCGCGAACCACAGAAAAATGATTACTTTCGGCATAAGTCTGAATGGCGTGGCCGATATCTCCCAAGCGAATGCCCGGTTTGACCAATTTGATACCAAGATACAGGCATTCCTGGGTAACTTTTACCAAGCGTTCGGCATGAGGCGGTCTTTTACCCACAAAGAACATTTTGCTGGTATCGCCGTGATAACCGTCTTTGATGACAGTAATGTCGATGTTAACGATATCGCCCTGCTTAAGAATTTTGGTATTACTCGGAATGCCGTGACAAACGACCTGATTAACCGAAGTACAAATTGACTTGGGAAAGCCTCGATAATTTAATGGTGCTGGAATGGCCTGCTGTTCATTGACTATGTAGTCATGGCAAATTTTGTCTAATTCGCCAGTGGAAATGCCAGGCTGAACATGAGTTGCGATCATTTCCAGCACCTCTGCAGCCAAGCGGCCAGCGTTGCGCATTTTTTCGATTTCTTCGGGTGTCTTGATTGAGATGGACATAGCTTCTTACGGGCCCGGTAAATAGACTGTCGTACAGGAAAAACCAACCTTTGTACCATAAATTGGAAGTCATTTTAACCGTTTTTTTGAGCGCTGAAGCACTCATCGTGTTGTCTGGATTGAATAACCCATAACGTAGCGCCTTCTCCGCTTCAATGGAGGGCCGGTTCGCATGGCGGTAAACGCTTGGGCGGTGAGAGATTTGTTGTCTGATGTCTTTTCCTTGCGGGGTATTTGTGGTATAACACTGCCCGCCCAAGAATGGCTAAAGCATTTTTATTCTTTAGGCTTTTTGCGCACTAACCCAGAGCGGTTTTCCGCTCTATTAAAACACACATATATCGACACATAATTCCGGGTGCCACCGACTTTGGGCGAGTGGTTGGAAGTATGGGATATATGGAGGCTTAACCCAAACTAAGAAGGTAATTATGTCTAGAGTTTCAATGAGAGACCTGCTTAAGGCAGGTGCGCATTTTGGTCACCAAACGCGCTACTGGAATCCAAAGATGGCTCCCTACATCTTTGGTGCCCGCAATAATATTCATATTATTAATCTGGAGCACACTGTTCCGGCGCTGAATGAAGCGCTTGATGTAGTGCAAAAGCTCGCATCTAACAAAAATAAAATACTTTTTGTGGGCACTAAGCGTGCGGCGAGTAAAATTATTAAAGAAGAAGCTGAGCGCGCAGGTATGCCCTATGTGCATCATCGTTGGTTGGGCGGCATGCTCACCAACTACAAAACAATTCGCCAATCGATCAAGCGCTATCGAGAATTAGAAGCACAAAAGAAAGATGGTACTTTCGAACAGATCACCAAGAAAGAGCAGCTTGTGCGGATGCGCGAAATGGAAAAACTTGAGCGCAGCATTGGTGGTATCAAGGATATGGGTGGCTTACCGGATGCGCTATTTGTGATAGATGTTGATCATGAACGGATCGCCGTTAACGAAGCCAACAAACTGGGAATTCCGGTCATTGGCGTGGTCGATACGAATAGTGACCCTGATGGCGTGGATTACGTGATACCAGGTAATGACGATGCAATTCGGTCTATTCAAATTTACATTAAGGCAGTTGCTGGCACTATTCTAGATGGCCTTACGGCTGACATGAGTGGTACTGACGAGTTTATTGAAGTGCCGGTAGATGCGAATGAAGCTGGCTCAGATGGTGAAGAGGTTGAAGTTACTGCTAACTAACGCTAAGTGGGCAGTAAGTTGAGGTTCAAAAAAGGGGGCGGTGATGCTCCCTTTTTTTAAATAAGTATAGGTAGGCCGGACACTCGCTTGACGCGAGGTGAAAAAAGAAGGTCTCTGGAAAGACTAAGAGGTGAGTCAAATGGCAGAAATAACAGCCAAAATGGTGAAAGAATTACGTGACCGTACTGGTCTCGGCATGATGGATTGTAAAAAAGCACTGTCTGAAAATGATGGTGATATCGAACAAGCAATTGAGCATCTGCGTAAATCGAGCGGCATGAAAGCAGCGAAAAAAGCGTCTCGTGTCGCCGCAGAGGGTGTTGTCGCAGCAAAAGTCGCCGATGATGGTAGCTTTGGCATACTGGTTGAAGTGAATAGCGAAACAGATTTTGTCGCGCGAGACGATAACTTCAAGGGCTTTGTCAACACGGTGCTGGAAAAGGCCTTTACTGATAAGCAAACCGATGTTGCAGCTTTAATGGCTGGTGAACTGGAAAACGCGAGAGAAGCGTTGGTGCAAAAAATTGGTGAAAATGTCAGTGTACGTCGAATTCAGGCATTTACTGCGGATAGCGGTGTGGTAGCTGCCTATGTGCATGGCAATAACCGAATTGGTGTGCTGGTTGTCTTGCGCGCGGGTGATGAGACTTTAGGCAAAGATGTGGCGATGCATGTGGCGGCAGTTAATCCGCTGGTCGTGAAAGCTGATCAGGTATCACAGGAAGTGATCGCCAAGGAGCGGGAAATCTATACAGCACAAGCTCAGGATAGTGGTAAGCCTGCCGAAATTATTGAAAAGATGATTGACGGTAGAATGCGTAAATTCCTTTCTGAAGTCAGCTTGGTAGAGCAGCCTTTCGTTAAAGACCCTGACGTGACAGTCGGTGCGCTTTTGAAAAAGGCCGACGCCGATGTGCTCGCCATGGTTCGTTTTGAAGTGGGTGAAGGCATAGAAAAGGAAACGATTGATTTTGCCGCTGAGGTGGCCGCTCAGGCAGGTATGTAAAATATTTCGGGCAGCTAGAGCTGCCCGAATTCTATCCGAGAATTAAAAATTTTTTAAAAAGGAGATTTTTACGCTATGCCAAATCAAGAGCGCCAAGCTAAGTACCAACGAGTATTGCTTAAGCTCAGTGGTGAAGCGCTAACCGGGGACGAAGCCTTTGGCATTGACCCAAAAGTGCTTGATCGGATGGCGTTGGAAATTGGGCAGCTGGTGGGTATCGGTGTGCAGGTTGGGCTGGTGCTCGGTGGTGGTAACCTTTTTCGCGGGGCGGCATTGAATGCGGCGGGCATGGATCGTGTGACCGGCGACCACATGGGCATGTTGGCAACCGTAATGAATGCGCTAGCAATGCGCGATGCTTTAGAACGATCCAATATTGCTACCCGCGTTATGTCAGCCATTCCCATGAGTGGCGTAGTTGAACATTATGATCGGCGTAATGCAATGCGCTACCTTAGCTCTGGAGATGTGGTAATATTCTCTGCTGGCACTGGTAACCCATTTTTTACTACTGATTCGGCGGCCTGCTTGCGTGGCATAGAAATCAATGCGGATGCGGTGCTCAAAGCCACTAAGGTTGATGGCGTGTATACGGATGACCCAATGACCAACCCCGATGCCAAGAAGTATGACCGCCTGACTTATGATGAGGTTATTGAAAAACAGCTTGGCGTGATGGATTTGACTGCGATTTGTTTGGCGCGAGATCATAATATGCCATTACGTGTCTTTAATATGAAAAAATCAGGTGCGCTGGCGACGGTGGTGGTTGGTGGTGATGAAGGTACGCTGATAGAGTAGCCGGATGGAAAAGAGATAAGCGATGATTAATGAAATAAAAAAGGAAGCGGAACAACGCATGCACAAGGCAATAGAAGCCTTAACCGGTGCATTCAATAAAATTCGCACAGGACGTGCGCACCCCAGTATATTAGATGGCGTGCAGGTATCCTATTACGGTACTGCGACGCCGATCGGTCAAGTCGCCAATGTGACAGTAGAGGATGGACGGACACTAGCCATTGTGCCTTGGGAAAAGCAAATGGTGCCGGAAATTGAAAAGGCCATCATGAAGTCGGACTTGGGGCTTAACCCTATGTCTTCCGGCGGTATTATTCGTGTTCCCATGCCAGCCCTGACAGAAGAAACGCGTAAAGATTTTGTTCGTCATGCGCGTTTGGAAGCTGAGAATGCGCGTGTATCGGTGAGAAATGCGCGCCGTGATGCGAACAGCGATCTAAAAGAACTATTGAAGGAAAGTGACATTACGGAAGATGAGGAACGTCGGGCACAGGATGATGTACAAAAACTTACCGACAAGTATGTCGCAGAAATTGATCATTTTCTGAAACAAAAGGAATCTGATTTGCTAGAGATCTAGTCGGGAATCAGAAGCAATTAACAAAACAAAATTAATTCTTCAAACCCAGGTTATGCCTGGGTTTCGTGTTTGTTAGAGCCAAAGGGATACGATGCGTAGTACAACCTCTACCCAGACCGCAGAAGCACCCCCTAGCGTAAGGCCCCCGCGCCATGTTGCTATCATTATGGACGGCAATAATCGGTGGGCAAAAAAAAGAGGCTTGCCGAGAGGCGCTGGCCATAAAGCTGGTGTTGAGTCGGTACGCAGGGTTCTGGAAGCCTGTGCCGAGCAAGGGGTAGAAGTACTTACACTCTTTGCTTTTAGTAGCGAGAACTGGCGACGACCGCAAGCTGAAGTCAGTACCCTAATGTCTTTGCTGCTGAACGCGCTTAAGCGGGAAGTAAAGCGGCTCAATAAAAATAATATCCGGCTGCGCGTGATAGGTAATCGCGATCGTTTTAGCGAGACGATTCAGAAACATATGGCGGAAGCTGAAAAGTTAACTGCAAATAATAGCCAATTTACCGTCGTGATCGCCGCAGATTATGGCGGTCAGTGGGACATTACGCAGGCGACCCAGAAAATAGCATCGATGGTTGTCTCTGGAGAGCTGCAGTTATCGGAGATTAATGCCGAGATGATCCAGTCAAAAATCGCCATTGGTGATTTGCCAGCACCTGACCTGTGTATTCGTACCGGAGGTGAACAGCGTATCAGTAATTTTCTGCTGTGGCAGATGGCCTATACCGAGCTGTATTTTACCGACATACTCTGGCCAGATTTTGATAAGGACGAGTTTTTAAAAGCACTACAGGACTACCGCAGCAGGGATCGTCGTTTCGGTCGCACCAGCGACACGGATACTGCTACGTGTTAAAGCAAAGAATTATCACTGCGCTGATTCTCGCTCCGCTTGTCATTGCCGGAATTATTTACCTGTCACCTAAAATGTTTAGCGTTGCTGCGTTGGTAGTAATACTGCTGGGCGCTTGGGAGTGGGCAGGATTATCTGGCTTCTCGAATTATAAGAAAATAGTCTACCTTGTTCTGGTGACGGTAGGCTGTTTTTTGATAGCGGAATTTAATCATCAGATGCAGCTTTGGGTGCTCTATGTGGCGGTACCTATTTGGCTGTTAATCGGTTATTGGGTAGTTGGATACCCGGATAGTGCGGTTTATTGGGCTAGCTCTTTGCGAAGGGCGTTGTTAGGTATTGCAATTTTATTACCCGCCTGGACGAGTCTGACTCTATTGAAGCAGATGCGTATGGATGGTCTATTGATTTTGCTATTAATGCTCATTATTTGGGGCGCGGATATTGGTGCTTATTTTAGTGGTCGCGCCTGGGGCGGGAAAAAGCTAGCGTTTCGGGTAAGTCCGGGTAAAACTTGGGCCGGTGCTTATGGCGGCTTGCTGTCGGCGCTCATGGCGTGCTGGCTTTTTGCGACGGTATTTGGTGTGATGCAGAGCGAACGGTTAACGGACTGGTTATGGTTTGCGTTACTGGCATTTATAACAGCAACTGTTTCTATCGTGGGGGATCTAACCGAGAGTATGGTGAAGCGTCAGCAGGGGGTTAAGGATAGCGGTGCGTTATTGCCGGGGCATGGTGGCATAATGGATCGTATTGATAGCCTTGTTGCGGGACTTCCTTTCTACACACTACTCATGATACAGATAGGCTGATAGCGAATGCAACGCATCCTAAAACAGATAACGATTCTGGGGTCTACGGGGTCTATTGGCCTTAGTACGCTCGATGTTATCGCGCGCCATCCTGATCGATATCAGGTCTTCGCGCTGACGGCAAATATCAGCGTAGAAAAGCTGGCCGAACAAATTATTGCTTTTCGTCCTAGATATGCAGTGTTACGGGATGCGGAATCAGCTGAACTTCTCGAACAGCGTTTGTCCAATACGGACTCTGATACAGAGTTGTTGGTGGGTGATGGAGCGTTGCAGCAGGTGGCGGCAGATGCACAAGTAGATTACGTGATGGCCGCAATAGTAGGTGGTGCTGGTTTGCTACCCACCTTGGCGGCGGTCAAAGCAGGTAAACGGGTTTTACTTGCTAATAAAGAAGCATTGGTTATGTCTGGTGAGCTATTTATGCAGGCTGCCAGTGACTCGGGAGCAGAACTGCTGCCTATCGACAGTGAGCATAACGCGATTTTCCAATGTCTGCCAGCAACCTACCAGTCGGGTCTCAGTGCGCCAGGTGTTAGACGCATAGTGCTTACCGGCTCAGGTGGTCCGTTCAGAGATTTGCCATTAACAGCACTCGTGGATGTTACCCCGGAACAGGCATGTGCTCACCCGAATTGGTCGATGGGTCAGAAAATTTCAGTAGATTCCGCCACTATGATGAATAAGGGGCTTGAACTGATCGAAGCATGTTGGTTATTCAACGCATCCTATAAACAAATTGAGATTCTCATTCACCGACAAAGCGTAATTCATTCAATGGTTGAATATCATGATGGCTCTGTGTTGGCGCAAATGGGTAACCCCGACATGCGAACCCCGATTGCTTATGGGTTAGGTTGGCCGGATCGTATTGAGTCGGGCGTCAGTTCGCTGGATCTGGTGCAGATAGCGCAATTGGATTTCGAGGCGCTCGATCGGGTGCGGTTTCCATGTGTGAAGCTGGCCGAACAGGCGATCGCTGAGGGTGGCACAGTTACCACCGCGCTCAATGCCGCGAATGAAATTGCAGTAGCCGCATTTTTAAACCGACGTATCCCTTTTCCGGCTATTGCTCAGGTAGTTAATGAAGTGTTGCAGCAGTACCAGGGGCGGCAAGCTGATAGTATTGCGCATATATTAGAGCAGGATCAGTTGGCGCGCGAGTTGGCGTTACGGCAGATAGAGCAACATTAAATGAATATTATTCAAATAGTATTGGCCACCCTGGTAACGCTGGGTATTTTGGTCACTATTCATGAGTACGGCCATTTTTGGGTGGCGCGTCGCTGTGGCGTTAAAGTGCTCCGGTTTTCCGTCGGCTTTGGTCGCGCCCTCTATAGCTGGCGTGATCGTCACGGCACAGAGTTCGTGCTTGCGGCGATTCCGTTAGGAGGCTACGTCAAAATGCTCGACGAGCGTGAAGGGGATGTCGCACCGGAGGATGCGAAGTATGCCTTTAATCGCCAATCGGTTGGGAAACGCATCGCTGTCGTAGTCGCCGGACCGCTAGCGAACTTTCTCTTTGCAATAGTCGCGTATTGGTTGCTCTTTGTTGTGGGGGTTAATACGGTAGTACCTGTTATTGGCGACGTTAAGCCCGATTCGATGGCGGCGCGTGCGGGGTTACAGAAAGGGCAGGAAATTACCGCTGTGGGTGATGTCAGGACAACTACCTGGCAAGCCATCAATATTCAATTGTTAGGCTATATTGGCGATAGCGGCGAATTGCTGTTAACAACCCGAGCACTCAATGGTGAGATAGAGCAACGCTCGACACTGCTGCTCGATAATTGGTTAAGAGGCGTAGAGCAACCCGATCCACTCGAGGATATGGGCGTTAAGCCCTATGTGCCGCCAATACCGCCTATAGTAGGGCAAGTTTTAGAGCAAAGCGCAGGCGAGCGCGCAGGCTTAAAGGCACAGGATAAAATTACTACTTTGGATGGCGATGCCATTGATGAATGGCAAACCTTTGTTGCCAAGATCAAGGCGCATCCACAGCAGCCCGTGCTCCTGGGAGTTGAGCGGGATAACCAGTCCTTGTTAATTACCGTAACCCCAGACGCTAAACAGCTAGAAACTGGTGAAGTGGTCGGGTATTTGGGCGTTGGCGCCAAAGCCTTCGAGTGGCCAGCCGAGATGCGGCGAGACATTAAGTATTCCGTATTTTCTGCCTGGGCACCCGCTCTTGGCAGAACTTGGGAGATGTCCGCGTTAACCCTAGCATCGCTAAAAAAGATGCTGGTTGGCATGATTTCAATTAAAAACTTGAGTGGACCGATAACCATTGCTAAAGTGGCGGGCGCTTCTGTGGATAAAGGAATTGAGCCCTTTTTAAACTTTTTGGCGTATCTAAGTATTAGCTTGGGGCTGATTAATATTCTGCCTATTCCGGTACTTGATGGCGGACATTTGATGTATTATCTCGTGGAACTTGTGCGCGGCCGACCGGTATCGGAAAAAGTACAGATGATGGGCCTGCGCATTGGCATGAGCATTATTATGGCGCTGATGCTGTTGGCGTTATACAACGATTTGGCGCGGCTTTAGCGTCGGCGAAAGATTAAGTAATAATAATCAACATACAAGAAAAATATGAATAGACTTCGAACAATACCCCTGTGTTTACTCTTGGCGCTGACGCTTTTAGGTCAGCAAGCATTCGCCGAGCAATTTAAGGTGGCGGACATTCGTATAGAAGGTCTGCAGCGCGTATCGGCAGGAACCCTATTCCGCGCATTTCCGATCAGCTTAGGGGATGTGGTGGATGAAGATGCCCTGGTGGAAGCAACACGTAGCCTCTTTAAGACAGGCTTTTTTAACGATATTCAAATCGGTCGTGATGGCGATGTCTTGGTAGTGACTGTGGTCGAGCGTCCTTCGATCAGTAGTATAGAAATTGACGGTAACAAAGCGATTAAGACCGAAGATCTGAAGGATGGTTTGCGTCAAGCCGGTTTGGATGAGGGTGAAATATTTCAGCGCGCAACCCTGGAAGGTTTGGAACAGGAGCTGACGCGTCAATATATTTCACAGGGCCGCTACGGTGTTGAAATTGAAACTGATGTTGAAAACCAGCCGCGTAACCGGGTGGCGTTGTCCATCAATATTACGGAAGGCGCGCCCTCATCAATTAAACAAATTAATATTGTTGGCAACAGTGTCTATGATAATGATGAATTGCTTGATTTATTTGAGCTGCGTACCACCCATTGGCTGAGCTTTTATAAAAATGACGATAAATACTCGAAGGAGAAATTATCCGGTGACCTGGAGCGATTAAAGTCCAAATATCTCGACAATGGCTACATCAATTTTAATATTGAATCGACACAGGTATCCATTACGCCGGACAAATCGAATGTCTATATTACCGTCAATATTGTCGAGGGTGAGAAATTTACCATCGGCGAAGTTGATTTTGCGGGAGACTTAGTGCTCGATGAAGAAGAACTGAATAAGTATGTGCTCGTAAAAAGCGGCAATATTTTTTCTAACGAACTGCTAACGGCAACGACGGAAGCGCTGACCAATCGTCTGGGTAATGAAGGCTACACCTTTGCTAACGTCAATGGGATTCCGCAGCCGAAAGAAGATGGAATTGTGGATGTCAGCATCTTTATTGATCCCGGTAAACGGGCTTATGTGCGACGTGTTAATTTTAGAGGGAATACTAAAACTGTTGACGAAGTACTGCGGCGAGAAATGCGGCAAATGGAGTCTGGTTGGGCCTCGAATCGGCAGATTGAGCTATCAAAATTGCGTCTTGAGCGATTAGGGTTTTTCAAAGAGGTCAATGTTGAAACGCCCAAGGTGGCAGGGACTGAAGATCAAATTGATGTCGATTATTCGGTTGAAGAACAACCTTCAGGCAGTGTCACTGCAAGTTTAGGCTTCGCCCAGGGCCGTGGCTTGATTTTAGGTGCTGGTGTGAGCCAGAATAACTTTTTGGGTACGGGCAAGCGAGTCTCCATTGGCTTAAATCGATCACGCTTTCAGACCGCGTATAACTTTTCCTATTTAGACCCCTATTACACGGTTGATGGTGTAACCCGTGGCTTCAATATGTTCTATCGGGAGCTGGATTATGACGAAGATAACATCGCCAGCTTTACTACAGACTCCTATGGCGGTGGTGTTTCCTTTGGCTACCCAATTTCCGAAACTCAATCTATTTCGTTCAACTTTGGTTATGAAGCCACCGATATAACCGAGGGGGTATTTCCGGCACTGGAAATCTCGGAGTTTTTATCGGAGGAAGGCGAGAATTATAATGAGTTTCTGTTCACCGCGTCCTGGCGCCAGTCGCGTTTAAATCGAGGTGTTTTTGCAACGCGCGGTAGTTCTCAGGGATTATCATTGGAGTTGGCGGTTCCCGGTAGTGATCTAACCTATTATAAGCTTACCTATAAAGGACAGATATTTTTCCCATTAACTCGCTCCCTCACGTTGCGGCTACGCTCTGATTTAGGTTATGGGGACTCATACGGCGACACCAATACGCTACCCTTTTATAAACACTTTTTTGCCGGCGGCTTTGATTCAATTCGTGGCTTTAAAAATAATGAGCTTGGGCCACGCAGTACGCCAAACCCAATCAACCCTGATCGAGATCAGGACCCCTTTGGTGGTAATCTATTGGTCACCGGTGGCTTGGATATTATCTTTCCGCTGCCTTTCTTAAAGGATCAGCGGTCCGTGCAGTCTTCGATATTTGTAGATGCGGGTAACGTTTTTAATACTGAATGTCCGTCAGTTAGTACGAGTTGTCTGGATTTTGATGTAAGTGAAATTCGCTATTCGGTGGGGCTCGGCGCGACCTGGTTATCTGGTTTTGGGCCGCTCACCTTTAGCATTGCTCAGGCCTTTAATGAAGGGCCATTGGATGATACAGAGTTTTTCCAATTTTCTTTTGGTAAGACTTTTTAATTGTTAGATTATCGAAAACATTTTGTAATTGACCATTAAGGGGAACAAAAGAGTGAAGAAAGTACTGGTTGGATTATTTCTTAGCGGGTTATTCGCCGGATCAATGGCGATGGCAGAGGCTAAAATTGCAGTTATTGACGTGCAGACGGCAATTTTAAGTTCTGAGGAAGCGAAAGAAAAAATTGCAGAGTTGAAGAAGCAATATGCGCCGGATCAAAATGAACTTAAGAATCTAGCCGAGCAAATTCAAAAGCTACAGGCTAAAATTGAGCAGGATGCAGCGGTCATGAGCGAAAGCGAGAAGAAGAAGCTCGGCAAGGATATTGAAGATAAGGCCGTTGATTATCAATTTAACCTGAAAAAACTACAGAAATCGCAAAATGAAAGCCAGCAAGAGTTGTTAGCAGAGCTTGGCCCGAAATTAGAGGAAGCGATTCAAGCCGTTATCAAAGAAGGTGACTACGGACTTATATTGGAACGTCGGGCGTTAATTTTTGCCAAGCCAGAGTACGATATTACTAAGAAAGTTACCGAGAAACTAAACCTGAAACGCTAGTGTTGGGAGCTTATGAGGGGGAATTCCAGTTATTTGCTGGGCGACTTGGCGACCTACATTGATGCCGAGCTAAAGGGAGATCCGCAGTGCGAGATTGTTGGCATAGCGGGTTTGTCGGAAGCGCGCAAAGGTCAAATAAGTTTCCTGTCGGACTCGATGTATGAACCAGATCTGACTGATACCCAGGCTTCCGCGGTTATTCTTGAGCCGCAATATGCAGACCAAGTGAGCAATGCCTTAATTTCGAGCAACCCTTATTTAGGGTTCGCCAAAGTTTCACAGCTATTTGAAAACCGACCAATGCCGCGTTCAGGCATTCATAGTAGCGCTATAATTGCCGATAGTGCGCAGATTCATGAGAGTGTTTCCGTCGGGCCGCATGCGGTTATTGCTGATGAGGTTATGATTGGAGAAGGAGTTGAGCTGGGGGCTGGGAGCTGTATTGGCGTTGGTTCTCGTATTGGCAAAGGTTCGCGCATTGCCGCAAATGTGACGATCCATCACCGTGTGGTAATTGGAGAGGATGTTATTATTCACAGTGGCGTCGTGATTGGTGCCGATGGATTTGGATTTGCCCATGATGGCGAGCAGTGGGTGAAGATTGCTCAGTTAGGTGGAGTGCAGATTGGTAATCGTGTGGAAATTGGTGCTAACACCACGGTGGATCGAGGCGCGCTAGCTGACACAATTATTGAGGAAGGTGTCAAAATTGACAACCAGGTGATGGTTGCTCATAACGTTAAAATCGGGGCGCACACCGCGATAGCCGCCTGTGTCGGTATTTCGGGTAGTACTGAAATAGGCCGTAACTGTACTTTGGCCGGTGGTGTGGGTTTGGTCGGGCACATTAAACTAGCAGACCGGGTGCATGTGACGGGTATGACCATGGTGACAAAATCCATCGATCAAGCCGGAAGTTACTCATCCGGCACCGCAATGATGCCGACCGGTCTTTGGCGAAAAAATTCAGTGCGGATAAAACATTTGGATGAATTAAGCAAACGCATCAGAGAGCTGGAAAAGCAGCTAAAGGATTTGAAGAGCAATTAGATATGATGAATATCAATGAAATTCGAGAATATTTACCGCACCGGTACCCCTTTCTTTTGGTGGATCGTGTGGTTGAGTTGGAATTGGGAAAGTCCATTCTCGCTTACAAAAATGTAACGGTAAATGAAGATTTTTTTAATGGACATTTTCCTGATTTTCCAGTGATGCCGGGTGTGTTGATAATTGAGGCCATGGCACAGGCGGCGGGTATTCTGGGCTTTAAAACAGTGGGCAAAAAACCAGCTGACGGCTCTATTTATTACTTTGTAGGTACCGAAAAACTACGGTTTAAACGACCGGTGCAACCGGGAGATCGGCTGCAGCTCGAAGCCAGGGTGCTTGCCGAAAAACGTGGGATTTGGAAGTTTGATTGTAAGGCTTCTGTGGATGGCGAGATGGTGTGTTCAGGCGTAATTATTTGTGCAGATAGGGAAAGACAATATTGATTAATAGCGCTGCTCTAATTGATCCCAAAGCGTCATTGGGAGAAGGGGTTTCAGTCGGGCCTTGGAGTATTATCGGTCCTGATGTGGCGGTGGGAGAAGGTACTCAGATTGGCCCACATGTAATTCTTAAAGGGCCAACCCGGATCGGGCGAAATAACAAAATTTATCAGTTTTCCAGTATTGGCGAGGACTGCCAGGATAAAAAGTTTAACGGCGAACCGACCCGGCTGGAGATAGGTGATAATAATGTCATTCGAGAGGCTTGCACAATTCACCGTGGCACAGTGCAGGATCAAGGTGTTACTCGCATAGGTAACGATAACTTACTGATGGTCAATGTGCATATCGCCCATGATGTGCTAGTGGGTGACCACTGTATTATTGCGAATAATGCCGCGATAGCAGGGCATGTCCATATCGGTGATTACGCTGTGCTGGGCGGTTTCGCCGGAGTCCATCAATTCTGCCATATTGGCGCTCATAGCATGAGCGGTGTCGGGAGTGTTATTGTCAAAGATGTGCCCGCGTTTGTTACGGTGAGCGGCAACTCGGCAACTTCTCATGGTATTAACCTGGAAGGCCTGCGGCGGCGCGGGTTTTCCAAGCAGACTATTAGCGTCTTACAAAAAGCCTACAAAATTGTTTTTCGGCAGGGCTTGACGGTGAAAGATGCGATGGCAAAAGTGCGGGAGCTGGATCACCAATGTAGAGAGCTGGAAATGTTTATTGAATCCATTATCTCCTCTTCACGCGGCGTGGTACGGTGATTGTCGGAAGGGTTAAGACATTTCCGAGCAAAGCATGTTGTTATTTTTTGTCATTCCTTTAATTGAGATTCATTGAGAGGTTTTCTGAGATATTGAAACCGCTGCGCATTGGCATTGTCGCCGGAGAAGTTTCAGGAGATATCTTAGGCGCCAGCTTGATAGCGGCGATTAAGCGTCGCTATCCTGATGCAATATTTGAAGGGATTGGCGGGCAACGTATGATCGCACAGGGATGTAATTCATTTGTGCCAATGGAGCGCCTTTCTGTCATGGGCTTGGTCGAAGTCCTTGGTCGTTTATTCGAATTATTGAGAATACGTCGACAGCTGCGTCAGTACTTTATCGATAACCCTCCCGATTTATTTATTGGCATTGATGCACCTGATTTTACACTAGCACTGGAAAAGCAGTTGAAAGCGGCCGATATCAAGACTGTCCATTATGTTAGTCCCCAGATTTGGGCTTGGCGGCAAGGACGGGTGAAGCATATCGCGCAGTGTGCGGATATGATTCTTGCGCTCTTTCCCTTTGAGCAGGAATTCTATCGACGACATCAGCTGGGCGTTAAATTTGTAGGCCATCCTTTAGCGGACGAGATTCCACTAGAAACCCCGAAGCAGCCAGCGCGCGACTGCTTTTCACTATCTCCGCAAGACCGGGTGCTCGCGCTATTGCCGGGTAGTCGCATGAGTGAGATCAAAAAGTTGGCGCAGACTTTTTTGGCTACCGCTGTCTGTGTGCAACAGAAAATCTTAGATTGCAAAATCCTTGTGGCGGCGGCCAACCCCCAGATTGCCGACGCCATGAGCGCTGAATTAAAGGCCTTTTCTGATTTGGAATCGATACAGATTATTGTGGGTGACGCCAGGAATGTGATGTCTGCAGCTGATGCGTTACTTGTGGCCTCCGGCACGGTTACTCTCGAAGCTACCCTAGTGAATCGACCGATGGTAGTGGCTTATAAAATGGCGCCTTTGACCTATGCCATCGCAACAAAACTAGTGAAAACGGACTATATTGCGTTGCCTAATTTGCTTGCCGACAAAGCATTGGTACCTGAATTTATTCAGCATGAGGCTACGCCGGAGAAGCTTTGCGATGCGCTAGTCCCATTGTTGGCTTCTGACGCAGTTTATCACCGGCAAACGGAAGCGTTTCTCGATATCCACCGACAACTCAGACAAAATGCGAGTGAAAAAGCGGCTCAGGCCGTGCTGGAGTTGCTGCAAAGATGAAAGGCAATGACGCGATAATAGCACGGGTTGCCGGGGTTGATGAGGTAGGTCGTGGCCCCTTAGCCGGAGCGGTAGTTGCCGCCGCCGTAATCTTGGATGAGAGCAGGCCCATTCAAGGACTGATGGATTCTAAAAAATTATCGGCAAAGAAACGCGAGACGTTGGCTGCTGAGATAAAAGAAAAAGCCCTATGCTGGTCGATTGCCCAGGCGGAAGTAGAAGAAATTGATCGTATCAATATTTTGCAGGCCAGCCTGCTGGCAATGCGACGGGCTGTGTTGGGGTTGACGATAGCGCCTGACCAAGTACTGGTGGACGGCAATCACTGTCCGCAATTGGAATATTCAGTTGAAGCCATTATAAAAGGCGATACGCTAGTACCCGCTATCAGCGCGGCTTCGATTTTGGCCAAAGTGGAGCGCGACCGGGATATGTACGCTTTGGATGCGGTTTATCCGGGTTACGGGTTTGCCGTCCATAAAGGTTATCCGACAGCTGCACACTTGAAAGCACTGTCCTTACTCGGACCAACAGCCATTCACCGCCGCTCTTTTGCACCTGTAAAAAAATTATTGATGACGCCTGAGCAGCTTAACATTATCTAAAAACATACAAAGCAAGTGAGTCTATGACAGCAACCTTTATTCATCTGCGCAATCACACGGAGTTCTCATTACGTGATGGTTTGCTGCGGGTGAATTCGATGGTGGACGCTGCGGTTGAAGACGGGATGCCAGCCATAGCGGTCACAGACCAGTCAAATTTATTTGCGTTGGTTAAATTTTATCGAGCAGCGATTAGCGCAGGTATTAAGCCTATCCTGGGTGCCGATCTTTGGCTAGAAAACCCACTCAATGAAGCGCAACCTGCGGTCTTTACTCTGCTGGCGCAAAACCGGGCTGGCTATGCGAATCTGACCAAACTGATTTCCCGGGCGCATTTAGAGGGGCAACGCCAAGGTTTGGCACTGATTAAATTCGAATGGTTACGAGAGGCAAGCGAGGGTTTAATTGCGTTGTCGGGCGCCCGCCAAGGCGACATTGGACATGCGCTGCTATCGAATAACCCGCAGGTCGCGGAACAGTTGGTCAAGCAATGGATTCAATATTTTCCTGAGCGCTTTTATATTGAATTACAGCGTACCGGGCGTGAAGGTGAGCAGTCTTATTTGGAGCAGGCCATACGCTTGGCAGAAACCTATGATTTGCCTGTGGTTGCCACTAACGATACGCGGTTTCTCCACGCGGAGGATTTCGAGGCCCACGAAGCGCGTGTTTGTATACATGATGGCCGCACCTTAGATGATCCCCGTCGCGCCAGGCTTTATAGCGAACACCAGTACCTTAAATCCAGTGCGCAAATGGGTGAGCTGTTCCAAGATATTCCAGAGGCTATTGAGAACACTCTAGAAATCGCCAAACGTTGCAGTTTGGAAATCGAGCTGGGTGAAAATTATCTGCCTAATTATCCAGTGCCTGCGGGCATGACAATGGATGATTATTTTCGGAAACTGTCGTTTGATGGTTTAGCCAAACGGCTGAATAAATTGTTGGATAATTCAGCACCTGACTACCAGGAGCAGCGTCAAGTCTATGTTGACCGTTTGAACTTTGAACTCGACATTATCACTCAAATGGGGTTTCCCGGCTATTTCCTGATCGTTATGGACTTCATCAAATGGGCCAAACAAAATCAGGTGCCCGTTGGGCCGGGTCGAGGCTCAGGTGCTGGGTCTTTGGTAGCCTACTCACTGGACATTACCGACCTCGATCCGTTGGAATATGATTTGCTGTTCGAGCGCTTCCTTAACCCGGAACGTGTTTCAATGCCCGACTTCGATGTCGATTTCTGTATGGACGGCCGGGACAGGGTAATTGAATATGTCGCGGAAACTTACGGGCGTGATGCAGTGTCGCAAATTATTACTTTCGGCACCATGGCTGCCAAAGCGGTGGTGCGGGATGTGGCACGGGTGCAGGGTAAACCCTATGGCTTAGCGGATAAGCTATCGAAAATGATTCCCTTTGAGGTCGGTATGACCTTAAGTAAAGCGATGGAGCAGGAAAAGCCATTGCGCGAATTCGTCGAGCAAAACGAGGAAGTAGCCGAAATCATGGAGATGGCCTTCAAGCTCGAAGGCATTACCCGAAATGTCGGCAAACATGCCGGTGGTGTGGTGATTGCCCCTACCCGGTTGACCGATTTTTCTCCGCTCTACTGTGATGAAACCGGTAGTAATCTAGTCACCCAGTTCGATAAAGACGATGTCGAGCGGGTAGGTTTGGTGAAGTTCGACTTTCTCGGTTTGCGAACTCTGACGATTATCGATTGGGCGGTGGCGAATGTAAACCGGTTGCGCGAAAAGGCAGGCGAACAGCGGCTGGACATTAGTAATATCGATCTCGAAGACGCTAAGGTATACAAATTGCTACAGGCGGCAAATACCACCGCCGTATTCCAGCTTGAATCGCGGGGTATGAAAGACCTGCTGCGTCGGTTGGAACCCAATACCTTTGAAGATATTATCGCCCTAGTAGCATTGTTCCGGCCCGGCCCGTTGCAGTCTGGCATGGTGGACGATTTTATCGCCCGTAAAAAAGGCAAGGCTGAACTTGCCTACCCGCATCCGCAGTATCAGCACGAATGTTTAAAGCCGGTGTTGGAGCCTTCTTACGGTATTATCCTGTATCAGGAACAGGTGATGCAGATTGCTCAGACTATGGGTGGCTACACCCTTGGTGGTGCGGATTTGTTACGCCGGGCTATGGGCAAAAAGAAAGCCGAGGAAATGGCAAAACAGCGGCAGATATTTATGGAGGGCGCTGGCAAACAGGGCTTTGGTGAAGAATTAGCGCGTAATATTTTTGACCTGATGGAAAAGTTTGCCGGTTATGGTTTTAATAAATCACACTCTGCCGCCTACGCGTTATTGTCCTATCAAACCGCCTGGCTGAAAACCTATTACCCCGCGCCCTTTATGGCCGCGGTGTTGTCTGCAGATATGCAAAATACCGATAAGGTAGTGATCCTGCTCGAAGATTGTCGGCAAATGGAATTACCTTTGGTGCTGCCTAACGTGAATGTTGGTGAATACCGTTTTACCGTCGATGAGAAAAACCAATTAGTCTACGGACTTGGCGCCATCAAAGGGTTGGGTGAAGGGCCGATTGAATCCATTGTGCAGGCGCGCAATGAGGGCGGCCCCTTTACTGATCTGTTTGACTTCTGTGCACGGGTGGATTTGCGTAAAGTTAATCGACGTGCGTTGGAAGCCTTGATTCGTTCTGGTGCGATGGACGATATCGGGCTCCATCGTGCGGCCTTAATGGCTTGTCTTGAAGAGGCAATTAAGACGGCAGAGCAGCATAGTCAAAATAAGCAAAGTGGTATGACCGACCTGTTCGGTGGGCTACCTGGGGTCAATACAGCTCAGAGTCATGAAGAGATATATGCGGATTATCAGCACATTCGCTGCTGGACTGAAAAGGCTAGGCTGCTAGCTGAGAAAGAAACGCTCGGTTTGTACCTTAGAGGACATCCTATTGATGAATATGAAAAGGAACTGCGTTATATCGCCAAGGAACCGCTAGTGGCACTACAAGCAAAAAAAACAGACCAAATAATCGCTGGCCTGGTGATTGAAATTCGTACCATGAAAAGCAAGCGCGGCGACACGATAGCCTTTGTTACATTGGACGATCGCAGCAGTCGGGTAGAGGTTTCAGTCTTTGCGGAAACCTATGAAAGGCATAGAGAATTGTTGATGAAGGACAACCTGTTGGTGGTGGAAGGTGAGGTTGGTAATGATGATTATTCTGGTGCAATTAAAGTGCGGGCAAAAACTATCTATGATGTTGTTGAAGCCCGGCAGCGGTTTGCGAAGCGTATCTTGCTCTCACCATCGCAGACTCAAATCAATGCTCAATTACCGGAAAAGCTTGCAGAATTGCTCAAACCCTATCTGGGGGGAGGTTGCCCTGTCACCTTGCTTTATCAGAATCAACGGGCTCAGGGTATGCTGAATTTTGGTGAAACCTGGCGAGTGCTTCCCACAGATGAACTGCTACTAAGTCTTAAAGAGGGTTTCGGTGAAGATCGGGCTACGCTTTGTTACTAAGAGTCGGTGGCTCAGGATTGTCTTCGAATGAATCGTTCTTGCTTGTCATTATGGGTAAATATCAATACCATTGCGTCAAATTGACTCTTTCGCGTTATGTTAAAAGGTAAAATCGAAATCACCGATGAATCCCAATTATTTAGATTTTGAACAGCCCATCGCTGAATTGCAGGTGAGGATTGAAGAATTACGGCTGGTAAGCAGCGATAACAACCTCAATATTAGTGAAGAAGTCGCTAAGCTGGAAGGTAAAAGTAAAGAATTGACCAAAAGTATATTTGCCAACCTTAACTCTTGGCAGACAGCGCAGATGGCGCGGCATCCGCAACGCCCTTATACACTGGACTATATCCAATCCATATTTACCGATTTTGATGAACTGCATGGTGATCGTCATTATGCCGACGATGCGGCAATTGTGGGCGGTCTGGCGCGCCTGGATGATAAACCAGTCATGGTGATCGGACATCAAAAGGGTCGAGGAGTCAAAGAAAAGGTTCTGAGAAACTTTGGCATGCCGAGGCCTGAAGGGTATCGCAAGGCTTGTCGCCTGATGGAACTGGCCGAACGTTACAAAATGCCGATCATTACCTTTATCGATACACCCGGTGCGTATCCCGGTATTGGTGCCGAAGAGCGTGGCCAAAGTGAAGCCATTGCCTACAACCTGGCGGTCATGTCACGTCTGGAAGTGCCCATTATTTCCACCGTCATCGGTGAAGGCGGTTCCGGCGGTGCGCTGGCGATTGGCGTGTGCGATGAACTCATGATGCTGCAATACTCAACCTATGCCGTCATTTCGCCCGAGGGTTGTGCTTCAATTTTGTGGCGTAGTGCTGAGCGAGCCGCAGATGCCGCGCAGGCAATGGGTATTACTGCGAGCAGACTGTATGAGCTGAAACTGACTGATCGTGTCATTCCCGAGCCGCTAGGCGGTGCCCATCGTGACCTGGAAACCATGTCGGATACTTTGAAAGCGAGCATACTGAAAGCCCTAGATAAGCTAAAAAAATATAACACAGAGGATCTGCTGGAGCGGCGTTACCAGCGTTATATGTCCTATGGAATTGGTCAGTGATTCGAGATAGTAAGGCTGCCTTTCACTTTATGGGTGCGATGCTGACCCTTAGCTAGCAAGGGACTCTGAATTCGATTCCACCGTTGTGTCGCTTCGTGCTTATGGTGGGCCTTTTGAAAACAAATTACCCGCGCAGACGAGTCGTCGATCCGTCATGACATTCAATGAAACTAATCTACTCGCGGAATTGAGTCACGACCAATTACGTGCCAACCAAACAACCAAGCGTTTTGTTGTTGCTTATAGCGGTGGGATGGATTCCCATGTGCTACTGGCAGCGATGTCGGTCCTGAGGGGACGGCTAGGCGGCGCGGAAGTCGCTGCATTACATGTTCATCATGGCATCAGCCCGGAAGCGGATGCATGGGTGGAGCACTGTGTCGAGACTTGTCGTTTATTGGATGTGCCGCTCAACATCAAGAAAATTAAGGTTGACCGAACCCAGGCCAGCCTGGAAAACTCGCTGCGCAACGCCAGATATCAAGCCTTTTCTGAAAGTCTCAACAAGCAGGATGTACTATTGCTCGCGCATCATGCCGATGATCAGGCAGAAACTATTTTTTTACGCCTGTTACGTGGCGCTGGGGCTCAGGGTGTATCGGGTATGCCAGCGTGTCGAGTATTAGGTAACGCATATCTATATCGCCCCATGCTTGGCTATACCAGGCAGGAACTAGCGCATTACGCGATTACCAAACAACTACGCTGGATTGAAGACGATAGCAATGTAGACGTACAATTTGACCGGAACTTCCTACGACAGAACGTCCTACCTTTGATTACCGAACGCTGGCCCGGTTTCGGTAACTCGCTGACGCGACACGCTCGAATCAATCAGCAACTCCAGCACAGCATGGATTTTTTTCTCGCACGAGAGCTTGAGCAGCTGGTTGGTAATGAGGGGAAATTAAATCTTTCACTCCTACGGGCATATACGCAGGAGGTACAGCTAAACCTTGTGCGTGCTTGGATAGCATCCTTGGCTTTACCGGTTCCCAGCTATCAGCAATTAGAACAAATAGTTAAAGGTCTCATAGTGGCGAGGGAAGATGCGCAACCGCAGGTAAATTGGCGCGGTGCCACGGTGCGGCGTTTTCAGAATAACCTCTACGCGAGCGCGCCACTACCCGCATTTGATAAACAGAAGGTCTATGAGCTAACGCCGGATCAACCTTTGGATATTCCCGGTGTTGGGGCGCTTGAGCTTGTAAATGAGGAGGTTGTAAAAGCGGATAATGGAGAAGGCTGGCCTGTACTTAAACTGGCTCTGGCCCCTTTAAGTGTGCGCTTCCGGCAAGGTGGGGAGCGCTGCCAACCGGCAGGTCGAGTTGGTTCTCATCCTTTAAAGAAACTATTTCAGGAATATCAAGTCCCTCCTTGGTTAAGAGACCGAATGCCATTGATTTATTGTGGAGAACAGCTGGTTGCCGCCGGAGACCTTTGGGTCTGCGAAGGATTTACCGCGAGCCCTGGCGAACAGGGGCGTCGTTTGGTCTTAAACTGATAGCATGTCCTGTCTGGGGCTGGTCTATCTGCCTCAGCTACAAATTCGCTTTTTGCTAAATACCGACTATTCTGAAAATTCAAGTACATATATCAGCGGCATTGATATCATATTAAAGGAATAGTAAATGCGTGCGCGTCTGACGGTGTCGGTAAAACTAAATTGTGTCATTATCTTGCTGTCAATTCTAGCAGCGACCACAGTATCCTATCATCTGATTCATCAAGAGTATCAACGTTCATACCAGCAATTAATCAAGGATAGCGTTGCGTTGGTGGAACGCTCTTCTGTCCAGCAGCAGTTTGCTATTTATTATCAAAAGCATGCAAATACCCGGCTTCTGTTACAGGAGTTATTTAGCCAGCCCGCACTCAAATATAGCGCAATTTATGATCGTAATGGCAAGCGAATCTTCGGGCTTGAGCGAGACGGGGAAAGCCTGCATGGCATCCCTGATTTAGAAAGTGCCAGGCAGGGTCTCGGGGCGCTGGAGCAGGGTGAGTATGAATACGTAAACCTTCAATCCGGTGAAAAATTTGTGGATGTGACTATCCCGGTTTTTTCACCAATGAATCCCTTTTATGAGGGGGTGGAGCAAGAAAATTTTATACTCGAATTGGCGCAACCGCGTATGCAGGGCAGCCAATATTTAATGGGCTATGTTCGCCTTGTCCTCAGTAAAACGCCGCTGAAGCAACATTTGGTCGAATATAGCAAGTGGATCATAGCGGCATCCACTCTATTTATACTGATGTGTTCACTCATTTCTTTGGTGTTCATCCGTCGGATAACAGAGCCATTGGCGAAAGTGGTACAGCTTGCCCATGATGTTTCCAATGGCAAGTTGGATACTACTTTCCGGGTTCGTGGTTCGGATGAGGTGCGTGAAATTGCCTCGATGCTGAATTTCATTGTGCGTAGTCTTAACAACTACAAAACCGAGCTCGATGTTAATCAGCAACTGCTGACGATGAAAGTGGAAGAGCGCACCAAACAGCTTTCCGAAAGCAACGAACAATTGAAGCAAGCGGTGGAGGAAACCAGTTTGGCGAAAGAACGCCTGCGCCGACTGGCTTATTACGACAGCCTTACGGTGCTACCCAACCGCCAGTTTTTTACCGAACAGCTTAAATTGCTGCTCAGCATGGCCAAGCGTGAAGACTATCAGCTTGCGCTGTTGTTTATTGACCTGGATAACTTCAAGCGCATCAACGATTCGCTGGGACACAGTGCAGGCGATATGCTGCTTAGGGAGGTTGCGGCCCGACTGAGCCATTGTATTCGCGACAGTGATCTGATTTCACGCTATATGGACGACCAATTGGAAATTGGCGTATCCAGGCTTGGTGGCGATGAGTTTACCGTGGTATTGAATCGCATCGAAGACCGTGAAACGGTAGCGAAAGTGGCGCAACGACTACTGACATCTTTAGCACGTCCGATGTTTATCGAGGGGCATGAATTGGTCATTACCCCCAGTATCGGTATCGCTATTTCACCAAACGACGGTGAGGATGTGGAAGGTTTGCTCAAACACGCGGATACGGCGATGTATCATGCCAAAAATAATGGCAAGAACAATTTCCAATATTATGCGAGCTCTATGAATGAAATGGGCGTGCATCGACTGAAGTTAGAGACTGATTTACGCCGGGCTTTGGAGCATGAGGAACTGGTGTTGCATTACCAACCGCAGGTTGATATCAGCACGGGTAAAATTGTTGGCGCTGAGGCCATGGTAAGATGGCAACACCCGGAACACGGGCTGGTGCCGCCGCTCAACTTCATTACACTTGCCGAAGAAATGGGGCTGATCGTCGAACTGGGTGACTGGGTATTACGTGAGGCTTGTAAACAAACGAAAATCTGGCAAAAGCAAGGGCTGGATATTCCGAAAATTGCGGTTAACCTATCGGCACTTCAGTTCGATGATGAGGACTTTATTGAGCGTACGGGGCAGCTGCTAAAGGAAACTGGATTAAGCCCTAAATCCTTAGAGTTAGAACTCACGGAAAGTGTCATTATGAAGGATGCGGAAACCACCATTGAAGCGTTAAATGTGATTAAATCGATGGGTATCAGTTTATCGGTTGATGATTTTGGCACTGGTTATTCGTCGTTGAATTACCTGAGTCAATTCCCGCTGGATAAATTAAAAATCGACAGAAGTTTTGTAGTTGATGTCGAGAAAGGGGAGCACAACGCGGGTTTGGTCATCGCAATTATTGCCATGGCCAAAAGCCTAAATTTGAGCTTAGTCGCCGAAGGTGTTGAAACCAACGCGCAACTATTGTTCTTAAAGAGTAAGGGCGTTAGGGTCATTCAAGGGTTTTTCTTTAGCGGTCCCGTGCCTGCGGAACAGTTTGAAGAATTGCTACGTAGCCACCGGTTTGATCAATTACTAGATGATATCCCCGCTCCTGCCATAAAGCCCAAACTGGTAAGCTCTGCCGATTGGGGTGGCTCCTTCTAGATGTCGTGGAAAAGTTCGTCCAGCCTCCTTTATTTTACCTTGTCATAAACCACAATAAAAAAGGGTTTTAACTTTTAACGACTGGCTTTACTATAGCGCCTGATTATAAAAAAATTGACAAGGAAGCATGGATTGCTAGGTCAGCAAAATAACAACAATAGTCAAGAAACTCATAGTACAAACACTGCATTAGATACAGGGTGCATAAGTCTCTGTCTATTAGCGCGCTTTCATCAGGTTGCGGCTGACGCCCAGGCCCTGCACCATGAATTTGGGGAATCCGGTAAAACCTTTACCGATACCGATATCCTGCGCGCCGCCGCCTATTTAAAACTCAAAGCCAAATTAGTTAAACCGAGTACCGACCAGCTCAAGGATATTGCGTTACCGGCAATTGCCAAGGACAAGGAGGGTAACTATCTGATTCTTGGCCGCTTTGATATCGAAAACAAAAAAGTCTTAATCCAAGATCCCACGGCAAGAAGCCCACAAACACTCTCCATTGAAGATTTCGAAACAAGCTGGTCTGGCGAGCTAATCCTTATCACCAAACGCTCATTGCTGCCGGGCATGACGGGTAAGTTTGATATCAGTTGGTTTATTCCCGCCATCGTCAAACATAAAAAACTGCTCGGTGAAGTGCTGTTAGCCTCTTTCTTTATCCAGCTATTCGCATTAGTCACACCGCTGTTCTTCCAGGTCATTATCGACAAAGTGTTGGTGCACCGAGGCCTAACCACCTTGGACGTACTCGCCATTGGCCTATTGGCCATCTCAATCTTCGATGTGGTGCTCAACGGCCTGCGCACCTACCTGTTTTCCCACACCACCAACCGAGTGGATGTTACCCTGGGCAGTAGTTTATTCCGGCATCTACTGCACCTGCCTATTGCCTATTTTCAATCGCGCCAAGTGGGAACTACCGTCGCACGGGTGCGCGAACTGGAAACCATCCGCAACTTTATTACCGGCTCCGCGCTAACGCTGGTGATTGATCTGTTCTTCACCTTCGTCTTCTTTGCCGTGATGTACTATTACAGCCCCGTGCTGTTTTGGGTGGTGCTAGGTTCGATACCTTTCTATATTGTACTTTCTGCGTTCATTACACCTATCCTCCGCAAACGGCTGGATGAAAAGTTTAAACGTGGTGCTGAAAGCCAGGCTTTTTTGGTGGAATCCGTATCCGGTGTGGAAACCCTCAAATCCATGGCCGTCGAACCGCAAATGCAGCGCAAGTGGGAAGAGCAATTGGCGGGTTATGTCTCCGCCTCTTTCCGCAGCCAAAACCTGGGTAATATCGCCAGTCAGGTGGCACAATTTATTAACAAAGTCGTCACCGTTTTGATTCTCTGGTTCGGCGCAAGATTAGTCATTACCGGCGAACTTAGCGTCGGTCAACTGATTGCTTTTAATATGTTAGCGGGCAGAGTCTCTGGCCCCATTCTCAGGTTGGTGCAACTCTGGCAGGATTTTCAACAGGCCAGTATCTCCATCGAACGGCTGGGGGATATTCTCAACACCCCAACCGAGCCGAGCCACAACCCCAACCGCACCACTCTGCCGCAAATCAAAGGCCATGTGCAGTTTGAGCATGTCAGCTTCCGCTATCATCCCGACCAACCCCAGGTGTTGAATGATATCTGTCTGAGTGTAAAGCCCGGTGAAGTGATCGGCATTGTCGGTCGCTCCGGTTCCGGCAAAAGCACCCTGACCAAACTGATTCAAAGGCTCTTTGTGCCCCAGTCCGGGCGTATATTAATAGACGGCGTTGATCTCTCACTGGTTCAGCCTGTCTGGTTACGGCGGCAAGTGGGCGTTGTGCTACAGGAGAACTTCCTCTTTACCCGCTCGGTGAAGGATAATATCGCCCTGGCCGACCCAGGTATGCCGGTCGAGCGCGTGATTCAGGCCGCCAAGCTCGCCGGAGCCCACGAGTTTATCCTCGAACTGCCCGAGGGATACGACACCCGAATTGAAGAGCAGGGTAGCAACCTCTCCGGCGGACAGAAACAGCGCATCGCCATCGCCCGAGCATTGCTGACGAATCCCAGTATTCTTATCTTCGACGAAGCTACCAGCGCCCTGGATTACGAATCCGAGCGCATCATTCAAAATAACATGCAGGCGATAACGCACCAGCGCACCACCTTTATCATTGCGCACCGCCTTTCCACCGTCAGAAACGCCGACCGTATTATCGTTATCGATCGGGGCAGAATCATCGAGCAGGGTAATCACGAATCTTTGCTGAAACACAACGGTCTTTACGCCAAACTGCATTACCATCAGACCGAAAGCCAAGGGGAGGTCGCTTGATGCAGATGCCCTGGCAATGGTTAACTGATCGCTTCGAAAGCCCCGATCAGGTCAAACGCAGCGCCTACGCCTTTATGCCAGCCGCGCTAGAAGTACAGGAAACCCCACCGTCGCCAATAGGCCGGGCTATCATCTGGACTATCGTGATTGTCTTCATCGTTGCTGTGGTCTGGGGTATTGTCGGCAAAATGGATGTGGTGGCTGTTGCGCAGGGTAAAATCATCCCCAGTGGGCGGGTAAAAACGATACAACCGCTGGAGATCGGCAAAGTCAAAACCATCCATGTGCAAGAAGGGCAGGCGGTTAGCGCTGGCGAACCCCTGATTACCCTCGACGGCACCGCCACCCAAGCCGATAGCGATCGGCTACAACAACAACTCAACACCGCCGAACTGCAACAAGCCCGCCAGAAAATTTTTCATCAGTTATTAAAGGCAAAAACACTCCCCAAGGATTGGCACAGTCAAGCGCAAACGCAGCTCAGCCTCAGCCCTCTTGCCGAACTAAAAGAAGTGGCCGCTCAACAGCGTTTGCTCATCGAGCAAATTAACGAATACCGATATCGCAAAGAAAGCCTCGAAAACGAACTCAGCAAACGCCGAGCGGAACAGCAACGGGCCAAGGCCACCATGACCAAGCTTGAGCGCACATTACCCCTGATCAGCGAACGTACCCAATCGTTGGAAAAGCTGATGCAAAAGCACATGGTCGCCAGAGATCAATACCTGGAACTGGAGCAGGAACGTATCGAAAACGAACAGGATCTGATCGCCCTACAGGCACAGTATCAAGAACTCAGTGCTGCCATTAAAGCGACCCAATCCCAGCTCAATACACTCAACGCCGAAATGCAAAAAAACAACCTGACCGAACTCAACGAAACCACTCAACAAATCGCCGCACTCGAACAGGAACTGATCAAAGCCAAACAGCGCAACCGGCAACAGATCGTTAGCTCGCCGATAGACGGCACAGTGCAACAACTCGCCGTGCATACCGTCGGTGGTGTCGTTACCCCAGCGCAAGAACTGATGCTGATTGTCCCCAAAGAAAGCACCTTGGAAGTTGAAGCGCTGATACTGAACAAAGACATCGGCTTTGTCGAAGAGGGCCAAATTGCTGAAGTGAAAATCGACACCTTTAACTTCACCAAGTACGGCACTATCGACGCTCAGATTATCCACCTGTCCAACGACGCCATCAGTGATGAAACACTTGGGTTGGTGTATATGGCTAAAGTGTTGATCGAAACAACGCAGATGCAGGTGAACGAAAGGTTGGTGAACCTCAGCCCCGGTATGTCGGTGACAGTGGAGGTGAAGACGGGGAAGCGGCGAATCATTGAGTACTTCCTGAGTCCGTTGCTTAGGTATAAGCAGGAGAGCATCAGGGAGCGGTGATATTCGTTGTCCCTTCTCCCTTTGGGAGCACCCGAGGGCATAATGAAAGGTTAGGATGAGGTGAGATCGTGACCGCATAATGGCTACTTCACGATAGGGATATACCATTGATATATCCTTTGTGCGGGCGTATATTTGTATATACCAAAAGTATATACCTGGAGTTAATAATGGAACAATCAACAGTATTTAAAACAAACAAGAGTCAGGCGATAAGGCTGCCCAAACCGGTTGCCCTGCCGGACTCGGTAAAGAAAGTGGATATCGTCAAAATCGGCAAAGCCCGTTTAATCACCCCCGCGGGAGAAGCCTGGGACAGTTGGTTTGACGGTGAAGGTGTATCGGCAGATTTCATGGAAGATCGGCAACAGCCAAATGAACAGGAAAGAGATGATCTCTAATGCTCAAATATATGCTGGATACCAATATCGTTATCTATACGATCAAGAACCGGCCGGAGAAAGTCAGGAAAGTATTTAAGCAACATGCCGGACAGATGGCGATATCCGCGATCACCCTTGGAGAGTTGATCTATGGCGCAGAAAAGTCCGCCCAGCCGGAACGCAACCTAGCGGATGTAGAAGCATTCGCAGCAAGGCTTGAAGTGTTGGCGTTTGACGAAACGGCGGCTGCTCATTTTGGGCAGTTACGAGCGGAGTTGGCGAAAGCGGGTAAACCGATAGGGCCATATGATCAAATGATTGCTGGTCATGCGCGTTCGCTGGGGTTGATTCTAGTGACTAATAACATGAATGAGTTTAAGCGGGTGCCGGGGTTAAGGATTGTCAACTGGGTATGAAGAAGACCGCGAAAAGAAGAATTAAAAAAGGGGAGGGTCACATCAAATGGCGCTGCTTTAAGCTAAGCCAACAACCCAATTCCTTCTCCTTGGGGAGCACCCAAAGGGCATAATAAAAGGCTAGGATGAGGGGCTTTAGAAGTATTGTTGCCAGGAAGCGGATGGAGAAAATCGATATTGTATTTTTTTATGACGCCATGTGTCGCACTGAGCAATTTGGCGCAGGAATCAAAGATTTCAGCTTGTCAGTTTAATGGGCATAGCGTTAGTATTGCACCGCAGGGACGCTATATCACAACCATTCAACTGAGCATAGAAGCTGAGCAAAGGACATGCACATGAAGCCTCAAAACCAACTCAGCCTCTCAAAAATCTTCAGCGCCATTGCTCAACTTGGTGCAGCAAAACTTTACCTTTCAAATTCGTTACGGCCAGCTCGGTTGGCGGGAGTTTGTTTGTGAAAAATAAATGCGTTTCTTTTTTGCGCTCCAAAAAATTAATCATCTTGATTCTTTTGTTAGCTTGCTCGGGCTGCGATTCGGAAAAAGTCGGGTTAAGGGAGCTGAAAAGGCTGTGTGAAAAAGATGCTGGCCTGACTATCAATAAAACAGTTGAGGCGGATGGTTATTATGATGATACAACACTGTGTCATCACTGTTGGCATGGGTTGTTAAACAGCCCTTTCAAGTACATTGAATTTTGTGATCTTGAGTCAGAACGACATCCATTGACGAACGCCATCAAAGAACAGGGTTGTTACCGGTTAACCAAAGTCAGCAGAGATTCGGGACAATGTCATGTTGAAATAGACGAGGATATAGCTAAGCGGGTCATCGAGCCTTTTGTGTCGTTTAAAAAAGAGCAGTGTATTAGAGCTGAATCCATTGAAAAACCTACCGAGGGTTTAGGGCTTTTTCTGAACAAAGATGAAGGAATGGTAATAGAAAGGGACTTCAGTATTTCCCGTTATGAATATGGGATCAAATCCCTTGATAGCAATTATGAATACGGGAAATTCATCAATTACTCATTAGTTATTAAAACAGTTGGTGGGGCGCAACATGTTTGTGATTCATCGCTATTAACGGGTGAACGAGTAACCGTTAAGAATCCAAGTTTGTATAAGGCCTTTATAAAAAAGGTAATCGTATTAAATAAGGAAATTTTATTATGACAATTGAACCTGTATATCAAGAAGCACTTTTGTCAGCGGCGGCTTATGCTGATTGGGGAATTGGAGACAACCCAGATACGATATTAAGTGAAAAAGAAAGGCTTTACTAACAGCCACAATAATACAATGAATCTGATTATACTGTAGAATTGATAATCTGGACAACGGCTTTTAAGCGTTATGGTATCTACTAATAATTTTACGGGCAAAAAATGTCTCATTTAGAGGTACTGTTCATTAGACTCTGTGATATTATCGATAAGTATTGGGTCTTTTGGGGGTAAGCAAAGCCTTTGCTGACGCGAAGTGGACAAACGATAGTATTGAGCTTTGGTCGCAAAGTGGGATTATTAGGGTAGATACCGCAGGTAACTCATTGGTAGCGTAAACTCAGTAGACTTGTTGGCCATTCCCTGGCGTGGACATCATGATTGCAGCCCAGCATTTTGCAGGTTTGGTTGAACAGGTAAGCACACCCAATGGTGCGGTTACATGGTTGGGACTAGGTGTCAAAAAAACCTTAAGGAATACTTTGTGCAGTGACTTGTTGAAAACTGGGTTATGTAAACATTTCGCCGACAAAGGCGTAGAAGTGACCGCTGCTGGGTTGACCACAATCTGTGGTTTCCATTATCCTGGTGCCTACCAACCTGTCTTTATTGAAGAGGGTGTCGCCGTAGTTAATCACGGAATTGATAAAATCGTTAAAAAGCTCTTCCGTCTACTGTGTGCTTAAGTACTTGCTCCTGGACTCGATATCGATGCGTGGTTTGGGAATATCTATATTCTGATGCGGTGTCTAATATCCTCTGATCAATCGCTATTAGAAACCACATCGACAAGTTGGGCGATTTACTTGGCGGCAACTTAGCGCTGGGATTATCAAATCGGATGTCGAGTTTTTTTACCAAGAGATTGCGGCCTGCCAAGACTTATGACATAGAGAAAGTATTCCAGGTAATTCCATCGCCTCCTTCGCATACCAAGACACACCGACCCTGGCAGAGCAATACCGCTACGCTCTAGCCACTTTGCCTTTGCCTCACTTCCAATTCAAGGGTACCGCCGCAGATGATCTGACATACGACGCGGACAATTTTACCTCGGAGTACCTTTACCGACCGCGCGCAAACGCGTCTTCCTCGAATTATTTCCACATTACCTGCAACATCGACATCACCACCCTGACAGCCTCGATGCAAATCAGAAGGCCTACATCGATCAGAGACAAACCTCAAAACTCACCACGGGCGCCATTTCACTTATTGCGTGACTGATACGACCGATAGAATCTATTTTGGCGATGGCGTTAACGTTACCGCTATTGCAGTAATGAAAGCCATAACGGTGACGACTACCTTTACGGCATGGGCGGTGAAGACACCTCTGCGTGGAGGAAGGCCAGACCATGTGGTAGAAGGCAACGGGGTAACGATGAACTGTATGGTGACGCGGGGCGTGATTACCTTTTTTGGCGGCGCAGGTGAGGATAAGCTTATGGTGCAAAAGACAGATAAGCTTTCCGGTGGCGCTATAATGACAACGCTACGACAATGCATTTTCGAGTTAGGCGATGGGGCCGATTATATAACCGATGTGACCTGGGGATACGATCGTATTGGTGATTGATGTGCCGGGTATCGGTGACGAAGCGGATTTGTCCTTTGGGCGCATTGCATCAAACAGCAGATGGTACACGGCGTCGCCAACAACGGTGAAGACGCCGGACATGCGAGTAACAGATGTTTATTTTACCCAGGTGCTTCGCTCATCAACACGGGCAAGACGCAATTTGCATCACCTGAACAGGTAGTGATGGGATTGGGATTGATTTAGTTGCAGCAGATTCAGCTGAGGCGAGAGCGATACCGCCGAGTGGTACGAAAAACTCAGGATTAGCCAGGCGAGGATGGTTCTTGACAGTACGAAGAGCCGCCGCTAGCTTTGACGAGAGTATACGCGGGCCTGAAATCTCCTGGCGGGCTCATACTATTCGGCTGACTATTTGTGACAGAACATGTGTGGCCGAAAGGTATGCTGGGTTTACAAGAGTGGCAACAAAACCTGAACTTATTCTCCTGGAGTACGATGCGTGCATAATTTGGGGGTTTACTTTTTCTGCGGATCAGGTGCGAACGACCTGTTGATCGGTGGTGTGTGATTGCAGACGGGTTTGGGCTGACGGCGACGATCTGATTAGAAGGTGGTGATGAGTTGACTTTCTTCATGGTGGTAGGGCCCTGACTCTACGGTGGAGAAGGAAACGACATTCTTGTTCGGGGCGTATAGGTCAGAGGTGAATGGGGGTTATTGTCGATGTTCGCTGGTCGACCTCATGATCCTAACGCTATCGACTATTTTGAAGGGAAATGCTGATTCTGATTATATCGCCGGTTCCCTGAATGATTGACCATATATCGCGGCGCTGATCGTGATGTTATTGGTGGTGTCAACGATATTCAGCGGTGGTGACGACGACTTGATTCTTGGAGACCCGGTTTTCTCACGATTTGGGTTACATGGCCTGAGAGGGGGAAATTATTAATTTATATTTAGACGATTGGTGACTACAAGAAATGCCTTCCACTAGAGATCGATGACATTCTTTACGGAGGCGAGGCATTGATGTTTATTTGGGCGAGTACGGTAGTGACACCATTAGCGGTGGAGGGTGAAGACATTTTGGTGAATCGTAATGACAGACATTGGTTTCAGACTTGTTAGCGCGTTTCTTACGAATTTACGGGATTTGCGGTTTCGCTGAGTTAGACCTAGCTCAACTGGTTATTATCAGAACTGGATGCGCAATGCGGCAATGACATTATCGATGCCGAGATGGTTATGAGAATTATGTTGAGGGTAATGGTGGCGATGATACTATTATGGTGGTGCGGACAATGACCAGATTCAGTGGAGACTTGCCCAAGCACATCACGGAAAAGACACTGTCCATGGCGGTGCCGGTGTAGACACCATTCCGGTGATGCAATGACGATCAGCTTTTGCGACGAGGGAGCAGACTTTATAGATGGTGGCGACAGCAGTGTTGATGGCTGTATCACGGTAGTGCCGCTGATGAAATTTATGGTGGCGATGGTGGCGATACAATCGCGTTGGTAACGGCGCGCAGACGACGATAAGGACGTGCATGGTGGCGACGATAACGACATCATCACAGTGAGCGATGGTATTGGCAGAGCAGCACGGTAACGATGTTGTCTTTGAGACGCAGGCAAATGAGTTACGCTTACGGGCCAAGGTGGGGGAGGATAAGCTTTTTTGGTGACACAGGTAAGGTGGGGATACTCTTTTTAGGAGGAGCTTGATAATGATCACGGCGGTGGGGCTGGGGACGACGATCTTTGGCAAGAAGGTGACGATATTATTAGCGCCAGGTGCTGGGTTTGGATTATCTAGAGGGTGGCGCTGGGGAATGACCAATGTTATGTTTTTTCTCACGGCGATTATGCAACATGGCAAGATGTATCTGCTGACGACCAACATTGGTTTTAATGGAGTCTCTGCCCATTTCTGGGATAAAATACAAGGTGAGTGACAATACGGTTATCGGTCATATTGGTGAAATTTACAAGACTATGTTGTTTTCACTGAATAGCCCTTTTCTGTCAAATGTCATCTTGAGCTGGCAGCAGGAGACACAATTTCTAACGGGAGAGAGTTTTCGCAGACGGACTTTGATAGTCTGTATGTCAATACCTACTGATATTATTGTTACTTGGGCTCGGTGACGGTAGATGACATTAATCATTTGGTCAGGATAATGATTTAGCTACGTGTTAATAGCAGACCGATATCTAAATGGGGTTGTTTGAAAACCATTAATATTGACGGGTACACTCTGATACGAATCTTATATATGCTTATTTCACTGGATGATAGTGTGACATAAATAGCCTCACCGGACGTGGTAGCCAAGAGTTTGCATTTGATCGATTGGTTTCAACAGTGTAGGAGCAAGAATATCTGGGATCAGTTTTAACGGCGGTACATATACCCTGAAGAGTCGGTCATTTCGTACGGATTTAATAGCAACTCGAATCAACACACGGTTCGGCTGCAAACAATTTAACTGGGACACACAACAGATTTATGGCGGTGGAGGATGAGATAGATTAGGCAGGCTCCGGGAGGAAGTGATTATTTGTGGGCGGTGGTGCGGGAACGATTATCTAAACGGTGGGCCTGGGTCGTATAGTCTATATACGTGGAGAGTGATGGGAAATGATCAATTAATAGGTGGCGGGTGAATGGGATTAGATGGCAGTAATGGAAATGATTTGAAGTCAATCCTATGCAGTTGGGTTGAGAGGTGGAGAGGGTGAAGGATAGATAAGGTTATTAACGTACAATTTCGTATATGCAAGAGATGATGGTGGTCAAGATATTCATTTCGAAAAGCTTGCCATAGAGGATATGTATTTCTCGAAAGGTGTTAACGGAGGCACGATGATTCTAATATCAATGCGAATAATATGTATGTCGAAGATGTATATATGAATTCAATGGTGAGAATAACAGTAATTGAAACGTTCGTCACAAAGGGCAAATGGAAATACCTTTTACGGGATATTCTAAATCAAATTGAAACCAACACTGTCCCTACATTAGAGGGTTATAATCCCAAATTTTGAAGTTAACTTGGACAACTGAAACGTATCGTTTCAGCTTGCGAACGGAACGATTGTTGATCACGACGCTAAAGGGGATCCACTGAGGTAGTATTCAATTGAAGCATTAGGTGTTGGTTAATATGGTTGCCTGGAATATTGATCCTTTGTTGGAGCAAGCATTCGAAAGTGCACCACACCTCTTGAGGTGGGTAATATCCTATTTTACCTAAGGCTTCTGGAGCACAGGGTTTGAGCGTAAGGCAAGGCATTTTTTTCTATTGGATATTGGGGTAAAAGTGATCGTCCAGAAATAGATCCTCGAGTTGAGTTTAAAGATCAGGGTTGTGAGCTCTGAGAGGTGAGCGATTTAAGATTCCCTATGACAATTGATATCGTATCAAGGTTGGTCTGGCAGCAAAGCCTGAAATCTGGTATTATTGATTTTCCTTTACTGCTCGCAGATTTAATGAAATTGTCTCCATCAGATGACTTCAGGGGAGTTGAAGAGGAGAGGCTTAAGCAGAGGTATATAAATTACGATCCAGAAAACAAAAAACCTTATACGGTACGCTTAATGACACCCATTCTGGGCAAGGCAAAATTTTACTACTATTGATATTTATCTATACCAATGAAACTTGGGTTTGGAGCAATCAGGGTAGGGAGAGTGAGGGCTAGTTCACCCAATAGCGTCACATCTGGACTAATCCGAAGTTAGAAGAAATTTATGGAGTGGTTGTATTGTAGTTTTCTCTGTTGCTCCGCATGCAACGTACGTTACAAGGGAATAATGTTATGCGATTTATATCGAAAGTTACAATAGAACTTTATATTCCGCAGGCACCTTGTTATTGGAGTATTGCTACAAAAAACGGTAGTGTGATTTATGACAAGCAATTGTAAGGATATTCGGTCATAAGCACCAAAGAGGACTTTTATGGGACAACTCTGATTTATACAATGAGTGGGATGGCAAGGATTTGGCGAGAAGAGCAGAGAGTTGTCGTCTTGTCTCTTCCGAAATAATAATAACTGCAAATGATGATACTTTTGTTGCCCTGGATTGATATAGCGAATTAGTTATAGCCTTCTCAGAATTGATAGGAAATGATGTAGACTCTGAAGGCGATACTTTGCGGGTTGTATCTTTAGGAAACATAGCCAATGGGCAGGCGATTTTAAATATACAAGCGGAGACGGTTACATTTATACCCGACGCTAGTTATGTTGGTGAAGCGACGTTTGAGTATTTCGTATCTGGGGGGGCTGACATTGCACTTGGAAAGGCAAATATCAATGTTGGGCCGACCAGTAACACTGCACCTTTAGCTGTTGACGATGAGGTGGTTACTATTGAGGACGCCTCAGTAGTAGTTAACGTGATCAATTTGCTAGCTAACGATTCTGATGTTGAAGGTGATAGCCTAAGTATTTTCAGCGTTCTGAATGCTGTTAATGGGGGGGTTGTATTTGATGCGCAATTAGGAGAAATCACCTTTACCCCCAACGCAAATTACCATGGCCCTGCTTCCTTTGATTATGAAGTGTCAGATGGTACTGGCTCCTCTTTCGCAACAGTAAATATTACCGTCAATTCGGTTAACGACGCCCCCACCCCAAATTGGGATAAGCTAAATTGGTCTGGTGCTTCCGAAGGAGCCATTTTTAACGTTAACGTTTTCCTAGAAAATGATTTTGATACGGAAGGTGATTCCATTGCCTTTGTTGGGGTAAGCAATGGACAGAATGTTAATATGGAGGTTTTCGAAGAGGGACAGAATACCTATGTAGAAATAGACCTGCTGGGATTGGGTGCGTCTTTTGACTACACGGTTTCTGATGGCGTGGATACCTCGACAGCAACTGTCTATCTGAACCCGCAATGGTTGGCGCAAAAAGATGTTGTCGTTGCCGATCAGGATACTCCGCTTGTCATTGATGGGAGTATTCTTTTGGCGAATGACCATCCGGCTTATCCAGGGCTGAGTATCACGGATGTCCGCTTGCCCCAACATGGCGCTGCGTCATTAACTGCCGAGGGCGTGTTATTTGAGCCGGAACCGGGTTACTCGGGGCTCGCTTCATTTGAATATATTGTTTCCGATGGCGTGCTTTCAGATTATGAAACAGTAACCGTTATGGTGCTGCCAGTTAACAATATTAATGATGCGCCTATGGTGCTTCCACCTTCTGCGTTAACTCTCGATATGACGCCACTAGGGGAAGTTGATGAAGCAGTATTGATCGATAGTATTGATATCATTAACCAGTATGTTGTTGACCCGGAGGGTGACCCGCTTGCTATTGCTAGTGTCAGTGCTTCGCCCGCAGGCACCACGGTTAGTGTCAATCAAAATACCGGCGTCATCACATATCAGGCGAATGGTGCGGCACTTTATAATTTGAGCCAGGGCTTTGAGTTTACTGTGTCCGATGGTGAGTATGAGTCCAAAGGCAAGTATTTTTTCAACTTGGCGCCGTATGCTATTGAGAGCGGAACATCGAGTCCCATTGTGTTTTTTGAGGATAGCTTTACTGTTGCTGAGGATGAGTCGCTATCGATTAGCGTTGAGGAGCTGCTCGGAAATGATACCCATTTGGAGGGCCGACATATTGAGATTAGCGGTGTTTCAAATGCCCAAAATGGGGTGGTAACGCTAGACCAATCCTCTGGGATGGTAATTTTTACACCCGGTGCGGATTACAACGGAGATGCTTCATTTGAATATACAGTTTCTGATGGATTAGGCACGAAGAGTAATATTGTTTCCGTTGATATCGCGGCGCGTAACGATGCGCCAAAAGCACAAGACGATCAGGTTTTTGCCAATCAAACTAATGGTGTGATTGAAATCAGTACCTCAGATTTGCTAGCCAATGATATGGATGTCGATGGTGATACGTTAAGTGTTTTGAGCGTATTAAACGCAGTAAATGGCAGTGTTGCTTTGGATAGCCAGACGAAAGTTATTACCTTTACGCCTAATATTAATTTCACCGGAACCAGTTCTTTTGATTACCTTGTCGGTGATGCTCAAGGCGCTGATGTTATCGCATCAGTTTCTATTGTTCCAGCAGCTATTTTTAGCGATAACTTTGAAGCGGATAATGGCTGGATCATTAACCCAAATGTGACTGATACAGCGACGCGCGGCCAGTGGGAAATGGGTCATCCTGAACCGATCTCCTATGATGGAAAGCTATCACAGCTTGGTTTTGTCGGCAGTGGTGACTTTGCGTTGATTACCGGTACTCAGGCTGGGGCGCATGCCGGGGATTATGACTTGGATGGCGGTGTCACCTCCATTATATCGCCGGAAATTCAGCTACCTGAGGTTGCACTTAATGAAGTGATAAATTTATCTTTTTCTCACTACCAGACCCATTTATACAATGCGAGTTCAGGTGACTTTTTAAGGGTAACGGTTCAAGGTGAGTCTGAAAGCCAAGTGATTTTTGAAAAAACGGGAGCAGATTTTCTTGCTTCTGCCAATGCGGCGTGGGAACAGTTTTCCAGTAGTTTAAATGCTTTCGCCGGTAAGACGATTAGCATTTTGATCGAGGCTTCGGATCATGGCTCGGAAAGTTACGTGGAAGCGGGAATCGACGATATTCATATTGAAAAGCTCACGGCAAATACGGTATTTGAGGACGCTTTTGAAGCGGATCTTGGTTGGGTGGTGAATCCCGATTCGACCGACAATGCAACAGGGGGACAGTGGGAAAGAGGGGCACCTGAAATGACGCAGTTTAATAGCGTGACGATGCAATTAGGAGCCGCTGCGAGTGGTTTAAATGCATTGATTACCGGGTTGGAGGCGGGGTATTCAGCGGGTAGTAATGACATTGACTTGGGAACCTCCATTCGGTCGCAATTAATTTCTCTGCCGGAGGTTTCTGGGACTGCATCACTGGGTGTTTCATTTAACTACTATTTTTCACAGTACAGCAACGCTACGTCAGCGGATTATTTTCGGATAACGGCGGTGAGTGATACTAAAAGCAAGATACTTTTCGAGCAGAGAGGTAATAGCGATCAAATACCTGCAAAATGGCACTCAGTGCAGTCTTTTCATGGATTAGATGAGTTTTCTGGGGAAGATATCTACCTACTTGTTGAGGCAGCCGATAATGCCGGAGGGCAATTGTTAGAGGCGGGCCTGGATGATCTGAAGATTACCCGTTGGGAGGGTAGTGTTAAGCCGAGTATCATGGTTGATTCGACAAATCCTTCGGAAAGTACCTTTGGCGGAACTATCACGCTGATCGGCTCTGCTTGGGACAATCAAGGCAGGGACATCAGTCAGCAAATCGAATGGGTTTCTGACAAGAGCGGTGTTGTAGGTAGCGGCGCAACGGTCGATCTGAATGGCCTGTATTTGGGTACGCATAACATAGCGGTTCGGGTTATAGATGCTGAGGGCTATTTGAGTGTTGAAAATGTTGAGTTTACACTTAACGCTCCAGCAGGAGCCCTTGTCGGATCCGAGACGAACGAAACCATTTACGGCGGCTATGGCTCAGACTTATTCTTAAGTGGGGGCGGCAATGATCTCTTGTATGGTCAAGCGGGAGACGATCGCTTTGTTGTCGATAACAGTTATGCGGGCTACTCAGTCTATAATGGCGGAGATGGTTTCGATAGCATAACCGGCGGCCTGTCTGACGATCGTATCGAGCTAAGATATTTCTCCCCAACCCACTCTGTTGAGCGCATTGATGGTGGTCAGGGGATTAACACTATTAAAGGCTATTATGCCACCGGCAACTACCTGACACTCGATTTTAGTGCGACTGAGCTTCTGAATATTGATGAGATACAGGGGACTCCCGGCATAGATTCAATTACTGGGTCGTCAAGTAACGACGAACTTAGGGCGTTCGAAGGATTTGATACCTTGTCCGGCGGGTCTGGTAGTGATACCTACCACTTTTCGAGCGGGGACGGCTCGGATACGATTAAGAATTACGCGGCAGATGCGGAGATCGCGGTAGATAGGCTGCTATTTGAGGATTTTGACCGAGACGAGCTATGGTTGCATCAACAGGGAGATGATTTGGTTGTTAATCATATCGGTTCAGATGATAGAGTTTATATCGAAGATTGGTTTTTAAGTGCTGAGCACCAACTGGATGAAATTTATGCGGGCGATCAAATATTGCTAGCCAGCCAAGTCGATCAATTAGTGCAGGCTATGGCTACCATCAGCGGCGGAGAACCCGCCAATATTGAAAACCTAACCGCGCAGCACCAGGAAGATCTAAGCACAGCGCTGGCGGTCGCTTGGCAGTAAAAAGACGAGGCCGAACCTGTAGACTTCGGTTTTAGCACGGATCGTGCGAATAAAGTTGCATCTACGCTTGTGGTAGTAGCCGGAGCCAGTACCAGTTGATTCCGGCTTTTTCCCAGCAATTCCCCCCAATCTTAGATTGTGGTGGGCAGGCTAAACTGGTAATCTATCCTCCCATCTCAAGTGGTCTCCTGGTTGGCTGTCGATAGCCGGAAAGGAGACTTGTTCAACCTCCATATAGCTTACATACGGTTCTTCAATGACGCATTATATCTTCGTCACCGGCGGCGTTGTGTCTTCCCTTGGGAAGGGCATTGCTGCGGCATCTTTGGGTGCAATTCTTGAGGCGCGAGGTCTACGCGTCACTATGTTAAAGCTCGACCCTTATATCAATGTTGATCCCGGTACTATGAGCCCGTTCCAGCATGGCGAGGTGTTTGTCACGGAGGATGGTGCGGAGACCGATCTTGATCTTGGTCATTATGAGCGATTCCTGCGTACTAAGGTGAGCCAGCTCAATAATTTCACTACAGGCCGGGTCTATGAACATGTGTTGCAGAAAGAACGCCGGGGTGATTATTTAGGCGCAACGGTACAGGTGATTCCGCATATTACCGATGAAATTAAGCGCCGTGTGTTGCTGGGTGCAAAAGGCTACGACATCGCTTTGGTGGAAATTGGTGGTACGGTGGGTGACATCGAGTCCCAGCCGTTTCTGGAGGCGGTAAGGCAGTTGAAGGTTGAGCTAGGCTCGCAGCGTGCATTGTTTATGCATCTCACACTGGTGCCTTATATTGAAACCTCAGGGGAAACCAAAACCAAACCGACGCAGCATTCGGTGAAAGAGTTACGCTCAATTGGTATTCAGCCGGATATTCTGGTTTGCCGTTCCGATCATCAGATTGACGATGGTGCGCGCCGTAAAATCTCACTCTTTACCAACGTTGAGGAAAAAGCCGTTATTGCGCTTGAGGATGCGGATACAATTTATCGTATTCCCGGACTATTAAAACAGCGGGGTTTGGACGAGATCATCGTGGAGAAGTTTCATCTCGAATGCCCTAAAGCGGATTTAAGCGAGTGGGCACGGGTGGTCGATGCACACCTGAATCCTGACAAAGAAGTGACGATTGCGATGGTGGGTAAATACATGGAGTTGCTTGATGCTTACAAGTCGCTCAACGAAGCATTGGTGCATGCGGGCATTCAAACGCGTACTCGGGTTAAAGTACTCTATCTCGATTCGGAAGATGTTGAAAATGAGGGTATTGATTGCCTGCGTGGGGCAGATGCGATTTTAGTGCCTGGTGGCTTCGGCGAACGTGGTATTGAAGGCAAGGTGATGAGTGCTCAGTTTGCACGTGAAAATAATATCCCGTATCTGGGTATTTGTCTGGGCATGCAGGTGGCTGTTATTGATTTCGCCCGTAATGTTGCGGGGCTGACGGGGGCGCATAGTTCCGAGTTTCAACGCAGCACGCCGCATCCAGTCATCGCCTTGATTACCGAATGGAAAGAGGCAGATGGCAAACTTATAACGCGTGATGAGCACTCCGATTTAGGTGGCACCATGCGTCTGGGTGGCCAGATTTGTCGTTTGCATCCAGATTCAATTGCTTACCAGTGTTACGGCGAAGAAAAAATCGTTGAGCGTCACCGGCATCGTTATGAAGTGAATAATAATTATGTCGAACGGCTGGAACAGGCTGGGTTACGAGTTGCCGGACGTTCCGAAGACAATAGCTTGGTGGAAATGGTTGAAGTACCCAACCATCCTTGGTTTGTAGCCTGTCAGTTCCACCCGGAATTTACCTCGAAACCACGTGAAGGACATCCGTTATTCACCGGTTTTATCCAGGCAGCATTAGCCCAGCATAGTTCTAAAAATAAAGATTGAGCGCGGCGATGACAGAAACAATAGTCCAGGTTGGCGATGTTCGCATAGCGAATAATTTGCCCTTTGTACTCTTTGGTGGCATGAATGTGCTTGAATCAAGGGATATGGCGATGCGGGTCGCTGAGTCCTATGTGAAGGTTACCGCCAAGCTGGGAATACCTTACGTATTTAAAGCATCCTTCGATAAGGCCAATCGCTCCTCAGTGACTTCTTTTCGTGGCCCGGGCCTGGAGCAGGGGTTACGGATCTTCGAAGAAATCAAAACGACTTTTTCAGTTCCCATCATTACGGACGTGCATGAGCCGGATCAAGCCGCGCCAGTCGCGGAGGTGGCGGATATATTACAATTACCGGCTTTCTTGTCTCGTCAAACCGATCTGGTGGTGGCGATGGCGCAGACGTCAGCGGCCATTAATATCAAGAAAGCGCAATTTTTAGCACCCCATGAGATGGGGCATATTTTGCAGAAATGTAAAGAAGCGGGGAATAATCGATTGATCCTATGCGAGCGCGGCAGCAGTTTTGGCTATAACAACCTCGTGGTCGACATGCTCGGTTTTGGTGTCATGAAGCAATTCGGTTATCCGGTATTTTTTGATGTTACCCATGCCCTGCAAATCCCCGGTGGCCGTGCGGACTCCGCCGGTGGTCGGCGTGCTGCCGTGGCGGAATTGGCGCGAGCTGGCATGTCACAGGGGTTGGCAGGTTTATTCCTGGAGGCACATCCCAATCCGGATGAGGCCAAGTGTGATGGCCCCTGCGCATTGCGACTGAGTCAGTTGGAGCCGTTTTTGGCGCAGGTCAAAGCGATGGATGAGTTGGTAAAGAGTTTTAGTCCTTTGGATACCGCTTAGTTGTCATCCCAAAAATGTAACTGACAGCTATAAGGCGCGTCATCATTTGGGTGGAATAATTGCTGGGGCGGCATTCTAGGTGAAAATTTTTGTTAAATAATAGGAGTTCTGGTCATCGTGACAGAAATTATTGATGTTAAAGCAAGAGAAGTTTTGGATTCACGTGGTAACCCCACCATTGAAGCCGATGTCATTTTAGCCAGTGGTGTGATTGGCTCGGCCTGCGCACCTTCGGGCGCTTCCACTGGATCGCGAGAAGCCCTGGAGTTAAGGGATAAAGACCCGAAACGCTATGGTGGTAAAGGCGTCTTAACAGCCGTCGCGAATGTGAATACGGCCATACGTGAAGCTCTGCTGGGTATGGATGCGACGCAACAGGCGGAGCTTGATCGCGTGATGATTGATCTGGATGGCACTGAAAACAAGGCCAATCTCGGCGCCAATGCGATTCTGGCTGTATCGCTTGCCGCTGCCAAGGCCGCTGCTCTGGCGAAGGGCGTACCTCTTTATGCGCATATCGCGGAGTTGAACGGCACGCCAGGCGTTTATTCTATGCCGGTGCCGATGATGAATATTATCAATGGCGGCGAACATGCCGATAATAATGTCGATATTCAAGAGTTTATGGTGCAGCCAGTGGGTGCATCTAGTTTCGCCGAAGCCCTGCGTTGTGGTGCGGAAATATTTCATGCCTTGGCCTCAGTATTAAAGGCGCGTGGTTTAAATACTGCGGTCGGCGATGAGGGTGGCTTTGCCCCGAACTTGCCATCTAATGAAGCGGCGTTGGAAGTGATTCGTGAGGCGGTGGCGCAAGCAGGTTATGAGCTGGATAAGGATGTCACCTTGGCGCTGGATTGTGCGGCCTCAGAGTTTTATAAGGAGGGTATGTATCAGCTCAGCGGTGAAGGCAAAAGCTTTGACTCGGCGGGGTTTGCCGATTATCTGGTGGAGTTAAGTCAACGCTATCCCATTGTTTCTATAGAAGATGGTATGGACGAAAGCGACTGGGAAGGTTGGGCCAATCTGACCCAGAAGATAGGTGATCGCGTGCAGTTGGTCGGCGATGACCTATTCGTTACCAACACAAAAATACTTAAGCGCGGTATTGATGAGGGTGTGGCGAACTCTATTTTGATTAAATTTAATCAGATCGGTTCGCTCACCGAAACCCTAGAAGCCATCAAAATGGCCAAAACAGCAGGTTTCACGGCAGTGATTTCACACCGCTCCGGTGAAACTGAAGATACGACGATTGCTGATCTGGCGGTGGCGACTTCGGCCGGACAAATTAAAACGGGTTCCCTGTGTCGTTCTGATCGTGTTGCCAAATACAACCGTTTATTGCGTATCGAAGAGGAGCTCAATGGCATGGCATCCTATCATGGACGCTCTGAAATCAAAGGGCAGGGATAGTTTCTATTTTAATTATTCAGAACCCTGAAGGGGTTTTATGATGAAATGGTTCTGGATATTACTTGCGCTTATCTTTCTAGGCCTGCAGTACCGTCTGTGGGTCGGAGAAGGTAGCTTGGCTGAATATTGGGGGCTGAAGGGTAAAATCGCGGAGCAGCAACAGCAGAATCAAAAATTACGTGAGCGCAATGAGCAACTTAAGGCGGAAGTGGTTGACCTGAAACAGGGAATGGAAGCTATTGAAGAGCGCTCGAGATATGAGTTAGGCATGATCAAGGAAGGTGAGACCTTTTATCAAGTAGTAGAAAAACATACTGACCCTCCGGTGCGGACTAGTGACTGACGAGCAAAGCAAAGCAAACGTTGCAACGCGACCTCATCAAGAGTTCTGGGTTGTGGTGCCAGCGGCAGGTGTGGGCGCGCGGATGTTGGCTGATCAACCAAAGCAGTATCTGCCGTTAGCTGGTAAAACGGTGTTGGAGCAGACTCTCAGCCGATTGCTGGAACATCCGAAAGTCGTGGGTATCGTGCTGGTGCTCGGAGTTGATGATCTCTATTGGACTGAATCATATCTTGCTTCTGACCCCCGAATTCTAATCGCTCGGGGCGGTGCGCAAAGATCGCACTCTGTGCTTAATGGTTTGAACAGGCTCGCGCAAATTATCTCAACCCAGGAATGGGTCATGGTGCACGACGCGGCCCGGCCCTGCATTTCTCATGAGGATTTAGATAGCCTAATCCTGGCTACGGCAAACACCAAGGATGGCTTGGTATTGGGTGCGCCAGTGCGTGACACCATGAAGCAAGCCGATGACTCTGCTCGGATTTTGGCGACTCTGGATCGAAACACTCTCTGGCACGCCTTTACGCCACAGATTTTTCGTTTAGGCGAGTTAGTGAAAGCCTTAACGACTTGTATTGATAAGAATCTACCCGTGACGGATGAGGCCTCTGCGATGGAACATTGTGGCTATCATCCGCAAATGCTGCAGGGCAGTGAACAGAATATTAAAATTACTCGGCCAATGGATTTGATTCTGGCTGAGTTGATTCTTAAGACCGAGGCTAAGGAGCACTAAAAAATAATGATGCGTATTGGTCATGGTTTCGACGTTCATCGCTTTGATGATACTCATTCAGGCACAGCTGAAATTAAATTGGGTGGGGTGACTATCGCCAGCGAAAAGCCACTGCTGGCCCATTCTGATGGTGATGTATTGATTCATGCACTCTGCGATGCCTTGTTGGGTGCGGCAGGGCTGGGGGATATTGGTGAGCATTTTCCAGATTCCGATATCCAGTACCAGAATGCCGACAGTCGGTTGTTACTGAGAAAAGTCATGACTGAGTTGGCCGGTTTAGGTTGGCGGGTTGGTAATGCGGATATCACGCTGGTCGCACAAACGCCTAAAGTTGCTCCGTATAAGCAGGGAATGCTGAAGGTATTGGCAAGTGATTTAGCCTGTGAGCCAGCGCAAATCAACATTAAAGCAACTACTACCGAAGGTTTGGGCTATACCGGTCGTAGAGAAGGAGTCGCCTGTCATGCCGTGGTACTTTTGACTCGGGGGTAACCTGAGCTGTTTTGAATAATGTCAGAATTTTCACCCCTTTCGTTATTGCAGTTTAACTATGCCTATGGCGTGCCGCCCTTGCAAGGCTGGTTAAAGGAGCAACCTGACTATTTTTGTGTGGATGAATTACTGGGGTTTGAACTGTCGGGGGTTGGCGAACACCTCTATTTACAAATAGAAAAGCAGGGTTTAAATACCGCTGATGTTGCCACGCAGTTGGCAGCGGTTTTTGCTGTTCGACCACTCGATGTTGGTTATGCCGGCATGAAGGATAAGCACGCAGTAACTCGTCAATGGTTTAGTCTTTATCTGCCGAAAAAGCCTCAGCTTGAGTTGGAGTCAATCCGGCTGGATATGGCGCAAATCAAGGGGGTTAAATTAATTGCGGCGCAACGGCATCACCAAAAACTGAGGCGCGGACAGCATCAGGGTAATCGGTTTAATATAACGTTGACACAGCTGTCGGGTAATTTGGATTTGCTGTCCGAACGGATGACGGCAATTGCCAGCAAGGGTGTGCCGAATTATTTTGGGCCGCAGCGTTTTGGTATCAATGGTAATAACCTGCTAGGCGTACAAGGCTGGTTTGTGGATAAACGTCCGCCGCGTCGACAACTGCGCGGCATCTATCTATCCACAGCGCGTTCGTTTCTGTTTAATCGATTGCTGTCGGCGCGAGTGGCGGAGAATAGCTGGGCGCGAGTGGAAGAGGGTGATTTGCCCTGCCCACTAGCTGGCGCTAATACTGAAGCCCCGACTGGGCCGCTTTGGGGGCGTGGACGAATAAAGACGAGTGCACACATTGCTGAGTTGGAGAATGAGTTAGCGCGGGAATATGCACAATGGTGTCATGGCCTTGAGCATTCCGGTTTACAACAGGAGCGCCGCCCGTTATGTTTGTTTTTGAGAAATTTTCAATGGTTCTGGGAAAATCAGAAATTGCAGCTAAGTTTTGAACTTCCGGTTGGCTGTTATGCCACCAGTGTGATTCGTGAAATATGTATCTATGAGGATAGAAGCCGGTGGCAGGCTCAGACTGAAAACGTGGGGGAAGGTTGAATAATAATATAGATGTGACGGGCATTGGTATGACCTCATTGCGCACCCGAGATCGGCTCATTAATCGGTTGCGCGAAGAAGGCATTAAAAACGAAACGGTATTAGAGGTGATCCGCAATACCCCCAGGCACCTTTTCGTGGATGAAGCCTTGGCGCACCGAGCTTATGAAGATACCGCGTTACCCATCGGTTTTAATCAAACCCTGTCACAACCCTATATCGTAGCGCGCATGACGGAAGCTTTATTGGCGAATGGGCCTGTCAAACGGGTTTTGGAAGTTGGCACAGGGTCAGGATATCAAACAGCGATTCTAGCCCAATTGGTGGATCAGGTGTTTAGCGTTGAGCGGATATTGCCATTGCAGGAGCAGGCGCGCGCACGTATTGATTTGCTTGACCTGCGTAATGTCAAAATGAAGCACGCCGACGGTGGTATGGGTTGGCCAGAGAAAGCCCCCTTTGATGCCATTATAGTGACAGCGGCGCCGCGTGAACTTCCAGAAGATCTGCTGTTGCAATTGGCTGACCCCGGACGACTGGTGATTCCGGTGGGGCCCGATGAGCAGCAGGAATTAGTGCTAGTCACAAAAAATCAAGAAGGCGTTAAACGAATCGTGCTGGAGGCAGTGCGTTTTGTGCCGCTGCTGAGTGGGGCTATCAATTAAGGGACCCGTTCAAGTTATGAATTATTTTTCGTTGCTTAAAATCGACCACTTTTTCGCTGTAAATCTTGGTTATAGCTGGCTGTTATCCACAGTTTATGCTCGATTATTTCATTGTGACTAACTTAAAGTCTAAATCTCATGCAGCAACAAAAATATAAAAAAAATATTGCGCTCTTTTGTAAAGGCATGGCGATGGGTGCTGCCGATGTGGTGCCTGGCGTCTCCGGTGGTACGATTGCCTTTATTACCGGAATCTATGAGGAGCTTATTGATTCGATTAGTGCGGCAAATCTGCATGCGCTGAAGCTGCTGGTTACTGGGAAGTTTACCCAAGCCTGGGAGTATATTAACGGGACTTTTCTGCTGTTGGTGTTCTCTGGAATTTTGGTCAGCGTTATTTCCCTGGCGAAATTAATCTCCTGGGTATTGGAAAATCACCCCAAAATTATTTGGGCTTATTTTTTTGGTTTAATCTTAGCTTCAGTAGTTTTGATTGGCCGGCAAGTTAGGCTAACAGATTGGCACAATCTATTATTTTTTGTGATAGGGGTGGTAGTGGCTTATGTGATTACTGGTATGTCGACGATATCGATTGCGCCAACCATCTTTACTGTTTTTGCCGCAGGCGCAGTGGCGATTTGCGCCATGATTCTACCCGGAATATCGGGGAGTTTTATCTTGGTGATTTTGGGTATGTATCAACCTATTATTACTGCACTTAAGGATTTCAATGTGGGTCTGCTCAGCTTTTTTGTCTTGGGTTGTATCACCGGCTTATTGAGCTTTACCCATCTTTTATCTTGGTTGCTGCATCGTTATCACGGCATGATGTTAGCATTGCTGACCGGTTTTATGCTGGGCTCTTTAAATAAGGTATGGCCATGGAAGCAAATAACCGAAATATCCGGCCGCTTAAAAGAGCAAAATTTATGGCCCAGTGAATATCTTGCCGTGGTGCAGGCAGATCCTCAGTTGATTCTGGTATTGTTGATGCTGGTATTTGGGGTTTGGACTGTCTATGTTGTTAATTATGTAGGCAATGCGAAGTCTTCCTAACTTAAAATTTTGTGCGATACTGATCTTTCTCGCCTTTCTATCGGCCTGTGTCAGTCATAACCATGCGCCAGTACGCGACTTAGAAAGGCCGCAAACTGTCAACTGGGGCAAGCACCAGGTAGAGAAAGGCGAGACCCTTTATTCGATTGCCTGGCGCTATGGTCGTGATTATCGCGATTTGGCAACAATCAATCGCATTAGTGCTCCCTACCTACTAAAACCGGGTGAGATTATTCGGCTTCATGTAGCAAAAAATAATGAGCCAGCCCCCAAACGGAAGTGGACCCCTCCCAAACCTAAGCAGAACAGCGGCAACAGCCCAGTAAGAAAAAATGTGGAGCCAGTCAAAGTCGCTGTAGCGGGCCCTCTGCAATGGCGTTGGCCCGCTCAAGGTAAGCTCGTAGGCACGTTTTCCAGTTGGACCGATAACAAAGGTATTGATATTGCTGCTCCGAAAGGGTCGCCTGTGTTGGCAGCAGCGCCGGGAACCGTGGTCTATGCGGGTGATGGGCTGATTGGGTACGGGAATTTGGTCATTATCAAACATGACGCACAGTATTTGAGTGCTTATGCGCACAACCAGAGAATACTGGTATCAGAGAAGGATAATGTTAAAGTTGGGGCAAAAATTGCCGAGATAGGTTCTACGGGAAGTAAAAATGTAAAATTACATTTTGAAATTAGAAAAAACGGTAATCCGGTCAATCCATTAAACTACTTGCCGAAGCATGTTAATTGATGTTTGGGATAGAAATTTTCATGGAAGTTACTTTAAGTGGGTTAGATAAGTTTGTGAAAAAAAATAAGTTTTTCAAAAAATAATTTAATAAATAGTTCACATCTCACCCTTAAGGTATTAAGATCGCGCAAGTGCTTTGATTGATAATAAGAGAGGAATGGCGATGGCTAAGTCGGATGAAATAGTAATAGAAGAAGATATCCTTGACGACTCTGACGCTGATGTCACGGAAGAGGTCGAAGAGCAAGAGATCGAAATTGATGCTGGAATGGACAATAAGAAAACCTTTGACGCCACTCAGCTCTATCTCAATGAAATCGGGTTTTCACCACTTTTAAACGCGGAAGAAGAAGTCTATTTTTCACGCTTGGCGCTCAAAGGCGACGAGGCAGCGCGTAAGCGTATGATTGAAAGCAATTTGCGGTTGGTGGTTAAAATTGCGAGACGCTATGTTAACCGTGGTTTAACCCTGCTCGATCTGATTGAAGAGGGGAACCTGGGTTTGATTAGAGCGGTAGAAAAATTTGATCCTGAGCGAGGCTTCCGATTTTCGACCTATGCGACTTGGTGGATTCGTCAAACGATTGAACGTGCTTTGATGAATCAAACACGGACTATTCGCCTGCCAATTCATGTGGTTAAGGAGTTGAATGTTTATTTACGGGCCGCCCGAGAACTAACACAAAAATTAGATCACGAGCCGTCTCCAGAAGAGATTGCCGATATGCTTGACCGTCCAGTGCAGGACGTGAAGCGAATGTTGAGCTTGAACGAGCGAGTGACTTCTGTTGATGTTCCCATGGGGCCGGATTCAGATCGTTCCGTGGTCGAAAGTGTCACTGGTGAGGCTATCACTGATCCGTCGGAGCTGTTGCAAAATAGTAATCTGCAAGGCAGCTTAACTGACTGGCTTTGTGAGCTTTCCGATAAACAGCGAGAAGTGATAGCTCGACGATTTGGCCTTTTGGGCTATGAAATGAGTACGCTTGAAGAGGTAGGGCTGGAAATTGGTTTAACGCGGGAAAGAGTGAGGCAAATACAGGTGGAAGCTCTAAAACGTCTACGTAGTATTATGGAGAAAGAAGGATTAAGCGGAGAAACTGTCTTTAGTTAAGTCTTTAATTAGATTCGCAGATTCGTTGTCAGAAAACGTGAAAAAGGGTGGTTTGAACCACCCTTTTTTTATAGAAAATTTTTGTATTTCTTAGCGGTCGGTAAAAACAGGTATAGAAAATTAGCGTTCTAAGTATTGGAGCTTACCCTGCACACCGTCCCACTCTTCAGCATCTTCCGGTGCATCTTTGCGCTCGGTGATGTTAGGCCATACCTCGGCCAGTTCTGCATTTAATTCCAGGTATTCCGATTGATCGGTAGGCAGTTCATCCTCCGAGACAATGGCTTCTGCCGGGCATTCCGGTTCACACAGTGCGCAATCGATACATTCGTCAGGGTGAATCACGAGAAAATTGGGGCCTTCATAGAAACAATCTACCGGGCAAACTTCCACACAGTCTGTGTATTTACATTTAATACAGTTTTCAGTGACAACAAAGGTCATATGGTAAGGTCTCCATAGCGCACGACATAATAACGCGACATTCTAGTTTCCACTGCCGCATTACACAAGTTAAAAGCTATTTTTTAGCGCACAGATTGTTGCAAATCGTAGAGCAGTTGCAACGCCTGCAATGGTGTTAAGCGATCAATGTTTAGTGATTTGATTTGTTCAATGACTGGATGCGGGGTTGGTGCGCTGAATAAATCCGGTTGTCGAGCACTGGTTGTTCGTTTGCTTTGTTTTACTAGCGTTTCTCCCTGCTCCAAAACCCTAAGTTTTTGGCGGGCCTCGCTAATAACATCATGGGGAACACCTGCAAGCTGAGCTACTTGCAACCCATAACTTTGGCTGGCAGGCCCTGTCTGTACCTTGTGCAAAAATATAATGTGGTCTTCATATTCGGTGGCATCAAGGTGTACATTAATTGCGCTTGGCGCCAATTCAGGTAAAGTCGTCAGCTCGAAATAGTGGGTGGCAAATAAAGTATAGGGTTTAACATGGGTCGCTAAATGCTGTGCACAGGCCCAGGCCAGGGAGAGCCCGTCAAAGGTGCTGGTGCCGCGGCCCACTTCATCCATCAGCACTAGGCTTTGGGGGGTCGCATTGTTGAGTATATTGGCGGTTTCTGTCATTTCTACCATGAAGGTGGAGCGGCCGCCAGCCAAATCATCGGATGATCCCATGCGCGTAAAAATACGATCAACAGGTCCTATCATGGCGCTGTGCGCAGGAACATAGCTACCAATATGCGCCAATAGAACTATCAGTGCGGTCTGTCGCATATAGGTTGATTTGCCGCCCATATTGGGGCCGGTAATAATCAACATACGCTGTTGTGCCGTCAGGTTAAGATCGTTGGGTACAAAAGCTGAATCCTGTACCTGTTCCACCACGAGATGACGACCCTGGTCGATAAGAATTTCTGCCTGTTGGGTTAATGTTGGCGGTGTTAGATTTAGGGCTTCTGCGCGCTCGGCAAGATTCGTCAACACATCCAATTCGGCTAAACCGGTCGCGCAATCCTGTAGTGGCTCTAAATACTCCGCCACCTGTGAGATTAATGCTTCATAGAGGGCTTTTTCACGGGCTAATGCTCTGCTTTTACTGCTGAGTGCTTTATCTTCGAAAGACTTGAGTTCTGGAGTAATAAAACGTTCTGCATTTTTTAATGTTTGGCGGCGAATGTAATCGGCGGGTGCCTGTTCAGCTTGCGCACGGCTAATTTCGATATAGTAGCCATGCACCCGGTTATAGCCCACCTTTAGCGTACTAATACGGGTACGTTCCTTTTCTCTGGTTTCCAGGTCAACGAGGTATTGTCCGGCGTTTTCGCTAATACCGCGCAATTCGTCCAATTCGACATCAAAGCCAGGAGCAATCACACCGCCTTCTCGAAGAACAACGGGTGGATTATCAACGATAGCTTTTTGTAGCAGTTCCTCTAATTCAGGAAATTCGCTGATTTGTCGAGCGAGGCTTTGTACTAATGGCGCACGCACCAGCCTGAGCAATCGCTGAATTTCTGGAAGTTGGGTAAAGCTTTGCCGGAGTTTGATGAGATCGCGGGGTCTTGCTGAAGCTAGCGCGACACGTGCTAACACGCGTTCAATATCACTGATCTGGCGCAACACTATATGGATGGATTCATAGCAGTAATTTTCAAGTAAAGCGGCGATGGATTCCTGTCGTTGGATTAATATGCCTTGATTGCACAAAGGGCGGTTGAGCCAACGTAACAGGAGTCGACTACCCATAGGCGTTGCTGTGCGATTCATCACCGAAGCAAGGGTTTTGTCTTTGCCTCCGGATAAATTTGTATCTAACTCCAAGTTACGCCGTGTTGCGGCATCCAAAATAACACTGTGTTCGCGTTTTTCTACGTTCAGTCCGCGAATATGTGGCAATGCCGTACGCTGCGTTTCACGTGCGTATTGCATGAGACAACCAGCGGCCTGGATAGCGACGCTGAGTTCATCGCAGCCAAAGCCAGCCAAATCATTGGTTTTGAATTGTTGTGTTAACGCACGATAAGCCGCATCAAAATCAAAATTCCAGGACGGTTGTTTTCTAATACCAGAACGGCGGCTAATGGATGGGTGAATTTCCGCATCATCACTGATGAGCAGTTCGGCGGGATTTAGTCTTTCTAACTCACTGATGAGTGCGTCAGCACCCTTGACTTCGAGCAGATTAAAGCGGCCAGTGCTGATATCGAGTATGGCGATACCATAGAGTTCGGCAGCAGCTAAATTAGCATAAATAGCGACTAATAGGCTGTCGCGACGCTCGTCTAAATAGGCTTCGTCAGTTAGCGTGCCGGGAGTAATGATGCGAACCACCTTGCGCTCGACCGGGCCCTTGGCTGTTGCCGGGTCGCCAATTTGTTCGCAGATCGCCACGGATTTACCGGCTTTGACGATCTTCGCTATATAACCATCGGCAGCGTGATAGGGTATGCCTGCCATTGGGATCGGTTGTCCGGCGGTTTTGCCGCGTGCGGTCAGAGTAATGTCCAGCAGATCCGCCGCGCGCTTGGCGTCGTCGAAAAACAACTCATAGAAATCACCCATGCGATAAAATACCAAATCATGAGGGTGCGCCGCTTTGATTTTTAAATACTGCTGAATCATCGGCGTGTGTTCTAGCTTTTTAGCGTCGGCTGCGGTTACCATTGTTCCCATGTTGTTAAGCGAATATTGTTGAGCAAAAAAAGCCGATTTTACGTGATAAATGATGTAGATATAAGCGTTAAATGTGAAGAGAAGAAAACAATGAATGATATCACGCCATTGTTGATAGCAACGAGCAGAGCCTTGCTTGATCAGGGCCTGTCGATGGTGACAGCCGAGTCCTGTACAGGGGGTTGGATTGCACAACAAGCAACGACACTGTCAGGTAGCTCTGAATGGTTTGACGGTGGCTTTGTGAGTTATTCCAACGCAGCGAAACAGACTATGCTGGGGGTCACGTCAGAGTCGCTCAGTCGCTATGGCGCTGTTAGCGAGGCAGTGGTGATTGAAATGGTAGCGGGGGCGATTAAAGCCTCAAGAGCGCAAGTGGCGGTCGCTGTTAGTGGTGTCGCTGGGCCGGCGGGGGGAAGTGAGGAAAAACCTGTTGGCACTGTTTGGATTGCCTGGGGCAAACAAGGACAGCCGACGATAGCCAACCGTTTTCATTTTCAGGGAGATCGTGAACAGGTACGTTGGCTGACTGTCGTCAGCGCTTATCAGGGGCTCTTAGCACTGCTGCAAAATAAATCTTTGAAATAAATAAAATACTGTTGTTTTATACAGTTAAATTCAGTAGTCTTTGCATCGGTAAAACTAATTTTCGAGGTGAACTGATGGACGAAAACAAAAAACGAGCGTTAGATATGGCGTTAGCACAAATCGATCGCCAGTTTGGCAAGGGTTCGGTAATGCGCATGGGGGATCAAGAGCGTCCAGATATCCCCTCAATATCGACCGGTTCATTGGGGCTGGACATTGCACTTGGCCTGGGTGGCTTACCCAAAGGAAGAATTGTGGAGATTTATGGGCCCGAGTCTTCCGGTAAAACCACGTTGACTTTACAGGTCATCGCAGAGGCCCAAAAGGCTGGTGGTACCGCTGCCTTTATCGATGCCGAGCATGCTTTGGATCCAGGCTATGCTGAAAAAATTGGTGTTAATGTTGATGACCTTTTAGTATCTCAGCCAGATACGGGTGAACAGGCCCTCGAGATTGCCGATATGCTGGTGCGCTCTGGTGCGGTGGATGTGTTAGTGATTGATTCCGTTGCTGCGCTGACGCCAAAGGCCGAAATTGAAGGAGACATGGGTGATTCTCACATGGGCTTGCAGGCTCGTCTGATGTCTCAAGCTTTGAGAAAAATAACCGGAAATGTGAAACGCTCCAATTGCATGGTTATTTTTATCAACCAAATCCGCATGAAGATTGGGGTGATGTTTGGTAATCCTGAAACAACGACGGGTGGTAATGCGCTCAAGTTTTATGCATCTGTACGTTTGGATATTCGACGCACAGGCGCGATTAAAGAGGGCGAAGAGGTCGTTGGTAACGAAACCCGGGTCAAAGTTGTGAAGAATAAAATGGCTCCGCCCTTTAAGCAGGCCGAATTTCAGATCATGTACGGTAAGGGAATATTCCGGTTAGGGGAGATTATTGATCTGGGTGTAAAACAAGGGTATATCGATAAATCTGGTGCTTGGTACGCTTATCAGGGCAATAAAATTGGTCAAGGCAAAGCCAACGCTGCTCAATTCTTGAAAGAAAACCCACAGATTGCGCAGGAGATTGAAGCAAGAATTCGTACTGAGATGTTAGGTAGCCCCGCAGCGAATGCTGATGATATTGAGGCTGAGGTCGAAACCTGAAATCAGGAAAACTGAGTAAAGCTTCCGATGTACGGCGGGCCGCTATGGACTTGTTGGCCCGCCGCGAACATTCCCGCCAGGAACTTCTGCAAAAACTACAAAGACGCGTTGAAAAACCAGCACTATTAGAAGAGTCACTCGACTCGCTCGTTATGGATAATCTGCTTAGTGATGAGCGTTTTTGCGAGGCGTTTATTCGTTCGCGAATGAATAATGGATATGGGCCAATTCGTGTTATGTCTGAACTTAAAGCGCGAGGTGTGTCTGAGCAATGGGTGACGAAATATTTGGATCCTCAAGCAGAAGGCTGGTTAGAACGGTTGTCGGAATTAACTAAGCGTAAATTTGGTTCCGGTGTCACTCAGGACTTAAAATCTCTTGCGAAACGCCAGCGTTTCCTGCAGCAGCGGGGTTATACTTACGAGCAGATCAATTGGGTGTTACGGAGAAATTATCCCGAGTGATCTAGGTTTAGTATGTCTGTAGAATAATCGAATTTTCCATTGACTGATATTGAGAATTTAGGAACGCCATGAATTTAGCTTTCATTGGTTTGGGTGTGATGGGTTACCCCATGGCAGGACATTTAGCCCAGGCCGGGCACCAGTTAGTGGTGTTTAATCGCACGACTTCAAAGGCAGAGCAATGGGTTGAACAGTATGGGGGAAGCCTTGCCTTGACGCCAATGCAAGCCGCTATTGGTGCTGAGATAGTATTCACCTGCGTCGGAAATGATGAAGACCTCCGCCAGGTTACTCTGGGTGAAGATGGTGCATTTGGAGGAATGTCTAAGGGGAGTCTTTTCATCGACCATACCACGGCATCTGCAAATATTGCGCGTGAATTATTCAAGCAAGCTCAGGGTCGTGAGTTTGCCTTCCTTGATGCCCCCGTGTCGGGCGGACAGACGGGGGCGCAGAATGGTCTGTTGGCAATCATGGTAGGGGGCAACGCGGGCGATTTTGAGCGAGCTAAACCCGTACTCGATGTCTATGCCAAATTAGCTAAGCTAATGGGCCCTCCCGGTAGTGGTCAGCTGACTAAAATGGTTAATCAAATTTGTATCGCTGGTCTTGTTCAGGGACTGGCGGAAGGGTTAAATTTTGCCCAGGCCGCTGGTCTGGATGGTGCTCAGGTAGTCGAAGTTATTGCAAAAGGTGCGGCGCAATCCTGGCAGATGGAAAACCGGTATCAGACGATGTTGCAGGGCGAGTTTGATTTTGGGTTTGCGGTTGACTGGATGCGAAAGGATCTGGCGATTGCTTTGGCTGAGGCGCGTCTTAATGGAGCGTCTTTGCCAGTGACGAAGATTGTGGATGGCTATTATGCTGAGGTGCAGGCAATGGGGGGTAATCGCTGGGATACTTCCAGCTTGATTGCGCGACTTCGATCAAAAACTTCCTAGTTAGTTTTTAAGGATTTTATATCAATAGCAAAACCAGTAAGAGAACCAAAGCCATTACATCGGAGCCAATTGGCCCTTTGATGTTTCGTCTTACTGTGCCGATGATATTCGGCATGATTTCGATGATGCTATTGGGGGTTGTGGATACCTATTTTATCAGTATGCTCGGTACCCATGAGCTTGCTGCAGTAAGTTTTTCCCAACCTATCGCTAATATTCTGATTAGCGTAGCGCTGGGGATAGGTATGGCGTTAGGCGCTTTATTGTCGCGTCTGATCGGTGAAAGTCAGCATCAAAAGGCGGCACGCTTTATTACGGATACCAAAATCATTGCGGCGTTAATAGCGGTGATTGCTGCCTTTATTGGTTTTCTTGCGATTGATCCATTATTTAAAGCATTGGGTGCAACGGAAGAGGTAATGCCCTTTATTAAAAGCTACATGAGTATCTGGTTTATTGCTGCCCCTATGTGGATGCTCACGATGATTGGTAATAATGCACTACGGGCAATTGGCGACACAAAACTTTCAGCCAGCATTATGGCGCTACTGTCTGTGATTAATCTGATTTTTGACCCTTTGCTAATATTTGGTATTGGCCCATTTCCTAAACTAGGGGTCGCTGGTGCGGCCTGGGCGACGCTGATTGCCTGCATGACAGGTTGGCTTTGCTCTATTGCGATATTGACTTTTCGTGAGCAGCTTTTGGAATTTACACGCCCCAGTTTTTCGCATCTGCTGCCGAATTGGTTCGAGTTATTCAAGATTGCAGTACCAGCTATTGCTGCAAACATTATGACGCCGATAGCGGCGGCGGTGCTCACGGCGATGATTGCTCGGTATGGCGTTGAGGCGGTAGCTGGTTTTGGAGTTGGGGCGCGGATTGAGTTTATTAGTTTGATAGTGGTGTTTGCGCTATCCTCGACCCTGCCGATGTTTATTGGTCAAAATATCGGTGCGGGAAAGCCTCATCGAGCTTACCGGGCTTTGATGGGTGGTTTAAAGTTCTCTTTGATTTTTCAAACGGGGGTTTATCTCCTGCTACTGGCCACATCAGGCTATATCGCGAGTGTGTTCAGCGATAACTCACAGGTGGTCGGGGTCATTAAGATGTTTTTGTTGGTGTTACCCTTAACCTACGGTGCTCACGGGATTGTTATCTTGGTGATGGTGTCTTTGAATGTACTGCGGCGACCGCGCACGGCGCTATTAACTACGGTCGTGAGATTGCTGCTACTTTATCTGCCGTTGGCCTATATTGGTTCACTGCTAGGCGGCATCAATGGACTATTTATCGGCGCAGCCTGCGGCAACATTATTGCAGGCTTAATCGCTTATGCGATTATTCGCCGGGTATTTCGTGAGCAGGGAATCACAGCACTTGAGACTGGCTAGCTTAAGGCTGCTGTTAAGCCCCTTCGATATCGTAATTGCTCAAATCCACCACAGCCATCGTAGCACGTTTAAACTTATCAGGGCGCGGCAACGGAACGGTTGCATCCACCCCCATACGGCACCACTTGTCATTTTGGACCATGGGGTTTAAACGGTGGCCGATAGAGTCTGGAATTTTTAGTAAATCGGTTTCGTAACAACAGCGTGTTGCCACAGCCCAATCGACATCGGCGACGTTATATATATCCACATCGGTATCAACAACAGTGACGGTTTTTACAAAGGCGAGAGAAACGAAAGCGGCCATCATGGCGTTACGCTGGCTGCCTTCAAATTTCTTATCGATTTGAACAACAAGATGGTAAGGTACGCTGCCATCGGAAAAATGTACGGCGGTAACTTCTGGTATCAGGCTGTGAATTTTGTCATAAGCTCCAGCACCGGCTATGATGCCATAAGCATTTCCCACTTCCTTACCGGACAAAATCGAGTGGAAGACCGGATTTGCACGGCGCGTGATTGCGGTGGCTTCAAAAACCCAACGCTGGTCACGTTCTGCGTAATAACCAGTGACTTCAGCGTAGGGGCCTTCTTCCTCCCTCAGTTTGGGTAGAATTTTACCCTCAATAATAAATTGCGCGTTGGCGATACCTTCAACGCCGACAGTTTGGCTTTCTATTAATTCGACGGGCGCACCACGAAGCTGGCTGGCGATACCCAGCTCGTCCATTTCAATCGGGGCGGCCGAAGCGGGTACAGCGCCTGCCATACAGACAGGAAAATCAACACCGTTGTTGACGGTAATTTCAAGTGGAACGCCTTTGGCTTCGGCGCGTTTGTAATAATCCATCAAATGACCTAGCTCTTCGAGTAGGAGCGTCATTCTGTTTTCGCCGACCAGCATCATGCGGTGAATCGAAAGGTTACGAACACCAGTATCTGGATCTTTAGCAATAACCACGCTCGAGGTCAGGTAACGTCCGCCATCGCCTTCTGCATGGTGAGGGATAGGTAGCTTGGTTAAATCAGGTGTTGCCTCGATGACTTCATTGGCTGGGCCGTTTTTTAGAACAATGGGTTCCATCGGTGCTTGCCGCCACTGCTTAATACCGTCGGCCAGCACAAAAGGAAGTTTGGCGCTATCAGTATTAAAGAATTGCGCCATCATCGCCCGGTTCCAATAGAGGCCGAGTAGCAGAGGGTATTGGGAGCCCTTTACCTTTTCGAATAAAATCGCTTTACCACCTTCGAATTTCTTTGCTATTCCGGCTAACTCAAAGACAGGATCGACCTCAGATTTGACGCGCATGAGATGATTGTTTTGTTCGAGGTATTCTATATAGGATTGAATGTCTATCAGGTTTCTTGCTGCGAGATCCATATTTTTTATCCTGCTATACCTAAATGCGGTTAAAGCGAAATGATCCTTAGTTTTCTGGTTAGCTGCCAAACTTTTTTCCTGAGACAGGAGTAACTTGGCGCTGAGTTAGTATCAGATTGATAACTAAGGGGATTGTTTCAATATAACGGAGTATACAAGAGTCGGCATTTATCTTGCTATGCCTAAAACGTAGCGATTTTTAAATAGATGCTCTTATTGTCAGTTATTGTCTTTTCTTATCCGCTTTCGTTGGTTTATCTGAAGGTCTTGCACTGAAAGCTGGTTTTTTATTAACCGTACTTTATCGGCTTTGGAGAGCTTTTTAATTTTAAGCTCTGCCCTTAAGGCAGTGCTCTTGTCGTCGACTTCTTGTTGCCAAACTAACTCAAGGGGGCCTTTGCCCCTAAGGTATTTGGCACTCTTGCTGCTGTCACTCTGATGTTCCAACAGTCGCCGCGCGACATCAGTGGTAATGCCTGTGTAGAGACTACCGTTGCCGCATTTAATGAGATAAATAAACCAACGTTTCAATGGGATGGGTCAACGAAGTCTTTTAATGATATTTTACCCTCGCCTCTGGCACGGAGTCGTTCAAACTGAATTCGTTGTTCAGGCTTATTCAATGGAGGTTTTGTGGCGTCAATACCCCAGCGACTACCGGAGCGAAGCTTGGTTTTTTCTAAGCCGGTAATCATTTTGCCTAGCGGTTCCAAGTCAAAAGATCGCATATCCTCCAACACAATGAGATCCTTGGCTGGATCGGCTCTGATAGAGAGGGCATAGATAAGCTCATTGGCGTCTTGAATATTGACGTCTTGATCCACTGCAATAGCCATTCTCGGCAGGAATGGCATCGACAATGCTGTGAGTAAGGCATCACGTACTTCTTCACGACAATTTGCAGTCATCTGAATGGCGGCGCAGTTGATGGCTGAATGCATGGGGACGGCTACATCATGTACGTTTATACCTTTGCTGCGTAGCATGTTGTAAAGCAGAGGCGCGATATAAAACTCACAAATGCCGTGATGATCGGTAAATCGTGTGGGTTGAATATGTCGATAGATAGGGTCTTTGCGCATACTGATCGCAGTAACATCAAAAAAAATTTCTTCGCCAATAATCGGGCTATGGGTGTCCGTGTGTGCAGATGTGTGGATATATGGCCCTGGATTCGGGTCTAGGTAACCTTCGATCACTATTTCTGCGTAGGCCGGCACCTGCATATCTATTGTTTCACAGTTAACCAATGGAACTGGCTCACCCAGTAATGTGGCGGCCATATGTAACTCACTAAACCCAGGGTGCGGACCGGTATAGACTGCGGCCAGCTCATAGGCGGGATGGCAGCCGATTACCATAGCCATTGGTATCGGTTCGTTATGAGCTTGGTAACTTTCGATATTACGCCAAGTGTGTGACGATAATAGGTAACATTGTCCGCGCTGAGGGCCTGCCACTTGCACCATCGAGTAGGAACAATTGTGTATATTCGCCCCTCGTTCTTTAGTAATAATAATGGCGCCACTTATCGTTGGTATATGAAAGTCAGAGGGCTTTAGGTTTAGGTGAGGAACCTCTATACCCTCGCTGGGTGTTGGTGCGGGCAAACGTGTCAAATCGGCGTCTTTGCCTAGCCATAGGGTTTCTTTAACGGGCCCTGTTGCAATTTGAACAGTCTCTCCCGGCCCTTTAAGTAGACACGCCGCATAATCCTGCATGACCCGGTCAGGTTTCGAGTTTAATGCGATCGCTTGATGGGTACGATTAGTCAGTAGGGCATCAACTAGACGCCAGCCCGGATAACCATCAATATTATTAAACAAAAGAGGTCGTCTGGCCGCTGAGCAAAGCGCAGGAATTTCGGTATCAAGACTCACTTGTTTGGAGACGGAATCTATCTTATCCAATGCTGCGACATCCGCCAGATAACTTCTTAAATCTGCTTGACGATAATCCATCGAAATACCTCCGGAATCTTAAAATGCGTCGCTATTTTAGTTAATGTTAATGTAAGTCAGGCTGATTTTTTTGGTCTAGGATCGACACAAGTAGCGAGCGTAACTCGACAGCTCCGTCGATGGGACGTTGATTATTAACACGAAGTTGAATGTTGATCGCGCGCTCCATGATATCGCTGGCGATACGCTGATATTCAACGGGTAACTCGTCAAAATCAGAGGCATTCAACATGGCCTTACAGCATTTGTTATCAGGACTGACAACTGATCGGCAGGCGATAGGACGGACTTCATAAACGAGACACCTTTTGTTTTTGAGCAGGGGGCAGGGCCATGCTTTTTGTTCGGCGAGGTGATGTGGTAGAGCGTTGATTTCCCGAGCCTGATTTTTTATCTTCCGTACGATTTGTGCAAACTCTTTATCGCTCGTTCGTTGTCGAGCAAGATCCAAAATAGCGTCACCGTCGGCGGCATGGGTTAATACGACTAATTGATGGCAGCACCAGGAGCAACCTGGTTGACAGTCTACCTTTAGAGTGCCGATCTCTTTTGCGATAATGGCATCTACCTGCATAGTCATCCTCATAGCTTGTTATACTTTGGTCGGAATGGAACTTAATATTGATCTATGGCTACTCTAACCTCTTTGCATAGCGTTAACAAATGAGTGTTGTGTGGGGTCTGGCAGAAGATATCAGGCATGATGTTGTGATTGGAGGGGCGTTTTTAGGTATCCTCCATGAGTTATACACTGCCATATTTTAGTTGCCTTAATTGTTATCTATGCTTAACTTGATCCAGATTAACTCGATAATAAGGCATATAAATCAATGGATAAAGACCTGAGAAATAGCAGGCTTGGTAGTAATTCGGTACTTGCATTGGATTTTATCGCGGCCTGTAATGCCCGTGATACGGATAAAATGATGTCTTTTTTTGACGATAACAGCTGCTATCACAACATTCCGCTTGAGCCTATCCTGGGAGCGGTGGCGATTCGGGCGGTGTTGGAACCCTTTTTTTTACAAACCGAGAGGGTTGACTGGGTAGTTAAGCATGTGGCTGAAACCAATATGGGCGTGGTTTTAGTGGAGCGGCTGGATCGGTTTTTAATTGATCATAAATGGATAGAGTTGCCCGTCATGGGTGTGTTCGAGTTTGAAAATACTATGATTAGAAGCTGGCGTGATTATTTTGACTTGAACCAAATACACGCTGGCGCAAAGAAGTCTACTCGCTAGTTTCTTTTGGCTTGAAATGAAGAGCTAAACCATTATTACACCAGCGCTGACCGCTTGGTCGCGGGCCGTCGTCAAACAGATGTCCCTGGTGACCGCCGCACCGTGCACAGTGATATTCTGTGCGTGGATAGATAATTCGATAATCAGTTTTAGTTTCCATATGGCCAGGAATGGATTGGAAAAAGCTAGGCCAGCCAGTGCCGCTGTCATATTTTGCAGAGGATTCAAACAGTGGCAGATCGCAACCAGCACAATGATAGGTTCCTTCGCGTTTTTCGTTATTTAAAGGGCTGCTATATGGGTATTCTGTTCCTTCTTCGCGTAGAATTCTGAACCGTTCAGGAGTAAGTTTTTTTCGCCATTGTTCTTTCGAAAGTGTTATAGGCTGAATTTTTCCATGGTGAGCGAAGGTGCCCATCGGCATGAGGCATGGTAAAAATCCAACGAGTATTCCTTTTATAATAAACTGTCGACGATTCACATATAAGCCTCAGGTTGAAGGAGTAACAGTAAGATGCGTCTGGCGCCAGTAAGTTCCAGCATTAAATTACCGAAAACTCCTTTACCTTGGATTGCGAGCAACGAAAGTTGCGCGTAACGGAGCGGGGTAGCCTTCGATAGTAAGATGAGGATTATCAGGGGCCAAGTAGTCCTCAAGCGAATGAAACCTCATCCAGTCTGTAGTTCTTTGTTCGGTAGTTGTCGTTTGACTTATATCGACTAGTTTTACCTCGTCAAAACCCACGCGCTCTAACCATCCAGCGAGGGTGGTAGTGCTGGGAATAAACCAGACATTGCGCATCTGCGCATAACGGTTGGCGGGAACTAAAACATGGTTTTGGCCGCCTTCTATTACCAGTGTTTCCAGCACCAATTCTCCACCCGCGACCAGGCATTGCTTGAGTTCCTCCAAGTGATCAAAAGGAGAACGGCGATGATATAGCACTCCCATGGAAAAAACCGTATCAAAGGCAGCCATGCGAGCAGGTAGGTCTTCGCCCCGCAAGGGAAGGTAATCGATAGGATAGTTATTTGCAAAACGCTTCATAATTAAAAACTGCATCATAAATTTTTGCGAGGGATCGACACCTAATACCCAGCGAGGTTGCTCTGCTAACATTTGCCAGCCGTAATAGGCATTACCACAACCGATATCTAGAATTTTACGGTTTTTGAGCGATTGAATATGAGGTAGCACTCGCTGCCATTTTAGGTTAGAACGCCACTCGGTATCGATCTCAATGCCAAACAAATTAAACGGCCCTTTCCGCCAGGGGTGAAACAATTTGAGGCAGTCAAGCAGCTGGTCTTTGCTTTGCGGTTCAATTGGTTTGGTGGAGGAGATACTAATGCTGTCGCCAAACTGAATCGGTTGTGCGGCAATTGCTGGTAACGCAGCAATTGCTTCTAGCCAATGGCTAAGCTCACCGTGATAGTGCTGGTGGAATCGTGTATCAAGAATACAACGAAATTCATCCTCAAATCGGCCTAAACCATTTTCTAAGGCGCGCTTATAAAAATCTTTAAAATCAATCATTTTCTAGCGATAAGCGAGGTGAATCCGAAGCACTTGTACCAGCTGGTTATTTGTTGAAAACCGGCTTGTCCTAATCTCTCTTGGTGAATTTCAATGGGCTCCGGGATCAAGACATTTTCTAAAGCGTTACGTTTTTGTGCTACTTCCAATTCCGAATAACCTCTGATGCGTTTGAAGTGATGATAGAGGTCCGTCAGCATCTCCTGGTCTTGGTATTCCGACTCTTTCATTTTCTCAGATAAAACTAAAACCCCACCTGGGTTCAGCCCATTAAATATTTTATATAGCAATGGTAAGCGTTGATCTGGAGAAATAAACATCAGAGTGAAATTCATGATGACCAGGGAAGCGTTACTTATCTCTGTTGTGAGAATATCTTCACAGCGTATATCAACGGGTGTGACAGCGGTATCGGCGTTAATGATATCTTGGCACCGCAGCGTCATCGCTTGGGCATTGTCGACGGCAATTATTTTGCAGGAGCTATCGGGAAGATTATGGCGAACACTCAAAGTGGCTGCACCGAGTGAACAGCCGAGGTCGTAACACTGTGTATTTGGACGGACAAATTCGCGCGTAATAACGCCAATCATTTCGAGCATCATGCGGTAACCGGGCACCGAACGAACGATCATGTCGCTGAACACTTCTGCGACCGCATCATCGAAACGGAAGGCATCTATTTGATCACGTGGTGATGCGTAAATTTGGTCTTTTTTCACAGTTGTCTTAACGGCTCAATCTTAGCGTTCAATAGGGTCGCGATTGTAGCAGAACAGCCGAGCGGAAGGAAAAGCCAAGTGTTTGATAGGTTACTTTTTACCCCAAAGTGCTTCTAATCGTTTATCTCGACCGCAACCATAGCGGTAATATTTGTAGCGGATCGGATTTTTTATGTAGTAATCCTGGTGGTAGTCTTCTGCTGGATAAAAGATATCCGCTGCGGTAATTTCAGTGACAATATCCTCGGTAAAGGGCTTCCTAGTGATTAAAGACTGCTTCGATTGCTCGGCTAGCTCTCTTTGGGTGTCATTATGGTAAAAGATAGCCGTACGGTACTGGCTACCGCTGTCACAGAACTGCCGGTTCACAACAGTGGGGTCGATGTTATGCCAAAAAGTTTCCAACAATGTTTGATAACTTATTTTGTCGGGGTCATAGAGGACTTGCACTGCTTCGGCATGGCCGGAACGGCCGGAAGAAACTTGCTCATAATTTGGGTTTTTCTGTTCACCTCCGGTGTAGCCGGAAGTCGTGCTAACCACCCCCTCCAATTTATCGAAAGGCGGTTCCATGCACCAGAAACAGCCCCCGGCAAATGTCGCTTTGACTAGGTTTGTTTGCGCTGAGGTAAGGGTTGGATATAAACCGGCGCAGGTGAGGGCAAGTAGGAAACAAATTGATTTGATGACGTCCATTCGTATTTCCGGAATCGGCTCTGGCCAAGTTAAAATAACGTTACCTGTGATGGGACTACATCGCTAACTATTAGTTGCAATCACTGGAAAAAGATTGAATCATGTGTGGCTGATTATTATGACTATTGCAGGACTCAAGCGTGATCAAACTATACAATTTCGGTCAGTTTGGCGAGTTACCTGACCCCAGTCCTTTTTGCTTAAAGGTCGATATTTACTTACGCATGGCGGGGCTCAACTTTGAATGCGTATCCGGTATAGATAATTTAAAAAAGGCGCCGAAGGGAAAGTTGCCCTTTATCGAAGATGAGGGAAAGATAGTAGCAGATTCAGAGTTTATTATTGCTTACCTCAAGGAGCGTTATGGCGATGCGCTGGATGGGCATTTAAACCCAGAGCAAAAAGCGACGGCACATGCTTTTGTCAAGATGATGGATGAGAATCTCTATTGGTGTTTGGTTTGGTCACGCTGGGCCAGCAATGAAATTTGGCCTCAATTAAAAGAAAGTTTCTTTGGTAAGCTACCCTTTTTTCTTAAGGATATGGTGGCGAAAAAGGTCAGAAAAGATGTCATCAAAAGTTTGCGTGGGCAAGGGTTAGGGCGGCATTCTGAACAGGAAATCAAACAGATTTTGGCGGCCGACCTTAAGGCATTGTCGGACTTTCTGGGCGATAAATCTTTCTTCTTCGGTGGTCAGGCCACGACTTTGGATGCCGTCGCCTATGGGTTTCTAGCTGAGCTGGCGCTTGCGCCGTTACAATCTTCCTTGACGAAAATGGTCAAAAGCTACCCCAATTTAGTGAGTTTTTGCCACCGTATTCAAAAAACCTACTATTCAATAGAGAGCTAAATGAGATTTACTGGCGCTAAAAAAATTCGCTACATGGTGTTTCTAGTTGGGGCGTTGCTGGCCGTTAGCGGCTGTGGCCACTTGCGTACGGATTTTGAGGATCCTCGTGTTAAAGTGGTCTCACTACAGGCCTTGCCGGCGGAGGGAATGGAGCAAAGCTTTGCGATCGGATTGCGTATTTCCAATCCGAATGCATTTGCGCTCAATCTTGTTGGGATGAGTTATAGTCTCCGCCTACAGGGCTATGATCTACTGGATGGCGTTGCCAACAATATCCCTGAAATTCCAGCCTATTCGGAGGTGCCAATTGAGGTCAAAGCGACTGTCAATATGCTTAATGGCTTGCGCTTTATTCGCACCATTCTGACCGCACCACAAAGCACGATTCAATATGAATTGGCGGCTAAGCTGGCGCTTGATTCACGGCTGCTTCCGACGATTCGTCTCGTTGAAAAGGGTAACATCGCGTTGACTCAATAATTAATTTTGGCAGTTGTTTTTCAACGATGTTTACTAACGTTGGCCAGGCGCTAATCTGGCTCCTAAAATAAAGAGATTCCCTTGCATTGTATTAACCTGAAGTTTCCTACCATTGCTCACTTGTATTTGAAGTTGTGACGAGAATGTCTCAGAACAGCCGCTTTTTTATTCCCGCTTTAGGCATGCTATCGGCGCTGGTTGCCATGGCGATGGATATGTACCTACCGAGCCTACCGCAGATCGCCAAGGATTTAGAGGCTGATTTTGGGCTAGTACAACAAACTTTGAGTGTTTTTCTGATTGGGATTGCCTTCAGTCAGATATTCTATGGTCCTATCTCGGATCGTTTTGGTCGGCGCTGGGTGTTATTTACCGGAGTCAGCGTATTTGGTTTAGTGAGTGCATTTTGCGCGCAGTCCACTAATATCGATCAACTGATACATTTGCGCTGGCTGCAGGCGTTAGGCGCTGGTGCTGGTAGTGTGATTGTTGCCGCTATCGTGCGCGATCTTTACCAGGGACAGCAGGCGGCACGTGTTATGTCCTACGTTATTATGGTGATGATGGTGGTGCCGTTACTTGCGCCGCTTATTGGCGGCTATGTGCTGATATGGCTCGGCTGGCGGGCAATTTTTTGGCTGTTGGTCTGCTTGGGCTTTATCTGCGCTTGGACAGTGGTAGCGATAATACCGGAGACAAACCCACCAGAACGTCGCCAATCTTTAAGTTTGGGCCGTGTGCTGAGTAACTACCGACATATACTGTCACATTCAAAGGCGATGGGTTTTAATCTTTGCTCAGCATTTAGTTATGGTTGTTTGTTTGCTTTTATTTCGGGCTCGCCGTACCTCTATATTGAATACTTTGGCATATCCCCTGAGTTTTATGGTTACCTATTTGGCTGTAATATTGTCCTGACAATGATCTGTGCCTATTTGAACAGCCAACTGATTGGACGATTCAGCAGTCAATCACTATTGCTGGGTAGCGTATTGGTTCAGGTCGTGGCCTGTAGTTGTTTGATGCTCATCAGTCTTTTTCATTTCGGCGGTGTGGTTGGTACACTTATCCCTATTATCCTCTGTGTCGGCATGATTGGGATGATTAGCGCGAATGCCACCGCCTCAATGTTGAGCTACTTCACTATAGCGACAGGCACGGCATCCGGTGTATTAAGCGTTAGCCGTTTTGGAATTGCCGGAATTGCATCAGCGGCTGTTGGCTTTCTGCATGATGGCAGCAATCTGGTGATGCCTGGCGTGATGCTCTTTTGCGTGTTAGTTTCTTTGGGCGCACTAGTACTGCTGGCGGGAGTGCGTTCTTTTCGCCAGACTCCCTAATCAATCCTCCGGCTGATCAGTCCTCAAGCTTGAATCTAACCAATAGGTGTTTGGTTAGCTCGATGTCACCCGTCGGGTAGGCGGCGTCCGAACTCTCCGCCGTCGCAGCCATGCGCATTGGCGTGTGGATAGGCATTGGCGGGGCATTACCTGTTTCGCTAATCCAGAGTACCTCGCCGAGCTTGCTGTTAGCCTGCTGTGCTAGCAGTGTGGCTTTTTGTTTGGCATTTTGAAATGCCTTGAGCATGGCGTCATTTTCGAGCGACTCACGATTACTGAAATCCAGTGTAAGGCTGCCGCTATGGCTGGCGCCGATGCCAACTGCGCCATCTAACAGGCGTGGGTATTGCTGTAGGTCGCGTACTTTCACCTCAACCGCTCGACTGACGTTGTAACCGATCAGCTCACGATTACGTTTGTAATCATATTCCGGGTAAACGTTGAGCTTGGCGGCATGAATATCCGCCTCTTTTATGCCCAGTTTTTGACAGAGTTTCAGCAGATTGGTTACCTGGGTATCAATGAGGGTTTTGCCCTGCGCAGCTTGGTTGGCGCGTTGTGAAAACGTGAACGAGGTAGTGGCCATATCGGGTTGTTGGGTGATTTTCCCCATGCCGCTGACTTCAACCTGTCGCAATGGTGGGGGTAGTCTTGCGTCGGCAGCAGCAAATTCCGAAAATGCAAATAAGCAAAGTAAGAGAGTGGTTGGCGCTAATATTTTTCTCATCAGATGCATCCTTCTATCTTGGTAGGCTGTGGTTAGAGATGACATTCGCTAAGGAGTTCCAGTAATTTGGAGGCTTTTATACGGAGCCCATTAAATCACGCAATCCGGCAATGGCTGACTTGCCGCGTTTACGCTTGGCCTCAGGACAGATGTTCATGCCACCTTCCCAGGCGAGATCCTCCTCTGGGAGTTCCTGTAAAAACCGGCTGGCGTCAGTGTTATGTGTTTCGCCATATTGTTTGCGCTCGGTGGCTAACGTCAGCGTCAGTGATTTCTGCGCGCGCGTGATGCCCACATAAAACAGGCGTCTTTCCTCTTCGATAGTTTCCGCTTCGATACTATTGCGGTGCGGCAATAGATTCTCCTCCAAACCCATAATAAACACATGGGGAAACTCCAAACCCTTGGAGGCATGTAATGTCATCAGTTGTACCTGGTTGGCGTCATCCTCCTGTTGCTGGCGTTCCATCATATCCTGAAGCGCCAGTTTTGCCAGTGCGTCGGCAAGCAAAGCGTCGTTTTCTTTGCGTTCGTCGTCGGGTAGATTCCTCAGTAATGAGTCGAGCAGAAACCAAATGTTGGACATACGTTTTTCCGCCGCTTGACGACTACTGCTATTCTGCACCAGCCACTCTTCATAATCTAATTCTGCGATCATGTCGCGCATAGCGGTTTCCAGGCTTTGCTGAAAACAGCGTTGCGTGATAGATTCAAGCCAGTGTTTAAAGCGCCGAATTTTATCCAACTGTTGGGGTTTGAGTTGTTGCTCCAAGCCGAGTTCGCTGCAGGCGGAAAAGAGACTGATATTTCGATCTGTGGCATAGCAGCCAAGCGCTTCCAAGGTGGTTGCGCCGATTTGTCGTCGTGGGACGTTAACAATACGTAAAAATGCAGTGTCATCATCCGGGTTAACGATCAGCCGCAGGTAGGCAATAATGTCTTTGATTTCCGCCTTATCAAAAAAAGAATTACCACCGCTGATTTTGTAAGGTACTTGAAACTGCTGCAGTTTAAGTTCGAGCATTCGTGCTTGGTGATTACCTCGGTAGAGAACAGCGAAATCTCTAAACTGCGTACGTTTCTGCAAGCGTTGGCTAACGATATCCGCAGCAATACGCTCGGCTTCAGCTTCATCGTCGTCACACTGCAAAATACGGATTTCCTCACCAACACCGAGTTGACTCCAGAGCTTTTTTTCAAAGACATGGGGGTTGTTGCTAATGACTTGGTTAGCCGCTTTGAGGATGCGGGCGCAAGAGCGATAGTTTTGTTCCAGTTTGATGACCTCTAGTCCAGGAAAATCCTGCTGTAGCAGTGACAAATTTTCCGGCACCGCACCGCGCCAGGCATAGATGGATTGATCATCATCGCCCACTACTGTAAAGGTTCTGCGCACCCCGACCAGCAACTTTACCAGCAGGTACTGGCTGGCATTGGTATCCTGGTATTCGTCGACCAAGAGATAGCGAATCTTGTTTTGCCAGCGATCCAGTACTTCTGGATTTGTTTGAAATAACTCGGTAGGCAGTAAAATCAGATCATCAAAATCCACCGCGTTATAGGCCCGCAGCTGACGGTTATAGAGTTGGTAAACCTTCGCCGCCATCATTTCATTGCCATTGGCAGCTAGAGTCAACGCCGTGTCGGGCGTGGTCATAGCATTTTTCCAATTGGAAATGCGTTGTTGAATAAAATAGATCAATTCTTTGTCGATACTTTCACTGCTTGGAATAAGTTCTTTAATCAGTGTTTGTGTGTCATGCGAATCAAAAATTGAAAAGCCTGGTTTGATATTCAGCAATTTGTGCTCACGTCGAATAATATTGAGGCCAAGATTATGGAAAGTGCTCACCGTGAGTGCTTTAGCGGCATCGCCTTTGAGTTGTTTGGCGACGCGTTCTTTCATTTCCCGCGCTGCCTTATTAGTAAAGGTAACTGCAAAAATATGTTTTGGTTGAATATCGCATTGTTTAATTAGATGGGCGATTTTGTTGGTGATCACGGTAGTTTTACCGCTGCCAGCGCCCGCCAGCACCAAGAGTGGTCGATCAATCAGGTGAATGGCTTGCTGTTGCTGCGTGTTTAATCGAGACACAAAACCTCTAAGGACAGTTGCTAAAAAGTGCGCGATTGTAACAACGCACTGTGGGCGGTGAAAGCACTCTAATTGAAATTAAAAAAATTAGTCAGAGACGCCTAAATTAATCTGAAGACTCAATACGCTTTCTTGCATTTGCGATACTTGCCCCTAATTCACGGATGCTCGGAATTTCCTTAGCAAGCGCTAGCGGCCAATTTTCTTTGTCCCATAGGCTGGCTTTGCTAAGTGCCGTTGAACAGTGCGGGAAGATCTTTTCAATTCTGATTCGAATAAAGGATTTGTTTCGTTTCAGGTTGCCTCCCATCGCTAGAATGGTTTCTTCGTCATGAATGGCCTGGGCGACACCGTAGGCGCGTAAGACTTCCTTGACGCTGGGAATGATAAAGAGCATGCCAACTTTGCTACGATTTACAAGATTGCCTATGGTGTGCAGTTTTTTGTTACCCATTTCATCCAGGAAGGCAATGTGCTTATCGTCAAGTACATGAATAAAGCCCGGCTCACCACCGCGAGGACTCATATCGATATAGCCTGCTTCATTGCTGCTCGATAGCACCATAAAGGTGCTGGCGCGGATAAAATTTTTACTGGTTTCTTCCAAGCAGGGTGCATGAGCTTGCGCTACATAATCCGCCGGTGTGCCATACAGTGCGCGATAACTTGGTTCGTCAATAGATTGATCGTTGCTCATAGGTGGCTCCCGAAGTATAGATGTTGTTAGTAACTGAAAGAGATCGATATAGAACCATAGGAGTGCGCATCTTTTTGCTGCTCAAACTCTTTCGATCGAAAGACCTGCGCGACTGAAAGCTTGACGCCTTTAAATACAGTGCTCAAGCCGATGGATGCGTCGCCCACAAATTCTTTTTTACTGACACGATGACTGCCCTCAAAAGTATTGCCATCGAGAAAAATATCCCTGCCTATCGCCCTGACATCAAAGGCAGTAAAAAAATGAAAGCCAATCTTACCCGGTGCGCTGATGCGTGGATCCCACACCGCCCCTGGCGCGCTGTTATCACCACCCGGCCTTACTGCCGAAGTCCCGAAATCATTGGGAATCAGCCAGCCCAAGCGAATTTCGCCACCCATATTAATATAGGTGGCTACGTTGCCAAAGGCGACCCCCGCATGACCAATAAAATCGTAGCCGAAACGACCGTCGTGGGGGGTATGTCTAAATAGCTTACGCCGATGTTCGTAAAGAAAGATGAGGCCGAGTTCGTCATCGAGTTGGTTATCCCAACCTTTAAATTTATCGAAACCCCGGAGGTCGTGAATAAAATCCTGAGCTTCTTGGCCCAAGGCGGATGGGCCGACCACGCCGATATTAACTTCAAGAGTATCGAGTTGACGCTGGCTTTTACTCTGGTAGGCAAAGCGGGTAAACAGCCAACCGGCGTAGGGGCGATCGTCTTCCACTATCAGCGTCGCATCGATATCTTCTGGCGTATAAATAGTTTGGCCTATGGAAAATATTAAATTACGTTGGAGTCGTCTTGATTTGGGGTGAAAAAACTTTAGACGTTTGTTAACAGAACGGATCCAGTTCGGTAGTGTCGGATCTTTTATGTAATCGGTCAGGTCGGGGGATATCCAGGAAAGTCGCACGCCATTAGTGTAGTTTTGGTCAGTTTCTGCAAATAGGTCATTTTCAAAATAAAGACTAAAAGTCCAGCTATCTTTTGGGTCTTCGATGGCATGACCATAGGTAGGAAAAAGCACAGGCAAGAGCACAATGACGAGTCTTTGAGCTAACTTCATGTCTGTAATCTGACTCCGTTGTTGGTAGTGATGGCGGCCTATTATAGGGCTCTTAGAAAAAAGAGGCAGGTAAATATTTTGATTAAGCGTAAAATAGTTGCGGTGTTACCGGAATAGTTGAAATATCGAGCCCCCCACAAACTACTTGCGTGGGCTAATAAAATGGTAGAGTATACTTTCGTGGCAATGATGCCGGTTGAATGGTTAAGCGGGTGGTAAAGTAAGCCATGACAAAGACGTCGAAAACGGTTTTTTTGCAAAGCTTGAGGCGCTGCAAAAAAAATGATGATTTTATCGATCGATTCTATACGCGGTTTTTCGCCACCGCCGATGAAGTGAAGATGATGTTCATCCATACGAATATCAACCTTCAGAAAGTTAAATTGTTAAAGTCCTTAGAGATGATTGTGCTCGCGATTGAGGGTATTCCCGAGGCAGTTCATCAATTAAATGAGCGTGCAATTTCCCACGACCGACATCACCTGAATGTTAAGCCGGAACTCTACGACTATTGGTTGGAATCCTTACTTAAAACGGTTGTCGAGTGTGATAATGAATATACAAAAGAAGTCGAGCTGGCTTGGCGGGAAGTGGTGGGCTTTATTGTTAAACATATGGTTTCAAAGTACTAATCAAATGAGTTGCATCAGGTAGAGTGAATTTCCTCTATTTCGCGTGGTTAAAGTCCATACTCGACTCGCCCCCTTCATTGAAAAATAGCCTGCTTCTCTAGAAGTTTCTCTGATTGAAAACAGACGATAATAACGCTCGTCTGTCACTCGATCAGGCGGCCATTCTATGTCGCTTACCACAATCTAACTAACTGATCTACCCCAACTTGCAGCTGCAAGGATTCCAGCTATGCTTAAAGCGGAGAGCATATATATGCTGATTTTCCGAGCACGATGCATTGTATAAATGTATTCGCCAATACAGGCCACGTAGATAGCCAAGAGAATAAATTATGAAACTGAAAAATTTAGCACTTAAATGGAAGCTGATTTTGTGCTTATCAATTCCAATGATCGCAATGAGTTACTTTGCGATGAATAGTATGAGCTTCTATGCCAAGGGAAAAGACAACGCCAAAATGATGACCGATTTGGTGCAGTTGACCATTCGTATTGGTAGTTTGGTGCATGAGCTACAGATTGAACGTGGTATGACAGCAGGTTATTTAGGCTCAAAAGGTAAATCGTTTGCAGCTGAATTGCAGTCTCAACGGCGCTTGACTGACGAGGCGCACCTGGCGCTTACTGAGTACGCTGAAAGTTTGGATGCTACGTTGTTTACTCCTGATATTCAGCGTTCAAGGCGCTTTATTAAGGAAAAAATAGCACAGCTTAATTCACATCGCTCGGCAGTTATTACGCAGAACATTAAAAATAGTGATGGAATTGCATTCTATACAGAGTTGGATAATGCCCTGATTGAAGCGGTCGGGGCTATCGCTAAAACAAGCCCTTCGTCACAGATAGCCCTCTTATCCATGGCATACAAAAACTATATGTACGTTAAAGAAAGTGCCGGAGTTGAGCGTGCGGTGTTGGCTTTGGTATTTGCTCAAGACGCCTTTGAGGATGATCAGTTTAAGACAGTGGTGGAATTGATTTCTGCACAAACTAATTCTGAAAACTCATTTTTGGCAACAGCGACTGAGGAGCAGAAGCAATTTTACAAAAAGACAATGGAGCATCCTTCTGTTATTGAGGCCGCACGCCTTGAAGCTTTGGCTCTGCGGAAAGTCTGGACCGGGTTATTCCGGGTTGATCCCAATCATTGGGAACAAATCCAAACAGAAAAAATTAACCTCATGAAATCAATTGAAGACAAACTTGCCAGTGACGTGATGGTTGTAGCAGAAAAAGGCTATACAGATGCCATTCGTGGACTCTATTTGTCGCTATTTGTATCTGTGTTCGGAATCCTGGTGTCACTGTTATTCGCAGCCTGGGTCATCCGAGATACTTTACGGCAGTTAGGTGCCGATCCGCGGGAATTACTCTCAATTGTTACCAATGTGGCGCGGGGCAATCTGCATTATTCCACGAGTAATATTCCGAAAGCCAAGCTTCAGGGTGCCTATGGTGAAATGGTCAGTATGCGCGAGAAGCTGGCTGAATTGATTGGTAACGCCAAGGCAGCGACCACTGTAGTGCGGGAAATTGCCGAGGAAATGTCCGAAGGCAATCGTGGTTTAAGTGAGCGTACTGAACAACAGGCCGCGAATGTCGAGCAAACGGCTGCGAGCATGGAAGAAATGACCAGTACAGTGAAGCAAAACGCTGAGAATGCAGCAGATGCCAATGAGCTGGCTAATAATACCGGCGACTCCGCAGATAAAGGCGGCAAGGTTGTCGCTCAAGCGGTTGATGCAATGAAGGAAATCGACGCTTCTAGCGAGAAAATTGCGGCGATTATCAATGTTATCGATGATATTGCCTTTCAAACCAATCTGTTAGCCATTAACGCCGCTGTGGAAGCTGCTCGAGCCGGCGATCAGGGGCGAGGCTTCGCGGTTGTTGCCAATGAAGTGAGGAGCTTGGCCGGTCGTAGCGCAACCGCGGCGAAAGAGATTAAAGCACTGATTGAAGATAGCGTACAGAAGGTGAAGGATGGTACTCGCTTGGTGAATGAGACTGGTGAGTCGTTGGAGCAAATTGTCACGGCAGTGAAAAGGGTATCGTCAATTGTCAGTGATATCGCTGTCGCCAGTCGTGAACAGGCGCTGGGTATTGAGCAAACCAATGATGCGTTAACGCAATTGGATAGCGTAACGCAGCAGAATGCTGCGTTGGCCGAAGAAGCTGCTGCTACCAGTGAGGCCATCTATAGGAAATCAGTCACCCTTGCGGAAATTATGAATTTCTTTGACGTAAACAATAGCTATGAGGAGGGGCGTGAGCAAGATTCTGGCTATTTTGGAGAATACGAAAACTTGACGAAAGAACGACGATCTCAGCAACGACCTTGGTCTGAAAAAGGCAAGTCACAGACTCAACCTGTGTCAAGCGCGCCATCTTTAAAAGTTGCTGCTGGGGGAGGGGCGGATGACGAATGGGAAAGTTTTTAGTATTAGATTTGGTCGCTATTAATAATAAAGAAGAGGCTGGTTAACGGGTTAATTAGGACTCCTTGTTGACCCGCAACGGGGCAACTTAGCTGCCAGTAACAAAGTTAATCGGGGGGGAATGAATGCTAGTAATGATAGTAGATGACAGTACCGCAATGAGGTTGATCGTTAAAAAAACACTACGTGGTGCTGGGTTTGAGGATTTGGAATTTGTTGAAGCTTCGGATGGTGCGCAAGCCTTCGAGGTTATTCAAAAGTCGGTACCAGATTTAATCCTCTGTGATTGGAATATGCCAAATATGACCGGCATACAATTATTGGAAAAACTCAACGAGGCGGAAATTGATGTGGATTTTGGTTTTGTCACTACGGAGTCGACAGCGCCAATGCGAGAACTAGCGAGGGAGTCGGGAGCCAAGTTTCTTATCGCAAAACCATTTACGACTGAGTCGTTTGAGCAAATTCTTAGCCCTTATTTAGGATAAAAGTAATGATGAACACAAATAATTTCCATTTGCCGCAATCTGAGCAGTTAAGAAATGTTCTTGGCATGTTGTTTGGCAATTCTACCGAAGCCCGTGACACTGGTGTTTTAGATCCCAGTGATGGCGATGTCTTTACGGCTACCTATGTGGATGATAACGACCAGCTGGTTGCCACCTGTAGTTGTGATACAGCGTTTGCCGCCTACGCGGGGGCATCCCTGTCAATGTTGCCGGTTGGGGGCGCCCGAGAAATGGTAGTAACGAAGGATTTTTTCCCGGCTGTGCTTGAGAACCTGAATGAAATCATGAATATCGTTTCTACTACCTTTATGTGTGATAAGTCTGCGCATTTGCGGTTGAGTAAAGTCTATCGGCCTAGTGAGCTGCCTGGAACAATGAGCCAGGCAGTTGCGGGAAGTGTTCATAAAAAGGGAATTTTGGTCGATGTGCCAGGCTATGGTACTGGCGCCATCACACTAGTCACGTTCTGAGGCGAAAATAATGGCCTGTATTCTTACCGTAGATGATTCGTTATCTATAAGAAAAATGTTGTCCTTGACGCTTGGTTCCGCTGGTTTTGATGTGGTCCAAGCGGTCGATGGTTTTGATGCGTTAGAGGTGGCGGATCAGCATAATTTTGATGTGGCAGTAGTCGATGTGAATATGCCGCGAATGGATGGCTACGAGCTTGTGCAAAAGCTGAGGCAGGATGAAAGATTTCGCTTCAAACCGATACTGATATTAACGACTGAATCCAGTAAAGAATCAAAAATGAAAGGACGGGAAGCGGGCGCCACGGGATGGATAGTAAAGCCATTTGACCCGCAAGTATTACTCGCAACCATCGATAAAATCCTCAGCTGATCTGATAAAGATGAACGATACAAATGATTTTGCAGATATACATGAGATTTTTCTGGAGGAATGCGCGGAAAATCTTGACGTGTTGGAAGCAGGCCTGCTTGAACTCAAAACGGGTATCACAGACTTAGACCTTCTGAACAATATTTTTAGGGCCGCCCATTCCATTAAAGGGGGTGCTGCGACCTTCGGTTTTATACCCATTTCTGAATTTACCCACCATATGGAAACCCTGTTGGATGAAATGCGTAATGAAAACCTGCAGCCCTCGTCTGAAAGCGTCCACATCCTGTTATCCTGTGTCGATGTGCTCAGGGCCATGATGGAGGAATCCAATGGTGGCGCTGCGGTGGAGCAATCCAAGATCGAAAATCATATCAACCAGTTAAGGCAAATTGGTGTCGGCGTTACTAAAAATGAAGAGCAGGTTACGTCGCAACTGCCGACAGGATTACCAACTGGGTTATTACCAACTGAGTTAGAGCAAGTAGGCGCATTTCAACGTGTTTGGACAATACGCTTTAAGCCAAAACCCCATTTATTGGAAACTGGGAATGACCCATTAAACCTCTTCCACGAGCTGGAAAACTGGGTACGTTAACCGTCAAAGCCAAGACCGGCAAAGTGCCGGACATCGAGATGATTGACCCTCATCAGTGCTTTATTCACTGGGAACTTAAGTTAATTGGTGAGGTTAGCGAGGATCAAATTGCTGAAGTATTTGATTGGGTTGAATTTGATTGTGAATTAGAAATTAAAGCAGAAGATGGTATCCGGGAGCTCAGTCCGGAAATTGAAACTATTAATGCAAAAGTTCAGAGGTCAGAACTGAATCCTGGCACAAGCGCAAAGGAAAATGAATGTAAAGAAGGTGGGGTGGTCAAGAGCGCAACTGTCACAGTGGGAGCGTCATCATCGAAACAAGCAAAGCCAAATCCTGAAGCAGGCTCTATTCGTGTTAGTACACATAAAATTGACCAGCTCATCGATTTGGTCGGTGAGCTGGTGATTACTCAATCAATGCTGCGGCGATTTGGTGAAGAAGCCAGCGAAGTGGATCAGGATGCACTTCGCGACAGTGTTTCAGAATTACTGCGTAACACCCGTCAGCTTCAAGAAAGTGTCATGATGATACGCATGCTGCCCATTAGTTTTTGTTTTGCGAGATTTCCCCGTTTGGTACATGACATGAGCGCGAAACTGGGTAAGAAAATCAATCTCGAAATGGTTGGTGAAAATACCGAAGTTGATAAAACCGTACTGGAGAAAATTTCCGATCCGTTGGTACATTTGGTGCGTAACGCACTGGACCATGGTATTGAGTCTCCTAATGATCGCTTGGCAGCGGGTAAAGATCAAACGGGCACTATCACGCTGAAAGCTTTTCACGAAGGCGCTAACGTCGTTCTTCAAATTATTGATGATGGCGCGGGACTGAACCGTACCAGAATTCTAGCGAAAGCGATTGAAAAGGGTATTGTGTCTGAGACGGAGGAATTGACTGACGAGCAGATAGATCAGTTGATCTTTAAACCTGGGTTTTCAACGGCGGAAGCGGTGTCAGATGTCTCCGGCAGAGGAGTTGGCATGGATGTCGTCAGGCGCAATATTGTACAGCTTAGCGGTCGTGTGGATGTCAAATCCGTCCCAGGTCAGGGCAGCGTCCTTACCATCAGTTTGCCCCTGACCCTGGCCATACTTGAAGGCCAGTTGATTCGAGTGGGTAATCAAATCTTTATCATATCCCTGTTGTCAATTATCGAAACAGTCAGCGTTGACCATTCGCTTGTTAATAATATTGCCGGCGATGTAGACGTATATCGATTGCGCGGAGAACACATTCCCATTATTCATTTGTCCGACTTTGCGGAATTGCCCGCTGATCGCCCCGGCGCAGATCGATTGCTGGTGATTGTCGAGGGTGAAGGTCAGCGCGTCGGTATCCTGGTCGACGAATTGTTAGGACAGCAGCAGGTAGTGATTAAAAGTCTTGAAAAGAATTTTCGGGCGGTGCCAGGCGTCACAGGCGCAACAATTCTTGGTGATGGCACTGTTGCGCTCATTATTGATACTCCCGGATTGATAAAAAAATATCTGTCCGGTGATTGGCAGGTTAAATCGTTATTATCTGCGAAGAAAAGACAATTCAGCGATGATTTTGTCGTCAACGGACATAACTAATAGCAGAGGTGAATTCTGATTATGGAAAATGCGCTTTCTCAAACAATGGTTGATGAAACCCATGGAAATCAACAGCTTACTTTTATGCTTAGTGGTGAGGAGTATGGCGTAGATATACTACAGGTTCAGGAAGTGAAAAGCTGGATTGCAACGACGCCTATTCCCGGTACCCCGGATTATGTCCTTGGCGTTATTAATTTACGTGGCACTATCGTGCCTGTGGTTGATCTTCGTATTCGGTTCGGGGCCGATCCGGTGAAATTTAATGATGAGACAGTGATTATTGTTGTTCGGGTGAACTGTGCAGTTGGCAATCGTACTGTGGGTATGGTGGCCGATGCGATTTCGGAAGTGTATGACTTGAATAGTGAAGATATGAAGCCACCACCGGATTTTGGTACGACAGTTTCCATTAACTATGTTCGGTCGTTAGTTTCAATGCCTAATGGAATGGTTATTCTCTTGGATGTGGATAAGCTGATATCTGAGAGTATTTTTGGCGTAATCGATCAACAGGCGGACTCAATCGAGGTGTCCAGTGTCGATATCACCCACTAAAGCGACAAAAGCGCAAGCAGCAAAAGCGAAAGTCGTAAAGGCGAAGGCTACAAAAGGCACGATCATTTTAGCTCACAGCCTTAGTATTGCTGATGCGACAAAATTACAAGCGCAACTGGCAGATTGCAGCATCAACAAAATTCCCGTTCGTATTGATGCCGGAGAGGTAGCTCGTGTTGATACTGCGATCTTACAGGTACTGCTTGCCTCGGTTATTACCGGAAGATTTTCAGGGCGGCCTCTGACCTGGACAGAAGTCTCGAAAGATTTTTTGGCGAGTGCTCAACGGTTAGGCCTAAGCGCTGAGCTGGGGCTGCCTAAGCGGGGTTGATCAAAATAGGATGAATCGACTAACAATCCAAATTGTGGTGCTTATATGAAGCAATCGTTAGCCAAATTGTTGGCGGCACTGGTCGACCATATGGATTTATTAACTTCGCAGCATCAACAAAATTCACGCGTGTTGATTGAAGCTTTGGAAGAATGGGAGCTTCAAATAGAACAGGAGTGTGGCAGCCCGGCAGTAGTAAAAAATGCTTCTCTGGTAAAAGCTTATCAAGGCTTGGATGCGATGGAGCAGCGACTACAGTTCTTAAGAAAAGCACTTTATTCAGTCAGTGAGCTGGTTGAGCATGGTGGCCAAGAAGATTACCCCAATAGCTTAGATGAAATGATGCTGAACCTAGCCAGAATGTCACCAGTATCAACGGATAGTCGTTTTTATACGCAACGGCCTGAAAGGGTGGGGGCGTCCGTAGATGCTATTGATGGTGTTGAAGGTAGTGTGATTTTGTTTGATGATGAAGATGTGCCAACACAAATAAATAGTCGGCAAAACATATGAATCACAGTCTTGCCTTTCAATTGGAACGCAGCGATTTCAATCGAATAGCGAGGCTATTAAAGGATCAAGCGGGAATATCACTGCATGAGCACAAACACGCCATGGTGCGCAGCCGCTTATCCAAACGTTTACGCAAACTGGGCCTAGATAGTTTTAAAGAATACTGCGATCTACTGGCGGATAGAAACACCCCAGAACTTCAGCTTTTTATCAATGCGCTAACCACTAATTTGACGGCCTTCTTTAGAGAAGACCATCACTTCCGGCTGCTTAAATCCGAAATTATGCCCAACTTATTAGAGCATCAACGTAGCGGTAGACAGCCGGTTCGAATTTGGTCCGCAGGCTGTTCTTCTGGAGAGGAACCCTATTCTATTGCCATAGCCCTGGCGGAATTTTTTGGTAAGACGGATAACTGGAATGTCGAGATCATGGCATCTGATCTTGATACCCAAATGCTTGATACCGCTGAGCGCGGCGCTTATCACCTGGATCGTGTTCAGGGAATCGGTGAAGAGCGCTTACGACGCTGGTTTCTTAAGGGTAAAGGTGGCAATCAAGGCATGGTAAGGGTAATTCCTGAACTACGAGAACGAATCAAATTTTTTCAGCTTAACCTGAACGAGCCTTGGCCGCAGATGGGCAATATCAATCTAATTTTCTGTCGTAATGTTCTGATTTATTTTGACCCGGAGTACCGGAAGACTATGTTCAAACAGTTTGCTCGATTACAGAAAAGAAATGACTATTTCATCATTGGCCATTCCGAAACACTCAACAAATATAGCGATGCCTATAAAATGATACATACGACGGCGTATCGAAGAGTATGACACGACAAAATGCGTATTTTGAAAGGCTGCATCGTATGCCCTGCAATAAAACAGGCAAACGGATGGTTAAAGTCGGACCGGGTGACTATTACATTTCCAGCCAAGACGAGCATATTGTGACGGTATTAGGGTCTTGTATAGCCGCTTGTATTCGAGACCCCTATGCTGGTGTGGCAGGGATGAATCATTTTATGTTACCCCTCAGTCAGTGTGCAGCGAATCCTTCCTTAAGCGTATTAAATCCGAGCGATGCAAACCGCTATGGCAACTATGCGATGGAGCATTTGATCAATGAAGTATTGAAATTGGGTGGTAAGAAGAACCGTTTGGAGGTAAAGCTTTTTGGTGGCAGTAATCTGTTTAAGGATAAATATGATGTCGGTAGGCACAATATTGAATTTGTCGAAAATTATTTGCGTGCGGAAAATATGTTAGTGCTAGCTAAGGATCTTGGGGGTAATTTTTCACGTCGCATAGTTTATCGCTTAAAAGACGGGATTGTACTAGTGAAAAAATTAGGGTTGATTGATACCAATAAGGTTGTACGCGAAGAGAAGCAACACTTACTCAGCATTAATAAAAAGCCTGTCGGCGGTGAAGTAGAACTTTTTGATTAACAAGGGATGCGGAAATGATAAAGGTTTTGATAGTAGATGACTCAAGATCACAACGTGTTCTGCTAAGCCGATTACTCAGTACGGATAGAAACATTCAAGTGGTAGGTTCAGCGGAAGATGCCTATGATGCGCGCGAAAAAATTAAACAGCTGAAACCGGACGTTTTAACCCTGGATGTGGAAATGCCGCGGATGGATGGCATCACATTTCTGAAAAATTTAATGCGCTTGCACCCACTACCGGTAGTAATGATATCCACACTCACGGCTACCAATAGTCCCGCCGCATTAGAAGCGTTGAATAGTGGGGCAATTGATTTTGTACTGAAGCGGAACTTAGCCTCACCGGAAGATATAAAATTGTATAGTAGGGAGATTCTGCGTGCAGTGAAACAAGCAGCACAGGCGAAAATTCCTGCTAGCAACAGGGAAGATCCTATGACGAAGTCGGGCCCTGTCAATGCGGCAATAGACGGGTTAAAGCTCAGTAACCGGTTGCCGGATACTGCTCATCGAATCGTTGCGATCGGTGCTTCAACAGGGGGGCCGCCCGCACTACAAAGAGTGTTGAAAAATTTTTACGACCCAAATAGCAGTGTACTCATTGTGCAGCATTTGCCGGAATATTTTAGTGAAACATTTGCTAAGCGGCTTAATGAGTCGTCCAGAATGATCGTGAAATTAGCTGAGCCCGGTGAAGTGGTTAAAAAGGGTTATGTTTATGTGGCGCCGGGGGGGCGGCACCTACTTTTAAGGAAAAAGGGGGCGCAGTTTATCTGCATGCTATCCTCTGTGGGCCCTGTTAATCGACATCGACCTTCCGTCGATGTTTTATTTAGTTCGATTACTCAAGTTGCGGCAGAACAATGTGTGGCCGTGTTAATGACGGGAATGGGTAATGATGGCGCAAACGGGATGCTAGAGTTACACGGGGCCGGCGCGGTTACTATCGCTCAGGATGAAAACTCCAGTGTGGTCTGGGGTATGCCCCGCGCGGCGGTGGAGTTAGGTGGGGCCGACATGGTGCTATCGGAAGCAGATATTCCAAGAGCCGTTGTTCAGTTGATATCGGATTTAGGCTGTAATGCAACAAGGCGTACGGCCGTGTAATGTTGTTAAAAAACCGCCACAAGGAAAAACCTTTCGTCAGTCCGGAAAGATTTCTTAGCAATCTCAGCTTTGCGTCAGATTAGTTTTTTGAAACGACCCAATGGTTGACGCGTTCTTCCAATACTGACAAGGGTAAAGGCCCATTTGTCAGCACAACATCATGATATTCCCCCAAGTTAAATTTCACCCCTAGCTTGGATCTCGCCATTTCCCTCAGAGCCAATATTTTACGCATGCCAATCTTATAGGCGGTAGCCTGCCCCGGCATCACAATATAGCGTTCGGTGGCACGAATTGCCTGCTCCGGTGGTGCTGGCGCATTCTGTACTTGATATTCGATAGTTTGCTCACGGGTCCATTTTTTGTAATGCAGTCCGGTATCCACCACTAAACGAATCGCCCGCCATAACTCCATAGAGAGTCGACCAAAATCGGAATAGGGATCCTGGTAAAAACCGCCCATCTCCTTGGGTAAATACTCCGAATACAAGCCCCAGCCTTCGACAAAGGCAGTAAGCTCCATCATCTCGGTACGAAATTTAGGCAGGTTTTTCAATTCTTGGCCAATAGCAATTTGCATATGGTGTCCAGGAATGCCTTCATGGTAGGCCAGCGCCTCTTCCGAATAGCGGGGATTATCCGACATACGATATAGATTTACATAGAAAATTCCGGGCCGACTGCCGTCCAAAGCGGGCTGCATATAAAATGCCCAGCCAGCGGTTTTTTCCCGATACGGCTCAATGGCTTTAACGGTAATGTCCGCTTCTGGTTTGGTATTAAATACCTCATCTAAGCGCCGTTTCATTTGTTCAATAATTTCTGAAGAACGATCTAAATAGGCTTGTCGCCCCGCGTCTGTATCGGGGTAAAAGAAACGGCTGTCTTTACGAACATACTGAAAGAAATCCTGCAATGTTCCTACGAAGCCGACCTGCTTCATGATGGCGCGCATCTCAGCATGAATACGGTCAACCTCATTGAGGCCGTATTGATGGATTTCCTCCGGAGTTAACGTCGTGGTAGTTGTTTCACGGAGCTGGAACCTATAGTACTCATCACCATTCGGCAATTTCCAGGCGCCACTTTTCGTTGTGGCTAATTTTTGCTGTTGCTTGAGTAGCGCGGACAAAGCCAGATAGGCTGGTTTTACAAAGTATAAAAGTGCGCGCTCTGCTTCTGCGAGTAGTCGTTGCGACTGCTTTTCCGGCAGTTTAAGCGCTTCTAATTTGGCGCGAAAATCTGCCAGCAGCGGACTATCGGTTTGATTCTTTTCAAAGGGCGCGCCGGTTAATATATTCTGAATCTCGCTCAAAACGTGAGGAAAAACAAATTTGGGTGGCAGTACGCCTTTTTGTGCACGTATTTCCAAACCTTCCACCAATTGCCTGAGCAAGGTTTGAACGCCCTTAAGTCTCGCAATATAGGCTTGAGCATCAGCGACTGAATTCACTTGATGAATATTAATAAGAAAAGCAGGAATTTCAGAATGCAGACCGAACATCTGATTAACAGGATAGTTGTGATGCCGCCAGCGATAACCTTCAATCTGAGATTCGACCATTTGTTCAAACAATCGATAACTAAGCTGTGACTGCTCATCCAGTTTTTCGTAATCGAAATTATTTCTCAGGGACGCTAAATTATTTACTGCTAGGCTTAAATTTTCTGTTTGAAACTTTTCACTAATATCATCCCATTTATCGTAGTCATCTTTGATGCCGAGCGTTGACTGCTTCATTGGGCTACGCGACAAATACTGCTTGAAAACATCCTCAAAAAAAATATTTAAGCGTTGGTTATCATCTTGTTTTTCTTTGGCGTGAAGCATCAACGCTTGGGTCGAAAATGTTATGAATATAAATGAGTAAAATATTAATTTTAAATAGATAAACCGATTTTTGCTGTTCATAAATCAGAGGCTCTTTAGTCTTTGCTACTACTTAGCTCCCAGCGCATCCGCCGTAAAATCATCCACCGCAATGAGCGTCATTACCTTATCATCGAAATCACGTAACTGCGTAGCTTCTTCCGCCGTTAAAATACCTTTTTCCTCCGCTTGATTTATCTGCGACGGGGTATCCTCCGCCGTCACCACACCCGATTTGCGCGCATCGAATACTTTACGCTCAAGCGGTTTCACTACTTCAGTCAACTCCAAGGCTTCCTGCAACAAGCCTAAGGGGTTATTGGATTCGCAAAGAGTGTAAATATCCTTGCACAGGCGGTTGCGTGCCTCTGTCGGATTGATAATCAGGTCAGTGATCTCCTGGGCTAATTCATCGGCGGGTGAGGAGTAAGTACGGCCACGCGGAAAAATCATTACGCGCAATAAACCCGCTACCCAGCGGTTCGGAAAATTACGTAAAAAGCCGTGTAATTGCTCCTGTGCGCCATACAGTAATTTACGGCATGCCCATTCCACCATCGGTAAATCTTCGGCTGGCCGCCCCTGGTTTTCATAATGCTTCAACACCATCGATGCCAGATAAATCGAACTCAGCACATCGCCCAAACGTGCTGATAGCAATTCCTTGCGTTTTAACTCTCCACCCAAAAACAGCATGGCAATATCTGAGGTCAGTGCGAATGAGGCGCTGTAGCGATTAATGTGCTGATAGTAACGACGTGTTGTGCCTGTGGCTGGGACATCGACAAACCGGGCTTGCGTCAGCGCCAATAGCATGGAGCGAGTCGCGTTACTCAGCGCATAGCCAATGTGCCCGAACAGCGCTTTATCAAAATCTTCTAATGCCGCTTGATCATCGGGGTTTTGTAGTGCTTGCATTTCACTGAAAACAAAAGGGTGACAGCGGATAGCGCCTTGCCCAAAAATGATTAAACTACGGGTCAGAATATTTGCGCCTTCCACCGTAATCGCAATTGGAATTGATTGATAACTGCGGCCGAGGTAATTTTTCGGTCCCAGCATAATGCCCTTACCACCCTGCACGTCCATGGCATCATTGGCGACTTGCCGACCCATTTCAGTATTGTGGTATTTCAGAATTGCTGATGGCACTGAAGGCTTTTCACCCTGATCGAGCGCTGCCAGAGTCGTCTCCAGCGCCGCTGTCATCATATAGGTGTTGCCTGCCATACGCCCGAGGACTTCACCGACGCCATGAAACTTGCCCACTGGCAAACCGAATTGGCGGCGAATACGCGCATAAGCGCCGGACGCATAAACCGCTGCTTTGCTTGCGCCGACGGCATTGGAGGGCAAGGTAATGCCGCGCCCTACCGACAACTGTTCCACCAGCATGCGCCAACCCTGGCCCGCCATCTCTGGGCCGCCGATAATCGCATCCAAGGGCACAAACACATCCTTGCCCTGAGTCGGGCCATTTTGGAAAGGAATATTCAACGGGAAATGGCGACGGCCAATGGTCACACCTGCCAACTTGGTTGGAACTAAAGCGGCGGTGATGCCATATTCATCTTTATCGCCCATCAGATGATCGGGGTCGTAAAGCTTAAATGCCAAACCTAACACGGTCGCCACTGGCGCCAAGGTAATGTAGCGCTTATCCCAGTTTAGGCGGATACCGACCACCTCTTTATCTTCATAGATGCCCTTGCACACGACACCCGTATCGGTAATAGCGGTTGCATCGGAACCTACGCGTGGAGAGGTCAGCGCAAAGCAGGGGATTTCAGAGCCTTTTGCGAGGCGAGGTAGATAATACTTCTTTTGTTTTTCCGTTCCATAGTGCAGTAGTAACTCACCTGGCCCCAGCGAGTTAGGTACGCCCACTGTGGATGCCGCCACCGTACTGCGGCTGGACAGCTTCGCCAGTACCTTAGATTGCGCAAAGGCCGAAAACTCCAACCCGCCATATTGCTTGGGAATAATCATTGCGAAGAACTTTTCCTTTTTCATATAGGCCCAGATATTCTTCGGCATATCCCCCAGTTCATGGGTGATTTCCCAGTCGTCGAGCATGGTGCATAATTCTTCCGTAGGGCCATCGAGAAAAGCCTGTTCTTCTGCACTTAATTTCGGTGCAGGCGTGTCATTCAACTTGGCCCAATTGGGCGAACCGGAAAACAGTTCCCCCTCCCACCAGACTGTTCCTGCTTCCAGCGCTTCGCGCTCCGTAGTCGACATGCTCGGCATTACTTTGCGAGCAAACTGCATCAACGGTTGCGTTATCCATTGGCGTCTAAGCTCCGCAACATTGAGCAGAGCAAAGGCCGCAAATAATAACCACAGCACCACCAGCCACGCCGGGTGACCGTTGCCAAAGCCGGTATAGGCCAGTAGCAGCGCGGCAATAATAGTGGTTGCGCGCAACAATTCGACGCGTTGATAAGCAAGGGTGAAAAAGGTGATGAAAAACAACGAAAACCAAAAAATGCCAATTAACATGTTGAGATTTCCCTGTTAGCTGATAATGGCTGAGTAAGCACTTAAGTGCGTACGGCTGAAAATTGAACTCAGACTATACCGCAAGGTGAGTGAATAGGGGTAGTCATTCTGTGGCCATTGATTTTGAGTGCTCTCGACAAAGTGGTCAAAATTGGCGATAGTGCGATTACCTGATAAAAACAGAAAAACAAAGGATTTGGTTTGCTGTAATGTCGCTCTAAAGACATTTTGTTAAAGCTTAAACGAATAAAGGGCTCTATTCGAATGGCACTGCCTTATTCAACAAAGAAAAGCTTCCTCTCCCTCTGGGAGAGGATTGAGGTGAGGGAAAATCTTGTAATATATTGATGTATTTGGCTTTTATTTTACCCCTCACCCCAACCTTCTCCCGCCTGCGGGAGAGGGAGCTAGATTCTTAAAACCCGAGATATAACACGTTTTGACAATGAAACAGTTTGGCTGTCACCGGCACAACTGGTTGAGTAGTTTGATAAAATTAGCAGAACCATTTCCGAGCACATAAGGAATATCTTTAAACAAGAAAAATTACTGAAAAATGCAGTTGTCCGGAAAATCCGGACAACTACCGATGATCAAAAATAGAGTACTGGAAACTAAGGGTTTGGTTAGTTGTGACGCACTAGGTGCCGGTAAAATCGAACGAAAGATTTACCAATTTCAAGCACCAGGAATCAATTATCAAGGAATCCTCGCCAACTACAGAGGATTGCTCGGTAGTTCAGTGCTTTTGGGGCGAGCTGGGTTCGCCGGCTTTTGAAATGGCTTAACATGTTATTTCAGACCATTTTGTTAAGGCTGTACACTTGCTCTATTTTTTTATAAAAAACTATCCCTTTACCGACGGTAACAAGTGCAGTGGAGCCTTCCTGTTCGTGGATTTTTTGCACAAGAATAGGCGTTTGCTCAATGCTAATGATGAACCCTACATCAACGATACTGGCCTAGCTGCACTCACGCTTCTAGTGGCAGAATCTGCGCCGGATCAAAAAGAAACGATTATTCGCTTAATTATGAATATGTTGGCAGTCCCTAATTGAATTTGGTTCTGGTGGACACCGTGAAGTAGAAGATATCATGTTGACACGCTACGCCTGTTATCTGGTGGACTAAAACGGAGGCTTTAAGAAGCAGGAAATTGCTTTTGCACAAACCTACTTTGCTATTCAAGCGCGACAAACCGCACAAAGTCACCCTCGGTGCCTACGGCAAAAACTGCTTTTTGGCCTCCTTGAAATATAGAAATAAAGGATTTTTGTATGCATCAGTTAGAGTCAATTAAGTTGAAACTCCGTAAATTTGCCGAAGACCGTGACTGGGATCAGTTTCACTCTCCAAAGAACCTTTCGATGGCGCTAATAGCGGAAGCGGCTGAGCTTGTTGAGCATTTTCAATGGCTGACAGAACAACAGTCATACAAATTGTCCGAAAATAAATTGGGTGAAGTAGAAGAGGAGCTAGCAGACATACAGATTTATCTCGTCAGAATCGCAGATAAGTTAAATATTGACTTATTGAGTGCGGCAAATAGGAAAATCGAAATAAACGAGAAAAAATATCCTCCAGAAAAAGTAAAAGGTAGTCCTAAAAAATATACTGAATATTAGAAGTCACCGCAAACCACGGGAAATTTATGATAGTTTATTCAGCAACAAAATCGGAATTCAATAGTGATGTCATAACAAATGCCATCGCAGACAAGATACTGAATAAATTCCAGGAAAAACTGGGCCACACGACCACCAAACAAGAAATCGATTCATGGAAAAACTCCATGATGTACATGGATAATATCCTTGGTGACAAAGATATACTCAGTAGTGCGGGAGTAACCATCGAATACAAAATTCCCCAAACCTCTAATCGCATCGATTTTATACTTACTGGTAATGATCAGCACAAAACCGATACAGCAATTATAGTAGAACTCAAGCAATGGATTGATGTGAAGCGAACAGGCAAAGACGCAATTGTCGAAACTTATTTAGGAAGGGGACGACGTGAAGTCAATTTGATGCGAATAGTGAAGGTGAGTTACACGTTATTGGCGAATTTGTGGCGGTTATTGGATGAACATGTGCTACTCATCAGTTCCAACGTTATTGGCTTAAATTTGCTTTTTGCATTTCAGCGCTATCAATGTAGTTCAAATCTTTGTAGATAGGAGCAACCATGCACTGGCTATTCAAAACCGAACCTGACGAATTCAGTATCGATGATCTAAAAGCTGACGGCACTGCGCGCTGGGATGGCATCCGTAATTACCAGGCGCGCAATTTTCTGCGTGATCAGGTTAAGTTGGGGGATAGCGTTTTCATTTACCACAGCAGTTGCGCCCGTCCGGGGATTGCTGGTCAGGCTGAGGTGATTAAAACCGCTTACCCGGATCCGGCGCAGTTTGATGCCGAGAGTCGTTATTACGATCCTAAGGCAACAAAGGATGCTCCGCGTTGGTTTTGCGTGGATGTTCGTTGGCGGGCGACTTTTCCCGAGCTGTTATCATTGACTAGATTGAAGCAATTGCCGGTGTTAGAGGATATGGTGCTGTTGAAGCAGGGGCGGTTGTCAGTGCAGCCAGTCACGGCTGAGCAATGGCGAGTGATCGAAGCTCTTGCTGGCTGATACGGCCTAAATTAGGCTTATAGCGGATAAGTTGAGCGTCTTTACCGAGACGCAGCGCTTAAGCCCAACAATTCGCGAACTCATTATGCCTTTAGTGGCCGCCTTCTCTAACCGCCAAAGCAGACCATAAAAGAACGGCGGCAATTCAATGCCGCCGTTCCTGATGTTCCGACTTTAAATAGCCTTAGACCAGTTCAGCTTTTGACCCAAAGTAGGTCAAAGCGGTCGAGATTCATCACCTTGGTCCAGGCGTTGACAAAGTCGGTGACAAACTTCTCACCCGAGTCGTCGAAGGCATAGGTTTCAGCGACAGCGCGTAATTCACTGTTGGAACCAAAGATCAGGTCTACTGGTGTGGCAGTCCATTTCACTTTGCCGGTTGCCCGATCACGGCCTTCGTAAATACCAGCGGACTTGGATGACTTGCTCCACTGGGTCGACAGGTCGAGCAGGTTAATGAAAAAGTCGTTGGTAAGGGTTCCGGCTTTGTCGGTGAATACGCCGTGTTTGGTATTTCCGGCATTAGCATTTAAAGCACGCATGCCGCCGACTAGTACGGTCATCTCAGGAATGGTCAGGGACAACATGTCGGCTTTATCGACTAGCATCTCTGCCGGTGATCTGGAATGACCTTTGGCGAAGTAGTTACGGAAACCGTCTGCGGTGGGTTCGAGCACAGCAAAGGAGTTGACATCGGTCTGTGCTTGCGACGCGTCCATACGGCCCGGAGTAAAGGGAACTTCAATCGAATACCCAGCTTTCTTCGCCGCTTCTTCAATCGCAGCGGAACCGGCCAGCACAATCAGGTCGGCAAGCGATATTTTTTTATCGCCGGATTGTGCTTTGTTGAAGTTCTTTTGGATTCCTTCCAGCTTCTTCAGTACTTTTACCAATTCGGCTGGTTGGTTAACTGCCCAATCTTTCTGGGGCGCAAGGCGAATACGTGCGCCATTAGCACCACCGCGGAAATCGGTGCCACGGAAGGTTGACGCCGATGCCCAGGCGGTTCTGACCAGTTCAGAAACGGACAGTCCTGATTTAAGGATGTTGGCTTTGAGTTGGCTCATATCCTCTGCGTTGATTAACTCATGGTCCACCGCTGGAATGTTATCTTGCCAAATCATTTGTTCCTTGGGCACCATAGAACCAAGATAGCGCGTCCTTGGACCCATATCGCGATGGGTTAACTTGAACCAGGCTTTAGCGAAGGCTATTTCGAACTCTTTCGGATTGTCGAGCCAATGCTTAGTGATCTTGCCATATACGGGATCGAACCTCAGCGCCAGGTCAGTGGTGAACATGATGGGCGCATGCCGTTTTGACCGATCGTGGGCATCCGGTACGAGGTTTGCTACCGAATCATCGTCCGGAATCCATTGGGTCGCGCCTGCCGGACTCTTGGTTTTGACCCAGTTGAAAGCATAGAGGTTTTGCAGGTAGTTGTGTGTCCATGCCGCAGGATTACTGGTCCAGGCGCCTTCTAAACCACTGGTGATGGTATCAGCGCCCTTGCCGCTACCGTAACTGCTATGCCAACCAGTGCCTTGTGCTTCGATGCCTGCCGCTTCCGGTTCTCTGCCGACGTACTTGGAAGGGTCCGCTGCACCGTGGGCTTTACCGAAGGTGTGGCCGCCGGCAATCAGCGCAGCCGTTTCTTCATCGTTCATCGCCATGCGTCCGAATGACAGACGAATATCCTCGGCGGCGGCAAGGGGATCAGGGTTGCCGTTAGGACCTTCTGGGTTCACATAGATCAAACCCATTTGCACGGCGCCAAAAGGATTTTTCAGTTCTCTTTTGCCTTCGTAGCGTTTGTTGTCCGCGAGCCATTTACGTTCAGCGCCCCAGTTGATCACTTCGGGTTCCCAGCCGTCAACACGTCCGCCAGCAAAGCCCAGGGTTCTGAACCCCATCGATTCCATCGCCACGGTTCCGGCCAGCACCATCAGGTCTCCCCAGGAAATGCTTGCGCCGTACTTTTGTTTGATCGGCCAGAGCAGCAGCCGGGCTTTGTCCAGGTTAGCATTGTCAGGCCAGCTGTTGAGCGGAGCAAAACGCTGCATACCGGCATCGGCACCGCCGCGGCCGTCACTGACGCGGTAGGTGCCCGCGCTGTGCCAGGCCATGCGAATAAAAAATGGGCCATAGTGGCCAAAGTCTGCCGGCCACCAGTCCTGTGAGGTTGTCATCAGTATCTCAAGATCTCGCTTCACGGCATCCAGATTCAGGCTTGCAAATGCTTTTGCGTAGTTGAATTCTTCACCCAGCGGATTGGATGCCGGTGAGTGTTGACGAAGTGGTTTGAGATCCAAGCGGTTGGGCCACCAGTATTCATTGGTCGTTACCTCTGTCATAGCTGCCATGGCCTTGTCTTGGGCAAACGCAGTATGGATAGGAGCAATCGGAGATAATCCGACCACCAGTAGGGCTATTAAGGGTATTGGTTTCTTAAACATTGATGCCTCCTAATAATATTCTCGTGTCAGAATTAACCGATTTTCAGTCGGTTTTACTTGTTACGATGGCATTCTTGCAGGGTAACTTATTACTATCCAATCAATAGTTTTGATTGGGTCGATAGTTTTTATCTATGGCAGTGTTGGGTTACTTTAGAAGAGAAGCGAGGAATAAACGAAAATATTCACTTGGCAAAATTAGCGCTGATAAATATTAGATAACCCTAGGTTTTCGTGTATAGGGCAGAATGATGAAAGATATAAACCTATCTCATCTAGGCGGATCTATCTGATGATTGATCGATGTATTCACCCTAAACCAACCTGCAACGCTGTAGCGGTCTCGGTTTGCGGCCAGGACTTCATGAGGGAACTCTTCGCTGAGAAATAAAATCAAGGTGCCGAAGGTAGGTACTACTTTACAGATTTCACTGTCATCTTGGGGGTTGTAAAGCACCAGTTCGCCGCCCTGATCTGGCTCCCAGCCCATATTCAGATAAGTCACTAGGGTCAGCACTCGGTTGGATTCGCCGCGAAAGGCATCGAGGTGCTTTTTGTAAAAGTCGCCCGGTTGGTATAGCGCGAAATGGCTTTCGAAGGAGAATAAACCCAGGAACAGGCGGCGATTCAGATAAGTCTTGAGTCGTTGTGTCCAGTCGAACCAAACTTTGGCGTTGGGATGGGTTTCTTCCATCCAATAGATTTTGTCGCGTCGGATAAATTGATTTGGCGTTTGTTCCTGACCACGACCAATTTGGGCTTGGTGAAAACGCTCTTCCTCCAATATGCTTAGGTATTGCAGCAGGCTGTCGCCAACTGGGGAGGGCAGTGTCGTGGGCAGAATGACGTAGCCTTGGGTTTCGATACCATTGGCGATGCGCTCGAATAGGTCTTCGTCCGCTGGCGGAACCTGGGAAATACCATCGGAAAGTCTTTGTATCAAGTGAGTGTCGACTCAGAAAATTAAGCGGTAATTACGGTCTAAATGAAAGCCGCAAGCATCATACAACAGGTGTGGTTAGTAAGGCGATCATGCAGAATTGCGTGCAGCATTAATGATGCCAAACATACAGCGGATAATCAGTTTGCGGTAAAGCGATTCATCCGCCTTTTCATCTGGCCCCAGGGTTCTCAGCTTGGTGAGTGCATATTGCTGAATGGTGACGACAGGAAGTACGATTGATTCCCTAAGTTGTACTGAATCCCGTTTTAACAGGTTATTACCCATCAGTTCCGATAGTTCGGAGACTTCCAGCACCATGTGCACCGAGCGTTCAAATTCGGTATGCATCTTTTGCCAAAATTCACTGTACTCAGCGTCGTGCCGTAGGCCTTGGGTGGCTGCAAAGTTAGTTTTAGTCAAAGACATCATGCTGTTACCAATCAGCGTGCGAAAAAAGAGAGAGCGTTGGTATAAGGCTTTTAACTCTTCTAGCTGGCCTTTCTTTTGCAGTGCTTCGAGGGCTGAGCCGACACCGTAAAATCCGGGAATGTTTTGTTTCATCATCGCCCAGGCGCCGACGAAGGGTATTGCGCGCAGGTCTTCAAATTTTAAACCTTCGCTGGAATTCCGCTTCACCGGGCGCGAGCCAATATTGGTGTCGCCAAAAAAGGTTAGCGGCGTGATATCTTCCAGATAAGGAACAAATTTGGGGTCATGTTTAAGGTCGAGATAGGCTTGATAACCGGCATCAGCCAAGGCGTCAAGTAAGGCTTTGTCGGCTTCGCTGAGGTTGGAGTCTGCACCTGTCTCAACGACGCTCTGTAAACCAGCCGACAGCAGTTGCTCGAGGTTATACTTACAGGAAGTTGCGCGACCAAAGTTAGAGCTGATGGTCTGCCCTTGGATGGTTATTTGCACCTCATCCTGCTCAATGGTGTTGCCGAGAGAAGCATAAAAATCATGGGTATTGCCGCCGCCGCGCGCGGGCGGGCCGCCGCGGCCATCGAAGAACAGCGTGGTAATGCCGTATTGTTTGGAAAGAAGGGTTAACTGCTCTTTTGCTCGGAAAATCGACCAGTTCGCACGTAGATAACCACCGTCTTTAGTGCCATCTGAAAAACCCAACATGATGGTCTGCTTGTTATCTCGCTGGCGCAGATGTTTGCGGTATTCGGGAAGCGAGTATAACTCCGCCATTATTTTCTCGGCGTGACTGAGGTCGTCGATAGTTTCGAATAACGGCACCACATCCACCTGGGGATGTTCGGTTTGATGCATGAGCTTACACAGCGCAAATACCTGAATGACATGCAGTGCCGCCTGACAGTTGCTGATGACATAACGTTCGCAACCGGAGCGCCCGTTATTTTCCTGAATTTGTTTGATAGCAGCGACGCTAGCGAGAGTGTCATTGGCAAACGCATCCGGGGTTTGTAAATCTTCTGGGCTATGCTGCAGCGATAGCAGGTGGTTAATCTTTTCCTGATCAGGCAGTTGTTCAAAGTCATCGCTGTTAGGGCTGTCCAAGTGATCCAACAGTACCTTCCACACTTGTTCGTGCTTACGACTATCCTGACGAATATCTAGCGTCGCAAAGTGAAACCCAAAGAGGTTTACTTTGAGCATGTACTCATCCAGCAAGTTAAGAAACAAACCGTCATGCTCCGCAATCAACTGTTGCCTCACATTACCCAGTTCTTCTAGCAGCGCATCGGCTGTGCTGTAACCTGTTTCACCGGCAAAGGTCATGGCGTAGAGCGTCTGCTCGATGTTACTAAGTGCTTTATCAAGGCCGGCAAAGGTGAGTCGACGCTTGAGCAAGCGAACGTCGCGGTAATAGCATCTTAAAATCGTTTCACGCAGGCGGGCGGCTACCTTGAGAGTGGTTTCACTATTCACGAACGGATTACCGTCGCGGTCACCACCCGGCCAAAAGCCGATTTTAATCAGCCCCTCGTTGTTCCAGGTTTCCAGCGGTATTTGTAATTGATTTCCCAAACTCTGCACGATATCTGCGATAGTTCCATAGAAAACGTTTTCCAGAAACCAACAAAGGCTGACAGCTTCATCGAAAGGCGTCGGCTTTTCATTTTTAATAAAGCCGGTTTTCCCTAGCTGTTGCAGCAACAGATTGATGGTTGCTAAATCATGTTCACGAATGGCTTGTTCTAAATCAGTCAAAATACCCAACACCGGGCCGGGGTAGAATTGAGTCGGGTGAGCCGTCAGCACTACGCGCAGGCTAAAGTGCTGCAACTTTTCCTTCAGTTTAAGCTCGGTCCCGTTTTGGCTGGCTTGGGTTAATAATGCCTTTAGTGATCCTTTGCCACTGATATCGTTTATCTGCTCAAAAGCGGAATCTTCAATGGAATCAAATAGCGCAATTTGTCGCTCGACATACTGAATGAACTTGAAGAGCAGGTCGATATGCTCGTACTTCAGGTTATCCTGCGTATAGTCGCGAAAAAATCCTTCGATAATTTCGGTAGCGTCCAAACCGTTACTGAACCCTTCCTCACACTGCCGATGAAATAGGGGTAGCAAGGTGCCAGTCTCATAAACGTTGCGAAATGGCAGGTTTAAAAATAGGCTGTTATAGATATGATACTTGGTGCCGACCTGTTGATTGTAAAGAGATGTCATACTGGCCTTTCTACTCTCGATTTACGCGAAAAGATCAAAATATTTTGTTGTAGGGATTTTAAACTAATATTGCTTTGAAAACAGAAAAGGTTATCAAGTGCATTTAATGGGTAAATCCATGTTGCTAGGTTAGGCTGTTGAGTATATCAAGTCTTCACCGACCTTTTGAGACTCCAGCTTTGTTGGCGCCCAACCTTCACTTACCTAACGCCTCACGAACTTTTTGCGCGTGAGTTTCCAGCAGGCTAAAGTCTGCCATATCACGAGCGTGGATTTTAAACTCAAGCCCTTGAAACCTTGGCATGATGTGGAAGTGTAAGTGGAAAACCGTTTGCCCAGCTTCAGAGCCATTAAGCTGAGCAATCATCACGCCGGGGGCTTTGAACGCTTTTTTTACGCCACGCGCGACCATCTGCACCATCTGTATCGTTTCGCCTAGAATCAGCGGGTCTGCATCATAAAGATTTTCGGCATTATCCTTGGGTATGACCAACGTATGCCCATCAACTTGCGGCATAACGTCCATAAAGGCTAAAGCAAATTCGTTTTCGTAGACCTTAAACGCTGGTGCTTCGCCGCGTAGAATTTTCGCAAAAATATTCTCTGAATCGTATGCCATATTATAATTCTCTTAAAAATTACCAGTTTACCAAATCGTCCAAAAGTCCGCCCACTGCGGGTGGGATGGTATTATCAACCGAGTTTGATGAGTGCCGATCCCCCGATAATGGGGTAGAGCCTGGGGTAGAGCCAGAAGTTGCCGATAAGATTTGGCTTGTCAGCTTTATGAAATATGATTTAGGATTCTTTGATGAGGATTAGGGCCGGGTAGAACCGACCTCAACTATGTCTCCGGTATAAAGTGTAAACCTTGTCCTCGGTATACACCCTTAAAAGATGGCGCACTCGGGAGGATTCGAACCTCCGACCGCTCGGTTCGTAGCCGAGTACTCTATCCAGCTGAGCTACGAGTGCGTATTAGGTAAACTTTTTAGTCGTGGCGGAGAGGGAGGGATTCGAACCCTCGATGAGCTATTAACCCATACACCCTTAGCAGGGGCGCGCCTTCAGCCACTCGGCCACCTCTCCAATTAAGGGCCGAGATAATACCATGTTTAGGGAAAATTCAAAGCGGTAATATAATAAAAATTTAGTCTTGCTCGTCCTGACCATCGGCCGCTTGGTTTTCTTTGTGAATGCGGTCGTAAATCTCTTCTCTATGAACAGATACGTGCTTGGGCGCATCAACACCTATGCGGACTTGATTGCCTTTCACGCCCAATACGGTGACATTTACATCGTCACCAATTTTTAGCGTTTCACCTACTCGTCTCGTCAATATTAACATCTAAATCTCTCCCCGGTTACCACAGTAACTATACCAGTTAATTCATTAAAAGGGCTACATCGGTTATACGTAATAAAATTATTCGATCACCTAATTTCCGTAATTTTAGCCTATTTATCCGTTTCCATAGCATCCAAGCCAAAAGCACTATGTAGCGCTCTTACCGCCAACTCCAAATACTTCTCATTAATGACTACCGAAATTTTAATTTCCGAGGTAGAAATCAACTGTACATTTATTGCTTCTGCAGCGAGGCACCGAAACATTTTACTTGCAACGCCAGCATGTGATCTCATGCCAACTCCAACAATAGACACCTTGGCGATGGTATCGTCACCAATAATTTCACGAATATTTAATCTAGTGACTTGTTGCTCAAGAATCTTTTTGGCGCGCTCATAATCATTTCGATGAACGGTAAAGGTGAAATCCGTTGATTTATCCCGCGCCGTATTTTGGATAATCATATCGACTTCGATATTCGCATCGCTGATGGGGCCAATTATTTGCGCTGCCACGCCCGGTACATCGGCCACACCCAGCGCCGTAAGTTTGGCTTCATCACGATTAAAAGCAATTCCGGAAACAATGGGTTGTTCCATCGTATCATTATCCTCTAATGTTATCAGTGTGCCTGGGCCATCCTCAAAACTAGAGAGTACGCGTAACGGCACGTTGTATTTCCCGGCAAACTCTACTGATCTAATCTGTAAAACTTTAGAACCGAGGCTCGCCATTTCAAGCATTTCTTCAAAGGTAATGCAATCCAATCTGCGTGCTTTGTCGACCACTCGGGGGTCCGTTGTGTAGACACCGTCCACATCGGTATATATTTGGCACTCATCGGCTTTTAACGCAGCCGCCAATGCCACAGCGGAGGTATCTGAACCGCCGCGTCCTAAAGTCGTGATGTTACCTTCTTCGTCGACCCCCTGGAAACCAGCGACGACAACAACACGCCCCGCCTCCAGGTCTTTTCGCATATTTTCTTCATCGATGGACAGTATACGCGCTTTCGAATATACATTATCGGTGAGAATTTTTACCTGGCCGCCGGTATAGGAACGGGCGGCGCAGCCTTTTTTATTGAGTGCCATGCTGAGCAGGGCAATAGTAACCTGCTCCCCGGTGGATACCAAGACATCCAGCTCTCGCGCTGATGGATCCGAGTCGATGGCTTTGGCAAGCTCAATGAGCCGATTGGTTTCTCCGCTCATAGCAGACACCACGACCACGATATCATGCCCATCCTGTCGGAATTTAATAATTTTATCGGCGACAGCTTGGATACGCTCAATTGAGCCTACTGAGGTGCCGCCGAATTTTTGTACGTAAAGTGCCATATTAAGTTGTATTTTACAGCAAAATTAAAAGGCAGCATTTAACAACAAATGCTATCTAATTTGAACATAAATTGTTCAATAAATTGATTTTATTCGAAGCAGTGGTAAATGATTACTAGTTAGCCAATTAATTACAAGAGTCGATATTTGTCTGGCATAGCGTTCTACAGTCTCTGCTCTACCCAGTCAACAACGCTAGCTAAGGCCTTAGGCAATGCTGAAGGGTTATTTCCACCCGCCTGGGCCAGGTCTGGCCTGCCGCCTCCTTTACCACCAACTTGTTGGGCTACCAAATTTACCAGCTCTCCGGCTTTTATCCGGTCAGTGGTATCTTTGGTGACACCCGCTACTAGACTTATTTTATCGCCATTGACGCCAGCTAAAACGACAACTGCAGTGCCAAGCTTTGATTTTAGCTGATCCATGGTGCTCAGTAACGATTTATTATCAATGCCATTGAATGCGTGTGTTAACACCTTTATTCCTTGAATATCCAGTGCCTGCGACGCTAAATCGCTGCCAGCACTGCCGGCAAGCTTAGCTTTTAGCTCAGCAATTTCCTTTTCAAGCTGTTTATTTTTGGCGACTAAGTGACGAACTTTTTCGACCGTGCCGTCACGCGAGCCTTTGACTAAATTGGCTACCGCCTGTAGGTTTTGTTCCGTTTCATTTTGGTAAGTTAAAGCACTCTGGGCTGTAATAGCTTCTATCCGGCGTACACCTGCCGCAATACCGCTTTCCGAGACAATTTTAAACAGGCCGATATCGCCAGTTCGGGCCGCATGAGTTCCTCCACAGAGTTCTACCGAAAAACCGTCTCCCATGGACAGCACACGAACTTTCTCGCCATACTTTTCTCCAAATAGCGCCATCACACCTTTTTCCATGGCGTCATCCAATGCCATTACCTGCGTTTCCACCGGAGTATTCGCTTGTATCTGTTGATTGACTATAGCTTCAACTTGATTAACCTGGTCTGCGGTCATTGCTTCAAAGTGAGAAAAATCGAACCTTAGCCTTTCGGGGTCAACCAAAGAGCCTTTCTGCGCCACATGGTCACCCAGCACTTGGCGTAGAGCCGAGTGCAGAATATGGGTTGCTGAATGATTCAGTGCGGTCGCTTTACGTTTGACATGATCCACTTCGGCGTTGATTGTACTGCCTATGCGCAGCTCGCCGTCCAGCACTTCACCTCGGTGTAAAAATACATCGCCTTGTTTGGTGGTGTCGTCCACTCGAAAGGAGCCTTCGGGCCAGCTCAACAGCCCGGTATCACCTACCTGGCCGCCTGACTCAGCATAGAAGGGGGTCTGATCTAACTGCACCATTGCTTTGTCGCCAGCCTGGAGCCGTGCCACATTTTCACCGTTGAGAATGAGAGATTGCACTTGAGCGTGGCCGGATAAGTGTTCATAGCCAGAAAAACTTGTCACTCCTTCAAGCGCCAGATCACTGCGCAAGTCTACATCAAACTGGCTGGCCGCCCGCGCTCGCGCTCGCTGCGCTGACATTGCTTTTTCAAAACTCTCCATATCAACGCTAAGACCACGCTCACGTGCAATATCGGCGGTTAAGTCGACCGGAAAACCATAGGTGTCGTAGAGGCGGAAAGCAGTATCTCCCGGAATTTGTGTGCCCGCCAGGTTTTCCAAATCTTGCTCCAGAATACGCAGACCTTGATCTAAGGTTTTGGCGAATTGCTCCTCTTCTTGTAACAAAATCTTTTCTACTTGAGCCTGCATCTTTATAAGCTCGGGGTAAGCTTCGCCCATCTCGGCCGCTAATGGCCTGACTAGTTGATGGAAGAAGGGTTTGTTAATACCCAGCTTGTTACCGTGCCGAACTGCACGGCGGATAATGCGGCGTAATACGTAGCCACGACCTTCGTTGGAGGGAACAACGCCATCAGCAATTAAGAAGCTACAGGAACGAATATGATCCGCTATGACCCGCAATGAAGTATTCGCTAGCTGACCCAATCCAGCAATATCCGCGGCGGCTTGCAGCAGTTTTTGAAACAGGTCAATTTCGTAATTGTTGTGTACAGACTGCATCACAGCCGCAATGCGCTCCAGCCCCATGCCGGTATCAACTGAAGGTTTCGGCAGGGGTGCCAAAGTACCATCAGCGGAACGGTCATACTGCATAAATACCAGGTTCCAGATTTCGATATAGCGATCACCATCTTCTTCCGGGCTACCTGGTGGACCGCCAGCGACATCTGGGCCGTGATCGTAAAATATTTCCGAGCAAGGTCCACAGGGGCCGGTATCGCCCATCGACCAGAAATTATCTTTCTCTCCAAGCCGAGAAAAGCGCTCGGCGGACACGCCTAATTCTTTTAACCAAATGGCTTCCGCCTCCGTGTCATCTTTATAGACGGTCACCCATAGCTTTTCCTGCGGTAATTTGAGCACATTGGTCAAAAAGTCCCAGGCGAACTCTATGGCTTCTTTTTTAAAGTAATCACCGAAACTAAAGTTGCCCAGCATTTCAAAAAAGGTGTGGTGACGTGCCGTATAGCCGACGTTTTCCAAATCATTGTGCTTGCCGCCGGCGCGCACGCAGCGCTGTGAACTGGTCGCACGCACGTAATTGCGTTTGTCTTTGCCCAGAAACACATCTTTGAACTGCACCATCCCGGCATTGGTAAATAGCAGGGTAGGGTCGTTGCCCGGCACTAACGAACTGCTGGCGACTACTTCATGTTGCTGGCTTTCGAAATAATCTAAAAATAATTTTCTGATGACGGCGGTTTTCATAGCGAGTCTGTTCAAAGGTTATTTATATTAGGGTTTCGCGTTATTTTCAGGAGAGCCAGTATATCGAGCTAATCCAATTTTTCAGCAAAAATATTTGCTTTCAACTTCCCGAATAGGGATTTTAATCAAGCTTTAGGCATAAATTCTTCGGAAGGTGAGGTTTACCCGCTCTCCCACAGGTTTTTGCGTTTTTGGCAACTGGTGCCGCCAATGGTGCTGCAGCTCGTCTGCCATCACTAATACTGAACCCTGTTGCAATTCCAACTTTACTTTTAATTCCGGTCGGTTTTTATGCTGCAATCGAAATGATCTGGTTGCACCCAGGCTAAGCGATGCAATAGTGGGGTTTCTTCCCAACTCCACTTCATCATCACTATGCCAACCAACACTGTCCCGACCGTCGCGATATCGGTTCAGCAACAGGCTGTTGAATACAGTATTCGAAACCTGCTCCACCCGCGTCTTAATCAGCAATAATAATTCTGTCCATGCGACTGGGTCGAGCGACAGCCCAGAGTAATGGTATCGAGCCTTAGTATCTCCGTGCCAGGCTTGCAGGCGAGGAATTCTCAGTTTTTTTCCGGCAACGTGGATAAGAGGTTGTTGCCAGCTGATTTCATCGAGCAACCGTACAAACAGTTTTTGTGATTCCCACTCGGGAAAAACACCCTGCAAAAGCGTGAGTGCCCCGTTTTCCACAGGGATATTTTCAGTCGTAATTGGCGTTGTTATATACATAGTTGGTAGCCTACCAATTTGGCGCTGTAATCCCTACCAAAAACTATCCGCTCATACTGATATTTTTTATTAAAGTTTCCCCTCCTGACGTCGATAACAGTTTGGCAGGGCGATTTTATCGCCTTTTCATCAACCACTTTCATCGGTCGCTCCTAACTCAAACTAACAGGAGCAGAAGACCGTAAGAAAGAAGGAGCATTAAAATGGCACAGGTAATTAATACCAATATTGCATCTCTTAACGCGCAAAGAAATTTAAACTCTTCTCAAAGTCAGTTGAATACTTCGCTGGAGCGGTTGTCGTCCGGTTTGCGTATCAACAGCGCTAAGGATGACGCTGCAGGCTTAGCAATTTCTTCACGATTCACCACCCAAATTAACGGTTTGAACCAAGCGGTTCGTAACGCCAATGACGGTATCTCTCTGGCGCAAACCGCTGAAGGTGCGCTTGATGCAAGTGGTGATTCGCTGCAACGTATTCGTCAACTGGCCTTGCAGTCCGCTAACTCCACCAACTCAGCTTCAGACCGGGCCGCACTGAATGCGGAAGTTCAGCAATTATTGGCTGAAATCGACCGTGTTGGTCAAACCACGCAATTTAACGGCACGAATATTCTGGATGGATCATTTTCATCCGCTCAATTCCAAGTAGGGGCCAATGCGAACCAAACTATTAATTTTTCTGTCGCCGGTGCGACAACCGATATTTTAGGTGCGTTTCAGGTAACCAGCTCTGCGGTCTCAAGCAGCGCTTTTGATGGCGATGGACTCACTATCAATGGTATAGAAGTCGGTGTTTCGGCACAAACATCAGCCGCTGGCGTTACTGCAGCCAGTGCAGCGGCAAAAGCAACCGCTATTAATGCCGTCACCAACCAAACCGGTGTTACTGCAACGGCAACTAATTCAGTTACTGGCAGCGCACCCTTGGTGGGTGTTGGCCTTAGCAATGGAGAGTTGGTGATCAACGGTATTTCTGTGGGCTCGGTTGCTTCCAGCACAAGCGCCATCACTCAGGGTCGTAACGCGCGTGACGCTATTAATGCCGTTAGTACTCAAACAGGCGTTACTGCAACTGCCGATTCAAGCACTGGTGCTTTGACCTTAACCGCAGCAGACGGTAGAGATATCACATTGACCACTAGTGGTACAGATGCGGCAACTAGGCAGGTCGCTATTCAAAATATTCAAAACGCCACCGGTTTGGATGCTTCGGACGGTGTAGGGGCGACGGTTAATGAAGTTGTAACACTCACTTTTGATGCAAACGTTTCAAGCGCTGCTAGCGCACCAGCTGGAACAGGTGTTGTTACCGGTGACACGGCAGGTACTGGCGACACAATTGTCATTGGCGGTCAAACCTATCAATTTGTAACTGATGCGGCTAATGTGACATCCGGTAATGTCGCTGTAGTGCTTGCTAGCGGGGCTGCTCATGGCGCAGCAATCACCGCACTTGAAGCAGCAATTGATGCGGAGGTTGCGGCCGGCCGCAGCACTGTGGATACCAGCGGTACGACTGCCACTACGCTGACATTGACGTCAAATGTTTTAGGTATTAACACAGTGACTGCTGGAGGTGCTGTTCCAGTTGAGGTGGCCACGAATGCTGCTGCTATCACTTCAGCAATAACCACACCCGGTGTTGTTCCAGCAGATGATGCGGATGGTAAAACCACCCGTGGTACGCTGACTTTGAGCTCGGCTTCCAACTTTACTCTGGGTGGTGCTGATCTGGCCTTTGCCGGTTTATCCAGTGCGTCCCCGGCACTGTCTAAGCTCAATACCGTGAACATTTCAACCGTTACGGGTGCTAACAATGCCATTTCGATTCTCGACGGCGCACTCAGTCAAGTAAATAGTATTCGCGCTGGCCTAGGTGCGGTTCAAACCCGTTTTGAATCCACCATTGCCAACCTGAGCACTACCGCTGAAAACCTTAGTGCTGCGCGGTCTCGGATTTTGGATGCAGATTTTGCTGCGGAAACGGCAAATCTGACTCGTGCGACCATTCTGCAACAGGCGGGTATCTCGATTCTGGCCCAGGCCAATGCTTTACCTCAGCAAGTACTATCTTTGCTGCAGTAAGCCCGAGGCGTTAGTAGGCTTGAAGCCAAAGTTAGGATGCTTTGGCTTCATCTACAAACCATATTTTAGATAGGTGCACGTTATGGCGATTCAAATTAACAATGCTACCTCGCTATCTTCTAACCAGGTTCAGGGATCACAAACCCGGGAAGCGGCAGGCAAGGATGCAGCAGTAAAACCGACGATAGATTCCATTTCGTCGTCAACTGTTCAAGCTCAAACCAATGAGCCAAACCAACAGGAACTGGAAGTCGTAGTTAATAACGTCAATAATTTTGTACAGAATATTCAGCGCAGCATTCACTTTAGTGTTTCTGAATCTTCTGGGCGCACAATTATTGAAGTTTATGATGCCCAAACCGATGAGCTGATACGCGAAATACCTTCCGAAGAAATGCAGCGCATTTCAGAGGCGATTGCGGCCCAGGTAAGCGAAGGTTTGCTCGTTAAAATAAATATCTAGACCCTTGCGCAGTAGCTGGCAAGAAACCTGCATAGTTATTGACTAACAGGTGTTTTATTAGACAAGACACTATGCAGGTTTAACCAGATAAGCAGGCTTAATTATGGCGTCAGTCACATCATTGGGTATTGGATCGGGATTGGAACTCAATTCAATTCTGGAAAAACTGATTCAGGCGGAACGTGGGCCTACCACCAATCGCCTTGATCTGAAAGAAGCAGAAACTCAGGCTTCGATTTCTGCATTCGGCTCTTTCAAGAGTGCATTATCGGATTTCCAAACGACACTCAAAGACCTTAAAACTCTTTCTGAATTTCAAGATCGCTCGACCACTTCTAGCGACCCGGACACATTTACTGCTACTGCCGATAGCACGGCTTCCGTTGGCACGACAAACATTAATGTACTCAACTTGGCCGCCGCCCATAAGCTGACCACAACGGCTTTTGAGACACCGGATAGCATTGTCGGCACGGGCTCGATCACTATCGAAGCTGGCGGCAGTTCTTATAATATCAATATCCCCACGGGTTCTGTCAGCGCCATCAAAGACGCTATCAATAATTCTAGCGCCGGGGAAAAAGTCTCAGCGAATATCCTCACCGTTGATGACGGGAACGGTGGTAGCGAATCCAAATTAGTGATTAGCACAATCAATACAGGGGCTAGCAACGCCATAGAAATTACTGTACTTGATGATGACGGTACTCATGATGACGCGGCAGGCTTATCACAGTTATTTTTTCAGGCAGGTAATGGTAATAATCGTTTAACTGAATTAACTGCCGCCACCGATGGTAAAATTACTGTCGATGGTTTTACCGTCAGCAGTTCTACGAATGAATTTAAGGATGCCATCCAAGGGGTTACGATTAGCGCGTTAAAGCAATCTGTCGATCCGATCAATAACCCTCCTGAGACACTCACGGTCGCTCTCAACAAAACCGCGATTCAAGGCAAGGTTTCCTCTTTCGTTACTGTCTTTAATGCCCTCAAAGATACCTTCAACTTATTATCAGACTATAACGCCGCCACAGGCGAAGCAGGGCTACTCAATGGCGATGCGACAATTCGTACAGCTGAACGACAACTGGAAAGAATACTCTATGGCTCCATAAGTGACGGCAGTGGCGCCTATACCAACCTCTCTCAATTAGGTATCACTACCGGAGAAAAGGGTAAATTGGAACTGGATCAAACCATGTTGAATAGCGCCTTGGAAACCAACTTCAATGATATTGGTGAGTTTTTCGCCGGTACCAATGGCTTAGCCAAACAACTGGATGATTTGACGACAGGCTTTCTCTCCACCACGGGCATCATCAGTGTAAGAGAAGATGGTTTTGATGCTACGTTGAAGGAAATCTCAGCTGACCGTGTCGCGTTGGACCAAAAACTTGCCACCATAGAGGCAAGAACCCGGCAACAGTTTGCCGCTTTGGATATTTTATTAGGCCAATTAAACTCGACCAGTGAATTTTTAACACAACAGTTGGCGAATACTAACCGTATCGTCACTGGCAATACCTCAAACAATTAATAATTCTATTTGGAGAATTCGATGAATGATCGCCGAGCGATAAAACAGTACCAAAGTGTTAACACCCAGTCTGGTATCGTCGACGCAAACCCTCATCAACTTATTGCTATGCTGATTAACGGTGCTTTATCACGTTTATCCAGCGCCAAAGGCTGCATCGAACGCAAGGACTTTGCGGGCAAAGGTGAGCTGCTTGGAAAAAGTATTGATATTATCAGTGGCCTACAAGGTTGCTTGGACATGGAATCCGGTGGTCAGATTTCATCCAATTTAGATGCGCTCTATGACTACATGGTGCGTCGTTTGACGGAGGCAAGTGTAAATAACAATATGGAAATCGTGGATGAAGTGATTGCGCTATTACGTGAAATTAAAACCGGATGGGATGGCATTCCTACTGAATTTCATAACAATCAAGCCGCTGTGTCTGCGGCGGCAATCTAAAGATGACAGTACAATCTTCTAGCAAATTGGCGTTGGAATTAAAATGGCGTGCTATTCTCCTGGCCAGCCAAGAATTAGTTGATGCCGCGCAGGAAGCGCGGTGGACTGATTTGCCTCTACAAGCGCAGTATCGCGATAAACTGATTCGTGAATATTTCTCAAAACCACTCACGGTCGAAAATGCACTACGTATTCAGGATCAAATCAAACAAATCATGGCGATGGATGAACAGGTGCTTGGTATCGCCCGCCGGGGACAAGAGCAAGCACGAGGTATTCTGAAGAACCTACAGACTGGCGCTAGCGCTGTCAGGGCTTATCAAAGCTAAGGAACTTTCGAACCCTATACTCTTGCAGCTATTTAACTAAAGCTAAATCAAAACGAGCCAGTTTTATCCGATTTTAAGCACTTAACGCAGGAAATTAAACAGGGAAAGGTTAGTGATTTTGACGAAACTACTCTGTGTGGCTTCCAGAATAAAACTTTGTAGTGATAGCTTGCTCAAAACATCTGCGTAATCAATATCTTCTAAATCAGACAAAGTCTGCTGTCCGATTAACTTAATATTCTCATTGACTGCCACGGCATCGTCGATCACATTTAAGCGGCTACCAATTTGCGCTTCAGTCTGGAGTACATTGTCCAGTGCGCTATCCAGGCTGATTAATGAATCGGCAACCAATTCTGATAATCCTAATTGAGTCAGGGGTGTGGCAGAGCTTCCTTCTAACCCAATGGCTAGCTTTTCAATAGCCGAGAACACATCCAGTTTTGTGGCAACAAGGCTGGTCACATTGACGCTATCACCGTTAGCAGGGGCACCACTTAATTCAATATGCATCCCTTCGAACGTTAAGGCCTCACCAGCGACATAGGGCACATTCGATAGGGGCGCTGCAGGGTCGCCTCCGGAAATTACGCCGCCATCAGAAATTCGGGTTACTGTGTAGGTAGTGATAGGCCCGGTTGTATCAAAAGTGATAGTGGCACCATCGGGATGAAACGACTCGAAACTTTTTTGATTCAGCACGGCTTGATCGCTTACGACGACAGACCCGGTATTGCCGCCGTTCGGGGTTGCACTAAAATTGAGGGGCTCATCGATATCCATGAAGAGCGACTTACCGGAATCGGAAACAGCAACATTGGTATTGTCTGCAACTTTGATAAAAAGTTGGCCCTCATCGCCTTGATAGTTATAGCCTCCGGTGCTCCCTTTGGTGATGGGGGATTGCCCCGATTGAAAGCCGCCGAATATAAACTGATCGTTGCTGTCGCGAGAGTTTGCCAAGTTGACTAGCTGTTCCAGACGTTGTTTTATTTCAACTGAAATGGCCTTACTATCTTGCAAAGCGAGTGCGCCATCGCCGGCCTGAACGGTTAACTGGCGTACGCGCTGAAGCACATCTTCAATACTATTGAGAGCAGACTCTTCAAAGTGTAACCGGCCTTCGGCCAGCGACGCGTTATTGCTATATTGCTGGGTCAGGGAGATGTGCTGATTGACGGCAATCACCTGTGAAGAAGCAATCGGATCATCCGCCGGTGTCTCAATTTTTTTACCGGAAGAGATCTGCTGTTGCAAATCGACAAGTTTACTCTGGCCATTGAGAACGCCATTCAGGCTGGTTAAAAATATTTGTTGTGTTGATAAGCGCATCGTATTGCCTAATTGGTTAACCGTATTATTTTAACTGTTTGAAGCACCTTCACAGCTTGATCAATAATCTTTGTTTTCCTCTACCGATATAGCCCGTTTAATTAGCGTCGAACCGCACCTAGTAGCGTATCGAAAATAGAAATGGCGATATTTATTACCTGCGCCGATGCGTTGTATGCTTGCTCAAGCTCTATCAGGTTGGCGGCTTCTTCATCCAAGTTCACGGCTGAAACTGAATCCCGCCTCGCTTGGGACTGTTCTAACAAAGTCTTTCCTGCATCTGTATTCAAGCGCGCCTGGTTTGCTTGGGTACCCACATTTTGGATGAGCAGACCATAGGCGCCCTGTAGAGTGGTGGCGCCATTATCCAAAACCCGTGTTGTTTGGAAGGTATTCATTGCCAAACCATTACGGCTATCCTGATAGCCATTACTGTTAAAATCGAGCGTAAAGGTATCCCCGGCCTGCGGCTGTCCGGTTATCTCAAGCTGCACACCAAAACTTGAGGGTATTAAGGCATTAGCGGGCACCGGCGGGAAAGTTAATCCCGTTTGTGGTGGTGCCAGCGCCACCGGCGTGCCACCGCTATTGTCAAGAATGTCATAGGTTGTGGCGCTGGTGAAACGCACGAGCAAAGGAGGGCTGAGCTGCCCCGGTGTGGTGGTAAAGAGCGCCACGTTTGTATCGGTCACCAGCCCTGGGCCGATCGCCCCCGTACCTTGATTATTAATATTCGAGCTGGTTCGTATTGGCGACGCCAGTGCGATCTCCTGTGGCCGCTCAATCGCTATACCGATATCCGATGCGCCATTTTTGGTGGGCTGCAACAGAAAGCTGTCGCCGGTCGCAAAGTTACCTGAGGTTCGATCAAGCACCACAGATAAGCCATCAAACTGTAACGTCGCCGGCAAGGCACCGATGGTCCCCGTCAAGCTGGGATCAATCGCTGCATTGGTTTTTTGATCGCTAAGACGAGTCAGCACATAGGTTGTTGGCGAGGTAAAGGTTACCCGATAATCACTTACCTTCAGCGCATTAATGTTATCGATGCTGACCTGCACCATCTGGTCCTGTGGTAGCGAATTATTGCCGGATGCTTTGGTGCGTAATAGCACTGCGCTGGGGCTATTAACGTCATTGAAAAAATTCCCACCGAGATTCCCATCGAGATCCATGCCCAACTGGTGCTGCTGATTAACAGTGTCGGCGATGGCGATAGCAATCCGGCCAAGCTCGTTTGCGGTATCGCCAACTACCTTATCTCGGGTAACGAGCATTGCCCCAAGAACACCGCCACTGATCGCATTATTTAGTCCAACCGTTGCCGTCTTCGTTCTGATGGCAAGTTCCGGTACTTCAGCATTAAATGAAGATGCCTGCGTCACCAACTGCATCGCTTCGCCGCCTACCACCAGTGCTTGTCCTGTGCCAATAAATACATTGATAGCGCCATCCACTTGGGGAGTGGTACGTATATCCACTAACTCTGCCAGTTGAGCCAACAATCTATCACGTTCATCCAAGAGATCATTAGGAAGTTCACCGATATTACCACCACCGGATTTTTCAATAATGGCTACATTGATTTGCGCAATTTGGTTGGCTAATCCGCTGATCTCTCCAGTGGTTGTAACGATTAATTGATTCAGTGATTTTCCTTTATCGGATAACTGATTTGAGAGCGTTTCAAATTTCTTTACCAGACTTTGTGCCTCATCCAGAAATACCTGACGTGCGGTGATGGAGGTTGGATCATCGTTCGCCGCTTGCAAAGCACTAAAAAATCGTTCCTGGTTAGCGGCAAGGCCTGTGCTAACGCCAGAAAAAATGGCATCCAGCTGATCCAGCTGCGCACGTAAACTGTCAGAATAACTAAACGCCGAGATATCACTGCGTAACTGGTTGATAAAGAAATCATTGACGCTACGGCGAACACCGGTGACCTCTACGCCAGTACCAAAAGAAGAGCCCCCGAGAAAATCAGCAGTGCGAGCCTGCACCACACTGGATTGGCGACTGAAACCCTCGGTCGACGCGTTGGCAATATTGTGCCCGGTCACCGCCAACGATCGTTGGTGCGCTGTTAAACCCGATAGTCCAATATCCAGTATACTTGGCATACTACTCTTCCGTTATTTAGAGGCTGTTACTTAAAGACTAATGTCCACCTTGGGTAGCGCTGCTGACTTTTGGTTTTCCGGCAAATAGGCGCTTAGCTGCTTAACGATCGTAGTTGCCAAACCAATACCTTTACCTTGTGTTAAGGTGAGGCTAAGCTGGTTATCCAGCATATCGCGATATAGCCGTGACTCCTGACTGTTGAACGGGTTGTCTTTTGCAAATGCCTCATTAGCGCTACGCATACTTTTAAGCGCAATCCCGATAAAAATGGATTCAAACTGTCCTGCAATTTGTTTTAGTGCCTCGCTGCTATTGGTTTTCGCCTCACCGCGCAGCTTATCCAGGCCGACAAAATCAGTATATATCTGCGCCTGTTGTAACGGGTTGTGAGTACGCAGAGCCAGATTATCCATTAGATCACCACGATATCAGCATTGAGCGCACCGGCTTGCTTGAGTGCTTCTAAAATTGCCATCAAATCACCGGGAGCGGCACCGACCTGATTCACCGCCTGCACGATAGCATCTAGTGAGGTACCGGGATTGAACACGAACATGCGGTTTGCCTCCTGATTAATTTCAATATTAGTCTGCGGCGTTACTTGCGTTGTGCCACCCTCAGACAGAGCATTGGGCTGACTCACATCAAAATCTTCCGTGATGGTAACGGTTAAGCTGCCATGAGTAACCGCTGCCGGGCTCACCAGTACGTGTTTGCCGATGACGATCGTGCCGGTACGTGAATTAATAATGATTTTTGCGGTGGCTTCTCCCGGCGTGACCTCAAGGTTTTCCAGAACAGACAGGAACGCCACTCGTTGCCCGGCATCGCGGGGGGCGCTGACCCGGATGGACGTCGCGTCAAGTGCCTGTGCCGTATCAGGCCCTAATAGCAGATTCATCTTATCGGAGACCCGTTTTGCGGTGGTAAAATCTGGGCTATTCAAATTGAAGGTAAGGCTATCGCCGTGAGCAAAGGCATTGGGTACTGAACGCTCCACCGTCGCCCCGTTGGGTATGCGGCCAACACTGGGTACGTTAACCGTAATTCTGGAGCCATCGGCGCCGTCGGCGCCAAACCCACCAACGACCAAATTGCCCTGAGAAATTGCGTAAACCTGATTATCCAAACCTTTTAACGGTGTCATGAGTAGGGAACCGCCTCGCAGACTTTTTGCATCGCCTAAGGAGGAAACGGTAACGTCAATGGTCTGGCCTGGTTTAGCAAAGGAGGGTAGCACGGCGTGTACGGTCACGGCGGCAACATTTTTTGACTTTGGGTCAATATTGGCTGGGATAATCACGCCGAACTGCGCCATCATGTTACGAAAGGTTTGCTTGGTAAAAGGGGTTTTGTCGCCCGTGCCATCAAGACCAACGACCAAACCATAGCCAATCAGCTGATTGGTGCGTACGCCAGCTACCGAGCTGATATCTTTGAGCCGATCCGCCTGTGCCCATTGGCAGGTCAATCCGAAGACAAGACTCATAATCAGCAAACCATAATTTTTCATCCTAAACCTCTTTCTGCAACATTGGGCCGGTTTGATTAAAAAGGCCACAGCGGACTGTTAAAGAACTTCGAAAACCAACCCATGCCATTGGCGTGCGCCAAGGTTCCCGTTTGACTATAGGCAATGCGCGCATCGGCGAGCTTAATCGAAGCCACGGTATTGTCAGGTGCGATATCTTCCGGCCTCACCAGTCCGCTGATTCGGATATATTCATCACCCTTATTCAAGGTCATCCATTTTTCACCGCGTACTTTTAGTACACCGTTTGGCAACACATCAATGACCGTAACGCTAATACTGCCCTGTAAACTATTTTTCTGGTCGCTATCGGTTTCACCTTTAAAATTTAGCTTATTGCTTGCGCTAGTTTCCAGCCCCAAGTCCGTGAAGCGCTGAAACAGTGTCGGTTCTGGTGCGGTTAATGTGGAATCTTTCTTGATTTCCGTATCCGCTTCTTTTTTCGCGGTAGTGCTTTCTACTAAACTAATCGTCAATATATCGCCAACATTACGCGCTGTACGATCCTCAAAAAAGGTCGCCTGACTGTAAGCGCGAGGTAAGGGGGCTTGGTAAATAGAACCGTTAATCAAGCGCGCTGCTTCCAGGGCGGAAGGCTCGACTGGTGCATAAGCGGGGTCATTCGGTTTCGGCTCAGTCGGTAGCATAGAACAACCACTGACCAATAATCCCAACACCCCGAATACCACCAAATTCTGTAACCAAGCCTGCAGAATCGTTCTGGTGGCAGGGTGAGGTTGTTTACCGAATGCTCCACTTGAAGCGGCGGACTGGTAAGTTCTAGTAGGTTTCATGGCAGATCACTCAACTACAGTGTTTGTCCAACGAATTGCAGCATTTGATCAGATGCTGCAATTACCTTGGTATTCATTTCGTACGCGCGCTGTGTCGTAATCAGGTTGACCAATTCTTCTACAACGCTGACATTAGAGCCCTCTAGTACACCCTGTTCCAATGTCCCCAAACCATCTAAGCCCGCCGTACCAATGGTTGGTGTGCCGCTCGCCTGAGTCTCACGAAACAGGTTACCGCCGATCGCCTGTAATCCCGCGGGGTTAATAAAATCAGCTAACTGAAGGTCACCGATTTGCGTTGGCGCTGTTTGACCGGCAACGGTCGCGCTAACCACACCATCGCTACCAATGGTTAGCTGAATAGTGTCCGCGGGGATGGTAATAGCTGGCTCCAACGGCAGACCAATCGACGTCACGATTTGGCCATCAGAGTTGGTTTGAAATTGACCATCACGGGTATAGGCAATAGTTCCGTCTGGTGTTAATACTTGGAAGAATCCTCGGCCATTAACGGCTAAATCCAAGGGTTGTTCTGTGACTTGAAAATTCCCTTTAGTGTGTATTTTCTGGGTTGCAACGGTGCGTACACCGGTACCTATTTGTAATCCTGACGGTAGCTCATCCGACTGGGATGATTGTGCTCCCGGCTGGCGTTCTACTTGGTACAGGAGATCCTGAAATACAGCTCTGTCACGTTTAAAGCCAGTAGTACTGACGTTAGCCAGGTTGTTAGAAATGGTGGCTAGAGCGGTATCTTGTGCGCTTAAACCTGTTTTACTAATCCAAAGCGATGCTAACATATTGTTTACTCCAAAACGGCTGCCTAAAACACGCGTCTATTAACCTAGCCTATTAACTAAACTGCAAAAGTTGTGCCGATGCTTGCGCATTACGTTCGGCTGTTTTCATTAACTTAATCTGCATTTCGAATTGACGGGATAACGAAATAAGATCTGTGAGTGCAGAGATTGCGTTGACGTTGCTGCTTTCCAGAAAGCCGGATTCGAGCCGGACATTGGCGTCCGCCAATATTGGCGCGCCATCACGGCTGTGCATTAGCCCATCTTCACCCTTAAACAACTGGCGGGGTTCCGGCTTAACCAGCTTGATTCTATCGACCTCAGCAATTTCCTGAGCACTGGCTCCCAAGGGCCTGACGGAAACTGTGCCATCAATACCGATATTGACTGATTGCGCTGGTGGCAAAGAAATGGGAGCACCATTGCCCATCACCGGCAAGCCGCTGCCGGTAAGCAGTAGCCCGCTAGTATCGATTCTTAAATCACCAGCGCGGGTATATGCCTCGGAACCATCCGGTGCTTGCACTGCGATCCAGCCTTCGCCGTTAATCGCAACATCTAGGTCACGACCACTCTCTTGGAGCGTACCCGGAGCCATGTCAGTAGCCGGTGTTTCGGTAAGTGCATAGGCTCGGCTGGCTAAACCGCCGAAGACGGGCATTGCCTTAGCCTGTGCAAAATCGCCTCTAAACCCCGTCGTGGAGACATTGGCAAGGTTGTTCGCATGCACTGCTGTCGCCAACATATTCTGTCCAGCGCCAGTCATGGCAATATAAAGTGATCTATCCATTTCAGCTAAATCCTCAATACCCTAGTGAGCTAACGACGAATCGATTAACGGAGACTGATGATTGATTGAGTCACTGCAGATTCGGTCTCAATGGTTTTTGCATTGGCCTGAAAATTTCGTTGCGCCACAATCAGCGCCACAAGTTCTTCCGACAACTCGACGTTTGAGTCTTCCAAAGCGCCTGACTGAATTACACCCAGCGCAGCCGTCGATGGCACGCCTACTTTAGGCGATCCCGATTCAAAGGTCTCCGCCCAGGAGGAGTTGCCCTGAGGTGATAATCCTTGCTCGTTATTGAAAGCCGCTAACGCCACTTTGCCCAAACTACGTGATTGGCCATTGGTATAACGTGCGAATAATGAGCCGTCCGCTGAGATATCAATACCAGCCAAACGACCCTGTGCAAATCCATTCTGGGTCAGATCATTGACCGAAAACGCGCCACCAAACTGAGTCGTACCGGTAAGGTTTATCACAAAGTTAGAACTGGTGAGAGGGTCGGGAAAGGGAAAAGCGGTCAGCGCCCCATCTCCTACAGCGGAACCATTGGGGTTGCCGCTGGCATTGACAGGGGTCCAATTAGTGACTGCCGCTAATGGTTGAGTGGTGCTGAGCGTACCATCATCATTGAATACCAAAGTATATGACTGCAGTGTGGCTGGAGAGCCTGGGCCAATATCCTGATCGTCAATTTTGACATTCATCGTCCAGGTATTTAACGCTGCTTCCTTGACAAAATACTGTGTCATTACATGCGAGTTACCCTGACTATCGAACACGCTGATTGAGGTCGCATTATTAAAAGTATCGGTATTTTGCGGATCGAAAGGTGCTGTCGTAGGCGGTAAAGCTGAGGCATCCAGGTTGAGCAGGCTTCTTATTTCTGTGGTACGAATGGGTTCAAGGTTGCCGGTCTGAATCTGCATATTTGAAAGATCACTATCCAAGCCTCCCGCCCCAGTACTAGAAAACCCCTGTAAATTTGCACCATTATTACTGATGATATAGCCTTCACGGTCCAAGCTGAACAAACCTGAACGTGTATAGCCTCGCTCACCCTGCGCACTGGTGATAAAAAAGCCGGTGCCATTAATGGCCAAATCCAGCGCATTATTAGTAAAGGAAATGTTTCCCTGACTGAATTGCTGCGCCACATCTGCTAACAACACCCCGCTACCAGCGGAGTTTTGACCGCCGCCGACAACCGATGAGGCGTAGACATCGGCGAACTCAGCTACCGAGGATTTAAACCCCGTCGTGCTCGCGTTGGCGATATTGTTGCCGATAACATTAAGATCGGAGCTGGCGGCTCGTAAACCTGAAATTGCGGTATTAAATGCCATGATATTCTCCTATTTTTCAACCATTAATTAATTTGTAGTATGTCGTTCAGAGCCACTGACCCCAGTGCTCCTTCGAGATTAAGAATGACGCCGCCCGATTGCCCCATGGTAACGCTATCGACATTCGCGTTGACCCGAGTCGCAAGTTGTTCAGACTGCTCACCCAGGTTAGCGTCAGCGGTTATGCGATAATAACCGGATGGCATTGCCTGCCCATTGGAGCCTATGCCATCCCAACTGAATTTAACCGTACCCGCGCCATGGGCGCCCAAGGGTAACTGCCGTACCAGTTCGCCCGATTCGTTATATATTTTGAGCGCCAGATTTCCGGTACTGGCAGGTAACTCAACCATACCCGTCAGTGCTGATCCTGAATTAAGACGGCCGGTATCGCTGGGAATCAAAACGCTACGCCCAACTAGGGCGGTTGCCTGCAATGCTTGGCTAGAAAGCATGCTGGAGCTGAATTTCTCCATGGTGAGGTTAAGCTTTTCTACTCCCTCAACCGTACTGAACTGAGCGAGTTGCGAGAGAAATTCGCCATTATCCTGTGGCGAAAGTGGGTTCTGGTTATTCAACTGTGCCACCAGCAATTTAAGAAAATCCGATTCCCCACTATCGCTTTTATCCGTTTGCGAGCGTTGATTTACCTGATCAATGATTGATTGGGTTGAGATGCCGCTGGTTTCATTCATGAGTTGATCCTTCCACAACAAAGGTCTTTAGTATTTTATGTATTCAAAAGGCTTTTATTTTTATCACGAGAGTTACTGCCCTAAGGTCAGTATTCGCTGCGTCAACTGCTTGGCGGTGTTCATCATTTCTATATTGGTTTCAAACGAGCGCGATGCAGAAATCATATCCGCCATTTCCTCGACCACATTAACGTTGGGGTAGAACACGAAACCTTCTTTATTTGCCATCGGATGATCTGGTTGATACTGTTGGCGCAACGGCGATTGACTCTCGACGATGGCATCGACTCGCACACCGCTGCCAGCATCCCCCTGGTTGCTAAAGTCAAAATCATCGAACTGCGCCTTAATCACCGAGAACACAGGATGCCTTGCCCGATAGGTTTCCCCAGTACTGCTGCTCACGCTTTCGGCGTTGGCAATATTGCTGGAGATTGTATTTAGTCTGATTGTCTGCGCTGTCATGCCGGATCCGGCAACATCAAAAATATTTGAGAGCGACATAGATTATTCTCCTTTGATAGCCTTGCTCAGGCCCTGAAATTTACCACTAAGAAAGGTAATGCTGGTTTGAAATCGTAAAGCGTTTTTGGCGAACTCAGCCTGTTCTATCTGCAGCTCTACTGTATTGCCATCTAGCGAGGGCTGCATTGGCACGCGATACTGTAATTGTTCATTTCCGATGGAACGGGTTGCTGTCGAAATATGTTGGCTATTGGTCGCGGCTAGCTTTATGTTCTGCTTAATTTCACTGTTGAGTAGCTCACTAAAATTGAGATCACGGGCCTTGAATCCAGGCGTGTCCGTGTTCGCAATATTGTTAGCCAGAATTTCCGCTCGACGGCTATGCAACGCCAGAGCTTGGTCATGTATTCCTAATGCTGATTCGAAGTTAATTGGCATTGTTGCTCTCGTGACTGATCGACTTATTCAGCTATCTACATTCGATGGCTGTATTTACTCTTCTCACCGAAGCTAAAAGCAGAATGCGTGCCAACTTTTATTTTTATTTAAAAACATATGCTTACGTGATTTGTTGGTTTGATATGGGATAAGAGCGGCAAGCCGTTTCCGCCTTTTGGCCAGTTTATTTCCGCTTTTTTGAGTTAATATTCAATATTCTCGAAATCTAATTTTTCGATGATCGAAAGTCCCGATTTACCTCTCTCATCGGTTTAGCGCGCACTTAGCGGCTTAGCAGCATCGTTTTAAAGGGTGCTTTTTAATAGGCATGGATATTGCTTCTACACTAGTGCATGAATAATTATGGAGAGAAAGCGCCAATATATTGCCGCTTTCGGCGTCATTGCCAACACCAGTGCGCGTAAAAGAATTTGCGAATGAAGCTCAGCGAGAATTATCAAAGCCAATGCGATATCTAAAAGGAAGCGGTTACCCATCTTTAATAGTCACGCTAATGCTAGCACTGCTGGGGCTTCCCTCTCTCTCATCGGGCACCACCAGTCCACAGCTCATCGAACAATTGGTGGAAGGTGAAGTAACCCGACAATTGGAAGTTCAACATATCCGGCAGCGGCCGGGTCAAAGGGTTAGTTTCCAACTTTCTCAAATTGACCCAAGGCTGCGTCTTGCCGACTGTGGAGCGCCCATCACTGTCGATTTAGGTACAGGCAAGTTGTTGGGGCGTGTGACTGCCAAGGTTGAGTGTAAAAGTCCGTCACCCTGGACTATCTATGTTCCGCTGACGATTCAGGTCTTCAAGAAAGTGGTCACTATTCGCGCTCCTGCCACTGCCGGAAAGCTATTAGAGCACAACGATTTGCAGCTGAGTGAGCAGGAAGTGTCGTCCTTAACGCAGGGCTACTTCACCCAAATCAAGCAAGTCTCAAACAAGCTATTGAAACGTTCGATAACAATGAATGGTGTTATTACACCAAGGATGATTGAAGAACCAAAGGTGGTAAAAAAAGGAGATGAGGTAATGATCGTCGCTACCAAGGGGGCATTATCTGTAAGGAGCCCTGGCGTTGCGCTCAGCGACGGCCGTGTTGGTCAACAAATCAGTGTTAAAAACAGCGCAACGAAGCGCATTGTAAAGGCAAGAGTAAAGCGAAAAGGCTTGGTTCAGGTCACCATTTAATTCTGCCCAAGTACACCCTTGATTGCCGCGAGACTGAAAATTTGAATTACCAAGGCATATTGATAATATAGGACGCAGCTATCTTGAATTCTGCTAAAGTTATTCTTGGCGCAGCCGATAGCATTCATACTAGGGGAATCTAGAGAAACGAGATGGTTAACGAAATAAACGGGCTTACCTCAACGATCACCACCGGTACCGGAAAAAAATCGGGCCGCGTGGATTCCGTGGGTGCAGACACTCAGTCGGTAGCAGAGGCCGCCAGCGACGCGCCGAGCGATAACTTTGAGCTAAGCACACAGGCGCAGTTGTTAAGCAAACTGGAAGCTACGATCAGCCGTTTGCCCGAAGTTGACCAAGACCGTGTGAATGCCATTCGCGATGCTATAAACAGCGGAAATTTCGATATAGATAGCTTCAGTCTAGCTCAGGATATTATCAATTTTGAGTTTAAATAAAGGTCGCAGTATCTTGTTGCTGCCCTTAAGCACTACCAGACTGGAGATTGACCATGACTCACCAGGAACGCTTTTCCTCGTTGATGCAGGAAGCAGCTATTCTACTCGACCAACTTATTCTCCTGCTACAGGAGGAACGAAGTAGTTTATCTCAAAATAATGCTGCACTGACTCAACCTATTCTTACACGAAAAACTGAGCTATTGGCATTGTTGGAGCAGAACAGCCAGCAGCGTAACCAGCTCTTAGTCAGCCAAGGTCTGTCGGCGGATGACAGTGGCGTGCAAGCTTATTTCAAATCCTTGCCACAAAATGTAGCGAAATCATATGCTGAAAAATGGCAGGTTTTGGAGGAAAAACTAGAGAATTGCAAAGCCGAAAACCTAATCAATGGTAAAATTATTCATCGCTCACGGCAGCAAGTGGATGTGCTGCTCAACTTGCTTCAGGGCAATAGCGGTGCAAGCAAGATTTATACGGAGAACGGGCAGGCCAAATCAGTGAACCGCCACCATCCGTTGGCGGAAGTCTAAAAACCATTGCCCGGCGCGCCGAAGACTTGCAGAGATATTAAGGAATTAATTAGAGGCTCCCTAGCATTAGGCTGGTAAAATTTCGGACACCAACTAAACTTATTATTAAAATCAATTAGTTGCAGGTGGCTCAATGGTCATTGAATCCGACATCGCTGAAACCAACAACCAAGATGTTATCGGAATCCGCACGATTTCTGATAGACATCAGATTTTTAGCATTCTTAGCGCTGTACAAAAAGCAAGAACACCAATCTCAATTAAGTTCGAAAACCGAGAGCGTTATTATACCAGCCTGATACTGAGAACTGAGCTGGACGAAGCCTATATGATCATTGATGAGATCGCTCCTGAAGACGGCCATTTGCTCGCCATGAGTAAGCTGCCATTCTCTATTCGGGGTAGCCACGGCGGGGTTAGCCTCTTTTTTCGACCAAACGTTATTTCCGGCTCTGGCATCCAATCAGATATTGCTTTCTATAAAATAAAGTTTCCTGAAGAAATGATCTACCAGCAGCGCCGCAGTGCATTCAGAGCGCCAGTGGCGCGAGCGCTGCAAATTAAGGTGGCTGTCCGTTCTAAACAGCGTGACGAAATGCTGGTTGGAAGGCTCTATGATTTATCCATTAGCGGCTGTCGGATTAATTTTGAAGGCGAGATAAAACCTGCCTTGATTCGTGGCGACAGCTTTGAGGAATGTAGCTTCTTTTTCAATGATTTTACTCTGAATGTACCGGTTACATTGAAGCACGCCAGCTATGTTCGCGACTGGGGCGAAACCACCTGTGGCTTTAAGTTTGAAGGGTTGGATAAAGCATCACAAAAACCCATTGACCGGTTTGTTTATTTTCTACAGCGTGAAGCTCGCCGTCTGGAGACGAAATAATTGTAACGGAAATCTTACCTGCTTGTTTCCTGGTACTAAAAGCGGGCCAGTTAGCTAACAAAGAGCGATGCATTGATCCACATGTGGACCGCAATACTAGCGGCATAACCCAGTGCAATGACAGGTGTCCATTTCAGGTGGCTTAAAAAAGTATATTGCCCTCGCGCTTGGCCCATCAGCGCCACGCCAGCTGCAGAGCCTATGGAGAGTAAACTACCTCCGACTCCGGCAGTCATTGTTACCAATAACCACTGTCCAGTGGACATCTCAGGCTGCATTGTCAAAACCGCGAACATCACAGGAATGTTGTCTATAACCGATGAAAGAACGCCGACCAAAATATTCGCCTGAGTTGCTCCCAACTGTATATACATCACTTCCGACATCATTGCCAAGTAACCCATATAACCAAGGCCACCGACACAGAGTACGACACCGCAAAAAAATAAAAGCGTGTCCCATTCGGCAGAGGCGACCTCACTAAAAACGTCGAATGGTGCTGCTTCTCCCAGCCTTTCCAAGGAGACAGCGTCGCCATTTGCCCGCGCGATTGCTTTTTGCTTGGCAATAGCTTTCGGTAAGGTTTTACTTAGGTAATAACCAAAAAACTGGAGATAGGCAAGGCCCGTCAACATACCTATGACGGGAGGTAAGCCTAAGGCTGAATGGAAGATAACAGCGGTCACTATTGTGCAAAGAAATAGTAATACGATACGCTTCGCGCCAGGCTTTGTTACGATGTTGTCAGCACTGGCTAAAGGCCGCTCATTAGGAATAAAAAAGTGCATGATAGCGGCTGGTATCAGGAAATTAACCAAGGAGGGCACAAATAAAACAAAGAAGTCCTGGAAGGCAATTACACCCTTTTGCCAAACCATCAAGGTCGTAATATCACCAAATGGGCTAAATGCACCTCCGGCGTTTGCGGCAACCACGATATTAATGCAGGCCAGGCTGACAAACTTTCGATTGTTGCCACCCATCGCTAACACTACGGCGCACATCAGCAAGGCTGTGGTCAGGTTATCCGCCACCGGTGAAATACAAAAGGATAAAACACCCGTCATCCAAAATAGTGCTCTGAAGCTAAACCCCCGTTGCAACAGCCAGCACCGCAGGGCGTCAAACACCTTACGCTCTTCCATCGCGCTGATATACGTCATGGCAACCAATAAAAACAGCATAAGCTCTGCATATTCGAGCAGACTATGGCGAACCGCTTCCTCTACCAGATGGGGCAAATTATGTTCTGCATAGACCAAGGCGATAACTGCCCAAATGAGACCGGCCGCGAGCAAAACAGGTTTTGATTTCCGTAAATGGGTCAGTTCTTCGGTCATCACCAAAAGATAGGCTAGGACAAATATCACGAGGGCAAAATAACCGGCAGGGTGGGATGTAAGATTTAATGTTTGAGCTGTCTCTGAGGCCATTGAAGCATCTGACCAACCAAAAAGTAAACCGAACAACGAGAACCAAAGCCCGTATCTCACGATATTTTCCTTTTACAAATAGTTAAAAAATCCAAAATCTAGCATACAAAAGAAAGCCTTTGGCTGAAAATCCTTGCTGTATTTTGTAAGGCAGAAATAAGCCGTAAATATATCCTAATGAGGGAGCCACCACCTATTCATATAAATTATGCTGGACATTTTAGGTCACATCGAAAAAATTATTTAGGCCGATGATCTCTTTTGTTGGCAGCAGGAGCCGTGCCAGATCCTCTGGACGATCTAAGTCCCATAGCGTCGGTAGTTGGATAACGTTCCAACCTATCTGCATCAGTCTTTGGCGGGTTTGCTCAAATACCTGAGCCGAGCCCCAATCTATATTTGAAAAGATTAAAGGGTCAATTTGGCGAAGTCCGATCAGGACATAACCGCCGTCCTCCGCCGGGCCAATGACGGCTTTACTTTCAGGCTCACCCGTAACAAGTTGCTCCACTGCTATTTCCAGATATGCCCTGTCGAGCGTAGGGCAATCACTACCGATAAGAATGATGAAGTCATAGCATTCCAGAACTGCTGCTATCGCATGCATCATGCGCTCACCAAGATCCTCCCCCTGTTGCCAACGAATGTCTGGCTGATATCTCTCAGCGATTGCGGCAATACTGGCATTTGTCGAGGAGGGATCACTTAACCAGAGTTCAACGGGACAAAGGTTGGCTGTTAGACAAGTAACTAATGTTTTTTCTAAAAAATGCTGATGTAGCGCCAATGCTTTTTCTGCACCGATTGAAGGAATTAAACGCGTCTTTACCTTACCTAGTTCCGGAGTCTTTGCAAACTGAATGATACAGCCCTGCGGATACTTCACGGTAAATTTCCCTGGTAATTCGTGGAGTTATCATATTGTTTAACCAAACGAGAAGGGCTAACACCCAGAAAATATAAGAAGCGTAATTTCCACATGAGCAAAATGGTGCGCCAGATACCACGTTGTTCCCAGCGTCGACTTGAGGTCACTAAAGGTGAGCCAATACAAAGTGGGCGGCTTAGGCGTTTCAATCGTTTGCTCAACTCAACATCTTCCATCAAGGGAATCTGGGCATACCCACCAATAGTTTGAAATAACGCTCTGCGTACAAAAATTGCCTGATCACCAGTGGCAATCCCTGTCATTTTCGACCGCAGGTTCATTAAGTGAGCAACCAATCGCAAATGCGGGTGAGAACCACTCAGCCGAACGTCGAAGCGCCCCCAGGCTTGCTTGGCAGGCATTATTTTATCCCGCCAAATCGATTCAATATTTTGGGGTAGAAGGGTGTCCGCGTGCAAAAACATCAGCCATTCACCCTGCGCGATTTGTGCTCCAGCGTTCATTTGTAGTGCACGTCCGGCTTTGGTTTGAATAATTCGATCCGTGAATGGTGCTGCTATCGCTATGGTTTGGTCTTTGCTGCCACCATCAATCAGAATGATTTCGCTATTGAGAGCCTCTGTACTTTGTCGCAGGCTAGCAAGCGTCTGTGCTAATACTGCCGCTTCATTAAGAGTGGGGATGATGAAGCTAATCTGCATAAGGTCGGCAATGGTGTCTCAGGAAAGTGCGCCGCCACAGCTGCTGCCCTGTCCGGCGGTACAGCCGTAACAATGATCGGCGACCGCGATGGCTGCTCCGCGGATATCTTTATTCATAAGATCTTGCAGGTGGATTTTGGTGCGATCTGACGCCAACAGTGGCATATCCAACATTTGGTTAAAATCGCAGTCGTATACAAAACCTTGCCAATCCACGCTGATTAAGCTTCGACACATCACCGTTGGTAAATTAGCGGGTTGAAAATTATTTTTTAGCAATTGAATGTAACTATCGAATTGTCGTTTGGATATTAGTGTGCTGCCGAAACGACTGATGGGCATATTAGCCAGCGCGAATAGTTGATTAAACTCAATACCATAATGCTCACGTAACTCTCTTTTGTAGTCCTGTTCCAAAACTTGCTGAGGTGGTGGCAAAAATGGCCCGGTCGGGTTATAAACCAGATTGAGCACTAGACCAGAGTTGGGCATTCCGTAGCCGAGCTGGTTTAAGAGCTGTAGCGCGGCGATACTATCCTTAAAAACACCCTTGCCACGCTGTTGATCCACGTTCTGTTCCGAATAGCAAGGTAACGAGGCCGTCACAATCACCTGCTGGTCAGCGAGAAACTGAGCGTAATCCTCGTAACCTGGTTCCAGCAATATGGTTGGGTTGCAGCGGTCCATTACCTGCGCATTTCTGGCCCGGGCTTGTGTCACCAGATATTTAAAGTGAGGGTTCATTTCCGGCGAGCCGCCAGTCAGATCCAATAACCGAATGTTGCGATGTTCGATAAAAGCCAACACCCTATCGATATTATCTCGATCCATCAATTCGGTACGTCGAGGACCAGCGTTCACATGGCAGTGCACACAACTCAGGTTGCAAAGATAACCGAGGTTGACTTGGAGGGTTTCCAGCTTTTTGCGCTGTAGTGGAGGGAATGTAGTTGTCGCTAAAAGCGGTCGAGTATCGAGCATGAGAAACCCGTTTTGGATGATGAAAAGAGCGAACTAAGGTCGCCAAAAGATCCATAATAGAGCACCTCGCTTATTATGAACAGCAAGCGACCTATTCATTCCCGGTAATGCTGTCGGCCGGGTTAATTGGCGGATTGCTGCAACGCCCTGATCCGATCATCCAGCGGTGGGTGTGACATAAACAGGCGCATGAAGCCTTGCTTAATGCCGCCTCCCTTAATACCAAAGGCTACCAACGTATCCGCCATTTGGCTAGGGGCATCGTATTCTGATTTTAAGCGCGCCAAAGCACCGATCATGGCACCACGCCCAGCAAGCTTTGCACCCGCAGCATCGGCCCGGTATTCGCGCCAACGGGAGAACCACATCACAATCATGGATGCTAATAAGCCCAGAACTAGCTCGGCAATGATGGTCGTAATGTAATAACCAATGCCGTGCCCACGTTCAGTTTTAAAGATGACACGATCGACGGTATGACCAATAATGCGTGAAAAAAACATCACAAAAGTGTTAACGACACCTTGAATTAAGGTTAGTGTGATCATGTCACCATTGGCGACATGGCCGATTTCGTGTGCCAATACAGCCCTGACCTCTTCTTTATCGAATCGGCTGAGGAGCCCGGTACTAACCGCGACTAGAGCACTGTTTCGATTCCAGCCGGTAGCAAAGGCATTAGATTGCTCCGATGGAAACACGCCTACTTCTGGCATGCCGATCCCGGATTGCTCCGCTAATCGCTTAACCTCGTTCACCAGCCAGCGCTCGGGTTCGTTAGCGGGCTGTTCGATAATTTTTACCCCCATCGAACGTTTGGCCATCCACTTGGATATAAAGAGTGAAATTAATGAGCCGCTAACACCAAATATCGCACAGAATACCAACAGAGCCTGTAAATCAAGGTCAATACCGTTAGCTGCCATGATGGAGTTAAACCCCAGCAGACTTAAAGTAATATTGGCAACGAATAGAATAGCCAAGTTGGTCGCGATGAATAGTAATATGCGCATAACAGCCCTTTACTCCACAGATAAATGATCAAGCCCTTTGACACAATATGCGGCCAATTCTATCCCTTTCAATTGCAGATAGCCTGTAATTACTTTTGTGGCGATAGGGTAACCCGTTGCGAGAGCTGTGCTCTCTTCCCAAATTAGGAAGAGAGTTACAACGAGAGATATTTTAACGAACAGCGATTTTTCGCACTAACGGCCATTTATCAAAGAAAGTATTAAAAAATAGTAGCGTCATCAATAACGCAAATTGCCCTGCTAAAATGCCAAGAGGAGAAACGCCCATGCCAAGGTCATTCGAGCCATAAGGAATGAGGGTATAGGTTTTAATCCAGATCACACCATAAATGGTGCCTCCGATAAACCAAATTGCAATACGGATCAGCACCCGCGCGGCCTGGTTGGTAATTAATTCGGAGCTAGGATAATCATCAAACAGGTGATGCCAAGCTAACATAAAGACGATCACCGATAACTCCAAAGACGACACCACCACATCTATAGGTGGTCCTGTTACCAGATTCATTGGTTCAATAATAGCGCGCACGACTGGCGGCACCACAAAGCCTGCGGCAACCGCAATTACAAATCCGGCAATACCCATCCAGGGTTGCCTTTTCGCAAAGAAGCGCATTGGGTAAAGCTCTCCACCCTCCACTGGCATAATGGCGAAAATGACATAAGCCTGGCAGAAGGCGATGAAAGCTGGCCAATTACCAAAAGGTGGAGCAACTATTTCATGATGTCCTAGGCTAAGATTCATCCAACTCGGCACGATCATCGCCATCCATACTATCCAAGTGACAGCGATACCCATCGCGAGCACACCATAACCATCCGTAGGGCTTTCTGCTTTCCCCGCAAAGGGCCATTTTAACAACAGCGAGACCAAGGGGATTTGCGCGATAATGACTGATAGCGCGTAGAAGTTAGAAGTCTCCCATCCTTCAATGGCCAAGTGAATCTCATCAACCGACTGAGGCGTGAACATGAGCGTCAAGCTAAATGGCTTCCACCAAAGACCCAGCAGGCTAATTAGTACTAAGAAAGCAACTACGCCCAAAAACCAAGCCAGTAGTGTGTACCAAATACCTGCCCAGGGTTGTTTGTCTGTGAAATAAGTTTTTCCGTAATTGTTCATCACCAGCGTCATCCAAATCCAGGTATTAATTACCATCCAGAAAAAAGTCCCCTCGGCTACTACGCTCGTCAACTTGCTTGTTAAATGAGCATCGAGCAAAGTAAGCGTCGGTCCGGCAATAGCTAAATACAACTTTTGCATTGCCAACGACCAAATTGGCCAAATCAAATTGGCGGCAACAAAGCTCAAAGCCAACGCCGTAAAACCGGTTGCAAGCTTGCCTTGGAAAACACGTTTCACATCGTAGTGCTCCACTAAACACCTCCTTTAATATTTTTATGATAGGCAGTTTATTCTTTTAAGGTAGGTCAGCACTGAATCCCTCCGGGAGCCGCCTCCATGGCTTTTTATGACCAATACGCTGAAAAGGTAATAATGGTTTCTTGTTGGAGACAGCTGTTTAAGAGGATTGGATAATATAATGCATCTTGCTTGTTGTCTATATGCAAAATAATGCATTCAAGGTGAAATAAAATTAACCCGGATTATTGTGTCCGCAGTGGAAGGTTTTGGTCAGGGCGATAAATAGAAAATGAGGGTGGCGACAAGCGAAGCGAATCAGTAGAATAGCGCCTCATCTACCGCATCGCTCCGGTGGCACAGCTGGATAGCGCAGCCCCCTCCTAAGGGGCAGGTCGCAGGTTCGAATCCTGCCCGGGGCGCCAATTAAATCGAGGTTATACATTTTTTAATTGGGATGTCAGGCAAAAAATTTAAGTCCCTATTAAATCCATTGATATTTAAACTAACCAAGCTGCAGGAAAACTAGCAGCCTATTTTCCCTGCAGTCTCGTTATGAATTTTTAAACCTAAGTCAAAGGAAGTGCAATGAAGAATAAATTAGGATAATACTTTGCACAATTGTGGCAACAAGCTGCGCTGCTACTGGAAACAAATCTCTGTGCCATGAAAATAAGGACTCAATTACAGAGAAATTTAAAAAGGGTACTACCCATAAAGATGAAGTGGTTTCACGTTAGGCACCCAACCGAAACCACTTTCACCGACGGAGGGTTTGAAATCATTAAGTATAAGGTGAGTACCGCTCTGGTATAGCTGAATAAACCAAAAATTTATATAAACAAAGGCAGCGGATGCTCATGCTGTCGTTTTGACCTTTGGAATACTTCGCGGTATGGGTGCCAGCTAGTATGTGTGGACATGCATGTAATCAGTTGGGGAAGTTGCTCCAGTCGGTCGCAAGATGTGGCTATCTCCACATCTCTGCCGAAGGAGTTAAGTGTTCAATGGAGTCAGTGTGGCTTGGATTTATTTAATACTTGCAGGGCTATTTGAAATAGGTTGGCCTGTAGGCCTAAAAATGGCTCAAGAAGACGGTACACGCATTACGGGTGTACTCCTAGCAATTGTCTTTATGAGTGCTAGTGGTTTACTTTTGTGGTTGGCGCAGAAAGAAATTCCTATTGGGACATCTTACGCAGTTTGGACTGGTATTGGTGCTGCAGGTACGTTCCTGGTTGGTATAATTTTCTATGGTGATCCGACCAGCTTGGCCCGCTATCTCGGCATAATATTAATCATTACAGGCGTTGCTACATTAAAGCTGGCACACTGATGTAAAGCGCACACTTAACTTCTGTATGGCCGCCCCTCGTTAATAAGCAAAGCAGCGGACTCCACGAACCGTAACACCTTTTGCTTTCGCAAAAAAGCTATGTCGAATTTTTGCGTCCTCTATTTGGGGCATTACTGGTGGGCCTTCAGATTCTAGGGCAAGGGTTGGTTTAAAGTAAAATGGAGCTAAACGAAAAAATCTGTCTACTATGCGCCTACAATTAAAATTGATTTATATGGTGCCGGAAGAGGCCGGGGCCGGATTTGAAAATCACTTCAACTTGTTGAAATAAAAGATAAATATTTAAAATTTCCATTGTTTTGTGCTGACAATTATACCGTCAAAATAATATTTTAATAATTTTTGGGAATCGAATTGCGTAGTTTTATAACCTTTCGCTTGTGATTTTTATTTATTGAGCTTATGTATGGCAATTGGGGGGCTGAGTGTCTCAGTTCGGCCATAAGCGGACGTTCTAGTGAAGTTATAAATCAATTCTTTAGCTCTGTTAGGACCTACTTTTTACAAATCGTCGAATTGAACCACTTTGCTTTTCTTGAATGCGGTGCTGTGCCCAAGGGTGGATGCCCATTATTTCATCGTCTCGGCATATATTTCTATTTATGAGATAATTGACAGCAGGGTTTATCCGTCTGGGGCTCCAATCAAACTTTTCTGCAATTTCAGTTAGACTTGTTGGAAAACGTTCATCATTTAGAATAGCTGAGGCCATTCTTAGAGCGTCTTTGTCAGGCTCCCACCCCATAAATGCTTTATCAAACTCCACAAATAACTCATTTTCAGGGATAATACTGTAGTGCTCTTCTTTGAAAAATGGTCTCAATTCATAAAGCCCATCTTCTATGTCTTTTTGGGTTAGCCCTGTTTCTTGAACTAAATCATCCATCTCAAGCATTGGGTCATGACTGGTTCCTGTTTCTGACTTTGAACAAAAAACGTTAGCAATAGCTGTTGCAGCCACACTAAAACCGGTATCTGGCAATTCTTCATCTATAGGTGCTTTCCCTAAGGTGGGCTTTTTTGAAATTCCATGAATATCGTTTATCAACTGAGATAGGTCGAGTTCTTCAGTGACCTCAGGACTAAAATGTCCCGATAACAGAGCTGGTAATTTTTCGTGAGAAAGATTAAAACGTAATGGAATAAATTTGCACTTTTTGTCAAGCATGCGCACTAAACCTGCATCCATTTCCTGTTTAACCCAAGGTTTCTGAATAGCTGTTGGCGATAACAAAACAATAAAATGCGTGCAAGTACCTAACCCGTCATCAATACGCTGACGAAGGCTATCACCGGAAGCAATTTCCCATTCAGCCCACCACGTATCGATCCGGTTACTCATAAGTTCATTAGCAATTTTTCCAGCTAGATCATGATCCTCCCAACCAAAACTAAGGAATACTTTTGGTGACAATACTTTTCTCCTCTCAACAAAATTCACACTTTTAAGCTCTTCTTCAGGTATTTTACTGCGTACGTGCTGAATAAGCTCTTTTGAACCTTCAACTTTCACAGACAAATTATTCAAGTCGTTTCCATAAACTACAACCGTTGGGAATTCTTCTGTTTTAGGATGACGAATAGACCGAAGGCGTTCCGCAAACTCAACCTTAGCTATTTGTGTAACTCTATCTATTATGCTTTTTTGAAAGTCGCCAGCGTTAAATTTCTTACCGTTAAAAGTCAACATAACTCAGTAACCAGCTCCGTAAAATTACCTATAAACCGAAAGAAACATGTACTGTTCCATTCACGTTTCTTAAAGAAATATGCCTATCATTTCTTGTTGTTAAAACCTTCTTGATATTCACAGGCTTGTCCATGAATGTTCACAATTAACCGATAGCGCTATTTCACTTCACTAAAATCGATCATCCAGAAAGTAGCGAATGCGGTATATAAAACCTTAACAAAAGTCTTTTTTTGAATACTTCAGTTAACGGCGGGGAGCAGACATTTAATTTTTACTCTGACCCCGAACGATTGACCCCGAACGATTTGACTTGTTAGGCATTTTCTTTTGTTGCTCTCTCTGTCGCTGCCTTTCTCTTTTAACATAGCTCGCATCAACTAATTCTTCATGATCCAGTTGTAGAGCACAATTCATCACTTCTGAGATCGAATTATCCGAAAGCTCAAAGTTTTCTGGAATTAAACCAAATTTACGTCCACTATTCTCCTGGAGTGCGGAAAACAGAGCCCGTAGAAAATCTATCTTAGATGGCCTGCTCGAAGCAGTTGATGCTTCTGTAAGTGAATCGGTAGCGTAAATATCTGCACTTCCAGCATCCAGACCTACTTCTGCTACTACCTCCTCTATACTAGGCCAGTACTTTAGATCAAATTGGTGTTTTATATGACTTAATGGCTTTTTGATGTAGCTACGGTACAAGAAATTATCTTTCGACGCGTTCTCTATAACATTAATAATGCTATAGTGGGTGCCACTAGAAAAACCTGAATGATTATGGAGTTCATCACGCCTCTCTAATAGGCCGACTAGCTGTTGTGCTACTTTAGCAATTTGTCTGTTTACTTCAAATAGTTCTTTCCTTTCAGTTCTGTAAGTGGCTGCTTTTTTCGGATTCCAAAACGCTGCACAAGACAAAACTAACGATAGAAATACTTCAATTTGTTGCTCGTTAAGTGATTTGGACAATTCGGCATATACATATTTCATGTTTTCCTTGTTATTAAGCAGCCGATCGATGACGCCATTCTCACTAGGTAAAATGGAATGCGCGATATTATAAGCCATAGATTTGCGAAGGATTTCTTCACATTTTTCTGTTGCTGTGGTTTGGTGTTCAGTCATTGGTATTGTTCTCCTTATCGATAAATACCTTTCACACCAACAATTATATTTTCCAGAAATAGCTCTGTCGGTAACTGAAACTAAATTATCTTTACGCAATTCAGGTACTTGTCCCTAGAATACCTAACGAGCCGCTAAAGAGCCGTAGTGCAGCAGCTGCACTTTTTGCGGTTTGTTATGAACGTTCTTTGCATTCAATCTCCCAAAATAATGCTCCAACGTCTTTAGATAGTTTTTGAATAATATGCTGCATGACGAGTGAATCAATATTGGGGTAGATTTCTAACAATCCAATTGAAATTTGAGTTAGAGACAGGGCTGTCAGGTCGGCAGGGTCGGTCATTCCTGAATTGCTTGGGCCGACTAATAGAACCTCCTCCTCTGCTTCAACCAAGCCAAGCTTATTTTTAATTCCATGCACATTTGCATGAACATTTTGGCTCGGCCATTTATAATAAGGGCGCAAGTGATCAAGCTCGACAGCTTCTTCCAGGCAAGAAAAATTAGGTCTTTTGTTGTTCAATGCTTCTGCTGCCCACCCATAGCTCTCTTTAAAATCTTTTCCGTACTTATTAAGCGCCTCGTCACGTGCCAATTTGCACTCGCGCAGCTCTACTTCGGAAAACCTTTCAACATTTAATCTTGGCTCATATTTATTGTACTGGACCATAGCTTTATAAGATTCAATTACTTCATGCTCAAAATACCGAATAGCAAGTTCATTCCCATGATCAATTAAAAATAAAGCAGTGACTACCACCTCGTGCAAAGCACGCCATCTCGCATGCGCTGCATCAGCAAAACCGCCTTTAAGAAGCCAGAGTATTTCCGAAGAGATATGACAAGCCCTGGCATGCAAGCGAACTACTAGATCGAACTGTATGTTCTGCTCTTTGACTGCAAGTTCTCTATTCGTGTTATTGAATTCACTACCTGCCTCGAGGCATACGGAAATCAATATTTCAATGGCATCAAAACCCTTCTTCCACCTTTCAATATTTCTATCTACGAAACCATCTGCGTCGTCACGGTTTAACTTTAGTGTCTCTTGAGCATTTTCTTGCAGTGAATCAACAATGCCGTCAGCTATTTCTGGAACAGTGTCGCGAATCACATCTGAAACAAGGGGATACAATTCCTTTTCTGACAAATCTTTCTTCGCATTCTTGAGTGCATCGTCTAATATCTTCTCAAATATGCTTTGGAGACTATCCATACGTCAGCCTAGTTCACGCCGTAGCAAACGGCTGCGTTTTCGCGTGCGTATTTACCTGCATTGTTATGAGAAGTTAATAAGATCACCGTAACCCCATATAATTGTGCCTATAGCTGCTGCTGTAAAAGATGTTAAAGATAAGGCTGTATGCAACTTGCCATACTTAATTCTCATTGGCCATAGATGCTCATCCCATATGCCCGACATATAAATAAGCCCATGAATGGTGAATAGCATATATTCTGATAGGAGGGCAAGAAAGACCATGATAGAGCCACTACGTTGAAGCCATGTTGCTATGGTTTCGTTAGCAGGCATTAAAATACCGATATAAGCAAGAGTAGGTATTGCCACTGCGCCCAAAAGAAGCAATCCACAAATTAGCAAAGTGGTTACAATTTTTCCTTCTTGTGTCGGAACTTCCGTACTCATTGTTTAGTACTCATAAAACGTGATAGAACTGGCCCTTGCAGTCAAAAAGCAAAACTTAGTCTTTGTCTATAAGGTACGGGAGGAGGGGGTTTGGGAAACACTACCAGGTTACCTCCCTATATACCTCGATAATTGAGATCCTATAGTACAAGATCATTTTAGCATTGACCAACGTGATATGGTTTATAGGTGTTCTGCTACAAGTGTTTGTACGTGCTGTTGAAAAAAGCTGTCCACAAGTCCACAACCCTTACCTTATTGCGAAGTGAACCCCATTGCTCGCGCAGCCCGAACGATGATGTTTAGGTTACGTCGTTGTGGATCCTGTGGTCAGGTTTTCCGTTCTGAATGATCGCTTTAACTATATTTAATCCGCAAGGTGTCCGCTATTATTGGCTGAGACTCCGCTCTGCGCCATCGTCACTGCCGAGCGCAGCGGGGTAGTGACGATGGCCCCGTGCCAGAAACCACGACAGGTGCCGCTCGAATTTCCTAGTTACGGATAAGTTTTCTGTTCTTATACTTGGTGCTATCTATCGAATCTATCCGCACGCCACAGCGGAAATGTGGCAAGGGGCTCCCGCCCTTGCTTTGGCGAAACGGGAACGGCGTTATAGGGCATCATTGATGCATCAGCCGAAAGGCTGATTGCCCATATTTCTCATCACCGTTTTAACGGTTTCTTTAACTCAGCGGGCCGTTGGTTCCGCATTATTTAAGAGGAGGTGATTACTTCACCATGACAGTGGACTCTTTAATGAGTCAATTGGTTTGCATCCTACCGGCTCCAACAGGAGCACGGGGATGTCGCCTGAAATCAGGCATATTCAGATTGCAACGGGAGTCGTGTCCCGAGGCCATTCCGCGAAAGCGGGTCAGTAGGCTACGAGCCTGCGATTGGTCATAAACACTCACCAGAAAGCAACCACACGAGAAGATCTGAATCACCAATTGAAGCCGCTGTGCAGTAGTATCCACAGCGACAGTTACGACAGTCAAGCCAACCGGCTATCGCTACTGTATCCGCTTATTGATCCTGTAGGGAACGAACAATCAAAGCATGGATTTACTTTCGCCTGTTTTGTTGGGTAGCAAAAGTCATTCGAAACCGCTTCGGTCTGTGTAGGCTTTTGCCGTTGTTTTCTCCTTGTTATTGCCTAGCATAGAGACGCTAGACAAAAGCAAGGAGACGTATATGAGTTTCAGAATCTTAAGGTTAAAAGAGGTCCAGCAGGTGACAGGATTATCCCGTTCAACTATTTATGCCGAAATCGCCAAAGGTAAATTTCCCAAGCAGGTGAAACTCACCGGTGCTCGCTCTGTCGGTTGGCCTGAAAGTGTTATTGTGCAGTGGGTTGAATCCCGGCGGCAGGTGTAAGCACCTCCAACATTTGGCCTTTCGACCGGTTTTACTTTAATGCCTCCTCAATATCTTCACGGCTTATTATTCGCACAATTTCAGCACAAGCTTGGCTCTGTCGGTAATAGATCGAGTGCACGCCGTACACACTACGGCGGCATCCCTCCAAATATTGGTCAGCGAGGGGATACATAAAAGGGCTATTCCCTATTGCCTCGAATCGCTGCTCCATGCCTTCGGCGTAACATTCCGCTTGCTCATAGCCAAAGTTCTCTATTCCATATTGATAAAGTCTCGCATAATCAGCTGCTGCTTTATTGGTCAGTTTATAGGTCATTCACCTGTCCGCTTTCCGTCCCTGATATCCTGCCTGATCTGAGCAGGGGTTAACTCCGACAAACCGCTTTTGATACCTTCCTGCAGCAGGGCCCGGATCGCTTCTGCTTCCGAACTTTCTCTTCTCCTCGCTTGCCGTATCAAGTCGTTTACAACTTCGCTATTGCTACCGTACTCCTTACTTTCTATCTGCGCTTTTAGCCAATCAGCATTGGGCTCGGTAATTGTGATGCTTTGTCTTGGCATGATATGACTCCAGTTAGTTGGTGTATAAATGTATCAATATTACACCATTTATGCACCATAAAAGCCACAATCGTTTTATCCCTTCATAATCAAAGAAAGCTCGATACAAACAAAGCATGCAGCAATCAAAGGTTATTAACCCTGGAAAAAAGCGGCACCACCTTATTGGTAACCCGCATTTCATCTAGATAATCGGCCCACCATTGCATCATCTTGTATCGTTCTTCCAGGTAACGAGCGTGGTGGGTATAGGCAGCTCTTACGCCGTTCCGCTCCTGGTGGGCCAGTTGGCGCTCGATAGCGTCCGGGTTAAAGCCAGATTCGTTCAGTATCGAAGAGGCGGTGGCTCTAAAGCCGTGGGGAACAGCTTTACTCTTGCCAGGATGTTTGCCGTCGTAGCCAAGCTTAAATATGGCCTGACGCATGGTGTTGTCGGACATGGGTTGGTCGCGGTAGCGCTCGGATGGAAAAATCAGTTCGTATTTACCGGTCATGCCCTGCAGTAGTTCGAGTAGATCCAACGCCTGAGGGGCGAGGGGAACTAGGTGTTCGGTACTCATCTTCATACGGGCGGCGGGGATTCGCCATACTTTGTTTTCGAAGTCGAACTCGACCCAGCGTGCGCCGCGCAGCTCGCCGGAACGGACAAAGGTAAGCAATAGGAGTTTGATTGCTCGTTTCGTCAGCAAGCGGCCACCGTAGGTTTCCAGCTCCCTAAGAAATTGAGGAAGTTCCTCCCTGGGTAGGGAAGGGTGATGTTGCACTTTCCTTTGTCTAACAATGCCGTCCAGATCGCTAGCTGGGTTACGGGTGGCGATGCCCGTTTGTATCCCAAATCGGCAAATAGCTTTAATGGCCTGCTTGACGCGATTAGCAACGTCGAGAGCATCTCGGGCTTCAATTTTTCGAATGGTTGCTATTACCTGCATGGGAGTAATTTCATCGATGGTCAGATATCCCAGATCAGCAAAGGCGTTGTCTTCAAGACGCTTGAGTACTCGGGCCGCGTGGGTAGGCGTCCAGGTAGCGCGGTAATGATCCCACCATTGGCGGGCGACTGCCTCAAAGTGGTACATTTTCTGCGCGCGCTTTTCCTCTTTGCGCACGGCGCTGGGGTCTTGATCGTTACTGATTTGAATTTTTGCTGAGCGAAGTTTTTCCCGTGCGTCCTTGAGGCTGACCTGGGGATAGATGCCCAGGGCGATGGTTTTGCGTTTGCCGCGAAAGCGGTAATCCATACGCCAGTACTTGTTGCCGTTCTTTTTGACCAGCAAATACATACCGCCGCCATCATACAATTTGTAATCTTTGTCGCGGGGTTTTGCATCCTTGATGTGGATATTCACCAGAGCCATGTGACGTCACCTTTCCTTGAATTCCGTTGACGGTATATTCCTTAATTGAAACGAAATCACGTGTAAAGTACCGACAAATGGTTCGGCTGTCAATAAACGCTGTTGAACGTAATAGAAAGATAGGGTTGTCGTAACTTATTGTTTTTGTTTGTTTAATGCAGCTTATTGGACTTCTTCGGATTTTACCGGAAGATGTCAATGGTGCCCGGGGCCGGAATCGAACCGGCACGATGTTGCCATCGAGGGATTTTAAGTCCCTTGCGTCTACCAATTTCGCCACCCGGGCTGGGTGGGTAGGCTAAGCTAGCCTTTTTTAAAGCTGGAGGCGCGGGTCGGAATCGAACCGGCGTAGGCTGAGTTGCAGTCAGCTGCATAACCACTTTGCTACCGCGCCATCTTGATCGTCAAACTAAAAAGCCTCGGTGATCAACCGAGGCTGAATTTGGAGCGGGAAACGAGACTCGAACTCGCGACCCCAACCTTGGCAAGGTTGTGCTCTACCAACTGAGCTATTCCCGCTTAAAACAAGGTGAGCTATTGTAGCCATATGCTATTTCGTGTCAAGACGCTTTTTGGTTCTAGGTGATTTAGCGGTGATCTTTCTTTCACGTTTTGTTAGCAATACTAGCCATTCAATAAAAAATTAAGGGCGATACGGTTAAATATAGCTGGCTTCTCGGCATGTAGCCAGTGTCCTGTGCCGGCGATTATTTTGACGCTAGCGTTGGGAAATAACGTCAAGACGGTTTCTTTATGTTTGGCTTGAATATAAGCAGATTCACTGCCTTTGATAAAGAGGGTAGGGCCATGGAAGGGATTGCCGGAGGGCGCTAGAATGATATTTTCGTAGTTAGCAGCAATGTCTTTGAGGTTAAATTTTAATTGGTAATTGCCGCTACTATTTTTTGTCAGGCTCTTTAGCAGGAATGCACGTACTTCTGGTTCCAACACATGTTTTGCCAAGAGTTGATCAGCCTCGCGGCGTGACTCTGGTTGGGCTTGTTTTACTTCGGTAAGTCCTTTGAGTACAGGATCATGTCTGCGTGAGTAGGTGACGGGGGCGATATCGGCCACAATTAGTTTATTGACACGCTCGGCGTGGTTCAGTGCTAACTGCATGGCGGCCTTACCACCCATAGAGTGACCCAGCAGATGCGCCTGCTTAATCTGCTGAGCGTTCATGAAACCAATGACATCGTCGGCCATATCACTAAAAGCCATGTCTGAATGATGCGGTGAGTCGCCGTGATTGCGCATATCCAAAAGGTATACGGAAAAGTGTCCTGCCAGGGCTTTGCTGACTTGGCTCAGGTTACGCAGCGACCCAAACAGGCCATGCAGTAATATGACCGGTTCGCCTTGGCCTTGATGGATAAAATTCAGTTTCATCTTGGTTGTTGCTATGATCCGTTTTCGTGATTGAAATCAACAGAAATCCTAAACGTGGGGCGTCGGTTGGTGATTATAAAGCAATTGAGACGGATCTAGCCGATGGACCCCATATTTTATTACCCATTATTGGTATTCACCGGACTGATTGCAGGGTTCGTTAATACCATCGCAGGTGGCGGTTCCAGTTTAACCATTCCTGCGCTGATGATTTTAGGCATGCCCGCTGATATCGCCAATGCCACTAACCGGGTTGGTGTACTGATGCACTCCATTGTGTCGACCATAGGGTTTCGGCGCGCGCAGATTGAGATTAACTCTGCGGATGCATTTGCTATTGTAGGCATCACCATTGTTGGTGGTATTGCCGGTGCAGTCATCGCCTCTTACCTACCAAACTTCTATCTAAAACCGATTTTGCTCGGTGTGATGGTGACGATGGCTTTGATTATTTTGCTAAAGCCGTCTGTCATTGTGCCACCACCGGGTACGCCGATTGTTCGTATCAGGGAAAAGCCTGGCGCCTGGGGCGGTCTGTTTATTGCGGGCCTCTATGGTGGGTTTGTGCATGCGGGGGTGGGCTTTCTGTTGATTGGTGCGATTGCAGGGACCTTGCGTTATGACTTGGTGCGCACCAATGCGTTTAAGATGCTCTGTGTTCTCGCTTTCACCTTCGCCGCCTTGCTGATTTTTATTGCGCGCGGACAGGTGAGCTGGCTGCCCGGATTGATTCTAGCGTTGGGGATGATGGTGGGTGGTCACTATAGCGTTAAGTTTGCGGTAAATGTCAGCCAGCAGGTTTTAAAGTGGTTGTTATTTACAATGACTTTGGTGGTGAGTGGCATTGCTTTGTTGAGTTAGGTGTTTTTCTCTGTTCTCAATCGTTAGCTCTCACCCTGGCCGTTTCCCGCAGAGGCTGTCGCGAAAGTCTGATCACTGTTCCCTCTCCCCTTTTTTTAGGGGAGGGGGCTAGGGTGAGGGGTAAAATAAAAACCAAACACATCAACATATTACAAGCTTTTCCCTCATCTCAATCCTCTCCCATAAAGAGAGGAAGAGTTTCTTTCTTGCCTTTCGCGACATCCCCCACAGGAAAGGGGGGTAGTCCTGCTGTTCGGCTAGGAAATTATTGTTAGCTTTTGATTGACTGAAGCAAGCTTCACGCAGTTTACGAAGACCTGCATCGTAGCATCAATATCTTCAACACTGGGAAAAGATGGTGAGAGTCGGATATTCCGATCCTGCGGATCTTTACCGTAGGGGAAGGTAGCACCGGCCGGAGTCAATTTGACGCCGACTTCATCGGCTAGACGGACAATTTCTTTCGCAAGCCCTGGGAGAGAATCAAAAGAGACGAAATAGCCGCCTTCGGGAGCTTGCCATTCACCTAGGTCATTATCGGAAAAATTAGCCTGTAAGTGATTCAATACGGTATCAAACCGTGGCTTGAGTATTGCTGCATGCTGTTGCATATGGGCGCTCAAGGCGTTGATGTCTGGAAGCAATCGCATGTGGCGTAGTTGATTGACTTTATCCGGGCCGATGGAGGAGATACCCAGGTGTTTTTTAAAGGCGGAGAGATTACTCTTTGATGCGCCCAGGAACGCGACACCGGAGCCAGCATGGGTGATCTTTGAGGTTGAGGCAAACTGGATGACGCTGTCTTCGGTACCCTCAGCTATACAGGCCGCCATAATATTTGCTAGTGGTTTTGGGTTATCAACGAGGTCATGGACTGCGTAGGCGTTATCCCAGAACACGCGGAAATTTTTAGCGGCGATCAAGCCGAGTTTGGCAATCCGCTTTACGGTTTCATCGCTATAGATGATCCCGGTTGGATTGGAGTACTTGGGAACGCACCAGATTCCTTTGATGCTTTGATCTGCTTTGATTAAGGATTCGACTTGATCCATATCCGGGCCGGTTTCAGTCATGGAGACCGGAATCATTTCAATAGCGAAATCTTCGCATATAGAAAAATGGCGGTCATAGCCAGGGGCAGGGCAAAGAAACTTTACGCTGCTTTCATTTTTCCAAGCAGTGCCGTTTAGACCGAAGAAATAGGCGAAGCTAACGGTCTGGTGCATCATGGTCAGGCTGCTGCTGCCGCCTGCGAGGACTTGGTCTTGCTCCAAGCCAAGAATTGCAGCGCCCAATTGACGCGCTTCAGCGATGCCGTCCAGGCCACCATAGTTGCGGGTGTCGGTACCATCAGCAGATTTGTAATTGCCATTAAGAATACCATCTAACCCATCTGACAGATTAAGCTGTTGCGCAGAGGGTTTGCCTCTGGTCAGATCAAGTTTTAGGTTTTGGTTTTTAAAGCTCTGGTGCTTCGCCTTGAGCTCCTCTTGCCATTGGCTGAGTTGTTCTTTGCTGGCGTTATTGAGTTGCAAGATGAAAGTCCTCTAAACAAAAGTGAATAAATTTGATGCTGTGCCTGCTGGTCGTGGGCGCTGTATTATAGCGGTTCTCCAGGATAGGCTAAAGATCGGGGGTAGCTATTTCAGGCAACATAAATTTGGACAACGTAAGCCCATGCCAAGATTTAGCTACTAATTTGACGCAACAAATGCCATAGGAAATCACAGCGAAGAGCCTCAATGATTTCCTGCTGACCAACCCAATTGCAGCTAGTACACAAGTGGCTACTCAGGTGCCTCCTGTGATAGCGGCGAGTTACCTGGTAGTTAGTGGGCGTGGCTACCCTCGTGGGTGTGGCCATGCGAAAGCTCTTCTGCGGTTGCTTCACGCACTTGCTCAACCGTAACATCGAAATGCAATGTTTGGCCCGCCAGAGGATGATTGCCATCCACTGTGACGGTTTCATCGCTGATTTCCGTCACTATGACGTGCATCGGCCCCTGGTCGGACTGAGCCTGAAACTGCATGCCGGGTTTTATTTCATCCACTCCATCAAATGCGGAACGAGGAACGCTCTGCACCAATTGCGCTTGATGTTCGCCGTAGCCTTCAGCGGGTTCGACCACCACATTCAGTTGGTCACCGACTTTCTTGCCTACGAGCTTTTTTTCCAGACCGGGAATGATGTTTGATGCTCCATGCAAATAGTGCAAAGGTTCTTGTCCTTCGGAAGAATCCAGCACATCACCATCTTTATCGGTCAGAGTATAGTGGATACTGACGACGCAGTTTTCGCTAATTACCATAGTATTTTCCAACAAATTTAAATTGCCTCAATGTTCTCCGCTTGAGGACCTTTTTTCCCTTCACCGATGGTGAATGAAACCCTTTGACCTTCCTGTAAAGAACGGAATCCTTCTCCCACTACGTTGGTGTAATGAGCGAATACATCTGGGCCATCATCGCGTTGAATAAATCCAAAACCTTTGGAGTCGTTAAACCACTTTACGGTGCCGGTTTGCTTCTCTGACATGTTTCAAATCCTAATTAACTTAACTGCAGCTATGCAGTCTGGTTGTTGCTTTTTCTGGTTGAAGAACCAGTGGAAATTTTAGAGAAACACGAGCAAGGCGAGAGGTATAAACTGACGGATTGCTGATAGTTGCAGGTAAAACGCCACCGATTCCTGCTGGCATTATATGTCTAGTCTCAGCTGAATTGAAGACAGCACATTGATTAAATTTAAAGGCCGAAGGCTTACAATGCGTGGCTTAGATCGCTGTACTGGGCTTTTCTGCAAGAATGGTTTTTACGATATCCATGTAGATGTAGTCGATGGCTTTGATATAAAACCCGGCCTTGCCAACATAGCTGGTGGTGTCTCGATTCATATCTGGACCAAGTTTGCCACTGATTGGCGTCATAATGTCCATCATCAGCTTAAAGGGTTGATAACGGCTGCCGGTGTGTTCGAACATGCGTAATTCGCCACCGGGTTTGAGAACACGGTGCAAAGCTTTGAGTCCTTCTATCGGCCTTGGCACCGAGCAAAAAGTGCAGGAGGTATAGATTTGATCGAAGTGGTTGTCTGGGAAGGTCAGGTCATGCACATCCATTTCCAGTGCCTCTATTGTTCCTGAATATTTTTCAATGCGAGGCTGAGCAAAACTTAGCATTGCCGAGCTGATATCAATGGCGGTTATCTCTTTGCCTGGCGGGAAAAACTCGATATCCAATCCGGTGCCCAGTGCCAGGAACAATATTTTGCCATCCATGTGGCTGAAGAGTTCCCGTTTTTTCGGCGCCCACCGTTTTTCCGCACCGATACCAGCCATGTAGTCGAATGATTTGGCGGCGCGATCCCATTTGCCTTTGGTGATCATATCCATACTGGTTACTCCTGCTCGGATTGACTTTGCGAGATTTTCGCACCGCGGATTAAATAGTCGCTGTAATTACAGAAACACAGCGTAAATGCACCAATCAAAGCGCCGAGCAAAGCGGATAAGCCAATGGGTAGCGTTTGCATAGCGGCAATCATGCATACCAGCATGCCCGTGAACATGCCCGTTAGCATCGTCGGCACCATAACTTCATTGGCGCCAAAGTAGCGGAATAGTAAGACTAGGCCCAAGACCAGTGCGAGCAGCATGCCCAACGGCATACCAACCAGCATGGCTACCAGCATGTTCCATTCGGTACTCACCATCCAGGCGCATAGGCTGGCGACGATTGCGCCGACTAACATGTTGGAGAACAAATCGCCGAGAAGGAAATAGAGCCTATCATTCATGCTTGAATCCTCGCTTGGTTTGCCGCATTATTTAGCGGATTTAAATGTCTCGATAAAGCGCGTAATTCTCGCCGCATTGGCGCCTAGATCGCTTTTGCCGACGCGCGAGACGGAGCGTAAATCCAACCGACTACCTGATTCGCTTGTTTGCACACGTATGACTACATCGTCTTTAAACCCCCACAGGAGGGTGGTGTCTACCGCTTCGATTCTACCTTGGTCAGGGTTTTGGCCAACCACTTCCCAATGAAGTTGGTTGGCGACCAGCAGGGCTTTTGCAAATGCCTGGTTAGTGCTCAGCGGGGTTAGCAGGGGCTGAATTTTTGGATAAGCGGCTTGCTGTTGTGATGCTATTGATGCGCCTTCATAGCTGAGCGGATTGCTGGCGCTTCCTCTTAATGCAATGATGACATCGAACTCAGGTGGGTTGGCTGTGTCGGTGCTAATGTCGTGGATTACGGGTAACGACTTGCCTTTAATCACCTGTAGTGACAAGGCGATGGAAGGAATCAACAACAGTAGTACCGCGATAGTACTGGTTCGCAGCGCCGTTGGGTCTTTTCGAAGCCAAGCTACCAATAATATAATAAGCGCCAGCGTCAGTAGCGCCAATCCAATAAAAAAGGTCGTTTGAATTAATAAGAAGGATTGACCCAGCGACCAAAGCTCCCAGCGATAGGCTGTGACAGCAACAGGAAAGCCCAACAGGCAAGCTATGCTTCCCCATAGACAAAGTTTAGCGAGTGTTTGCTTGATCATAGCTAACCCTCAAAGGTTGCGGCTAGTATTCATTTTTCGACTGAATACTAGCCTTGTCATTAAATTGGCCGTTCTCTATGTTAAGACGTTAATTTAGAGATTCCTTATAGCTTCCTTAACGGCACCGACCACTAGGCCGACCTGCTCATTCGTCATTTCTGGAAATACCGGCAGTGATAGGCATTGTGTGACGAGTGATTCTGTCACCGGCAAGGTTGGTTGCGATGTATCCTTAAAAGCCTGTTGGCGGTGCAAGGGAATCGGATAATAAATAGCGCAGGCAATACCCTGTTGTTGCAAGTGTTCCATGACAATTGCGCGATCAGGCATGAGCGTAGTGTATTGATGGTAGACATGGTTGCCGATCCCGTCTTCATGGGGTGTGACCACCTTGGTGCCGGCAAATAGCTTCCGATAGGTGCTGGCGACACGGCGACGCTCGTGGTTGTAGTCCTCGATATGTTTTAATTTAGTACGTAAGATCACCGCTTGAATTTCATCCAGCCGGCTGTTCACACCAATTACATCGTGATGATAACGCTGGCGACTGCCATGATTGCCATACATACGAAGACGATCGGCCATGGCGTCGGATTGTGTAGTGATCATGCCGCCATCGCCATAACAGCCGAGATTTTTACTGGGAAAGAAACTAAAGCAGCCGAAGTCGCCGATAGCACCGGTCATTTCCCCATTGACGGCCGCACCAAAGGACTGCGCGCAATCCTCGATCAGTAGCAATTGGTGGGCCTCACAGAGTGCTTTTAGTTTTGGCATATCCGCCGGTTGGCCAAACAAATGTACCGGTAAAATGGCTTTAGTCGACTTGGTTATTGCTTGTTCAACCAGTGCAGGGTCCAGGTTAAAACTGTCCGGTAAGACATCCACAAATACTGGTGTTGCGCCCACCGCACCAATGGCTTCCGCTGTGGCAATAAAGGTAAATGCGGTGGTGATTACCTCGTCGCCGGGGCCAATGCCCGCCGCGAGCAAGGCGAGTTGGAGGGCGTCAGTCCCGGAGGCGCAACCTATGGCATGTTTGACATTGAGATATTCAGCGGCTTCGGTTTCAAAAGCAGAAACGTTGGGGCCCTGAATAAAATGGCAGTTCTGTAAGACGTCGCTAATACCCTGGTCAATATCATGTTTCAGCGTCTGATATTGTTGCTTGAGGTCGACCATTGGAATCATTGATTTGTTGTCCTTCTATCTATGGGTTATTAAGCTGAAGTTTTTCTCTAATTTGGGTTGCTGTTTGCAGTGCTCTCAGTCCCGCTTCGCCGGACACCAAAGGTTGCCGATGCTGACGAACGCAGTCGATGAAGTCGGTGATTTCGGCTAACAGGGCATCGCCATCCTCGTAAATAGTTTCCTTGCTGTCGATGTTAGGGACGCCAGGGAACATTTCCCCCTCGCCCTTACGGTGGTAGCTAAAGATTCGATTTTGAAAATCGATGGAGATATAGGCGTTAGTTTGGAATATCCGCATTTTGCGCTCAGTCTTTAAACTGATACGACTGGCGGTAACATTCGCGACACAGCCGTTAGCAAAGGTTAGGCGAGCATTGGCAATATCCGTTGCGCTGGATAGCACACTGGTGCCGCTGACCGCGATATCAATCAACTCGGAGCGTACTGTCGCCAGAATGATATCAATGTCGTGAATCATCAGGTCGAGGATGACATCCACATCGGTTGCCCGGGGTTTATAGGGCGCGAGTCGATGGGTTTCGATAAACTTTGGTTCGGTCAGCACTTGATCCAGATCGAGCATAGCCGCGTTAAATCTTTCCAAGTGGCCGACCTGGAGAATCAAGTCTTTGGCCTTGGCAATGGTGACTAAATCCTGGGCATCTTCAATACTGACCGTGATCGGTTTTTCTACTAAAACATGCACGCCCTGATTGAGGAATGCTTTGGCAATGCCATGATGCAAGGTAGTGGGTGTCACTATGCTGACTGCGTCGACTTGGCCCAATAAAGCGTGATAATCATCAAAAGCCTTTACGCCATGCTGGGCGGCTACTGCCTTGGCTTGCTCTAGGTTAGGATCGACCACCCCAACCAGATGGCTACCAGTAATGGAGGCATATTTTTCAGCGTGGAATTTGCCCAGGTAGCCTACACCCACGACAGCGGTGCGAATGGATTGGTGACTCGTCATTTTGCTTGATTCTGGCTCATTACGTCGACAGCTAGTTTCGGCAGCTGGTTAAGGCGGCAAGTATAAGGGTTTATGGTGGCGCTTGTATATCGGCAAAAAGACCGACGCGCGGCGTGACTCAAAACCCACCTTGCAGGCATATGCGCATTTGCCTGCAAGGACTAGGGTAAGTGTTACTCACCGCTGGATTTAAGTTTGTTCAGCAAATCCATCGGAATTGGGAAAACGATAGTATTGCTATGTTCTCCGGCAATTTCGGTGAGTGTTTGTAAATAACGCAATTGCAATGCTTGCTCCTGCTTCGCCAGCACTTGAGCCGCTTCGAGTAATTTATGCGATGCCTGCAATTCACCGTCGGCGTGAATTACTTTGGCGCGGCGCTCCCGTTCCGCTTCAGCCTGTTTGGCGATAGCACGGATCATACTTTCATCCAGATCGACATGTTTGATCTCAACGTTGATGACCTTAATGCCCCAAACATCGGTTTGCTTGTCCAGTATGGATTGAATATCGGCATTGAGTTTTTCCCGCGACGCCAACATTTCATCCAGTTCGTGCTGGCCCAATACGGAGCGCAGGGTAGTCTGCGCCAGTTGGCTGGTGGCATCATGAAAATTCTCGACATTGATAATTGCGTTTTGGGGGTCGACGACGCGGTAATAAATAACGGCGTTGACCTTAACGGACACATTATCTCTGGAAATTACGTCCTGTGTGGGGACATCCAGTACGATGGTGCGCAGGTCGACACGCACCATTTGCTGAATGATCGGAACAATAACAATAAGTCCTGGGCCTTTGATTTTATGCAGTCGACCCAGCAAAAATACCACTGCTCTCTCGTATTCGCGAGTGACGTGGAATACATTTACCAAAATTAAGAAAATACCGCCGATCAGTGCCAATAGAAAATAGTTCATGCGTCCTCCTTTGCCTCCTTTAGTTCAGAATTCTGTGCTTGAATCTCCAGGTTCAGGCCACTCACTTTTACAATGCGGGCTCGATCGCCTGGCTTAAATAGTTCTTTGGAGTGAGCGTTCCAAAGTTCGCCATGTAGCCAGACTTTGCCCTGTCCCTGTTCATACTCTGCGACCTCAACGAGCTGGCCTAGCATTGCACTGGCACCGGTAACGCTTTGCTGATGGCGCGTTCGCATTAGCATTCGCGCAATTATCACTATGATGAGAAGGGATATCACGCCAAGCGCGGCTATCAGCGGCAGCGCTATTTGAAAGGCAGGCAGTTTTGTATCCATCAAAATCACCGAGCCAAAAATAAAAGCAATGACGCCACCGATACCTAACACACCGAAACTAGGGACAAAGGCTTCCGCTATCATCAGAGCGATGCCGAGCAGGAGTAGTCCCATCCCGGCATAACTGATGGGTAATACCTGAAATGCATAGAGCGCGACCAAAAGACAGATGGCTCCGGCAATGCCGGGGACGCCCATGCCAGGGTTGTAAAACTCCAAGATTAATCCGTAAATTCCAATCAACATTAGAATATAGGCGACATTTGGATCGGTTATCGTCGCCAAAAACTGGTTGCGCCAATCAGGGTCGAGATATTCTACTTGTGGCGTATCGATCACTAACTGCATCGGCTCGCCTTTGAGGTTAATGCTGCGGCCATTCAGCTGCTTGATTAAGTCATTCAAATCTTCGGCAATGAGGTCAATGACATTTTGTGCCAGTGCGTCGCTGGCAGTTAGACTTGCCGCCGAGCGTACCGCCTGTTCCGCCCATTCGATATTACGATTGTGTCGCTCGGCCAAGCCGCGAATGTAGGCGATGGCATCGTTAATCTGTTTGCGCTCTAGTGTGGTCAGCGAATCGCTGGGGGTTGTCTTGGTTTCGGGTTTGGCGTTATCTGTTTCTGGTGGTTCGGAGTCAGGGATGGGTTTCTTGGTGGGCGTGCCAGGCATGCCGGGAGCGCCAATCTGTATCGGTGTGGCCGCACCCAGATTAGTCGCTGGTGCCATCGCTGCAATATGAGAGGCATAAAGAATATAGGTGCCCGCGCTGGCCGCCCGCGCGCCATGGGGTGTCACGTAGGTGGCGACAGGGGCGTCTGATTCCAAGATGGCTTGGATGATACTGCGCATGGATTTGTCGAGGCCACCGGGAGTGTCCATCTGGATGACAATTAAATCCACTGCGTTGGACGCTGCAGTCGCAATGGAACGGCTTATATAATCGTTGGTAGCGGGGCCGATGGCTCCTTTTACGGTGAGCACCCGAATCTTATCGACGCTGTATTGAGCTGCATTGACAGGAATACAAAATAGTAGCGATAGCAACAGCAGGGTGGTGAATGTTTGCCATTGAGATGATGAGATTTTCATAATCCGTTGCTCTGTTGGCCTGTTAGAAAACTTACTCCTCTAGATCAACGGATGCAAATTTACTGATTGCAGGTTATTTGTCGTGGCCGTGCTGGATGGGTTCAATATCCGTTATTTTTTAAGCTTTGCTATTGTGTTTCGATTCTTAGCTGGTTTAGGCTAAAAAAGGAAACGCGGTGAAAATTCAACTGAAATCCCGCTATTACCGCAGAAAGTAAAGGAAATAAGTCGCTATTTTTAGAATCTTTGCTATTCCTAATTTTCAAGAAGTTTTTATTGTAAGCGCAGGTGCTGAAAGAATCGGCGTTCTGTCTTGATAGGTGTTTTGTTGAATTTAATTGATCCGCTGCGTAAAAGAAGAATTCTAATATATGGGTAAATCCTTAGTCATTGTCGAGTCTCCGGCAAAAGCAAAAACTATTAATAAATACTTGGGCAACCAGTTTGTGGTGAAATCCAGTATTGGTCATATTCGTGATTTACCGGTGAGCGGCAACGCCAAAAATAAACCGGTGGACGCTAAGGCGCGGGCTCAGGAGGCGGCTAAAACCCGTAAAATGGCACCGGCAGAGAAGGAGGAATACAAAAAACTCAAGGCGAAAACACAACTGATCGCCCGTATGGGGGTTGATCCGGAGCATGGCTGGAAAGCGCGCTATGAGATATTACCGGGCAAGGAAAAGGTTGTTAAAGAACTGAAAAAATTGGCAGAGGATGCCGATACTATCTATCTGGCGACGGATTTGGATAGAGAAGGAGAGGCTATCGCCTGGCATTTGCAGCAGGTTATCGGTGGCGATGAATCACGCTATAAGCGCGTGATATTCAATGAAATTACCAAAAATGCGATTCAAGAAGCATTCAAGGATCCAACCCAGTTAGATCTGGATCGAGTCAATGCGCAGCATGCCCGGCGCTATCTCGATCGCGTCGTTGGTTTTATGGTGTCGCCATTGTTGTGGGCGAAGATTGCCCGTGGTCTATCGGCAGGCCGAGTGCAATCGGTAGCGGTAAGACTGGTCGTGGAGCGGGAGCGCGAGATTCGCGCTTTTATTCCAGAGGAATACTGGGAGGTTCATGCGGATCTTAAGCCGCAGACCGATAATGCACTGCGTTTTCAGGTCACCAAGCAACAGGGTAAAGCTTTCCGGCCGACTAGCCAAGAGCAAACAGATGCGGCGCTGGCGCTACTGCAACAGGCCAGTTATAGCGTCGCGGAGCGACAGGACAAGCCAACCAGTTCCAAACCCGGTGCGCCTTTTATTACATCTACCTTACAGCAGGCAGCGAGCACCCGGCTGGGGTTTGGTGTGAAAAAAACCATGATGATGGCGCAGCGTCTGTATGAAGCGGGTTACATTACCTATATGCGTACTGACTCGACTAATCTTAGTGCGGATGCGGTTAGTGCTTGTCGAGATTATATTACCGATAGCTTTGGCAAAAAATATCTGACGGAAAAAGCGATTTCTTATAGCGCCAAAGAAGGCGCACAGGAAGCACATGAGGCAATTCGTCCTTCCGATGTGCAGGTCAAGGCAACGCAGTTAAGCGGGATGGAGCGGGACGCAGAGCGTCTGTATGAACTCATCTGGCGACAGTTTGTTGCCTGCCAAATGCCGAAAGCTGAGTTCTTAAGCTCAACCATTACGGTTAAAGCCAGCGAGTTCGAACTCAAAGTAAAGGGTCGTATCTTGAAGTTTGACGGTTATCTAAAAGTGATGCCGCTGAATAAAAGCGATGAGGACGTTGAGCTACCTGACTTAAAAGTTGGTAGTAACTTAAGTCTCGTTGAGTTGTTGCCGAAACAGCATTTTACTAAGCCGCCAGCGCGTTATAGCGAGGCTAGTTTGGTCAAAGAATTGGAAAAACGTGATATTGGTCGACCTTCCACCTATGCTGCAATTATCTCTACCATTCAGGATCGTGGTTATGTGTCGCAGCAGAACCGCCGTTTTTATGCCGAAAAAATGGGTGATATTGTGACCGACCGTTTGGTGGAAAATTTTGACCACCTGATGGATTATGGCTTTACCGCGCGCATGGAAGATTCCCTCGACGAAATTGCCAACGGTCAGAAGAATTGGCAGCAGGTATTGGATGATTTTTACCATGATTTTGTGAAGCGCTTAGACGACGCCGAATCAAGTGAAGGCGGTATGCGACCCAATTCGCCGACGGAAACGGATATTAAGTGCGTCGCCTGTGGCCGCAATATGCAGATTCGAACCGCTAGCACTGGTGTTTTCCTCGGGTGTTCGGGGTATGGTTTGGAACCTAAGGAGCGTTGTAAAGAAACGATCAATCTCACCCCAGGTGACGAAGCGGTTGATGTCGAGAAGGACGAGGAAGGTGAGTCCAAGCTACTGCGTAAAAAGCATCGCTGCAAGCGCTGTGGTACAGCGATGGATAGTTACCTGCTCGATGCTGAGCGTAAATTGCACGTTTGCGGTAATGGTCCGGATTGCCCGGGTTTTGAAGTGGAATTTGGCAGTTACAAGATTAAAGGGTATGAAGGCCCAGTTATCGAGTGTGATAAGTGTGGCGCCGAAATGCAGTTGAAATCAGGTCGTTTCGGTAAATATTTTGGTTGTACCTCCAGCAACTGCAAAAATACCCGAAAACTTTTGCGTAACGGTGAAGCGGCTCCGCCTAAGATGGACCCTGTACCAATGCCAGAACTCAGTTGCGAATCAGTTGAAGATACTTATGTGTTGCGAGATGGCGCCGCTGGGATGTTCCTCGCTGCCAGCAAATTTCCTAAAAACCGCGAAACCCGTGCGCCATTGGTGAGCGAGTTGATTCCGCATCGGGATGAAATTGATCCTAAGTATCATTTTCTCATGTCTGCGCCGATTGAAGATCCAGCAGGTAATCCGGCCATTATTCGCTTTAGCCGTAAAACGAAAGAGCAATATGTGATGAGCGAAGTTGATAAAAAGGCTACCGGCTGGCAAGCCTATTACGTCGATGGCAAATGGAAAGAGCACAAGGCGACGAAAAAGTAATATGAAGTGAATCACTCTGAAGAGCTTTTTTTCAGTATCTTTCCTGCGTCGTTCCACTTTCCTTTCTAATTCTGGCTCGTGGTCTAAGAAACTGCGATGTGATTCGCCAGCAATCTAAAAATGGTTATTTTGTTCTGACAGATATTTGACTCTCATCAAGAAAATGTTGAATGATCGCAGTGCATATCGAATATATCCCGAACACAGAAGGTCTTTAGGGTAAAATCCGGCTGACCTAAAGGCATGTATTTTATAAGGGTATGTGGGAAGCGTTCCCGGTGCTGACTGCTTTTTGGGGATAAGGTTCGCTTAACCAAATGAGGGTAATCAATCATGACTGATGTAAAACTTTATTCTGGAGAGAGCATCCCACTGGAGATGCACAAAGCTAAAATCATCCAGAAATTAAATCTTCCCCCTATTGATCATCGACTGGAAGCGATTTCGCAAGCGGGCAACAATACTTTCCTGCTGAAAAACCGAGATGTCTTTTTGGATATGCTGACAGACAGTGGCGTCAATGCAATGAGCGACCAACAGTTGTCGGCCATGATGATTGCTGATGACAGCTATGCAGGGTCTGAAACATTCTACCGCATGGAGAGTAAAATTCAGGATCTCTTCAACAAGAAGTTTTTCTTACCCGCCCACCAAGGGCGTGCCTGTGAAAATATTCTGTGTCAGGTTTTTGTTAGCCCCGGCTCCATTGTGCCGATGAACTATCACTTCACAACGACCAAGGCGCATATCGTGCTTAATGGTGGTAGAGTCGAGGAAATCTTTATCGACGAAGCGCTAGAGGTAACCAGCAGCCATCCCTTTAAAGGCAATATGGATATCACTAAACTCGAACAGCTGATTGAGCAGCATGGCGCTGATAAAATTCCTTTTGTTCGCCTAGAGGCGGGCACGAACTTGATTGGTGGACAACCACATTCACTGGAAAATATGCGTGAGATTCGCCGAGTTTGTGACCAGGCGGGTTTATTGTTGGTACTGGATGCGAGTCTGTTGGCGGATAATCTCTACTTTATTAAAGCTCGCGAGGAGAGCTGTAAGCAGAAGAGCATTCGTGAGATTACTCGCGAAATATCTGATCTCTGCGACATCATGTATTTCTCGGCACGTAAACTTGGTTGCGCGCGCGGTGGCGGTATCTGTACCAATAATGAAGAAGTGTATTTAAAAATGCGCGAGCTTATTCCATTACTGGAAGGCTTTCTCACCTACGGTGGTATGTCTGTGCGCGAAATGGAAGCTATTACTGTCGGTTTGGAAGAGACCATGGACGACGATATGGTAAATCAAGGGCCGCAGTTTATCGACTTTATGATCTCAGAGTTGCAAAAGAGAGAAGTACCTGTAGTAACTCCTGCCGGTGGTTTAGGCTGTCACATCGATGCGGCGGCCTTCCTGCCTCATCTAGAGCGCACCGAGTATCCTTCCGGGGCACTGGCTTCGGCACTTTATTTGGTCAGTGGCATCCGCGGTATGGAACGTGGGACTATGTCCGAGCAGCGTGAAGAAAATGGTGAAGAAACTTTAGCACACCTTGAGCTATTACGACTGGCAATGCCACGTCGCGTATTCACCATGTCGCATATTAAATACGCCGTTGATCGAATTGCCTGGCTCTATGAGAACCGCAATCTTATCGGTGGTTTGACCTTTGTTGAAGAACCGAAAATTTTGCGATTCTTCTTCGGAAAACTAGCCACCACTTCCAATTGGCAAAGCCAATTGGTCACCAAGTTCAAACAAGATTTTGGTGATAGTCCCTAATAAAAGCCCCTGGTAATAGTGCTGGGTTATTACCACTGCGGTTAAATTGAAATCAGGCCCTGTTTATCGCAAGGCCTGATTTTTTTATCTAATAGGGGTTTAATTAAGTGATATTTTGCTATCAGCCCGCACAGTAATGGTCTGCTATGAGGCGACTTTCACCCTCACCATAAAAAGGTGCAGACCTTCTTTTTCCCTATCTTCCTGCACAGCTTGCGATTTTGGCCAATAGGAAATAAAGATCAACAGATCAGACAAAGAATGGTAGAATGATACGCAGTTTCGTTCCAAAGAGTCTGTTGTATGTCCAATTCCTACTATGAAATCGTAGAGCTAGCCGATGGTGAAATAGCGTTACAGCGCGTTGATGGTGATGGCGAGCCCTTGGTGAGAGTGAGCTTTTCCGATGAGGTGAAGTTTTACCTGCAGGAGCAGTGTGTGGATGTTGCCAAGGCAATGATCAACACGGGCATAAAGATCGTCGGGCAGATTCAGGAAGAGGATATGCCGGAAGAGGATTCCGGCAGGACTTTACATTAGGTCGGTTTCAGCAATCCATTCGATGAGTCATCGTTGAACTACGCTCATGCGAATTTTTGAGTGGGCTCGTGGATTGACATCCAAATAATAATCTCAGCTTACCCGCTGCCGTATAACACCCACCACCAAGCCCTCAATGGCAAACTCTCCGCTTTGTGCATCGACCTTGATAGGCTGGAAATCCTTGTTTTCTGCAATCAGTAAAATTTGCTTCGGTTCCTTTTTATAGCGTTTTACCGTGACTTCATCATTAATTCGCGCAACCACGATCTGCCCATTGGCGATATCCTGCTGTTGTTTTACTGCAACCAAATCACCGTCAAAGATACCCGCATCGATCATACTGTCGCCCTGCACCTTTAATAGATAGTTGGCCGTTGGGGAGAAACAGTTGGCGTTAATATTGGCATAGTGCTCAATATGTTGTTCCGCCAGAATCGGTGAGCCAGCGGCTACACGCCCAATTACAGGTAATCCTTGTGGTATGGTTTCTTCATCGACAACTAGGCGAAGTCCCCGTGATGCGCCATTGATCATTTCGATGACCCCTTTACGCGCCAAAGCTTTTAGATGATCTTCTGCGGCGTTGGCGGAGCGGAATCCTAAATCTCGCGCAATTTCCGCGCGAGTGGGGGGGTAGCCTGTATGGTCGATATGCTTTTTGATGCAAGCAAGCACTTCATTTTGACGAACGGTTAGCTTAACCATACTGAGCCTCTGTTTATTTAAACAGGCTGTGATTATATACAGGAAGAGTTGGTGAAGGCAATAAATCAGTCGTCTTGCCGGAATATACTAATGCGAGGCGTTGCGGATAGCGCTACACTCAATAACAGAAGTACCAATAACGTGACGCAAATTTGTGTGTTGTGAGCGGCAATGGAGTTAAGATGGACGAGAATAAAGTACGTGAAGCATGGCGTGTCTTGCGCATCCAGTCGGAGTTAGTAGTTGGCACTGAAAGCCTAATCAAATTTAGTCGTGCAGTGACTATTTTCGGCAGCGCTCGGCTGGGCGCTGATTCAGATTATTACCACCAAGCGGAAAAGTTGGCCTACGGCATTGCCAAAGAGGGTATTCCGGTGATAACGGGTGGTGGCCCCGGTATTATGGAGGCGGCGAACATTGGCGCCATGACCGCGGATGGGCCAGATGAAGGTGAGTCGATAGGCTTGAATATCATGCTGCCAGCTGAGCAAAGTGCCAACAAATATCAGGATTTGTCGCTTAATTTTCGTTACTTTTTTGTACGTAAATATATGTTTGTTAAGCATGCGATTGCCTTTGTTATATTTCCCGGCGGTTATGGCACCCTTGATGAGCTGTTTGAAGCACTGACGCTGGTGCAGACGGAAAAGATTGTCAAGATACCTATTATTCTGGTCGGCTACGATTATTGGCAAGGTTTGTTGGGTTGGATCGAATCGACAATGATGGCGGAAAACTGTATTGATCAGCATGATCGGGATTTGATTACGGTGGTTGATGATGTGGATGACGTGCTGAAAATTATACTTTCCCATCGAGCCTTGACGATCAATAACTAAAGGAACTGTCTCAATTAATAATGGCTTCTCGAGAACTGATAAAAGTATGCCTTAAAGAGCAAAAGTTACGCTATTACCGAGATGGTGTTTGCCAGCATGCTTATCTGATTTCGTCTGCTGCAAAGGGTGCTGGAGAACATCGAGGTAGTGAGCAGACTCCTTGCGGCGAGCATTATATCCGAGCCAAAGTTGGGGCTGGTCGGCCTGTTAACGCTGTGTTTGTCGGTCGTCGTTTTAGTGGTGAGATCTATAGTGAGCATTTGAAACAGCGGTTTCCCGGACGAGATTGGATATTAACTCGAATTCTCTGGCTCTGTGGACGCGAGGTTGGCAGGAATCGATTAGGCAGTGTCGATAGTATGCGCCGCTACATTTATATCCACGGCACCCCCGATTCTGAGCCTATGGGCGTACCGAAATCCCATGGTTGTATTCGTATGCGTAATCGTAATGTCATTGAGTTGTTTGAACTCGTATCAATTGGCTGTCCGGTTGAAATTAGTGAGAGCTAGCGAGCTTCTAACAATTTATGGTTTGCACAGAGACTCCCAAGGTGAATTTATCTGAACCGACGGAATTCATACATCTTTAACTTTTCAATTATGCCTATTTTTTTCTATGAGCTTGGCTCTCCATGCTGCTGTCTTTAGAATAGCCGATGGATAAAAATGAACGATTGTAATGAGGACTGAAAATACATGGCTATTGGGCCCTTGATGTTGGATCTGTCCAGCGTTAGTCTCACTTCGCAAGAGCGTGAACTGTTGGTTGATCCCCAGCTCGGAGGGATCATTCTTTTTACGCGTAATTACAGTACTAAACATCAACTCGATGATTTGATTAGTGAAATTAGGAGCCTGCGCCAGGAGCTTATTATTGCGGTTGACCATGAGGGGGGTAGAGTACAGCGCTTCCGTGAGGGCTTCACTCAATTGCCTGCAATGCGCCGGTTAGGCGAGCTATACCTTAAGGATCAGTTAGAGGCGATACAAACAGCTAAACAAGTAGCGTGGTTATTAGCGGCTGAATTGTTGGTGCATGATATCGATCTTAGTTTTGCCCCGGTGTTGGATTTAGATCATTGTATAAGCCAGGTGATAGGTGATCGTGCTTTTTCCAACGATACCGGCATTATCGTTGCGCTGGCGCAGGCGTTTATCGATGGATTTCACGAGGCGGGGATGGCAGCGACGGGAAAACATTTTCCTGGTCATGGTGGTGTTGTGGCGGATTCGCACTTGGATATTCCGATTGATGATAGAAGCTTGGCCGAATTGGAGCGTACTGATCTGGAGCCTTTTGCCCGGCTAGCGCAGACATTGGATGCGATAATGCCAGCACATGTTATTTACCCCTCAGTTGATGATAAGCCGGCAGGGTTTTCGCGAATTTGGTTGCAACAGGTATTACGGCAACAACTAAAGTTTGAGGGTGTAATATTTAGTGATGATCTGAGTATGCAGGGAGCAACGGTCGCCGGAGGGTTTGTCCAGCGCGCGGAGGCGGCTTTGGAAGCTGGCTGTGATATGGTGTTGGTCTGTAATGATAGAAAAGGAGCCTTGGAAGTGTTGGCCTCCCTCAATCGCTGCGGAATAACCCCATCGAAGCGTTTGGAGCAGTTAAAGCACAAGGCGCAGATGGGGAAAAACCTATCAGCGAATACGCATTGGCGAGAGGCGCGTAGCGCGTTATTGGCTTTAGGTTAAAATGCCATCATGCCTTTGACGGTGAATAGTGAACGATTTTAAAGATAGATTTTGGGAATACTGAATGGATATAAAAGAATTCTTGTCTGAATTTGGTTTAACGCAAGAGTGGCTGCTATTAGTGCAAGTGTTTGCTTTGGTGTTTATCACGTTGCTAACGAACTTTATTGCGCTGAAGTTATTATCCCGAATTGTCCACCACATTCGAAAAACCAACAGTTTTTGGGATGATGTTTTTGTGCTTGCGGCACGCCGACCGCTGAGCCTGGTTATTTGGTTATTTGGTTTGAGTTGGGCGGCAGAGTTGGTGGCGTCTCAATCCGAGGCGGCCATTTTTACGGCCATCGACCCCTTTCGTAAGATGTCGGTGATTATCATTCTTACCTGGTTCGTGGTTGATTTTGTCAAACGCGCCGAAATTGCGCTGTCATCGGATGATCGTCCCGAAGGCGCGATGGATGCCACGACTGTTATGGCGATTGGGAAGTTGATTCGGCTATCCGTCATTATTACTGCTGCTCTGGTGATGCTGCAAACGCTGGGGTATAGCATTTCAGGGGTGTTGGCCTTTGGTGGTATCGGCGGGATTGCGATAGGTTTTGCTGCGAAGGATCTGCTAGCCAATTTTTTTGGCGGCTTAATGATCTATATGGACAGACCTTTTGCGGTGGGTGAATGGGTGCGCTCTCCAGACCGGCAAATTGAAGGTACAGTCGAGGATATCGGCTGGCGACTGACGCGTATTCGCACTTTTGATAAAAGACCCTTGTATATACCGAACGCTACTTTTGCCAGCATTACTGTAGAAAATCCTTCGCGTATGACCAATCGCCGTATCTATGAAACCATTGGATTGCGTTATCAAGATGCTGACCAAGTAGAAAATATTGTGTCGGCAGTTAAGAAGATGCTAAGCCAGCATCCGGAAATTGATACTGACCAAACGCTCATTGTAAACTTTAACGCCTATGGAGCTTCCTCGTTAGATTTCTTTATTTATACCTTTACGAAGACTACGAACTGGATCAAGTTTCATGAAATTAAACAGGATGTACTGTTGAAGATACTGGCTATTATCAGTGATCATAACGCAGATGTGGCTTATCCTACCTCAACGGTGCATTTGCCGGATGCCATTAGGCTGGATGCTCAGTCGTTGAATCAATCAGGCGCGCAACAAAATTGAATAAGGAGCAAAGCGAATGATCCGTACACCTGAAATTGCTGTTATTGGTGGTACGGGGTTAGCTGACCTGGAGGGAATTGAGATTCTCGAAAGCAAATGGCCAACTACCCGTTTTGGTGAAACCTCGTCACCTCTCATTTTTGGTAAGTTCAGAGGGCGTGAACTGGTATTTTTACCGCGTCACGGTAAGGATCATCATCTGCCGCCGCATACGATTAACTACCGTGCGAATCTCTATGCCTTAAAGCAGGCCGGGGTCAGATCGATAGTGGCGATGAACGCGGTAGGCGGTATTACATCAAAAATGGCGCCGCAGCAGCTGTGCGTGCCAGATCAAATTATCGATTATACCTACGGGCGCGAGCACACTTATTTTGATGGTTCTCAGGATCGGGTCAGTCATATTGACTTAACGATGCCCTACCATCCCAATGTGCGAAATAAATTGATCGAGGCTGCCGCTAATTTAAATATGCGTATCAATTCCGGTGGGGTTTACGGAGCGACTCAAGGGCCTCGTTTAGAAACCGCCGCTGAAATTAATAAGTTGGAACGAGATGGTTGTGACATTGTCGGTATGACCGGTATGCCAGAGGCCAGTTTAGCGCGTGAGTTGGGTTTGGAGTACGCGAGCTTGAGTTTAGTGGTTAACTGGGCTGCAGGCAGGAGCGATGAGGTGTTAACCCTCAATTCTCTCAAGGTACATCTTGATGCCGGAATGGTTAACGTCCGAGAGTTGTTGTTAGCGGTAATTCCGATACTTTAGGCAGCGGCTTTCTGAGCGGTAATGCGTCCAGGTCAAAATCAGGCATTTCCAATACCGGGTCGGGGAGCTGGTAGGGCGAGACAATAAATAGCACGCCAAACAGCGGATGATCGAGATAATGAATTTCGTTTTCCTTTATACGCCGCATGGACTTATAGTTAGCAGTTAACTCTCGTTCGAAGCCCGTGTCGACCGGTCTGAACAAATCAAATGACTGTTCGCGCTCAGCACTAAAATGCTCAGCGTTGATTGCATCTGTTGCCGCTTGGTTTTCGGAAAATATTCCCCAATTCATGCGGTCATGCATTAACCCTTGCTTGAAGGTTGAGTAAAATAAATTACTGTCAAAATGCAGATATCGGTTTTTCGACAGTGTCACGACGCCTTCGAGTTCAAAAGATAGACCATACTGCTTGCCGACTTGCACCAATACCGGCTGAGCCAGTTCACTTTTGACAGGTTGTCGCCAGGCGAAATGGGCAAGTAAGCGCATATCTAAAGCGCGATCAATACGTTGCTTGATACCGTTCAGCTGGAACTTGCTTTCCGGTAAAAACATGAATGACGTCTTTCTTAAATCGGTTGGTTCTGCCAGCTTTTGGGGCAATGAGGCGATGGTAATTTCTGTCAACATCGGCGACAGGGTTTGCTCCGCTTGGGTAGATTCAATGTCAGCACTGGGCATGGGGTCAAACTGTGAAAAGTTGTGCGCAGTTGGTGGTTCGGCAGATGGCGTATCGTTGCTGGTCTCTGGTTCTTCGTCGAGTGATGGTTCGATATCAAAAACCATGGCATCCTCTGCGACAAAGGATCCGGTTGGCTCGGGCTTGTTTTGTAAAACGGTTGGGAGCTGGGGCTGTTTTAACACCTGTAAATTTTCTGGGTAGGTGATGTCAATTTTATCAGGCCATTGCTCTGAGGTTGTCGAAAGGCCTGCTTCTTGGGCAAAGATGACAACCTCAACCTGAAACCAGGTTTCTGTATTTTCGGGTTTGAAGGTTGCTGCGTGACTTGTGTGACAGACCATTACCAGCACAGAGGTAATAAGAGTGGTAATCAGTGTGACGGCTCTGTTTGTTCTCATCGTTAGTAAAGGCTTTTCCATGAGTGACCGGGGTGCCGGTTGCCGAAAGCGCTATTATGCTAACGGTAAGCCAATTGGTCTAGTAACTCGTGAGTTTTATTAATTCGGGCTTGTGCAGAATCCATCAGCATTTTAATTCTGAGTTGGTTGGCACCTTCGAGTTTAAAGACATGAGGCTGGATTTGTATCAGTTTAACCAGCTGTTGAGGCTGTACCTGCGTATCATTTTCAAATTCCAATTTCCCACCCTGAGTATGCAGATCAATTTTACGAATACCCATCGCCTGTGCCAGCAGTTTAAGTTCGGTAACTTCAAAAAGATTTTTTATCGGATCTGGCAATAGGCCGAATCGATCAATCATCTCTACTTGCAATTCTCTTAACGCGTTCTTATTAACGGCATTGGCGATGCGTTTGTACATGACGAGGCGGGCATGGACATCGGGTAAATAGGTTTCCGGTATTAGCGTGGGGAAATGCAGGTTAACTTCCGTGCCGTGTTGAATCGGTTGCTCAAGATTAAAGGCCTTACCTTGTTTCAGTGATTTTACCGCCTGCTCTATTAATTCAGCATAGAGCGAAAAGCCAACCGTCTGAATGTGTCCGCTTTGGTTATCGCCGAGTAATTCGCCCGCACCACGAATTTCCATATCGTGCGTTGCGAGAGTGAAGCCAGCGCCCAAGGCTTGAGCGTTAGCGATTGCCTCCAGGCGCTTGATGGCATCGGCGGTCATACTCTTGCGATGTGGGGTGAGTAAATAGGCGTAGGCTTGATGGTGAGAACGACCTACGCGGCCACGGAGTTGGTGCAGTTGAGCGAGTCCGAACTTGTCTGCGCGCTCGATAATAATGGTGTTGGCGGAAGGGATGTCGATACCCGTTTCAATAATGGTGGTGCAAATCAGCAAATTAAAACGCTTGTGGTAAAAATCAGACATGACTTTTTCGAGGTCGCGTTCGCGCATTTGACCGTGTGCAATGCCAATGCGCGCCTGTGGCACGAGCTCAGCAATTTCCTTGGCCTTGCGTGCTATGCTGCTAACATCGTTATAAAGCAGGTATACCTGCCCGCCACGCAAAAGTTCACGGTTGATGGCTTCACGGCGTACGCCATTTTCCTGGCGATGAATAAAGGTGTTGATGGCAAGGCGCTTGGCGGGAGGGGAGACAATAATTGAAATATCGCGGATGCCGGCAATGGCCATATTGAGGGTGCGTGGAATTGGTGTTGCGGTCAGTGCGAGAATATCTATATCCGATCTGAGGGATTTAATTTTTTCCTTCTGACGCACGCCAAAACGGTGTTCTTCATCGATAATCAATAAGCCGAGGTTTTTAAAGACAAAATTACCGACTATCAATTTGTGGGTGGCGATTAGGATGTCAATTTGTCCGGCGGCCACTTGCGTCTGTATACGTTCCTGCTCATCCCGGGTTTGAAAGCGTGAAATGACCGCGACATTGACCGGCCAGTTTGCAAAGCGATCGCTGAAGGAATCAAAATGTTGCTGCGCCAATAACGTAGTAGGCACTAGTATCGCAACCTGGGTGCTATTTTGAGCGGCGATAAAGGCTGCCCGCATGGCTACTTCAGTTTTACCAAAACCGACATCGCCGCAGATTAAACGATCCATTGGTTGTGCCGAGCGCATGTCGTTCAGCGTCGCCGCAATAGCCGATAGCTGATCTTCCGTTTCTTCAAACGGAAAATCTGCGCAGAATCGTCGATACTCTTTTTCAGGAATTTCAAACGCGATGCCCTCTCTGGATGCGCGCCGGGCATGAATCTCTAATAATTCTGCGGCGGTATCTCTGGCTTGCTCGGCGGCTTTGCGCTTAGCCTTTTGCCATTTGTCACTGCCGAGCGTATGCAATGGCGCATTGGCCTCATCGTTTCCGGTGTAGCGGGCGATTAAATGCAATGACGCTATAGGGACATAGAGTTTGGCATTACCTGCATACTCGAGGGTGAGAAATTCCTCCGCTTGAGCGTTAACCTCGATAGTTTCCAGGCCCCTGTATCTACCGACGCCATGATCGATATGCACCACTGGCGAGTCAACTTGCAGTTCAGCCAGGTTTTTAATGATTTGATCTTGATAATCCTTGCTTTGGCTGCGTCGCCGCCGTTGCATAACCTGCTGACCGAAGAGTTGAGATTCGGTAATGATCACGATGCCTGATTCGGGTAAATACAAGCCTCTGTCGATATTTGCCGTGGTGATCGAAAGCGGGGCCGTGCTGGATAAAAAAGATTCCCAGTCCGGTTGCTCAACTGGGGTAAGATCGATCTTTTTGAGCATCGCCAGCAGAGCTTCCTTTCGACCGGTTGATTCGGTACAAAAAAGTATTCTTGCGGAGGTTTGCTCGATATAGGTTTTTACCACGGCTAGTGGGTTATCTGTATGGTGATCCAACATGAAGCTCGGTGTAACTTTGCTATTGAAGTAGGCACCGGACTGATCTTTATTACTGCCGGAGGTATGATCCAGTTTGATGCGGCTGAACCGTTTAATTGCGCCGAACAACTCATTATCGGGTAAATACAGTGAAGAGGGCGGTAGTAATGGCCGTTCTGGATCATGCCGGCGCTCTTCATAACGCTGGCTGATTTGTTGCCATTGTTCGGACATTGCTTGGTCTATCGAGCCGATCGAGAACAGCAGCGTTGATTCGGGGAAATAGTCGAACAGGTTAGCGCACTCGGAGAAAAATAAAGGCAGATAATACTCAATGCCTGGTGCATTTAAGCCTGAAGAGACATCCTGATAAATGCTGCAAATCTGTGGATCGATATCAAAGTGCGTACGCCAATTCTGACGGAATTTTTGGATAGCCGTTTTGTCGAAGGGGTATTCATGCGCAGGCAAAACACTTACTTTATCAATGCGCTCGATTGTACGCTGAGATTCTGGATCAAAGGTGCGCAGTTGGTCGATTTCTTCGTCAAATAAATCAATTCGATAGGGAGTGCTGCTTCCCATTGGAAATATATCAATGATGGCACCGCGTACTGCAAATTCGCCATGCTCATAAACGGTGTCTACTTGGCGATAGCCATTATCGACCAGGTTGGTGCGTATCGATTGAAGGTCAAATTTTTGCCCCGGCTCCAGCAGCAGGCTATTGCTGATGACATATTCTTTTGGCGCAATGCGGTGCATTAAGGTGGTCGCCGGCACGACCAAGATACCTCTGCTCAGGAATGGCAGTTGGTAGAGTGTTTTTAAACGTTCAGAAACGATGTCTTGGTGCGGAGAAAAGCTATCGTAAGGCAGAGTCTCCCAGTCGGGGAAAGCAAGCAAGGGTAACGACTCGTCACAAAAAAATGCCAGTTCGTTATGGAGTCTTTCGGTACTTTCCGTATCTGGTGTAATGACGACACAAAATCCTGCATAGTTATGAGTCGCCTCAGCAATCGCAAGAGCCGTCGCGGCATCAACTAGACCGTGCCAAGCTTGTTGTTTCTGATTGATAGGAGGCGGGTTAAGGAGCATTTTTGCGGGCACTTGGGTTACCTGACAGCTTTGAAAAGCCAGCTAGTTTACAAGGGCGTCTATGAGTAAGTCTAGCTGGGCTCGAATTGATAGGCTTCCGCCCAAAGTGATCCTGAGTATTTATAGTCGATATCGATGGAGTGAATACTTATATTCAGATTAAATCATCTATAATGAGATTCAAAATGGTTATTTAAGATCAGGCGTTATATTTAAATAAATGGTAAATTTAAAAGTTAAAATGTTCTCTGGAGATGGCTTGAAAACTGACTTAGATCATGGAATGTAAATCATTGTATTTGAAAAGTTAATTTTGTTTAAAAAACAGGCTTTGCATGGCAAAAAATATTAGAGAATGGCTTTGTTCTATGAGAGAATACGCGCGCCAAAAATCGGGCGCTTCTTGATGGATTTTGATTGATTAAAAGATGGCTCGTCAGGCACTCATTCTTAATGCCAGGGAAATGATGTTTCGTTGGCAAATGTCAATAATATAGGGTAATGCTAGTGACTCCAGAGATACTGACCTCATGCTCAAAAGACTGGGAAGAACGTGAACGCGCTGCAGAGGCAATGGTGCCATTGGTTGGTGCTTTATATCGAGACCGTTCGGTCGAAACTTCGATTTTTGGGCGGCTCATCGTCAAGCGCACCGTGCATGATATTCTTGTGGCGCATGAATTTGTTCAACAGGTTGAGAAGGTAACGGTTTCACCTTTTGATACGCTCGAAGTCCTGCAAGCGCTGACGGCATTACCGCTAGGCCCCTCCCATATAGATATCGGCAAGTTATTTGTTAATTATCAGAACAGCGATTCAGGGCAATCGTTACCGGAGTTTTTAAATGATACCTTAGCAGATGCTTTTGTCGAAGGAGCAGCCGAGGCTGCTGAGATTAAAGATGTGGTGCTATATGGCTTCGGCCGTATCGGTCGTTTGTTGGCGCGGTTGCTCTGTGATCGTTCCGGCGGTGGCAAGGGGATTCGTCTGCGGGCTATTGTTGTGCGCAAAGGCAAAGGTAACGATCTGGCGAAACGCGCTAGCTTGCTCATGAAAGACTCTGTTCACGGTGCTTTTAAGGGGGTCGTGAATATTGATGAAGAAAATACCTCCCTCGTCGTCAATGGCCAACAAATCCAAGTAATCTATTCTGACTCCCCCGATGCTATCGACTATACGGCTTATGGCATTGATAACGCGGTTGTTGTCGATAATACCGGAAAGTGGCGCGACGAAGAGGGGCTCTCGTTGCACTTGCAGGCGAAAGGCGCTGCACAAGTGTTGCTGACAGCACCAGCCAAGGGCAGTATTAAAAATGTTGTGCACGGTATCAACAACAATATTATCAGTGACGACGATAAGATTTTATCGGCGGCTTCCTGTACCACTAATGCGATCACGCCAGTACTGAAGGCAATGCATGAAAAGTTTGGCGTCATTAATGGCCATGTTGAAACAGTGCATGCTTATACTAACGATCAAAATCTAATCGATAACTATCACAAAGGCGACCGTCGTGGTCGTAGCGCGCCCTTGAATATGGTGTTGACTGAAACCGGAGCAGCAAAAGCGGTAGCGAAAGCGTTGCCGGAAATGGAAGGTAAGTTGACTGGTAGCTCGGTGCGTGTACCGACCCCGAATGTTTCCCTCGCTATTTTAAATTTGAACCTCGAAGAAGCAGTCGATAAAGAAACGATTAATGATTATATGCGCTATATTGCTCTGCACTCTGAACTGCAAAAGCAGGTGGATTACTCGAATTCACCGGAAGCGGTTTCTTCCGATTTCGTAGGGTCGAGAGCGGCAGGCATTTTTGATGCGTTAGCGACTATTGCTAACGGTAACCATTGTGTGCTCTATGTCTGGTACGACAATGAATTTGGCTATGCGTGCCAAGTGGTAAGGATTTTAAGACAGATTACTCATGCGACCTTGCCGGTATACCCGGTAGAACAATAGTCGTCAGAAAGGTCGGCGATTAAGGTTAGAGTGATAGAACCCCGTGGGGGCAAAGCAGTGCGGTGATTCCATTTCAACAGCGTTAACGTGTTGAAATAAACTCCAATATCTGATGCAAAAAGAGATTTTTGCGCCATTCGGTCTGAGGCTGTAGTGGTGCGATGTATGTTTTATTACTTTTAATTTAATAATTGGCGAAGCTTATGATCAAGATCAAAAGAGGTTTAGATCTGCCTATCGCTGGAGAGCCGGAACAAAAGATTTATGACGGCGTAACAGCGAGAACCGTTGCTATTATCGGTAGCGACTATGTGGGCATGAAGCCCACGATGGAGGTCAGGGAAGGCGACCGGGTTCGAAAAGGGCAGTTATTATTCACGGATAAAAAAACCGAAGGTGTCAGATATACAGCACCTGCAGCGGGCACAGTATCCGCTATTAACCGCGGTGAAAAGCGTGTGCTACAGTCGGTCGTTATTGATATTGACGGCGACGATGCTGAGACTTTCGAGAGTTATGATGCTGCTCAGCTTGCTGGCTTGACAGCGGCTCAAGTTGAACAAAACTTGGTTAACTCCGGGCTTTGGACGGCACTGCGCACCAGACCTTTTAGTAAGGTGCCTCAGCCAGGAACACAACCGATCTCAATTTTTGTTACTGCGATGGACAGCAACGCCCTGGCGGCTGATCCACAGGCTATTATCGCCGAACACAAGGCTGATTTCGTGGCAGGATTGGATTTGTTGGCGAAGTTAACGTCTGGCCCACTTTATCTGTGTAAAGCGCCCGGTGCAGATATACCAAGTGGTAACGCCTCTTCGATCCAGGTTGAAGAGTTTGCTGGCCCGCACCCGGCGGGATTGGTTGGCACACACATCCACTTTTTAGACCCAGCCTCTGAAAAAAGAACCGTGTGGCATATTGGTTATCAAGATGTCATTGCCGTAGGTAAGCTCTTCACTACCGGCCAGCTTTATACGGACCGCGTGGTTGCCTTAGCTGGGCCAAGAGTGGCACAACCACGCCTTATTCGCACCCGTATTGGCGCTAACTTGGAAGAGCTGATTGCCGGGCAGTGTGAACAGTCAGGTCAGGAAAATCGTCCTATCTCCGGTTCGATCCACTCTGGCCGCACGGCTCGTGGACCATTGGCTTATTTGGGGCGCTATCACAATCAAGTGTCAGTCGTTCAGGAAAATAGAACCCGTGATTTATTGGGCTACATGAGCCCCGGTGCCAACAAGCACTCGGTCATGAATATCTACCTTTCCAAGCTGCTCAAGAATAAGAAGTTCGCCATGACGACGACGACCAATGGTAGTCCACGGGCTATTGTTCCTGTTGGCGCCTACGAACAGGTCGTACCATTGGACATCTTGCCGACACATTTGCTGCGGTCTTTGGTTGTCGGTGATATTGAAATGGCGCAATCCTTGGGCTGCTTAGAGCTTGATGAAGAAGATTTAGCGCTTTGCACCTATGTCTGTCCGGGTAAATATGAGTTCGGGCCGATCTTGCGCAGCAATCTTGATCGAATTGAGAAAGAGGGTTAGGACATGGGCTTAAGAAAGATACTTGATAAAATTGAGCCGCATGTCACCAAAGGCGGCAAATACGAAAAGTGGTTCGCGTTATACGAAGCGACTGATACCTTTTTATACACACCGCCTTCGGTCACTAAAAATGCCTCGCATGTTAGAGATGGCATAGACCTTAAGCGCATCATGATCACCGTTTGGCTCTGTGCATTCCCAGCCATGTTTTTTGGGATGTGGAATCTAGGTCATCTGGCTAATGAAGCGATGGCAAGCATGGGTATTGCTGCCGTTGAAGGCTGGCGAGGTGGCTTGATTGAGTTGTTCGCAGGCTATGACCCTAACAGCATTTTGGATAATACTATCCACGGCGCTGCGTATTTAGTGCCGATCTACTTGGTGGTATTCATCGTTGGTGGTTTCTGGGAAGTGCTATTTGCCATGATTCGTGGCCATGAAGTGAACGAAGGTTTTTTCGTCACGTCGATCTTGTTCGCACTGATTGTTCCTCCCGATATTCCTCTATGGCAGGCAGCGCTGGGTATCTCATTCGGTGTTGTGATCGCAAAAGAGGTGTTCGGCGGTACCGGTAAAAACTTCCTTAACCCAGCGTTGGCTGGTCGTGCATTCCTGTTCTTTGCATACCCAGCGCAGATGTCCGGCGATGCTATCTGGGTAGCGGTTGACGGTTTTAGCGGTGCGACGCCTTTGGGTCTCGCTGCGCTAGGCGGTGTTGAGGCGATTAATTACAGTTGGATGGATGCTTTTATCGGCATGATTCCTGGTTCGATCGGCGAAACTTCAACCTTGGCAATCTTTATCGGTGGTGCTGTGTTGCTTTACACGAAGATTGCTTCTTGGCGTATTGTTTCCGGAGTCATGCTCGGCATGATCGCAATGTCATTGATTTTTAATATGATTGGATCTGATAGTAACCCGATGTTTGCCATGACTTGGGACTGGCATTTGGTGCTGGGTGGCTTTGCCTTCGGTATGCTGTTTATGGCAACTGACCCGGTTTCGGCGGCGATGACGGATACTGGTAAATGGGTTTTCGGTGCGTTGATAGGCGTGATGGTGGTGCTGATTCGTGTCGTCAATCCGGCCTTTCCAGAGGGCATGATGCTGGCGATCCTCTTTGGTAATCTGTTTGCGCCTTTGATTGATCACTTTGTGGTTCAGGCCAATATCAAGCGGAGGGCATTGCGCAATGTCTAGTAATGATACCGTTCAAAAAACCGTCAAAGTAGCGTTGCTACTTTGTCTAGTGTGTTCGATCGTGGTGTCCGGTGCGGCGGTAATCTTAAAACCAATTCAACTGGCCAATAAGGCGCTCGACCGTAAAACCAATATTCTCGCTGCAGCAGGCTTTGAAACAAAAGGCCAGGATATTGACGCGCTGTTCCATCAGTTTACGCCGAAGGTCGTGGACTTGGACGCTGGGGTTTATACCTCTGTTGTAGATGCGGAAACCTATGATCAGCGCAAGGCTGCAAAAGATCCGAAACTGTCCGACGCGTTAAGTGATGCTGATGATACTGCGAGTATTAATCGTCGTGAGCGCTATGCGACGGTCTACCTGTTGGAAAAAGAAGGTAAAGTGGATCGTATCATCATTCCCGTTCACGGCTATGGCTTGTGGTCGACCCTCTATGGCTTTCTGGCCTTGGAGGGAGATGGCAACACGGTTGCGGGGTTAGGCTTTTATTCTCATGCTGAAACACCTGGGCTCGGCGGTGAGGTGGATAATCCTCGCTGGAAATCACAATGGGTTGGCAAGCACATTTTTGATGAGCAGGGGCAGGCTCAGATCGAGCTGGTTAAGTCTGTAGATCCAAGCGACCCAAGAGCAATATACAAAGTTGATGCGCTTTCTGGCGCAACGCTAACGAGTAACGGTGTGGAAAACCTCATTCGTTTCTGGATTGGTGAGAAAGGCTTTGGTTCCTATTTGGCTAATTTACGTGCGGGAGAGGTGTGATTATGTCAGAAGTCACCGCAAAATCAGTAGTAGTAACACCCATATTTGAGAATAACCCGATTGCGCTGCAGATTCTTGGCATTTGTTCTGCGCTTGCGGTCACCAGCAGTTTACAGGTTACCCTGGTCATGTGTATCGCGCTGACCTTGGTAACGGCTTTTTCAAACCTGTCGATTGCTGCAATACGTCACCATATTCCGAGTAGTATCCGGATTATCGTGCAAATGATCATTATCGCCTCTTTGGTAATAGTGGTGGACCAGATTCTTAAGGCTTATGCCTATAGCATCAGCAAACAGCTGTCAGTGTTTGTTGGTTTGATTATTACCAACTGTATCGTCATGGGTCGTGCCGAAGCCTTTGCCATGAAAAATCCTCCTGGACTGAGTTTTCTGGATGGGGTTGGTAATGGTTTAGGTTATAGCGTCGTGCTGATCTCCGTGGCGGTAATTCGAGAGCTATTTGGTGCGGGTAAGTTGTTTGGTATAGAAATATTTTCATTGGTGAATGACGGCGGTTGGTATGTTCCCAATGGTCTGTTGTTACTGCCGCCAAGTGCATTTTTCATTATCGGCTTGTTGATCTGGGCATTGCGTAGCTGGAAACCGAATCAAGTGGAAGCAAAGGAATATGAGCTAGCACCGCAAACCACTGGCATGCAGGAGGCACACTAATGTTTGAGTATTACTTAAGTCTATTCGTGAAGGCTGTGTTTGTAGAAAACATGGCGTTAGCCTTTTTCCTCGGTATGTGTACCTTTCTTGCAGTTTCCAAGAAGGTGCAAACGGCAATTGGATTAGGGGTTGCCGTGGTGGTGGTTCAGACCATCACAATTCCTGTTAATAATTTAATCTATACCTACTTGCTGGCTGATGGCGCTTTGGCTTGGGCGGGTTTTCCCGAAGCAGATTTGAGCTTTTTGGGCCTGTTGAGTTATATCGGTGTTATCGCGGCGTTAGTACAGATTCTAGAAATGTTTTTGGATCGTTATGTACCCGCGCTATATAACGCGCTGGGGGTTTTCCTGCCCTTAATCACGGTGAACTGCGCAATTATGGGTGGCTCTCTCTTTATGGTGGAACGTGACTACAATTTTGCCGAGAGCGTGGTGTATGGCTTGGGCTCTGGTACCGGCTGGGCGTTGGCTATTGCCACGTTGGCCGGTATTCGGGAGAAATTGAAATACAGTGACGTACCTCATGGGTTGCGTGGACTAGGCATCACCTTTATTACCGTTGGATTGATGTCGCTTGGGTTTATGTCATTTTCTGGCATTCAACTCTAATCAACTGAACGGGCAAATGGGAAAGATTTAACCATGAATTTATCAGACATCTATTTAGGGGTCGGAATGTTCACCGCCATCGTGCTGTTTTTGGTGGTGGTGATCCTGATGGCCAGGGCGAAACTTGTTAGCTCCGGCGCGGTTACTATTGAAATCAACGGTGATCCAGCGCATACCATTAAGGTTGCGGCGGGCGATAAACTATTACAAACCCTTGCGGGTGCTGGCGTTTTCCTGTCTTCTGCTTGTGGCGGCGGCGGTACCTGCGCGCAGTGTAAATGTACTGTGCTGGAGGGTGGTGGATCCATGCTGCCGACGGAAGAAGGGCATTTCACACGCGGACAAAAACGCGCCGGAGAGCGTTTATCTTGCCAAGTGGCAGTTAAGCAGGATATGAAAATTGAAGTGCCGGAAGAAGTATTTGGTGTTAAACACTGGCGCTGCAAGGTTCGTTCGAACGACAACGTAGCAACCTTTATTAAAGAGTTAGTGCTGGAATTGCCAGAGGGCGAAAGTGTTGATTTCCGCGCTGGGGGATATGTTCAGCTGGAAGCGCCACCACATCACGTCAAATACAAAGATTTTATCGTTGACGAGAAGTATCACGGTGATTGGGATCGATTCAACATTTGGCAGCATGAGTCCCATGTGACAGAAAAGGTGATACGTGCTTATTCAATGGCGAACTACCCAGAGGAAAAGGGCATCGTAAAATTCAACATTCGGATTGCATCGCCGCCGCCGGGAACTAACTACCCAGCCGGTAAAATGTCATCCTATGTGTTCAGCTTGAAACCGGGCGATGAAATCGATGTGTTCGGTCCATTCGGAGAGTTTTTTGCGAAGAAAACTGATGCTGAGATGGTGTTTATTGGCGGCGGTGCAGGCATGGCACCGATGCGTTCACATATTTTTGATCAGCTCAAGCGGCTTGGTAGTAAACGTAAAATGTCTTTCTGGTACGGCGCGCGCAGTATGCGTGAGATGTTCTATCAGGATGAATATGACCAACTGGCCAAGGACAATGAGAATTTTACCTGGCATGTTGCTTTGTCTGATCCGATGCCGGAAGATAATTGGACTGGCTACACAGGCTTTATTCACAACGTGCTTTATGAGAATTACCTCAAGGACCACCCCGCGCCGGAAGACTGTGAGTACTATATGTGTGGGCCTCCGATGATGAATGCCGCGGTGATTAAAATGCTGCAGGATTTGGGTGTAGAGCCGGAAAATATATTGTTGGACGATTTTGGTGGTTAATGCGCACTGGCGTGCCTAGGTCAATACTCTATGCAATAACGCTGTTATTGCTACTGGTTGGCTGTTCAGCTAGGGAAAATGGGTCGGAGTTGGTTAGTATCTCCGGCCCAACTATGGGTACTCAGTTTAATATTAAATATTTTCTGCCTTCCGCTGCATCGATTTCTACAAAGAAAATTCAATCTAGAGTCGAGGCGCAGCTAGCCAACATTAATCAGCTGATGTCGACCTACTTACTGGATTCGGAATTAAGTCGCTTTAATCGCGCGAAAACGAATGAATGGTTTCCAGTATCAAAGGAAACGGTAACAGTGATTGACCTAGCGTTAGAAATTAGCACGCAGACGCAGGGAGCGTTTGATGTGACAGTCGCCTCCTTGGTTGATCTCTGGGGGTTTGGACCGACCAAGCGAGCGCCAGAGCCACCTTCCGCTGAATTGATTGCCGCAGAGTTAGATAAAGTAGGATATACCTCTTTACAGGTTGATCAAGCCGCTTCAGCCTTGTTAAAAACTACGGAGCTAACGCTGGATTTATCTGCAATAGCCAAAGGGTATGCGGTTGATCGTGTGGCGGACGTGCTCAACCTGGCTGGTATTGACAGTTACATGGTTGAAGTTGGTGGAGAGATTAGGGCCAAGGGCATGAAACCGGAGCAACAACCCTGGCGCATTGCAATAGAGTCGCCAGTACCTACACAGAGGGCGGTTCAGCGTGTCATAGAACTGACCGATATTGCGGTGGCGACATCTGGTGATTACAGGAATTATTTTGAAAAAGATGGTCGGCGATATTCGCATACCATTGACCCGGTAACCGGATATCCGATTACTCATGCGCTGGCCTCAGTGACCGTTTTGGCAGAGACAAGTGCGCGTGCGGATGCATTAGCAACGGCGCTGATGGTGATGGGGCCAGAACGGGCTCTGGTCTTTGCCAATAGCCATAAATTACCGGTTTTTTTAATTGTTAAGCAAGCATCAGGTTTTACGGAAGTTGCATCTGATGCCTTTGCGGGCTGGATTAACTAGCCGGCAGCAATAAGTATTATCCGAGGTATTCTATGTCTGTCGTAATTGCCGTTTTTGTTTTTATGTTATTCATTGTGTTGGCGATGTCGGTTGGTGTGCTATTTACCGGTAAAGCCATTAAAGGTTCCTGCGGCGGACTCAGTGCGCTTGGCATGAAGTCGGCGTGCGATGTTTGTGGCGGCAAGGATGATGAATGTGAAAAAGAACAACAAAATAAAATCAAACTCCGCCAACTGGAAGATGATGCCTAAGTTGTCAGCGTTCAATCACCTCGCAAGCCAGTGTTATTGTGACTTAAGCACAAAAATGAGCATATAACCTTTAGCGTTATAGCGTTCTCAAACAGCAAGGGGGAAGAGTGGGAAACGCAGATACACATTATGATACGGTTGTCATCGGCAGTGGACCGGGTGGTGAAGCTGCGGCAATTAATCTGGCCAAGCATGGTCGCCGGGTCGCAGTAGTTGAACGTCATAAATTTGTCGGCGGCGCCTGTACTCATCTCGGCACGATACCCTCCAAAGCCTTACGCCATTCAGTGCGAAGAACTATTCAATTTAATACTGACCCAATGTTCCGTAGTATCGGAGAGCCCCGGATTTTTACCTATCAGGAAGTGCTAAACCGGGCGGAAAAAGTGATAGAAAAGCAGGTGGATTTACGCACTGATTTCTATCCTCATAATCGTATTAAGCTAATCCGTGGGCACGCACGCTTTGTCGATCAGAATACTCTTAACATTCAGACCGAAGATAAGGTGAAACAATTTGAAATCACTGCGGATACCTTTGTTGTTGCCGTTGGCTCACACCCCTACCGTCCTTCAGATGTAGATTTTCAGCATGCGCGAGTCTACAGTAGCGATGATATTCTTGGTATGAAATTCACACCCCGTAGCTTGATTATTTATGGTGCGGGCGTGATTGGTTGTGAATACGCATCGATATTTGCCGGATTAGGTGCGCGGGTAGACTTGCTCAATTCCCGTGATCGCCTGCTTTCCTTTCTTGATGATGAGATATCTGATGCCCTTGGCTACCAGTTGCGTCGTAGCGGGGTGCGTATTCGTAATAATGAAGAATACGAAAAGGTTGAAGTGGCCGACGAATATGTGGCGGTACAGCTGAAATCAGGTAAGGTGATTAAAGCCAATGCGTTACTCTGGTGTAATGGCCGGACTGGCAATACGCAGAATTTGGGGCTCGAGAATGTCGAATTGGAGGCCGATTCACGTGGCCTGCTCAAGGTCGACAAGTGTTTTCGTACTAAGGTACCCAATATCTATGCGGTCGGTGATGTTGTCGGTTGGCCCAGTCTGGCCAGCGCGTCGTACGATCAGGGACGTGCCGCGTCTTTTGATATCCTGGGTAAAGTGAGTTATTGGAAAGGGGATTATGTGCCAACCGGCATCTACACCATCCCTGAAATTAGCTCAGTGGGTAAAAATGAACGGGAATTGACGGCAGCAAAAATTCCCTATGAAGTCGGGCAGGCCAATTTCAGAGATACTGCGCGTGGTCATATTTCTGAAGAAAAAATAGGTATGCTAAAGCTTCTCTTTCACTCTGAAACACTGGAAATTCTCGGTATTCATTGTTTTGGTGATCAAGCTGCGGAGATTATCCATATCGGCCAAGCTATCATGAGTCAAAAGGGGGAGGGTAATACCATCAAGTATTTTACCTGCCATACCTTTAACTACCCCACGATGGCGGAAGCCTACCGTACGGCGGCATTAGATGGGTTAAACCGTATTCGTCACCGGGTGCCGGATAAGTGGGATATTGATTTAACGGGGCCTAAAGGAAAATAACGGCAAGAATTTGTGTCCCTGCCGTTTTTCGTATTCTAGCTGATCAAGGCGCAGCGTTTCTTGTAAGCATCATGCGCGATTTGAACATCTTCCAGGAATAAGGGTAATTCCTCCAGTAATAGCGCTTGGGGCCCATCTACCAAGGCTTTGCTTGGTGCCGGATGGAAATCCACTAGCACCATATTGGCGCCAGCGATAATGCCTTGCGCGGTGGCATGCATTACGTCCAGCAAGCCATCAGGAGCGACTTCACGGGTACCTACTGAGTGTGAGGGGTCGATACATACCGGCATACGGGTCAGGCGTTTAATCACTGGAACCTGAGCGAAATCGACCAGATTACGATGCGGTAAGCCAAACTCACTTTTCATACCGCGCAAGCAAAAAATAACATTTGAGTTGCCTTCGCTGGCTAAGTATTCAGCGGCGTTTAATGACTCATTTAAGGTAATGCCAAAGCCCCTTTTGAGTAGTACTGGGTAGGTTTTTTGGCGGCCGATAGATTTTAATAGTTCAAAATTCTGGATATTCCGTGTACCTACCTGTAACAGAACGCCCGTAGGATTACCGCAAGCTTCCAGGCAGCGATGAATTTCTTCGATGTGCGATTCGTGTGTAATTTCCATCGCGATGACCTTAATGCCATATTTGCCTGCCAGTTCAAATACATAGGGCAAACAGGCTTCACCATGGCCCTGGAATGAATAAGGGTTGGTGCGCGGTTTGTAGGCACCCATACGCGTACATTGTTGATTGTTCTCTTGCAGCGCACGCAGTGTCAGCTCCACATGCTCAGGGTTATCGACTGCGCAAAGTCCAGCGAAGACGTTTAATCCTTTTTGGTCAAAGTGTACGCCGTTATAATCGAAACCGAAGGTGCGTTGGTTATCCTTATGACGACCCAGAATACGGTATTCTTCCGAGATACGTATAACACGTTCTACGGCGGGAAGACTTTCGATATCCTCTTTTGTTACCGTGTGGGTATCACCCAATAAATAGATTTCAGTGAGCTTTTGTTTGTCGCCCTGGATATCATGTTTGTTCAGTTTAACGCCCTGTAACGATTCAAGGTGTCGCCAGGTTTCTTTGAACGCTTCACCGTTCTCATCAGTGTTGGGGTGTAAAATTACGAGCATTAAGTAAAAGTCTCCGTGTTAGGTGAGTATTCTATAGTCAAAATTGGTATGCTGAGTATAACGCTAACTTGATATAGATGGTTAATGAGCATTTGTTTAAATTTCAATAATAGCTTCAGCCAGTTGCCGGAGATATTTTATCGACGTAAGACCCCGCAAGGTTTAAGTAACCCACAGGTGGTTAGTTTTAATGCCAATGCTGCAATGCTAATAGGTTTGGCAGCAAATGCGGATAAAGAGAGCAATTTTGCTGACCTTTTCTGTGGTAATGAACTTGCGCCAGGCTCTGATCCTTTAGCCATGGTTTACTCCGGGCACCAATTTGGCGTCTACGTGCCGCAACTGGGAGATGGGCGTGCGCTCCTGCTCGGGGAAACGATAAATCAAATTGGGGAAAAATGGGATGTGCAGTTAAAGGGCGCTGGTGCTACCCCTTTTTCACGCATGGCTGATGGTCGTGCCGTGTTACGCTCCTGTATTCGTGAATATCTTTGTTCTGAAGCAATGCACGGACTGGGCATCCCGACGACACGTGCGCTTTGTATTATTGGCAGTGAAGATCCGGTTTATCGTGAAGAAATTGAAACGGCGGCGGTGATGACGCGCTTGTCGCCGAGCCATGTACGATTTGGCAGTTTTGAATACTTTTATTACACCAAGCAGCCGCACGCGTCGCTACTATTGGCGGACTATGTCATCGACCAACATTTTAGCGAGTGGCGAAATTCAGACGACCGTTATCAGAGGCTTTTTGAGCAAGCGGTAGATCGTACTGCTTATATGATTGCGCAATGGCAGGCGGTTGGGTTTTCTCACGGTGTTATGAATACGGACAATATGTCCATTTTGGGGTTGACCCTGGACTATGGCCCATTTGGGTTTATGGAGGATTATGACCCCGGGTATATTTGTAATCATTCCGATGTGCAAGGGCGTTATGCGTTCAATCGTCAACCGATGATTGGCCTGTTTAATCTAAACTGCTTGGCGCACGCGTTCACTCCGATGCTCAGCGTTGAGCAGCTGAAGGTTTCACTGCAAAAATATGAAAGGCTTTATTTCAAATACTATGAAGGCTTAATGCGCAAAAAAATTGGTTTGGCTAAGGAAATGGCGGGAGATGATAGGCTTATCGCCGATATGTTGGAATTACTGCATGCCAATCAGGTCGATTACAGTATCTTCCTGCGCCAGCTTAGTCAGGTGTCGATGCAGGATTCTTCGCACCCAATTGATACTCTGTTCAAAGACCAGCAGGGCTTTTATGAATGGTTTCGTGCTTATCAGACCCGGTTAGCGGTTGAGGGCGGGTCGGATCGCCAGCGTGCGACAGCAATGAATCGGGTTAACCCAAAATATATTCTGAGAAATTATTTGGCGCATCAGGCGATTACAGAAGCACAGCAAGGAAACTACGGTGAGATAGATCGCCTTATGCAAATACTGAGCGCGCCATTTGACGAACATGCTGAGTTTGAACAATACGCTGTTGCTTCTCCGCAATGGGGAAAGGAGCTCGAGGTAAGTTGTTCATCTTAATACTGATTCAACGATAGAGCATAGTGAAAAATTTACTTTTAAAATATTCCGATTTAGTGTCGGATGATTTAGTATTGGGTTGGTACAATTATTGCCTATTCATAATTTTGTGGGTGGGAAGTCTGAGTTAATAATAAAAATAGGTTTACTATGGGTCAGATAAATCGAACAGGAGTTGATCGGCGAATACAGTCTCAATCGGATATCAGTGCACTTGTTGCCTCCCGATCCGAGGCATTATCACTTTATACTGAACTAGCGGCACACCGCCCATTTATCCAAAACGAACGTTTTGAAGAGGAATTGAAACACTTCTGTGAAGCCCTTATCGACTACACAGCGAGTGCACATTTCCGCCTTTATCAACACCTAGCGGAAAATAAAGAGCGGCGTAAGCCGGTAACCAATGTGGCAGATGACGTTTATCCCTTGATTGCCAAAACCACCGATAAAATTTTAGCCTTTAATGACCGTTACGGTGACGAAGCCGACCTCCGTAAACAGGCGGATCAGATTGAGCAAGACCTTTCTAAAATTGGCGAAATTCTAGCTGATCGTATTCAATGCGAAGATAAAGTGATAAAGGCAATGCGCAGCGAAAGACGTGACGGCTAAACTGGCGAGCCCTCAGTTGTCATTGTTGGCATACTGGTTTAACAGGTTTATCCATTCCTCCCTATGAGCTTAATAGTACCCCAGATAAAGCCTTTAGAGGCTAATATCTGGGGCTCTTAGCTTTTTTGGCCTCGTTAGATTTTTAAGTGCTACCCACCTAAGCGATGCCATCGTCTAATGGCCCTCAATTTGCAGCAGCACTTGATTACTTAAATCCCAATGTTATGGCATAAAATGCTTGTTTTTTGTCATTGCAGACAATTTCCTGTCAGACTATATTTCTTCAAGCTTTGCTAGTCTCTCTGTCAGAGGTATAAATAGAATGACGCAATATGTGGACTTCCTGCTCTATGATGACGCAGTCGGTTTGGACATTACCGGACCGTTAGAAGTATTAAATACTGCGTCGATACTATTGCGCCAAAACGGCGTGATTGAGCAAGCGTATCGCGCCAGATTTTGGGCACAGAGCGTAGGGTTGGTTCGGTTAAGCTCGGGTCTTTGTGTGCAAGCGGATCATGCCCTCGGCGAAGCCATGAAGTCAGATATTTTGATTGTCCCCGGTACTGTTGATCCCGAATTAATCATCAAAAACTCTGCTTTTCTCAATGCTGTCAAGCACGCTTCAAAACAGGCAAAGCGAATAGTATCTGTTTGTACGGGTGCCTTTATTTTGGCGGCGTGTGGACTGCTTGATGGACGCCAAGCAACCACGCATTGGTTACAGACTGATCTGTTAGCAGCGCGCTATCCTAGGATAAAGGTTGTGCCGAATGCTATCTACACCAGAGACGGCGCGATATCAACCAGTGCCGGTGTGACTGCCGGTATCGATCTAGCACTGGCTTTAGTAGAAGAAGATTACGGAGCCGAATTAGCGATAGAAATTTCACGCTGTTTAGTTGTCTACCTACGCAGACCCGGTGGTCAAACGCAGTTTAGCGCGCCGCTTGAATTGGAAAAGAAGGCTGGCGAGCGTTTTAGCAAACTACATTCTTGGCTGTTACAAAACTTAGATCAGCCTGTGGCTGTTGAGGATATGGCGGAGCAGGTGGATATGAGCCCACGCAATTTTTCCCGTGTGTTTAGTAAGATGACAGGTATAACGCCAGGAAAATACGTTGAATCGATACGGCTGGAGCGTGCCAGAGAGCTGTTGGAAAGCGGAAAGCCGCCAATCAACAGAGTCGCACAACTGAGCGGTTTTGGGCGCGAGGAGCGCATGCGCCGCGCTTTTATACGTGAGTTAGGGGTAACTCCCGGCTTGTATCAAAGTCATTTCGGCAGATAGAACTTTATTTTTGAACAGGAGAACATGATGAGTTACACCTACGGAATATTTATATACGATAAAGTAGCAGCGCTCGACTTCGTCGGACCCAGCGAAACTTTCACGGTCTCAAACTTCCTGAAAGGCGAAGGTAGAGTAATTACTATCGCTGCTAGTACAGAACCCGTCACCTGCCTTTCCGGCATGCGTGTCATACCGGATTACAACTTTGAAAATGCTCCGCCCGTTGATGTGGTACTAGTACCGGGGACTGAAGGTGTTGATGAGCTGTTGGCCATGGATAGCGCGATTGCTTGGGTTAAGTCGCAGGCGGGTCAGGTAAAATACATGACCGCCGTTTGCACTGGTGCATTATTACTGCAAAAAGCGGGGTTGTTGAAAAATCGTAAGGCGACCACCCATTGGATGCTAACCGAAGCGCTGGCACAGGATCCCAGTATCGAGCTGATGGCCGATATGCGCTACGTGTGTGATGGTAATATAGTTACCTCACAGGGTATTTCTGCGGGTATTGATATGTCACTTTGGTTGGTTGGTCAACTGCATTCCCCCGCTCACGCACGTGAAGTGCGCAAATTACTGCAGTATGATCCAGCACCACCCTATACTGCCGAGGTATAGTTTTAGCAAGCCCATAATTACCTTTATCTTGCCGGCTGGATGGATTAGTGTATCTGGGATATCACCAATCTCGGATACTGCCATGAAGAAAATAAAGAACGAAAGTGCCTTATTCAAAGAGGCCATTCGAGTGGGTACCATCTATTTACAGAAAAGAGGAGTAGATCACTTCGATACTACCGATGATGTCGGTTTTAAGGCTAAAGCAATTTACACGCTCTTGGTCATGGATAAGTTGATTCAGCCATTACCGAAAGCACATGAAGATAACGTAAATATTAAGCATAAGCTGGCAATTTGGATTTCCAAACGCTTACCAGAAGATCATGAACTACTGCGCTAGCAGCCCTGTGGCATTGAATTGAACACCTTCGACAATACGGTTGCGTTGCTTCAGGAGGTACGCGCCTGCAAGATTTGTGAGCCTGATTTAGCACTGGGTGCCAAGCCGGTATTACAGTTCGCTGCCAACGCCAAGCTTCTAGTGGTTGGACAGGCACCTGGTATCAGGGTCCACGAAACCGGAATTCCCTGGAATGACCCAAGTGGTGAACGGCTACGTGAATGGATGGGCGTAGATAGTCAAACATTCTATGACCCATCACAAATCGCGATTGTCCCGATGGGTTTTTGCTATCCCGGTAAAGGCAAGTCGGGAGACCTGCCCCCGCGCAAAGAGTGCGCGCAATTGTGGCGGAATAAAATTCATCAATGCTTGCCAAATATTGAATTAACGCTATTAATTGGTCAATATGCACAGCAATATTATCTAGGTAAAGACGCTCTGACATTGACCCAAAGGGTCTCGAATTGGCGCCATTATCTGCCCTCTTATATACTGCTACCTCATCCTTCGCCGCGCAATAATATCTGGTTACGTAAAAACTCTTGGTTTGAAGAGGTGGTTGTCGCATTGAGGCGTCAGGTTTCTCAGATTCTTTTATAGGTTTCCCCAACGTTCAGTTTCTATTCATCATTACTCGGTTAGTCTTTCTCTACAGCCTAACGGAGGAATTCAATATGAAATTAACAGCATCAATTTTTTTAACCTTGGTTGCGTTAAGCCTCAGTGGTGTGTCAATTGCTGGCGATTTTGCCAGTAAGCACAGGCATGCCAATAATGGTCACCACTTGGACTTTCAATGGACGCACGGCAATGATGGCATCAACCGGCATTATCGTTCAGATCATAACCGGCATAAGGCCTTCAAACACCGTGGCTACCACCACAAGCAGAACCGGCAGTATTACAAAAATCGCCAGCATCATAATTATTTTGGCTTCAGTTATTTTCGTTATTATGATGAGCCCCGGCATTTCCGAGGTGATCGATATAGTTATCGACTTAATCATCGACATCACTCAAATTGTCGGCACTGAAAAGGTTTTGCGCTGACGCATCTTAATAAAATCAGGCATAATAACGTGCTCTTATGATTTCGTTGGGTAAATTTATGTCGGTTAAAGATGTTATAGAAATGAAGCTAAACAAGGCCTTTCAGCCCACTTATTTGCAGGTAGTCAATGAGAGTTTTCGCCATAGCGTACCACCTGGCTCAGAATCACATTTTAAAGTGACTTTGGTTGCCGAGGAGTTTGCGGGGAGTTCTGCGGTCAAGCGGCATCAGATGGTATACAAACTCTTGGCTGATGAACTTAACAGCGGTATCCACGCGCTTGCTCTACATCTTTATACAGATGAGGAATGGCGTGCTAAAGGGGGAATAGAGCCTGAGTCACCTGCTTGCCGGGGCGGTTCGAAATAAGGCGGAAGCTCCGATTCATTCATGGTGAATCCCTGGTGTATTTTGCTGGGGACTTTTTATATATTGCGTAAAAGACGCTACCAATACAGTAGATGGTGATGCCGATGGCAGAATACCAAGTTGTGGCACTCTATAAGTTTGCCACCCTTGATAACTTCGAAAAAATGCGTAAGCCCTTATTCAGTTTATGCGTCGAACGGCGGGTAACCGGCACGTTGCTGCTAGCGTATGAAGGTATCAATGGTACTATCGCTGGTACGCAATCAGACGTCGAAACAGTGTTGAATTATTTGCGGCAGGATAAGCGTTTATCCGATATCGACTACAAAGTATCCGTGAGTGAAACCAATCCATTTTTACGCATGAAAGTGAAGTTGAAAAAGGAGATAGTGACTCTAGGAATAGAAGGTGTCGATCCGAATCAGAAAGTTGGAAAGTACGTGCAGCCTAAGGATTGGAACCAGCTTATTAGCGATCCTGATGTCGTTCTGATTGATACCCGTAACGACTATGAGGTGGATATCGGTGTCTTTGCCGGGGCGATTAATCCTGATACGGAAAGCTTTCGAGATTTTCCAAGTTATGTGGTGACCCATCTAAACCCCGCGAAGCATAAAAAGGTAGCTATGTATTGCACTGGAGGCATTCGCTGTGAAAAGGCGAGCGCCTTTATGCTACAGCAGGGATTTACAGAAGTTTACCACCTTCAGGGCGGTATTCTTAAGTATTTGGAAGAAGTGCCTGAACAGGAAAGCCTCTGGCAAGGAGAATGTTTTGTTTTTGATCGGCGAGTTGCGGTAAACCATCAATTGGAGCCCGGTAGTTATGATATGTGCTATGCCTGCCGTCGCCCCATTTCAGATAAGGATAAAGCCTCTGAGCATTACCAGACGGGGGTTTCTTGTCCGCGCTGTATTGAAGAATATACAGATAAAGATAGAACACGTTTTAGCCAGCGCCAGAAACAGGTTGAATTGGGTAAGCAACGTGAACGGGTACATATTGGTGTTTCCCGCGCGGAAATTCAGCGGACAAAGGCGGAAAAACAGCAGCGCAAGGCTGCTTTGGCGGAGCGTGCTAAAGCCGGTCAGTTAACAAAGAGATAGGTTTTTCAGGGTAGTTTGCCCGTATCTCAATCCCTAGACTGTTAAATTATCCAAAAATTGCTGCCATTATCGAATAGCGCAGTCTTTCATGCTCTGGTCAAATAGCACCTGAAGATAAGCAATTCGTTGTTTTTCATATTTCTTCCTCCTGTTGTGCATAGCGCAACAAATACGCCCGGCTGGGCTGGCCCTTTTTAAGGGCCTTTTTTTTGTCCGAAGGTTTCCTATTCAGAATATTTCTTACCAGTAACGAATATCCCAGGCTCAACCCGAAGCTTTATACTCAACCTAATAACTTTATCTTTAACCTAGTCATTAGCGAGAAGAGGTTTAGATGGGAGATGATGATAAAAGACATGGATAGGCGACAATTTATTCTGCGATTGAGTCGTATAGCCGTTGCTATAAGTGCGGCAGGTTGGTTCGTTCAAGCTCGGGCTGGAGACACCTCGGGGGCGAATGTCAGTGCCCATAATCAGGCAGCGTTGATTGCTGAGCTGTCATATCAATTATTACCTATACAAGCGCCGCAATCGGCGCTTTATCAGTCGGTTGTTCACGCATTGATGAACCAGTTAACGCAGCGACCGGGAGCCGCAGAACTGATCAGGCAAGGCGTGGAGACTTTTAATGGATTTACTGGCAAGCCTTGGCTTGAATTAACCGCAAAGGAACGTCGGCAAGTGATACAGGCGCTATTCGATACGCCTTTTGTCAGCATGGTGCGTTGGACTACTCAGGAGGTTGTGTTGAGAGATCGGCAGATTTGGAATCAATTGGGATACCAAGGCTCATCAATTGAAAAGGGCGGCTATTTACAGCGTGGTTTTGATGATATTGACTGGCTGCCAGAAGCACCAAGAGAGAGAAAATAATGAGAAAGTTTGCGCTTTCCGATGAGTCGGTAGTTGTCGTAATTGGGTCTGGGGCTGGCGGAGGAACGCTGGCTAATGAGCTTGCTCAGCGTGACATTAACGTCGTCTGTCTGGAGGCGGGCAAGCGTTTAGCGGCGCATGAAGTGGTTAATGATGAAGCTATCATGTTTGAACGTTTTACCTGGTTTGATCGACGTATTGGTTCTGGCATTGCGCCTAAAGATTTCCCGGTCTGGACTTGTAAAACAGTGGGAGGCACGACCATGCACTGGACGGCCTCCTGTCCACGCATGCAGGAGCACGAGTTCCGGGCACGCTCAACTTACGGGGATATAGCCGATGCCAATTTGGTGGACTGGCCTATCGGCTTACAAAAGTTAGCACCCTATTATGAGCGCGCAGAAGATAAGATGGGTATTACCGGCACCCACGGCATTGAGCGCTTGCCAGGCAATAATAATTATAAAGTACTGGAAGCAGGGGCTCGCGCTGTTGGCTATCGGGATATAGATACCAATAATGTTGCTATTAATTCAAAGCCACGAGATGGCCGGGCATCCTGTTTGCAGCTGGGTTTTTGTACCAGTGGTTGTGTTGTGCAGGCTAAGTGGTCGACACTCTATACTGAAATCAGTAAGGCGGAAACTACCGAGCATTTTGAGCTTCGATCTGAATCAATGGCGGTTCGAATTAATCATGACACGACGGGGCGAGCAGCGAGTGTTGAGTATATTGATAATATGGGACAGCGGCACGTGCAGCGGGCGCGAATTGTTTGCGTTGCGGGCAATGCGGTGGAAACCACGCGCCTGTTGCTGAATTCTAGTTCTGAGCATTTTCCTGCGGGCTTGGCCAACAGCAGCGATCAGGTGGGGCGCAATTATATGAGACATTTTGCCTTGCCTGTGATTGGTATCATGCCGGGGCCAGTCAATATTCATCGTGGCACTCACCAGGCCGGGATCGTCAAAGATGAGCGCCACCATGATCCCAAAAGGGGTTTTAACGGTGGGTTTCTATTTCTCACCGTACCCTTCACGCCAGAAATTATTAGCAAAATTATCCTCAAGGATTTATGGGGTGAGCGTTTAGTGGAGGTGATGGAGCAATATGACCATATGGCGGCCATGTTGGTGCATGGTGAAGATATGCCACAGCAAAGTAACCGGATTAGTCTGCATGCAACCGAGAAAGATGCCAATGGCTTACCGGTGCCTGTGGTGCATTATGAGGATCATCCTAATACCAAGGCGATGAAGAAATATGCCGCACAAAAAGGGCAGGCTGTTTATGAGGCACTGGGGGCGAAAGAGATTTTTACAGCGCAGGATGTATTTCCTGCAACTCATAATATGGGTGTTGCCCGTATGGGCACTAACCCACAGCATTCAGTTTGTAATAGCTGGGGGCAAACCCATGATATAAAGAATCTCTTCATATCCGATGGCAGCTTATTCCCGACCGTTGGCTGCGAAAATCCTACCCTAACCATCGTTGCTCTCGTGATTCGACAGGCCGACTATATTGAACAGGCATTAAAAAAAGGCGTACTATAAGAAGGTATTCCTCCAGCGCGATATAATCTGTGTCGAAATCGCTGCCATTTTGGAATAGATTGACAATCAAGCTTGTTGTCTAATCCGCCCATGAGAGTTGACGTATGAATGATTCCGAATTCGATTTAAATATGAATCTAGAAATCGAAGGATCAAACCTGTCCGTTATTGGCGTCGGGCGTATGGGCTGTGGCATTGCTTTAAGTTTTGCTTACGCAGGCTACCCTATTACCCTCGTTGATAGCGAAGATCGTTCCGAGCAGCGTTTTGCGGAGCTGGTTGCCGCTACTTTGCCGCTATTACAGGCAGATCTGGATTTTCTTAAAAGTGTCAGCGTTATTTCTGAACAGCAATCGACAGAAATTTTGGCGCGCATCAGTATTGTGCCTAAAGCGAATGCTGCGAGTTATCTGCAACAGGCAGACTTTATCTTTGAAGCCGTTTCTGAAGTCGTTGAGATTAAAAAAAGCACTTATGCCTGGCTTAACGATATAGCCTCACCAAAAGCTATTTTTGCTTCGACGACATCCACTATGCTGGCTAATAAGCTAGCGGAATTTGTTCGTGATAGTTCCCGCTTTTCCAATGCCCATTGGCTGAACCCCGCCTATTTGATGCCTTTGATCGAAATCAGTCCGTCGCAAGGTACTAGCGATGAGACCGTGACGAAGCTCAAAACACTATTTGAAAAAATGGGTAAGAAACCCATTGTTTGCGCGGCGTCTCCGGGATACATTGTGTCTCGTTTGCAGGCGCTTGCCTTAAACGAGTCCGCACGAATGGTTGAAGAGGGCGTCGCCAGCGCAGAAGATATTGATAACGCCGTTCGCTATGGTTTCGGCATCCGTTATGCGATTTTAGGCATGCTGGAGTTTGTCGACTGGGGTGGCGGAGATATTCTTTATTATGCCTGCAACTATTTAGCGGATAATATTGATCAAAAACGATTTGCACCGGCAGATATCGTTAAACAAAATATGGAAAACCACCGTAACGGCTTAAGAGACGGCGTTGGTTTTTATGAGTACGAAGGTGTTGATTTGGACGCTTATCGCAATAGGAAGTTGGCGGCCTTTGTGAATTTACTGAAACACCTTGAATTAATGCCTCGGGCAAAATAGGGCTAATCAAATTAAAAATTTGACTGGCGGAGAGAGACGAGTAAAGTCGTATCTGTCATTCATTAGTAGGAAGGAGGAACACAGTGTTGTTATCAATAACACTGAACATAATAATTAAGATGGTTTAGAAATAGATTTATATAGGCAAACACAAACGAGGGATAAATTATGAAAAAAATTACCTATGGGTTAACCCCATTGCTGGCAACAAGTTTGCTCGCCACTGCTGTTGTGCAGGCAAATGAAGGCGGGACGGGTTTTGCTTTAGAAGAAGTGGTGGTGACTGCACGGAAACGTGAAGAAAACCTGCAATCCACACCAATAGCCGTTTCAGCTTTTACTGAGCGCGAACTGGCATACCGTCAAATTGATTCTACTGATAAGTTAAGCGATATTACGCCAAACCTGACCTTCGATTCGGCTTCTCCGTCATCAGGTTCAAGTTCGACGGCGCAGATTTTTATTCGTGGCATTGGCCAAACGGATTTTACGCCGGTCACCGACCCAGGCGTTGGTCTTTATATTGACGGCATCTATATGGCCCGTTCGGTAGGCGGCGTGTTGGATTTTCTGGATGTACAGCGCATTGAAGTATTACGTGGGCCACAGGGAACCCTGTTTGGCCGCAATACTATTGGCGGCGCGGTGGCTATCTATTCCAAAAAACCGGAGCCGGATGCCAGCGGCAGTGTTCAGATTCAGGTGGGTGATGATGATATGCGCTACATCACTGCCAAGGCGAATATGCCCGTCTCTGAAGATCTGTTAACTAATTTCGCAATATCTTCGCGTAAGCGCGATGGGTATGTCGATCGTATCTTTGGTGGGCCTAGTACCGGTGATGACGATAGCCTCGCTGGTCGTGGTTCGTTGCTCTGGACGCCAACCGATAATTTCGAACTCTATGCTACAGCGGATGCAACCAAGATTCGTGAAAATGGTACTCCCGGTGTTACCGGTGGTGTTAACGATAAAGCATCGTTTGGCGCCATGGCTAATGGCGTACTGGCCAGCTGTACCGCAGTTAATATCAATCCAAACTTTGATGGCTCCCAGCCAAACGGTCCGCCTACGTTACCGTGGATAAATGTCGGCGCTGGTGGTGCTCCCGGTTGCTTAACGCCGGATACGTTTAACGGAGAATATAAATCAGGCGGTACATTCCCGACGAAATCGGATTTGGATATCTGGGGTGCGAGTGTCGAAATGACCTGGAATGTTAACGACTGGCTGACGATTAAATCGATCACCGGTTATCGTGATATGGACATGGAATCGTCGCGTGACGGCGATAATACTCCCGGTATTATCTTTGCGACACGAGACTTTTACGAGCAGGATCAATTCAGCCAGGAACTGCAGTTTTCCGGTGTGGCTATGGAAGACAGGCTGAAGTGGTTGTTGGGTCTCTACTACTTCGAGGAAGATGGTTTTAATAAAAACCCGGTGTATTTACCCGTAGGTGGAATTCAGAGTGGTGGTATCTTTGATAACGAGTCAAAAGCGGCGTTTTTTCAAGCCACTTATGATATGACCGATAAGCTGGCATTAACTTTTGGGGTTAGATATACCGAGGACACTAAGCAGTTTAAGCCGGATCAAATCTCCTACGGAGATGCTTCTTCCAGCGGTCTCTTCCCTAATGTATTCCCGAATTTTGCCGGATTCTATCTGCAGTCAGGGGGCGGGCCGCCTCTTGCTGCCGGAGAACGCTTGGCGACTTATGCTTGGTTTGAAGAAAAGTTTGATGACACCAATATCATGTTGAACCTGTCTTACCAGGTGACCGATGATTTCATGGCTTATGTCACTTATTCGGAAGGCTATAAGGGCGGTGGTTTCGATCAGCGTTTTACCCAATTTACAGCCGTGCCGAGTAGTTTTGATCCTGAAACGGTGGAAAGCTATGAAGTCGGATTCAAGTCTGATTTGCTGGATAGTCAGGTCCGTCTGAACGTTGCGGTATTCCATACGGATTACACAGACTTACAGATCATTATCCGTGAGGGATTTAACCCCATCACTTACAACGGTGGTGAAGCAACCATCCAAGGTGGCGAAGTAGAGCTGACCTGGGTGCCGACTGATCGTTGGTACGTAACCACTTCCGTTGGTTATATCGATGCGGAATATGACAAACTCGACACTAGGGTTACCACTAACCTGACGCCCTTAGAAAAAAGCTTTAAGCTGGTCAATACGCCGGAGCTGAGTGCAGCGATTGGTGTTGCTTATACCTTTGATCTGGGCGACTGGGCAACTTTAACACCCCGGGTGGATTGGTCATACCATGATGAGCAGGAAAATGATGCGATTAATACGCCTCAGATCCATCAGGATTCCTACGACATGCTGAATGCATCGATGTCATTGGAAACCACGGATGGCCGCTGGGAAGGTCTGTTGTCTTTCCGAAATATTACGGATGAAGAGTATATCATTACCGGCAACTCATCTTTCCAGACGTCAGCGGCTTACGTAGAGCAGGTTTATGGACGTCCTTTTGAGTGGTCATTGTCCGTTAAATATAACTTTTTCTGAGTTAGTTAAGGATAAAGCGTTTTTATAATAAGTTTCTAAAAGAAAGAAACGAACCGAACATCACCCCGGTTGGCTGGTCTAACCGGGGTGATGATTTATTATTCGGTTGTCATACATAAAAATAATTATATCGTCAGGAATTGGTGGGTTAGCGTAATCTAACCCTTACTACAAAGTGCTTGATTTTGAATAACTCTGTTTAGTCAGAGATTGTTCGGTCTTCTCCAAGAGTCATATACTTACAGGGTTGTGGCAATGAAAGTCGGATAACAGATTCATCTTTTATTGTCGTTGTTACTGTTGTTGAAATAAAACGAATGGAGAGTTTTCTATGGTTGATCATAAGCCTACACGTCGTACCTTTTTAAAAAGGCTGACTTCAGCCTGTGCCCTGGGTATGGTGGCGAGTTTTAATGCGTCGGCTGCTTTCGCCAAACAGGTCGGTGATACCTTGAGCCGCATTAAAGGTACCGTCATTCGAAAGACAGATAAATTTTATGAAGATTGGCGTCAAGGCATGACCTGGTATGTGCGCATACCCAAGCGTTATCCCGATACCATGATTTTGGCGCAATCGGTTGAGGATGTGATCGAGGCCGTTAAGTATGCGCGAGAGCGAGACTTGAAGGTATCCATCCGCAGTACAGGTCATAGTATTTCAGCTTCGCCGTTACGGGATGAGTCAGTCATGATCGATTTATCCCAGTTACGTGAAGTCAGCTTTGATGTTGAAAACCAAACGGCTTGGTTGCAGCCGGGAATGCGCGCCCAGGAGTTTCAGGAGCTGGCGAACGCCCGAGGCCTAGCCTTTCCAACCGCTCATACAAATGTGGTGGGCATGGGTGGCTTCTTATTGGGTGGCGGTTTGGGCTGGAATCTACAGAAGTGGGATATTTCTTGTCGTTCAGTGTTGGGTGCAGAAATCGTAACGGCAGATGGCGAACTGATTCAGGTTAACGAAAAGGAACATCCCGATTTGCTTTGGGCGATTCGCGGTGCTGGCCCTGGCTTCTTCGGTATTATTGTTCGTTATCACGTAAAGATGTATCCGATGCCGCGAGCCATTACTAAGAGCTCCTATATTGTAACGGAAGAACATATCCCTATGGCGGTGGAGCAGCTACAGCGACTTGCTAAAGAAAAGGATATTAACGCCGAGATTTTGGGCGTCCTAAAACATAGCGCGGACATACCGGGTATGCCGAAGGAAGGCATTGCCTTTATCGTCAGCGTTATTGCCTTTGCCGATAGCGCAGAGCAGGCGCAGAAGATACTGGCTCCTTTTGCGGCCAGTCCAATTGCGGATAAAGCTCATTTGAAAAAAGTAAACAGGCCGCATACTTTCTCGGAGCTGTTTGAAGGGCAGTTGATTACTGATGCCACTGCGCCGGATCGAACCAGTATTGATAATATGTGGACGGATAATCTGGGTAACGCGGTGCTTAAAATGGTTGATATATTGCGGGAATCGCCATCAAAACGCTCTTTTGTGATTACCGTTTGGGGTGTAAACCCAAGTAAACGCACCGATACAGCGCTACCACATTTTGCCGATGACTATATGTCCTACTATGCGCTGGCAGATAAACCTGAGCATATCGAACCAAATTATCTCTGGATGGACAAGATTAAAGCGACGATGGATGATGGTTTTGCGAAGGGACACTATATCAACGAAACTGAATTTGTGCGCTACCCGGAACATATCAAGCAGTGCTTTACCGAAGAAGGCTGGAAGCGTTTAGAAACACTGCGGACTAAATACGATCCCCAGAGTGTGTTCCATACCTATATCGGGTATTCCTAGCGCTTGATCTGCCCTAAATGCATAGGATTATGGCGAGACAGACAAAGGAAGGAGCTCAATTTGTACGCAAATCGCTGCCATTATGGAATAGACGTAGCGATGAAATTTCCTTTAAATGGATAGGTTAAGTGTGTTTTTCAAGCAGGATTAATATTTTCTCCGCTGCTACGCACGGCAAATGAGAAGTCAATTAGGAGGCGAGTTGAAATGGCTGATGTAAAACAAACTGAATTATGGATTGGTGGGGAATGGACGCCGCCTTCATCGGGAGTTTATCTGGACGATTTTAACCCTTCAGATGATTCTCTCTATTCAAGAATAGCGAGTGGTACTGCTGATGACATTAATAGAGCGGTGCAAGTTGCCAAAGAGGCTTTTCATGCGAATAAAGGTCTGCTGGCTCACCAGCGTGAAATCTGGTTTTTGCGCGCGGCTGACTTGGTCGAGCGGGATCGCCAGGAGTACTTGGATATCCTCGTTGATGAAGTGGGCTCCCCGATATTTAAAGCCCAGTTCGAAGTCAATTATTGCATTAACGCACTGCGCGCCATTGCCAGCGTGCCGCGTCGAATTCGAGGTGAAGTCATTCCCTCCGAATCCCCCGACGTATTTAGCATGGCAGTACGTTCACCGGTAGGTGTGGTTGCGGCGATTTCGCCGTTTAATGTGCCGTTGCTAAAGGTCACTAAGCAGGGCACGATGCCTTTGGCCTGTGGTAACGCCGTAGTACATATGCCCTCCGAATTTGCCTCGCAAGTTTCAATTAAGTTTGCGCAAACACTGCATGAGGCGGGTGTGCCAGCTGGCCTGTTTAACGTTATTACGGGCAACCCCTTTGAAATTGGTGATGTGTTGACCTCGCATAAGCAAGTGAACGCAATTACTTTCTGCGGCTCGCCCGTTGTCGGCAAGCATGTGGCGGAACTGGCGGCTAAGGATCTTAAACCTATCACACTGGAATTAGGTGGTAAAAGCCCACTGATCGTTTTGGAAGATGCGGATATTGATGCTGCCGTGCAGGCTGCAGTGTTCGGCATTTTCTTCTTCCAGGGTCAAGCCTGTATGGCTTCCAGTCGTATTCTATTGCAGAGCACGATCGCTGATGAGTTTACTGAAAAATTTGTCGCCGCTGCGAATAATGTCAGCATGGGCGATTTGCGGTCTCCAGAAGCTTTTGTTGGACCGATTATCAGCCCAAGGCAGCGTGATCGAGTGCGTGCTCATGTGGATCAAGCTAAGGCGAAAGGCGCTGAACTGCTTTGTGGCGGCGAGTGGGTGGGTAATCGTTGTCGCCCAACAATCCTACGTGGTGTGAATGAAAGTATGGATGTTTGCCGTAACGAAACCTTTGGCCCAGTGACTAGCCTGTATACGTTTGACACGATTGGCGAAGCCATGGAAAAAGCGAACGATACCGAGTACGGCCTGAGTTTCTCTATCTTTACACGGGATATTGAAAAAGCGCTGTCAATGGCGCAGCAAGCAAAGTCCGGCGCTGTCCATATTAACCGTGCAACGATTCAGGATGAGCCTAATCCACCCTTCGGCGGTTCAGGACTAAGTGGGTTCGGTCGTGAAGGAACAGAAGCAGAACTGGATATACTCACCGAATGGAAGTGGATTACGGTGAATAATCCAAAGGTATAAAACAGGAAGTAATATTAAGCAGCGTTTCCTTAATTACTTTCTGTACCATAAATGCATTGAAATGGGCCGTGCTAAAGGCCCATTTCGTTATTTATAGAGCATATACGAGCATTATTATTGTTGGTGCAATTAGTAAGGCTAACCGTAGGCCTGAGGTGAAATTAAAATGATAGATGATAAAACCATGACCGTATCTGATTACTTGCTAACCCGTCTCAAGTCCTTAGGGGTTGATCATGTGTTTGGTATTCCCGGTGATTTTATTCTGCCGTTTTTCCAGAAAATGGACGACAGTGGCATCTCTCATGTGGCGGCCTGTAATGAGCTTAATGCAGGTTATGCTGCAGACGGTTACGCGCGACTGCGTGGGTTGGCTGCAGTTGCTGCAACCTATGGCCCCGGCGCCTTTAGTTTCGTTAATGCGGCGGCTGGCGCACTTGCCGAGCGAGTCCCGGTGGTCTTTATTTCCGGCGGCCCTGAAACGGAATCCTATAAAACACAGCCGATACTGCATCATTTGTTGCCGAATAAGTACGACGCCTCTATGAAAATATTTGAGCAGGTAACCGTGCATACAAAACTGTTGGATGATCCTGCACAGGCGACAGCTGCAATTGATGAGGCGCTACGCATCTGCCTGACTGAGAAAAAGCCAGTTTACTTAGAAATACCGCGAGACATTCAAACCACCGCTTGCGAAGCTCCAGGGCCATTTATCCTAGAACCAGGATTAAGCGATATCACCGCGTTAGCTGACGCCGTGCGTGTGGTTGCGGAGCGCATCCGGCAAGGCTCCAGAACTGTACTCCTACCCGGGCATGAAATTCATCGATCTAATTTGCAGGAGCAGGTTGTTGATCTAGTGAAAAAGAAAGGCCTTCCCGTTGGTACTATGTTTATAGGAAAGGCTGACTTTATTGAGCATATGCCGGAATGTATTGGTCTGTATCAGGGTGCGGGCAGTTTGACAGAGGTAAAAAACTTTGTTGAAGGGGCCGATACAGTTATCTTTTTAGGCGCAGTACCATCCGATTTTAATCTGGGCGGATTTACCGCTAAGCTGACGGATCAGCAAGTTGTTAAAGTGCTGGAGAATCAGGTAACTGTGTCGGGTCACTGCTATGATGGTGTTCGGATTACTGATTTCATTAATGGTCTGTTAGAGAGCTTACCTGATAACCAGGATGTAGAGCAGAATCGGCCTGTGCAGGGATTTTCACATAAACCGAACGCCGTATATGAAGCAATGCCAAACGCAGCCATGAGCAATAAACGCTTCTATGACCGTATGGTGCATTTTATAAAACCTGGAGATATTCTTTGCGCAGATGCTGGGTGTGCAATTAATGCCAGCCATTTACAATTGCCGGAAGGTGTTAATTATGTCGCCTCCTGTTATTGGGCGTCTATCGGTATGGGGTTTGGGGCGACGTTGGGAGCTTGTTTTGCGGCAAACGAGGGGCAGCGTGTTATTGCGCTGGAAGGGGATGGTTCTTTTCAAATGACGGCACAGGAATTGTCGAGCATGACACGTTATGCGAAAGCACCGATAATTTTTGTGGTTAATAATAAAGGTTATACTGCGGAACGCCTGATTCACGATGGACCCTTCAATGATATCGCCGATTGGAAGTACCACAAATTGTCGGAAGCTTTTGGCGGGCAGGGTGTGGATGTGCATACCGAGGGTGATTTGGAGGAAGCATTAATCCTTGCAGATAGTTATCAAGGTCCAGGCCCCCTGATCATAGAAGTACATGTAGACCCTTGGGACGCCTCCGAAGCCTTTACGTTGATGAGTGAAACACTGCGCGGTAAATAGAACAATAAATTTAAACACCGGAGAATAATAATGATGGCTAGTGAGGATATCGATAGCAATTTAAAAGAGCAACCACAGTCCTTGGGTACAGCTTGGTATATGGTGGTGCTCTGCATGATCGCCTATTTATTTTCTTTTGTTGACCGGCAGATTGTTGCCCTTTTAATTGAGCCGATTCGTGCTGATTTGCATATATCAGACACGCAGTTTAGTCTGATTCATGGTCTCGCTTTTGCGATTTTTTATGCGGTGATGGGTTTGCCGATCGCTCGCTTGGCAGACACCAAATCCCGCCCTGTGATTATTGCTATCGGTATTGCCGTTTGGAGTATTGCTACAGCGGTATGTGGTACTGCCAAAAGTTTTTTTCAGCTCTTCGCCGCACGCATGGCGGTGGGGGTGGGTGAGGCGGCTCTGTCTCCGGCTGCTTATTCAATGATCACGGACGCATTTCCAAAATCCAAGCTGGGGGTGGCGTTGGGTGTTTACTCCATGGGCTCTTTTTTGGGGGCGGGTCTGGCCTATATTATCGGTGGTGTCGCTATTGAGATGGTTACCAAGATAGGTATTGTCGAAATGCCGATTATCGGAACGGTGAAGCCCTGGCAAATGACTTTTTTTATCGTGGGCTTACCCGGGCTGTTGATCGCGGCACTATTTTTTCTTACCGTTAAAGATCCCGAACGCAAGGGTGTTGTACAGGGAGATAGTGGCTATTCCATCGGTGAGGTGTTTGCGTACATAGGGCAAAACAAAGGTTCTTTTACTGCGCATTATGTAGGCTTTGGCCTGCTAGCGTTGGTGCTCTATGCGTTAATGTCTTGGGCGCCGGCTTTCTTTTTACGTAATTTTGAGCTAACTACTCGCGAGGTTGGGCTTTATCTGGGGACACTCGTGTTAGTCTGTAATGTGGGTGGTGTTCTCACTAGCGGCTGGCTGATCGACTTTTTCACAAAGCGAGGTCGAACCGATGCGGCGTTAATCGCTGCTATTGTGGGCGGTGTTGGTGCACTAATTCCTGCGGCGCTGTTTCCCTTTATGCCTAATTTAACCACGACATTAATAGTATTGGGTGTTGCGCTTTATTTTGCGAGCTTTCCGATGGCGACATCTGCGGCTGCTTTACAGTGGATGGCGCCAAACCAGATGCGGGCTCAGGTGACAGCTTTGTTTTTCCTTTTCATGAACCTATTTGGCATTACCGGGGGCTCCAGCCTAGTTGCCTTATCGACCGACTATCTGTTTAAAGACGAGCAATTAGTTGGATACTCTATGGCTATTGTCGCTTGCGCGGCGGCACTGATTGCCGTTGTATTGATGGCGCGCGGTTTGGCCGCTTTCAGAAAAACCGTGAGTGACTTGCAGCAGGCTTAGGTTGGTTTTTCTCTTCAGAGAGCGGGTGGATAAGTATTTTTAGATCTTGCTGTGCGGGTTATTTTTAATAAAATCATATGGTTAAATTATTTTTGTGGAATCAGAGCGGTTGACTTCAACGGGGATTTAAGATATACCTTGGTTTGATTTAAATCATAGTCGTACACGTTGATTACTGATGAATTATCCCAGAATGACAGGCTTTGAGCTGACCGGGGACAACCACAGTCCGCTGTATAATACTCGTCCACTACAGGGACGGGAGCTATGCAATACCCATGATTTTGAAGAGCTGAGCAGACATATCGGTAACGTTCTGTTGCCGCACAACTGTAAGGTGCTGAATAAATCAAGTGCCAGCCAAAGTGCGGTTTTCCATCACGCGCCGCTATCAGATATTTCTATTAATTATTTGCTCTATGGCGCTGAGGCCAGCGTTAATGTTGAGCGGTTGGACTTTTTTCTTATCGAGATACCTTTGTCCGGTATTTCGGAAACCCAATACGGTAAAGTCAAAGTGACAACGAATATGGGTTCTGGCGTGGTGGCTGGCCCCTACCAGCAGTTTTCAACACGCTGGAATGCTGAATGCTCGAAACTGTTAATTAAAATTAACCGTCTTGCTTTAGAGCGGCATTTGAGCATGATGCTTGGCCAAGATTTGCAGCGTCCACTTGACTTCAGGGTAGGCCTCGATCTTTATTCACCAGCGAGTGCCTCACTTTGGAATATGGTGCAGTGGTTAGTTGCGGAGCTGGAGAATGGTCAGTCATTGTTGAATATTGCCCCCTTGGGCTATTCTCAATATGAGCAAATGTTAATGTGGGTGTTGTTAAACGCTCAGCCCAACAATTATTCAGCTGAATTGGCATCAAGAAAACCCACGGTTGCGCCACATTATGTGCATTATGTCGAAGACTATGTGAACGAGCATAGTGCAGAGGCGATTACGCTATCGCAATTGGTGGATGTTTCAGGCGTTAGTGGCAGAACCTTGCTGGAGGGTTTTCGACGTTACAAAGGTACCTCCCCTATGAAGTACCTCAAGTCGGTACGTATGGAGCGTGTCCACAAAGAATTAAAGAGTGCGGACCCAAGTCGTCACCGTGTCACTGAAATAGCGCTCGCTTGGGGGTTTACTCAATTGGGTAAATTTTCAGTTGAATACAAACAGCGCTTTGGTGAGTCGCCTTCAGATACATTAAAAAAATAATGGTAAAATTAACAATAAAAATACTCGTATAATATTTTTGTTTTACCTCCTTGTTGCTATCATTCATTCTTGTGATTACTTGAAAAAACGTTGTAGAGCGGAGTTCGCTTAGCGGCCTGATATTGTTAATGATAAAGCGGAATTACGTTTCACCTCTACGGCTATAACTCGGTTGCTAAGAATGTTTTTTCTCGAGTCCAATATCTTGGGAAGGGGAAGGTATTCATTTGCCAAAGCTAAAAATAAAGGGTAATTTATGGCCAGCTTTTTAGCTTGCTAGAAACGATAAAAAAATATTTATAACCTAACTCATTGGAATTTTGTGTGACGGGTAGTCTATTAGATCAAGGTTTAATGCTTTTGGCCTACGGTATGGGCACGGTATTTTTGTTCTTAGGTGTTTTGGTGCTATCCACCTATACGATGTCGAAGGCGATAGCGAAATTCTTCCCTGAAGCAGAAATTGAGCCGACAATTTCTCAGAGGATAGTAAAAACGCAGAATTCGGATGTCCGGCTTATTTCAGTTATCTCCGCAGCAATTCATCTGCACCGTAAAAATAAGAAAAAATAGTAAGTTAACCATTATTCAAACCAAGAAACGGTTGAAGTATTTCAAAATTAGCATTTGAAATGAGAATAGATTTGATAAAAGGGTACATTGTTCATGAGTGATGTAAAAAAACCGCTCGGTATAACCGATGTTGTACTGCGAGATGCACACCAGTCACTATTTGCGACCCGGCTACGCTTAGATGATATGTTGCCCATCGCTGAAAAGTTGGATCAAGTCGGGTTCTGGTCGCTCGAGTCCTGGGGTGGCGCAACCTTCGATGCCTGTATACGATATTTAGGCGAAGATCCTTGGGAACGTATCCGCGAATTAAAGGCTGCGATGCCGAACACTCCGCAGCAGATGCTGTTCCGGGGCCAGAATATTCTCGGTTATCGACACTACGCTGATGATGTGGTGGAAAAGTTTGTTGAAAGAGCAGCGGTTAATGGTGTCGATGTGTTTCGTGTATTTGACGCGATGAATGATGTGCGAAACCTGAAAACGGCAGTAAAAGCTGTTATCAAACAGGGCAAACATGCCCAGGGAACCATTTCTTATACAGTAAGCCCCGTTCACACGATGGATTTGTGGGTTGATTTAGGTCGCCAACTTGAAGATATAGGTGCCCACTCCATTGCCATTAAGGATATGGCAGGGCTGTTGCGTCCCTATGAAGGCTATGAGTTGGTGACGCGCTTAAAAGCAGCAGTGAATATTCCTATTCATATGCAATGCCATGCTACCACTGGGCTGTCCACTTCAACTATCGTGAAATGCGTTGAGGCAGGGATTGATAATGTGGATACTGCTATTTCTTCGATGAGCATGACTTACGGTCATTCTTCTACAGAATCAGTAGTGGCGATTTTCGAAGGCACTGATCGGGATACCGGGTTAAATATTAATCTGCTGGAGGAGATTGCCGCTTATTTCCGTGAAGTGCGTAAGAAATATGCAAAGTTTGAGGGCTCCTTGCGAGGCACTGATTCTCGTATATTAGTTGCCCAGGTTCCTGGCGGGATGTTGACCAATATGGAAAGTCAGCTGCGAGAGCAAAACGCAGCGGATAAGTTAGATGAAGTTTTGGAAGAAATTCCACGGGTGAGAAAGGATTTAGGTTATATCCCCTTGGTGACGCCCACATCACAGATTGTTGGCACTCAAGCGGTCATTAATGTTTTAACCGGAGAGCGTTACAAATCGATTTCAAAGGAGACTGCCGGTGTTTTGAAGGGTGAGTATGGCGCTACGCCTGCCCCAGTCAACACTGAGCTACAAGCACAAGTACTCGACGGAGCCGAGGCAATCACTTGTCGGCCTGCTGATTTGCTGCAACCGGAGATGGATAAATTAACCACTGAGTTGACTAGTCTGGCGCAAAAAGAATCGATTAAACTTTCTGAGCACCAGGTAGATGATGTCCTGACCTACGCATTATTCCAACAGATTGGCCTCAAATTTCTGCAAAATCGAGGTAGTGCGGATGCTTTTGAGCCGGTTCCTTCGGCTGAATCGCCGGCAACTGAGGTGCCTGCAGCGACGTCACCCGCTGCTGGTAAGGAAGTCTACACTGTTTCTGTCAATGGTGAACGCTATGTGGTGGAAGTTGCTGAGGGTGGTGATATTGAATCGCTGAACACCGCGAACTTGACATCAAAATCTGCGACTTCAAGTGCAGCGGATGTGATGACAGTCAAAGCGCCCTTAGCAGGAAATATTATCAAGGTGAATGTCGGTAATGGCGATCATGTGCAGCAGGGCGATGTCATTATTATACTGGAAGCCATGAAAATGGAGACGGAGGTAAGAGCAGGGCGAGCAGGATCAGTGATTGATGTGCTGGTCAAGGTGGGTGACGGTGTCGCCGTGGGTAGTCCCTTGCTGACACTGAATTAACAACTTAAGGAAGCTAATAATGAATGCGCTTCATGGGTTGTGGCTGAGTTCGGGCTTGAGTCAAATAACATCTGGTCAACTTTTGATGATCGCCGTTGGGCTGCTTTTGCTCTTTCTTGCTATCCGCAAGGGGTTTGAGCCTTTGCTATTACTGCCAATTGGTTTTGGTGCTGTATTAGTCAATATTCCGGGCGCAGGGTTTAGCGAAGCTCCGATCTACGATGCGTTTGGGCACCTGGAAACACCCGGCGGCATGCTTTACTACATCTACAATGTAGGTATCGCCACAGGGGTTTTCCCGTTGATTATCTTTATGGGTGTCGGGGCCATGACAGATTTTGGCCCGCTCTTAGCTAATCCGAAAACTCTTTTTCTTGGCGCCGCTGCACAATTTGGTATTTTTGCTACAGTTTTGGGCGCAGTTGGTTTATCCGTGACAGGGGTGATTGATTTTTCGATCGCTGATGCAGCCGCTATTGGTATCATTGGTGGCGCAGACGGACCTACGGCTATTTTCGTTGCCAGCAAATTAGCACCAGATTTGTTGGGAGCGATAGCGGTTGCGGCCTATTCCTATATGGCGCTGGTACCCTTAATTCAACCGCCAATTATGCGGGCACTGACGACGAAACAGGAACGCGCCATTGAGATGACGCAGTTACGTCATGTTTCGAGGAGAGAAAAAATTGTTTTCCCGCTGATAGTGCTGATTTTGGTGGCGCTATTTTTACCTAGTGCGGCGCCTTTATTAGGCATGTTTTGTCTGGGTAATTTGATGCGCGAGTGTGGCGTGGTTGACCGGCTTAGCGACACGACTCAAAATGCATTGATTAATATAGTTACCATATTTTTAGGCTTGGGTGTTGGCTCGAAATTAAGTGCAGATAAATTTCTCGATCTTAAAACGCTTGGCATATTAGCTTTGGGGATGATTGCTTTTTGTATTGGGACTGCGGCGGGGGTGTTGATGGCTAAGCTTCTCAACAAACTATCAAAAAGCCCGATTAACCCATTAATTGGCGCTGCTGGCGTCTCTGCTGTACCTATGGCTGCGCGAGTCGCCAATAAGGTTGGACTGGAAGCGAACCCGAATAATTATCTCCTGATGCACGCAATGGGGCCAAATGTTGCCGGCGTTATTGGATCTGCTGTAGCCGCAGGGGTGATGATTAGTATGGTAGCTGGCTAGTATTTCGCCGTATTGTCAGGCGCAACCGTTATACAAAGGCCTCAAATAATTATTGCACGATGCTGATCTCAGCTATCGTCTATTTTTTATGCCGTTGCCTTCTTGTTTGCTGAAGGTTTTTGGCTACGCTGAATCTCTCTTTTGCGGTAAGCTTTGTCGATGGATACTTTAATGAACCTTGGCTTTTCAGCCCACATTATGCTCAGTATTGCGGCGGGGCTGTGGTTGGGAGGGGTTACCACTTGGCTTATCATGCGCAGCCGTGCGGCTGTATTGACGGAAAAGCTGACGGTAGCACAGAATGATTGGCAAACTCATCAGCAACTCCATCTGCGATTTGAAGAAGATCTCAAACAACGGAACGCTGAGTTAGCTGCTTTACAGTCGGAATATGATCGAGCAAGCACCAGGCTAACAATGGTGGTGGAGCAGCTGGACCAATTAAAATTGTTGAAAAGTGCGGATGAACGCGATTTGGTAAGTCTGCGAGAACAGAATGCGCAATTGTTGACCAGTCTTTCGAGTGAGCGCAAGCAGGCAGAGGAAAAGCTGGCAATTTTGAGTGAGGCCAAAGAACGGCTCACCATAGAGTTTAAGAATCTGGCTAATGAGATTTTTGAAGAAAAAAGCACGAGGTTTACGGAACAGAACAGAGTTAACCTGGAATCTGTACTCAAACCTCTGAGCGGACAAATTAAAGACTTTCAGAAACGGGTAGAGGACAGCTACGACAAAGAGTCCAAAGATCGCTTTTCTCTCGTCAAAGAAATTAAAAGCTTACAGGAGTTGAATAGCCGAATCAGCGTGGATGCGGTTAATCTAACCAATGCGTTGAAAGGGGAAAGTAAAACTCAAGGAACCTGGGGCGAGTTGAAGTTGGAGAAAATATTGGAGGCGTCGGGTTTGTTGAAAGGGCGCGAGTACGATGTTCAAGTCAGCATGAAAAATGAAGCTGGCGCGAGGCTGCAGCCGGATGTGGTAGTACACTTGCCTGAAAACAAGGATGTTATTATTGATTCCAAGGTCACATTGACCGCCTACCATCGTTACGTTTCGGTCGAAACGGAGACCGAGCGTCAGCAACAGGCGGCGTTACATGTCCAGTCACTGCAAAAGCATATCAAGGACTTAAGTGCTAAGGACTACCAAAATCTCATCGGAGTGCAAACGCTCGATTTTGTCTTGATGTTTTTGCCAGTGGAAGATGCCTTTAATCTGGCAGTACAAAAAGATCCAGAGTTATTCAGCCGAGCTTTTGAGAATAATATTATTCTGGTAGGTCCGTCCACTTTGCTGGCGACCTTGAAGACAATTCAACATATCTGGCGCAATGAATATCAAACTAAAAACGCGCAGGAAATTGCAAAACGAGCGGGCTATTTATACGATAAATTTGTTAATTTTATCGAAGATCTTGAAGATGTAGGGCTCCGTCTGAATAAGGCTCAGGATGCCTATGATAAAGCCCATAACAAGCTTACGTCCGGGCGCGGCAATTTAGTCAGCAGGGCGGAGACACTCAGAGAGCTGGGTGCGAAAACCAGTAAGACTTTACCCAAGGCGGTACTAGAAAAAAACGACCAGGATTTTGAAGTGCTTGAGTTTTTGGATAACGCCACTTCTGAAAATGAATAGAGCGGTCTGCAAAGACTATAATTTAGCGCCTAGCCATACCTCTATCCGACCAAGCCAAGGGATTTGACTACCCCGCTCATTCAGCGCAGCCTTCAATTCGGCAATATCCTGTAAAGAGACAGGATCTTCGTTTTCAGGTGCATTTGCATTGGCTTCGAAAAATACCTCGATATCTATCTTGTCGTCCAAATAATGGAGAATGTATCTTTTCTGGATTGTCGAGAGATGAGGCACCTGAGACCAGCAATTTTCCAGTTCAGCTATAACCGCTTCCCGAAGTGGTAGTAACGTTTCACCGGCGTTAACTTCCGTATGGCGGTCATCTTCAGCATCAATATGGTATGTCAGATCTTTTATAGAGCGAAACCGCTCTAATAACCGCTTGGTTACCCATTCGCCGATTTGGTGTCCTTCTGAGACGCTGACCCTAGGGTTGACTCTAATGTGAACGTCCAGAAATATATCAGAACCCATTTGCCGGGTGCGCAGATTGTGGGCGCTACGGACTCCCTCCATTGAGACAATTACCTTTTTTATCTCGTCGGTTTCCTCTTTAGAAAGCCCAGTATCAACTAATTCTTTTATACTATCCCAGACAAGTTTCGTGCCGACCTGGCCAATGATAAGAGCGACGACTGCTGCCGCTGCGGCATCTAGCCAGGCAACTCCGAGCATGGCGCCTGCAACGCCAACTAATACTACAACGGAGGAAAACATGTCTGTACGACTGTGCCAAGCATTGGCGATGAGTAAATTGGAGCGTAGTCGCTCGCCTGCTCTGCGTGTGTAATGGAAAATCCACTCCTTGCTGACAATTGAAATGAGGGTAATTACCAGGGCAGGCCAAGTGGGGAGTTCTATGTCTGTGCCTGTAATAGCACGCCCAATGTTCTCGTAGGCTAAAACTAGTGCCACTATTATTAGTGTCCCGCCCAAAAGTACCGTGCCGATCGCTTCGAAGCGGGCGTGACCGTATGGGTGCTCCCGGTCGGGTTCGTTGTTAGAAATGCGGGTGATAATAAGGACAAAAATATCGGTTACCATATCGGACAATGAATGTATGCCATCAATCAGTACGGCATGAGAGGAAGATATCAGACCGATAAATATTTTCCCCACGCCTAAGAAAGTATCGAGGATCATTCCGACGATAGTGACGCGATGGGCGATTTTCATATTCTCAGCGAACTGGCTTTGCATGCTATTCCTTCGGTTTTCTGAGGCTCAGAGTGGGGTGTATTATAGCGACCATTGTCAGAGCCTATAAACCATTTTATCGAGAGACTTATGCTCATTTGCTCCAGTTAGATTACTTATATGAAGTTGAATTAGAGATGATGTGGCTAAGTGGTTGAAAAAAACTGTAACTATATGATAAATAAGGATATAAAATGTGCTCGAAAAATGAACAATTTGTGACAAAGCCAATATAGGTATGGATTTAAGGTGTGCAAAAAAAAGCTATCCCCAAAGTTATCCACAGTATTTGTGGATAATCTTTGTGCATGCTAGTGATATACATCAAGCCTCATCAGGGATAATATTTTAGTGATTCGCACAATCTAATGAAATCGGCTATGGTTATGTGCAATACAATTCATTAATGCATTGAGTGAGCCAACCTGAATGACAAGAGAACAACGTACTTCCCCCCGCATTCAAGTTCCACTGAAAGTCAGCTTAAAATTTTCGGAAGATGGTCATCTCTACGCGATTACCCGCGATATTTCTGACGGTGGTATTTTTTTGTTGCTTGATCAAGAAACGGTTCCCAAAGTAGGGGATACTGTCCGTGTACAAGTACAGAACGTCGGTGGTGACGAGGTGGCACCTTGGGTAAGTATGCGAGTGGTTCGCGAAGAGGCTTCCGGGTTAGGCCTTATGATGCTTGATCAATAATTAGTTTTGCGCAGGAAGGTATTCGCATAGAGCGCCAGAAAAAAAGGCTTTAAGGTATCGTCGCATTGCGCTAGCCTAGCTAGAAAGGCGGCTTTTTTATCCTCCGGCAGCTGAGCCGGGTCCACATTAAGCGTCGCATCAAGTTGCTGCGCAGCAATATAGTTAGATGTGTGTAGCACGGTATTTGCGATAATTTGTCGATCAATTTCATCCGCCACTGAATCTGCATCTGGAAAAACACCGCTTAGCACTTTGCCGAAGGCGACGTGAACATGTCCCTTGTCTCCGGTAATGCCGGTGACAATGCTGATAATGTCTTCGCCGGGTGCTTTTTGGTAATGGCCATGCTGCTCAACTTGATAGAGTTCGTTCGCAATCAAGCGGTCGCAGGGGTTGTACTCATAACAGATGACCACCGGTACGATATTTAGCCAGTTGATGTAGTCGGAAAAGGAAAGCTCTCCTTTTTTCTGGCCCATATAAAGCATTTTAATAATGGCCGGATCTGTTTTATCGATACCATTTTTTGCACGGCCTTCGCGCTGCGCAATCCATATCGGACAGCCCGTTTGAATAGAGTGGTGGATATAGCGAGATAGGCTGGTGTAGGCATTCATTTTCTCACGAACGCCACTGGCGGAGCGTTTCACAATAAAACTTTTGTTCAAGCGCATTAAATCTGAAACAAAGGGTTTCTGTAAAAGATTATCACCGATGGCGATGCGCGCCGTCTCGAAGCCATTATGGTATAGCGCATAGTTGACGAACGCCGGATCCATCACAATGTCGCGGTGGTTGGAAATAAACAGGTAGGCTTGCCCCGACTTGAGGTTGTCTAAGCCGGAAATAGTGATTTTAGAGATAGTTTTTTCAATAACCTCATCGAGATACTTGCTGCAAATGTTCTGTACTTGGCCAACAGTTTTGACCCCAGACAGTTCTCTATCGAGTGCAATTTTTATCAAAGGCTGAGCTAATTTGCGCAACCATTTTGGCCAGTTGGAAAATTTAAAAGCCGTGATGGCCGCGATAAATTCTGGATCACCTAACAGGCGTTTTATGGTTTCCTGAACTTCTTCGTCATGAAATGGCCGGATATCGTCAAAACTAGTCATTGATTAGTAATTCCCGAATGGGATAGGTCTCCTTGATTGGAGCGATTAAGATAAATCAGCCTCGTCAACCCTTGCTCAAAAGCAAGTATTTTTATTTTGGCATTGGTTAATTATAAAAAGGTTATGGTTACGAGCAATTTACTGCTTAGTAGGCTGCATAGCCCTGATGTTCAACTATAATATAACCTGAAAATCAGCGTTGGAACTCTAAATGACTCAATTTGGCTTTGCAAGCTACATTATTACCGCCGTGTTTTATGCGATCTTGGGGTTGCTCTTATGCACGAGCTGGCGCGGTCGAATGAAAGGTGGCTTGCTGCTCACTGTGGTGCTTGTATCGGAGCTATGGGCGGCGGCCGGAGCATTTGCCGGGAGTAGCGAATATCTGCAACTTAAACACTTCCTGGCTTTGGAAGTCGTACGGAATGCAATATGGTCAGCCATGATTTGGCAATTGCTAAGTTATACCAAACTCAATAAAGAGCATCACTGGAAGAATCTTTATGTACTGGGGTATCTGGAATTAGCACTGGTAACCATAGTTGCTGAGCTATTTCCGGCATTTGGAGCGATGCTGAAGAGTATCACGCTGATTGATTTTCGAATTCTAAGTCATGTGGTTCAGGCGATAGTAGGCCTCTTTTTGGTTGAACAATTGTTTCGCAACACCCGGCTCGAATTACGCTGGACGATAAAACTTCTATGTTTGGGTGCTGGCGTCATGTTTCTCTATGATTTCGTACTTTATAGTGAGGCACTATTGTTTGGTCGAATTGATCCCGATCTTTGGGATGCGCGTGGCATTGTTAACGCCTTTGTCGTACCCATGGTGGCTATTTCCGCAGCACGCAACCCGCATTGGTCGGTCGACATTTTTGTCTCTAGAAGCATGGTTTACCACACGACCGCATTGTTAGCTACGGGTATCTATCTGCTACTCATGGCAACTGTAGGCTACTATATACGCGAGTTTGGCGGCTCCTGGGGAAGGGTAGCCCAGGTTGTTTTTGTCGTGATTTCGAGCTTAATTCTTTTGTTGATGATCACTTCAGGCAGGATTAGGGCTTCGGTAAAAGTATTTTTTAACCAACATTTTTTTACCTATAAATATGACTATCGCGATGAGTGGCTGAAGTTGAATCGCACTTTGGCTGCTGGAGAGTCGGAACAGGCATTGAGAGAGGGCTGTATTAAGGTGCTGCTGAATATTGTCGATAGTGGCGGCGGTGCACTTTGGATAAAGCAGGAAGATGGGAAATATCGAATTTCGGCTGAATGTAATGTCGTGATAGAGCAAATGAAAACAGTCGATGAGAGCGACTCCCTGGTGACATTCTTACGCCAATGTCAGTGGGTTATTGAGTTGCCTGAATATTTACAAACGCCAGAGCTATACGAAGGCTTAAATTTATATGAGTGGCAAGATAAAGTGCCAATGCTATGGCTGGTGGTGCCTTTGATTCAGCAAGGGAAACTCTATGGTTTTATTGCTTTAGTCCAACCCCAGGCAACCCGCGATATCAATTGGGAAGATCATGATTTGCTAAAAACGGTGGGGCAACAGTTGGCTAATTATTTGGCGTTAATGGATACTAGCGATGCCTTGGCAAATGCTCGACAATTTGAGGCCTATAATCGATTGTCTGCTTTTATCGTACACGATTTAAAAAACCTCGTTGCACAGCTGTCGTTAGTGGTGAAAAATGCAGAAAAGCATAAGCGGAATCCCGCGTTTATTGATGATGTGGTTGATACGCTGGCAAATTCAGTGGATAAAATGAACCGTCTACTCGGACAGCTGCGCAAGGGCAACGTCATCGAGCCAAAGGTGCGAACTGTTAATATGAAGGAAATTTTGGAATTAGTGGTTAAGCAGCAAAATAAGGCTAAGCCAAAACCCAAGGTCGTCAAAACAGAGGAAAATATGCTGGTTAGCGGTGATCAGGATAAACTTGTCAGCATTTTGGGGCATTTGGTGCAGAATGCACAAGAGGCGACGCAAGAAAATGGTTCGGTGAGCTTGAGTCTGTATAAACTCGATAGTCGCGCTATTATTGAGGTGACTGATACGGGTTGTGGGATGGATTCTCGATTTATACGAGAGCGTCTTTTCAGGCCTTTCGATACGACTAAAGGCAATGCTGGAATGGGTATTGGCGTGTTTGAGGCACGCCAGCTGGTCACCACTTACGGTGGTCAGATGGAAGTTGAAAGTGAACCTAACAAAGGCACGCGCTTTACTTTGCGATTACCATTAGCAAAACAAGCGCTGGAAAATAAGCGCAATGAGAGGGACGTAGTTTGAGCAAAGCAAAAGATGACAAGCAAACGAAAGTATTGTTGGCGGTGGAAGATGACGCCGGTATTCAGAAACAGCTGAAATGGTGTTTTGAGGATTACGAAGTCATTATTGCCGGAGATAGAGAGTCGGCTATTAAGGAACTTCGACGTTATGAACCTAAGGTGGTGACTTTGGACCTTGGGTTGCCGCCTGATGAGTCCAACGCGAGCGAAGGACTACAAACTTTGTCGGAAATTCTGAGTTTGGCGCCGCAAACGAAAGTAGTGGTCGTCACCGGTAATGATGATATTGAAAATGCGGTTAAAGCTGTCGGTCTTGGCGCCTATGATTTTTATCAGAAACCGATTGATGCTGAGGTGCTGGGGCTAATTATAGAGAGAGCGTTTAAATTGTTGGCACTGGAAGAGGAGAATGAGCGTTTGGCAAGGAATGTGAAAGATGATATGCCCTTGGACGGGGTGATTGCTGGCAGCGCTACAATGCTGAAGGTGTGCCGCACTATTGAAAAGATTGCACCGACGGATGTAACTACTTTATTGCTTGGTGAAAGCGGGACCGGTAAGGAAGTATTGGCGAAGGCCATTCATTCCATGAGCCCGCGGTCAAAAAATAATTTTGTGGCTATTAATTGCGCCGCAATTCCGGAAAATTTGTTGGAGAGTGAACTCTTCGGTTACGAAAAAGGGGCCTTCACCGGTGCCGTAAAACAGACCAAAGGTAAAATCGAATATGCGGACGGGGGCACTTTTTTCCTTGATGAAATTGGTGATCTGCCGATGGCGTTGCAGGCAAAATTATTACGCTTTCTACAGGAGCGCACAATTGAGCGAATTGGTGGTAGAGCTGAGATTCCCGTTAACGTTAGAGTTTTGTGTGCGACCCATCAGGATCTAAGTCAGCTAATTAGCGAAGGGCGATTTCGTGAAGACCTTTATTACCGGCTCAGTGAGATTACCGTTAATATTCCGCCCTTACGTGACCGACCAGGAGATGCAATCGTTGTTGCTCGATCACTACTGAATAAATATGCTGCGAGACATAGCAAATCCATACGCAGTTTCAGTACTGACGCCCTGGATGCTATTAATAATTATGCTTGGCCAGGGAACATTCGTGAATTGGAAAACCGGATTAATAGAGCAGTGGTGATGGCTGACGGTAAACAAATCACCGCTGAAGATTTAGAACTCGAATCCGAAGACCAGCAGCCGATGCCCTTTAATCTTAAGGAAGTTCGAGAGTCGACAGAAAGTCATGTGATTCGTCGCGCCATGATGTATACCGAAGGGAATATCTCAAAAACAGCAGAATTACTGGGTGTTACTAGGCCGACACTTTACTCGCTCATGAGTAAATATGGAATTGCGGAAAGCAGCTAATGATTGACAAGTGGTAAACGAACCAGCATTGGCGGCTTTGTTTAATAAGTGAGGTTTTCTTTGAGCAGGGTTGTTATCGATTTTAATGACAGGTGCTCACGGCGTAATGGTTTAAAACTGCTCCTCATGGAAATAAAGGAAGGCGTTTCCTGAAACAACAGAATACCTCGGTGAATAAAAATCGATTCGACTTAATGTTGGAACGGTATGCCCTCTGGCTAATCCGAAATCGGCTATGGGTGGTGGTGGGCTCTTTGCTGATGGCTGTTGGTATTGCCAGCGGAGCTCGACACCTTTATTTTGTAGACGATTATCGTGCCTATTTTAGTGCTGAAAACCCTCAGTTGCTGGCATTTGAAGAACTCGAAAACACCTATACTAAGAATGACAATATTCTCTTTATTGTCAGTCATCCCAGCGCTAGCATATTTAATGCTGAGACATTAACCGCGCTTGAAACCTTGACCAATGCTAGTTGGCAACTTCCCTATTCGACGCGAGTAGATTCTATTATTAACTTTCAGCATACCTATGCTGAAGGTGATGAACTGGTGGTCGAAGATTTGTTCGGCGATATTGAGTCTTTCAGTACCAATGATATAAAGGCGAAACAAAAAGTTGCGCTAGCTGAGCCGCGTTTGCTAAATCGAATAATTTCTCCGGATGCAAAGGTGACTGCGGTAATGGTTACCTTTCAAATGCCGGAAGCTGACCCGGCTGCACTCGCAAAACTGACGCTTAAGGTGCGTCAGCTCGCAGCAGATATTCGACAGACTTATCCTAGCCTGGAAATCAGGCTTACGGGCGAGCTGATGATTAACACAGCCTTTCAAGAGATTGGCAACAAAGACGCCACCCACTTAACACCCTTAATGTATTTAACCATTATTTTGGTTGTGGCCTTATTGCTTAAATCCGTGGTTGCGGTGGTTGCCGTTGTCTTGCTTGTCACCTTGTCAGTATTAGTCGCATTGGGGGCGGCTGGTTGGGGCGGTTTGTTTTTAACGGTCACATCCATTGCCGCGCCGACAATGATAATGACCCTGGCTATTGCTGATGCCATTCATATTCTGGTGTCAATGTTTGGCTTTATGCGAGAAGGCAAAACTCAAAACGAAGCTTTGATTAGTAGCTTCATCATCAACTTCTCACCCATTCTCATTACCAGCGTAACGACCGCGGTTGGCTTTTTAACGCTAAATTTTGTTGATGTGCCCCCCTTTAAGGATTTTGGAAATATAAGTGCAATGGGTGTGATCGCTGCATTCATGCTATCAGTCATCTTTTTACCCGCCTTTATCTCTTGCTTCCGACTTCAGCCAAAGCAGACGTTGAACATAGTTTCCGTTTCCGCACTTGGCTGGTTGGCGGACGTTGTTATCAAAAATAGGAAGGTGTTTTTATTAAGCATGCTGGTTATATTTGGTTTACTACTGACCGCAATTCCGAGAAATGAAGTTAACAATGAGATTGTGAAGTTTTTCGGTCCGGAAATACAGTTTCGACAAGATAGCGATTACAGTTTAAAGCACCTTACCGGGTTATACACGGTTGAATATTCTTTACCAGCGTTAGCCGCTAACGGCGTAACTGAGCCTCAATATTTAGCACATTTGGAAGCCTTTACGAAATGGCTTCGCAAGCGCCCAGAAGTGATGCACGTCAGTGCCCTTAGCGATATTATGAAGCGGTTAAATCAAAATCTGCACGGTGATGATGTCAACTGGTATCGATTGCCGGACAGCAAAGAACTCGCATCGCAATACCTATTGCTCTACGAATTATCATTGCCCTTCGGCCGTGACCTGAATAATGAAATAAACATCTCGAAATCAGCGTCACGGATAGTGGTAACTCTTGGTGATGTTTCTACCAACGAGATAAAGAGTTTTCGGGATGCAAGCGAAAGTTGGCTGAAGAAGAATGCGCCTCAGCAGTTTACTTACGGCGTAGGTGCCAGCGTTATGTTTGCCGATATCTTTAAGCGTTCCACAGAAACAATGATAAATGGTGTTCTGGTAGGAATGCTCATCATATCGGCCATTCTCATCTTTGCGTTAAAAAGCCTGAAGTATGGAGTGCTTAGCTTGCTACCGAACCTGCTGCCAGCTGGTCTGGCATTCGGGATTTGGGCTTTATGGGTCGGACAGGTAAATATGGCAGTTTCCCTCGTCATGACGATGACATTGGGCATTATTGTCGATGATACGGTTCATTTTATGAGCAAGTATTTGCGAGCCCGTAGGGACTATAAATACAACAGTGCAGAATCTGTCCGATACGCATTTACTTCAGTCGGTCTGGCTTTAGTCGTCACCAGCGTCGCCTTGGCTGCAGGGTTTGCTATCATGGCACAGTCGGATTTCGCCTTAAACGCGGATAGCTCGCTATTAACCCTGATTACTATAGTATTAGCATTGATTGTTGATTTTTTATTTTTACCACCCTTATTAATGCTGGTGGATAAAGATTAATTGAGAGATTCTTTGTGATTAGGTTTTCGAGGGGATATGTTATAGCAGGCCTTGCGGTATCTAATTTGTACAAATTTGTTATTAACCTGATAGCTCAGCTAAGGAGCAACCATTGCGATCTATTAAACTGAGTATTCTGTTGTTATTACTTTTTCTCGGCATGCCAATTGCTGCTGAACCAAGTGTTGAGAAAGGCTTGGCGATAGCGGTAGAAATGGATCGAAGGGACGCTGGTTTCGCAGACAGCGCATCCACCATGGAGATGGTGCTAAAAAACCGTAAAGGCGATGTTTCGACCAGAAAATTACGCAACCGAGTACTTGAGCAGGAAGAGGGTAATAAAAGCATTTTTGTATTTGATGATCCCCTGGATGTTAAGGGCGCCGCGTTGTTAACCTTCTCCTATAAAACAAAAAATGATGATCAATGGCTTTATTTGCCCGCTCTGAAAAGGACTAAACGCATTTCCTCTAGTAATCAATCCGGACCTTTTATGGGGAGTGAATTTGCTTATGAGGATATGGCGTCACAGGAGGTTGAAAAGTACTCCTATAGCTACTTGCAGGATGAAGAGTTGGATGGAATGCCGGTTTTTGTCCTGGCGCGTTATCCTGTTGATCAAAAGTCAGGTTATACTCGTCAGCTTTTATGGGTAGACAAGGATGAATATAGGCCCTGGAAGATAGAATACTATGATCGAAAACGCACTTTGTTAAAAACGCTGACTTTTGCGGACTATCAACAATATCTAGCTAAATACTGGCGGCCTCATCAAATGGAGATGATTAATCATCAGACTGGGAAGAGCACCCTGTTGAAATGGGATGATTTCCAATTCAAAAATGGTTACACAGAAAAAGACTTTAGCCTTAATAGTTTGACTAATATACGGTAATATTTCCCAGCGATAAAAATCATATAAGGATGGGCAGCATGCTGCGCTATGCGATTGCTTTCTGGTTGCGATCAGGGTTTGGAAAATTATATTTGGTGCTATTAACTTTGGTCTGGTGTGGGATCGGAAATGCACAGGTCAATTCTATCGAGCTGTCCGGAAATATTAGTTTAGAAGCCAGGGCCTTTTTGCAGAGCGCGGACTATCCCGGCCAAGAAGACCAAAATGGTTCAGTCTCGATTGAGCCAGAGTTTTATGTCGACTGGGCAGATGGTGATCAACGCATTGTTTTTAGCCCTTTCTTACGCTATGACACCTCGGATGATGAGCGTTCCCATGCTGACTTGAGAGAGTTTTATTGGCGTGGCTCCTTCCAGGACGTTGAATTAAAGGTCGGTGTAGCCAAAGTGTTTTGGGGTGTTACGGAATCACAACATTTAGTTGATGTGATAAATCAGACTGATCTGGTTGAAAATATCGATACGGAAGATAAGCTCGGGCAACCCATGGTCAACCTCAGTTTCATAAAAAGTTGGGGAACGCTTGAACTCTATGTGCTGCCTTATTTTAGGGAACGCACCTTCGCGGGAGAAGAAGGGCGGCTGCGGACATCTCTGGTAGTCGACACCGACCATGCAAGCTATGAAGCTAGCGATGAGGAAAAGCACGTCGATTTTGCTGTACGTTGGCGACATTATATAGGTGATTGGGATATCGGATTGGCGCATTTTTCCGGCACCAGCCGCGCCCCAGATTTGGTACCGTCGTTACATGCCGGGCAATTGGTGCTTATACCTCATTACCAGCAAATAGACCAAACCAGCTTAGATTTGCAAGCAACCAAAGGTGACTGGCTGTGGAAACTGGAACTGATTTCCAGCCGTAATGATCAGGGGCGCTATACTGCCTTTGTCGGTGGTTTTGAGTACTCACTGGTTGGTGTGTTAGGCACAGCCTCCGATCTGGGTCTATTGCTCGAATATCATTTCGATGACCGTGATGACAAAGCAACGTCCCCCTTCCAAAACGATATTTTTACCGGAGTACGCTGGGTGCTCAATGATATACAAAGTACAGAAGTCCTGGTGGGCGCTATAGTCGATTCGGATACACAAGCGACGTTTGGCAATCTTGAAGCGAGCAGAAGGCTGGGGCAGTCTTGGAAGATATCATTGGAAGCCAGAATATTCTCCAATCAGGATAAAAGGGATTTGTTTTTTGATCTGCGAAATGATGACTATATTGAGTTTCAAATTTCAAAATACTTCTAGTTTAACGGTGAGCAGCTATTGGCTTGCGGGTTAATAGATCGATCAGTACTTATAATGTGATATAGATAAACATATCCAAGGAATATAGTGATGAAAAATTGTAGAGCTTTGCATAAGTATATGCTGTTGTTTATTTTTTTAGGCATTGCTGGCTGTGGGGCTGACTACACAGATATTGAACATATTGAAAGGGCAAAGGATTTTCAAGATAAGGGCGATTTGGTGAGCGCGATAATTGAATTAAAAAATGCTGCTAATAAGAACCCTAATAATCCTGAAGCAAGGTTGCTTTTGGGAAGAATTTATCTGTTAAACGGAAGTGCGGATGTAGCCGAAAAAGAATTGGCACGTGCCATTGAACTTGGGATTAACGATCCACAAGTCGAACTCGATTTATTTGAAAGTATCTATATTCGAGGAGATTTCAATAAAATTATTAGTGACTTAGATCTGAATAAGTATGCTAACGAAAGAAATTTGAGTCGTGCTCAAGCCTTGCTAGGTAACGCTTATTTGGAGCAAGGTAATCTAGAGTTGTCACGCTCATTATTAGAAAAATCCGTTGCGCTACAAGATAACCCTAGTGCCCGTGCTGGTTTAATAAAAATTAAAATACTCCATGGAGGAGGAGATGAAACTTTAGTTAACCTAAATAAAGCCCTGGCTTCATTCCCTAAGAGTTTCGATTTGAACTTAGTGGCGGGTGATTACTACCTGAATATAAAGGATTTCGATAGAGCGATAGAGTATTACAGTAAAGCAATAGACATCAGAGAGAATGTAAATGTCATTTTAAGGAGAGCCGATTTATATATCACAATCGGAAAGAGTCAACTTGCTCAAGTTGATGTAGACAGTGTTTTGCAATTGGAGAAAGGACATCCGCTGGCAAATTTTATTAAAGGAAAAATTAGCTATCAACAAAAACAGTTTGACGAAGCAAAGAATCACTTCGAGCAGGTGTTAAATGCACTACCGAATCACCTTCAATCTATTGCCTTGTTAGGAGTTGTTAACTTTAATCTTGAGAACTTTGAACAGGCGGTTAATACTTTGGAAAAATACCAGCACCAAGCGCCTGGAAATCCTGATATTGAGCGATTGCTGGCGGAGTCCTATATTCGTTTAGGTAACGGAGAGTTAGCGATAAGGTTGCTTGAAAATCTTGCCGTAAAAAATGCAGAGGATCCCGGCCTTTACCAAATGCTTGGGGATGCCTACTTACTAAACTCTGATCTAACGAAAGCCAAGCAGAATCTATCTTATGCGAATGAGCTGAATCCAAGCGAAGCAGCTTCTGTCAATCAATTAGCGATTCTGAATATTCTAACTGGTGAGAGCCAGGTGGCCGCAAAAAGTCTAGAGCAAGAATTACAAGGAACCCAAGTAAATAAACAAGGGGAAATTTTATTAATTTGGGCATTAGTGCGAAGTGGACAATTCGATAAAGCAATGGAGTACGCTAGGTTAGGTTTAGAAAAGGAGCCTGAAGATGCTCAGCGTTTATTCATTCGAGGAGTGATTCATCAGCATAATGCCGATATTGAGCAAGCCAAATCAGATTTTAATGAAGCACTGACTAAGGATAAAGAATTTATCCTTAGTCGCATAGGACTGGCCGAAATTGCAGTGCAGGAAAAACAATACGCCGAAGCCGAAAACCAATTTAAACAGGTGTTATCTGTTAAGCCTAGCCATTTGGGGAGCATAATGGGACTAGCCTTAATTGGTGATATGCGAGGGGATGCAGCTTCTACAGTGACTTGGTTACAGAAGGCACGTGAACTTGTGCCAAACGCATCTGAGCCAGTTGAAGCGTTGATTAATATATATATTAATAATGGAGAACCGGACCGGGCGATAAATATTGCCCAACAATATGAGAATAACAATAAAAAGTCTCAAAAAGGAATTATTCTCAGTGCTAAAGCGCTATTAGCAGGTGGCAATTTATTGGGTGTTGAGGATAAGCTCAGACATTATCTGGAGCTCTATCCACAGGATATTGGAACTCGCTTGTTTCTGGTTGAAGTGTTGAGTAAGCAGCCAGATATCACTGCAGCAATGCGCGAGATAGATAACCTTATAAGACAAAATGGGGATGCTCCACTATTGGCGGCTGTCAAAGTACGCCTGCTTTTGCAAGCGAATCAAGTTAAGGATGCGAAAGAAATAATAAGAAGTTTGGCGGGCTCATCTATTTCGAAAGCCGTTTACCATGAGCTAAGTGGCGATATAGCATTACGGGAAAATACAATAGAAAAAGCTTTTAGCCTTTATAAGCAGGCATATAGTGCGTCGGAAAACTATGGTCTGCTCAGGAAACTCTCAATTCTGGCCCTTAACCTCAATCAGACAAAGGATATAGATAATCAGTTACAGAACTATATTTCAAAAAATCCCAATCATTTTGATGCGCGTATATTACGAGCGTCATTCTTGGAAAAGCAAAGTAGAGTTGCAGACGCTAAAAATGAATACCATAAAGTACTCGAAGCGGATAAAAATAACTTAGCTGCGTTAAATAATTTAGCCAATCTTCATGTGTCTGTGGGTGAATTTAAAGAAGCCCTAAATTTTGCTGAAAGAGCCTATAAATTACGAGGTGCGAGTCCGGAAGTAATGGATACCTATGGTTGGGCTTTAGTACAAAATGAGCAGTTGGAGAAAGGTTTGGAACTTCTAAAAAAAGCTTTTGAAAATCTGCCAGACAATCAAGAGATCGCTTATCATATTGCGGTGGTTCTTAATCGACTAGGTAAACAGACTGAGTTGAAAGATGTTGTAGCAAAAATCACGAACCCTGTTTATCAGAAATTGCTTAAAAGCGAAGGAATAAAATAGAAGCGTCGGGTTTTTTTACACTTTTTTTTGGGTAATGAAATGATTTATATTTTAAATATTGTAAGTTGCTGAAAATTAAAGAATATATATTTTTGGCACAGGCCGTGCATTATGTTCATCGACAGTTATTTATTTGATATGTTAACTAAAGTTTAAAATTTGATTTTTAGAACAGTGAAAAGGATGAAGACAATGAAAAAATTAGTATTAGCAAGTGCAATAGCTGCCGGATTAGGTCTCGCCAATAGCGCGTCGGCTATTAATCTGGGTGGTATTGAAACTCCTGGGGGCGTCCATTTTGAGGTGGCGTCAATTTATGAAAATACAGTCGCTAATATTGGGGATGTGTTAACTGGCTATGGCGAAGTTACACAGATTAACGGCAACGGAAATTTTTGTGCTGCTGGCCCATTCCTATGTGAGTTGACCTATACCTTCGGTGGCTTTACTGTTGCTCAGATTTTACCAACAGAAGTAGTATTTACCGGTGGTTGGGTGAATTTCTATGTGGGCACCGGTGCAACTAATGACTTTAATCCTTTTACCAGCGCGTCTCAGGCTGAAGATATCGCCGAAGCTAGCAATGGAGCACTCTGGTTAACTCTGGCAGGGCATCCTAATTTGGTATTGACTAACAATTTTGGTTTTCAAAATGCGGCCTTGGTTGGAACGGGTAATCAAATTGGTAGCGGCGGTAATGACGTTGGTACAGGCACAGGATTGTTTGATGTTGATTTTACCGGTTTGGCAAATGGGAATACTGCTGGTGCTGGAGCAATAGCTAACGGTAACTTCGATACTGATGGTTTGAATGATAATATTGGTGGAACTGCCGACTTCACATTTACTTCGTCTTTTGGTACTGCAGTACCCCCTCCTCATGGACAAACTGCTTTAGGCGGCAGTGCTGACGTAAGAGGAAAAGTAATTCCTGAGCCAGCAACGCTTGGTCTGTTGGGATTAGGTCTGTTAGGTTTAGGTGCAGCACGTCGCCGTAAGGTTTAAACAACCTACCGGTTGAACGATCTTCATCCATTAAGAAGAGAGCTTGCCAATTGGCAGGCTCTTTTTTTAGTTCTTATAGCGCAGTAAACTACGGATTTCCTATCTTCGATTGTTACCATTTCGCGCTCTCAAGTTTTCTCACTAAAAAGAAAAGAGTATGTTCGCTTCTGGAGCATATGAAAGATCTAAACCTGAGTTTTGGGTTGTTTAATTGCCGATGAGTCTTTCAAGACTGAGTCTAACCGAGCGACTTACTTGAAGTTGCGATTTCGGATAACCGACACGGCCTAAAAAAAGTGCATTAGATGCTTCCTGGTGTAGCTGTTTGCGTAGTGACTTATCCAGTTGCTGGGCTTTATGTAAAGTTTTATTGTCAGAGTTAAAAATTTTCGGTGAGAGAGACCTGTTGGCAAAGCATAACGGCGCTAGTCCAGGTTGTATTGCTAAGCCCAGTTTAGTAGCCGTTAACCAAAAGCGCTGTAGCGAAGCACCCATGGAGAGTAGATTAGTAGTAGACTTGTCAGTCTTTGGCGCAAGAGTGACGGCAAAGTGCGCAGCACAGTTTAGGCCGGGTAAAACGTCCATCTGTAATCTTGCAGTGAGGGTCGCGCCGAGATAGTTGTTCATGAAATTAATGCGCTCCCATTTCTCCATCGCCCATTTCATGAGAAATAGCGTTGCGCGATCTAGACCAAGTGCACTGGCGGGTACTCCAGAAGGACTTTGTTTTGAAGTCCAATCTATAATATTTGTGTGGACGGCGTAACAGGACTTTAAGCGCAACCTTATATCTGTTGCTAGCGTGTTTAGCTTTACCATGTTCCAGCGCTCGTTTAGTGTTTCATACCAGTGGATGCTAAGTTGAGGATGCAGCGTGTCGGTAAGCAATGCGATAGTTTTTTTGCTCAGCTTTTGTCGTTTATAAGAGCAACGGTTTACAGAGCGTGTTTTGATGAAGGCAAACAGGTTATCGGGTTGGATTGTTGGATCACTTTCTAATACACATTGAATAACCAGCTGTGTGCTATTGGGTCTATCTACATCATAGTTAAGTTTTAGTCCAAATCGACTGGCTGCAATACCAATGGTTTCCAGCAGCATTCCTGTGCTGATGAGCGTGGGTTCTCCGTCGTTATATTCGTAGGGGTTATCATTATCGATTTCAACGTTGATTTGAAAATTGTGCTCGTTAATTATCGTGAAACACCAAGGTTGACTGTTATCCCCACTGGGTGTCCATCGGGCTGAATCGAGTATTTTTTCAATGGTCGATTGAGGCTGAAACGCTGTTGCTGATGAATCCCTGAGTGCTTCGCCGAATTTTTTACGGCCTATGATTAGAGATAGTTGCTGTATGGGGTGGTTGTTTCCCCAGGGGCGATACGTTCTTTTCAGTTGATTACTATAAGCATCCACCTGCATACCCCAAGGTGCGGCGATGGGCTCACCTCGGTGCAAAAGAATTTTTAATGCTTCCGTTCCAGCAACACCAGCGCATAGCTCTATGGCTAACGGAGTTGAAGGGCCTTTTTTATTGGGAATATCGACCGCCTGTGGATAGACTAAATAACGGTTTTGCAGTCTTGCGGGCGCCAGCCCCACGAGAAAGCGTATCAACTGTTCGGTTTCATCATGTCCTTCCAGCTTAAAATAATCTTCAAAGCTCATCTTGCCGGGTAAAAAGCCTAGATAGGCGCAACCCATCCCCAGCGGTGCTGCTGTAATAGCAGGAATATCTTTTTCCGCACATTTTGAGAACAGTAGACGACGGGCTTTAATTGAAAAGAAATCTAAGCTATCTACATAGAGGTCAACATCCTGTAAAAACTCATCCACATTCTTTTCATTAATGCCGGTGTCAAAACCTCGAATTTCCAGTTCTGGATTTATGTCTGTGGCTAGAGCAGCTAACACCGTCATTTTTGGCTGCTCTACGGTAGACATAGCAGCGCCAAATTGGCGATTAAAATTTTCGATGCCAAATTTATCAAAATCCGAAATGTTGAATTTACCAACACCCAGCCGAGTTAAGGTTATTAGATGACTGCCACCAACGCCACCTAGACCGGCAATCGCAACACGCCTACATCTAAGGATTTGCTGTTCATCTGGAGTGACCCAGCCAGTATTTCGGGAGAATGCTTGTCGATACTTAAAAGTATTTTCGGTCATTTATCTTGTCTTTGAGGCGTGTCATTGATTGTTAATAAGTATTGCATAAAATAAGAATATTAATAGGATTACCTTATGGCTAGCGTGCCTTCTTTTGTCGTCTTACATATTGTCAGCATTATTTACAATTGTTCTTTGCGAGATACCTAACACATTGATTTTATTGAGAAGGAACAAATATTGCATTGAATTAGTGCTACAGGTAGCATAGCATGTTTGCAGGGTAAGTCATTTTTGTGGGGGAGAAGACTTGGATGATATAAATAAAAAATTTAGCAGTGTCTTCGAAATTGTTCGAGCTAATTCGCCCACTCTGTTAGACCAGGCCCTGCGACTTCGCCATCAAGTATATTGCGTTGAAAATCAATATGAAGCCCCTTCCTCCTGTGGTGAAGATATTGAATTCGATAAATTTGATCTGTTTTCTGCGCATTCAATTATTAGGCACCGTTTAACGGGTCAGTTAACAGCTAATGTGCGCCTTGTCCTGCCTCGTTCAGATCAAGCCGATTTCCATTTTCCGATCCAAGAGCTGGTTTCACCAAGTCTTATTGGTGATGAGATCGGGAGGGGATTTGAAGACAAATCAAAGTTTGCTGAGATATCTCGTTTTTGCGTCTCTAAAGAGTTTAAAAACTGTTTGGTGCAGCAGGAGAATGGGATGCGCAAGGATTTGTCGGTCAACCCACAGTTGGATTTTTTGGAAGATGGTAGTGATCACCAGCGCTCTACATCACGGCTGGATGTTACCGATGGTTGTCGGCTTTTGCCGCATATTACGGTCGCCCTATTCGCAGCAATTTTTAAAATGAGCGCGGAAGAGGGTGTTGAGAATTGGTTTGCTGTAATGGAACCTCCGTTGTTAAGATTTTTGAGTCGTTACGGTATTAAGTTTACGCCGCTTGGAGATGTTATTTCCCATAGGGGCTTGCGCCAACCTTGCTATGCTAATGCCGATGAGGTTGCTTTAGGCATCTGGCAGAAGCGTCCAGATATTTGGCGCTTTGTAACGAAAAACGGTGAGGTGTGGCCACTGATGCCATACCTGGATACGGAAAAGGTTTTGGCAGGTTAATTGCGCTTTAAGGTTAGTCTTTGTTGTTCCGCTTTAATTATTCAGCTTAAAAGGTTCGCTTTCGCTTAACCGGTGAGTCGGTTATATGTGGGTGGTGGGGAATCTAGTTGGCGGGCTACCTCTTCTTTTAGATAGTAAAACAGCCCCATAATTTCAGGTTTTAGATTTTTAGCGAGCATACTCTGCGAAATGTAGAAAGGTGCCCGTTTTCCATGGTAGTCGGTCACGTCACCAGCTTGTTCAAATTTAATACCCACTCGCGCCATACTACGAGCCAGTCGAGGCTCGACCATCACAAATGCATAATCCAGTTGACGGTGAACAAAAAGAGCGGCGCAAGTCAGGTAAAGGCCAACGGAAATATAAGGGAACAAACGTTTTTCGTTGGCTTTGCTAGTGCTTTCAACGGCATCCACTATATAAGGCTTGCCAGATTCTCCGACCCTTTTTCTAAAACGTGCGGGAACGGCCAGACGGGATACCTCTCCGAAATTACCACGTTGTAATTTGGCAGGGTCAATAATTCGCCTATTAAAGGCGCTCAGGCAATATTTTTCGAAAGGAAGCATAAGGCTAGTATTTTCTGCTGGGGGAATCACAAACCTGACGGTGCCAGCAAATTCGCCAGACCGTTTATGCCTTAATAGGAAATGATGAGAGTAAGCGTCGAACTCGTCTTTTTCCACGTCTTTGGGACAACCTTCTTCGAGTTTTAACTCTTCACAAAATACATCATATCGAATTTTATAAACGGCGCTAAGCAATGCAGCCGTATTTGCGTAAACAACATCAAAATAGCTGCTGAAGTTTTCAACAATATTTTCGCATTGCTGTTGTGGTGGTGGAGTGTTTGATTGCTGCAATTGCATTTGCATGCCTGAAGAATAATTGGCTGTGATTAACAGTTAGTATAGAAGAAATTGCTTTTTACGCTATTTTTACAAGGAATTTGTCATTTTTCGATTATGCAGGCTATAGTAATGATGCGTTGGCATGTTTATAGAATTACTTGCATGCATGGCTTATCATGTGCGAGCCAAATTGAAAATTTCGAGTGGCCTCAAAGGTGGACTTAATTAAGGTGGATAGCAAATGAATAAATGTGGAAAATTTCTTATAAATAGAAGTGGCGTCATTCTCGCTTACATGCTGGCATTGCTGCTTGTTAGTGGTTGCGCTTCACATACAATGGATTTGCCTTCGGCGACACCGAAACAACCCGTCACAACCTCGCCTAGTGATTATACCTATCTGATTGGTCCGGGTGATTCGGTTAATATCTTCGTATGGCGAAATCCTGAGGTTTCAAATTCCGTCACTGTGCGCCCAGATGGAAAAATCACAACGCCTCTGGTTGAAGAGCTGGACGCTAGTGGTAAAACGCCGGCCCAGTTAGCCAGAGATATTGAGAAGGTTTTAGCTGAATATATTAAAGAACCCATTGTGACTGTCATGGTCGGCGGATTCATCGGGCCATACAGCGAGCAAATTCGAATTATTGGTGAGGCCACAAATCCTCAAGCTATTCCTTATCGTGAAGATATGACGTTACTCGATGTGATGATAGCAGTGGGTGGTATTACTGATTTTGCGGCTGGTAATAAAGCGACTATCGTGCGTGTGGTGGGTGACCAGCAGAAGGAATATCGAGTCAAATTAAATCAGCTCGTGCGTGATGGCGATATATCGGCAAATGTGGACATGTTGCCAGGCGATATTTTGATTATTCCTGAATCTTTTTTCTAAAATAAACTCAGCCCTATTTATCAGTAACAAACTTACTGTTTTTGGTCATTACTGAAGACATCGCAAAGCAATCCAGGTAAATACTGTTTCACAGATTACTTTGGGAAATAACGGAAGGTTGTAGAGGAAAGTTAATAGGATATGCAGGAAATTATTGACCTAATTATTTATTATGCTCGTGCTATCTGGCTAAAACGCTGGTATGCATTAGCTACCGCTTGGCTTATTTGTATCATCGGCTGGGCCGTTGTCTTCAAGTTGCCGGATGAATATCAAGCCAGTGCCAGAGTACATATTGATACTCAATCCTTTCTTCGTCCCTTGTTAAGGGGGCTAGCCTTTTCAACCTCATCCAATCAGCAGGTTGATTTGATGGTTAGTACTTTACTGAGTCGTCCGAACCTGGAAAAAATTGCACGAATTACAGATCTTGATCTAACGGCCAAGACAGATAAGGAAATGGATGAGCTTTTAGAAGAACTAAAAGATGGCATCGAACTACTGCGCGTGGATCGTCAGGATTTATACAGAATCACCTACTCCCATGAAGATAGAGATGTGGCAAAGCGGGTTGTACAGGCAGTCCTTACGGTTTTTGTGGAGAACACCTTAGGTGAAAATCGTGAAGATTCTGTAACGGCACGTCGTTTTCTTGACGCTGAGATCAAAGAGTATGAACAGCGCTTGAAAGATGCCGAAGCACGTCTTGTTGAGTTTAAACGTAAGAATGTGGGGCATTTATCAGGCTCTGGAAATGATTACTATCAACGGCTACAGGCCGGTATGGCAGAGGTTGAATCGGCTAAATTGCAATTGGTCGAGGCCAAGCGTCAGCGCGACTCCATTGAAGAGCAAATTGAAGATCAGGAAGAGGAACTTTCCTTTATTTTTGATCAAAGTGGTACGGAGGCAAGTAGCATTTATGATCAAAGGATAGCAGCGATTGAATCGCGTCTGGATGAAATGTTTCTGAAATATACGGATAAACACCCGGACGTAATTACCTTGAAATCTCAGCTTGAGGATTTGAAACTGAAGCGGGAAGAGGATTTGTCAAATCGTTCGGAAGTTGTGGATCAGGGAAATCCGGTAATGCAGTCGCTCAAACTCAGCTTGAGCCAGGCGCAGTCAATGGTTGCCGCTTTAGAGGCACGAGTTAAATCGTACGAGACACGCGTAGAAAATCTGCAAAAACTGGTATATACCATACCTGCGATTGAAGCGGAAATGGCTGATTTAAACCGAGATTACGGCGTTATCAAAGCTAAGTATCAGGATTTGTTATCAAGGCGTGAGCAGGCATCAATAAGTCAAAAAGCAAGTCAGGCCTCAGATGAAATAGAGTTTAAAATTGTCGATCCCACACGGGTGCCCTTTGAACCATCGGGGCCGCCTCGTATTCTCTTTGCCAGTGCTGTTTTAGTTGCTGGAATGGCGGTCGGGATTGGACTTGCTTTGCTTCTCGTCCTGATTCGACCGACTTTCGCAAGCGCCAGAATGCTGGCGTTACAAACAGGATTGCCGGTATTGGGTAGCGTCGGATATATTCAGTTTGAAGGGGAGGAAAATCGCGATAAAAACAAAGTCTTAGTATTTTTCGGCTTATTGTTTTTACTGTTGGCAGTGTTCTCTGCACTTTTACTCGTTCAACTGCTGGTCACCGGACAAGTAGGTAGTACTTTAAGATAATTTGAGAAGTTGATATGGATACCATAGAAAAAGCGCTTCGTAAGCACCAAGCCTCGAAAGACAACCTGGCAAGAAAGGCAGAGGAAGAAACCATCCAATCAACTGTGCCAATGCAGGGTGATCAAGCCGCTACACCTGTGAATAACAGGGAAACTGTTGGTACGGACGTTCCCGCTGGGCAACAGGATAAAAGTGCAAAAAAGGATAAGGCCACCCCTGCCTGTGATGAAAATGGATTTCTAAACCTAGATCTGGAGGGATTATCGAAGCTTGGCGTAATCATGCCAGACGATAAACGCAGTAAAATCAAAGAAGAATATAAGCATATAAAAAGGCCGCTATTGCAAAAAGCGGCAGCGGCTGATCTGGATAAATCTCATAAAAATCTAATCATGGTTACTAGCGCTTATTCTGGCGAGGGTAAAACCTTTAGTTCGCTTAACTTGGCGATGAGTATTGCCGTAGAGCGAGACCGAAGAGTCTTGTTGGTGGATGCTGATGTGGTTAAACCTGGGTTGGACAAGATGTTGGAAATGGAAGATCGACCCGGATTAGTCGAATATTTAAGCGGCGATGTGTCTTCATTCTCCGATATTCTTTTAACTACTAATGTTCATAATTTAACCATTGTCCCAGCCGGTAAAACGCATCACCTTTCGCACGAGTTGCTGGCCAGTAATGCTATGCAGGAATTGGCTCATGAAATGTCAACGCGTTACTCGGATCGTATAATTATTTTTGATTGCCCTCCGATGTTAATCACCAGTGAGGCGAAGGTACTTGCAAAATTGGTTGGCCAAATTGTGCTTGTGGTTGAGCAGGATAAAACTTCTCAGTCAGCAGTTAAGGATGCCATTGCACTATTGGAAAGAGACAAACTGACCGGCTTGGTTTTGAATAAATCAAAATCGGTAGGGGAGTCTTATTACGGTTACTACTACAGCGAAGATAAATGAGAATAACAACGCAGCTTAGCATTTTAGGTTTTGTACTTTTAAACCCCTTGTGGGTGCAAACCTGTATCGCCGCGAAGTGGGATATTAAACCCGATATTAGTCTGAGAGAAGTTTATTCAGATAATATTTTTCTAGAGTCGACGAACGAAAGTAATGATTTGGTGACAGAGTTGAGTCCCAGCTTGGTGCTGTCGGCAGACGGAAATCGTGTCGATTTACAATTTAGTTATAGCATGCAAAATCTGGCATATCAGGATCATACCGAGAGAAATGACACTAACCACAGGCTCCAGACTTTGTTAAAGTCGGAACTTGTTAAAGATCTAATATTTTTTGATGCGAATGCGCGGGTAGGCCAACAATTGGTCAATATTCGAGATGGTGTGTCGGTAGATCAGATCAGCGGTTCTCAAAACTCTGAGGATGTGTATTCATATTCCTTAAGTCCTTCATTCAAACCAAAGATAGGTAACTTCCTTTTAGCGGATTTGCGCTACACCTATGATTATGTAGACAGCGAAAATGACAATGGCAACAATCTAAACTCGAGCGATAGTACTGGCGATAACTTGCGTGCTTCGCTTAAAAATGGCAGCAGTACGGGTAACTTGTTTTGGAACTTAGATTACAACAGCCGTGAAATTGATTATACCCAGGGTGATAGAACTGACACCGAAGTTTTACAGGGTTCTATAGGACTTAGGTTGACACGCTCTTTCAGTATTAATGTATCGGGTACGGATGAAAATAATGAATTTATTGGCGATAGAGGCAACAGTAGTCCGGATGATAGTTACTATGGCGGAGGTTTCGGCTGGACGCCATCTCGAAATTTCAATTTATCCATAAGTTATAATAAGCGCACCGACCCTCGCCCTAATGAGGATGAAAACTTTATTAGTGGTAGCTTGTCATGGACACCGACGGTGCGTACAAACATTTCTGCAAAATATGGAAATCGTTTTTTTGGAGAAACCTACGATTTTAGTTTGAGTCATCAGATGCGACGCTCCAGCTGGCAGATTGCTTACAGCGAGAGTGTCAGTGATTTTCGCGATCAGCTGCTCAATCAGGAGTTGATTGGCACTCTCGTGTGCCCTTTGGGGAGTAGCGATATCCAGCAGTGCCGACTATTTAACCCTAATGATCCTCCCAAGATTGATGAACAGCTGATCGGTATTTTAGGTGGTCAGTCATCAATCTCTAATAATACTTATATTAATAAAAGATTGAACGCCTCCTGGAGCATAAGTGGTGCTAAAAATATCATTACTCTGGGCGTATCCAATCAACAAAGAGACTATATCGGAGACGGCGCGAGTGAACGGGAGTTTGATGTTAATCTCACCTGGTCCTACAAGTTGGCGCCTAAAACAACATCGCTCATTTCAGTTGAACAGGGCGAAAATAAATATGAAGACAGTGAAAAGGGGACTGATTTAAGCCTGCGTTGGTCGCTCACGACCAATATCACTGCCAAATCAACATTATCGGCCGAGATTTATTATTCTGACAGGGATGCGGATACCAGTTTAAGAGCTTACACTGAAAATCGATTTACCATCTCCTTTCAACATTTTTTCTAGATCAACTCATGACAAGTACCACTAACAAAAGATGACCTAATGTACGAAGCTTTTTATAACCTCTCGACCAAGCCCTTCCAGCTGAGCCCAGATCCTCGCTTCTTCTTTAATAGCAGTGTACATAAGCGCGCTATGTCTTACCTCCGTTATGGGTTAAGCCAAGGAGAAGGTTTTATTGTCATCACTGGTGGCGTGGGAACTGGCAAAACAACGCTCGTGCGTAACTTGTTCTCTGAATTGGATCAAAATGAAGTTATTGCAGCGCAATTAGTGACCACCAAACTTGGCCCCGATGAACTCCTTAAAATGATTTCCTCCGCCTTTGGTTTGCCCTATGAAGGGTTGTCCAAAGCCTCATTGCTTAGGCAATTTGAGACCTTTCTCAAGAAGTCCGAGTTTCAGGGAAAGCGCGTACTCCTGGTCGTGGATGAAGCCCAAAATCTACCATCGGAAACGGTAGAAGAGTTACGTATGTTATCGAACTTTCAAACGGATAAACGCTCACTGATTCAAAGCTTTCTCTTGGGGCAAGAAGAGTTTAGGCATACCATTCAGTCCCCCGGAATGGAACAGATGCGTCAGCGTATAATAGCATCTTGCCATTTGGCGCCGCTCGATAAAAAGGAAACGCGGTTGTATATTGAGCACCGTTTAAAGGAAGTGGGTTGGTCCTCAAGACCGGTTATTACCGATATTGCTTTTGAGCTAATCCACAATTTTACAAAGGGCGTACCGCGTCGAATTAACGTGTTCTGCGATCGATTATTACTGTACGGCTATCTTGAAGAGCTATTTGTGTTCAAGCCCGAAGTAGTGAACATTGTTTCCAAAGAGCTGGCAAGTGAGGTCGCTGTGCCGGACGAAGATGAGGCTGAATCTAAGCTTAAAGCAGAGAAAAAGGCTGCCGCAAAAACGCCGACAAAACTCGTCGACACAGAACCCGGTTCGAACTCTCCAGATAGTGCTACAGAAGGTCAGCGGGAAGAAAAGATGATGGACATGAAGAAGCAGATTCAACATGTAGAAGTAGCGCTTGAATCGATGGAGAAAACAATGCTGGCAAAAATACACCTATTACGCCAAACCATAAACCAGCTTAAGAAATAGCTTTTAACTTTATAAACCCCCAATCATTTAAGAAATAGACTATGTATCAGCTTATTTGTGTTGTCGGCGCACGCCCGAATTTTATGAAAATTGCTCCTATCGTAGAGGCGATTAAAAACGAAACGAAATCAATTTGTGTAAAGCTGGTACATACCGGACAGCATTACGACGCTAATATGAAGCACCAGTTTTTTGTCCAGTTAGGCATTCCTGAGCCGGATATCGACCTCGGGGTGGGCTCGGGTTCCCATGCGGTGCAAACTGCGGAAGTGATGCAACGCTTTGAACCGGTGCTTGATGAACATCAGGCCGATGCCGTGTTGGTGGTGGGTGATGTTAATTCGACCATTGCCTGTGCTTTGGTGGCATCCAAAAAACATATTCCGGTCATTCATGTCGAAGCGGGATTACGCAGTTACGACAGAGCGATGCCGGAAGAGATAAACCGGGTGCTGACCGATCAAATTGCGGACCTGCTTTATACCACTGAACGTAATGCCCAGGCGAACTTAATACGAGAAGGCGTGGCGCCAGAACGAATTCGATTCGTTGGCAATGTGATGATTGACACACTCAAGAAGCACGTCCGGCAAGCAACGCCAGCAGCAGAGACTCTCGCCAATATTCCTGGTGGCGCTGCTATCGTCAGTGCCGGCCAGAATTTTGCTTTATTGACGATGCATCGACCTTCCAACGTAGATGATGAACAGACTTTAAGAGGTTTAATCGAAACAGTTGTGCAAGCTTCTGAGCGCCTACCGATAGTTTTTCCGGTGCATCCGCGCACACAAGCAAGAATTGAGCAGTTTGGTCTGAAAGAGATGATCGCTGAAGCTAATATCGTAACCACCGGGCCTTTGGGCTATATGGAATTGCTGGGATTAATGTCCAAAGCGAAGCTTGTTTTGACGGACTCAGGCGGTATTCAGGAAGAAACGACAGCGCTAGGAGTACCTTGCATTACGCTTAGAGAAAACACCGAGCGTCCGATTACGGTTGAGCAGGGAACCAATACTATTGTCGGTGCAAATTCGGCATTAATTTTACAGACTCTGGATGAAGTTCTGGCAAAGGGTGGAAAGCAGGGGCGTCAACCGGAATTATGGGATGGGCAAGCTGCGGTTCGGATTGCAAAGGATTTGGAACAGTGGTTTGAGGGAAGGGGAGCGTAGAGCGAGTTTGGAAAAGACTAAATACCCTCACCCTAGCCCTCTCCCAGAGGGAGAGGGGATACTACGCATAAGTCCTTCCAGATGGGGAGGGCCGCAATACAAATGACAAGGACGTCATATGAAATCCCACGCGCGGGTGTTAAGAAAAAACGCAACTGATGCAGAAAAACTAATTTGGCGAAGAATAAGAAACCGAAATTTAGCAGGCTATAAATTTCGTCGTCAACACGCGATAGGTAAGTATATTGTTGATTTTGTCTGTCTTGAGAGAAAGCTGATCGTTGAATTGGATGGGAGTCAGCATTTTGAAAGGCAGAAGTATGACAATAAACGGACGGAATATCTTAAGCATCTCGGCTTTGATGTGTTGAGATTCTGGAATAATGAAGTGTTTGATAATGTTGATGGGGTGTTGGAACGAATTTTGTGTACGTTGGAGGTGCCCTCACCCTAACCCTCTCCCTGGGGGAGAGGGGACAGATCGAAGGACTCCCCCCCGAGGGTGAGGGGGTATGCTCCTTCTCCCTGTGGGAAAAGGCTGGGATGAGGGGCTCCCTCCGAAGGATGAGGAAATCTTCTCCTTCTCCCTCTGGGAGAAGGCCGGGATGAGGGAAAAAATACCCGTGCAATAAACAATATATCTGCAATACTTTATCCTGAGTAAACCGGATCCAAAAATAATGAATAAAATCACAAATGCCATGACTGTCGATGTCGAGGACTATTTTCAGGTTTCTGCCTTCGAGCAAACGATAGCGCGGGATCGCTGGGATTCGATGCCCGTCCGCGTGGCTAAAAATACCGAACGAATTCTAGAACTATTCGATACACATCAAACCAAAGCGACATTTTTTGTCCTTGGCTGGGTGGCGGAACGCTTTCCTGAGTTAGTAAAAAACATTGTTGAACAGGGGCATGAACTGGCGAGCCATGGTTATTCGCATTACCGTGTCACCAGCCAATCTCGTTCTGAATTCCATGACGATATTGTCCGAGCCAAAAAGTTACTAGAGGATATTTCCGGCGAAAAGGTTAATGGTTACCGTGCGCCTAGTTATTCCATTGGCAAAGCAAACCTTTGGGCGCATGAAGAAATTGAAAGTGCCGGCTACCTGTATAGCTCAAGTGTATACCCGGTTCAGCACGATCTATATGGTTTTCCAGAAGCACCTAGATACCTGTTCAAATGTCGTGAACGCCTGCTTGAGATTCCTATCAGCACTTTGCGTATAGGTTCGCGTAATATTCCTATCGGTGGCGGTGGTTATTTTCGTCTTTACCCGTATGCATTTTCGAAATGGGCGATTAACACCGTCAATGAAAAAGAAAACAAGCCCACCATTTTTTACTTCCATCCCTGGGAGATTGATACCGAACAGCCGCGTCAGAAGGATGCCAGCTGGAAATCACGCTTTCGTCATTATTTAAATTTGGGGCGGATGGAGTCTCGGCTCAAAAGCCTGTTAGCGGATTTTAACTGGGATCGCATGGATCGGGTGTATATCAACCCCTAAAGTGTGTTAAGAACTTTCTACCCTGATGACAGCAAATCTTGAATGAGAGAGCTGCAGGGCATAAACGATAAAAATAGGCCGTCAGTTTGAAGCAAGAATTGAATATAAAAGTATTAACGGACGCTGATACAAAGCGTTGGGATCAATTTGTCGAACAGTCTCCTGATGCCACTTTTTTCCACCGCGCTGGATGGCGCGAAGTACTGGAGAAAGCCTTTAACCATAGCGGCCATTTCCTGTTTGCGGAAAGCGAGGGAGAAATAGTTGGCATCCTGCCCTTGGCAGAAGTTAAAAGCTGGTTATTTGGACACTCACTCGTTTCAACACCTTTTTGCGTGTATGGTGGCGTGGTTGCAGCGGATCAAAGCGTTCAAAAAGCCTTGGTGGCGAAGGCTTGTCAGTTGGCGGATGAATTATCGGTAGATTATTTAGAGCTGCGTAATCGCAAACGCTTTGATGAAAGTTGGCCCTGCAAAACCCTGTACTATACTTTTCGTAAGCCGGTCAGTTCGGACCAAGAAGAGAACCTGAAGGGAATACCTCGAAAACAAAGGGCTGTGGTGCGCAAAGCCATTCAACTGGAACTTGAGTCGAGCTTTGATGAACAGGTGGATCGTTTTTATACTGCCTATTCAACCAGCGTGAGAAACCTGGGTACGCCGGTTTTTTCAAAAAAATACTTTCGAGTATTAAGGCAAGTATTTGCCACTGAAAGCGACATTCTAACGATTACCAAGGATAATGCTTTAGTGGCGAGCGTGATGAGTTTCTATTTTAAAGATGAGGTATTACCCTATTATGGTGGTGGCACCGCAGCGGCGAGAAACCTTAAGGGCAATGACTATATGTATTGGCGGTTGATGTGTCATGCCACTGAGCGCGGTGTGAGGCTGTTTGATTACGGGCGTAGCAAGGAAGGCACTGGCTCCTTTAGTTTCAAGAAAAATTGGGGCTTTACGCCGGAGCCTTTGTATTATGAGTATTATCTGGTGAATGCAACGGAGATTCCTGAATTGAATCCGCTCAATCCGAAGTATCAGCTAATGATCAATTGTTGGAAAAAACTACCTTTATGGCTGAGCCAGCGTATCGGGCCACTTGTATCGAAATATTTGGGATAATGATGATGCGTTTTTTGTTCCCCTCATCCCAGCCTTCTCCCCTGAGGGGAGAAGGGGTAAATTTCCTCTCTCTGGGAGTAAAACCTACGATCAATCCCCGCTCCCTATGGGAGAAATCTGCCATCAATCTCCGCTCCGTCTGGAAGAACTCTGCAATAAATCCCCTCTCCCTCTGGGAGAGGGCTAGGGTGAGGGTGAAGACACTATGAAAAAACCAGCCCTGCTATTCCTAGCCCATCGCATTCCCTTTCCACCCAATAAAGGCGACAAAATACGGTCGTTTAATTTGCTGAAATCCTTGGCGCGGGATTACCGAATTTATTTAGGCGCTTTTGTTGATGATAGTGAAGACTGGCAGTATGAAGCGGAACTACGTAAATACTGCGCGGAAGTCTTTTTACTGGGAATTCAAAATCGACAGAAGTACCGGACCTTTACCGCATTTTTTAAAAATGAAGCATTGAGCTTGCCTTATTATCGACATACTCGTCTGAAATCCTGGGTTGACGAAAAAATTCAGACTGAGCAGTTAACCCGGGTCTTTGTGTATTCCTCGGCAATGGCGCAATACGTGCAGGGTCCAGCCTACCAGGATATGCATAGAATTATAGATTTTGTCGATGTCGACTCAGAAAAGTGGCGGGAATATAGTCGACGTCGAAACTGGCCAATGAAATGGTTGTATCGGCGTGAGGCGGATCGAATGTTGCACTTTGACCGAGTAATCGCCGCAGAATTTGACGCCAGCATCTTTGTTTCGGCGCATGAAGCAGCCGTATTTAAGGAGCTAGCGCCCGAGTCAAAGCAGCACGTTTCCTTCATTAACAATGGTGTAGATTCGCATTATTTTTCAGCGGAGCATGAGAGTAGTAACCCTTATCCAAGCGACTCTCAGGTGTTGGTTTTTACCGGGGCAATGGATTATTGGGCCAATGTTGATGCGGTAACCTGGTTTGCCGAAAAGGTTTTTCCGCAAGTTCAGCGTCAAATCCCCACAGCGTATTTCTATATTGTTGGGGCGCGCCCGAGTGAGAAGGTAAAGAAGCTTGCCGTGAATAAACATATCCATGTCACTGGCTCCGTTAAGGATATACGTCCTTATTTGGCCCATGCCAAGGTGGCGGTTGCACCAATGCGCATTGCCAGAGGTGTTCAAAATAAAGTGTTGGAAGCGATGGCGATGGCCAAACCCGTGGTGGCAACCAGTGCCGCGATGGAAGGTATCCCCAGTGTAGCTGGGCAACCGATTTGTGATCATGAAAAGGACTTTATTGAAGCCTGTGTTAGGCTGCTGAATGAAGGCGATCAGCGTGAATTAGGCACCAAGGGAAGACAAAACGTATTACAGGAATTTAATTGGGATCAAAACCTGTTAAAACTGGAGGAGCTGCTGGGCGATCGCAGCGCCCAGCCAGGCATTAGTACAGAAAATAACAAGACGCTGGATGAGGCTATGAGCGTTGGTGAGGTGTTGTCTTGAGCGACGGCGGTAATCTCATCGTGAATGGCGGGGCGCATATGAGTCAACAACAAACGGCACAGATTCGACGGACGCCGTTGCTGATGCTGTTAGTGGTACTGGCTGTGCAGCTTCTCGTCTATGTGGAGACCTATGGGAGCATGGTGCAAACCTGGTGGCGCTCCGAGACTTTCGCGCACGGATTTTTGATTCTACCCATCAGTCTTTATTTGATCTGGACTCGGCGCGAACAATTACAGGCTATTGATGATCAACCTGACTATAGAGGGTTACCCTTTATAGCACTTTGTGGCTTTGGTTGGCTGTTGGCAAATCTGGCGGATGTGTTGGTCATTCAGCAGCTAGCCGTGGTAGCGATGATCCCCGTTCTGATATGGTCGGTCTGTGGCTTGAAAAAGGCCTGGGCTATGGCGTTCCCTTTAGCATTCTTATTGTTTGCCGTACCTGCTGGCGAATTTCTAGTGCCGTCAATGATGGAGTTTACCGCCGACTTTACCGTGTACGCAGTACGGCAGACCGGTATTCCCGTCTTTCGCGAGGGCTTGTATTTTACGCTGCCAAGTGGTTCTTGGTCGGTAGTGGAAGCCTGTAGCGGCGTACGTTACATTATTGCATCACTGACCTTAGGGTGTCTCTACGCCTATTTGACTTATTACAGTTACTGGCGCCGCGCGTTGTTTATTTTGTTGGCATTGATCACGCCAATCATCGCAAACGGTATCCGCGCCTATATGATTGTCATGATTGGCCACCTGAGTAGCATGAAGTTAGCGGTAGGTGTTGATCACCTTATTTATGGCTGGCTTTGGTTCGGCATTGTCATGTTTATTCTATTTTGGGTCGGTAGTTTTTGGCGGGATGAGAAACCAGCTGAAGCTCAAATAAAAGCGGAAAGTGACAGCACATTGGATTCCAAAAAGCCGTTATGGATTACATTGGCTACGACGTTATTACTTTTAGTGTGGCCCCTGTGGGCAGGCAGTATCGGGCAGATTAAAGCGGGAGATTTCGTGGTGCCTGCACCCGATGCTAACAATTGGCAGTCCGTAGCACCCTGGGTGACTGATTGGCAGCCAAGATATATCAATCCTTCGCAATTAATAACGACGGCTTATCAAAATAATAACAAGTCGGTAGGGCTTTATCTGGCTCATTACGCAGAGCAAAAGCAGGACGCTGAGCTAATTAATGCTAATAATATTTTGCTCGACAGCAAAGAGTCGCCTTGGCATCTGACGCAGCAGGACATTAAGGACATTAACCTGGAAGAGGGGATGAGTGTCGTTGAAAGTCAGCTTAAACTCGGCGATAAAATGCTCTTGGTCTGGCAGTGGAATATTATTAACGGCACGCCGACGGTCAATAATTATTACGCTAAACTATTGGAAAGCTGGGGTCGGTTAGTGGGTAAAGGGAATGCTGCCACTGGGGTGGTCATTTATACATCTTATGTTCAAGAAGATTTGGAGGGCGCGCGCCAATTCTTGAGTGGTTTCGTTAACGACTTTTTGCCTCAGATTAAAAAGAATACAGTAGATGGAAATTGATAGGCATGCGGGATACCACGGCGTGATAACACTTTAACCAAGACAGCGATACAATAATTGGCTCTGGCACCCATCGATAAACCCCTAATTGCACATATTATTTACCGGCTTGATGTTGGTGGGCTTGAGAATGGTCTGGTTAATATCATTAACCGTTTACCCAAGGATAGTTATAGGCACGCGATAATCTGCCTGACTGACTACACGGATTTCAGCCAACGCATTGAACCGCCCGTCGAACTGATTTCACTACACAAAAAACCGGGCAAGGATATTGGCTTGTATTGGCGAATTTTTAAGACTATCCGCCGCCTTAACCCTGATATATTACATACCCGCAACCTAGCAACCCTGGAGTCGCAACTGCTGGCTTGGCTCGCGCGAGTGCCTTATCGTATCCACGGCTTACATGGCTGGGATGTTTATGATATCAAGGGTGAGAATAAGCGCTATCAAAGGTTACACCGTTTTATTGATTTTTTTGTACATCGTTATATCCCCCTGTCTAATGATTTGGAGGAGTACCTTCAGCATAAAATAGGTGTTGATTCGGGCAAGATTAGCAAGATATGTAATGGTGTGGATACTGACAGGTTTTATCCAAGGGCACCTCATCCTAACCTTCTCCCCAGAGGGGAGAAGGGACAAAATTCTCTCTCCCAAACGGCGCAGAATCAAAATCCCCTCTCCCAAACGGCGCAGAATCAAAATCCCCTCTCCCTCTGGGAGAGGGCTAGGGTGAGGGTAACAATCATCGGCACAGTAGGCCGCCTGGAAATAGTCAAAGACCAGCTGAATTTAGTTCGTGCTTTTATATTACTACTGGAAGCAAACCCTCAGTTTAAAGATAAAGCCAAATTAATGCTGGTAGGCGACGGCGCACTTCGCCCCCAATTGGAACAGTTATTAGCACAGGCTAACCTCAGTTCGACAGCATGGTTTGTGGGGTCATCGGATGAAGTGCCTGATTTGATGCGTGTAATGGATATTTTTGTATTGCCGTCAAAAGCGGAGGGCATCTCCAACACTATTTTGGAGGCAATGGCGACCGGCCTGCCTGTCGTGGCGACAGATGTGGGAGGTAACTCACAGCTTATCCTTGACGGCGAAACGGGAAGGCTAGTGCCGAAAGAAAATCCACAGGCATTAGCAAACGCTCTCTATGAATATCTCTCCCAACCGAGCACGATAGAAAGACAGGGACAAGCGGCGAGACAAAGAGTACTTGATTGCTTTAGTCTGGATAAAATGGTCAGCGAATACCAAAAAGTCTACCAAAACCGTTGAGAGCGACTATCTTTAGTAAGTGGTTTAACGATATAGAATTAATACCCTCACCCTAGCCCTCTCCCAGGGGGAGAGGGGACCCACAGCAACAACGGGCCAACTATCCCCTCTCCCCCTGGGAGAGGGCTAGGGTGAGGGCAAGGAACAAAGTTTATGTGCGGCATAGCCGGAATATTTGACACAAAAGATCAACGCGAAATCAATGAATCGATTCTTGCGCAAATGAATCAGGTGCAGTTTCATCGTGGCCCTGACGAAGGTGGACTGCACTGCGAGCCGGGCGTGGGTTTAGCACATCGCCGTCTTTCTATTATCGATATTTCCACCGGACAACAACCACTGTTCAACAAAGACGGCAGTGTTTGTATCGTCTTCAACGGTGAAATTTATAATTTTCGTGAAATTCGTGTCGAGCTTGTACAGCTAGGCTATATATTCAAAACCCACTCCGATACTGAAGTCATAGTGCATGCCTGGGAGGCTTGGGGTGAAGCCTGCGTGAACCGTCTGCGTGGTATGTTCGCATTTGCTATATGGGATCGTAATCGGGAGTTATTATTTCTCGCGCGCGATCGCCTCGGTATTAAACCGTTATTTTACGCACTTCTGGACGATAGCCATTTTATATTTGGTTCAGAGTTGAAAGTGTTAACGGCTCATCCGCAATTAGCGAAGCAAGTCGACCCAATGGCAGTGGAAGACTATTTTGCCTTTGGCTACATTCCTGAACCCCGCACTATCTATAAAAATGTTTATAAACTACCGCCAGCGCATACCTTAACGCTCAAGCGTGGTAGTGAAGTCGGTTTGCCTAAAGCTTATTGGGACGTGAGTTTTGACCCCGTGGTCAATTTAAGTGAAGAGGAAATCCACCACGAACTTATCGAGCGTTTTAGAGAGGCCGTGGATATTCGGTTGGTGTCTGAAGTACCTTTAGGGGCCTTCCTATCTGGCGGTGTAGATTCCAGCGGTGTCGTTGCGATGATGGCGCAACTACAAAAAGAGCCGGTCAATACCTGCGCCATCGCCTTTAATGAAAAGAACTACAATGAATCTGAATTTGCGCAAATGGTGGCTGACCGGTATCAAACCAACCATTTTGTAAAAACCGTCGATACTCAGGATTTTGACCTGATCGACAAACTTGCGACACTCTACGATGAACCCTACGCTGACAGTTCCGCCATGCCCACCTACCGTGTCTGCCAATTGGCGAAACAACGCGTGACAGTCGCTCTTTCTGGCGATGGCGGTGATGAGGTATTTGCGGGCTATCGCCGCTACCGTTGGCACATGAATGAAGAAAAGCTACGCAGCTATTTGCCGTTGGCGATTCGTCGGCCATTATTCGGTGCACTCGGGACGGTATACCCAAAAGCCGATTGGGCGCCGCGTGTTTTTCGTGCTAAGAGCACCTTTCAATCTTTAGCATTAGATAGTGTGCAAGGCTATTTTCATACTGTGTCGCTGATGCGCGACCAGGATCGTAAAAAGCTTTTTAGCGACAGATTGAGAAGCGATCAACAAGGCTATAACGCTATCGAAGTATTTCGAGATCATGCCTCCCGGTTTAAAGGCTCGGATGTATTATCACTGATCCAGTACCTGGATATGAAAACCTATTTGGTCGGCGATATTCTGACTAAGGTGGATCGCGCCAGTATGGCGCATGCGCTTGAGGTCAGAGTGCCTTTGCTCGATCATAAATTTCTCGAATGGAGTGCAGGCATACCCTCTGGCCTGAAATTAAATGGGCAAACGACAAAAGACGTATTTAAAAAATCCCTCGTACCTTACTTACCAAATGACGTCCTTTATCGTCCGAAAATGGGTTTTGCCGTGCCACTCGCCGACTGGTTCCGAGGGCCCTTGAAACAGCGTATGCAAAAAGCATTATTTGGGGAAGTGATTGCTGATAGCGGCCTATTCAATATGGATTACGTTGCTCAAATGGTCGAACAACATCTTAATGGCCGTCGTGACTTTAGTGCGCCGCTATGGTCGCTTTTGATGTTTGAGTCATTCTCCAGGCAATGTTTGGGGTCAGGCTCGATGTATAAGGTGCAAAAGGCAAGCTAATGCCGGCTCACCCCGTTATTCTGCTATTCGGAATGCCTAGATCAGGTACTACTTGGCTGGGTAAAATATTTGATAGCAGTCCGAGTGTACTCTATCGGCATGAGCCTGATTCGTGGATCAAGTTATCAAAATTAGGTCTTTACGAAGAGGCTGATTCTGCTACCTATTACCAAGACTATATTCTAGATTATATGGGGCGTTTGGAGCACTTTAACCGCCCCCCAGTTGCGACCAAACTGCCTTTATTTGCGAAAAACTTCTCGTCCTCTGTTCGCTCTTTTGCCCACAAAGCGAGTGTTTATGGGTCATTATTGTTATCACGTATAAATTCAAATCTGGCACTTCCGGTCATATCGCCAATAACTAAATCAAAATTTTCAGATATGAGTATTGCGTGGAAATCAATCGAATCACTGGGCCGAATGGGTTTGATGCTGCGTTGCGCGCCAAACTGTAAAGGAGTACATATTATCCGCCACCCTTGTGGATATATTGCTTCTGTGATGCGCGGAGAAGAAAAAAACAGGTTTTCAAGTTCAGATTCGACGAGTGAAGATTACGGAATGCTTTTGGCATTAGTACAGACAAAGAATGCGCGAAAGTATGGGATTGACGAAAAGTCATTAAGAGCGATGAGCTCGATTCAACGTTTAGCGTGGCGTTGGTTATTGGTGAATGATAAAACGATAACTGAGTTGCAAGGTTTTGAAAATTATATGTTTTTTCGGTACGAAGATCTTTGTGACCAACCGCTTAAAATGAGCCAAAGGTTATTTGAATTTGCAGGGTTAAGTTGGTCGCAACAGACAGAGGATTTTGTGAGTGCCAGTGTTAAATCGGAAAATGACTCGTACTATAGCGTTTTTAAAAATCCACAGTTGTCAGCCAATAGTTGGCGTGAATATCTTGAGCCTAAACAGATTAGTGAGATAGAAGAAGTAGTTGCAAAAAGTGATCGTTTAGCAAAATTGTACAATGATTTTAACCATAACTAATGGCAGCTACGGCAAAAACACACATGCATATTTTTTACTTGCTCGCATATTTTACTCCGCAACGGCATTGTTCGGTCGATCAAATATGAAACAATCTAAATTTGGCATATTGGAGCAAATATTGATTCGAAGCGTTGGAGTACGGGCTTACCAATCTAGCGTGCTCTTGGAAAGGGAGAAGGGAGAAAAAAGCTCTTTAATTATTGAGAAAGCGCCCCTCATCCTAACCTTCTCCCCAGAGGGGAGAAGGGATAAAGCTCCCGCCTTCCGGGAGAATGCATCGACAAATTCCCTCTCCCTCAGGAAGCACGCACGAATAAATTCCCTCTTCCTTAGGAAGCACGCACGAATAAATTCCCTCTCCCTCTGGGAGCACACACAAACAAATCCCCTCTCCCTCTGGGAGAGGGCTAGGGTGAGGGCATAAACAAAAAATGCGAATCCTCCACATCCTAGACCATTCCATCCCTCTACACAGTGGCTACACTTTCCGTACCCGTGCGATACTGAATCAACAGCGGGCAATGGGCTGGAAAACTTTTCATGTCACCAGCCCCAAACAGGGCAAGACTGACCAACTCAAAGAACAAATCGACGGTTTGGAGTTTTACCGTACCCCGCAACCCGATGGTCAACTTGGCAAATTACCTATGCTGAATCAGTTGGCCATCGTGCCTGCGCTAAGAGATCGATTGGCGCAGGTGGTGCAAGAGGTTCAACCAGACATTCTGCACGCACATTCTCCCTCACTAAACGGTTTGGCCGCGCTGAAAGTGGCGCGACGCTTTAATTTACCTTTGGTCTATGAAGTGCGCGCCTTTTGGGAAGATGCCGCGGTGGACCACGGCACCAGTAGTGAATGGGGCGTTAGATATCGCCTGACGAGGGCTAGTGAAACACTAGTGCTAAAAAATGCCGATGCGGTTACCACCATTTGCCAAGGGCTTCGTTCAGAAATGATAGGACGCGGAATACCGGAGCGAAAAATTACCGTGATCCCCAATGCCGTGGATATCGATAATTTTCCCGCAAACTGTATAGAAGATACCACACTGAAATCAGAACTGGGATTAGCAGGCAAAACTGTTCTTGGCTTCCTCGGTTCATTCTACGCTTATGAGGGGTTGGTGTTTCTTGTTGAAACCTTACCGATGATTTTGCAGAACAAGCCTGATATCCGTTTGCTGCTAGTTGGCGGCGGCCCAGAAGAACAAAAGTTAAAGCAACGCGTGCAGCAATTGGGTTTGCAGGATACCGTCATCTTTACCGGACGCGTACCGCATGAGCAAGTGCAGCGCTATTACGGATTGATTGATCTACTAGTTTTCCCCCGCATGTCGATGCGATTAACTGACTTAGTTACTCCTTTAAAGCCACTGGAAGCGATGGCTCAAAATAAAGTTGTGCTAGCTTCGGATGTGGGAGGACACAAAGAGTTGATTCAAGACGGTATTAATGGCTATTTATTTCGTAGTGGAGACAAACAGGATCTAAGCAAAAAGTTAAATAAAATACTTGATCGGCAGATGGAATGGGATGCTATCCGGGCAAAGGGCCGAGAATATGTCGAGCAGGAGCGCAATTGGGCTGTGAGCGTCGCGAACTATGAAATGGTATATGGATCGTTACTGAATAAGGCTCGTCAGAAAGGATGAAATCAATCAGATTAGGACTGGTCGGGCCGTTGCCGCCTCCAGCCGGTGGAATGGCGAGGCAAACGCTACAATTGGCGGAGCTGTTAACACAACAAGGTGTTCAAGTTGAATTAATTAGAACGAATCCAGACTATCAGCCAGCCTTTATTTCTCGAGTAAAAGGGATCCGCGCACTGTTCCGCTTATTTGGCTATCTCGTCTGTGTTTACAAAACCGTTGCGAAAGTTGATATGTTTCACATCATGGCGAACTCCGGTTGGTCTTGGTACCTTTTTGTTGCTCCAGTAGTGTGGATCGCCTGGTTTAAGAAGATTCCCGTTGTACTTAACTATCGAGGAGGGGAGGCCGCTAAGTTTTTTTCTAAATCCTGGCTTTGGATACATCCGACCATGAAGAAAGTACAGATGGTGGTGGTACCATCACCGTTCCTCTCAAAAATATTTGATGAGCGTAATATAGCGACGCACATAGTTCCGAATGTGCTCGACCTGGAACGATTTCAACCCTCCAAAGGAGCCCGTGGCAAGAAAGGCGCGCCGCATATCATCGTGACGAGAAACCTGGAAGAGATTTATGGCATTGGTACTGCTTTGAAAGCCTTTGCATTAATTCGCAAACAGTTTCCCGAAGCACTTTTAACAATCGCCGGTTCCGGCCCTTTGCTGAAAGAATTACAGGAAACAACAAAAACCTTGGGTATTGATGCGAACACTGATTTTTGCGGAAGATTGGATCATGCACAAATAGCTGCGCTCTATCAGGATTCCGATTTAATGCTCAATCCCAGCTTGGAAGATAATTCGCCTAATTCGATCATCGAAGCGCTTGCTTCTGGTGTACCTGTTATCAGCACTAATGTGGGTGGGATTCCCTATCTCATCCAATCCGGGAAAAATGGGATGCTTGTGGAGCCAAACGACGCTAAGGAAATGGCTGGTGCGGCACTTAGAATTCTGGGAGACGAAGAATTGAAAGATAGGCTTGTCGCGCAAGGTAGTCAGGATGTTAAAAAATTCGATCAGAATGTGGTTGTTTCACAACTGTTGGATTTATATGTACGGGTACTGTGCTAATGATTTGCTTTCAGATCGCTGCCCTCACCCTAGCCCTCTCCCAGAGGGAGAGGGGATTAGGCTCCAGTGAGTTAACGGTTCCTTCGCGTAATTTCCTTTATCCCAGGGAGAGACTGCGCATACACAATCCCCTCTCCCTCTGGGAGAGGGCTAGGGTGAGGGAGGACGCCAAATGAGCAGCCTCTATACAAAATTGGTATCCTGCGCCATTTTCCCGTTGCACGAATGCCTCAAAGGCCACACCACTGTTGCAGATATGCGTTCATTAGAACAGAGCCAGTGGTGGTCGAAAGACGAAATACTGGCGTTGCAATCACAGCGCTTACAAAAACTTATACGCTCCGTAAACCAAAACGTGCCTTATTATGCGGAGTTACTTGAATCACAGAATATTGACCCAGCTGAGATCAAATCCGCCGAGGATTTGAAGAAATTACCTTTTTTAAATAAAGCACTGATTCGAGCGAATAGCGATAAACTGCGCGCAAGGAATGCCAAACATCTAAGCCGGTTTAACACGGGTGGATCGAGCGGTGAACCACTCATTTTCTATATCGGCAAAGAGCGCGTCAGTCGTGATGTGGCCGCCAAATGGCGTGCTACGCGTTGGTGGGATGTAGATTTGGGTGATAAGGAAATTGTGCTGTGGGGTTCGCCAATTGAATTAGGCACGCAGGATTATGTGCGGTTAATTCGCGATAAATTACTAAGAACTCGTTTGCTGCCAGCTTTTGAAATGTCAGAAGCTAAAATTGACAGCTTTATCCAGGAAATTAAAAAGGTTAAGCCGCAGATGCTGTTTGGTTATCCCTCAGCTTTTAGTCTGATTGCCAAACGGGCAAAGGATACTAATATTCTATTAAATGGTTTGGGGACGAAGGTTGTATTTGTTACCTCAGAACGACTCTATGACCATCAACGAGAATTGCTAGAAAACACATTTGGCTGCCCTATTGCGAACGGGTATGGAGGACGCGACGCAGGATTTATAGCTCATCAATGTCCGCAAGGTAATATGCATATTACCGCAGAGGATATTATCGTAGAAATTGTCGACCCAGCGGGCAACGTTCTACCGCCTGGAAATTCTGGCGAAATAGTCACTACACACTTGGCGACCCAGGATTATCCTTTTATTCGCTATCGCACTGGTGATATCGGTGTTTTAGAGGAAAGAAATTGCTCTTGTGGCAGAGGCCTGCCGATTCTTAAGGAAATACAGGGGCGTAGTACAGACTTTATAGTAGCTGCCGATGGTACGTTGATGCATGGGCTGGCACTGATATATATCCTACGTGACATCCAGTCAGTATTGGAGTTTAAAATCATTCAGGAAAGCAAGCAGCTAACAAGGGTGCAGTTGGTGGTCAATTCGAATTTTAGTGAATTCGATGAAAAGCAAATCATATCGGGCTTCAAAAAGCGTCTAGGTGATGGTGTCAATATTGTGATCGAGCGCGTGGATAAAATAGCGGCAGAAGCGTCGGGGAAAATGCGCTACGTGGTGAGCCGTATTTAAGCTGTGCCGTAATTAGTTCACCACTACAATATTAATGTATTGAGGTTTCTAAAATGTCGCTATCAGTATCTCAAAAGCGAACTAGACTTACAGCTAAACTGATAAAAATTAGATTTGACAGGGCTTTTTCTGGCGTCAGAGGTGCTTAATGGCGAATACAATATTATTTATTATTTTTAATTTAGCCATTGTTTATACGATTTATTGGGCCTACAAAAATGACCGAGGCCCCGATAGTGCCGACAAGAAATAGAGTTAATAAATTATGCAGTTTAAATAGTAAATAGATTTATATTCGAATGTTATTCAACTCCTATATATTTATACTTCTATTCTTACCGTTAACGCTGTGTGCCTATTACGCATCAAGAAATTTTGCTAGCAAGCAATTTTCTTTTGTTATTCTGGTGGTTGCTTCTCTTGTCTACTACGGCTATTGGCGATTTGGTTATCTCGCCTTAATTATCGCGTCCATACTTTTTAATTATCTTGCGGGTATTCTATTAAACCGGCTGCAAGAGGGCGGTTTAAAACGAGCTCTATTAATCGTTTTTGTAGGTGCTAATTTAGCTCTGCTGGGCTATTACAAGTACTGGAACTTCTTGTTCGAGAACATTGAGTACTTAACGGGTGCAGCAATGCCGATAGACTCAATTATTCTGCCATTGGCGATTTCCTTTTTTACTTTTCAGCAAATTGCCTATCTCGTGGATGTGTACCGAAAACATCTGCGTGAGTACAGCTTTGTCCACTATTGTCTTTTTGTATCCTTTTTCCCGCAGTTGATTGCGGGGCCTATCGTCCATCATAAAGAGATGATGCCGCAATTCGACGACGCGCAAGGGAAGACTTTCGATGCGGAGTTGTTCGTCTGCGGACTGTATCAATTTATACTTGGGTTATTTAAAAAAGTGATTTTGGCTGACAATTTGGCCTTATTCGCAACCCCCGTTTTTATGGCGGCAGACTCAGGGTCTGTATTATCTGGGCCAGAGGCCTGGATAGGGGTACTCGCCTATAGCTTCCAACTCTATTTTGATTTTTCCGGTTATTCGGATATGGCCATAGGTATTGGCAAAATGTTTGGTATTCGGCTGCCGGTTAACTTTAATTCGCCTTATAAAGCGACATCCATCGTCGATTTTTGGCGTCGCTGGCACATTACGTTATCGAGATTTTTAAAGGATTATCTGTACATTTCGCTCGGAGGCAATCGAAAAGGCCCGATTCGACGACAGGGTAACTTACTTATCACCATGTTGCTGGGTGGGTTATGGCATGGTGCGAGCTGGAACTTTGTGGTTTGGGGTGGAATGCACGGTAGCTATTTAGTGGTCAACCACTTATGGGGAAACCTATTGTCAGTAATGGGATTAGCTTCTTTAAAAACAAATAAAATATACCTGATTATCATGTGGGGAATAACCTTTATTGCGGTAGTGTTGGCATGGGTAATGTTTCGTGCAGAGACTTTTCATGGTGCGATGAATCTTTATGAATCGATGCTTGGCTTGGTTCCTGGCATCGAGGGCGGAAGTCGCTCAGCTTTGGTTTTGCAGGATTTGCCCAGGGCTTTGGCGATGGTTTTAGTCGGTGCTCTGGTGGCGCTATTTGCGCCAAACGTGCAGGAAATTATTGACCGACTCGACCGCAATGTTATCGGGCGTCAGACGGTATTGAATAAAGGTATGGAAAGGTTACAGGTTCCGGTTACGGCAATCCTGATGTCCTTTGCGTTGGTGCTTACTCTTTCTTCGATGAATAGAGTGAGTGAATTTCTGTATTTCCAATTTTAGATTGGGAGCGATTGGTTGCGAAATACGAGTTTGAATTATTTTTGCGTTGCTGTTTTGGTTTGGACAGGTGGTCTGATGCTGTTTAACTATAGCGTTGATCCGATTCAATTTTATCGAAAGGCAGCGCAGCCGGTATTCGTATTAAACCAGCGCTATCAAATACCGGGGCTCATTAGAAACTATGAGTTTGACACCGCTTTTATCGGTACTTCGCATAGCGAAAACTTTATCCCCTCATCATTAGATCGGGAGCTCGGTACAAAAAGTCTTAACTTGGCAATTAGTGGCTCGTCTGCTGCCGAGCAGAAAAATGTCGTCGAGTTAGCAGTCAAATCTGGAAAGTTGAAACAAGTCATCTGGGAGATGAACTACAGATCCTTTAGTGGCATTAATCCTAACCTGGTTGAAGGAGGTGAGTTCCCTACTTACCTTTATCAAGTGAATCCGCTATCACATATCCAGTATCTGTTCTCTATAGGCTCACTGTGGATGAGCGTGAAAAACCTATTAGGGAAGGGGCCTGTTGAATTAGATAAACTCAATTATTGGGGAGATAAAGAGAAGAATAAATTTGATGGTAAGCATGTACTAGAGCATTTTTGTCGTATAAAAAGTAACGGGGACAGGGCTCCCCTACCGCTCAACTTTGATGTCAGTATTGAGGAAAACCTCGGCAAAATTATTAATGCTAACCCGCAAGTCGCCTTTCACCTGTTTTTTCCTCCTTTCTCATTCTATAACTTTTTTTTAGGGAATGAGAAAGAGGCGGTTAATTTATTCAGAATAAAGATTTATCAGCTGGCGCGCTTGCATCAGAACGTATTTTTGCATGATTTTATGGCTCGCTATGATGTCATCGGGAATAAGAAATACTACAAAGACATTGAACATTTTGCGCCAGCTATCTCTGAGGTGATTGTTCGAGATATCGCCAAAGGGTTTTATGTTAGAACTGAGGTGAGTGATGGCCTGGAATTGGCCGAAGAATTTAATCGATTTATCGAACACCAAGCTGAAAAACTCCCAGATTGCCGTAAGTTAACCCCTGAACAAAACAGCATAAAACAAAGCAGCATAAAATTATGAGAGACCTCTTCATCGTATTATTGTTAGCTGGCGCGCTACCGTTTGTTTTTAAGAAGCCGCAGGTAGGTGTGTTACTTTGGGTTTGGATGTCTATTATGAATCCTCATAAGCTTACCTATGGGTTCGCCTATGACTTTCCATTTCTCGATATTATTGCGGGTATTACTATCATTAGCCTATTGATCAATAGGAAAAAACTCTACGTAGCTAAGTACCATCTTATTATAGGTATTCTGGCCTGTTATTATTTTTGGACTTGTCTGACTACGGTCTTTGCGGTTGAGTTTGTGCAAGCATTTGAGAAATGGCTGGCGTATTCAAAAACCATACTGATGGTTGCAGTTATATTAATGTCGATGAATAACCGAACCTGGACATTCGCTTTGATTTGGGTGTTTGTATTATCACTCGCTTTCACTGGCTTTAAGGGTGGGATATTTACAGTAATGACTGGTGGGGGATACAGAATATGGGGGCCTCCGCAAACAGCTTGGGGTGATAATAACGGTGTTTCCATCGCGATGTTAATTGGAGCACCGCTGATATGGGGGTTGAGATATTATTTTACAGACAAATTAACTAGGAGTTTTTTGCTCATTCTAGCAGGAACATTCTTCCTTACTTTGTTAGGGACACAGTCTCGCGGAGGGCTTGTTGGCGCAGCAGGTATGCTTTGTTATGCGGTTTATCGCTCTAAGTATAAGGTAACAGTTCTTCCGGCGATTGCAGTTTTAGTGATAGCAGGGTTGGTATTTATGCCCGAGTCATGGACTCAGAGAATGTCAACCATCGCTAATTATGAAGAGGATGCGTCTGCAAGTTCTCGCATTATCCAATGGAAATATGCCATAGATATTGCTGGAGAAAGGCCATTATTTGGTAATGGATTTAATGCATTTTTTCATCAGCCCTATGTACAAAGATATCTGCATGACGATATCAATAGGGCGGTGCATAGTAATTATTTTGAAGTCCTTGGAGAACATGGTTACATAGGTTTATTTGTATATTTGCTGCTGGGAATCGTTGCTGTCTTATCTGCAAACAGGGTCTCCAAAAAGCGATTCCACACGCCTCAATTAAAACGATCTTGCTTGCTGCTTTATATGACACAGTTTTCTATCGTTGGGTATGCAGCAAATGGTCTGACGGTAAATATGGCAACGTTAGATCTCTATTATTACGTGCTGGCGATAGTCGTATTGTTAATTGGCCAAATTAAAGTACAAGAAGCTTCTATCAATGCAGTCAGCAATGATCATACGCCACCTAATAACATACCTGAGTATTCACGGTAAGTGTTAACAAGGCTCGTACTCACTATATCTTTTGATAATTTTGCATTAGTGATCAAGGGTTTAGCTTGAGAAATTGTTCCCGTATGCTGAACCCCACTTTAACTATCTAAATAGTCGATAAAATAACTACATGTCTAGTAATAAAAATATATCAAGACAAGTTGCAGGCGGAGTCGCTTGGATGCTGATGCTCAGAATGAGCCTGCGTGTCTTAGGGTTAGTGAGTACGGTGGTTCTTGCCCGTTTACTGACCCCAGCAGACTTTGGCATTGTCGCCATTGCCATGTCATTTTTCGCGCTGCTCTATCTGATCAAAGATTTTGGTTTTGATACTGCCATTATTCAAATGCAGAATCCAAGAAAAGGGCACTACGATACCGCTTGGACATTCAACCTGATATTCGGGTTAGGGTTGGCATTAGTTTTGTTAGGTTTTTCAGGTTTGATAGCTGACCTCTATGATACACCTGAATTGGAGCCACTAATTTGGGCCATCGCTAGTTTATTTGTAATCGGCAGTATAGAAAGCGTCGGTACTTTAGACTTTCGCAAAAACCTGACATTCGAGAAGGAATTCAAACTCAAGATTTTACCAAAATTGATCGGCGTACCCTGTACGCTAGCGCTGGCTTATTCGCTGAGAAATTATTGGGCGTTAACCATAGGTACAATTATCACCCAGTTTGTCGCGCTCTGCATGGGGTATTTAATGCATAGCTATCGCCCGAAATTTGCATTGACCGCCGCAAAAGAACTATTTAATTTTTCCAAGTGGTTAATGGCAAATAATCTCATCAATTTTCTTAACAACCGCTCGCCGGAGTTGTTAATTGGGAAAATTTTAAGTCCGCAAGCGGCTGGCGTATTTTCGGTGTCCAATGAAATATCCATGATGGCAACGACGGAATTTAGTGCCGCTGTTTCGGCGGCTTCCTACCCAGGTTATGCGCGGGTTGCGGATAACTCGAATGACTTGAGAAATCTGTATCTAAATGTACTTAGCTCCACGGCGTTTTTGCTTTTCCCTCTGGCAATTGGCGTTGCATCAATCACAGGACTTATTGTGCCGATATTTCTTGGTGGCCAGTGGCTGGAGGCTATTCCACTGATCAAGTTTATTGCTATTGGCGGATTGCTATTGGCGATCAATTCAAATTCGGGCTATGTGTTTATGGCATTGGGAAATCCCCGGTTGGCGACTAAGTTGGGGACACTCAGAATTCTGATATTTATCCCCACGTTGGTTTACTTAGTTAACACGCAAGGACTGATCGGTGCAGCTTGGTCTATACTTTTCACGAGCGCCACAATGTTCTGTATTAGCAACCTAGTAATTGTTAGGAGCCTACCCATCACAATAGGAGATTTAATCAAAGCATTTTATCGCCCTTTTTTGAGCGCAATGTTGATGATGTTTGTGTTAGCGCAATTACCTGGTATGGAGGGCGATGGCTCCATGCAACAAAATATTTGGCGGCTTGGTGAAGCGGTAGTCATAGGGGTGCTCTTATATTTTACAGTTGTTTTTTTATTCTGGGTCTTAGCGAAAATGCCGGAAGGGCCGGAATTCAAACTCTATGAATTGGCGAAAAAATACGTCAGGTCAGGAAACAAAGGTTAACTTTCAGTGACTGAGCAATCATCGTTGCAGCAGATATTTTGTGACTACAAAGATGCAAAGTTTGTCTTCGTGCAACCCGGCGGCAATTACGGTGATTCGCTCATCTACTACGGCCTTGAAGCGCTGGCGAAAAAATTGAATCTATCCTTTCGATCACTTTCGGCAGAGGAATTTTTGACACAGAAAATAACCTCGGATGAAATACTTTATTTGCATGGCGGCGGTGGCTATAACCGATGGTGTTCAGGGAAGTCACTAAAAGTGTTAGAGCATGCCCTATGCTCTGACGCCAGATTGGTGGTTCAAGGGCCGTGCACCATCGACCAAGACAGTGATTATTTGGAGAACAGCTTAGCTAAGGTGCTCAATGCACCAAGGAAACCAACGCTTTATTTTATCGCAAGAGAAATGACCACCTTTGGGCTTTGCGAAGACTATTTGGCCGAAACCGACACGCATTTTTTCCACGATCAAGACACCGCATTTTGGGCTGGCAAAGATTTGCTGGAGTCGTTCGCAGGGCCATCAAGGTGCAAGTACCGCTTCTATGCGCTGCGAGAGGATAATGAATCCTCTGGGCAGAATATTCACGATTTTGGTAATGGCGTTCAGCTTGATCCGGCTTACTTTTGTAAAAGTTTCAAGCATTGGATTAGGGTTCACCTCTATGCCAAGGAAATTATCACGACAAGAACGCATTCCGCCGTGGTAGCAGCATTGTTAAATAAACCTGTTGTTCTGTACCCCAGTAAGTACCACAAAAATAGAAGTATTTGGGAATACAGCCTGCAGCATCGTAACGTTATTTGGGGAGAAAATGAGGATCGAGCCTATCGGAAAACCCCATCCAAGTTACATTACTTACCAGCAAGAGTTAGGAATAGCTACCGGGTTAACCAAGCTGCTCGCTGGCTACAAAGAGTGCCTTTGAGCTAACAATGATGGCCACGGTTGAAGTGATTATTGCTACAACGGCCTCCGCTGAGCGGGGCCAATCGTTGTTTGAGGCTATTGATTCTGTGCTTCAACAAACAGGTGTGCAAGCAACGCCAAGAATTGTTGTCAATGGCAGCCGCTATGACAAAGAGGTGTTCGAGACTCTACAAGCCCGCTCGGATATCAAGTTGCATTATGAGGAAGAGGGCAACTTACCGAAAGCCATTGCGTTAGGGCGAATGTTGGTTGAATCAGAGTTTTTTGGTTTTCTGGATGATGACGATATCCTGTTAGAAAATGCTTTAGTGCTAAAGCTGAGAGAGTTTTCCCAAAATCCGGCGACCGATGTAGTGGTAGGTAATGGTTATTTTGATACGTTTGGAACAGGCGTATTAATGCGCAGTTCATTTGATGATTGCCGGTCAGACCCCTTGGCTGCTTTAATGGAAAGTAACTGGTTGGCTTCCTGTGGTGGACTGTTTAAAACAGCGACTATATACCCTAGCTACTTTTTAGATTTGCCTAAATATTTTGAATGGACTTGGGTAGCGTTTAATTTAGCGCTCAATGGCAAACAGATACAGTTTATCGATACCCCGACTTTTCATGTCAGGGATAGCGAAGACTCTCTGTCCAAAGGTGACGAGAATATTGATGCGTTTATTGCGGTCGTTGAACAAATGTCAGCATTGGCATGTGGCCATCCTATTCAAAAGCAACTCAAAAAGCGGTTAGGCGCTGCTTACCATATGGGCTCACAGAAGGCGTTAAAGGATGGATTAATAAATGACGCGTGGAATTATCATTTTCGCAGTATCAATACCCTGGGTAACCTTGGCTATTTAACCTTTACACGTCATTTGCTCTGGCGTTCCCGTGCGCCACACGACCAGATCAGCGGTAAATCATGAATAGAGTCGAAATCACGGGGGATATGACTCACCTGGGTAAATACCAGGGCCGTATTTTTTTTGAATCTGAGTATCCGTTGCGAATCAGTTCGGAGCTGCTAGTCACTGCTACCCTGATTGCTAACATGAAAAAACCGGATGGTCAGTCCTATTCTGGTGTGCAGTTAGACAGAGAATTCAAAAAGAATATTCGCCAAGCTCAAGCCCTGCTAACAAGCTGGCGTAGTTATTACCAGTTGGTTGACCTTGACGGATTAGCAGTTGTCGAAAAGACGTCGCAAATTAAACCCTTTATCGGCTGTTTCTTTAGTGGTGGAGTCGATTCCTTCTACACGCTACTCGAACAACAAGCGGAGATCACTCATTTAATTTGTATACACGGATTTGATATTCCCGTCGAAAACAAGGCATTGTTTGCTCTTGTTGAGAAGAACGTGAAAACTATCGCTCAACAGATGGGAATCCAGTTAATTATTATTAGAACAAACCTAAGAGAGTTTTTTACCGCAAACGAGATGGACTGGGGAAGTGAAGCTTTCGGAACTGGTCTAGCTTCAGTGGGGCATTTACTGGCAGATCGGTTTAGTAAAATATACATACCCGCATCATTAGATCTGAACAATTTAATGCCCTGGGGCTCTCACCCTGAGTTAGACCCACTTTGGAGTAGTGGGTCATTGCAGTTTGTGCATCATGGTTGTCTGCCAAGAATCGATAAGATCAAAAGGCTTACCGATAATCCGTTGGCATTGAAGTTCTTACGTGTTTGTTATCTGAATAAAAATAATGCCTATAACTGTTGTAAATGTGAGAAATGTATCCGCACGATGGTCAGCTTGCATGCTTACGGTGTGCTGGATTGCTGTGAATCTTTTCCCAAAAAACTCTCGCTGAGAAGTGTAAAAAAACTCTGGATTACCTCAGAAGCGGCCAAAATATTTGTCAGAGAGAACATATCTTTGCTGGCAGCAACGGGACATGATCCTGAGTTACAGAAAGTGCTGGAAGGCTTGTTAGAAACGCCTAAGTGGAAGGTTGATTTGTACCTTAACTTGCGAAAGCGGAAGAATAGGTTGGTGAGCGTATGTACTTATCTGTTTAACCGGATACGAATCTCTATATCAAATTAGAATAAAGTTTTAATTGAATGGTGCTCTGAGGATATAAACTATACTAATTTAACAGGGTATTGCTTCTCTGGTTGTTTCGAGAAACGGCTACAAAGAATAACCAAGAATGACTGAGTATATGTTTGAATAAATCTATGGCTAAACGGTATATCAACTTAGGTAATGCAAACTTAATAAACGACTTATTAGTTGTCCTGGTATCCTTGGTGCGTAGGAAAAGCCTGCTAGAGGGAGTGGAAATAAAGCGTTTTGAAAGAAATTTTGTCAAATATATGGGAGGGGAAGGTGAAGCTTTCAGTTTCAATGCTGGAAGAGTGGCCCTTGCAGCAATACTTCGTGCGATGGATGTCGGTAACGGAGATGAAGTGATCATTCCTGCATATACTTGCGTCGCTGTCCCCAATCCAGTTCTGGTTTGTGGAGCGAAACCTGTGTATGCAGATATAGATAAAGAAACTGGAAATATTGATCTTTTAACTCTACCAGATCACATTACAGAAAGAACAAAAGCGATAGTGATACAACATACATTTGGTATACCAGTAGATATGGAGGCGATTAGAAGTTTCGTTGAGAGGAAAGATATTCGTTTAATAGAAGACTGTACTCATGCGCTAGGCTCAAAGTACCAGGGGAAACCGGTCGGTTTATTTGGAGACGCGTCGTTTTTTAGTTTTGAACAAAGTAAGGTTATTAGTACGGGTTCTGGCGGAGTGGCGTTCAGTCGAGATGAGAGTGTTATTAGGAAATTAAATGAATATCAGCAGGAATGTGTTTTTCCAGACGAAGTTAAGGTGAAGGGAATGCTATGGTACCTAATTGATCTTATTTTATTTTCTGGTCCATATTGTAACGAACTCACAAAGCCTCTCAGTTATTATCTTAATCGGTTCGGGTTTAGCCAAGGGCCAGTTACAACTGCAGATGAAATGGCCTGTAGAGCTTCAAAGGAAATATTTAAGTACAAACTACCTAATGCATTGGCACGCATTGGTTGCGCACAGTTGAAGCGACTTAATGAAAATATAGCAGCAAGAAAAAGAATTGCGGATATATATCAACAGGCAATAGAAAAGTTTGCTCTACAAACATTTAAAGTTAATAAAGCCATGGAGGCTTCCTTTGTGAGGTATCCACTGGTCGTATCGGATAAAGAAGCTTTTGCAAAGTTTATGCGGCAATTTGATATTCAAACCGGCTTATGGTTTTCAGCGCCTATTCATCCACACGGTGTCGACCATGAGGCCGCAGGTTATAAATGGGGTAGTTGTCCCAATGCTGAGTGGGCGGTGAAAAGAATCGCAAATCTTCCGATAAATCCTAGAATGACTGACGCTGACGCCAAACGAGTAGTTGATTGTTTGGGGTTATATTTATCAGAAAACTCTTAAAAACTATATTTGGTTAGTAACTTAAGGAGAGATTCGTGTTAAAGCGATATGTGCTCGACAAAATAAGCAGGCTGCTTATTAGATTGATCGAGAGACCATGTTATTTAGCTAAGGATTTTGGTGAGTTCCATGCTACGACTCATATCGATAAAGATGTTTATATTAGTCATCCAAAGAATACTTATTTGGGAGATCGGACAGCTATTTATCGTGGCACTAAGATATTTTGTGCGAATGGGATATTTGAATTAGGGAAAGGTTCTCATCTTTCAGGAGATGTGTATATTAATGCGGGCATGGGTTCCGTGAAAATTGGAAAAGGAACGGCGGTTGGGCCAAAAACTGTAATAATATCGCACTCAAATGATTACACGGCTAATACACCGATAACTGAAACCTATAAAACTGTTGATATAGAGATAGGCGACGATGTGTTTATTGGCGCGGGGGTAGTAATACTCCCCGGAACAATAATTGGCGATAAGGCTGTTATTGGTGCTGGTGCTGTGGTGACTAAAAGTGTGGCTTCTGGAATTGTATTAGCCGGAGTGCCAGGCCGGAAGATAGGAAGCCGTTATGAGAAATAATAAACAATGATTAAGAAAATTTTAAAAAAAACTGCTTGGTTTAAACAACCAGTATCCAGACGAGAAAGTACAGAGCTGCTAATTTCACGGTTGCGGAAACTGGAATGAAACTGGGGGATGACATAGGGTTGGTTAATGTTATTTTTGATTCTGTGTACCCATTTCTGATTGAGATAGGAAGTAATTGTATTATTACGCATGCAACAATCCTTGCTCATGATGCTTCTCCGGCGGTTTTCGGTAATAAAACTAGGGTAGGGAAAGTAGTAATAGGCAACCATGTCTTCATTGGCGCTGGAGCAGTAGTTTTGCCTGGTGTCACCATAGGTTCTCGTGTAATTGTTGGAGCGAATGCGGTGGTATCGAAAAATGTCCCGGCAAATAGTATCGTCGCGGGGAACCCGGCCAAAATAGTTGGAAGCGTTGATGATTGGCTTGTCAGAAAGGAAGAAAGGGGTGAGCTAATAGATTGGTTCGGAGGAACCGTACCTGATGACGAGGATGTTAATAGAGCTAGAAAGGAAGCGAAACTGAAATTTAATATTGAAGTAATGGAAGAATATATAGAATGAAATCAATACTTGTTACAGGAGCCGGAGGCTTTATCGGCAGCCACCTTACCGAAAAACTGGTTCGGGAGGGTGCAAAAGTCAAAGCCATGGTTCATTACAATTCTCGAAATGATTGGGGTTTATTGGAGCTTATTCCCAAGGAAGTGCGGAATGAATTGGAAATTATTTCCGGTGACATTCAAGATCCATTTTTTGTGGATAAAGCGGTTGAAGGTTGCGACACCGTTTTTCATCTATCCTCTTTGATTGCTATTCCCTATTCTTATGTTGCCCCCCAGACTTATGTGGCGACGAATGTTGGTGGTGCGGTGAATGTGATGCAGGCGGCGGTTAGGCATGGGGTGTCGAAAGTTGTTCATACTTCCACCAGCGAGTGTTACGGCACCGCTCAGTACGTGCCGATTGATGAAAAGCATCCCTTGCAAGGACAGTCACCTTATTCTGCAAGTAAGATAGGTGCGGATATGATTGCAGAAAGCTTTTGGCGCTCGTTCGAGTTGCCCGTGGCGATAATACGTCCTTTCAATACCTATGGCCCACGTCAATCGGCGCGGGCGGTGATACCGACTATTATTAGTCAGGCACTTTCCGGCAAAGTGATTAAATTAGGGTCCTTAACACCCACACGGGATATGAATTTTGTTGCGGATACCGTAGCAGGTTTTGTCCAGGTGGCGAAGTCTGACCGTTCCGTCGGTGAGGTGATTAATGTCGGTTCCGGAGTGGAATACAGCATTGGTGAGATTGCTAATAAGATCATCAATATTCTGCAAAGTGATTCTGTCATTGAATCAGATGACCAACGTGTGCGACCCGGCAAGAGTGAAGTAGAACGTCTGTTATGTTGCAACGCGAAAGCTGCTGAGCTATTAGGCTGGAAGCCTCAGGTAAACTTGGATAAAGGTCTCGAAATAACTATTGCGTGGCTAAAGGACAATCTAAACCGTTATAAAGCCAATATTTATAACCTATAAATAAGGAATCGAAGATGCGTGCAGTAATTTTATCCGGTGGTAAAGGAACACGTTTAAGGCCTTATACAACAGTATTGCCAAAGCCGTTGATGCCGATTGGGGACATGCCGATTCTCGAAGTGGTAATACGCCAATTGCAGCAGGCCGGAGTCACTCAAATTACTATGGCGGTAGGCTATTTGGCAGAGTTATTGAGGGCTTTCTTTGGGGAAGGGGAAAAGTTTAAGTTGTCGATCGACTACTCCATGGAAAAGGAGCCGATGGGAACTGTTGGCCCTTTGACCTTGATCTCTGGCTTAGACGATACTTTTGTGATGATGAATGGTGATGTTTTAACGGATTTAGATTATGCGGATTTGATCGCTTTTCATAAAAAATCAGGTGCGGTAGCAACGATTGCGACTTATGAAAGAAAGGTCAAGATAGACTTCGGGGTGATTGAAACAGACAGCGCTGGGCTGATTAATGCTTATATTGAGAAACCTGAGTTTGATTATCGTGTCAGTATGGGGGTTTATGTTTTTGAACCGGAGGTTCTGGCCTATCTAAAACCGGGTGAGTATCTGGATTTCCCTGATTTGGTAAAAATATTGATGGCAGATAATAAGCCGGTAGCCTCTTACCCATTTTCGGGTTATTGGTTGGATATGGGGCGCCCTGATGATTATGAGCGCGCAATTGATGAGTTTGAGTCACGACGTTCAGATTTTCTGCGGGGAGAATGAAATGGAGTGGAAGGTTCCGTTATTTGAGCCTGATTTAGGAAGCAAGGAAAAGCAGGCTTTGTGTGATGTGATCGATTCTGGATGGTTAACGCAGGGCGAACGAACCGCACAATTTGAGAGAGAGTTTTCCGCCTACATAGGTTCCGCGCACGGGATTGCGGTAACAAACTGTACAGTCGCTTTGCATTTGGCTTTAGAAGCGCTGGGGATCGAAGTGGGTGATGAGGTTATATGCCCGTCCTTAACCTTTGTAGCGACCGCAAACGCCATTAGATATTGCGGGGCGAAACCGGTATTCGCTGATATTACCTCTTTGCAAGATTGGAACATCTCAAAACCCACGATTGAAAAGGTGATTACACCGAAAACCAAGGCGATTATCGTGGTGCATTATGCGGGTTACGTTTGTGATATGGCGCCAATCATGCAGTTGGCGGCTCAGCATAATCTCAAGGTAATCGAGGATGTTGCCCATGCGCCAGGTGCTTCGCGCAAAGGAAAATATGCGGGAACTTGGGGCGATGCCGGTTGTTTTAGTTTCTTTTCGAATAAGAACATGACCACCGGCGAAGGTGGCATGGTAGTGACGGATAATCCAGGGCTGTGTCAACGAACACAGCGTATGCGATGTCATGGCATGACCAGCGTGACGCTGGATCGACATAAAGGGCATAATTTTTCCTACGATGTGGTTGAAAAAGGCTTCAACTATCGCATGAGCGAGCTTAATGCGGCGGTGGGCTTAGTGCAACTGGAAAAATTAAAGGTGGGGAATGAGAGACGTAAGGAACATGTTGCTTATTATCGCGCCTGCTTATCAGGCTCGCAGAATATTGGTTTACCCTTTCTGACAAACGATAGTGACGCGGCCTTTCATATTATGCCCATTCTACTGCCGGAAACAGCTGATAGAGTTGAAGTGATGACTAAGCTGAGGGATCAGCAAATACAATCGAGTATTCATTACAGACCCATTCACACCTTTGAAAACTACCGAGAGCAGGGCCTGGGTGCCAGCGAGGATTTAACTCATACCACTGTTGTGGGTGATAGGGTATTAACCCTGCCGCTCTATCCAAGCATGAGGAATGAGCAAATCGAACAAGTCTGTGATGCTCTAATAAAAGCGGTTTAGGATGGCGGGTGCTCGTAAGATAAAAATATGCTTTGTCGGTTGGGGTGATCATGTCCATCTAGAGCGTTGGGCCGGTTATTTCCCTAAATTGGGTTATGACGTTAGTGTCATTTCTTTTTCTGGTTTCGGGCATTACCCAGATGAAGTCGCTCAATTCAGCTTGGAATCGATTCCGTTGAAAAGCCATAAATTGAGAATGCTCTATCTCAAGTATCTGTTATGGAAATTGAAACCGGATATTGTACATGCCCACTATGCAGGTTTTCTGCTGCCGATTACAAAGGTTTGGCGTGGAACCTTGGTGTTAACCGCCTGGGGATCTGATATATATCGAATGGAGAGCATCTCCGAGACCGATCGTGCTCAATTGATTGGCCTGTTGGCTACTCCTGATATGATTACCTGCGATTCGAATGATCTTGCGGAAAAGATTCAATACCTCTCAAAAATTCGCCCAAATAAAGTTCAAGTGATCCAATGGGGAGTTGACACTAACGTCTTTGCGCCATCAACTGAGGAAGCCTCCATCAAAGCTGAGTTGGGTATTTCTGGCCGACCGGTTGTAATAAGCCCTCGAAGTTTTCTTCCGTTGTACCGAATCATTGAAATCATTAAAGCGTTTCATAAGGTCGTAGCGCTCGTACCAAACGCGGTCCTCCTATTAAAACGCTATAACCAAGACGATAACTACAACGATGAAATTCTGAATTTGGTGCGGGAGCTGGGCTTATCTGAACAGGTTATTATTCTGGATCGAGTTGAATACCATCAAATGGCTGATTTCTATCGTGCGGGCGATGTGATGGTTTCAATACCAGAAACCGATGGCACACCGATGTCCTTGCTGGAAAGTATGGCTTGCGGCTGCCCACCAGTGGTGTCTGATGTCCTCTCTGTTAAAGAATGGGTTACTCACGGCGTCAATGGCCTAGTGGTCAGTGGAGATGATATCGATACACTGGCAGCTGCTATCGTCAGCCTGTTGATGGATAAAGAAAAATCTAACCATATTGTCACTGAAAACCTGACTTTGGTGAAATCCAAGGCCAGCCAGGATGTGAATATGCAAAGGATGAGTGAATTATATAAACAGCTAGTTTCCTAGCCCAACGCTTTTTTGAGGGTGATTAATCGTGCCAGGAATTTAGTGCTATTGTTATCCCACGGCGTAAATCTAGGTAACTGAAATAGATTAGTATCGGCTGAAGCTGAGCCCAATTCGGTTGTAACCGAAGCAACATATCCTGCGTTTTCAATAAATCGAATTTGCTCAGCACGAAAATCAGTCCGTGATTTTCCATTGGGGTATGAGAAAAGATTTAACCGGGTTCCGAGTGTTTCCTCTAAAATTTGTTTGTTCTTTTCGAGTTCTTCTTTCAGCGTTTCATCATCAATGCCGGATAATATCGGATGGCTATGTGAGTGCCCACCAATACCCATGCCTTCCTGATAAAGAAGCTTAATATGTTCTCGCCGCATCATTAGGTCGGGAAAGCCATCAACGCTCTCAGTGAGGGCGTTGGCAATCGCCTGTCTTTTATTATGTTCTTGGTATTTTAGTTTTGGCAGTATGATTTCTATCGCTTTACTCTTTTCCTGGTTTGTATGAACCGGTATAGATTTAAGTTCTAATTCATTGATACTAATGGTTTTATCAGGCCACCTTCGGATGGCTTCGATCACCTGATCGTTCCACATCAGCCCGCCATCAAGCCAGGCGCTGGTACAAAAGAAGGTAGCATGCAAACCGGCTTTTTTCAGTAGCGGCAGGGCAACGGTGGCATTATCCAGATAACCATCATCAAAAGTAATGACGAGACTGCGTCTTTTTAGGGTACCCGTTTTTAATTGTTGGACAGCGTCTGCTAATGGGATGACATTAAACACACCGGATATCCATTCCAGATGTTTTCGAAACTGTTGTGCATCAATTTCCCAGGGGCGCAAGGGGTCGGGTTCTGGCATTACTCGATGGTAAATCAGAATATTTAGCTTGGGCTGAAACGCCTGTACTAGATTGGCCGCTTGTCTAAATAGAAATTTTTGCATTTAACCTCGGGTGGTTATCCTTGGTAGGACGACTGATGTGTGCTGAGCCAAAGCTCCAGCATCATCATGATCCAGATTAACTCACCATAATAGCTGGCGTGTGTGCCCTCGTGCATCTTTTGGGCTTTGTCGATAAAGGCTGGGTTAAAGTACTCTCTTGTTTTCAGTTTGCTTAAACTGTCGTGGGCGAGTTCTCTCAACGGTTGGTAATCCTTCAGCCAAACGCCAAAAGGGAGGCCAAAACCGTGTTTCGATTTTTTTAGCGTTTCCTGTGGCAGGAATTCCCGCATGGCGTATTTATAGAAGTAACGTAATTGCCCTTTTTTTAATTTCAAAGCAGAAGGGACGGTACATGAAAACTCGATCAGTTCATCCGTCAGTAACGGATAGGCGACCTCTACACCGGCCAGTTCACACATGCTGCTCACTTTGCGCAGGTCATTATCCGCCAGAGTAATTAACCAATCCAGATAGAGCATGCGGTTTAGTTCGGAAGCATTCTGAGGGCGTGAATATTGCTGACGTTGAATCGTTAAGGGAATATTGGTATCCACTGTTTGCAGGTAGTCCCGGTTGAACATTTCTAACGGGTCGTGACGATGTAGAAAATTGTAGATTTGTAAACGGTCTGGCAGGGGAATATTAGCTTGTTTGATATAGTTTTGTGCCTTGCTGACTAATGGTAAGCCTGAAGGTAGCGCATTGATTAGATGGTCGAACAAACCGCGACGTAAGGCTTTAGGTAATGCCTGGTAATGGCGATAATGACGTTGGCTGGCGTAGCGTGTATTACCCCCAAACAGCTCATCTCCGCCATCCCCGGCAAGCATTAATTTTACACCGTTTTCAGCGGCTACCTTGGCGCAGTAATAAACGGGCAGAGCAGAGGAGTTGCCAAAAGGCTCGTGATAAGCGGCTGCAATTTTTGGTACAGTACTGACAATGTCCTCTGGCGTGACGAAGTATTCGTGGTGCTGCACCCCAAAATGTTTTGCGGTAAGCCTGGCGAAGGGAGTTTCATCATATTCTTTCGCATTAAACCCGATGGAGTAAGAATGAGTGGCTTGATTCTCCAGCTTACTCATTACCCCAACGACCGTGGAACTATCCAACCCACCGCTCAGGAACGCCGCATAATGGGGTTGGTCGGCAAGAGAACATGATACCGAATCCTTCAGTATTTGATGTAGGTTAGTGCTGAGAGTGTCAATGTCGGCATTCTGTGGCTCATCGAATTGCGGTAACCAGTAAGGTTCTATACTGACTTGGCCATTTTCGTAGGTAAGGCATTGCCCCGGTGGCAATTTCTTAATATTCGAGTAAATAGAAAAGGGTGTTGGAATCATGTGAAAGTACATGTAGCAATAAAGCGCGTCAGCTGATAATTCTGGAGTGTCTTGTCGTTGCTTTCTAATGTCCTCCAGGCAAGTACTGACTAGAATGTCACCAACGCTTGTTTGCGACCAATATAAGCGATACACACCAATTCGATCAGAGGCGGCGAGCAGGGTGTTTTTCTCGTTGTCACGAAGAATGATGGCGAAATGTCCGTGCAGACATTTTAGAAATTCAGTCCGGTTTTTCTGGTATAGGCTTAACAGTTGCTCGAACGCTACTGGCGAGTCCGCTGTTACGCTTTTACCATCAATTTCCCAGACAGGGCTGCCCGCATAGCTTAGTGTGAAACGTTTGTTTTGAAGAGTTTGTGTACTAGCAGTCATAGGTGAACAACTTAGGCTGGTCGATAGACGGGTGGTGTTTGATGATTATTAATATGAGCACTGAGAAAAAACAATGCTGAAGTGGTCGAAATTATTTAACGGGCCAGCGATTAGCTTCTTTTAATTGCCGCGCCAGTTTGGTTTTTTTGAACCCCGCGCCATAGACAATTTTTGCTTGTTCTACGGCTTTGTCGAATTCTTTTAAGTCACAATACAGAAGACCTAACGCGTAATTAATATCCACGGGGGCTTTATCAATACTTAGAGCGCGTTTGTAAATATCTATAGCTATTTTGGGTTTATCTTTCTTAACCAGATAATTGGCATAAAGTTGCATTACGCGGTAGTCGTCAGGTTTGAACGCCATTGCTCTTTGGAAATAACACTCAACAGGTGCGTATTGAGCTATATCTGGCCGTGGGTTTTTAATCTGTTGGCGCATCATTGCGTATAGAGCCCGGTGGTGGTTTGGAAAAGTTTTAAGGGTATAGTCGATATCCATTTCGATCGATGCGGTTTTCCCCTTTTCCAATGACTCAATTTCTTTGGTGAAGTGGTATGCAGTTACGACAGGTAATTTTTCTCTTCTGTGTCCCGGGTTAGTATAGTCCCAAGGCCCATATGCCACGGCTCCACCTGTACAAGGAGCCCCCTTTAAATCATACCCAACCCAACCGGGATTTGGTAAAGGCACTTCATCTGCAAATATTGTATTACTACAGTTCACGAGTAATGAGAAAAGTAAAAACTTGCCTATCTGAATTGATTTACGCATATTGGAAAAGCTCTTCCTCATTTTGGTCTGGTGATGCATAACTAGTATAGAGCTAAGCTAGAGATTATTTAAATTTTATTTAAATGAAGCGTATCTTTATGTTAGCAGAAAAAGACTTCACAGATATTCAAAGTATATTACTGAGTATGCTTTGCGGCGGTAGACCAGCCTGGGATCAAAGTAAAAGGAAACGGCACACCTTCCTCTAGGAATATACGCTTTCCGATTTGCCAGGAAGCAGGCAGCGAGAGATGACTGGAATCGTAATACATTGGTCTTCCACGTTCATCGATGGGAGAACATTTGGATTTTGGGCATAAATACTCGGTGATGGCATAAAACTCAACGTTTTTCGTCTGAGAGGCGAAGGCTTCTAGCTGCGCATTGGCGTCGGCGACATTAGCGGGAATTTCGATTTGAGGTGACTCACATTTCATTACGGGATAGCTAAGCGCTTTTTCCCGGCAATACCTGTCATAGCTAGAGATAACAGGTATCTTGCCCAGTAATATGACCAGTTTGCCCTGCTCGGCTAGGCTGTTTGCTGTACGGAAGAAGGTTTTCAGGAATTGATCCGAACGAGATTGATAGCCAGACCAGCTAGCAGATATCACTACTACCTGGTACTGCTTTAGATTAGGCCAAACTAGCTCAATAGCTCCACGACAATCGGACAACCTGTGCGCGGCGACGAAATCAGCAGGATCAGAATTAATTGGCGGACAAGAGCCTATTTCAAGGTTTTGAAACCGAAAGTCGCCTTCACGTGCGAAAACTCCCAGCATTCCAACAAAATGTGCGGCGTTTGAGTCTCCCCACAAAATTGCTTTTGGTACTTTGTTGGATTCAGCACCAACTATACATTGAGCATTATTAATATCCTCTGGCTGAACTCGTTGTCGCTGGCAAACATAGTCGTAATCATAGGCGGGGCGTGTCTCATCATACAGTGAGGCAAGACTGCTTTTGTACTCTTCAGAAAACCATCGCAATCCATAGCCATCAATCTTCATGGATATCAAAGCAACGAGGGCGAGCGCGCCGGCAGGGAAAATATATTGGAATGCAAAGATTTGCAACGCTGGACGAGAGGATCGCCGCGCGGGACTTTCCACATAAAGGTAGCTTAGCCAAGCGAGTAAGAAAGTAAGAATAAAAATTACCGCACCCGGAACGAAGGTGATTTCCGAGTATCCATAGCGATAAAATGCAAGCAATGGCCAGTGCCATAGATAGGCTGAATAGGAAATCATACCCACCCAGACCATGGGCTTGAGAGTCATCAGGCGGGACGGCCAACTATTGCCGTAATGTCCAGCGAGTATCAGCATGGCGGTGCCGAGTGTTGGTGGAATAGCCCTCAAGCCGGGAAATGTTTGTTCCTCAGATAGCAGTGCCAGCGCACCGGCTATTAATGCCAGGCCTAAAATGGCGGTGAAGGTTACGATTTCAGGCGAAATTTTTTGTGTGCCGCGTTTCAGTACTAGATAGGCTGAGCCAGCACCTACCAATAGTTCACCAGCACGCGTTGGTAACATGTAGTAAACGAATGATGGTGCGTCATCAAACAGATATTCGCCTAATAGAAAGGATAGAGTGGCCACCACTATCATGGTTGCAAAAAACCATCGGGTACTTTTCAGTCGATAAACAAGCATTAAAATTAATGGCCAGAAGATATAAAACTGTTCTTCTACGCCGAGTGACCATAAATGCAATAAGGGTAGTTCGCTGCTTGCTGCCGCGAAGTAGCTGGTGTCCTGGTACAACCAAAAATACACATTGGCTAAAGATAATAGCGACCAGAGCCCGGACTCCGCGACTCTTTCCGCATCTACTGGACGCATAATCACTTGGGCGATGAATATTACGAAAGCTACGACTACTAGCATCACTGGTGCTATACGTTTGACACGACGGCGGTAAAACTCAAGCAGTGAAAAACGCCCCATTTCTGAATCGCGGAAGATGTGTAACGAAATAAGATAACCTGAAATTACAAAAAAGATGTCAACACCAACAAAACCGCCAGGTAAGATCGCGTCGTTAATGTGATAAAGAATAACGGATAGCACAGCAATAGCGCGCAGGCCATCAATGTCAGGGCGATAGTTTGGGTTGTCCACCGTTGCAGTGCTTGGTACTTTCATTAATTGTTCTTGTATTAGTCCAACCGGGTGTTTTGAGTTAGAGATCCAAAACTACTGACTCAGAATAAATATAGTCGATATCTTCTGCCTGCAAGTCATTGCTCAGGTAAACTTTATTAACGAAGCCTTCTCGTATTGCAGATAAGCGATAGTCTTTGCTTAGCAGGCGTGTTTCCACATGAGTGCTTAGAGCGGCATGTTGAAATAACCACCAGCTGCCGAGGCTTCGAAATCCATTACTGAATACCAAGCTATCGCTAAGATATATAACCTTAATGGCCGGACAACCTTTAAATGTCCCGATTTTATAGATGACAAGACACTGTCGGTTATCGCTTTGGAGCGACAGAAAGTGTAACCAAGAATACTTTTTGTGATCGTTATAAACGCGTAGGTTTTCGGCGCTTAGGGTTTTTGACATGTCGTCAGGCTTGGTAAGAACCTGGGTGGCTGGTTGCCACCAAGGAAGATTAGCCAGCACAGTGACGCGCTCATCTAGGGGTTTAAATTTTAGAAACTGTAATACGCTACCGACGGTTGAGGTGGGAGAAAAGTCTGTGTAGTGATATTCGCCGGGCTGTGAAATCAAGGCCATGGCCAAGCGCATGCTTTGCATGCGAAAGGCTTCTAGAACACACCAGCTAGTAATGTTACAGATTTTAACTTTTTTATCGCCTATTTCTCTGTCAGCGTAAAGTGCGCCGATACCACCGACTATTTCGTTTTCTTCGTTGACAAGAACATACCCATAATTTGGACGTTCTTCACACCAGTTTTCCGATAGGGCCTGTTGCCACTCGTATACGGATCTTTCGCTGTAAAGGTGTTGATGTAAAAAAGAGCAAAATTTGGGCAATAGGTCTGAGTCGACCGGATGGATGGTGGGTGGCGCTTGCATCAATACTTCCTGTTCATAAACGGTTGGCTATGGTTCTGGGGCGTGTGACTACAGTCACACGCTAGGATCAGCTATTAGTTTTGGTAAACCATGGCCTTTATTTGTGAGGATCTCGTGCTAGTATAGTTTACTCAGCTCAGGTTGACCAAGGAACCTCTGGGGAACGCCTTTAAGTTTTGTCACTAGTTTTTGTCATGGTCCAGCCTGGATTTAGTATCCCAAGTAGACATGCTCTGTAGTAACATTCAAACTTTTTTTTATTAGGGTCTATACTCAATAGAATTTCAATTATTTGAGCAATTCTCAGACATATTTTAAGCAGGTTATATGAATTTACCCGGCTTTTGCCGTGATCCACATGGCAAACCGATTATCGGTCTCGATGACGAAAGCGTATACGCTTGGGGTGATTTGGTACGCCGTACTGAAACGCTGATTCTTTCGTTATTCAGCAAGGGGTTGCTTTCCGGTACGACCCATACCTGCCTAGGGCAGGAAATTTGTCAGATGTCGGTGGTGCGTGCCCTGAATGATCCTGATGATGTCGTGCTGTCCAATCATCGCAATCATGGCCATTTTTTGACTTACTCTGGCGATGTGCTCGGGTTGGTGACGGAAATAATGGGGCGATCTTCTGGTACTTGTTTTGGCTATGGCGGTAGTCAGCACATTTCCCATCGTGGTTTTCACAGTAACGGTGTCCAGGCAGGGATGACGGGAATTGGTGTTGGCCTGGGGTTAGCGCGAAAATTTAACGGTTCTAACGCTTTGGTTGCAGTGATGATAGGTGATGGGACATTGGGTGAAGGTTTGCTCTATGAGAGTATGAATCTGGCCTCAATTTGGCGCGCTCCGGTACTTTATGTGGTAGAGAATAACGGTATCGCACAGACGACGATGACCGAAAATACGATCGGTGGCAGTATTGCCGGTCGCGGCAAAGCATTTGGGCTAGAGGTATGGGAGTTAGACGATAGCGATCCGCAATTTTGTGCGAGTGTGCAAAAAGTTGTGGATGGGTTGCGCACCGATCCTCGCCCGGGAATGCTGGTGATTAATACCATGAGGCTGGGCCCACATAGTAAAGGCGACGACCTGCGCAGCGAGCAAGAGAAAAGTCATATTCTGAAAAGAGATCCTTTGACTGCACTGGGCGAACGATTAGATAGTGTGGCTAAAGTAGCGATTGATGAGCGTAATAGTAGTTTTCTTAAAGAGTTAGAACAGACCGCAATCGCAACCCCAGAATCTCAGTTCGCCGGCATTCCTTTACACAGCTTTAAAGTAGGAAATGAGCTAACCAGTTCGCAATTATCAGCGGAAGCGGAAAATGTACGTGCTGCAATCAATGCTGGCCTGGATTATCTTTTGGCGCAAAATAAAAACTGTATCGTGCTAGGTGAGGATTTACATGAGCCCTACGGCGGTGCTTTTAAAGTGACCGCCGGATTATCTGAAAAGTATCAAGGGCGTGTTATATCTACCCCAATAAGCGAAGCGGGGATAACTGGCGCCGGAATAGGTTTGGCGTTGGCAGGTTTTAGGCCTATTGTGGAAATTATGTTTGCAGATTTCCTCACACTTTGCGCTGATCAACTGTTTAATCACGCGGTAAAATTCCCGGCGATGTTTGAGGATGTGGAAGTTCCACTCATCATTCGCACACCTTGTGGTGGGCGCCGGGGATATGGGCCTACGCACAGCCAGAGCCCTGAGAATATATTTACCTCTATTCCGGGGCTGACGGTTGTTTATGGGTCACATCGCCATAATGTTGGACAACTGCTGATAGACCTTTCAAAAAATTGGCCGAATCCAGCGCTGTTCCTGGAGCATAAGCTGCTCTATGGTGAAAAACAGTCACCCGGTGCCTATCAAGTATTAAAGGCTTCTGATTTAGATTTGGCTGCCAGGTTGTTTCCAACCCTGGTGGAAGGTTCTCAAACGCCGGATTTAACGGTTATTACCTACGGCGGAATGCTGCCTATCGTGGAGGAAGCGATACAATTTTTGCGGGAAACCGAGGAGCTGGAGGTAGAAGTTATTGTGCCATCGCTATTGGCCCCTTTACCTCGCAATACCCTGTTGCAGCAATTAATGAGTCGACCAGCTATTGCGGTGGTTGAAGAGTCGCATCATGAGTACGGTGTGGGCGCTGAAATACTCGCCATGCTGCTAGAGGCGGGTTACCAGGGAGAAGCGATCCGTGTAGGTACTGATCCTGTACCAATACCTGCGGCCAGAAGCTTGGAGCGTCAGGTGCTCCCGGACAAAGAGCTGATTGTTGCTAATTTACTCGAATTATTTTGAACCTATTTGATTTCTGGACATAAGAATGCCAACACCTTTATACACTCCGCGGGTTAATAATAACGATGATCTTGTCAAACTCATCAATTTAGCTGCGAGCGAAGGCGATTACGTTAAAGCCGGTCAGGTGGTCGCAAGTGTCGAGACCGACAAGGCGATCGTCGATGTCGAGATTGAGCAGGATGGCTATGTGCTTAAAGTATTAGCGCAATTGGAAGATGTGATTCCGGTTGGCAGTGTGTTGCTTTGGGTCGGTGCAACGATGAATGAAACAGTTCCTGATTCAAAAGCCGAACCAACCGTCGCCAGTCAGCATAACGGTGATTCAAAACAACCTACCGCTCGCGCCCGCATACTCTTGCGCAAGTATGGTGTTGAAGCATCCCAAGTACCTATCATAGGCGAGCGCTTAACCGCGGAAGATGTCATGGCTTGGGCAAGCAAAAGGGAGCTTGCCGATCATTCCGGTGAAAACGTAAAGATGGCAAAAAAAGCCGAACGCCGACCCATCGCAGAGGGAAAGCCGGTGGAGTTTACGTCCGAACAGCATGGTATGCAAAATGCTGTTGCCTGGCAGCGTGACCACGCCGCAACCGGTTATATCGAGCTCGCCTATGACCCTAAGCCTCTGGATGATTGGGCTCAAGCTTTCCAGGATCAAAACAAACTGCTATTCAGTCCGCTTTTATCGCTGATGCTCTGGCGTTTAGCACAAATGGCAGAGGAGAATCCGAAATTAAATAGCACGGTATATCAAGATAAGTTTTACCAGTATGACAGCGTTAACACGGGGTTTACCGTGCAGGCTGGAGAGACACTTTATGTGGCTGTGTTAAGAGACGCGGGTAAGTTAGATGCTTTGGAATTCGTCAATCGAATGACGGACTTGCAGCGTCGAGCGATGGTTAAAAAGCTAAAGCCGACAGAATTGGAAGGTGCGACCATATCCTTTTCGAGCATGGCACGATGGAATATAACCCGACATGTGCCTATTTTGTCGCCTGGAACTTCATTGATGGTAGCCCATGCGGCCACAATAAATGACCAAGCGGTTGTCGGTGCTACCTATGATCACCGGGTATTGAGCGGGTTTGATGTGGCGATGGTATTGCGTCAGCTTGTCTCGGTGCCTGAAACTAAATAATGAGGAAATAATGGATAAAGCAGAGATTGTTAGTGCAGTAAAAGAGCAGGTTATAGTGATCGCGAAACAGCTGGGGATGGATGCATCAGGGTTAAATGCCGATGACATCATACCGGCAACCGGGCTACTCGATTCTGCGGGTTTAATGCAACTAATCGCTTGGTATGAAGATTTTTATGAAATTCCTTTGAGCCAAGAGGAAATTAATATTGATAATTTGGGAACGCTCGATGCGATGGCCTGTTTCGTTTTAAAAAGAAAGGGGCTTTGATCATGGCAATCTTGGATACGGTAAAGTTTATCTTGAAGCATCAGCTTCAGCTGGGCGATAGAACGGATGACTTCGGTATGGATACACCGCTGTTAGGAAGCCTCCCGGAATTCGACTCAATGGCGGTGGTGGGCGTGCTTACAGCGATTGAAGAAGAGTTCGGCGTTGTTGTGGAAGACGATGAAATCTCAGCTGAAGTGTTTGAGTCGGTGGGAAGTCTGACTCATTTTATCGAAGGCCTGATTGCGTAGGCGATAGCACGAGTGTCATCTAATAGTCTTTCAATAGCTCATCCTCAATTCATTGCCGGTGCAGCAGGTTCAATTTTTGTCCTGCACCACAGGCCGGTCCCATCACTTCCTTATAAAGGAACCATCATTTTTGTGCCGCCCTTTAATGAGGAGATGAATCGCAGTCGTTCAATGCTGACACTGTTAGCCACTCGGCTAAATGCTGAAGGCTACGGCCTTGCAATAGTGGATCTGTATGGTACCGGCGATAGCTCAGGTAATTATGTGGATGCTAGTTGGGAAATATGGCGACAGGATATAGTTGCGGTTGCTGATTGGCTAGAGAATGAGGGCTTTAGCTGTATTGGTTTATTAGGACTGCGCTTAGGGGCCATGCTCGCGGCCGAGGTTTTGGTGAAGGATGCAGGAAAACGGTTTAAAAAATTGCTGTTTTGGCAACCAGTGACGGATGGCAAAATTCATCTAGTGCAATTTTTGCGGATTCGATTGGCTGCTAATTTAGAAAGACAGACAAAAGAAAAAGAAACCACCAAACTGCTTAGAAGCAAATTAATGGATGAGGGTTCTGTGGAAGTTGCTGGCTATGAAATTAGTCGCGAGCTGGCGGAGGCGATCGATAATACAAGAATGATTAATTATTTTGAGGCTTTGCAAGGCGCTACCATTTTGTGGCTTGAGCACAGAAACGAAGCAGACCAACCGTTGCCAAAAGCGTTGACAGATACTTTGTCGAAGTGTGAAGAAAATAAGCTCAAGCTCGATTTTAATACATTTGTCGGTCCAGCATTCTGGCAGATGCATGAGCGAACGCTCGCGCCCGAGGTCATTGAAAAAACTTTGGATTGGCTGAGGCTAGCGTGAGCACAGAAGAGGCTAAAGTTTTTTCATGCGACGGTGATTCACTGATCGGTATTCTGCATCGTCCGGAAAGACCAGCAAAAAGAGCGGTGGTTATCGTAGTCGGTGGCGGCCCCCAATATCGTGTTGGCGGACATCGTCAGCTAGTACTCTGGTCGCGACGCTTATGTGACCAAGGCATTGCTGTGCTGCGTTTCGATTATCGCGGAATGGGTGATAGTTACGGCGATTTTGCTGGATTTGAGAACGTCGATGCGGACATCAAAGCAGCAATTGACTACCTGTTTGCCGAGGTGGCGGAAGTAGAAGAAGTAGTGCTCTGGGGTGAATGTGATGCATCATCTGCCATTATCTTTTATGCCTGGAGTGATTCTCGAGTCAAAGGTGCGGTTTTACTAAACCCCTGGGTGCACACCCCGGCAGGACAAGCCAAAGCCTTCATCAAACATTACTATTGGCATCGTCTGAAAGATAAAGCGTTTTGGGAAAAAGTTATTAGCTTGCAATTTGATGTTTTCGGATCTTTGAAATCTTTTTTAGCTAATCTGAAATCATCTTTCGCTAACAAGACCGAGAATGTTTCGGCACAGGTGAACTCTGAGTCGACGCCGATTCCTCGAAACCTAGATATTCCCAGTCGTATGTATATTGGATTTGCCAGATTTCAAGCGCCGATTATGTTGGTTATGAGTGGTCGAGACTTTGTCGCCAGGGAGTTTGACGACCTGATCGCCAGCTCGCAGGAGTGGCGTGACAGGATGAGCCACCCGGAAGTGGTCCGATACGATATTCCAGATGCGGATCATACGTTCTCGACTAATGAGTGGCGCAACGCTGTTGTCGGTTGGGCTGAAACCTGGTTGAAATCATGGTAATCACTATAAGAAAAAGTAGGTGTGAACAGGCAGTTGCTCAATACTGGCAACCATCACAGGGTTACACAACATATGCCAATTGAAAAGAAAATCTTGTTGATAGCCTACCACTTCCCCCCGGTTAGGGTGAGCAGTGGTCTCCAGCGAACTTTGTCTTTGGCCAAATATCTCAAAGAGAATTATTGGCTGCCGTCGGTGTTATCAATATCGCCAAGCGCCTATGAGGCGGTATCGCCAGACCAGCTGAGAGATATCCCCGATTATGTCGAGGTGGTTCGTGCGAAAGGTTGGAATACAGAAAAGTTATTCTCCAAACTCGGTGGATACCCTTCCTTTTTAGCCTTGCCCGATCGCTGGGTATCCTGGTTATTTGGCGGCGTCCTAGCCGGGCGCAAAGCAATCAAACAAAAGCAAATATCGATTATTTGGTCTACTTTTCCTATCGCTACAGCCCACTTTATTGGGCTCGTGTTAAATCGTTTGACCGGCGTACCCTGGGTCGCAGATTTTAGAGATTCAATGGTGGAAGATGACTACCCGGTTGATGAGAAGCAAAGAAGGGTTTACCTCTGGTTGGAGAAAAAAGTAATCGCGCGTGCCACTAAAGTCGTTTTCACCACAGAGGGCACTAGGCAGATGTACATTGAGCGTTACCCCGGCATCGAGCCAACTCGTTTTGCGGTTATTCCCAATGGTTATGATGAGGAGGCATTTAAAAAAGCAGAACAACTGGTCAGCAAGGATCAGCAAAAGTGCAGGGCACTTAGGCTCACGCACAGCGGCATTATTTACCCGACAGAACGAGACCCGACCGCTTTGTTTGATGCTTTATCAGAATTAAAAAAAGAAGGTCAAATTAATGCTGGTACATTACAGATTATATTACGTGCTTCCGTTCATGATCATGTGTTCGAGCCAATGCTTAAATCACGCGAGATTGAAGATATTGTCAAGTTAGAACCCAGCGTTGGCTATGCCGAAGCCCTAGCGGAAATGTTAGAGTCGGATGCGTTGTTGCTGTTTCAGGCATCGAATTGTAATCACCAGATACCAGCAAAACTCTATGAATACTTTCGAGCGCGTAAACCTATTTTTGCGTTAACGGATAAACAGGGGAACACCGCAGATGCATTGAGGGAGGCTGGTATTTCTAATATTGTGGAATTGAACGATAAGAGTGAAATCAAGCAAGGTCTTGTTCTGTTGATGGAGCAGGTTGCTCATGGCAATGCGCCTATAGCGTCCTGTTCGATTGCCGAGCAGTACTCCCGAAGATCAGTAACTAAGTCCTATAGTAAAATTTTGGACAGTGTTTATGGCCCAACCTAGGGTTATACTAAAATTTCCTTCGCTCCCGGATGGCTTAAAAACCCCTGTGGACTCGCACTAAAGCCATAAGCCCCCGATTGAAACACGGCAACCAAATCATCGGGTTCTGCGCTAGGTAATTCAACTTTGTCTGCCAGCAAATCCAGCGGTGTACAAAGCGGGCCGACCACCGAGACTAATTCTTTATTGTCGCTACTCATTCGGTTAGCGACAGCAACAGGGTAGTTCTTACGAATAACCTGCCCAAAATTACCGGAGGCAGAAAGGTGGTGATGTAAACCGCCATCGGTGATAAGAAAAGTGTGCCCGCGCGATATTTTTTTATCGATTATTTTACAGATATAAACGCCAGCCTCTCCAACTAAATAGCGGCCTAGCTCGGTGACTATCTCTGCGCCGGGTAAAGCGTTGATGACCTTTGGTAAAGTGCGCTGTAAGTTGTCGGCAATGGGTTGCAGGTCCAGTTGTGTTTCACCGGGGAAGTAGGGGATGCCGAAACCACCACCAATATTGAGAAGCTCAACCTCAGATGGTGCTGATTCAGCGAGCCGAATAGCCAGTTCAAAGGTTTTGTCATGGGCTTCAATGATGGCTTCGGATCGTAAGTTCTGTGAGCCGCTAAAAATATGGAAGCCTCTAAAATGACAATCCATATCCCCGAGCAGCGTTAACACAGTGGGTACGCGTTCGGCGTCAATGCCAAATTGTTTAGGTCCTCCGCCCATTTTCATGCCGGAGCTTTTCAGTTCAAAATCAGGATTTACACGAATGGCTATTTGAGGTCGAACTCCCAGTTTCGTCGCAATCTTGTCAATCCGCCTAAGTTCGCCTTCAGATTCAACATTAATCGTAATGCCCGCTTCAATAGCGGCTACCAGTTCTGGGTCTCGTTTGCCAGGGCCAGCAAAGCTGATATTTTTTGGTAAGGTGCTGGTTTGCAGTGCAATTTCCAGCTCACCTTGTGATGCTACGTCTAAACCATCAACCAGTTTTGCCATATGCTCAACCACTGCCATCATGGGGTTGGCTTTCATCGCATAATGTAGGTGAATTTCTTTTGGAAGTACTTCCCGCAGTTGTTGGACTCTGGCTGTCATCAAACTGCTGTCATAAGCGTAAAAAGGCGTACTTCCCAGTTGTTCCGCTAGATCCATAACAGATCGCCCGTTAATCAGCAGGCAGTTTTGATCGGTTTTAAATTGATCCATTGGTACGTGTTGCGGTTTTGGTTTATTCATTAGGTCACTTTGGTTGGGTTGTTTTATAGGTGTTTGGAGCGAATTATGCCCTCATCCCAACCTTCTCCCAGAGGGAGAAGGAGTAAATCCCCTTCGTAGAGAGGGGTGCATATCCTTTCTCGTAGGGGAAGAAGCAAATCCCCTCTCCCTCTGGGAGAGGGCTAGGGTGAGGGAACTTACCCACTAAACAAATCCTTAAACTCATTTTTCAAAAAGTTTCGGTCGATCTTACCATTCGGGTTACGCGGTAATTCAGCATACAGAATGACTTTCTGTGGTGCCATATAGTTGGGAAGAGACTGTTGGCAATATTTTAGGATGGCGGCCTCGTCAACGCCTTCATTGGCATGTACGACGAGCACAATCGCCTGTCCCAGCATTGGATGAGCAACCCCCAATGCGATTGCTTCCGTCGCTAATCCACTGCTGTATATTTCTTCTTCGACTTCGGTAGGGCTAACCCGGTAGCCTGAGGTTTTAATCATTTCATCCTGGCGGGTAATAAAGTAGAGGTAGCCATCGCTGTCTTTTTTGACTTGATCGCCTGACCAGACTGCAATTTCCGGATTAGGGAGTTGTTTGGGTTGGCCGGGAGCGGGTTTGAAGCGTTCGGCAGTTTTAGTTGGGTCGTTCCAGTATCCTTGCGCGACTAACGCGCCACGATGCACTAATTCACCAGGCTCCTCGGCATCGCACTCGCTGCCATCCTCGCGAACCACCAAAATTTCCGCACTTGGTATGGCTTTGCCCATCGATCCGGGGCGCTCGTCGATCAATTCAGGATCAAGGTAAGTGGAGCGAAATGCTTCGGTGAGTCCATACATGAGAAATACTTGGGTTTTCGGTAGCGCCTGTCTGAGTCGTTGCAGGGTGGCGCGTGGCATGGCTCCGCCGGAGTTGGTGATATAGCGCAGGCTCTCAATCGCCTCCTGTGGCCACTCTAAATTGGCCAGCTGATTCCATAATGGCGGTACAGCGGCCAATCCGGTAACGCCATAGCGTACGATCGCTTTAATAACATCCCTGGGTAGCAGGTAATCCATTAACACGACACAGGCGCCTACCTGGAATGCCGTTGTCAGCTGGCTCAGGCCGTAGTCAAAACTAAAGGGAAGAACTGCGAGTAGGGTGTCTTGTGTGGTATTTCCCAGATAGCTACTGACGCTTTTCGCGCCAACAACCATGTTTCTATGTGAAAGTACCACTCCCTTGGGTCTTCCGGTACTGCCGGAAGTGTAAAGAATGGCGGCAAGATCGGCATCAATGCGATTTGGTAATAGAGTGTTCGGGTTTGTTGAAGCTGTATTAAAGCTTTCCCAGTTGACGCAATTAATTGCCAGTGTGCTGGGCAGTACACATTCGCCACCAAGGGTAATAATGTTGGCTAATTCGGGGCAGTCAGTTAATTCTTCGATGAGTCGTTGTGCTCGATCCGTGGAGCTGATAAAAAACGTCGCACCGCTATCCTTGAGAATATGCGCTACCTGCCGAGGTTTTAATCCTGGGTTGACCGGAACAAAAACACCGCCGGCCAGTGAAGTGCCGAAGAGGCTGATGACGGTTTCAAATTGTTTGGGCAGATAAACGGCGACTCTGTCATTGCGTTTTAGTCCAGCAGCGCGCAGTTGATGCGCGAATAGCTCAATTACCTCTGATAATGCTCTATAACTTAACTGGTTATCCTTGAATTTAATGGCAGGTGCTGAAGGCGATACTTTTGCCTGGTGGAAAATACTGTCGTGAAGAAGTGAAATCATGCCTGTTATTAATCTGTATTAATTCTAAGTAAAGGTTCGGCGGCGCCTATTCTGGTTTGAGTTAATAAGCGGGCAAAGCAAGTATAGTCTACTACTAGCGTTTGCGGATAATTAAGAGACCTTAGCGAACCAATTTGCGAATCATTCCGTCCTGTTTAGTTAGAACATAGATTTCGTTTTGATCATCGACGCCGAAGCGTAAATCAGCTCTATTCGTTTTCATTATATCGAGTAACTGCATTTCCTCACCCTGGTATATTAGTTGAAGTTCAAAAATGCGGGTTTGCTCTGCGTCGCGAATTTGGTCGGTATCGATATAAAAAATTCGACCGTTATGAATGTCGCCGAAAATGTATTTTCCGTAAAGTTCTGGAATAGCCTGCCCCCGATATACATAGCCTCCGGTAATGGCCCTTCCTTCATCATGATCGTATTGCGCGATGGGGTAGGTGTATTTTGATAATCTATCCAGTAAGGGTCGTTCAAACAATTCGTTTTGATCTTCATGGTTGGTGGCGAAGGTGCCTTCACGTTCGCTCCAACCGTAATTCGCTCCGGCAAGACCTAAATTGATTTCTTCGATTTGGGTTTGTCCTATGTCGGCAATAAACATCTGCCCACTGCCCGCTATATCCCAACTGAAATGTTGTGGGTTGCGAAACCCGTAGGCCCAAATTTCAGGAGCATAACCGGTACGGCCTACGAAGGGATTGTTTTGCGGAATTTGGTAACCTGGTTGTTGGGAGCCGCTAAAAGGATTGATGCGAATAATACTGCCAAATATAGTACTGGTATCCTGTCCCAATCGGTTTTTGTCGGTGTCCGATTTCTCACCGGGTTTGACGGTGTTTCCGCCGTCTCCTACTGCGATGTAGAGTAAGCCATAGTCCTCGCCGGTTGCGGTTGTATTTGGTTTGAAGGCAATCATCCCGACGTTATGGTCTCTCAAAGGCTGTGCAATTCTTAACACTTCTCTGCGAGATTTTTGATCAATAATGTCAGGGTTGTCGGTTTTGACCATCCATTCGGTAATGATTGAATAGTGATGAATAAGACCAGTGGTGCTGGCAAATACAGGTGTGCCAGGGTTGTCCTCTTTGCCGCTTGGGCGCTCCGAGTGGGCCGTGTAGAATTTTCTGTAACCAGGAGTTCCGGGTAAAGCGAAGTCTGGATGAAAGGTAAAGGAGACGAGACCTTTTTCTGTGCCATCCCAATAAAAATGTGGCATACGAATTAGAGCGAGGTCCAAAAATGGTTGAGTGAGGGGAATGTTACTTTTGAGTATGTGTATCTGGCCATTCATGCTACTGACGAATAGCCGATCAGAATGATCATTGCCTGATAGTAACAGGCTCACTTCGGAAGGAGCGTTCGTCTTGTTTGCGGTACTGATTTTTACCAAGTCAGTAATTTTAACTTTGATGCCCTTCCTGATTGAGTTGACGATTGGGTTAGGTGTGACAACCCTAAAATTTACTTTTCCGTTAGCTGACGTGGTTCTTGCAATTTCTCGCGGTGTTAGTTGAGCCGCTCTATCGTCACGACAGATGCTGGTGTTGCTAAGTTCTACAGCGCCAATATCCGGTAAATTATCCGCTCGTGGTTTCCCGCAGAAGTCGTCATCGATATCATTGGATGGAATTCCTGTATTGACTAATAATGGCGCTATTTCCGAAGATAAAGGCATTGGCGTGGATGAATTAAGCCAGCGCTTTAAATTCGTTAAGGTAAACAATGTTTTCTGCGTTATAAAATTATTTTGCGAACTGTAACTCCCCTCGTCCCTGGCAAGCAGGCGACCATTGATAGCGTTGTTAATCACTGTTGCTGTGCTGGTTGCATAGCGCACATCAATGCCTAGCGTATGACTCAAAGTGTTATGAGCAATGAGTGTGTTTTGCGCACGGTTTAGGTAAATACCAACGTCCTTTGAGCAATCCATGACGATATTATTTCGAATGACACCGTTACGATGTTCGGTGTCGCAGTTGTTGTTTTGGCAGGCGTAGGCCGATGAACCGCCGCCGCCCAAAGAGAGCCCGATTCTGATGCCTTGATCGGCTGGCAACCCCATTTCACATATCACCAAATTTTGTTCAATGATGCCGTCGCGGCCATTGCCTTTGAGAAACGCACCGTAACTGATGTGGTTACCCTGGCCTTTGGAAAAATCGGCAATCAGATTTTCGCGTAACATCCAGCGCTCGCCACCGATGACGTCTATCAGCGTAACCGGATTTGCGGTATTCCGAATGCTGGTGTTAAAGAAACTGTTGCCTTGAAGGAGTACGTCGTCGGGAAATTCCCGCGCATTATTTTCACCAATGCCGTTGCCTTTGACATGCGCATTAAAGTTGTAAATACGGTTGTTCCGTAATGTCGTATGATCGGCCATACCGACAATATGAAAAGCGTGTTCACATTGGGAGTGGTTCGTACAAACACCTTCGATATCCAGGTTTTGAAATGTCCAGTAGGGAGCGTTGACCAAAACTCCTTCCGTTGTGTTGACCTTCAGCTTTACCTGATTAAGTTGTTCGGCCATCAGCAGAATGGGTGCGTCTCTGATTCCGGCGTTGGTGATTTGAATTTTATGTGTTATCGGGTAGGTGCCTGGTGAAAGTTGAATCAACGTGCCGGGCTGTGCTCTTGCTACGGCCTGTCTAAGTTCTTGTGCTGATGTCACCAGCACCTTCCTTGAAATTCCGGTGGTGGTGTTTAAGGGGTTGCTGACATTGGCTCCCCAGAGGCTATATTCTGCGGGAAGTGATTCGGTACTTTGATTCGGTGTCAGAATGGAATCGTCAGGCTGACCAGGAAAAAGTTTGTCTAGACTTTTTTCTAGGAATAGGTTTAAAGGTAACTGATGCTGAGACCAGGTTTCGTATCCTAACAAAGTTAGCGTTGGTAGCGGCGAAACCGCAACCAGCAGAATTAGCATTCGTATTTTCCGGGAAAGCATGCCGCTTGCCCTACGAACTATTCGCGGTGGTTTGCTTTACTAATTGTTTTGCGGCAATCAAAGCAAACATTAGGAACAAGAAGAAAGTGCGGGGCGTATCCAGTAGGCCGTCACTGATGCCTAACACTAAAAATCCCGCAATTGAGGCGGTGATCGGTATCGCTAATGCAGGCTGAGTGAGCTGTCGCAGCAGCTGATTTAGCAGCCAACCGATGAATGCAATAAAGGTGATCAGGCCCAGTAACCCCATTTCAAAATAGAGATGAACCCAAAGATTTTTGGTATGCCAGGGTAAGTGCTTGATGTCATTATAAAAATACCAGTGATCTCCACCGGCTTCAAAATTACCATTTTGAAGCAGTGAAGCATTGTTTTCATCCTTTAGAACAACATTGTCGATATCTATCAATGTGCCGCGATTAGGGTTAATAAAGAGTAAAGCTAACGGTTGAGAGCTAAGCCAATTGGCCTTGGCGAAATGGTTGATATCTAACTCCACGTCCATAGACTGCCATCTTTTAGTGCCCTCAATGCGAACTGCCTTGCTGATCCATGCGGGGTTATAACCCAGTTGATTATTAATCATTTTACGGGCAATCACGACATAGGCCGAAGCATTCGAGTCTGAGCGGGCGGTAAAGCTGATGTGCATTTTTGAGGTTTTGCTGCTATTGGTAAAACGTTGTCCGACTTTGAAATCATCGTCACCGCCGATACGGAGAAAGGTTGAATGCTGTTCCTCAAGGTAGGCGAGGCTGCCGGCATGGGAGTCTGGTAGTTGTGAGAAATATCTGGGGAAACTGCCCAAGCCAAGTCCGAAAGCATGGTCGATCATTCGGTCTCCCATCAAACTGAGTGATGTCAGCGTATGAGATCCGCGAGTCACAATATCCTGATTAATCACGGAGAAACGCTCGATCATGCGGGTGCCAAATACGGAGGGTAAAATGAGCGCGCAGCCCAAGGTAAAGACGAGTACCAGTTTGATACTTTGCTTAAGGTTGGCGATGACGGCCAGGTGAGTGCTGATGCGATAAGCGATTAAGGTTAGCAAGATATTGGCTGATACGCTGTACATGAATACTTCGAGAGCACTGTTTTTGACCCATTTGCTAGTCGCCATGCCATAACAACCAAGCGTCAGCGCGAAAAGAAATGCACAGCCTAAGGTAAAGAGAGCAGGATACTTATTCAGATACTGTTGAAGATTGGGGGCGAGCAGACTCATTGCTGTGATAGCCAGTCCGGCGCTAAGGCTAACTGACCCGCCCCGGTTAAACATGAATAAGAGAATGACGCCTATACAGACCGGTAACACGATCAGGTGTAAAACAGGATGTTTTATTTGTGCGGACTTGGCTTTTAAATAGAAACTGGCAGCGATAATACAAAGGGCGAGCGCCATCGCCGCATAAGTGGCGCGTGAAAAAGTAACCAAAATAGAATAGAGGCCGATAACGCTAGCACAGGCGCAGATTATACGTATGCTGTTGGGTTGCTGAGAAATAGCACCGTAGAGGGCTAAAGGTAAACAGAGCAGTAAATAGGCATCAATGGCAGCTCCGCCTGTGTGCATGTCTGCGAATAATCCGGTGACCCGGTATGTGGTTGAAAAATTAAAGATCGGGCCAACCAGGCCATAGATATTTTGTGCCTGGCTGATTGCTTGAAATACGCCGCGTTCAGCCAGCACAAAAAATCCTAGCAAGAGCAGTCCCGTTGACGCGCCGGCCAATAAAAACTTGGTGGCCTTGTTGGGGTCGATATGCCAAGCCTGATGTATCAAAGGCAGAAGAATCACTGCCCAAAGCAGACTTTTACCTATGCGCAGGGCATTGTAGCTGGAGTGGTAATTGGATAAGGCATTGGCATCAAATGGGTCAAGTGGGAACAGGCCTATCAGTAAAGACAATAGCCAGGAAATGGTAAATAGGGTTAGGGTAATAACAAAAAGGGCGTTGCTTCGGGTTTGCGGAAATTGGACTTTTCTATAACAGCCTTGCCATATGGCTCCTGCTAGGGTCGTCAGCAGTAACAAATCAAAACTGTCCCATAATATACGGCCACTCCAGGGCGTTAGATAGAGCACCGGCAGAAGCGCAGGAAGGACCAGTATCCAAACCTGTGGCATGCGAATGAGTAATGTGAAATAGGTGAGAAATCCAGTCAGCAACGCGATGCTTGCGACGGGGAAGTTAAGTGTGCCCCAAGTAACTAGCATCATCACAATGATTGCGATAATACGATTACCCCAGGATGGAGAGAGTGTCCTGTTGTCGTTCACGGCCAAATTAACTTTCCATTGCTTATCGTTGTGCGTTGTGGCGCAAGTATACAGGCTAACTTCAGTTTAAAACCATAGTGAGGATGGTGGTGGAAATTTTTTACGTTATAGCGTTGAGCGTTCACAAAAGGGTGGGTATGAAAGTGCCAGCTTGGTTCCGGTACTATCCGGGAAAATACCGGAAGTAGATTACGATAAGGGAGACATGATTCGCCGAGTTAGGCACAATGATAAACTAAATGGCGAGGCTAACTGTTTTATTGGTCTCGAACACTGACAGGTGAACAGGTAGCATTAAGAGAAAATGAATATTCTTCAACGCATCAAACATCGGCTAGTTAATGCTACTCGCTATTCTTTGGCGGGCATTAGAGCCGCCTGGCATAATGAAGAGGCTTTTCGTTTTGAGTTTGCGCTGGCCTTAATCCTCATGCCTGCTGCATTTTGGCTTGGCGAAAGCTTTCTGGTCAGGAGCCTGCTGATGGGTAGCTGGCTGCTGGTGATGGTGGTTGAAATATTGAATTCTGCCTTGGAAGCAGTCGTGGATCAGGTAACTTCGGAATATACGGAGCTTGCCGGACGCGCTAAAGATATGGGTTCGGCAGCAGTGATGTTAAGTATTATTATCACGGTGCTGGTATGGTTCGGCGTAATACTTGATCGTTGGTGGTTCTGATGTTGTCATTGATTCTGCGCGGTCTGCAATGGTTCACTGGGTTGCTAATCTGCGGATTATCTTTGTCGATAATGGCAGCTTCGCTATCTGATACCATTGCTGTAGTAAAACCATCGGTGGTGGGTGTCGGGACTTATTTGCCTACCCGTCAGCCTCGTTCCCAACTCATGGGAACGGGGTTTGTGGTAGGCAATGGATCCTATATTGTGACCAATGCACATGTTATTGGCGGTGAGCTGGATATTCTACATAAAGAACGCCGGGTGATTTTTGTGGGCGTCGGGAAAACTCCGGAAGTGGTCGATGTTGAACTGGTTCGCAGAGATAATGAGCATGATCTGGCGTTACTAAAGTTATCAAGCGGGAAATTACCAGCTTTACAATTAGGCGATTCGAGTACGGTGCGAGAAGGTGAGGAATACGCCTTTACCGGTTTTCCGGTGGGGGCTGTGTTGGGGCTTTATCCGGCAACCCATCATGGCATTATCGCCAGTATTACGCCGATGGCGATCCCCGCGTTTTATTCAGGGCAACTTGATCCCAGACTCATTCGGCGCTTGCAATCGCCCTACAGTATTTTTCAGTTGGATGCGACGGCCTATCCGGGAAATAGCGGTAGTCCACTCTATGACCCTGCTACAGGTAAAGTAATTGGTGTTATTAATAAGGTTTTTGTAAAGGAAACCAAGGAGTCTGTGCTTGAAAAACCAAGCGGTATTACCTATGCGATTCCTTCAAACTATGTACGAGATTTAGTTAAGAGCCAGCAGTGATAGCCGGGGCTATCCCAACGTGACAGGTTACTGATAAGCGATAAGTGTCAGTAAATTTTACATATTTACAATCTTGCCCCCCTTTTAGGCTATCTATTGCTGGTAATGTTTTGTTTTTAAAGTATATTTTGTTTCAGGTACAAATATTGCAGATTTAGTGAAGAGTTCAACCTCTTTGTTTGGGATTGTATAGACGCAGCCTGTTTGAGCAGAAAAATGCTTTATATTTGTGGATAACGTCTATAATTGGTTCAGTGGAATTTAAGTTTTAGGAAGTCTTATGGCTGATGATGTGAAAACGGAAAGTGACGACAAAAAACAGCTTGAAGGTCAGGTAGAGTCAAGACGTAACTTTACCAAGTCAGGTATTGCTGGTGGCGCTGTGCTAATGTCGCTGCTTAGTCGGCCAGCACTAGGAACGGGTTTTACGGATCCGCGCTGTTCTGGTTCTGTTTTAGCGTCGATAGATGCGGGAAGCTCTCTACATAATTTTGACCCGGAAGCATGCCGAATGGGTTGCACACCTGGATTCTGGTGTTATGGTCAGCCTCCAGATACTAAAGCATGGGATAGAATTAAACAGTTAACTGGTGTTGATCCATGGTGGGAGTTTAGCGCGCTATTTGGTTGTGGGCCTGGCCCCGGATTCGCACAGGGGACCGAGTTGAACCAAATACTCTGTATTCCAAACGAAAACACTTCATTTCTAAAACAGTCGGCGAGGCACTCTATAGCTGCTTGGCTAAATGCAACTATCATGAGTGGTTTTTTTGAATTGACACCACAGCAGGTGGTTAATGGATATTGCACTGCCTATACTGCATGGAAGAACAACAATAATAACACTGGACCGTTGATTAATTGGCATAGCCAAATGGCATCGTTGAATGAAAGAAACTGTCCGTTGAATAACGACGCTAACAATTTCTTTTATCACGATTAGGGCTCTTTCGCTTCTTATTTAGGGGAGCTTGGTGTTATTCTACGAGTCTTTGATTCATTGTATATTTGTGAATCAAAGGCTCTTTGATTTTGTTTGGCAAGGAATTAATCATACATCAGGTTTTTCTTCATATCCCTTCGGGTACCGAACTGATACTTAAATCTTTCGGCAATGAGACCTTGTTGTTCCATACGGCTTCAGGTGATACTTTATTATTAAACCCGACAGCAGTTCCGCTGATTCAAAATTTGCTCGAGAGACCCCTCGAAAAACAATTTCTGTTTGAGCATGTGGCTGAAGTGCTTAATTATGAGGTTGATGAAAGTTATCTTAGTCATATGGAATTGGTGCTGGCTGAATTAATAAAGCGCGACATAGTGGTCGCGCAATGATTGCAACAATCTCTGACTTATCTTCTTTGCAATTGTCTTCAATACTTGGTGGTTCTGGTCTTTATCTCAAAACCGGGCCATTTTGTTATCGAATACGCTCATCAGCAGCAGCTGTTGCCGAAGGGATTCATGTCTTATATGGAAACAATAAATTCTACTCAAACTTGGAATTTGTTGACTTTGATATACGGTTAGATTCTCCGAATTGGTTACGACGCTGGTTCCGGCCCAAACTGGACTTTTATTTCGACCATCAGACGCCATTTAAACCCTTGCCATTGTCACAGGCATACGCATTTTTAGAGTGGGGTATGAACTGGTGTATTTCAATTCATATGAACCAATATTTAAAGTTACATGCTGCGGTTCTCGAGAGAAATGGTAAAGCGTTGGTGATGCCTGGCGCACCGGGCGCCGGAAAGAGTACTCTGTGCGCTGCCTTGGTTTTACGCGGTTGGCGATTGTTGTCAGACGAGCATGCGCTGATTTCTTTGGAGAATAGCGATCTCATTCCTGTTTGTCGTCCAATTAGTTTAAAGAATGAGTCTATTCAGATTATAAAATCATTTGATCCAAGCGTTGTGCTAGGTCCGATGAGTGCTGATACCCACAAGGGTACAGTGGCCCATATGAAGCCGGATACCCATTCCGTTGAGCTTGATAGTCAAACAGTAAAGCCAGGTTGGGTCATATTTCCAAAATACACTGCAGAAGCTTCTTTGAGGTTAACAGAAAGAATCAAAGAGACTGCTTTCTTGAAAACCGCTGATCAGTCATTTAATTATAGTTTGTTGGGTGCCCAAGGTTTTGATGTGATGTCGAGGTTGATTGAAGCAAGCGATTGCTACAATTTAAGTTATTCCAATTTGGAAGAAGCAGTTTCCACTTTGAACCAACTGAGCGAAGTTAGAGGATGAACTATCCATCATATACGTTGGTAGAGGTGCTTCGTGATCCTGCAATATTACAAAGTCTTACGCTAGATGACTGGAACGTGCTGATACCACAGGCTAGGCATGCCCTGTTGCTAGGGCGTTTACATGTGTTGATTGAGCAGAATAACTTAACGGACTCGCTGCCGTCGGCACCATTGAATCACAGCCTATCTGCGTTTTTAGCCTCGGAAAAACAAAGGGCGACTACTTTATGGGAGGTGACAAAGATAATTAAGGCTTTGGAGCCTATTTCTGCGCCAGTAATTTTACTTAAAGGAGCGGCCTATATTGCCTCTGGTCTTGATCTCGCTAAAGGCCGACTACTTTCCGATATCGATTTGTTAGTGTCAAAAAAACAAATCAAAGAGGCAGAACAAGCTTTCGCTTCTCATGGTTGGATTTCAAGTAAAACTGATAGCTATGACCAGCGCTACTACCGTGAGTGGATGCATGAAATCCCGCCTCTCCAGCATTTAGTACGGAAAGGTTTTCTTGATGTTCATCACACCATATTGCCGCCAACTGCGAAATATAAACCAGACCCAAATAAGATTATTGATGCGAAACGAGAGATTTCGCCTGGGGTGTTCACTCTTTGCTCAGAGGATATTTTAATCCATAGCACTACGCACTTGTTCCATGAAGGCGAATTCGACCATGGTTTGCGGGATTTGAACGATATCAAAGAATTATTATGCTACTTTGAGCAAAACGAATCAGGCTTCTGGGATCGGTTGGTGCCGCGAGCCAAGGAGTTGGGTTTGCTCAAGCCGCTTTACTATGGGCTGCATTACTCCAAACAGATTCTTCAAGCACAAGTACCCGACAATGTGATGCGCAGTGCTCATTGCGGAGCCCCAGGCGTCTTAATGGGGAGATTGATGGATTGGTTGTTTTTACGTGCATTAAGACCGAATCACCCAAGCTGTAACATGCCGGGATCGAGTCTTGCACGACTACTACTCTATATTCGATCGCACTATTTACGCATGCCTATGCATTTGTTGTTTCCACATTTGATTCGCAAAGCATGGAAAAAACGATTTGAAAAAAAAGAAGATCAAGTAGTATTGATGCCGAAACAACCGTAAAGTTAAATTCATATCATAAAACAAGATTTGAGTTAGAGCTGATTTTGGTTAGCTATAACTGTGTATTTTCCAAACTAACTTTTTGTACATCGAGTAATTTCCTCAGCTGCCCCCAAACATTGGTGAGAATAATCGGTTGCGCCTTCTCATTTGGATGCAAGCCGTCAGCCTGAATCATATCATCGACGCCGCCCACCTGGTCTAACAGAAAGGGGATTAGCACAATGTTATGCTCTCTCTTTAGCTCAGTATATACATTGTGAAATTTACTATTGTACAAATCCCCATAGTTCGGCGGTAAATGCATCGCGGCTAGGATTACTTTGGCGCCACTGATTTGCGAAAGCTCGATCATCTTCGATAGATTTCGTTTCATTTGTGTTAAGGAAAGGCCGCGCAGGCCATCGTTGGCGCCAAGTTCTAAAATTACAATGTCCGGGCGGTGCTTTTTCAAGGCGGCGGGTAATCGATTAACTCCTCCGGCGGTGGTGTCACCACTGATGCTGGCATTAATCACTTGGTGATTTGGGCCTAATCGCTCACTGAGCAAATGAACCCAGCCCGCTTCCAGTTTCATGTTGTAAGCGGCGCTTAGGCTGTCGCCTAACACCAATACTGTTTTTGCAGATACAATGACGGGGCATAACACTAAAAGAATGACTATCAGGGCACGTTGCATGGAAAATAAAGAACCTCAATTAATGATTGTGGCAGAGGGGCTGACTAAAAGAGTGAGCACTCTGGCTGGTGATTTGACCATTCTGTCGAAGGTTAGTTTAGAGATCAAGTCTGGCGAGTCGGTGGCGGTGGTCGGGATTTCGGGTTCGGGTAAATCTACATTACTTGGTCTGTTGGCCGGATTGGATGAACCGAGTGCTGGTAAAGTGATTCTCGCCGGACAGGATCTGAGTTTATTGGATGAAGACGGCCGCGCGCTGCTACGTGGTAAATATGTGGGCTTTATATTCCAGTCATTCCAGCTCTTACCGAGCTTAACGGCATTGGAAAATGTACTATTGCCTTTAGAGATCAAAGGTTGCGATGATGCTGAAATTAAAGCGAAAAATTTATTGGCGAGAGTAGGTTTGGCCGAGCGCATAGGTCACTATCCTGCCCAGCTCTCCGGCGGGGAGCAGCAGCGGGTGGCTATCGCCAGGGCTTTTGTAACCGAGCCGACTATTTTATTTGCCGATGAGCCAACGGGGAACCTTGATACGCAAACGGGTGAAAAAATAATTGATCTGTTGTTTGAACTCAATCGAGAAAAGTACACAACTCTGGTGATGGTGACTCACGACGACCATTTGGCGTCGCGCTGTGATCGTAAGGTTAGCCTGGAAGTTGGCAGAGTGGTGAATCTGGATGAGACGGCTACTTAAAAACCACTGTTCTATTGCCATTCAAAATAACGCGATGCTCGCAATGCCATTTAATCGCACGGGCAAATGCCATGCACTCGGTGTCGCGGCCAATCTGTACCAATTCGTCAGGGCTGTACAAATGGTCTACTCGTTCAGTACATTGTTCAATTATGGGCCCTTCGTCCAAATCGCAAGTAACATAGTGTGCGGTCGCACCGATAATTTTAACGCCGCGCTCATAAGCCTGATGATAGGGCTTGGCGCCCTTAAAACCCGGTAGAAAGGAGTGATGAATATTAATGGCCTTGCCGGAAAGCGCTTGACACATTTCATCAGAAAGAATTTGCATGTATCTGGCCAATGCGAGTAATTCCGCCCCGGTATCCTGCATCACTGCTAAAATGGCTTTTTCTTGTTCCGCCTTGGTTGCCTTAGTGACCGGTAAATAATGGAAGGGCAGGCTATGCCACTCCACCATTTCACGCATATCCTGATGATTAGACACGACGCCGACGATATCGATGGGCAGCACTCCAGTATTCCATCTGTGGAGCAGATCGTTCAGACAGTGGCCATGCTTCGAAGCAGCAATCAGCACTTTGGTACGCCGACTGGCATCGTGAAACTGCCAATCCATCGAAAACTCTTGTGCAATCGGTAGGAATGCCTGTTCCAGTTCTTCGAGGTTGGTTAATGATGTTTGTGAGGCGCTGCAAAACTCAGTACGCAGGAAAAATCTGCCGGAAACAGGGTCGCCATGCTGCCCCGCATCAATGATGTTAGCGTCCCAGTCGTAGAGGAAATTCGCTACAGCTCTGACGATGCCCTTTCGGTCTGGGCTGGAGAGGGTGAGAATGTAGTGTTGTTCTTGTCTGTGGCTTTTCTCTGGTGTCATTGGGTATGTCTGTTTGATGGTTATAGAAGCGGACGGTCAGCGTCCTTTATTAAAGATATAGCATGATGCAGGAATCGCGATTAAGCAAATTCAATTAGACGTTGAATGAATAAGCACTTCACTGTCAGGCGGTAATTTTTTCACGTTCAGACTGGTTTTCCAGAAGGTTTTAAATTAGAATTCGCGCCTCTTCAAAGGTTGTGGGATCAGCTCTACAGAATCATACCTATGAAGTGGCGGGGAAACGCCCGCGCCTTAAATTAGAAAGTTTTACGCGGGAATAGCTCAGTTGGTAGAGCACAACCTTGCCAAGGTTGGGGTCGCGAGTTCGAGTCTCGTTTCCCGCTCCAGATCCTGAAAGCAGCTTCGGCTGCTTTTTGCGTTTATAGGCATCTTATATACGCCACTTAAGTGGCAGATTTTGCGCCCCTAGGAACCCGTACAGCAATAAGGTAACATCGACAAAAGTCTCTTGCCTGGGGGAGAGAATGGAAATAAATCAAACCATTATCGATATTTATTCAGATGCCTGTCAGAAATACAGCAATAATCCGATTTTTTCTGCGCTGGGCCATACCCTTAGTTTTCAGCAGTTAGATCTGCTTTCGACACAATTTGCGGCTTATCTGCAAAATCAAACCACGCTAAAAGTGGGCGATCGGGTGGCGATTCAGCTCCCTAATCTCTTGCACTATCCGGTGGTGGCTTTGGGGGTGCTTAAAGCTGGGCTGGTGCTGGTAAACACCAATCCACTCTATACCGAGCGAGAACTTTTGCACCAATTGCAGGACTCTGGTGCCAAGGCGCTGGTAGTGTTGGAAAATTTTGCTGATACCGTCGCTAATGTCATGGCGGAAACAGAATTGAAATATATTTTTACCGCCCAGGTAGGGGATTTTCATCCGGGGTTTAAACGCATCTTATTAAACCTGGTGGTGAAGTATGGTAAGAGAGCGGTGCCGAACTTTAATATTCCTGGCAGAATTGATTTAAGGCGGGCGATTAAACAAGGGGAGAAATGCACGTTTCAGCTCGTCCAGCGCAAGCCTGAGGATTTGGCACTGTTGCAATACACCGGTGGCACGACAGGTGTTGCTAAGGGTGCGATGCTGTCTCATGGCAACCTGGTCGCGAATATGATACAGGCCTGCGAGCACTTACCCGACGTTTATCGCATCGAGCAAGATTGCATCGCTGCACCGCTGCCGCTCTACCATATCTACGCCTTTACCATGCATGTTCTTTGTTCGCCCTATACGGGGAATCACAGTATATTAATTCCCAATCCGAGGGATATCAGTTCGGTGGTTAAGACGTTTAAGGACTATCCGATCACCTGTTTTATCGGCTTAAATACACTCTACAATGCGCTTCTGCACAACGCTGCATTTAAACGTTTAAACTTTAAAAACTTAAGGAATTGCTCTGCCGGCGGTATGGCGCTGACCTCTGATACAGCAACACGCTGGCGAGAGCTGACCGGCTGCGCCATTTTGGAAGGTTACGGGCTAACCGAGGCCTCTCCGGTAGTTTCGAGTAACCAAACCGGCGCTATTCGCGAAGGCACCATTGGCACACCGGTTCCGGGCACGGAGGTTAAAGTGGTCAATGATGATGGAAAAGCACTACCGATAGGAACGCCAGGGGAGCTTTGGGTTAAAGGGCCGCAGATTATGCTCGGTTATTGGCGGCGCCCAAAGGAGACGCAAAACGTACTAACCGAAGAAGGTTGGTTGAAAACCGGAGATATCGCCCAAATAGATAAGGATGGTTATATTAAAATCGTTGACCGTAAAAAGGATATGATCCTGGTCTCGGGTTTTAAAGTATTTCCTAATGAAGTGGAAGAAGTGGCGAGTATGCACCCGGGTGTTAAAGAGTGCGCGGCGATTGGGGTGCCAGATGAAAACAGTGGTGAAGTGGTCAAGTTAGTGGCCGTCAAAGCGTATCCAAAGGTCACCGCAGAAGAGGTTCGCACCTTTTGTCGGGAACGTCTGACCGGCTATAAAGTGCCCAAGCACATAGAGTTTGTCGCAGAGTTACCCAAATCCAATGTTGGTAAAATTTTACGCCGTGAATTGAAGTAAAGTTTAGTCTCAAGAAAGGTCGAAAGTGATGGGACGGCCGCACTGCAAACATTACTATTGAAAATATTTTCTCAGCGCAGTTAACAATAAGAATTGATATGACTAAAGCATTAGTAATCAGGGACTTAAAAAAGGTTTATGCGGGTGGAGTTGAAGCCCTTAAAGGTATTAACCTTGATGTTAAACAGGGTGATTTTTTTGGCTTGCTTGGGCCAAATGGTGCGGGTAAATCCACTACTCTGAGTATTATTACTTCTCTCGTCAATAAAACTTCCGGCACGGTGGCGGTATTCGGTTACGATATTGATACTCACTTTTCGCAGGCAAAAAAACACTTGGGCGTGGTACCGCAGGAGTTTAACTTTAGCCAGTTTGAGAAGGTCTTCGACATCGTGGTGACGCAGGGCGGTTACTATGGTATTCCGCTCAAGCTCGCGCGTCAGCGTGCTGAACACTACTTGAAAAAAATTGGCCTTTGGGATAAACGCAATACTCAGGCACGTATGTTGTCGGGGGGTATGAAGCGCAGATTGATGATTGCCCGCGCATTAATTCATGAGCCTAAGGTATTGATTTTAGATGAGCCGACTGCCGGGGTTGATATTGAATTGCGCCGCTCCATGTGGGAGTTTTTACGAGAGATTAATGCCCAGGGCGTCACTATTATTTTGACCACTCACTACCTGGAAGAGGCCGAAAGCCTGTGTCGTAATATTGCGATTATTGATAAGGGTAAAATCATTCAGGACTCGAACACGCGTGCGCTCATAAGCCAGTTGAATTTGGAAACCTTTATTTTTGATGTGACCAATGAACTGGAAATGGCGCCGGAAATAAGCGGCTATGCGACACGGCTGGTTGATAATCATTGCTTTGAGGCAATAGTGGTGCGGGAACAGGGGCTGAATCCCATTTTTGAAAGCCTCTCTGCGCAGGGAATCCAGGTTCGGAGCATGCGCAATAAGGCAAATCGTTTGGAAGAACTCTTCGTTTCTCTAGTGGAAGCGGGGAGAGTGGCGTGAGTTTCTACGAGCTTTGGATTAGTTTTAGCACTATAGTCATCAAAGAAGTACGTCGATTTCTACGTATCTGGGTGCAAACTCTGATTCCTCCTATCATTACCATGGCGCTGTATTTTGTAATTTTCGGTAATTTGATTGGCCGTCGGGTGGGTGAGATGGGCGGCTTTGACTATGTCGCTTATATCGTGCCCGGGTTGATTATGATGTCGGTTATCACTAATTCGTATTCAAATGTGGTTTCCTCTTTCTACAGCGCCAAATTCCAGAATCAGATAGAAGAAGTGCTGGTTTCGCCAACGCCAAACTTCTTGATATTAGTTGGCTACATTGTGGGTGGCGTAGCGCGCGGGTTGATTGTAGGTTTTATCGTAACCTTGGTGTCTCTGTTCTTTACCGACCTGCATATCGCCCATGTGGGTATAATGCTCTCTGTGGTCGTATTGACCTCTATATTGTTTGCGCTGGCCGGATTTCTAAATGCAATTTACGCCAAGAACTTTGACGATATCTCGATCATTCCCAATTTTGTACTAACGCCGCTGACTTACCTGGGCGGCGTTTTTTATTCGATTGATTTATTACCCGAATTTTGGCGCAATCTGTCATTAATTAATCCCATTCTATACATGGTCAATGCCTTTCGATTTGGCGTATTGGGCGTTTCAGATATCGATGTGGTTACCGCTTTCGGTGTGATCATGCTGTTTATCCTGGCGTTCTTTGTCTTAGGTTTGTATTTGCTTAAACATAGCAAAGGACTGCGCAGTTAATGGAACAATGCCTTAATAATTGGGCGGCCTTTCCCACGATATTCCGTGGAGAGGTGAAAAGATTTCTGTCGATTTGGCTTGAGACTCTGGTTCCTTCGGCTATAAGTTTGACGCTCTATTTGATTATTTTTGGCAATCTGATTGGCGATCGCGTTGGTTCAATGCGGGGGATTAGCTATCTGGAATTTATTGTCCCCGGGCTTATCATGCTAAGTGTCATTATGAGCGCGTATGAAAATGTGACCTTTTCTCTCTATATGGCGAAATTCGAGCATTGCATTGAAGAAATGCTGATTGCCCCGATACCGGGTTATGTCATGTTAGCGGGTTATATCGCGGGTGGTATCGCGCGTGGTTTGATTGTGGGGCTAATGGCATTGGCTATCTGCGCTGTTTTTGGTTCCATTAAGGTTGCCAGCCCTGCTATTGTGCTATTAACCCTGCTCATGGCCTCGGCGATATTTTCCATGGCGGGTTTTATCAATGCGCTATTTGCGAATAATTTTGATGATGTTTCTATTATTCCTACCTTTGTTTTAACGCCACTGATTTATTTGGGTGGGGTCTTTTATACTATCGAAATGCTGCCTGACTTTTGGCGTCACCTATCCCTGCTCAATCCAATACTTTATATCATCAGTGCTGCCCGTTATGGGTTTACTGGCATAATAGAGGTTAATCTGGGCTTGGCTTTTGCCATGATGTCGAGTTTTATGCTCTTGTTCTTTTGTGCCTGTCTCTGGTTGCTAAAAAGAGGCGTTGGTCTCAGAAGCTAAAGATCAGTATAGGATTGTCAATGAAGAAAAATACACCTCAGGACTCACTGCTCGGCAAAGAAAGTGGCTATCCCAGCACCTATGCGCCTGAGTTGCTATTTGCTATTCCCCGGTCAAACGGACGAGCTGAGCTGGGTATCGATGGCCCGTTACCTTTTTATGGCGCTGATCGTTGGACCGCTTATGAGTTGTCCTGGCTTAACGGTAAGGGAAAGCCCCAGGTGGCAATGGCGGAATTTGTTGTACCCTGTGATTCTCCTTGTCTTATCGAGTCTAAATCACTCAAGCTTTATCTTAACTCATTGAATCAATCAAAATATCAAAAAAAACAAGAGGTTAAAAGTTTAATAGAAAGTGATTTGTCATCATGTGCGGGCGGTGAAGTAACGGTTTATATAAGTGTTCTTAAGGACACAGCGGGAGAGTTTTACAATGTCAGCAAGTACCTTTGCATAGATGATTTGGATGTGGAAATTAATCAATACCAACCTGATCCGTCGCAGTTAGGCGTCGATACGCAGAGCCAGACCAGTGAGCGATTAGTCAGCCATTTACTTAAATCCAACTGTCCGGTTACCGGTCAGCCCGACTGGGCAAGTCTTTTTATCGATTATTCCGGTGTGCGGATTGATCACGCCGGATTACTGAGATACCTTATTTCGTACCGAGAACATATGGGTTTTCATGAACAATGCATTGAGCAAATATTTATGGATATCATGCGTGAATGCGCACCATTAGAGCTAACAGTCAACGCAAGGTATTTGCGCAGAGGCGGACTGGATATTAACCCCGTGCGCTCAACTCAGAAAGATTTCCAGGTTATTGGGCGTCAAGTGAGGCAGTAGAAAGAATAGAGAGACCAAACCTAACAGTTGCCACTGGCAGCAGGAGTAGAAAAATGTCTAAGTTATATGATTTTAGTTTGCTTGATATTGACGGTAACGCGCTTAATCTGTCGCAATTCAAAGGTAAACCGGTATTGTTGGTGAATGTTGCCAGCAAGTGTGGTCTGACTCCGCAATATGAAGCCTTACAGGCTCTTTATCGGGAGTATCAAGGCGATGGTTTAGTTGTGCTGGGTATCCCCTGTAACCAGTTTGGTGGGCAGGAGCCGGGAACCGAGAGCGAAATAAAGGACTTTTGTAGCACCAATTTTAAAGTCTCTTTTCCGATGAGCAGCAAAGTTGATGTCAACGGGGAAGGGCGGCACCCTCTTTATCAGTGGTTAGCCGGAGACGGGGCAGCGTTTCCCGGTGATATTACCTGGAACTTTGAGAAGTTTTTAATTAGCGGCGCTGGTGAAGTGGTGGCCAGGTTCGGCCCTAAAACTGCGCCTGATGAGGCTGAAGTAAAAAGTGCTATTGAGAGAGCATTGCCTTAAGTTTCTAGTCCTAAGCTACCATTAATGCGCTCAGTTACCTGGTGCTGGTGAAGGGGCTGAACAAAAGTAGATCATAGGTTGTTTTAAGGAATCATTGATGGATGTATTAACCGCACTACACAACCGGGTTTCATGTGCTTTATTAACTGAGCCTGGTCCTAGCGCAGAGCAGCTCGAAATAATGTTAAAAGCTGCGGTGCGGGCACCGGATCATGCCAATCTTCGTCCCTGGCGTTTTTTGTTGATTGAGGGGGCAGCGCGAGAGCAACTGGGTGAGGTCTTGGTGCAGGCTGCACTAACCGACACACCGGATTCTGCGCCAGAGGCGCTTGATAAAGTCCGACGCAAAACGCTACGTGCGCCGACTATTGTGGTTGTTGTGGCAAAATTGACAGAGCATCCCAAGGTTCCTGAAATAGAGCAAATCATCACTGCAGGTGCCGCCGCCACTAATTTGGTTACGGCGGCTTTTGCTTTAGGCGTTGGCGCCTATTGGAGAACGGGGGGCGCCGCCTATCATTCAGTTGTTAAAGAAGGATTGGGTTTGGCCAAAAATGAGGTCATTATAGGCTTTATCTATCTGGGTACGCCCCAAGTAAAACTAAAACCTGCTCCGGAGATACGCATTCGGGATGTTCTTGTGAGTTGGGGCAAAATTGACGTTGCTTCCTGACTTTGTTGAATCGAGTTATTGTCAGATTCCTCTGTTAAAGGCAATGGGGATGACGGTCGCCGAATATGATGGTAATAGGCTGTCGTTAGCCTTTCCGTTAGCGCCAAACATCAACGATAAAGGTACCGGTTTTGCGGGTTCTTTAAATGCGGCGACAACCTATTGTGCCTGGTCGTTGCTACATTTGTTTTTAAAGCAAAAAGGATTCTATTTAGACTTGGCTGTGGTCAGTAGTCAGAGCGAATACCGTCTGCCAATCACCGCTGACTTTAGGGTTGAGTCTTATTTGCCGGCAACGGACATCTTAAAAACGTTTATAGTGAAGTTGGAACAGAAGGGCAAAGGTAGCCTCGTACTAGAATCCAGGATTAAACAAGGGGCTGAAGTGGCTGTTTATTATCAAGGAACCTATGTTGCTTTTCCCAAGTCGTAGGGTTTTTGCGGCGTTGCATTTCACCAGACCCTAGTATAAAGTACGCGCTCTTTTTCGAGCATCAAATTACACAAGTGTATTTGTTTGAAAAAGCTACATCCACGCAGGCGTGCGGACGCGTTGTAGTTTGAAAGCAACAAGAAGTTGAACGCATTTGGTGAGGTGTCCGAGTGGTCGAAGGAGCACGCCTGGAAAGTGTGTAAGTCGCAAGGCTTCGTGGGTTCAAATCCCACCCTCACCGCCAAATTAGCAAAAAAACTTGAATCGGCAGGTAGTTAGCGCCGCTGGCTCTAGGCTCTACCCCAGGCTCTACCGGCTCTACCCCATTATCGGGGGATAGCACTCATCAAACCCGGTTGATAATACCATCCCACCCGCAGTGGGCCAGCACTCTTAATCGGTAATTCTCAAAGTTTCTAAAACCATACGCTCGTCTCGAGATCATTTCCATCTTGTGGTGTGTTGATTGGCGTGTAAAACTGTCCAGATTATGGCCGCACCCTCTGCTGGATACTTTTCGATGCCAATTGACACATGTAGGCTCATGTACCCAATAAACGAATGCTTCCGTTCACGCTTTCTTACTGCTCACGCCGCGAGCGTGCACGCGAGACCGCCGCCTGCGATCCCTCGCGCTTCATCGTCGAACTCGGTGATGATGTTCGCATGCCCAAAAAACCCAGCAGCGCCGACGTCAAGTCCAGCGGTAGCGACAGGCTCGCGGCGCTGTGGGCTGAGACACAACCCAGCAATCAAGACAGGGGCATCCCTCCTAAACTCACGTCCAGGGGCCTGCAACGACCGTACTTCGGCCCGAATATCTTATTGACGCAGATCCCAAATCTGCCGCCTCCAGAGCAACTCCCAGTCGGCCAAACTTGCGTTCTCCCTCAGCAAGCCATCGATCAGATGCTGCCTCAATGCTGCGGGTTCATGATGCGAATCCGTAAGCAACTCCTGCAACAATTGACGGCGTTGCTGCTGAATACGGTCATCGGGGTGATGCATCAAGGCATAGACCAGCGCCCAATAGGCCGCATAGTACTGCGAGGCGTTATATGAATCCGGATCCCGGGTGAGCAGGCGCATCAAAGCGGGGGCTTTGCCCCACTTCAGCATCTGGATGAACTCTTTTAGACGTTGTTTGTTGACGTGGCCCGCCACTTTCTTCTCGCCTTCGTCCGCCACTTCCATGTACAGGGAGATTCCCTCATTCAGCCAGGTGGGAAGCGGCCCGAAAGCCTGGCTCAGGTAATGGTGGCTTGCTTCGTGGCGCAGTGCGACGTCCAGCCAGTATTCGTCACCGTTTCGGCAGGCCACATGCAAAACCCGCCCTTCCCGCTCGTAGTACCCGAAAATGGCCAAGTCATTGCCGTCCGGCAAGTCACGCGTATCCGGGTATAGAATAATCCTTAGCGCAGGAACCGTGGCGCCGAACTGAGCCTGCAAGCGACGATGCGCGTCCTGCCAGATTGACTCGGCTGATTTCATGTCGCACCCCCCGTCGGCACGAGCAAGTCCCGCAACGACCAAGAGCAGATAACCTAGCAGTTGAGTCAGAGGGCTCAATGTGGTGAAGGCGGCACAAAGAATTCGTCGCGGTAAGCATCCGCAACGGCCACGGTCAGCGCACGAATCGCCGGCTCGTCCCATGTTTGATCCTCGTTCAGGATTATGCTGCGTTTCACCCTCGCCTCCACCCGGAGCATGAACTCGTAGATGGCAATGAATACCCTTTGTCTTGGCCCCGGCATATCGATGAATCCGACGCCATCCACCAGCCCCGCCTTGGCCGCGGCCAGCGCCAGCCGGGAACCCAGCTTAGGCGGGGCCACATCACGCTGGTCAGTGCGGATGTAATCCATCATCCTGCCCATGGTCGCGTCGTTGATCCAAAACCGATGGCGCAGCCGGGGATTGGCTTCCTGATATTCGGCCAGAATTTGGAAATTCGGATTGAGCAACGGGGCATTGGGTGAATTGATCCTGTCGAGCTGCAGGCCCAGGTGCTGTTGTGCCCAGCCGTCCCAATAATCCTGCGCGCGCGGCGCCGGCTGAGGGAAGGGGTCGATCTCGGCGAGCCCGGCCAACCGGTACAACTGAGAGATGAAGCCCGCACAGTAGCTCGTGTTACTGTCGGCGCTGGGCCACTTCATGTCGTAATCGAACTTCAGCGGGCGCCCGGAAAGCGCTTGAAAGGCAACCGCCAATGCGCCAGCAGGGGGCTTGACCCTGGGGCGAAGCAGGGCCAGACGAAAATTGCGCCTCAACATAGCATCCGGTTTGCTGACCTGTATGCCCGCATCGTTGAAGCCAATGATCCGCCCACCTTCCTTAGGCAACTCGATATAGATCGAAGCGTGGGTATAAAGACCTAACGGGTAGCCGAATTGCCGGTTAAACGACGAGACGATATTCAAACTATCATTCAGGATGATGTCGCCATCCTGCAGGGTCGTTGCCGTACCCGGAAATGGATGGGGTCCATTTGGCTGGGCTTCTTCGGCCCAGGCAGATGCGCAATAAAAAAAAGCCCCCAGTAAGAGGGCCTTTATCCAATGCCTACCTGGCACTAATTCAGTGCCCACGCGAAGTTGAGGCTTGCTGCAGTCGTGTCGAAGCCATCCCCGTCGACAGAGCGGCTCAGGTCAAACGAAAGAGCCGAAAAACTGCTGACATGGTGAGTGAAACCAAGTCCGATCGTATTGTAGCGTGAGGTATCGTCGAAGCTGTTCTGATGGAACTGGACGGCCTGAACACTTCCGCGCACGGACAGTTTGTCCGAGAGCTGGTGGCTCAAGCCTGCCGTGGCGAGGAGCATGTTGCCGGTTTTTCCCATCATGGATTCGGCGCCTTCGTTGCGATAGCCAATGGCCTCAAAACCAAGTTGTAAACGCGTCTCGGGCATGAGTTGCTTGCCAAATGAGGCGTTCAGGCTGGCGAAAGCGGTCTTCAAGTCGCTGAAATCAGCGTACTGGAAGGGACCCGCAGTATCACGCACGGCATTGACGTCCGAAAATGAGGTGTAGTTGTAGCCCAAGCGACCGCCGAGGTCCAGCGTCATACCATGCACCTGCTCCTTGAATAGGTGATAGCTCGGCGCGAAGGTGACCCCTAGCTGCTTATTGTCTAACGCAGAGTATTGACCGCTGTTCTCGGTATCCTGCAGGGGGATCCAGACGGTATAGCCCCAATCGCCAAAATCCTGCCTCAATGAGACGGCGATGGCCGTGCTACTCATCCGCTGCTTGCTGCCCAACAGGGAGGCATCACTGTCGATATTGGTTTGCCCATAGCCCAGACCGGCCGACAGATCGAGTACTTCGATGCTGACGTCCGAGGGGCGTACGCCGTAATCTGTACAGGTCTCCACCCCACTTGACGTTGTCGTGCAACTCTTCGTAATTTTGATCGCCGTCGGTTGGTGCGTGTCCGGATCAATAGTGTATTCGGTCGTTTCACACGTCTCGGATGGGCTAGACGGACTGCCATCTGATTTACAGTCCGTTCTCGTCATTCGATAGGGAGTTTTGGGACGTGGCGAGATAATGCCTGTCACTGTGGCTTCTGCGGTTTTTGTGGGATTTGTGGGATTTGTGGTAACAGGGCTGCAAAAACTCAGGGCAACATAATCATGGGTAGCATGGTCATAGCACAGCTCCCCCCCTGTAAGCGTGTAGGGGGGGCCGCCATCGAGACAGGTGCAGCCATCCATAAAAAGCCAAACACAAACAGCGCCATAAGAGATTTTAGCGGCCGGGGCAGTTGAAGAGTCATATCAATTTCCTTTGCGATTAGTATTTTTATTTTGGAGGCACACCATTGACACCGTCATGTGCCGCTGTCAGGGCGCATCCTCTCATGGAAGATAGTGCTGATCAATATCGTGTGCCCAAAATTAATGTCAGGGGCAGCTGTTGTGGCCGTTACAATACTTTTTCCGTCTCAACATAAACTTGAATCCACAGCACAAACCGATGTTTCCTGTCACGATAAAAATATAGAGGTTCCCTCGCTAGATAAAGAGGTACTGGTTCTCGCATGAATCAACGATTTTGAAGTGATGTGTGTCAGCTGTCATGGTGTGCCCGGTAGTAAGCTTGGTGCGCTTGCCCAAGGCCTGAACCCTTCCGCACTGCAAATATCGACGTAGCATTTAACACCCGCATGACGTACCAAAAGAAATGGCTGAAAAGCAAAATTTAATAGATGATCATAGTAGTCTTATTCATTAGGGTATTAATCGGGGTTTCTTAAACGGTGGAAATGAAGGGTTCGAAAGCTGAGCCTATTCAGAAATCGAAGGAGTTGTTTATGAGTACCAATAAAGTTGATGAGCTTTCGTCAGCCGGTTCTGCGAGTCAGGAGTTAATCATTGAGGGCGCGAGCTGCGGCAGCTGTGTCGGAAAAATAGAAGCTGCCTTAAATAATGTGCCGGGCGTTGAAAAAGCCGAAATGAATTTTGCGCAGAGAACCGCCACCGTCAAAGGAGTAGTGAAACCAGAGGCTCTGATTCAAGCGGTGGAAAAAGCGGGCTATAACGCGAAAGTACAAGAGGATGGGTCAGAGCAGGATTCATTGGATGAAAAAGAACAGGCGGACTGGGTCTACTACAAACGCTTAATGCGCGATATGACCATTGCTTTAGCCTTGGGTGTGCCTCTGATGGTCTATGGTGTCATTGTCGGCGAGATGACGGTGACCACCAATACAGAACGCATGGTTTGGTTGATCGTTGGGCTACTCACTCTTGGGGTGATGGTCTTTTCTGGTAAGCACTTTTATGTGGGTGCCTGGAAATCCCTGGCGAATCACAGCGCGAATATGGATACACTTATTGCCTTGGGCACCGGCACCGCCTGGCTTTATTCGATGGTAGTTGTGTTTTTCCCCTACGCCGTGCCAGAGATGGCGCGACATGTGTATTTCGAAGCGACCGCCATGATCATAGGGTTAATTAACCTGGGTCTTGCTTTGGAGGTAAAAGCGCGCGGCAGAACCTCAGAAGCGATTAAACGTTTGATCGGTTTGCAGGCAAAAACGGCGCGAGTCATTCGTGATGATAAAGAGATCGATATCCTGATCGAGCAAGTATTGTTGAATGACAAAGTACGTGTACGGCCCGGTGAAAGAATACCGGTTGATGGCGTGGTGCTTGACGGTCGTACCGCGGTGGATGAATCGATGTTAACCGGTGAGCCCATGGCGGTCGAAAAGAAACAGGATGATGAAGTAGTGAGTGGTACCATTAACAAAACTGGTTCAATCCTTTTTAAGGCCACGCGCGTGGGTAAAGATACAGCACTGGCGCAAATCATCGGCATGGTCAAACGTGCGCAGAACTCGAAACCACCGATTGGCCGCTTGGCTGATGTCATTTCGGCTTATTTTGTCCCTGTTATCATGATCATCGCTGTGGTGAGTGCGCTAACTTGGTTGAATTTTGGCCCTGATCCAGCAGTAGCCTTTGCCATTGTTTCCGCCACCTCCGTATTAATCATTGCTTGTCCCTGTGCTCTAGGGTTGGCAACACCCATGTCGGTGATGGTTGGTGTGGGTAAGGCCGCTGAGGTGGGGGTGCTGATTCGTAATGGTGAAGCCTTGCAAACCTCCTCCAAAATCACCGCCATGATATTGGATAAAACCGGCACTATTACTTTGGGGGCACCCAAAGTGACGAATATTCATCTTGCTCATGCTGAAAGCAAAGATGAAGTGCTACGCCTAGCGGCAAGTTTGGAAGCAGGTTCTGAACATCCCCTGGCGGTTGCTATTGTGGAATCGGCAAACGAACGCAACATGTCACTGGATAAAGTTGAAAAGTTCTCGGCGATTGCCGGTCATGGTGTAGAGGGTATTGTCGGTGAGCAGCAGTTGCTGTTCGGCAATGAAAAGCTGATGCGTGATAAAAATATCGACGTAGACGACTACGTCGATGTTGTTCAAACCATGGCGGAAGAAGTCAAAACTCCCATGTATTTTGCCGTGGATGGGGACTTGGCGGCGATTATTGCCGTTGCCGATCCGATCAAGGAAGACTCTATTTCAGCGATTAAACGCTTGCAAAAAAATGGCATACGCGTGGTGATGCTGACCGGGGATAACCGCGCGACGGCAAAAGCGGTAGCGAAAAAAGTCGGGATCACCGAGTTCTTCGCCGAAGTATTACCCGAACAAAAAGCCGAAAAAGTCGCCGAGCTGCAAAGGCAAAATGAAATTGTCGGCATGACCGGCGACGGTATTAACGATGCCCCGGCGCTGGCGTTGGCGAATGTTGGTTTTGCTATTGGTACGGGCACAGATGTTGCGATTGAGAGCGCCGATATCACCCTGATGCGCGGTTCACTGCATGGCTTAGCGGATGCGATCGCGGTCAGTAAGGCGACATTGCGCAATATTAAACAGAATCTGTTTGGTGCATTTATCTATAACGTCGCTGGGGTGCCTTTTGCTGCCGGGGTTTTGTATCCGTTTTTTGGGTTACTACTCAGTCCAGTTATTGCCGGTGCGGCGATGGCCTTTTCATCGCTCACCGTGGTTAGTAATGCCAATCGATTGCGTTTCTTTAAAGCGCAGGAACATTAAGGAGTCTCGATATGATCATTGTTAACATTGCTGGATTGTTACTGATTGGGCTGATCATCTGGTGGTTTTGGCTGTACAAACCACGCGAAGTCAGTGTTAGTGAAGGCGTAATTACCGTGACGGTAGAGGACGGCACTTATCAGCCATCGCGAATAAAACTTTCTGCTGGACAACCAGCCACTATCCGGTTTATACGCAAAGATGCATCGCCATGTGCAGGTACGGTACTATTTTCAGATTTTGGTATCAGCGAAGAGCTACCTCTGAACCAATTTAAAACTATCGCCTTACCTGCAATGGAGAAAGGTGAATATGCCTTTAGCTGCCAGATGCAAATGTACCGTGGTAGTTTGTTGGTGGAGTAATTAACTTTTGGACGTTAAATATGTGTTCTGTTTGGGTCTATTTTATGAAGTAATCACGCAATCGTTGATTCATTAGATATTTGTTCAGAGGTGAACAAACCAACACTTTAGGGTTATTTTCTCTCTACCCTAAATGCCAGTAAGCTTCCACAGGTATTCAGGGGATCTAGTTTCGCAAAGAGCAATGGTGGGTTGTCGGTAACAGGAACCCTTGCTGTGGTCTGTCGGATTAACTGATTATATTGATCATAAATACTATAAAAATTAATCCTTGAGGAGGTAGAGATGACTATAAGAGCTAGCAAACTCACCAGTCGTTTCAGTGCAATTGCGCTTGCTATCACTAGTGGCGCAGTCCATTCAGAGGTGATCGAAGAGATTATCGTTAGCGCACAGTATCGAGAGCAAACGCTACAAGAGGTACCGGTTTCCGTGTCAGCTTTTCGTGGCGATATGATGGAGAAGGCGGGGATTGATGATGTCCGAGGCTTAGTCGATCTGACGCCTGGTTTTAACGGAAAAACGGAAGACAGCTTTATTGATGCGCTTTCCATTCGCGGTATTGTGACGAATGATTTCGGTATCGGCGGCGATCCGTCGGTGGCGATATTCACCGACGGCGTATGGGCCGGTCGTAATGGTGGCGTGCAGATGTCGTTTTACGATATGGAGCGAGCGGAAGTTGTCAAAGGCCCGCAAAGCACACTGTTTGGACGTAACGCCATCGCCGGGGGTATCAGTATTATCACGAAAAAGCCGATTGAGGAATTTGAGGGCAAGATTAGCGCAAGCGTTGCCGAGTATGATGAATATGAGTTTACCGGCACCCTCAATATTCCGTTATCTGATCGTTGGTTTTTCCGTGGCAGCACCTATGTTAAAGACGCCGGCGGTTATCTGGGTAATGTCGCCGGAGGCGGTGATCTGGGGGGCGGGGAGATTACCTCGAGCCGATTTGCGCTGCGCTATGCGGGCGATGAAGTGGATGCCGTTTTTCGAGTCACTTACGAAGATCGTGAACAGGATCCCTCGGTATATTGGACCGGCCGTAACGGTTTGCCTAAAGATAAGGTGTCGATCGATTTGACCGACGGAAAGGGTTTTGACGAAAGCGAAATTTTCAGTGCCCAGGCCAATATCGAATGGACGCTCTCCGATAGCTACACACTGACCTCAATCACGGGCTATAAATCATACGATTTCGATTATTTAGAGGATTATGACGCCACCTCTTTGTTCGTTAATAACTACGGCCAATCACAGGAAGTGGACTATTGGAGTCAAGAGTTGCGGTTGAATTTTGATCGAGGCGGTAAAATAACTGGTTTTGTTGGTGCCAGCTACTATCAAGAAGACATAGACGCCACCTTTGGAAATATTTATAGCGAAGATGGCCTTTGTATAGCCGTTATTGAAACAGATGATGTCGGTGGTGCGACGGGCTGTGATGATCCGATATTTGAGGCCTACTGGGAAGACGATATTGATCCTGCTGATATCCTGGCATCTAAGTCGGAAACCAATATTGATAAGTTGGAAAATGAAGGCTGGGCGGTGTATGGGGATGTGACCTGGCAGGCAACTGAAAAGCTTGATGTTACTGTTGGTGGCAGGTACACGGTCGACAAAAAAGACATGTCTATTTCGGTGCCCGACAGTGGCGGCGCTTTGGGTAACACCTTTGTATTTGAATGGTTTACCGATGGCTTTGTGCAGGACGACGATGAGTGGAGTAAGTTTACGCCACGCGTTGCCGTCAACTATGAATTAAGCGATCAAGTGAGTCTGTACGCCAATATGGCTAAGGGCTATAAGTCAGGAGGCTATTCAACTTTTGGGATTGAAAATGATGGTTCCCAAGATTTTGGCGGGGTGTTGGCGCCAGGCAGCAAACCACTGGGGTTTGATCCGGAAGAAAGCACCAGCTATGAAATTGGTGCCAAAACCACTCTGCTGGAGGGTTCGATGCTGCTCAACATTGCTTACTATCGCTACGACTATAAGGACTTGCAGCTGGTTATTTTCGAAAGCGGCTCGCAGTTGGTTAAAAACTTGGGTGAAGCAGAAAGCCAAGGCATTGAAATGGATATGCATTGGACGCCGGGCGAAAACTGGGATATTCGTGCGGCCTGGGCATGGCAGGATAGTGAAATTACCGAAGAACTTGAGCCGGGTGACGGCACCAAGGGAAATGAACTACCTATGGCGCCTGAATTTAGTGGATCGGTAATAGCTACCTATTCCTATCCGATCGACACAGGCAGTCTATACTTAACCTTGCAGCACGTCTATCAAGATCAGGTATACGGTGGTCATGGCAATATCAAAACCGCGACAGTAGATAGCTGGCACGAAACAGCATTGCGTGTCGGATTTGATAGTAATAAAAACTGGTCAGTCGTGCTTTGGGTTGAGAATCTAACGGATGAGGTTTATTTTGAACGCGGTTGGGAGAATGCTGACGAGGACGATTTAAATGGTTTTGGCTTAGTCAATACGCTAGTCTGGCCGGCAAAACCACGCACGGTTGGTCTTACCTTTGATATGAGCTTTTAGCAATACGCAGGTAAATTGAGCCAACCTTGTTGGCTCAATTAAATTAGCCGTTGGGTAGAGTAAATTTGATGAGCGAAGAATTAAAACAATTAAATGCCTTCCTGGAAGAATACCCGGATATTGAGTTATTTGAAGTCATACTGCCAGATTTAAATGGCAAACTCCGGGGCAAATGGCTGCCGAGAGCAAAAATTGAAACAGCTTTTGCTGGTGGTCTGAAATTACCGTTAACAACCCTTGCATTTGATGTTTGGGGTAGGGATGTTGAAAGCTGGGTTTTCGATAATGGCGATGTTGATGGTATTTGTGAAGCCGACGCTAGAACGCTGGCGCGAGTACCTTGGTTAGAGCGACCGACAGGGCAGGTGCTGCTTTCGCTGCATGATGTGTCCGGCGCGCCCTGCGAATATGATCCGCGATCAATTGTAAAAAAACTGATGGCGCGGTTTCAGAAGCTGGATTTAACGCCTGTGCTTGCCAGTGAAATGGAGTTCTATCTATTCCAATCCGATAACGATGATGAAGGTCGCCCTCGGCATTCGCAGACTAATGCGAGTGGTCATGTCGCTTTGGGCGGACAAACCTATGGTCTTGATGTGATGCAGGATATGTCTGAGTTGATGCACGGCGTGAGTGATGCCGGTGCGATACAGAATCTTCCCATCGATACGTTAATCGCCGAAGCCGCGCCTTCTCAATACGAAATTAACCTTTATCATCAGGCGGACGCCCTGCTGGCGGCTGATCAAGGCTTGCTATTGCAGCGCGCAATTAAAGGCGTTGCTCGAAAACTGGGTATGCGTGCGACCTTTATGGCGAAGCCCTACGGTGATCTGGCGGGCAACGGTATGCACATGCACTGTAGCTTGCTCGACCAGGATGGCAATAACGCTTTTAATAACGGGACTGATCAAGGTAGTGATTTGTTGCGACAAGCGATTGCCGGATGTTTGGCAAGCATGAAAGATTGTATGCTGCTGTTCGCGCCGCATTTAAATTCTTATCGACGTTTTCAGCGCGCCAGCCATGCCCCCTTAGCGCCAACCTGGGGCTATGACAACCGAACTGTTTCTATCAGAGTGCCTGCCGATAGCCATGAAGCGATGCGCATCGAACATCGGGTGGCAGGTGCTGATGCTAACCCCTATTTGGTCGTTGCAGCGATTCTGGCGGGCATATTATATGGTTTGGAAAACCAGTTGGAGGTTGTTCCTCCGATTGAGGGAGACGCCTATACGCAGTGTGAACCCAGTTTACCCCGGCATTGGTCAGATGCATTGGAGGCCTTTAAAAAATCAACCTTTATCAGAGAATATTTTGGTACCGAGTTTCAGCGTGTTTTTACTGAAACCAAGCAACAGGAAATGGATGAGTTCGATAAGCACGTGACCGCTATGGAATATGAAGCCTACTTATGACGCCCCTAAAGTTTAGCGGCTCTGTTCGTTAAGGTGACGGCTCAAAAAACAACAGGTGACGGTGTTTAGATCTTCTAAGGTACGTTTTGCACGAATGCCGTGCTGGGCAGAAACGACCAATAGGAGTGCATGGGTCATTTCAAGATAGGCGCGTGCGATTCTGGAAAGCTCGTTTTTAGATTGACGTAAACCTATACGAATAAAGATGGATGACATACGTGAGATGACCAGTTCGTCATGCTGCTCATCCAAATCACGCAATTCGGGAACCGCAAACATCGCCTGCACCAGAGGTAAGATTCCTTTTTGTTCGCGGTAAACCACGATAAAGGTGTCGGTGAGCTTGGCGACAACACTCTCAAGGGTCATCTGTTCAAGTGCTAGCGCGTCGATGCTATCAAGCAATCGCGTCCACTCCTTTAGCCAATTTTTCGCCAACGCACGCAGAATGGCGTGTTTGTTCGGAAAATAATGGTAAAGCGAGCCAACAGAAATTCCCAATTCTTTGGCGATTAGAATAGTGGTCAGGTCGTTAAAGCCAACTCGTTCCAATAGCTGCGCGGTGACCTCCATAATCTGCTGCGAGCGCAAAATAGAGCGGTCTTGGCGTGGCTTACGGCGCGGTTTTAGTTTTTCATCATTGGCTTGATTCAATGGAAGCTTACCCGTCGTTGTAAAATTGGCGCTGGATTATAGTGTCAGCCAAAACGAATTCAAACCCTGTCGCTACAGCTTGTCTCGGAGCGAGTAGAACAGCATTCCGGCAACCAATGCTGGCCAGCGTAGCAGCGTGCCGCCGGGAAATCCGGGAACCGGCAAGCTGGCAAACAGATTTAAACGCTCTGGCTTGCCGCTAATAGCTTCGGCGATGAGTTTTCCGGCAAAACAGGCTGTGGCCACGCCATGGCCTGAATAACCTTGCGCAAAATAAATATTGGGTGAGAGCTGTCCGAAATGTGGCATTCGGTTCATGGTTATCGCGAGCGTCCCACCCCAGGCATAATCGATTCGAACGTCTTCAAGTTGCGGATAGACGTGCAGCATATATTTGCGCACGAAAGATTTAAGGTCACTGGGGAATTTGCTCGAATAATTTTCGCCGCCGCCAAAAATAAGGCGCTTGTCAGCCGACAGCTTCCAATAATTAATCACAAATAACGAATCCTGAACGGCGACATCATCCCGGATCAGTGAGCGCGCGAGCTGCTCGGATAAGGGTTCTGTGGCGAGCACAAAATTATTAATTGGCATGATTTTAGTGGCTATCTTGGGCTCTAACTTATCGAGATAGCCATTACAGCCAAGCACGAGATGTTTCGCGTTCACGCTGCCAGCGTTGGTATGTACCCTAACGCCTTGGCCAGTTTCGTAATGGGTCACGCGACTCTGTTGGTAGATTTTTACCCCGGCTTTGCGTGCTGCCGCTGCCACCCCTAAGGTAAAGTTGAGTGGGTGCAGGTGGAGTGAGCCCAGATCTAATTGACCGGCATGAAATTTTTTTGACCCGACCATGCTATCGACTTCGGCCTTTTCGACAAAACGTATTTTTTCGTAGCCGTAATGGTTGCGTAAGCGCTCTGACTCCAGCTTTAGATGCTCCACATCCCCAGCTTTTGCAGCGACATGTAAGATTCCCTCCTTGAGGTCACAGCCGATTTGGTGCTCATCAATCAAGTGCCTGACTAAATCCACCGCCTCCAATCCCAGATCCCAGAGTTGCTTGGATTTTTCTAAACCCAACTTTTTTTCCAAGGTCAACTGGCCCACGCGCTGACCCACACCGACGTGGCCACCGTTACGGCCGGACGCCCCCCAGCCGACTTTTTCCGCTTCCAGTAAGATAACTTTTAAACCCTGTTCGGCTAAATGTAAGGCCGCAGATAACCCCGTATAACCGCCGCCAATGACACATACGTCAGCGTTGTCCTGTCCAGCCAAGGCGGGCGAAGGCGCGAAGGGGATTGCTGTTGCCGCATAGTAGGAAGGCGTATAGCCAGTGACGCTGGTATTGGATAGGCTGTGTTGGGAATTGGTTGTTGTCAATGGCAAGTACCTAAAGAAATATGAGCTAATCAGAAGCTCCGTGAAATAAGCATTAAAAAACAAACGCTTATCATGATTTATAACCGAATATATATTCGGGAACAATTGAATGATAATTCGGTTTATGTTTTAATTCAAGTCTGTGGTAATTTCAGGAGATGCTGATGAATAAGATGTTAATTGGTTTAGCGTCACGGCATGAATAACAACTGGCAGGAACAAGATGAGTACAATTGAAGAATGGCTTAGGGATCACCGAATCAGTGAGGTTGAATGCCTCATTCCGGATATGACAGGAAACGCCCGTGGGAAATTTATTAAAGCTGAAAAATTTAATAACGAAGATCCCAGATTGCCTGAGTCAATATTATTGCAGACGGTAACCGGTGAATACTGTGATGAGCATGACGATCTGATTAGTCCAACGGATCAGGATATGGTCTTAGCGGCAGATCCAAACACCGTGCGCCTTGTACCCTGGGCCAACGAGCCAACGGCGCAAATTATCCATGATTGCTATACCAGCGATGGCGAATTACACCCTATGTCGTCTCGTAACGTGCTGCGTCGTGTCCTGGCGCTTTATGATGAGATGGGTCTGAAGCCTATCGTCGCCCCTGAAGTAGAGTTCTATCTTATCCAAAAGAACGAAGACCCGGATTTCGAATTACAAGCGCCAATTGGACGTTCTGGGCGCCGTGAGGCGGCTCGCCAGTCCTACAGTATCGATGCCATCAACGAGTTTGAGCCGATCATCAATACCATGTATGAATTCTGTGAAGCACAGCGCTTGAACATTGATACGCTGATTCATGAATCCGGCGCGGCGCAAATGGAAATAAATTTCCTGCATGGTGATGCGTTAGAACTGGCGGATCAGGTTTTTACTTTCAAGCGTACCATGCGGGAAACGGCATTAAGACACGGCGTTTATGCGACCTTTATGGCGAAACCGATGAGAAAAGAGCCGGGCAGTTCGATGCATATTCATCAGAGTTTGGTGAATAAAACAACGGGTGAAAATGTATTCTCCATTCCAACTGGTGAAAAAACAGATATTTTTATGCATTACCTGGGAGGATTGCAAAAATATACCCCGGATATCTTCAGTTTTTATGCGCCCAACGTAAACTCTTATCGTCGCTTTGCCAAGGACATCGCTGCCCCGATCAACTTGCATTGGGGCAATGATAATCGCACTGTCGGATTGCGCGTTCCCAGCGCTGGCCCGGAGGCGACGCGTATTGAAAATCGATTTGCCGGGGTGGATGCCAACCCCTATCTCGCTATTGCCGCTACTCTGGCTTGCGGTTATGCGGGCATTAAAAATAAAATTCAACCGACAGAACCTTATCTTGGTAATGCCTATGAGGAAGAAATAACGCTGCCTCGTTCGCTTGAGGAAGCGTTGCGTGGACTCGATGATTTATCTGATCTGGAGTCTATTATCGGCCCGGACTTTATTCGCGCTTATCGCTGGATTAAACTGGATGAGTTTGAAGAATTTAACCGCGTTATTAGTTCCTGGGAGCGTGAGTATCTGTTATTAAACGTTTAGTAGCCTGTTAAGGAGTGTCCTTAATTCCTTAGCAGTTTGCTATATCCTGCGAGCAGGAACGCCTGTGGAGGGTCAATGAGTCTGAGTGCGTCAGCTAAGCATCCGCCTCATTTGTGGTTTAACCTGTTTAAATACGCTATCTACGGGCTTTTAGTCTTAAATATTTTTCTGTTTTTTAGGGACGATTGGCTGGCTGCGCAACACCTGTTCGCGACCGGCTTTTCGATAGCGCGTCTAGTCGAAGCCTTTGCGACTACCTTGGATACGACAGCCTGGGTCATCTTGCTGTTACTCTTTGAGCTGGAAACCTACGTTATTCCCGATGAAAAAATCAAAGGCAGGCTCAAGTTTAGCTTGCATGGAATACGGGCACTTTGTGTCTGTGCGATTCTCTATGCCTTTTATGGATACGTTGCCAGATGTCTCGCGCTTTATGAAATAACACCGGTATCCGCCACTGATCTTTGCAGTCTGATAGGGTCGTCTTTTTACTATATGACCGGCCATGACCAGTACAGAGTGCTGGATGCTCTTAGCTGCCAATCGTTGAATCCAACAGCCGCTGCGGTACTTATGTTGGAATCAAATGTCATCACAGATCAACGCACCTTGGAAGCTGCTCAATGGTTGTCCTGGGTCGATGTTGTTAACGCCGGCGATTGGCTGCTAGTAGTGTTGGTGTTGGAAATAGATGTACGGCTACAGTTGAGAGGAATGCTAACAGGGCGCGTCCTGCTGGCGAGTAAAGCGACCAAAGGGCTGTTATACAGTGTGCTCCTTTTAGCGGCGGCCTACTGGTGGGCGGAAGGCGACTTTATCGATTTCTGGGATGCGTTTCTCTGGATCATTGCCTTCATCTTTATTGAGATGAATGTCTTTGAATGGCAGGTGGAGACCGCTCGCAAGAACAAACCCAAGCTAAGTTAGAGCGAAATTTATGAGGGTGAGGAGCGTGCAGTTATGGCGCTTTGATAGGGTATCAAGGGATCCCCGCCTTCGTAGTTGTCGATACTCATCAGCGAGTCGATGAATAAATGAAAGAGTTCGCCCTGGGTGCTGATATCAAGTTTCGCATAGGCATTTTTTCGGTGCAGCTTCACCGTTTCTACTGAGATGCTGAGCCGTGAAGAAATAGCTTTAGTTGAATAGCCGTGCAGGATCATTTGCACCATCTGGCTTTCACGTTCTGTTAGCATACTTTTACCAAAATACTCCAGCGCGGCTTCGAGCCTGCCACGCAGATCCTTTTGCGTGCCGAATTCGAAATCTTCCGTATGCCAGTGCTGGGTGACCAATGCTTCCACCAAGGGTGTTATTTCCGAGAAGTGCAGCAGTTGCTCTGCGCTGAACGGAGCGGACATGCTGATACGGCCGAGTGAAATATTAACAAAATTTTTGCCGGTATCGCCGAGCTGAATTAGATAGCCGCATTCATCAATCAGCCCTGAGGATTTATAGTAAGTCCGATAATATTCGCTGTGATCAAAACCGGAGGGCGCCAGTTGGTTGAGCTGATAAAAGCCGCGCTGGTTCTTCTTGGTCGCTGCCAAATAATAAGGGTCCAGTAAAAACGCGCCTTTGACAAAGCGGTCAATAGTTGAAGCCCGCTGACCGCTGGGCAGATCGTTATGTTCGATACGAGGCAATTTTTTACTGGGGTAGGTGATAATCACCACATTATCGAGTGCCGCGAGTTGTTTGAAGTACTTGGCGAGCATTGACGGGAATACGTCTGAGCGTAATCGGGGTACGAGCTGTGCTGTCGCAGTGCTGAATTTTGCAAGGAATGACATAGATTCACTTAAATTTTCTAATTATGCGTTGAAATGATAGCTTGATTTCACCGTGCTTAACATCCCTAATGCCGCCCAACTAAGAAACAAGCCATCGCGTTTTCATCGAAAACGTACAGGATGATAGGTTATAGTACTACCTCTTCGGGTTATGTTATTTTGGCGGTGACATCATTATCATGCCAATGGTAAAGCTAAAGACGAATATGTTCTGCGTGCTGCGTGAAAAATTGAGTATGTGAGGAGTAATAAATGAAAGGGTACGATAATTTTTATATTAATGGCGAATGGGTAAGCCCTATAACGGAGCGCATGCAGGATGTTATCAATCCGGCGACTGAGCAGGTGATCGGGCGGGTCGCACTGGGCAATGCTGCTGATGTTGAGAAGGCAGTTGCCGTAGCGCGGGTCGCCTTTGAGACGTGGTCTCAGACCTCTGTTGAGGAAAGACTGGCGCTGTTAGAGCGCATTATTACACTGTATAGCGAACGGATGGAAGAAATGGCGCAGGCGATCTCCTCTGAGATGGGAGCGCCGATCCGTTTAGCGCGCAACTCGCAAGCACCGATCGGTCTGGTTCACTTTAAAACTGTGCGCAAAGTGTTGCAGTCATACGATTTTGAAGAATCCTTGGGTGGCAGTCAGCTTGTCAAAGAACCCATAGGGGTGTGTGGTTTTATTACGCCCTGGAATTGGCCGATGAATCAGATCGCCTGTAAGGTTGCGCCTGCGTTGGCATGCGGTTGTACCATGGTGTTAAAGCCCAGTGAACTGGCACCGATATCCGCCAATCTTTTTGCTCAGATTATGCACGATGCCGGTGTGCCGCCCGGTGTTTTTAATATGGTCAATGGTGACGGGCTCGGTGTTGGCGCGGCGCTGACAGCGCATCCGGATGTCGATATGGTATCGCTCACTGGCTCAACCCGGGCCGGCATTCAGGTGTCAAAGGCGGCGGCGGATACGGTTAAGCGTGTGGCGCTGGAGCTAGGCGGTAAGTCTCCTAATATTATTCTGGAAGATACAGATTTTGACGCAGCTGTGGCGGCAGGCGCCACCGAATGCTTCCGTAACACTGGACAATCCTGCAATGCGCCAACACGTATGCTAGTTCCCGCCCGTCTGCATGATCGTGCTGTTGAAATTGCCAAGGCGACAGCGGAGGAAACCATTGCTGGCGACCCCCAATCCAAGCAGACGGTGATCGGGCCATTGGCCAATAGCGCACAATTTAGCAAGGTGCAATCAATGATTCAGGCCGCTATTGATGAGGGTAGTGAATTAGTGGCTGGCGGTGTGGGGCGGCCGGATGGCCTGGAGCGTGGCTACTTTGTCAAAGCTACCGTGTTCGCCAATGTGAAAAATGACATGCTGGTGGCACGCGAGGAAGTCTTTGGTCCGGTATTAGCCATTATGCCTTATCAGGATGAGGACGAAGCGGTAGCGATAGCCAACGATTCGCCCTATGGATTGGCCGGTTACGTGCAGTCAGGCGATATCGAACACGCGCGAGCGATTGCCCGAAAAATTCGCGCGGGCACAATCTTCCTCAATGGTAATAACTTTGACCCTAATGCGCCCTTTGGCGGTTACAAACAATCCGGTAACGGTCGCGAATGGGGCAGCTTTGCCTTCCATGACTTCCTTGAACTTAAGGGCATCGTCGGTTACAACCCCCCAGCCTAGTCAGTTATTCAGCGCGGCCCTTTTCCGGGGCCGTTCTCGTTTTATTTACTTTGCAGCGGCCAGTACGTTTAAAAATTCCAGGCCGATAGTTGCTGCTGCGAGCGCGGTTATTTCAGCATGATCGTAGGCCGGGGCGACCTCGACAATGTCCATCCCGATTAAACGACAACCCACCAGTTCGCGTAGAATTTGCAATACTTTGTTGGTGTTCATGCCGCCTGCAACCGGTGTCCCGGTACCAGGTGCGTAAGCCGGATCTAGGCAGTCAATATCGAAGGTGACGTAGGCGGGTGTATCTTGGATTCTTTGTTTGATGGCAAGGCCGACTTCTTTCGCTGAACAGGCGTTGGCTTTATCCGCATCAATCACCAGGTATTCGTGAGTCTCGAACGGATACTCGGTGCGGATGCCAATCTGCACCGAATACGAAGGATCGATAATACCTTCCTTCGGCCCCTGATAAAACATGGCACCGTGATTATAGGGGTTGTCGGATTCTTCGGTATCTGTGTGTGCATCGAAATGAATGATCGAAATGGGTCCGTGTGTTCTCGCGTGTGCCCGCATCAGGGGTAGGGAAATAAAATGGTCTCCACCCAGACATAAAAGAGTTTTTCCGGCATCTAGTACTTGTGCCGCAGTGGATTCCAATAGCGAGACGAAGGTTTCGCTATCACCGGTAGGGAACTCCAAATCACCGTAGTCAATTATCCGCAGTTTTTCATGCAGATTGAAACGCCAGGGCCAGCGTTTTTCCTCCCAGGTCAGGTTGCTGGATATTTTTCGAATCGCTGCCGGGCCGGAGCGGGCCCCGGCGCGGCCTGATGTCGCCAGATCATAGGGTACGCCTAATACCACGACATCGGCTTGCGTGAGATCCCGCGTTAGGGGGCATTGCAAATAGCCGAAAGGGTTGGCATACAGGGATGGCTCCATACGGCCCAGAGTTTGTTTGCGTTTTTTGTACATGGCTTTTACCCGTCAGCTTGATTATCAGTAATGCAAAGACATTAAGAAATCCATCAGAGGTTTCTTAGACTAAAGCGCAACAGAAAAAAAGAAAATAGCCCTTTGGGGTAGTTTGCCCCCTTATTTCAATCAGCAAACGGTTCATGAATAATCCGCTTGGATTTGAAATAACGATTCAACTTGCGTAGATTGGTAATTCCTGTCTTAGCAGCCGAGGAGGTTCTTATCAACTGTTCCGTCAATATTCAGCGTATTGAAAAAGACCTTTACCGTTTATCCGAGTTCGGTTGCAACGCCGCCGAGAAAGGTATTTATCGACAAGGATTTAGTGAAGCCGACTGGCAGGCACGCACTTGGTTAATGGATTATTTTCGCCAACATAGGCTGGTTACGCATATGGACGGCGTGGGTAATGTTTGCGGACGCTTGGGAGATGATGAGCAGCCAGCGGTTCTAATCGGTTCGCATCTGGACTCGGTACCCGCCGGGGGAATGTTTGACGGTGTGCTTGGGGTGATCGCAGGTCTTGAGTGTATTAGGGTGATCCAGGAGCAAAAAATACCCCTGAAACACCCGATTGAAGTAATCGCCACCAGTGAAGAAGAGGGGCGTTTTGGCGGGATGCTGGGCGCTCAGGCATTGACCGGCGCACTGACGCTGGACTGGCTGGAACATGCCAAAGCGCCAGAAGGTTTAAGCTTGGTCGACGCGATGGCCCAACGGGGATTGGATTATCATCAGGCACTGCACGCTTACCGTACACCGGAAAGCATAAAGGCGTTTCTTGAACTGCACATCGAACAGGGTCCGGTGCTAGAAGCCAGCGGTAATAGCATTGGCGTTGTCGAGGGTATTTCCGGTGTATTCAAGTGGTTGATCAAATTGATTGGCAAAGCCGATCATGCGGGAACGGCGCCGATGAATATGCGCAGCGATGCCTTTATGGGGGTGGCGGATTTCGCCCATGAAATTCAGCGTATCATTGACGAGGACGGTACCGATAAATCGCGTCTGACTATCGGACGGGTTGAACTGAAACCCGGCTACGCCCACACCATCCCCGGAGAGGCGGATTTTACTCTGGTAGGCCGCGATATGTCTGAGGAGGTTATGCACGAATTGGCGGCCAACTGTCGCAAAGCTTTATCATCGATTGCGCGTCGGCACCGCTTGATGTTTGAGTATGAACAAATGAGTTGGTTGGGGCCGAAAAGTTGTTCGCAAGACATTATGTCGCTGATCGAAGCACATACCCGCAAACTGAATTATAGCTATGAAATCATGCCCAGCGGCGCCGGACACGATGCTCAGTTTTTCACTGATATTACACCGACTGGTATGATATTTATTCCCAGTATCGGCGGTATTAGCCATGCGCCAGACGAATGGTCGCACTGGGCGGATGTCGAAAAGGGCTGCAATGTATTGTTGAATACGGTCATTGAACTGGCGGCGGAATAAGACTGTCCGCAGCGTTTTGCGAGTAACTCAGGTTATGCCGTCCAGTTTAATGCTTCTGCGCGTTGTGCGGCGAATTTCGGCACATCCTGCGCAACAAAGTGGTGATGCAGCAATTGCACGCCAAGAATATGATTGATCATGGCATCTAACTGAACTTTAGTCTCGTTATCCATCGCTGGGTTTTCGTGATTATTTAGCAGCGTTTCTATCGCCTGATAATCAAGTAGGCCGGCAGCCTCAACCTTCTCCCTGTTCGCGTATTCGTGCATCAGACCCAGCATCGAGCGCCATTTCTTTTTGTCGGTATGCGCTGGCGGCGCCATGAACGCAAACTTCTGCCGTTTATACAGGGTTTCCGGCAGCAGCCCTTTCATCGCTTCGCGTAAGACGTATTTTTCGGTTGCACCCTTGATCCGTAGTTGCGGTGGTACCTGGGTTGCGAACCGTGCCAGATGGTGATCCAAAAATGGAGGGCGTGCCTCCATTGAGTTTGCCATATCTACCCGATCCCCGCCCCAAGTCAGGATTTGACCTTCAAGCATGGTTTTGATCCAGACATATTGCGCTTTATCTAAGGGATGCCTGCCATCCAGCTGGCTTTTATCGAATGTCGCGGCGATGGCGTCACCGGCGTCATAGTCCGCTAATTGCTGGCGCCATTGCGGATTAATCAACGGCATGGCGAAATCATGACAGTGTAGCCAGTTTTGTAAACAGCTGGGAGTGAAGCCCACCACAGCATTCATTGCTGCCGAGCTAAAATCTTCACGTGGCAACATAGCGCCACGAAATAATTGGTTGCTGGCTTCCAGGCTGGCCTGCCATTCTTTGCGCAAACTGGCAGGCAGGTTGTCCAGGCCATACAGAAACATATCTTTGCGGAAGGCGGGATAACCAGCGAATAGCTCGTCGGAGCCTTCACCGGTCAGCACGACCTTATAGCGATTTTTCTTCACCGTTTCGCTCATCAATAACTTGGCGACCCCCAGGGTATTGTAGATAGTTCTTTCGGTGTGCCAGAGTGTGCGGGCGAAATGGTCATACAGTTGTTCGGCGGAGAGGGATAGTACCAATTGTTCCGCGCCGGTCATTTCAGCCATTTCGCGGGCAATTGGGGTTTCGTCATAGTCGCTACTGTCAAATCCGATGGTGAATGCTTTAACGGGATCTTGGCGTACGGCGGCGGATAGGCCAAGAATGGAGCACGAATCAATACCGCCGGACAGGTAACAGCCTACTGGAACATCCGCCTGCAGACGATGTTGTACGGCTTCCAGTAACTGCTCTCTGACCCCTTCGATGTAATAATTTTCATCGCGTTGATTGACATAATCCCCGGCCACGGGAAAGTCGATATCCCAGTATTTTTGTTGATGAATTTTTAGTTGGCCGTCTTTGCGTTGAATTTTAATCAGCTGTCCGGGCGGCACTTGATGCACACCTTTGAAGGCGGTGCTGCCGGGCACCATGACTTGAATTAATTGGTGGTAGACACCTTCTGCTGTGAGCTCGCGTTTCACGCCGGGATGAGCAAACAGTACTTTCAGTTCCGAACCGAAAACGACGCCGTCTTCGGTCTCCGCCCAATATAGGGGCTTAACGCCGAACCGATCGCGTACCAGGTAAAGGCAGTCTTCGGCCTTATCGAACAGGGCAAAAGCAAACTCACCACGTAAATAGTCCAGCGTTTTTTCCATACCATAGCGTGGATAGAGGTGCAGAATAATTTCAGAATCACTTTTGCTGGCGAAACGGTCGCCAGTTGAAACCAGGTTAGCGCGAATGCGCTGGAAATCGTAAAACTCGCCGTTATGTACTAGCCAAAGATTTTGTTCGGGTGATACGTACGGCTGGCGGCCTCGCTCCTCGTTGAGATCAATAATTGACAGGCGCGCATGACTCATACCCATGCCCAAGCCAGCCGGGTTAGCATAGCCGAAATTATCGGGGCCGCGATGGTGTTGAATGGCCGCCATGTTGACTAATAGTTGTGAGTCGATCGGTTGTTGCGCGTCGCGGTGAAAAACACCAGCAATACCACACATATAATGCTCCTTTGTGTTACAAAAAACCGGACTAAGGAGAAGTTAGTCCGAATCGGAAGTTGGTCATATGAATACCTATGATTGGATTAGCCTATGCGTTGAAGGTCACACTACGTCCATTACCCGCTCGGTGCGTTCGCACATACAGGTCAGTAGCGCCATACGCAAAAAGACGGCCCCGCGTGCTTGCGAGAAATACCAGTTATGCGGCGTTTCATCCAGGTCGGTAGCTAGTTCTTCGCCGCGTGCGAGAGGGTGCATTATGATCGCGTCGGCTTTTAATGGGCTCGACTTGCTGAGCACAAAGCGCCTGCCGAAGGATTCAAAACTTTCCCCCACCCAGGCGATTGCATTGATGTATATGACGTCAAGTCGCGGCAACAGGCCGTTCAAGTCACTACTAACCTGTACCTGAAGACCTGCTTTTTCCAATTGCTCCCGCTGTCCCTCATCGAAAATGGTATCAATGCCGGTATCATGGAAAATGATGATTTCATCGATAATTTCTGGAAATATGGCGAGCATTTTTAATAAGCTGCGCACAGTCCGCATTTTATTGGGTAGCCCGACAATGCCGATTTTAATAGGCTGATGCAGTTCAGAGTCCTTGTTCAGGAGTTGAGGGTGCCATTTGAAAATGGTGTAGAGATCCGCCAGCGCCTGAGTTGGATGCTCATCCAATCCATTACCCGCATTGATAATCGGAATGCGTAGTGTCTGCATCATTTCCTTGACGGCGCTTTCGCCGCTATCGCGAAGCACTACACAGTCGCCATAATTATTGAACATCTCTCCGACATCCGTCAGTGACTCTCCTTTGGCGATGCCCGTTGTCGAGCGATCAGTAATCGACATGATGTCTCCGCCCAGACGATGCCAGGCGCTTTCGAAGGAAAGGCGTGTCCGTGTGCTGGGCTCGTAAAAAGCGCTGATCAGTATCTTCCCCTGTAGCGGCGTGCTATAGCGGTCAGGGTTGCTTTCGTACTTGGCCGCGAGCCGGAATAGCTGGAGCAGTGTCTGGCGATCAAACTGATCGGAAGAAACAATGTGTTGTGACGCTAATTTTTTCAGGTGATCGCCGTCCTCCTGTACCTCTCTTAATAGCGCTTTGGGATGCGCATCGCCATAGACATCTGGCGCTTCACGTTTGAACGCCACCGCCTCTTCACCAATTTTCGTTACCATAAATCACCTTTTTTCCAGTCCCTGATCAACAGGCCAATTAAAATCAATGGAGACAGACAGGTCACCAGTAACGCACCGCTAATTAACAACTCAAATAGCGTTAGGCTGATCATCAAAGCTCCTCCTTTGCGTTTTGTAATCGCGCCCAATCAAATTGAGCGTCCTGTAACCACAAGCCGATGACGCATATCAGCAGGGATATCAGGCAGGAAGTTAACGCCGCCACGTAAAAGCCAATCTGAAAATAACCGAATAAGCCGCTGAGTGTACCCAACCCCATTGCCAGTGCCGCGAAAGCGCCCGTTAAGCGGCGGCGATACAAGCCAAAAACAATGGGCCAAATAGTGCTGGCAACAAAAGCTCCGGTAAAATTGAGCAATTCACCCAAGGTTGTCAGACGTGGCAAGCAAAGCACCCAGGTTGTCAGACCGAGCCCCAGCACCACCAGTTTGCTCACTTTGAATAAGTGCTGTTTGTCAGAGGCTGGACGCAACAAGCCACGGTAGATATCTTCGGTCAGCAGGTCGCCGGTGGCGGCAAGGAGCGAGTCGAGACTGGACGCTAACGCTGAAAAGACTACGATAAACACAAATACGGCGCCGATTTCACCCAATAATTTAGCTGCTACCAGGGGGCCAATCATATCCGGACTTGGCGGATAAACATTTAAAGAGGAACTGGCAAGGGCAATAAAGCCGGTAACAATCGGAATCGGCAGCCAGAGCAATCCGGCCAGCAGATAAGCGCGTTTGCCGAGCCCTTTCCGAAAGGCAAAAGCCCGAGACCACCAGACATTGGAATGAAAAATTTCACCGATGCCGAAAAAAATATTATTGAACAAAAACATAATCGCTGCCGGGAAAAGCAGGTTTAACAACTGAGGTTGTTCTGTTGAGACATTTTGGTAAATCGTTGTCAGGCCGACATCGCGCCAACAAACATAGCCGATAAAGAGGACGCCAAAGAGAATAATCAAGGTCTGAATGTAGTCTGTTGCAATAACTGCACGCAACCCACCGAGTAATGTGTAGGAAACACAGATCACTAAAATGGCCGTCATGCCGAGGTGATAATCTAGTCCGCTCAAGGCTTCTAACAGAATGCCTCCGGCCATACCGAGGCTGACCAGCCAACCCATGGCGTAGAAAAAGGAAACTACCAGGAAAACATACCAGGCCGTTCTGCCGAAACGCAGGCGGATAAAATCACCACAGGTGTATCCGCTGGGCATTAGTGCTTTGATGCGTTGCGCCATGGGTGCAAAGAAAATAAGTCCGAGCGCGGCCATGGAATAACCAACCATGCCCCATATGCCAAACTGGTAAGTCAACTGGGGAGCCACAAGGGTCGTGTTGCTGGTAATCCAGGTTGCCATGGCCGTGGCCGAGGCGAGGGCCAGCCCGACGTTACGCCCTGCCAGCATATAGTCTTCAAGGGTTTTATTACGACGCCCGAGCCACCAGCCAAAAGCAATCCAGCCCGCGCCAAAAAGAAGTAAAATAATAAGCGCGGTCTGTGTCGGTATCTGAGAGTCAATCATGGTCTTTGTGCATGTTTACGGGTAAATTGCAGAAGACAAGCCAGTAATAAAATAAAGAGTAGCAGGCCGATACCGAATAACAGGAATGCGTTTTTCAGGCTGTGGTGTTGCACACGAAATTGGATGATGGCGGAGAGCGGTTGTCGTTGTTCCCCCACTAGGCGCGCATAGTAGAGACCATTTTCAAAGCCACTTAGGTGTACCTTGTTTTGTTGCGGTAGCCGCAATTCTCGTAGGCGATGGGTAAACGCCGCATCCCTTGAAATTTGTAGGCTCGCCGGGGTTGCGTTGTTCTGCGTATCCTGCTGTACATCCCAATACAACGTAACAAACCCCTCTTTCGAAAGTTCGGTGTTAACGGTGAGGGAGGAAGGCATTATCGCAGCAACAAGAATTGCGGGAAAGGCGGTTAATATTAACAGTAATATCCGTAAATCTGTGAGCATGGAAACGGGCAAATCAGCTGGATTAGGAGGCACCGTAACAAATGTGAGCAGTCAAATCAAATGACCCAATCGACTAAAAAATCCCGACGCAATGGCGGCAGAATTTTTTCCGAGCCAGTAATCTAGCGTTTTGATAGGGTGGAACGGGAGACTGCTATCGCGATCTCAAGGCTACGCCAAAAGCCTTGAACAAGGCACGTGAAAAAGGATTTTCTTGAAAACGCCATTCAGGGTGCCACTGCACGCCAACGACAAAATGATCCACACTTTCCAGGCGGAAGGCTTCGACCAAACCATCAGGGGCATAAGCTTCAACAAGCAAACCCTTACCCAGTCGATTCATGCCTTGGCCATGCAAAGAGTTAACGCGGATGGATTCGGTATTGGCCAAATTCGCTAATATACCGCCGGGCGCCAATTGCACTTCATGAGTATCTGAGTACTGTGCTTCCCTCGATAGGCTTTTATCCTCACGATGATCCATCATCCCTGGAATTTCATGCACGCGTTGATGTAGCGTTCCCCCCAGCGCCACATTGAGTTCCTGCATACCCCGGCAAACGGCAAGTATCGGCATCTTCCGTGCTAATGCGGCTTTAATCAGCGGTAGCGTGGTGTTATCACGTTGCGGGTCGTGTGCCTCAGGCGTAAGACTTTGTTCTTTGCTGTATAGGTGTGGTTGCACGTTGGATGGACTGCCGGGGAAAAAGAGTCCGTCAAGCGTATCGAGTAGCCGTTCCATGCTTGAATCATCATTGCGAATCTGCAAGTCGTCACCGGGACCCCGTGCAGGAATTAACAAAGGGCAGGCATCCGCGCCGTTGGCGACGGCATTGATATATTTTTCCCCCACTCCGTGAAAGGGATGCATGCCATTGCGGATGACGTCGCAGGGAATGCCAACGATAGGGTAACGACTTGAACGCATAAAAACTCCTGAAACCACCCCTTTTGGGTTAAGTTAATTCTAAATGAATTGTGCCAATATATTTAACACTAATTTGACACCCTTACCCCATACCTCTTAGGTGTAGGGTTTGTCGGCACGATTTAAAGCCTGATTTAAAGTAACAAGATAGGAATACCTACATGAATGCCCAAAACCAAACACTGGAATTACAGGCGCTGGACAAGGCGCACCATCTACATCCGTTTACGGATATTAAAAAGTATCAACAGACGGGTGGACGGATTATTTCTCGTGCGGAGCATATCTACATCTACGATACCGACGGTAACCAGATTCTGGATGGTATGTCTGGGCTCTGGTGCTGCAACTTGGGATATAGTCAGACCAAAATCTTTGACGCGATTAATGAACAGTTGCATAAACTGCCTTTCTACAACAACTTCTTTAACTGTTCGAATGAGCCTTCGGTGACGATGGCAAAGGCCTTGGTGGATGTTACCCCATCCCAATTTAATCATGTGTTTTTTACCAACTCTGGATCAGAGGCCAATGACACCAATATCAAACTGGTGCATCGCTACTTTGACTTGCTTGGCAAGCCCGAAAAGAAACACTTTATTGGCCGTATCAATGGCTACCACGGCAGTACTATCGCTTCTTCCAGCCTCGGTGGTATGGACTTTATGCATAAGCAGTACACGGGACTCGATTACGTCCATCATATTGGGCAGCCGCATTGGTTTAAAGAAGGCGGCGAATTAAGTCGAGATGAGTTTGGTCTTAAGGTGGCGCGTGAATTAGAACAGAAAATCGATGAAATTGGTGAGCATAAAATTGCCGCTTTTATTGCGGAGCCGATTCAGGGTTCGGGCGGGGTTATCGTGCCGCCGAAAACCTATTGGCCGGAAATCCAACGAATCTGTAACGAGCGCGAAATTTTGTTAATCAGCGATGAAGTGATTTGTGGCTTTGGCCGCACAGGAAACTGGTTTGGTTGCGAGACCTACGGTATTAAGCCCGATTTGTTGACCTTCGCGAAAGGTGTTTCTAACGGCTATCAGCCCTTGGGTGGAGTTATGGTGTCGGATAAGATTGCCGATGTGTTAAGTACCGGCAGCGGCGATTTCGCGCATGGCCTGACCTATTCCGGTCATCCGGTGGCCTGCGCAGCGGGCATTGCTACCATCAATATTCTCAGAGAAGAAAAGATTATTGAAAAGGTGGTTGCTGATATCGCGCCATATTTAGAGCGGCGCTGGAAAGAACTGGCGGATCATCCGCTTGTAGGAGAGGCGCGTGTAAAAGGCATGGTTGCCGCGTTAGAGTTGGTTAGCGACAAATCTTCGCGGGAAAAGTTGGCGCTAAACGGTGAGGGTGCGCTGTTCTGTCGCGATACTGCCATAGCCAACGGATTGATGGTGAGAGCCGTAGGCGATGCAATTATTTCTGCGCCGCCCGTTATCTGTAGCAAACAGGAAATTGATACCTTGATTGAACGATTGCTTTTTGCCTTGGATGCGACTGCGGCGCATTACAATATTCGTTAGCCGCTAGGTTTACACCCCTTTGCGGGGCACCAAAAAAGCCGATAAAAATAATCTTGGGAGCGGATAATGACGGCAACAGTGAACCATATTAAAACCCTCGGCCAAAAGGATATGGTGCTTTTTACCGTATCCGCTATCCTCTTACTGGACACCTTGACCGCAGCCGCTTCGGTTGGTTCTTCGAGTATTTTTTGGTGGTTGTTTTTAGGCTTGATCTTCTTTGTGCCATTTGCGCTGATCTCTGCGGAAATGGGCTGTACCTACCCGGAACAGGGTGGAATTTACGCCTGGATTCGTGATGCATTTGGCGGGCGATGGGCGTCAAGAGCCACCTGGAGCTATTGGGTGAATACAGCTGTATGGATTCCCGCCATCTATATTTTATTTGCCGGTATTTTCAAGCAATTATTCTTTCCAGAGCTTTCGCTGGTTTGGCAAATTGGTATTGGTATTGGCCTGACTTGGTTTGCCGTATTCGTTAATATCATTACTCTGGATGTTGGCAAGTGGGTGCCCAATATCGGGGCAATATTTAAAGTGGTGGTATTTCTCGCCATTATCGTAGGTGCTTTCATTTATACCCAGAGTCATGGTATGGCCAACGAATTAACCTTGGCTTCCCTGAAGCCCAGTTGGAATTCCAGCTTGCAGTATATTCCGGCGATCATATACGGCATGCTAGGCTTTGAACTGGTCAGTTCAGGTAGCGCAGAAATGAAAAATCCAGCACGCGATGTACCCCGTGCGATTTTTATTTCAGGGCTGATGATTATCGTGCTTTATACCTTAGCTACTATTGCGGTGCTGGCAGCTATCCCAGCCAGAGAAATTAACCTGGTAGAAGGGTTGATGGACACCCTTTATCTATTCTTTGGCACAACGGAAACAGGGCGGGTATTTGCCTTGGCGTTAGGCGTTGCTGCACTCTATACTTTTTTTTCAAACGGCGTTACCTGGGCCTTGGGTTGTAATCGGGCGGCAGCGGAAGCGGCAATGGAAGGTGAGTTGCCTGCCTTCTTCGCCATCGAAAGTAAAAGCCGTGGGACACCGCTTGGCGCGGCTGTGGCTATGGGTACGGTCAGCACCTTGCTATTAATTATGTATGGTTTTATGGCGGGTTCGAACGAAGATCTGTTCTGGTCGCTGTTTGCGTTTAGCGCCGTCATTTTTTTATTACCCTATATCGGTATGATGCTGGCATTCATCAAAATGCGTATCACTGATCCGCGTCGTGCTCGACCCTTCGCCATCCCTGGGAACCTATTTGTCGCCCGTGTGCTTGCCTGTAGCTGCATTTCGGTTTTGCTGCTAACCATAATGCTTTTTGTTTATACACCCGGCGAGGGCATCCAGTGGCCGGTGCTGTTAGGTGCTGTTAGTATGATTATGTTAGGCGAAATAGTCATTCGCTGTTCAGAGCAAGATAAGTTCCGTAGTCATTAACCTATTTCGCGGTTCAATTGGTTTCTTCATTATTTCCTATGGAATTAATCAGAGTTTCCCCTAAGCAATAAACATATATCGCTCAAAAAATTATTACTGCATTCTGTACGCTAACGGGAATAGTATTGTAAATTGCGTAGCCATTCTTACTGAGGTGAAAATGCAAGAACACAAACTAGAACCACCAGCCAAGTTCGGCGCGTTTCTGGGGATGGCCCCGGGCGAGGTGCCGGTTTATTCATCCGATTATGAAACCGCAGATGACGAACAATTACCTGATCGCCATGCCTATCGAAGCTACGTCGACGGCATTTATATGGGCTACAAGTGGCAATGTGTTGAGTTTGCGCGACGCTGGATGTATCTGAACAAAGGTTACATTTTCGATGATGTGGCGATGGCTTATGATATTTTTCGCCTTGGTTCGGTGCGGGTCGCCCATGAGAACAAAAGGTTACCTCTACATGCCTTTCGCAATGGCTCGAAACGTCATCCCGAGCCGGGCTGTCTGCTGATCTGGGATGAAGGTGGGGAGTTTGAAGACACCGGACATGTCGCGGTGGTGACGGAAGTGACTGAGCACTACACACGCTTCGCGGAACAGAATGTGGGGCATAGGATTTGGCCGGCAGGTCGAAACTATGCGCGCGAAATTAAAGCGAAGGTGACGGAATCCGGCGAATATTGGTTGGAGTGTTCCTTTGGCGATGCCAGTATTCGCGGCTGGGTTATTCAGACCGACGACGATCGTTACGCAGAAAAATTCCCGGCATTGGATAAACGTCTTCTTAACGTGCAGATGCGGGAGGTTCCGAATCACGGTCAGGCTGAGCGTTCCTGGTTGAACATTGCAAATCCCGATGAAGCGGCCTATGTGGAATTGATGCAGGGGCACAGGATGACAGCTGTTGAGGTGGACCAATACAAATACTTTTGCATCTCAGAAACGGCCAACGCAGAACTCAAGCGTGCCACTAATGAATTGCATCAGCTGTTTATGCACGCCACGGACTACGTTTTGCGCGATCCTGAATTGCTGGAAAATTTTAACATCCCTCGCGCATTGTGGGGGAAAATCCGGCAATCTTGGAATAACCGGCGTAATCAGATGATCACCGGTCGTTTTGACTTTTCTCTTTCTGAGCGCGGGCTCAAGGTCTATGAATATAACTGTGACTCCGCTTCGTGCCATATTGAATGCGGCAAAATTCAGGGTAAGTGGGCCAAGCATTTTGGCTGTACCCTGGGCCGTGATCCGGGTCAGGCGTTGCACGCAGAGTTACGCGATGCCTGGCAGGCCAGCGGTGTGAAGACGGATGTTCTCCACATTATGCAAGATCGCGACCTTGAGGAAACCTATCATGCTCTATTTATGCAGGAAGCGATGGAGGAGGCGGGGATCCGCAGTAAGATCATTCATGGCGTGACGGGCCTGAGTTGGGATGAGGCGGGTAATATTCTGGATGCCGATGGCGATAGAATCCGCTGGGTTTGGAAAACCTGGGCCTGGGAAACGGCATTGGATCAGATTCGTGCCGAATGCGAAGATGATGAAGAAAAACTCAATAATTACCCAGCGGGCGAACAACATGCCGGAGCGCCGAGGTTAGTTGATGTTCTGTTACGTAAAGACGTCATGGTGTTCGAACCCCTGTGGACTTTAATTCCCAGCAATAAGGCTATCCTGCCGGTACTTTGGACGCTGTTTCCAAACCATGATTACCTGTTGAATTCTTCCTTCCAGCTCTCGGAGGATTTGCAGGCGCAAGGTTATGTCGCCAAGCCCATTGCTGGCCGTGCGGGTCTGAATATCAGTATTTTCGATAAGAATCACCGATTGTTGGAAGGCACCGAGGGACGCTTTGAAAGCCAAAATATGATTTTCCAGGAATTTTTCAAACTCCCCATGATCGAGGGTTACAACGTGCAGCTCAGTACTTTTACGGCAGCGGGCACTTATGCGGGGAGTGGCGTACGGGTCGACCCCTCGTTGGTGATTAAACTCAATAGTGACACCATGCCGCTACGGGTGTTGCCGGATGCCGAGATGTAACAGACAAAAATAGCAACCATGCTTATTCGCTGAGTCCAGCATCTCTGATGACGGCATTGTCGCCAAGGTCGTTTACCGGAACGGCGTTGCCATGGCGCACTAGTTCTTCGATGGCGGCGCCGATACGGGCGTGATCCCAGGCGGAATTTTTTCGCAGTACATTGGAGGTGAGTGCGACCAAATAACGCCGTTGCTCTGTGTCGGGCTTTGCTGGTGACTCGATGATCACGACAGAATTCATCGCATTTTCCACGTTGCCCATGTATTTGCCACAGCGATAACCCACTTCCTCTTTACAACGGTATAGCGACCCACTTTTAAAATAGATGGCCGCTTTTGCTAGCTCTGGTGGATAGGCATAGCGGTAACGGCGTTTGGTCATGTAGAGGAAACGCTTCATTTCCAAGCTGGACCATTCGTCTACTAATCGCCCCTGCTCCAGTCGTAAGAAAAACCGCGCCAGTTCTTTGGGGGTGGCGCTGGAGCCGCCGATGCCTGGAATTCGCTGTTTGCCCGTGCGCGTCCAAAAATTGCCAACTCGCAAGTATTCTGGGTTGAGCGAAGCAGCAAAAAGGGCATCGTTGATAATTTCTTGCGCCAGATTTTTTTGTGTCTGACGTGGTGTGAGGTGAAAATAATCGGCTTCCTGCTGAGGCGAGGGAGGGTAGGCAGCGCCGAACACCCTTAATAACATGGCTTCTTTCCAGATGGTGCTGCCGGCCGCATTAGCTGATGCGGAAATCATATGATCCAGCCATTCCGACAGGGTAAAAGCTTCGCCGGGTTGGATTATGGCGGAAGTCATAATCCCTGTGCTTGCGTCGAAACGCGGCACCTTGTGCTCGTCGCTAATGACCCAGTTCTCAGCGGTAATAATATGTTCTCGCAGTAAGCGCTGGCGGTCTTCAATTGCTGGGAATGCGCGGCGCAGGCCATCAAACAGCGCCAACATGCAGAGAATCTTACCAACACTACCGGGGGCTTGAGCGCGATTTTCGCGTAGGCCCGCCCAGCGTATGTTATGACTGTCGGTGAAGTCTATCAGGGCGATGCTATAGGAAGGATCGCGGTCGCTAAACATTGCTTTTAACGCCGCCTGTAACGACGGATCTTGAGTGGTAGCGTTGATATCCCAATCAGTCTGTTGCAACAGGTGTAATTGAATATCTTCGATACCGAGCAGTGCGCCCGAGGGAAGTTTTGCGATACGAGGCTGTTCCTGAGCAAGACGGGAACCCTCTAAACGCCGGATACCACTATCCGTGCCGTTTAATGGATAAGCCAACAGATCGACCGACAGGTAACAGCAAGCAAGCATTGTTACAAGTAATTTGCTCATGGCTAGCCTCCGGCGGAAAGGGCAAGTTCGTCGAGTTGAATAGATTCCTTCGGTTGTGGTGTGGGTAACAGCCGATTAATCAATTGGTTCGCTTCGATATGGCCGCGTTGCACCAGTGGTCTGATTTGTAACAGCCATAGTTTGCCATCAGCAAAGGCAAATTCGATATCCCAGGGCAAGGTTTCGTCTTGGTCGTCCCGCACAGGTGGGTAGTTGGCAATAACCTCTGCCGCCAGCTTCTGGAGTTCGTGCTGTTCTGTGGTGTTCAGTACGGGCCCGCTTTCTGCTGGCACCCATTGCACGCCGCCATTTGGATTAAGCTCGCGTCGATAAGGTGCTTTCGCCTCGGCCAGCAATAAACTGCTGCCGTCTTCACGTAAAACCAGCGTCGCGGCGCTTTCATTGTCAACGGCGCCTCCTACCCCCCAGGCCGCTGAAACCGTGAGGCCCGCTTGGCCGCTATGCAGATCTTTAGTGACCAGTACCCCGGATTTTTCCGCCGCTATGCTTTTCATTAACAGAATCGAGGCAAATACCTGATCCGGATGCTGTAAAATGCGCCCGCGCCACGCCATTGCCCGACGTGAGTACACCGATCCCCAAACGCGTGGGATGGCCTTCAATTGGGCCTCCAGCCCCACTACATTGGGTATGGTTTCATTCAAACCTGCGCCGGTGAATTGGGGTAGATCCTCGACATTGGTATCAGAGCGCACGAACAGGCCGTAGCTATTGGGCGCTCCAAACTCCTGCGTCATCGCAGTTCTCAGCTGTTCAACGAGATCCTCTCTGAGCAGGGTTGAGCTCACTTCATTACGCATTTGGTCAAGTACCGCATTCAATCCTTCCTGATCCAGCTCGCCTAAGCGAAACCTGCCGTAGGCTGCATCAACCTGTACTCTTTGTGACTCAGTGTATTCGGCGAAGATACCGAAGGGTATTGCTACCGCTGGTGCGATCCGGCCGGGAAAACGCCGCGCTAGTTCGCCGACATTTGCCGCTTTTGGCCCAACCAGTTTGCCGGATAATCCCGCATGCAGCTCTGCCAGGGGTAAGAGTGATAACTGCTCAAGGTTGGGTGGCGGCACAGTGACTAAACTCGTTGCAATAGATTCTGCGGCCGGTGTTTTAGCGCGCACAAAAGCGGGTAGATTAACTTCACGTTCCAAGTAAACCCGGCCATCTGCCGATACCGCTAAGAGCACGGTTTGACCGCTTTCCTGTTGCAGGCGTGGCAGTAACGTCGGTGCGACAACCAAATTGGGAATACCAAGATTGCGCGCGAGCATTTGTACATGGGAGAGAGGGTTGCCTTCGCCGAGGGTGAGAATGCCAGCAACGGGTGTCAGTTCAGCAACTGTTTCTGGCAGAACGACAATCTCGTCTGCTGCGGGCTGAATCCCCAGGGCCAATTCTTCGCTACTAATAACCCTTAGTTTAGCGCGCGCTACGCCGGGATTAATACCCAATAATCCGCTGCTACGAGTTCCGAAAAAATGATGCGAAAGTCCGGCTACGGCAGCGCCGTCCAAGGCTAAGCGCTGGGCGACCTCGCCCAAGGGCAGCAGCACCGATCCGCGCAGGGTTTCATCGACGAAACGTTCGGCACTGTGATCCAACGCACTATATTGTGAAAGGGCTTCCGCAAAAGTATAGCGTACCGTCATTGTTGACCAAGCGGCAGCCAGAGACAATCGCCTAGCAGCATGGGAGTAGAGGCTACCGGCAGCTGAGTCCTCTTGCAACAGCTTAAGCATGGGTTTTGCCAGTGCCTGTTGTTCACCTTCGGATAGCAAGCCCGACGCCCAGGCGCCTTGCAAGAGATGGGTTGCCAACAGGATTAATTCGCGCCGTGACAAACTATTATGTACCAATAGCTCTGATGCGGCGGCACGTACTTCTGAGGCCAGGGCAAGTACCAGATTTAAACGGTACAGGGAAGCGGAAGGCTTATCGGCTGGCGTGTTATCACGCAGGGTTGCCATAGCCTTGGTTAGCCGCGCCACCCGTTCGATACCTTGTTGCTGGCGGCCAGCGGCAAGCAGGCTGGCGACATCAGGCACCGTTTGCGCCAAGAATTGTTCTGCTTTCAATAAGCGAGTTTGACGCGCAGATTCACCATAAAGGTCATCAAGCCCGTTCGCCAACAGCGTTGTGTCGGCAAGCACATCAGGGGGTAAGTCGTCCCTTTCTAAGGCCCACATCCGCACACGGTTTGCACTTGTAGGACTTGGTCTGGAGTGAATTTCTATGCGCAGACGATTAAAAGCGGAATCTTTTTCGGCGATATTCTGAGCGAGTTGGCGAATCTGATAACTACGCCCTTCGGCACCATGGTGCGGAATTGTCTGTATTAGTTGTAGCGCCAGCAGATAGTTTTGGGATAACCAATCAGGTTGTTGCAGCAAGCGTAGTAATAATTTACGTCCAGCGGTTTCTTCATCTTCAAGTTGTACCCGACCGCGATAATCAAGCGCCTTAGATAACACCCAGCCGTTGTGATGGTCGATCATGTGGCGTTCTAATGGTAGTTCTCTGAGGCGCGTGTGACGAGGCGGACTCCAAAGTTCATCCCAAGATAGCGCGGCAATAACGGTGCCTACATGCCAGCCTAAATGGGCCAGCCGGTTGCGCTCTTCGGAGTACTCAGCATGCTGGCGTCCACCGCCAAGGTCTTTGCAGGCGTAAGCGTGGGGGGGATGTATCGAGCCATCATTGCAAAACCAACGGATACGACGATAAGGGCCGCGCTCGTTATTTTTCATCTGCTTTACCAGCATGCGCGCTTCTTCCAGTATTTCCTCCGGCGGTGGTTTAAGCGGTGATGTTGGGGTAGCGCCAAACACAGCAGCTGGTGTCAACAGCACTAGGCAGGCAAAAATAGGGAACAACGGCATCAATAAAATTCTCAAGATTGTCATTGCTTGGCGAAGAATATTACCTGATCATACCGATTCCTGTAATCCAAAGCTAACGCTACCTAACACAACCATCTTGAATCCTGTCTCCGTTGTCGAAAAAGGTGTTTTACACCGGGTTTTACGCCTGTTTACTGAAGTACAATCCGATGAGGTTGGCCCAGCGTTGTTGTTGTTGGCAAATATTTTTCTAGTGCTCACCGCCTATTATTTTATCAAGCCGGTGCGTGAAGGCTGGTTGGCGGTATCGGTGATTTCAGGTTTTTCGAAGATGGAAATCAAAGCCTATTCCAGCTTTGGCCAAACCCTGGTGTTATTAGCGCTAATTCCACTTTATGCGAAGTTGGCCGGACATTGGCCGCGACGACATTTGATCGAACGTGTCGGCTTATTCTTTCTTGCCAACCTGTTTGTCTTCTGGCTATTTTATCCGGGCAACCTGTTTGTGCAGGTACCGTACCTTGGCGTGATTTTTTATATCTGGGTGGGTATATTTGCGGTGACCCTGGTGGCCCAGTTTTGGTCCTTCGCTGCCGATCTCTATGATGAAGAGCGGGGACGGCGCTTGTTTCCATTAATTGCCGTAGGCGCGTCGGCTGGTGCCGTGGCGGGCTCCTGGATATCCGAACGGCTGGTTAAGTACTGGCAAGTGGAAACTTTCGATCTTATGTTATATGCCGCTGTTCCGCTGGCGCTGGCACTGGGGCTTGCCCATTATGTGGATAGATATGGGATCACCAAAAGTCATGATGGTGCTCAGTTGCGTGAACAGCCGGCAGCAAGAGATGGTGCTGGAGCCTACCGGTTGATATGGAGTAATTATTATCTACGTTGTACAGCTTTTATGGTCTTTGTTATGTTTTGGGTCATGACCAATGGCGAAAACATACTCTTTGCCGCTGTACAGCAAGCCTTGACGAGTGAGGGAATCACCGATATCGAGGGTATCAAAAGTGGAACCGCCGTATTTTACAGCCATCTCTATTTTTGGGTGAATCTGAGCGGGTTATTATTACAAGCTTTTGTAGTATCTCGATTGCAGCGTCATGGTGGTTTTGGAGCATTACTGTTGACTCCGCCGCTGGTATCTCTGGTTTCCTATGGTGCGATGAGTGCGAGTAATACCTTATCCGTTATCAGTGCCGCAAAAACCGCAGAGAATGGCGTCAATTACTCTATTAATAATACCGCGCGACAGGTGCTTTGGCTGACGACCAGTCGTGAAATGATCTATAAAGCTAAGGTTGCTATCGACACTCTTTGTGTGCGTTTTGGTGATGGGTTGGCGGCATTAACGGTGCTTATTGGTAGCCGCGTACTCAAATTGGAAATCACAAAATTTCTAGGTTTCAATATGATGCTAATACTTGTCTGGCTGTTATTAGCGGTATTGGTGGTGCGTGAACATCGGCGTTTATCCTCTCTTACGGAGTGTGAAAAAAACGAATGAAATTCTTGATGGGTGTTTTATGTGTGGCGGGTTTGACGTTAAGTATTTTGGGACAGAGCAGCCCGAAATTGCCATCATTGCCAGTGCCTGTGTCGGAGCAAAGATGGCAGCCGTTAACGGACAGAGTTGATGCTCGCTTACAGGCACAGTTGGAAATGCGTCTGCGTGCACAACCGGGTTGGTCAAGCTTGATTAGAAATTCAAAGCTTGCCGTGGCGCTAGTGGATTTAAGCGAGCCGGAAAGACCGCGTTTTGCGCACGTTAACGGTAATACCATGATGTATGCGGCGAGCTTACCCAAAATTGCCATTTTGCTGGCGGCAGTCGATGCAGTAGAAGCTGGGCATCTGGTATTAGATCGTCAGTTGGATAAAGATTTGAGTGATATGATACGTAGGTCCAGTAACAAAGCAGCGACCCGGGCAATTGATCGTTTGGGCGGGTTAGACAAAGTAAATACAGTGCTAAAGGATCCACGTTTTAAGTTTTATGATGAGGAAACCGGTGGTGGTCTCTGGGTAGGGAGGCGCTATGCAAAGCAAAGTCGGCGCATACCTGACCCGGTTAACGGCATTTCCCATGGTGCTACGGCAACGCAAGTGGCACGCTTTTATTATCGTATGGCAACGGGGCGTATTATTAATTTTCGGGCTTCGCAACGTATGTTGGGTTATATGGTAGATCCTGATATACACCATAAATTTGTCAACTCACTGGATCGAGAAGCTCCTGATGCGAGGTTGTATCGCAAGTCAGGGACTTGGAAGCAATGGCATGCTGATTCAGTCCTGGTGTGGGGGCCGCATTGGCGTCGTTATATTCTGGTCGGCTTGGTAGAGAGTGAGAAGGGCGAAGATATCATTCGGACGCTGGTGACTGTTGCTGAGGATTCGCTACAGAATAAGCTGGCGATGCAGATACCGTTAGAGGAAGACTAACAGAGAATTAATATATTTAACTTTATAGATTAATAAAATTGTTTAACTTATTAAAAAATATGGATATAAAGTTAATTTTTTATTGCTTAAATCATACCCTTCGGGTCTAGTAAACGTTCGAGTTCCTGGCGCGATATTTTTGTCGATTCCTCAGCAACATCCAGAATGGATCGGTTCTGAGCGTAGGCTTGTTTGGCGATCTCGGCGGCTTTAGCGTATCCCAGAATAGGCGTTAAGGCCGTCACCAAAATAGGATTTCGGCTCAAATTTTTAGCGATATTCTGCTCGCAAACGCTGAGCGTGGCGATGGCTTTGTCAGCCAGCAGATGGCAGGTGTTGGCGAGTAATTCGATACTTTGCAGTAAATTGTAAGCGATGACAGGCAACATCAAGTTCAGCTGGAAATTGCCTGATTGTCCAGCGATGGCGATAGTTGCGTCATTGCCCATCACCTGGGCGGCGACCATCGTTGCGGATTCCGGAATCACTGGGTTCACCTTGCCCGGCATAATACTGCTACCTGGTTGCACGGGCTTGAGTTCAATCTCACCGAGCCCTGCAAGTGGGCCGCTGTTCATCCAACGTAAATCATTGGCGATTTTCATAACGGCTACCGCAACCACACGTAAATGCCCGGATAATTCCACGCTGGTATCCTGGCAGCTTAAGGCTTCAAAGAACGAGGGATTTGGTTCGAATTTGATGCCTGTCAGCTCAGATAATTCAGAAGTGAAAGTAGTGGCAAATTTTGGGTGTACGTTAATTCCCGTTCCCACCGCAGAACCGCCTTGTGCGAGTTGACTCAATCGCGGCAGACAGTCACTGATACGTTGCTGACAACAGCCAATTTGAGCCGACCAGGCGCCAAACTCCTGAGCCATAGTGAGTGGCATACCATCCATCAAATGTGTACGACCGGTTTTTATCACGTTTTTAAGTGTTTTGGCTTTGGTGTCAATCGTCTGTTGTAGGTGTTGCAATGCGGGCAGCAGAGCTTTGTGCAAGCGTATGGTTGCGCTGATATGAATCGCAGATGGAATCACATCGTTGCTGCTTTGTCCGAGATTGACATGGTCATTGGGATGTACCGGCTTTGACAGCTTCTTGCTGGCTAAAGTCGCGATGACTTCATTGATATTCATGTTGGTGCTGGTGCCGGAACCCGTTTGAAACACATCCACCGGGAATTCTGCATCGTACTTGCCTGCGGCAATATCCAATGCAATCAGGCGAATTGCCTTAGCGATCGGTTTGCTTAATTGTTTAAGGGTCGCGTTACTGCTGGCGGCGCAAGCCTTGATGAGGCCTAATGCCTGGATAAAGGCTCGCGGCATCGGCAGACCACTGACTGGAAAATTTTCCACTGCACGCTGAGTCTGCGCTCCATAAAGCGCTTTCTCAGGTACTTTCACTGCTCCCAGACTGTCTTTTTCAATACGGTATTTCACTGACATTACCTAGCTGGTGTTTTTGCCCCGGCCTTTCTAAACAGGGTTTTTACCTAACGCTTCTGTCTAAAGGGTATAGCACTTATCACGATGATAGATGACTTTAGGCTGGGGTGCCAGACGGATTTTGTGGTGCTAGATTCGGCTCGCAACAATGACCCGGGGGGTATATACCCGAGTAGCCGATACGATAGACAACCAGTCATAACAAAATAAAAAGTAAGCCTTAGATCAATAAAAACACCAGTATCAATTTGAAAAAGCGTTACATTTGCTTGAGCACAAAAGGCAGAATACCTCCCGCCAGATAATAGTTTACTTCCATTGCCGTATCGAGGCGTGAAAGGACTGAAATTTCCCGCGAAGCGCCATTCGCTTGATGAATGATGAGTTGATAGTTTTTCTTTGCAGTGAAGGCACCTTCGAGGCCAATAATATCAATTCTTTCATCTCCGGTTAGTGCTAATGATGCTAACGAATCGCCAGTGACAAACTGTAAGGGCAAAACCCCCATGCCGATCAGATTTGAGCGGTGGATGCGTTCAAAGCTTTCTGCAATAACTGCCTTGACGCCCAACAACAAGGTGCCCTTTGCTGCCCAGTCGCGACTTGACCCGGTGCCATATTCTTTGCCTGCAAATATTACCGTTGCAATATTGTTCTCCAGATAATGCATGGCGGCATCATAGATGAATATAGGCTCCTGGGTGGCAGCGATGCGGGTGTAGCCGCCTTCGATGCCGGGCACCATTTGGTTATGTATTCTGATATTGCCGAAGGTCCCGCGCATCATCACCTGATGGTTGCCGCGGCGCGAGCCGAAAGAATTAAAATCCGCTTCTTTGACGCCTTTGCTGCGCAGATAATTGGCCGCCGGACTATCGATCGGAATGCTACCGGCCGGTGAAATATGGTCGGTTGTCACGGAGTCGCCAAAAAGCGCCAGTATGCGTGCGTCTTGGATATTTTTCTTCTCAGTATCGGTGTATTGCTTCTCGAAAAAAGGCGGCAGTTGTATGTAGGTCGAATCAACGGCGAACTGGTATGTTTTGTCCGTGCCAGTAGCAATGGCGCGCCAGCTTTCATCACCGGCGAACACCTGTGAATATTGCTGTTGAAACATGGTTTTATCGATTAGCTGCATGGCCTGTTCAATGTCATTGCTACTGGGCCAGAGGTCTTTGAGATAAATGTCGGTGCCATTGGGAGAGACGCCTAAGGGTTCTGTGCTGAGGTCGATGCGCGTAGTTCCCGCTAGCGCAAAAGCGACAACTAGTGGGGGGGAGGCGAGCCAATTCGTTTTGACTAAGGGATGAATGCGTCCCTCGAAATTACGATTGCCGGAAAGCACGGAACAAACCACGAGATTATTCTCGATGACACAGTTAGCGACGTTTTCCGGTAGCGGGCCAGAATTACCAATACAGGTGGTACAGCCGTAACCGACGAGATTAAACCCGAGTTGATCCAAGTACGGTTGTAAGCCGGCTTTGACCAGATAATCGGTGACCACTTTTGAACCCGGGGCGAGTGATGATTTCACCCAGGGTTTCCTCGATAAACCGGCGGCGACGGCTTTTTTCGCCAGTAGCCCAGCCGCCAGCATGACGGCGGGGTTTGAGGTGTTAGTGCAGGATGTGATTGCGGCAATAACCACATCGCCGTGATGCATGTTTTCCTCAGTGCCTGGTAAGGGAAAATTCTGGTCAATCGCGCCAGCTTTACCGTCGAGTTCGATAAATTGATCAATAGCGGTTTTGAGTTGAGTCAATGCAACACGATCCTGCGGTCGTTTCGGTCCGGCCAGACTGGCTTCCACATCGCTAATATTCAAGCGTAAGTGTTCGGCAAATTGGGGAGTTGGAGATAGATGGTCATGCCAAAGCCCTTGCGCTTTGCAATAGACTTCAACCAGGTCGATGGTTTCCGCCTCCCGTCCGGTGAGCTCAAGGTAGGTCAGAGTTTTTTGGTCGACAGGGAAAAATCCGCAGGTGGCGCCGTATTCCGGGGCCATATTGGCAATGGTTGCACGATCCGCCAGTGATAGCGCTCCCATGCCTTCACCGTAAAATTCAACAAACTTACCAACTACGCCGTGTTTGCGCAGCATTTGTACTATCTGTAACACCAGGTCGGTCGCCGTGATGCCTTCGCGCAATTTTCCAGACAATTCAAAGCCGACCACTTTGGGAATTAGCATGGAGACGGGCTGCCCCAGCATGGCTGCTTCGGCTTCGATTCCGCCGACGCCCCAACCGAGCACGCCGAGGCCATTGATCATGGTGGTGTGGCTGTCTGTACCGACGAGAGTGTCTGGGTAAGCGACCGGTTGGCCGTCTATGTCACTGGTCCAGACCGTTTTCGCCAGATACTCTAAGTTGACCTGGTGGCAAATACCGGTGCCGGGAGGCACCACACGAAAGTTGGCGAAGGCTGATTGCCCCCATTTTAAAAACTCGTAGCGCTCGAGGTTACGCGACATTTCCATGTTGACGTTTTCCGCAAAGGCAGAGGAAGAAGCAAAGGCGTCAATGCTGACGGAGTGATCGATAACCAGGTCTACCGGCGTGAGCGGATTAACCTTATCGGGGTCTTTGCCCCGTAAGGTTAAGGCATGTCGCATTGCCGCCAGATCGACAATGGCAGGCACTCCGGTAAAATCCTGCATGAGCACACGGGCGGGATGAAAGGCGATTTCCTGGTCACCTGGATTTTCTGCGCTTTGGGCGAGGGCGACTATATCCTCTTTGGAGCAAGTGACGCCGTCTTCATGGCGTAACAAGTTTTCCAGTAGGATTTTGATGGAAATCGGTAGTCTGCTGATATTCGCTAGCGTTGTTAAGCTTTCAGAATTTAGGCTGAAGTAGCCGTATTCTTTGTCTTTGACGCGAAGTGTTGAAAAACTGTTAAAGCTATTTTTGCTGGCTTTCATATCATTTAGCTCCTAAGCGCTTTAATTCATTCAAGCGCTAATTTTAAATCACCGCAGGATCCATATAATCGCCCTGATTCAGCCCTTCGATATGTTCGACCTGAAAGTTACCAATGGCTTTTTCAACGGTTAAAGAGTTTGAGAACAAGGCGATATGGAAAAGTGCATCACCTTCATTCACCACGGGTAGATTATTTCTGCCAATGATAATGCCGGTGACAGGTGAAACAACTTTGGTTTCATTTTCACCGACACTATCTGCAATTTTTCCAATCGTTTGCCCGGCAGTCACGCGAGCGCCCAGAGCGACTTCAATTCTCAGCAAACCGGCTTGCGGGGCTCTAACCCACTGTGAAGAGCGTGCTTCGATAACCTTATGAACCTCAGTCTTTTTTCGCTGCGGCAGCATGTCTAGCGCGCGCATTACATTTAGCACACCTCTTACACCAGCGCGAATTGACAAATTATCGAAGCGTAAGCCTTCACCGGCTTCGTAGAGGAGCATCGAAAGCCCCTTCTCCATTGCATACTGGCGCAACGAGCCATCACGCAGGTTGGCGTTGATAATCACCGGCGCGGCAAAGGCTTTTGCCAGCCGGGCGCATTCGGGGTTGTCGAGATCAGCGCGTATGTGCGGTAGGTTTGCGCGATGGTTTGAGCCGGTATGCAGGTCAATGCCGTGCGTCGCCTTATTGACAACTTCCTCGGCAAAAATACAGGCGACACGGGCGGCGAGCGAACCATGCTTGGAGCCTGGGAAAGAGCGATTTAAATCGCGCCGGTCAGGGAGGTAGCGGGTATGATTGAAAAACCCATAAATATTAACGATGGGTACACAGATAAGGGTACCGCGCAGGCTCTCAATGGCGCGTGTGTGACGCACCCGGCGTATTATTTCGATACCATTAATTTCATCACCGTGAATGGCGGCGGAGATAAAAACTACCGGCCCCGGACGTTTGCCGTGGATGACATGAATGGGCATCGATAAAGGCGTGTAGGAGGACTGGCTCGGTAGTGGCAGAGCGAGCGTTGCTCTGGCGCCAGGCGCGATGGTTTCCCCGCAGATGGTAAAGGATGAGCGGGCCATACTAACCGATACCGCGAGTTTTGGTTTTGTTAGGACCGGCATTTTTTTCAATAAACTCGATGATCAGTCCGGCGATATCTTTTTGAGTTGCTTTTTCAATACCTTCCAAACCAGGGGACGAGTTCACTTCCATTACCAGCGGGCCTCTGGAGGAGCGCAGCAAGTCTACGCCACAGACGTTAAGCCCCATCACCTTAGCCGCGTTTACTGCTGTACGGCGTTCGGTAGCGGTTAAGGTTACCAGTTGGGCTTTGCCGCCGCGATGAATGTTGGAGCGAAACTCGCCGGGGGGTGCTTGGCGTTGCATGGCCGCTATCACTTTGCCGCCAACCACAAAACACCTTATGTCAGAGCCCTTCGCTTCTTTTATAAACTCCTGTACCAGGATGTTGGATTTCAGCCCCATAAAGGCTTGAATGACACTTTCGGCAGCTTTTTTTGTTTCCGCCAAAACCACGCCGATACCCTGCGTGCCCTCAAGTAATTTAACTACGCAGGGAGCGCCGCCGACTTCACGAATCAAACCGTTAATATCATCCGGCGAGTGAGCAAAGGCAGTGGCGGGGATACCAATTTTTTTACGGGATAATAGTTGCAAAGAGCGCAATTTATCGCGAGAGCGGGAGATGGCGACGGACTCGTTAACACTATAGACCTGCATCATTTCAAACTGGCGCACGACGGCGGTGCCGTAAAAGGTGACGGACGCGCCGATACGTGGAATGACAGCGTCAAAGTCACTCGATCCAAACTCTTCATCTTTATAGTGAATGCTGGGCTTACTCGAAGTGATATCCATAAAGCAGTGTAAGTGATCTAGCACTCGTACTTCGTGTCCACGCTCTCTGGCCGCTTCCATTAAGCGGCTCGTTGAATAGAGTGATTTTTTACGCGATAAAATGGCAATGTTCATTGGTTGTACCTCTTAAGTCTTTAAATCGGGATAAAGGTCGATAGCGTTATAATCGCCTAGGGTGAGAGAAACACCGGGATCAACCACAAATCGTCTTACTAGGGACTTACGACCAATCAGCATACGAAACCCCATTTCGTCACGGTTGCTTAAGGTTATTTCCGTTGGGAAATGGTAGGGGCCAAGCGCTAGGTTGGTGCTGATGACAATCCGCTGTTCGCTGACCCCGTTGGAGCTAGTTACCGGGCGTTCATCCACCATTCGCGCCTCACAGCAGATTTCAGGTTGGCGGTGACGTTGAATGGGGTGGACGACAAATCTAACCCATTGTTCTCCTTTGCGGGTAAAAGGTCTAATTTTAAAGGCATGCAAGGATGACGTTTTTGCGCCCGTATCTATCTTTGCGGCGATACCGGGTAAGCCTAGATCCGGCAGGCTGCACCATTCACGCCAGCCGATAATAAGTTTTGACTTGGTTTTTGTTGGTTTTTGCGTCATAGAAATCGCATTAGTAGTGTGGCTATACCCAGAAATGAAAAGAATCCTGCAACGTCGGTGACAGTCGTCAGAATAATGGATGAAGATTGTGCCGGATCCTGTCCTAGGCGCACCAGTGCGATGGGTACTACCGCGCCAGCAAAACCAGCGGCAACCATTGCCAGTACCATTGAAAGACAGATGACCGCTACCAGGCCGAGTGAGCCGCTCCAAACATATACACCTAAACCGCAGGTTAAAGCAATACAAAGGCCGTTTAGGAAGCCGACACGGACTTCTTTGAACATGACAATTAACCAGTGACGAATGGTGATTTCGCGTAATGCCAGGCCGCGCATGGTTACTGCCAGCGCCTGTGCTCCGGCGTTACCGGATTGGCCGGCGACCACGGGAAGCAGGATTGCCAGCGCGGTAAACTGCGCTATGGTGTTTTCGAATAGGCCGACGACTGACGCCGCCAGAAATGCGGTGAGCAGGTTAATTTGCAACCAGGGCATGCGTTTTTTAACTGCAAACAGCGGGCTGGATAAAGCTCTTTCTTCACGACTCACACCCACCATGGCCTGAATGTCGGAAGCGCTGTCTTCTTGCGCGGTTTGGATCAGGCTGGCGTGCACGATAACGCCAAGCAGCACACCATTGATATCCACCACCGGCAGGTCTAACAAGGCATGTTTGGCGAGGGCGTCGGCGACCTCTTCATGGGTGGCTAACACCTGTACGGTGGCACGCACGCGTGAAGATAGGCTATCGAGCGTCGCCGAAGGGTCCGCTAATGCCAAATCCTGCAATAGCACTCGCGCAGTGATACGGCCGTCCGAGTCAACGATAAACAGCGAGCGCGCCGTTTTCATTTTGGTTCGGCGCAGAGCGTTCAGCGTTTCCTCCACCCGCATGCTGCCACGGTAGGAGGGCACGCGTGTATCCATAATGCGCCCGGCAGAATTTTCCGGATAAGACATGAGGCGGGTTATTTCGTTACGCGTTGCCGTATCCAACAATTCAAGATGCTCCTGACGTGCTTTTTCAGCCATCTGGAATAGAATTCTTACCGCGTTATCCGGAGCGATTTCTGTCAACACCTGAGTTGCCAAGGTTTTTGGCAACAGAGTGGTCAGTGTCGCTGCGACTCGGGGAACGAGTTTGCTCCATACCGGCGCCAGCACTTGCGCTGGTTGCTCCTTGAGTGCGGGTAATATGTCAGTAGCCGCCATAGATTCCAAGTAGATCGCCGCATCAACAGGATAGTCCTGTAAAAAGTGGCGGTTCAAAACTTCAACTACTTCCGAGATTTCTGAGGCCATCAGCCATTGCCTCCCATATCGTTATCCGTGCGTGGTGAACTTGGCAGTGTTTTCTCCTGAATTTCTGAAACACCTGAAATGACATGCAGTAAACCGGTTAAGGAAACAATAAAGGCTTTTCCCATGTGCGCCACCAGTGAAAATTTCAGGTTCTTGTCGCTGGGGTGGGAGGATTTGATCATGCCAGCCCGCAGTGCGCTGTGCGTGAGTGCACCGAGCATAATGTTGTTGTGATCGATTACCGGTAAGGTCGGGAACTGTGTCCAACCTTGGTGATTTTCCACCTCCCAAAGTGTCGCCCGCGTCGGCAGCGCCTCAATGTCGGTATTGAGCAATTCAGCAAGTTTTTGCCCGCCGTCGCTGGTCAGTAGTCGTTCCACCTCAACCAGCCCCACCAGATGACGGCGGTTATCGACAACTATCACAACACCGCCCAGATGACTCTTTTGCCGTTTCACCAAATCCAAACAATGGTCAACTGAACTGTCAGTAGTAAAGTAGGGGATAGCGGTATCCATCCAGGCGCCAACGGTGCTGAGCGGGTAGTTCAGTTTGCGAGCGAAGCTTTTGGCGATGGCATCCGGCATGTGTTTCAGCACAGCACCGCGCTGTTCGTTTGCCATCAGGCGTAATAAGGTTTCTGCTTCGTTAGCAGGTAGGTTGCGCAGGATATTTGCCGACATTTTTTCCGGCAACAATGACAAGGCGCGAGCGGCGGGCCAGCTTGCCATGTGTTCGACCACGGGCACGAGCAGGGCGATGGGTGTTTGCTTGTAGAAGTCGACCAGTTGCTCTGCGGGAAATTCCTGCAAAATAGATGCCGCCGCCTTGGGCTGGTGTTCGAGGAACGCCAGGCTCAGGAAGTTGGCGTTATTCATCATCGGTATCCTCAACCAGCACCACCAGGGGTTGTTCCTGGTAAAGCTTGGCCGGAATGGATATACGTCCTTCCGGGGTGTTGAGAATTACGGAAGTAGCGGAAATTGCCAGCACGGTGCCTTCCCACTCGCCGATACGAATTTTTTGGGCGGGTTCAACCAGTTCTTTAATATAGTGTGAAGCAATCAGGTTGCTGACGAGCGTGCGTGCGCCAATGCCAAAGGCCAGGGCAAATCCGGTTAAGAGGGCTGCCGTTGAAACGCCCAGCATGGTCGTAATAAAGGTGACATCAATGCCAATCTGATCAATGCCGATAATGAGCGCCGTGACAAAGGTAATAGCTTGCGCCAGCCGACTGATAATCTCAGCTTCCGCGAGTTCGCCGGAATGCGCGGCAGCGAGAGTGACATCCTTGACCAAGGAGCTGAGGACGTAACCGAAGAGTATGATCAAGCCACCGGTAATGATAGAGGGAAGATATTCAACAATACGTTCCAGCCACGAAGCGATACCTGCCAAACCGGCAATACGCAGGGCCGCCGTGGTAAAAATAAATAGAGTGATCCAGAACAGCACCCCGCCGACCAGGCGTGTCACACCGCTGGAAAAACGCACAACGGCTCTGGTGCGGCCAGTCAAAAGTCGCTCTAAAAAATGATTCATGAGGTTGAGGAATTTGATAGCGGCAAGGCGGATGAGGCGTGCCACCAGCCAGCCCGCAAAAAGCAGTATTACTGCGCCAGCAATACTGGGTAGATTTTCGATAACCTCATTGCTCGAAGTGAGAATCGTATTCTTAAACTGCTCTGAGAATTCTGTCGCGCTTGGCATGATGTTTCTCCAAAATAAAGTGAGCCAGGAAGAGATTAGCTGCCTATTTAGCGATGGTTTTTTGGAATTTCAATCAATCGACGCATAGCTCATAGTACCCGAATTCTGGGTATTTACGCCAACTGTGTTTGGTCGGTATTCCATTTTATCCAGTGTCGATATGGTAAAGACTGAATTCAATATATAACGGATCTGTCCATAAAATCGGATCAGGTTGAGCGTCAATCTTGTGGCATCAAACGTCCGGTTTTTGGCTTGGCACATGCCTCAGTAGTCGGCTTATTCCTTCGCGTACGCGTTGCTGACGAACTGCTGGTGAGAGGTTGAGATCAATGTTTGCCTGTAGTGCACCACGCCATAAGATTTTTTCCGTCATAGCGTCCAAAATGGCGATGACAATAGTGCCTTTTTCAAAACGACTTGATGTTTGAAAAGAAGGCGTCAATTTAAACTGCTTGAGGATATCGGTGGCAGTCACAGTTTTTCCGAGCACGACAACAGCGACCAAGCCATATTGAGCAAGATTTCTATTGTTGGGAAATTGATATGTCCTCGCGGCTAGGTAGCTTTGTATCTCCTGCTGTAAAAAGAGCCGGGTTTCCTCTGGGTTTTCGCGGTTGTCGTTATGGAAAAAAACAACATCAGAGTGCCAATAAAAACTTGATTTTGGTTCAAGCCAGAAGTCGGGTTGACTGAAGGCAATGGCCATGGATTCGGAAAGTGCGTCGGAATCGACGGCATTGGATGAACAGCCGGAGCCGATGAAAAGTATCGCAAGCATAAACGGCAGGTGATACAGGGCTTTGTGAAAAGAACTAAACATTTTCCGGTAAGCGCTACGTTGTTTCATAGATGTTTCCTGTTAGTGTCGCTATTAGTCGACTCTGCTCTGAACAGGATATCGACTGGGGTTTAGTTTTTGTGGGGAAGTTCATCTTTCAGGTTTGGTGCTTCAAGTGCTTCTGTTCCCGGTTTTCGCAACTGTAATAGTATTTGTATATAACCCCAAGCCTTCACATAATGTCGAATCATTCGGCGTAAAGCGCCTAATTTTTTTAGTAAATCATCCATGGTTTGGGTGGGCACTCGTTGTTCGCGGACGCCCTCTATAACAAATTGAATGGTTGTCGCAAAATGCTGCTCAAACACAGCGAGTTTTTGTTCGACGCCATTATTCGGGAAATCGACTCCTGGTTTTTCGCTACAGGTATTGATGATAGTTGTGACTTCTGATTCGAGCTGGGAGATGATCTCCCGCTCGGCTGTCGCTAAGGATAATTTTAATATCTGTAGCTCTGAAAATTCCTCGATATTATCCAGACAGATGGAGAGTTCCAGGTTAGTATGAATGACGTTTTGGAAGGCGGTCGCAATGTCCGGCGATAGTTGTTGTTGCGAACATTCAACCACGTAATTGTTGATCGCTGAAATCAAACTGTATAAGTTGGCGATAGGTTCATTGGATACGTTGATACCCCTGTGCATGTTGAAGATCTGAAATCTTAGTTCGGCCAATACGCGCTGCTGATCCAAAATTGCAGCGTTGAGCGCCAGATCGGGCATGGAAATAATGTTCTTATCCAAGTATTGCGGCTTTATCGTCTGTGACTCGCTAGGGGTGAATAGCGTTAATAACCATCGACTCAGTCTCGGCTCAAGTGGAATCATCAGAGCGACACCCAGTAGATTAAAAACGGTGTGAAATAATGCCAGAGAAATAGCGGCGTCTGGCTCCAGGTTGAGTGCCTGCTGTAACCACTGCACCAGCACCAGGAAAAAACTCAGTAAAGTCAGCGCCACCAGTGCCGTAATAAGGTTAAATATCATATGCGCAACGGCAACTCTGCGTGCATTTGCGGTTGCCTTGAGCACTGCAATAATGGCAGTGATGGTAGTGCCGACATTAGCGCCAATAACGGCCGCCGCTCCGGCGGCGAGAGGTAATAGGTCAGTGGATACAGCGGTCAAGACAATGGCCATGGCGGCGCTGGAGGACTGCATGGCGGCGGTCAATGCCAAGCCAAGCAAAACCATTGCTAGCATACCCCAGGCATCATTTTGTACCAGGCTGGAAAGGTCGACCATCTGTTCGATATGAACGAAAGCGTTTTGTAATATCTGTATGCCTAAAAATAATAATCCCAAACCGGCTAATGCGCCACCGAGAGATTTGGCGCGGGCATCGGTGCCAAATAAGTGTAGGATGGCACCGATACCAATGGCTGGTAGTGCTGCGGCATCAATTTTAAATTTAAATCCGATCAGTGCGACAATCCAGGCGGTCATGGTGGTCCCGACATTGCTGCCGAAGATAATCCATAAGGAGCGCGACAGGTCTAATAATCCGGCATTAATGAAACCAATAATGGCCACCGTCACGGCGCTGGAGGACTGGACAATGGCGGTCAGCGTGAAACCGGAGATAAAGGAGCGGAACTTCGTGACTGTCCAGGTGGCAAGAACGTGCTGTAGCTTGCCACCGCCAGCTAACTTTAGTCCTTCGGTCAGCAGCCACATGCCGAGCAGAAATAAGCCGAGGCCACCAAAAAGTTGTGACACTGCATTCCAGGTCAACATGCTAACAGCCTAGTGTGGGGTGCCATTATCGGATGACGCGGAGTGCTGGTTTTTCTCGCCGACCTGAAAAATGGGGAGTGGGTCTGTCTTAGAACCGCTGTAAAGCGATAGATGGGGAAAGGGGATTTCTATACCGTGAGTATTGAAGGTGGATTTAATGGCAATCATTAAATCGCTTTTAAGCTCCCGGAATAACTCGCGTCGCCCCCAAACCGAGAGCTGCAAATCAACCGATGAGCTACCAAAGTTTGTCACCGTGCAGAAAGGTTGCGGTTCCTCCATACAGCGTGGTTCGCTATTGACCAGTTCCAGCAATAGCCTGATCACCTGAGATAAATCTTCGCGGTAGGCAACACCCACTACAAGGTCGATACGCCGCACCGGGAATTTAGTCAGGTTAATGAACTTACTTTTAATCAACAGCTCGTTTGGAATACGCACATACAGATTATCCGGCGTGCGTAATTTGACGGATAACAGGTCAATACTGATGACCTCGCCGGTGTCGCCGTCGACGCGCAGGACATCGCCTAACTCGAAGGGTTTTTCACCCAGTAAAAATAAACCGCTGATCAGGTTTGATGCGGAAGTCTGCGAAGCAAAACCCAATGCTACCGTCAGAATCCCTGCGGCGCCGAGTAGCACGGATATTTTAAAACCGAGTTGGTGAATGGCAGTAGCAAAAAATAAAGTGAACACGGTATAAAATATCAAGCGTCCGAACAGGGAGAGATGGTGTGCGCTTAATTTAAAGGCGGCGGCCCGTTTGAAAAATCGAGCACTTAGTTTTGCTGCGACCCAGCCGATGACCAGCATAGCGATTGCTCTTAGCACAGCAATTAGGCTAATCGCCTCCTCTACATTTGGGACAGTTACTATGTCATTCATTCTCAAAATACCAGTAGTTGAAAGATGTTACTGCGTGTCTGTTCTGCAATTACTCTATTTTAGCGCGCACTGTTATGCAAATAGGTTTTCCCAAGTGTTAACCAGAATTCCCTTATCGGCTTTCTTGCGTGGTGGCGTGATGGCTTTTTTGCCCGAAACCTTACCAATTTCAACCACACCCTGATGTTTTTCCGAATCCATGACAATAGACAGAGGCTCAGTCACCAATTGGCCGTCACCCGCGTACAAAGATAAATAGGGAGCGGGGATACTCAAACGTTCAAGGGTGAAGTCGGCGTTACTTTTGTTGCGCATGGTGACCGGCGTCAATGCCCGGTAGGGGAGTCGGAGGAGCATGTCCTGATCAAGCCGGGCATGTGTATAGGATCCATAGCAAAGCTCGCCTTTGCCTGTGATTAAGCCCATCCATGTATCAGAGAGCTGTTGCACGGGTAGTTCGCGTTTTACTTTCTTTGAAAAATTAATACAGAGCCAAAGCGGAGCGCTGATATAGAGCGTTATTTTATTATTGGCTGGAATCAACAACGGCGAATAGGGCCGCACGACTACCGGTCGGTCCGCCAGTTGTGGATTGAAGGTCAACTCATCCGTCATGGTTTCCATCGCAATGCGGGCCAGACCATTGTGAATACCACTTAAAGACGTTGGCGTCTCTGGAAACTCATCGATGTAATGGCACGAGAATTCGCCCTGATTCTCTTTTTTGGTCCAGAAATAGACTAATTGCCATTCGTGGTTTTGGTGGTTGATCGTTAACGAAAGGTCGCCAATTTCAACACGTAATGGCTTTTGCTCAACTTTCCACGGGGTTGACCAAATATCTGTATTTTTCTTACTTTTCATACGCTTAAGGCCCATTAGGGTTAACTGAAATGTTCTGCTCAAGTGGTTGTGAAAATGATAGACTGCTGATATGGCTCAGTATGATAACCAAGGATACAAAGTTCAAACTTATCAGAAAATTAATCTTGGTAACTGATAAACTCGATGGACTAAACGGATTAAATCATAACGGGATCAAAGTAGTGATAGAAACCATACAGAATTCCGAGATGTCCTCTTATCTCACTTGGGCCGGAATACTTTTTTGTCTAAGCCAATCAGCGATGTTTTCCGGGCTTAACTTGGCTTTTTTTACCATGAGTCGATTGCGTCTGGAAGTTGAGGTGGCGAATGGGAATCCCGCGGCCAGCAAAGTGCTAGCCCTGCGCAACGACGCTAACTTCTTGTTGGCAACAGTGTTATGGGGGAATGTTGGGATTAATGTGCTGCTGACGCTGTTATCGAATTCAGTGATGGTGGGGCTCAGCGCCTTCTTTTTTTCCACCATTGTCATCACTATTGGGGGTGAAATTCTGCCGCAGGCGTATTTTTCGAGAAACGCTTTGCGAATGGCATCTCTACTCGCGCCGTTATTAGGTTTCTATCAGATGCTGTTGTATTTTCTGGTCAAGCCGACAGCCTTGTTGCTAGACCTTTGGTTGGGTAAAGAAGGCATTCAGTATTTTCGTGAGCGCGATTTACGCCAATTAATCCATAAACATATCAATGCAGTTGAGTCGGAGGTTGATGTTGTAGAAGGTATTGGTGCGCTTAACTTTCTGGCAATGGACGATGTGCCGGTTTCCCAGGAAGGGGAAATAATTGCTGCTGAAAGTATTATGAGCTTGCCTATCGAAAAGACTAAGCCAGTGTTTCCTGATACCCGCGAGTCGCAACGAGCTTTTGCACAACGCATAGCCCAGGTGGGCCGGGCCTGGATTATTTTGCTCGATGACCATAATTTTCCGATGTTAGCGCTCGATGCGGATGCTTACCTACGTGCCATTTATACGGCCGATGATAGAATACTGAACCCGTATGTTTTTTGTCACCAACCGATTGTAGTGACGGATCCAAATACACACTTAGGGACTGTCATTTCTGCTTTTAAACCAACCAAGGCTCAGTCGGATGCGCCGTTAAAAAACGACATTATTATTTTGTGGTCAGCGACAAAACGCATTATCACCGGTGCGGATATATTGGGTCGCCTACTCAAGGGTATCGGCCTGCACAGCTCGCTTGAGTCGCTCAAGAGCTAGCTTCCCGTTCAAAAAGGAGGCTAACGCTCGATACGATAGAGAATATCCATGCTCTGGCTGGTACCCGACTCAGCCTTTACCTTGAGTTTTTCCGATAAGGAATATTCCAGGTTGACGCTGGCATTGGGGGTCAATATATCCTGTACATAGCTGATAAAAAGTTTGGGTGTCAGATATTTGCCGATGGTCACTGCGCTTTGTTCGATACCGCCATTGCTTGACAGTGATAACACATCCAGCCCGAAACTCCGTTGTAAACGCTGAGTCAATCCCGCACTCTGGGTTATGCCGAGAGAGGCGACTGCGGACATCAACACACTGGCATCCGCTTGAGTCGCGCTGTTGAGCGGCTTGCCGGTGATTAACAGCGCCATGGTTTCGGTCGGTGGCAATGGTGGTATGGCATACAACTCGCTCGAAAGCGCTTCTGCTGTGCCGCCGATCTGAATTCCGACGACAATCTCGTCGACCTGACGTGACGCGCGTACATCAATTGCCGGGTTTTCTGGTGATCCCTGAAAAATAAATCGTCCAGGGTTGATGGTTAATTTTTGGCCGTAGGCTTGGTAAAAGCCTTCTGGTATCTCCACAATGCCATCTATGCGCAATGGCCGCTCAGGCGCTTCCCGTAGACGTAAACTTCCAGTCAATTCGCCGGTAACGCCAAAACCTTTGAAGGCCACCTGTTTGCCCAGTATCAGTTTTATATCGGTATATATCGCCAAGGTTGATGGCTGCTGTTCGGATGTTTTTCGGCTATCCAGAATGACTTCGTCTTTGGAAACGGAAACGGTACTTGGTGGTAGCTCTTTGAGATTTATTTTTGCCTGTGGGATTTCGATGTTACCCTGGATTTTGAGCTTTTTTGGGGCCGCGTCGAACACGAGGTTAGGGCTGATTAGGGCTTTGATATTTTCCAACTCCAGCGTTTGCAGATCCTTCCCCTCGACCGCCAAATGGCCTTGCCAGTCAGTTAGACTGTTGAGTGTTGCCGCACCATCGAGATGCACCGAACCTTCTCCTGAATCAAGCTGTCCGGTTATCGTCCAATCTCGCAAATGCTGGTTGTTCAGGGTTAATGTGCCGTTTTTCAAGTTAACCCCTAAGCGAGGCACAAACGCGGATAGTTTTTCAAGGTTTGCACTACCCGTGATTAGTGGTTGCTTGCGTGTCCCCGCCAGTTGTATCGTGATATCGGCTTCCCCGTTCAGATCGCTTAAGAAAACAACGAAAGGATCGAGCCAGCTCAAATCATTAAATTGCGCGATAAGTTTACCGCTCAGAGGCGTATCGAGCTTAGTGAGGGGTAAGAGCAGATGGGCCTCGGCAAAACCGGTTTCAAGTAACTGACCCTTAGCATTGAGGCTGAGGGTATGGTCCTTGAGAAGGGCTGCGATATTGATGGCGTGGAGTTGAATCTGGTTGGGTTTCCCATCTGCAGGGTTCAACATCAGGCGGGCATTATCCGTGGCCAAATTAAGCTCGCCAGTTAGGTTGTCGAGGGGGCCGGAAAGCGTTATCGCACCCTTTAGCTCACCATTGATCTGAGTATCTTCCGGTAGCTGATGATTCATCGTGGCCAGCTGCAAGCGATGGATGGTGGCGGCGAGATTAACGCCGGTTTGTGTTGCGTAGCTGACTTCGAAGCAGACCTCATTGTTTGTCCGCTGCCAACAGGTTGAGCTGAGATTAGCCTGAGTTTTTTGCACGCGCAAATGCGTTGGCTGAGTTAATTGCCATTGTCCCAAAGTTTCAGAGTTAATGTCCGCGGTGGCGAGCTCGGTTTGCCATTGCTGTTGGTGCCATGTGCCACTCCCTTTGATGAGCAGTGCCAGATCGGCTTGCTTGGCAGAAAAATCATAATGATGTGCGGCCTGGGTGCCGACTGCTGATAGTGATATTTGGGTGGGTAGTTGTGAACCGCTCACTAAATCAACGGCATCTAAACGGAGCTGGTAGGTATCATTATCTTGGCTGCTGAGGTTGGCGGTTAATGAGTTGATAACAATATCGTCATAGGTGAGTGATTGCGCCATTATCTCAGCGTTGAACTGGGGGTGCAGTATGCTTCCGGCCAGCGTTCCCTGCGAGCGCGCCTGGCCTTTCAAGCCAGGGTAGATGGCGGCTAAATCATTCGCTGTGAGAGTCCAGCTTGCCTGCCAAGCTTGATCAAAGGCGGCATCCAGCACAAGTTGGTTATCACCCTGTTTCAGTTGGAATCCTGTCGCGGAAAAAACCCCCGCGTGGTAGCCGATCTTGCCGGAGGCGGACAAGGGATAGCCACGTAGTGTGCCTGTCATCTGCTCTATCTGTGCTTCGAGTGTTAAGCCCTGTGCTGTGAGAGAACCCTGAGAGCGGAGGCTTGTAGTTATTTCTCCTGCCCAGTCGGGCCAGAAATAGCCGGGGTTAATTTTGTCGCCATTGAGTGCTAAATTCCAAGTGAGATCCTGTTGCCAGGAAACCTTACCCTGCCCATGGATGTTGGTGCTGTCACTTTTGATGGATAATTGTTGGAAACGGATAGTCTCCATATCTCCGTTGGCATTGAGAGTGATTTGAAGCTTGGGTAATTTTGTCGTTTGATCTGTAGTCAGGTCAAACTGGCCGTTGGCGCGGTAATCATTGACTGTCCCATTCAGACTTAACTGCCCGGTTGAGCTGATGCTCTGCTGATAGGCGGGCGCTTGCCAATTCTCTATTTGCCAGTGTGCGTCTATAACAGAGGTAAAGCGATTCCAATCCAATGCCATTTTTTTAGGGTTGAAGTCAGTTGTGACGAGGCCTGACAGACCGAGTTGGAAAGGAGCCGTTGAACGATGTTTGAGCTTAATTTCTGCCAGATCACCCTTAATCTCACTAATACCATCCAATGTTTTGCCATCAGATAAGGTCGCCTGCCAACGGAGATTAAGGTCGAGTTTATAGGGAGGTCTGGCTCCCAGCTTGCCGCTGACCTCAAGCCACTGTTGGTCTTGGCGCAGGTTGAGTTTTTTGATTTGGGTGGTGAGCAGGCCGATGATGCCGGAAAAACGGATGGTCTCAATACGAGTTTCTGAGTCAGCCTTGCGGATGCGAATCTGGTCAAGGCTGAGATCATTGATATTAACAGGAAACGGCGAATTGATTGTCGGCCAAGGCGTATTAGTGGGGGCCTCCGTGCTATCGTTGTTAATAATCAGTAAGTCTTTTGCATAGAGTTGCTCAATTTGAAATTGACCACCCAGAAAACTCAGCAAATCCCACTTTCCCGATAGCGTATTTGCCGATAGTTCTAAGTCTGGTAAGCTTGCTTGCACTTCAGTTATTTTAATGCCGTCCATCAGGGTGCCCTCAATGGACTGCCAGGAAATTTTATTATTCTGAAATCCTAGCGCCTGATTGACGAGCCAGCGCGATCCAGCTTGTGTGGTGAGCAGCGCGTAAGTAAAACTCAGCAAAACTGCCAATAGCAGTGTTCCCGCAGAGCTTAGCAGCAGCGCCCATTTAGCGACAATGCGTGCTCTCATAAATCGGGCCCCATGGATAGATGTAGGCGAAACGACTGTTCGTCGCCTATGGGGAAGGCAAAATCCAAGCGGATAGGGCCGATAGGTGAGCGCCAGCGACCACCAAAGCCAACACTGTGTTTGAGTGTAAATTGACTATTATCGAAGGCGTTACCCGTATCATAAAACAGTGCAATGCCGTATTTATCAAAGAGTGGATAATCGAACTCTAAGGATCCGGCCAACAAATGTTTACCACCGATAACCTGGTTGTCGCTGTTGGTGGGACCTAGCTCTCGATAATCATAACCTCTGACACTATTATCGCCACCAGCAAAAAACCGCAATGATGCCGGCAGCTGGGCAAATTGATTCACCATGGTGGCGTCGGCTTCAAGACGTCCTAATAGACGTCCTTTGCCCAGGCTGAGAATATATTTGGTAGAAGTGCTCAGCTGCAGGAATGATATGTCTGAACCCAGTTGTTCAGCGCTACCGCGCATGCTAGCGTGAATGCGCCAGCCGGAAGTTGGATAGGCGAGGTTATTGGCGTGGCTGCGATGCCAGCTAATTCCTGGGATTAAGAGTTGGGTGGTTTCATGTTCCTCCGCAACGGAGAAAGATTCCACTTGATAGGAGAGGTCTAGCGTCTGGATCCAGTTATGTGATGTCACTGTTGTGTGGGAAATACCCAAAGACCAAGTCTCGTTATCAGCGTTGTCAGTATTGACATCTTCCCAGCCGGTCTTGAGCTTTATCTGTTCTTGATTTGGCTGTGCGAGAGGAATTTGATAATCGGCATTGACGGCTGATTTGATTTGGGATAATTCAATATCGGCACCGTAACTGTGCCCGGCGCGATTGGCGCGATTATTCATATAGGAGAGGCTGGCGCGAGGTCCGGTATCAGTCGCAATACCGAGCCCGAGCGAAGTGGCGTGTTTAGCAACGGGTGTTAATAGTGCTTGCAGAGGAATTTCTAGCTTATCCCGGTCTGGCGGCAATTGTGCAACGCTCACATCTTTAAAATAACGGCTATTGATCAAGGCTTGTTGAAATTGGCCAACCAGATTGGCGTCGAATGGTTGCCCTGTTGAAAAGGGTTGGTAGCGGGCAAGAAAGCTTTCATCAAAGTAATTTTGTTCGTAAAAAATCGGGCCGAAAGCGTAACGTGGGCCGCTGTTAAAGCTGAGTTGAATGTCGGCGCTTAATTGCTCTATGTTCACACCAAGTTGCTGTTTCAGGTATCGGCTTTCAGGGTAGCCATGCTGTAAGGCCAGTTTCTGTAAGGTATGCTTAAATGCCTCATATTCCCCGTGATCGAGTTTATTGCCGGTTTTTAAAGGAGTGTTCTTCAAGAGCTGGATAAATATTGGATCCTGCTGTGCCTGGCCTAAAATCTCTATCTGCACTTGGGTAATAATGATCGGGTCGCCAAGTTCGACATCCAAACGCAACTGCCAACATTTATCCTGGAAGGTTAGTTCTTTTCGCCAGCTGGCCTGGTAATAACCGATGGCGCGCAAAGCTTCTTCAATTTTCTCATCGGCAGCGCCGACTAGGGTGCGTGCGCGTCTTTCGCTGATCTCACAATTTTCATCCTGTAGTGCAAGATGATTGGTAATATTTTCTTCTGCCTCTTTGGAAACGTTATGAATGCTGAGTTTTGGATGTTGCTGCGCGGCAACAAGGGTTGCACCGGCAAGCAATAAGGCAGACAGGCTAAAACCAGATAATTTAAAAAAATAATTCATTCTGCTTACGACTATTTTCCTGTGTGCAAATTCGCTGGTTGAATATTTATATTTGTAGCAGCTTAGTGAGTTGCGACTTAATGAGGGTTAATGATTTGTGTGGGCAAATAACCAACGCCAGTTAGAGCGAAGCTTAACCTTGCAGGAAATTTCGCGCCACTAATTTGCAGACTGGGTTGATACTTTTTTAATGGATTTCCAGAAAGGACAAGGGGGAGGTTGAACAACGTTTTTATTGTACTTGATATTTGTTTTGATTAATCCTATATAGGCACGAAAGAGCGTATTATTGTGCTTAAAAGGATAGTTGCCACAGATAAAATCCAGTTTTTAAGCATACTTTCCTGAGCGATTCGGCTTATATAGGTAGACATGAAAAACGTTATTCAAGAATTAGCTTACATAGTTCAAGCGGTATCACTCGCGGCATCTCCGGATAAGCAGGTAGCGCTCATGGTTGAATTAATCAGCGATACCATGGCGGTGGACGTATGCAGTCTTTATTTGGTGAACGATCAGGGTGAAATGATACTGCTGGCATCTCATGGTCTTGCTACGCAGGCTGTCCGAAAGGTAAAGCTACCCGTCGGCAAAGGGCTGGTTGGTTTGGTTGCATCCAGCCGACACCCAATTAATATTGCCGACGCAGAACAGCATCCGACCTATTATTACGTCGCCGAAACGGAAGAAGAAAGGTTTCATGGTTTCTGCGCTGTGCCGCTGGTATCCGGCGGCAAGGTGATCGGGGTCTTGGTCGTGCAAACTACGGAAAAGCGTCAGTTTTCTAAAGACGAAGAGGGATTTTTGGTGACGCTTGGTGCCCAACTGGCTTTAATGTTGGATAGCTACCAGGAGTCTGTCGATGATATAGAACGTACGGTACGAGTGCGAGGCGTTAAGGGTGCGCCAGGCGTGGCCATTGGCTATAGCTATCTATGCGATCATGGTGAACTCTACGAGGTTGCTAATTCCCCTTGCGATAATATCGACGAAGCCATTACCGAATGGCGTGAACTGATTGCGCGTGTCAGTCAGCAAATTGATGAAGAGCAATTGGCCTTGGGTGATGAAATGAGTGAGGGCGTTGGAGGCATATTCAATGCCTATAAAATGCTTCTCACTGACGCTACCTTTGTCGGAGAAGTAGAGGCTAGTATTCGGGAAAATAATTGGCTGCCGGGTGCTCTCAAGCAAACGGTACAGTATTTTTCAGAACTATTTCTTTCTATGGATGATCCTTATTTACAGGCTCGACATGAGGATATCCACCAGTTAGGCAATAAGCTGTTCAATGCTTGGCGTGGTGTTAAGACGTTAGCGCATGATAGCCTGGAAGATATTGTTTTAGTGGGGCGGCAGATTAGTATTTCGGATATTGCAGCGACTCCGGCCGATCGGCTTAAAGCGATTGTCTGCTTTGGCGGATCCGGACTGTCCCATACTGCAGTTTTGGCTAATGCGCTGGGCATCCCTGCGGTGATGGGTACCGGGTCGATTAGCGGATTGGCCGAGCACAAGCGGTTAATTGTCGATGGCGACCAGGGCCAGGTTTATGTCGCTCCCAACGAGATGTTGTTAAGAGAATATGGCAAGCTCGTTGAGGAAGGACATAAGTTATCTCGTCAGCTTCAGAGCTTGCGCGACGAGCCAGCCCTGACCCTGGATAATGAGCGGGTCAAACTCTACACCAATACCGGATTATTGACTGATATTTCTCCCGGATTAAATAACGGTGCTCAGGGTGTGGGGCTCTATCGGACAGAAATCCCCTTTCTGATTCGTGACAGCTTTCCCTCCGAGGATGAACAGTTCCAGGTTTATCGACAGGTGTTGGAAGCCTATCAGGGTAAACCGGTTTATATGCGTACCCTGGATATCGGCGGTGATAAACAATTACCTTACTTTCCGATCAGTGATGAGGAAAATCCGGCGTTAGGCTGGCGTGGGATTCGCTTTACTTTGGATAATAGCCCGCTATTAATGACGCAAGTAAGAGCGATGTTAAGAGCATCTGAAGGCATTAATAATTTGCACTTATTATTGCCGATGGTGACTTCTATTCGGGAAATTGAGGAATTTAAAAGTATCTTGGCGGATGCCTGCGATCAACTGCATGAGAGCGGCGTAGCAATAGTGCGGCCGTTATTGGGAATAATGATTGAAGTGCCTGCGATGATTGCGCAAATCAGCTTTCTCAAGGGGAAAGTGGATTTCATTTCAATAGGCTCAAATGATCTCAGCCAGTATTTACTGGCGCTGGACAGGAACAATGCCAGAGTTGCATCACGCTATGATCATGTTCACCCGGCGGTATTGCATGAACTCAAACGCATTCTAGCAAGCGCAAAAGCGATCAATATGCCGGTTAGTTTATGTGGAGAGATGGCGGCCGATCCGGTGGCAGTGGTGCTGTTATTGGGATTAGGGCTACGCACATTGAGTATGAGTGCGGCAAAGCTGCCCTCTATTAAATGGTTAATTAGAAACCTTTCTATCGTGCAAGCGAAGAGGATTGTTGGCAAGGCGTTGAAGATGGATAATCCTCAAGCAATACGAGCGCTGGTTGGAAGCATGATAAAAGACTTAGGGTTGGCAGAGCTAATTCGTTAAGGAGAGAAGAGGTGGATTTTGAACAAATAGTTTCTATTGCCCCCTACGATTGGCACTCTATTGTCACTGCCGTTTTTTGTGGCGCGATTATTGGCGTCGAACGTCAGTTACGCGGCAAGCCGGTAGGTGTTCGCACCTCCTCGCTTATCACCCTGGGGACTTATATCTTTGTGCATTCGGCGTTATTGTTGGGTAATGATGTGACTGATCCATCAAGGGTAATAGGACAGGTGATAACCGGGATCGGTTTTCTTGGGGCTGGCGTGATGTTAGCAAAAGATGGCGCCGTAGTGGGGGTAACCTCGGCGGCGACGATCTGGGTATTAGCAGCGATAGGCGTCTGTATTTCAATTGGCAGTCTGTTAGCCGCCATCAAGTTTTCTCTTATTTGCGTCGCGATTCTTTATGGTGTCGATTGGCTGGAAAACCATACCAAAGCCTTCAGTCGTGGCGTACATGCCAGATATATTAAACGACGAAGGAATGATCAGATTTCAGGCGAGTAGAGTCTAACCCTACATTCGGGAGCGTGGGTCTATCAGAAGAAACTATGATGAAAAAGGGTAGGATGGTCGCGGCTTGTGAGCGGCCGCATCAACTATGCCGATTATGGCTGTAGCTCGCACTGCTTGAGGTAAAGGCTAAATTTATCGGCGGATAATGGCTCGCTATAATAGAAACCTTGGGCATAATCGCAATGCATTTTGCGCAGGAACTCTAGCTCCTTCTTGGTTTCTATCCCTTCCGCCACCACCTCCAATGATAAGCTGTGCGCCATGGCAACAATAGCCTTGGTTAGTATTTTGGCGTCGGAGTTAAGATTAATATTTCGAATAAAAGACTTATCAATTTTGAGGGTGTTGACGGGGAGTCGGTGCAAATAGCTAAGTGACGAATAACCAGTGCCAAAATCGTCCAGCGCGATTTGAAAGCCACGGCGGCAGAGTTCCTCCAGCGCATCAGAAACCTGATCCATTTCTTCGACGATTAAACTCTCCGTAATTTCAAAAGTTAGGTTGTGAGGGGCCAGCTCATACTTTGCCACTAACGCTAAAATACTGTTCGTAAGATCAGGTGTGAATTGTCTTGCCGAAATATTGATAGCGATTCGAAATGATTTCGACAACATGCCTTGCTGTGTCCATTTCTGAAATTGCCGACAGGCTGTTTCTAATACCCAAAGGCCAATAGGCAGAATCAGCCCGCTTTCTTCAGCGATGGGAATAAATTGATCGGGAGGGATATCCCCGAATACCGGATTTTTCCATCGTAATAAGGATTCTGCGCCACAGGTTAAACCGGATGTTATTTCAATAATAGGTTGGAAATAGAGCGAGAGCTCATTGTTACTAATCGCCAAGGAGAGCGCTTTTTCCAGGCGCATTCGCTGATGCGCACTTTCATTCATTTGCTGAGTAAAAAAGTGGTAGCTCGTGCCTGATTCTTTTTTGGCTTCATACATGGCGGTATCAGCGCAGCTGACTAAGGCGTCTTCGTCTTCCGCGTCATCTGGATAGACCGCAATGCCGATACTGGCTGAGACGGGTATGCGCTGATTTTCGAATTCGATATACCCGCTTAATACGGTGGAAATTTTATTTAGCACTAGTCCAATATCAGAGGTTTGTTTGATGTCTGGCAGAATGATAGTGAACTCATCGCCTGCCAGTCGTGCTACGGTATCGGACTCGCGTACAGAGTCCTGCATTTTTTGAGCAACTTGGTGGAGCAGCGCATCTCCGGCTGCGTGTCCGAAAGTATCATTGGTGCGTTTAAAGTGATCCAGGTCGATAAACATTAATGCGACCCGGGTGGACTCGCGGTGGGCAGTATGCATCGCTTGCGATAGGCGATCAAAAAATAGTGCACGGTTAGGTAAAAAAGTCAGGTTATCGTAATTCGCCTGATGACGAATGAGTTGCTCGGCTTTGACTTGACGAGTGACATCCTCGTGAATGAGTATCACCCCGGCAATTTTCTGGTCAGCCTCTAGTATTGGGTAAACATGAGCTTGAATCCATTTTGACTGACGGCCGCCTCCGGGTGTTTTAGGGGGCATTAAGTATTCTGTTGGAGGTACCTTGATGGTTTCTCCTGCAAACCCCCGTTCAATGTACGTGCGGACACCATACTGATCCATCTGCGGGTCATTCAGTATGTTGTAATTAGATTTATTTAGTTGCTCTAAGTTGGAGTGCCATAGATCTTCCCAGGCTTTGTTAACATCCAGTGTTCTGCCGTCGAGCGCCAGTACCTGAATACTTAAAGGGCTATCTTTGAAAAGTGCTCGGAAGCGCATTTCTGAATGACGTATTTTATCCTCAGCAATTTTACGCTCGTGTATGTCGGTGACTGAGCCTGCTATCCTGCAGACTTTACCATCGGGGGTGAACTGGGCTATGCCGCGATCCAACAACCAGCGAATTTCCCCGGTCTGGGTGATAACCCGGTATTCAAACTCCAAATGACTTGTCTTTCCCTCGCAGAGCTGACTGATCGCTGCGGCGAGAGGCGCGCGGTCGTCTGGATGGAAATAAGAGAATAATTGTTTAGAACTTAGTACGCGTGTGGGAAGCGAGTGGCCTAATATTTCTTCCATGCGGGAAGATACATAAACCTCGTCTTTCTCAATGTCCCAATCCCAAAGACCATCTTTTGCCCCCTCAAAAGCGAGCGCGTAACGCGTTGCTCGCTGCTGTGAATCTTGTAACTGGTATAACAGATCGGCAACGGTACTGGCGTCCTTAAGAATAAGTTGGACTGATTGGTCAGTGAGCTGAATTAATTCTAGTTCAATTTCTTTACCCAGAGGATTTTTCCAGGTAGAGACGGCTCTACGTTCAGGTCGGATTTTTAATAGCTCATTTGGTAGCCGATATTGCTCAACAAATTGCGAGAGAGATAGTTGGGTGGGTAAACGGACTGCCTGGGTGCCGATAAGCAAACAGGCGGTGTCATTTATGTAAGTGAGTTTGAGTTCACTATCGAAAAGACACACGCCTAACTCTATTTGATTAAGAGCCTGTTCAAATTGGTTGGGCAGTACCGTTACATCGACGTCAAGTTCAAGCATAGGCGAAATCTTGTAATTCACTTAATCCTTATGAAACGGTACTGTTATATCAATAATAAAAGTGTTGATTTAATGCAGTGCCTTGGTGGAAACAACCATTCTTATTAATTGCGCCCTAAGTATGGGTGAATTTTGAATATATTCCAGTTTAGAAGACGATAACTAGCGCCCGCAACAGGCTGATTATTTTGATCAAAAAAGAGAGGTTTTTTACTTATAAAGGACCGGGAATTTGATGTCGGATTAGGGTAGTCCAGGTTGTGACCCTAATGCCAACGCCCCGGCCCTTATCACCGCGATTTAAACTTTTATGGCTTGAACTGAATTTTCGGCATCATCCTGGCTCGGCACTCTAGTTTTAATCGTTTATACTAGCCCCGTTTTTAAATCGACTCAGGTTGCCATGCTCTCGGCGTTGCCAAATTTGCTGGTGCTTGCTGTCACATTTAAGGTTTTTATATGATTGTTCTTGGCTTATCCGGCGCTTTGACGCACGACCCTTCAGCAGCAATATACAAAGACGGCAAACTGATTGCTGCGGCGGAGGAGGAGCGCTTTATCCGTGATAAACATGCTAAAAATAAAATGCCCTATGAGTCCGCCAAATTCTGTATGCGCCAGGCAGGTGTGCGTGCTCAGGATATCGATGTAGTGGCGGTACCTTTCGCGCCAATCAGCCTCTTGTCAGCAGCGCGCTGGCATTACGCAAAACGCTATTGGTACGCGCCGGATCGAGCGCTAGATGCACTGTTTAACGGTAATCGGCGTTACCGTCGCTATGTGAAACGTATTCGAGAACTTTGCAATCAACTGGGTATTAATTGGAAAGAAGTTGAGTTTGAGCCGGTCGAACACCATTTGGCGCACGCCAGCAGCTGTTATCATTTAAGTGGTTTTACTGAGAAAACCGCAATATTGGGTGTCGACGGTAAGGGCGAATATGCCACTACTTTTTTTGGTTATGGTGAGAACGGTAAAATCCATAAAATTAAAGAGTTTTATGACCCTGATTCGTTAGGTGGTTTGTACGGTGCGATTACTGAATACCTTGGTTTTGAGATGCTCGACGGTGAGTATAAAGTAATGGGTATGGCGCCCTATGGTGATCCGACGAAACATGATTTATCCAGACTGATAGACTTCGATGGTAAAGATTTTCGCGTCAATAACGAATTAGTCAATACGATCGGATTAAGACGTTATAAAGAAAATGGTGTCGGCTTTTACTTTAGCCAGAAACTCATAGATTGGCTGGGGCCGCGCCGAGTTGGTGATTCGGCGGATGAGCCCTATATTGACTATGCGGCAAGTATTCAGCGGCTTTACGAAGAGGTGGTGCTGAAACTCATCGACTATTATCTTGGCGATGTACTGAAGGAAACGGGTAAGCTCGTCTTTTCGGGCGGCGGGGCGTTAAACGTGAAGTTGAATCAACGTATCATTGCGCTACCCTATGTGCAGGAGCTTTGGGTTCAACCAGCCTCCGGCGACGCTGGCACCGCTGTTGGTGCCGCTTCATTTGCTTCAGTGAAAAGACAGGTGGCAGTGGAGAAAATGGAGCATGTATATCTTGGCCCGGCATATAGCAACGATGAGTGTATTCTTGCTTGTAAGCAGCACTCAGGTAAGCCTGCTTATGAAATCATCGATAATGTGCCAGAACGTATTGCCGGAATACTGGCCGCAGGACATCCGGTCTCTTGGTTTCAGGGTCGGATGGAGTTTGGGCCAAGGGCATTAGGTGGGCGCAGTATTTTAGGTTGCCCCAGTGTGAAAGGGGTTGCGGATCGTATAAATGAGCAAATCAAATTTCGTGAACGTTGGCGTCCCTTCTGCCCGAGTATTTTGGATTCAGTCGCGGCGCAGATGTTACAGACAGATCACCCTTCACCTTTTATGACCTTTACCTTTAATGTCGCGGAATCCTGGAAGGAGAGGGTGCCTGAGGTCGTCCATGAGGATGGTACCGCCCGTGCTCAAGTTGTCGAAAAAGAACACAACCCGCGCTATTACGCGCTATTACAGGAAATGGAGAAAATAACCGGTAATGGCGTAGTACTTAATACTTCACTCAACCGTCGTGGTGAACCCATGGTCTGCTCACCAACAGATGCGCTTAATATGTTTTTTGGTTCGGATCTGGAGTATTTGATAATGCAGGATGTGCTGGTGGTAAAAGCAGGAGCGGATAAAAATGTCGGCCTGGTCAATTAGAGAGCTGGTCCAAATATCGGCTGATTCCATCAGGGTGATACCTTTGCATAACTATCATGCGGCATTATGCAAAGAAGATTTCAGGGTATTTCTAAACTCAGGCGTGCGAATAGTCGTGTTTTGAATTGATTAACATTCTTGAATTCCGGGTAATCTCCTAGCAGGTTGTGCGCAATAAGTTCGGCTTTTACCACTTTATTGTTGAATTGAAATATTTTAGTGAGTCGAAAATCGAGGCGGTCATGGGCTCGCACCCGGTCGCCCTCGCGCCATTCAATATCCGATAGATAATACCAAATCAAACTTGCATTCCAGTTTTGCGCAACCGTTTTTGCTATCAATAGGTTGGCATTGTGTGTTGGTATTTCCTGGCCCAGACCCTCAACTATTCTGGGGTTCAGCTGTTTTAACTGATGGCCTTCAAAGTCTGAATAAGCGTACTGAAATGATATAAGACTGCTGCTATTAGGGCGCCACTGTAGTTGCGTGTCAACGCCTTTATTGGTCCAGGAGGTGGTATTAGAAATATAGAACGCGATTTGGTCCAGATCGGGAAAAAAGTCCTTGTATTTGCCGATAACGCCATCCGTTTTGGTGCTAAAAAACCGCAAATCAATAGACAGCTTATTGCGCCAATAGGTGGAGCGGTAACCAATTTCAAATTCGCGAACGCTGGATTTTTGAATGTCATTAGAAGATACAAACTGAGCATTAATGAGAGTGCCGTCGCTGAACCGCGTAGACTGAATTTGTTTCGCTTCCAGTACCGAAGGTGTTCTATTGCCATAGGTGTACGCGACGTGCAGTGCCTGTTGATTTGATATTTTATAGTTCAGGGCTATTCGGGGCGAAATGAATTCACCGACAATTTTATTTCTTTCCGCCATCGCGCCGAGATTGACCGTCCAGCTTTTATGTAAGCGCCACTCTAAGTTAGAGAAAAGACGATACTGAAATTCATCAATCGAGTTTGGCCTACCAATTAAAAATTTACTTTGTAACCAATCATATCGGGTTCCGAACCCCCAAACTAAGCGTGTGTGTGCGCCAACTGAAAATCGGTGTTGGAGTTCGAGGTCTGTTCGATCAGACTGGGTGCCTCGAAGGTCGAACAGAATCTCTTCATCGGAGCGTCCGTTGAATAGCACCGGAACGAGCGCAGGGGAAATTTTCTCAATATCTGATAATAAATCGAGCTTTCTGAGTTCATCGACCGAAAGACGATTATGGTAGAGCTGTAATCTTATCTCGTTGTCGTCGGTAATGTTATGAGTCCAGCGGACCAGCTCGAAGTCATTTTTGAATTTACGATGGTTAAAGCCCTGAACATCGCCATGTGGCGGCGCATAGGGGAGGTTGACGGCACTTTTCCCCAGCCCAATTTGAAATTCCAGGGTATCGGTGAGCGAGGGGGTATAAACACCTTTGGCAAAGGCATGAGAGGATTCGCTGGTGTCATTGATTTTATCGAAGGGGAGGTTGGTTTTATCCAGCTTGGGGAAGCCTTCATTGTATCGGTAGGTTAGTCCAAAACTGAGGTCGATATTTTTTATGCGAGTATTATGTCGTAGTGCCGAGTTACGTGTTCCAATATCGCCTAAGGTTATATTGATAGAGCTTCCCTTTGCCTGCAATGGATTTTTCGTCACGATATTGATAGCGCCTAGAAAGGCGTTCGATCCGTAGGCCGGAGTGTTGGAGCCGCGGACTATCTCAATATGATCAATATCCTCAAGGGTAATGCCCAGAGAGCCCCATTCAACAGCTGAAAAGAATGGCTCATACACTGAACGTCCATCAACCATAATTTCCAAGTCTCCCGGAAATTCTAAGGTGAGGCCTCTATTGGTAACGCCGAATTGATTGCCTGATACGTAATAGGATAAATACCCTGGTGCAAATTTAAAAAGCTGAGATATTTCCGTTGTGCCGGACGCTTCAATTAATTCTCTGTCGATGATGCTGATAGATGCCGGAACGTCGATAATTGGCTGATTGAGCCTGGTTGCAGAATTGACAATTGGAATTTCGCTGAGATAGTCAGCCTGGTCAATATTATTGGTGTTTGGCTTAGCGGCTTGTGCATTTGCTGGCCCAGCTTGAGTTGCGAGAATTAAGCTAAGAATGATACAGATTGGTGCTGATAGAGCGCGAGTGAACCAACATCCCTTTTGGTATCTGATCAATGAATTGACCCTTTGTAATTATTTTGTTGAGGCAGCCTCAGTTTTGGCGCGCAGTATAGCCTAGTCCATTCAGTATTTGAAAGATTTCATGGGGGGCTCAACGGCAAGTTGATTAGGGTAAGTTAATGCTCAAACGTAAAAATACCCGCGTTTCGAAAAGGTTAAAGTCTTCGAACTCCGGGTAATCATTTAATAAATTGTGAACAATAAGTTCTGCTTTAGCTGCCCTGGCACCAATATTAAAGGTTTTTGCCAGTCTCAAGTCGAGCCGGTCTTGGGACTTGATCAGATCGCCTTGGCGCCAAGCGACCTCTGAAACGTAATACCACACAAAGCTAGCATTCCAGCCATGTTTGAAGGTTTTGGATACGAGCAGATTGGCATTATGTCGTGGCAGCTCCCGGTCTAATGCCGGAATTTCCAATGGTTCGACACGCTTGAAACGGTTGCCATGAAAGTCTGTGTAGGCGTACTGTAATGAGAGCAGGATTGTGTTGCTGGGGCGGAATTGGATTTGTGTGTCAATGCCCTTGCTGACCCAATCCATTGTATTGGAGACAGTATGAACATCGCCGCTAAGGTCAGGGAAAAGATTAATGACTTCACCTATGACACGATCAGTTTCCGTTCTGAAAGCTCTTAGGTCGACCGTTAATTTGCTGTTTAGAAAGTTACCTAGATAACCGATTTCTACTTCTCGAACCTTCGATTCGTCGATGTTGTCATCAAAATTTATATCCACATCGATCAAAGTTCCATCTGCAAAGGAGGTCGCTTGGAATTGGCTGGACTCTAAAACTGATGGTGTTCTATTGCCATAGGTATAGGACGAGTGGATAACCTGACCCGGTAAGAATTGGTAATTAACTGCCGCACGCGGAGAAATAAAATTACCAACAATATTATTGTGTTCGGACATTGCACCAAAGTTAAAGGTTAACTTTTCCCCCAGCCGCCATTCCCAGTTGGCAAAGAGCCTGTACTGGAATTCGTCCACTGCATCCTTACGACCTAGCAGAAATTCACTACGAATTTTGTCGTACCTGACCCCGGCACCCCAAACCAAACGTTGATGCTCGGTTAGGTTCAGTTTATGCTGTAACTCAACATCAAACCGCTCTGAAACAGTGTCGCGAATTCCAGTGACTATATCTTCATCCGCATGGCCGTCAAAAATCAGCGGTATAAATGATGGAGGTACGCTCAAGAGGCCAGATAGTGGGCCGAGCTCTCGAATCTCATCCACAGCAAGGCGATTGTGGTAAAGCTGAAGTTGAATTTCATTAGTGTTTTGTAGACTTTTCCGCCATTGTATAAATTGGAAGTTAGTTTCAATCTCTCGCTCATTAAAACCGTTCGGGCCGTCCGTCAGGTCATTACCTGGGATATCCAGGTCGCTTTTGCCCACGCCCATCTGAAAATCTATGGTATCGAATACCGTGGGTGTGTAGATGAGCCTGAGGTTTAGGTGGAGAGCTTCATTAGAGTCTTGAATCCGGTCAAAAGGTATCGGGTTTGCTTGCTTTTTAAGTCGAGGGAAACCTTCATTTGAACGATAGGAAACACCCAGGCTATAGTTGACAACACCAAGGCTACCGTTTTGTCTGATCTGAGTGTTACGGGTATGGAGATCGCCAAGGGTGACATTGATATTGGTACCATGTGCTTTAACCGGATTGGCAGTAACGATATTGATGGCGCCTAGATAAGCATTTGAGCCATAGGCAGGGGTGTTTGAACCTCTTAATACCTCAATGTAATCGATATCTTCAACGGTTATGCCCAGAGAGCTCCATTCGACAGCGGAAAAGATGGGTTCGTAGACTGATCTCCCATCTATCATGACTTCGAGATCGCCAGGAAACTCAATGGTTAATCCTCTATTAGTTACGCCGAATTGATTACCGAATACGTAATAGGAAATATAGCCTGGAACGAGACGGAATAATTGTGGAATTTCAGTAGCGCCGGATGCTTCAATCATTTCGCGATCAATAATAGTAATTGAAGCTGGCACCTCGGTAATTTTTTGATTTAATCGTGTTGCTGAACTAACGATAGGCACTTCGCTGAGAAAATCGGCTTGATCAATTTGCTCCGATGCTAGGCCAGTCTGTGCAAACACCGGCTTAGAAAACAGGTTGCAAAGAGTAAAGATGAGTATGCTGGCAAAAGCTATCGTCTGTGACTTGCGGGTTGTTAACAATTTGAAGGTTAAAAACCAATATTCCTTTCGGCTATTTATCATCAAGTTGGTCATCACGTTTTGTTGGCGCGGCGATTATAGCATAGCAATTTAAAAATTTGTTCTGAGTAAACCATGTAATCATAGGGGTATCGGCTATACCCAAAATAACTAATACTTATGGGTTATTTACGTCCGTTGGCTAGGGCGCAATAATAGCCCAAATGAGTTTAATTGGCTGGGTTTATTCGGCCAGCAGGGGTTAATCAAGGATGGTTAGCGGCAAAGGAAGATTCACGGATGATTTTTGGTCACGGATGACCTCCTCCCTTTCTTCGTGCTTTAATTATAGCTAGTTATCGTTAATTTTAGTTAGCTATCGCGATTAAAGCTTGCCGCTAGCAATTCTACCAAGCGGTTAAAGTGATCGTTTAGTATTTCTTCGCTTGACGCAGAAGCGAGTAGTTCAATCTGCTTGGTCAGCTCCGTAATTTCAGTATAACTATCCCTGTTTATCACGCCTAAAATCTGATGTGTAAACATCTTGATGCCGTCTCGGTTCATGTGCTTAATGGCTAAACCTATTTCCTTCGCAAGCCGAAACAGCTCTTCTCTTAACTCTTCTTTCGAAACGGAGATCATCGGTTGGGCTAAAACTGGTGGACTCAACTTCTTGTCTCTGTGCCAATATTTTGTCAGTGTTGTAGCCAGCCAATCCTGGCGAATAGGCTTGTGCAGTATCTCATTGAAAACGCCGAGTTTATCGTTGCTATTCTGCTCGCTGGTAATAGCGGCAGTTAACGCGATAATGGCAGGTTGCTTATTTTTTCCGTAGTGTTGTCTAATCAAGGTGGCGGTTTCAAGGCCATCGATTTCCGGCATATTTAAATCGAGTAGAAAAATATCTATAGGATTATCTTGATGAATTTGGAGTGCTTGTGCGCCATCTGATGCTTCAAATACTTCGGCCCCCATCATTTTCAAAATCTTGGTGATAAAGCGTCGATTAAAGTTATTATCCTCAGCGATCAAAATTCGAGCACCGCTAAGCTGTTGCTCGGCGTAGCGTTTTGAACGATAGTTTGAGTCCGATGGAGCATTAAATGGTAACGCCTTCTTGACAGCGGTAAGTGCTAATAAATGATCTGAAAAATGGCTGCTACGGGAAGGCTTACTGATAAAGTCCAGTGGTTGGTTCTGTTGCCATATTATGGAGTCTTCTTTAAGAGTTAGTATTGCGGTACCACCTGTCAGGAGAATTGGCAACATAGTGTATTCTCGGATGTTGCGGATCAGCTGTTGCAGTGGTTCGGATAGTATTTCCTGCTGGCTCAAGCCAATAATTAGTGCATTAAATTTACCCGCATCTTGCTGTAATTTTTGAAACAAGGCGTATTGAGTGGTAACAGTAGTGATGTTTGTCGTCCATTTTAATGCATGGTGCCTTAACGCCCTTAGCGACCATACATTTTGGTCATAGATGAGTAGTTGATCTAAATTTATTTTTGGTAAGACATTGGTGGGGACGCTGCTATGGTCGATAGCTAGTGTTATTTGGCAGCTAGCCTCGACGCCTTGACCACAGGCGCTGGTTAGTTGAGTATCACCACCCATTAATTGTGCCAGGCGTTTAACAATGACTAAACCGAGGCCAGAACCCCCAAATCGGCGTGAAATGCTAAGGTCGGCTTGGCTGAACTCCTTAAATAGATGTTCCAAATCTTTTTCTCGAATGCCGATGCCTGAATCTTTTACCAACAGGTTGATCGTTGCAGTTTGCTCAGTAGTTGATTCGATGGAAACGAAAATGACTACCTCTCCCTCTGAAGTAAATTTGATGGCGTTGCTAATAAGGTTGTTCACTATCTGACGGAGTCGCAACGCATCTCCTATTAGCCGTCTCGGCACATCTGATTCGATAAAGAGTACGAGCTCTATACCTTTTGCAAAGGCATGATGGGCGTGCATCGCCACCACATCTTCCATGCAGTCTTCCAGGTTAAAAGGGAGCATTTCCAGTTCAATTGCGTTGGCTCGAAGTTTGGTGAAATCCAAAATATCATTGATGATAGAAAGGAGTAGGTCGGATGACTGCTTAATAATTTGATTAAATTCCCGTTGCTGCTCGGCTAATCCCATATCCTCCAGAAGTTCGCTATAACCCATAATGGAAGTGAGAGGTGTTCGCAGTTCATGACTCATTCGTGCAAGAAACTCGTCCTTTGCAATATCTGCCGCAATGAGATCATTTTGGGCTTGCTCCAATGCGTGATTTTGTTGTTCGAGATCATCAAGTGTCTGAGTAAGCTGTTTGGTGGCTTGAGCAATGCGTTGTTGTAATTCTTCGTTGACATATTCAATGCGCTCGGCCATGCGATTGAGCCCCTGGGCAAGAATACGAAATTCTTTGCCATTCAATTCTGGTGCTCGGGCGGAAAGGTTTCCTGACTCAAGTTGCTGAACGGTATTGGATAACTGAGAAAGAGGTGTTGTGATTCCTCTGCCTAAGCGAATAGCCATCAATATCGCGATGGCTAAGCCAAGACTGGCGATAAAAATTCCAGTAAAAAGAATGCGGCGCTGCTTCTCCAGTAGTAGCGATTCACTGACAGAAGTCTGTACCCAGCCTAAGGTTCTTTTTTCTAAAGAGGGCTTTAGCGAACGATTGTCCGCAGTAGAAAAATCGTCCACTTCTAGCGCACTATATAGAACAGGCTGTTGGAAAAACCAAAGCGACTGCTGTTTAGTCATTGCGGAAGAGGCGAGAGTATTTAAATCGACTTCACCCATTTGGATCAATATTTTTCCGTCAGGATCAAAGAAGCTTACCGACTTGACGTTATTTTCGGTAAGAACAACTTCGCCAATAGCGCGCAACGAATCCGTATCACCGGAAAACATATAAAACTCAGTTACCTTGGCGAGGTAGCGACTGATGTCTTTGCCTTCTTGGATGAATAAGTCACGCAATTCCGCTTGGCTTGACCGGATAAAATAGCCGGATAGCAGGCAAGTAATGAGGGCAAGCGGAATAACCGCAAGTAAGAGCATCTTATGTCTTATATTCCAATTGCCTTGGTTTAAATTTGTCATGGGCATGGGGTTATCTATTCATTCAGTTCAAAGCCATCCTGGCTCGATGAGTTTGCCTGAGAAGTTTCCAGCTCTTTTAACGAGTGGCTGATCTCGGTTTCGTCCAGTTGGCTGAAGCCAAGTGAACGTTTAACTTTGTCGTTGATGCGGACGACATAATATTTGGGAAATTCAAAAGGCAGAATTGCGGTAGGATTTCGCAGCTGATCAATAACAAGTTCTGCGGTTTGCTGGCCTATCTGTTCTGGCGTGCTGAAAATGGATGCCAAGGCTCCGGCATCAATGTATCTATTTGAATAGCCAATCACGGGAATGCCATGTCGATAGCTAAGAAAAATAATCCAGCGCGCGGTGGAGCGGTTAAAATCAGCTTTGTCTGGCAGCACGATATAGGCTTGGCTGTTTGACATGATGGGCTCTAATATTTTAACCGGGTTATGCTGTGGGTCCAGTTGTGCGGTGTTGAGGCTAATAGCAAACTCCTTTGCTTGCTCTTGAAACTCTGGCGTGCGAGCGTTAGATAATGCCCCGGTTAACATTCCTATCTGCGTGACACTTGGATTGATTAAGCGAGCAAGTCTAAGAAGACGTTGTGCCGGCTGATCAAGATAGATACCTCCGAGCAGTCGCTCATGCCCAGTTTTGCTGTGGCTCTTGTGCTGTGCGAGTAACTTGCTGGCTGCATTTTGCGTGATAAAAGTTGAAATAATTTTTGCTTCGGATGGCGACTCAAGTGCTAATGCAGTGGCGCTCGTCCCAACCGTAATAAGGGTATTCGCTTCTGTAATGAGTTCGGGGGGGATGATGCCCTGTTTAGTTAGGATATGGGATGAAACCTGGATCGATATCAGCGTACTGGCCTGAAGAGACTTAGTGATAGTATCCGCCAGCTTTTCGTAAGCAGGATTGTCGCCAGAGAGAACTATGCTGACCTTATATTCCGCCCCGGCGACTCCTGTGAGGAGTAAGGAAAGGACAAATAAGCAGCGGCTAAGGTTTAAATAAGGCCGCCGTAATTTTTTGCTCGAATTGAGTACGCCAAGCTTCGTCGGCATGATATCGAACGACCTGGGTCGTATTAGATACGATTTTAGGTAAAACTTTCCTTGTGTAAGGCTTTTCAAGATGATTCCCTTCTTGCCGTTTTTCTTACATCTAGAGTAAATTCAATTTTTCCGCAGCGATACCTGCTTGGGTGCGATTATCCAACTTGAGTACTTTTAATATGCTGCTGACATGCACTTTTACAGTGTTTTCAGAAACCAGCAGCTCTCTGGCTATTTGTTTATTGGACTTGCCTTCGCCCAGCTTAGCTAAAATTTCCTTTTGCCTGACCGTTAGCTGTCGTTTTAATAGAGCTTCCTCGGTGTCTGCATTATCTGCTATCGACACTTCCGCATCGTGCAAACGGAGGCTATCAGCAAAACTAGCCGGAATATGTGTGCCGCCAGATAAAACAATATTAACCACATTATTAAATTGTTGTGTCGAACTGGACTTTGGGATGAAGCCCATAGCTCCTAGCTCCAGCACTTTGCGCACATGGGCTGGGTTGTCCGTAGCCGAAATAACGATGATAGGGAGTTCCGGATGGTTAGTGCAAAGTTTGCGCAGAAAGGCAAAGCCGTCCATGTCGGGCATAAAGAGGTCAACAATGGCCAGCCTGAAATCAATGTTTTGTGCCGCCAGCTGTAATGCCTGAGTAGCGCTGTCGGCATTAAATATAACCGCTTGCGGCATGATCTGCTTCAGGTTGTCCTGTAAACCGGATCGAATAAAAGTGTGATCATCGGCTATAAGAATATTCATTGAGTGGCGGCCTAAGTTTCAAATGGCTGTTTGGTTTTCAATTACAACTAATTTTACGCTATCTCGAACCGATTTTAACTAACCTTTATGTATTAATACATAGGAGTATTTAGTGGTACAGAACGATACATAAGGCATATTTCGGTTGACATTATATTAGTTAATGCTAAATTAGCCCGTATGAAAAATATCCCACCTATGGACCTACTCAGACAAAATGCGACTGTAGCGGCGCGTTTAATGAAGGCCCTCTCTAACCCTAGTCGACTTCTTATCTTATGCCAGTTAGTTGAGGGCGAACTTTCTGTCGGAGCGCTAAATGAAAAAGTTGCCTTAAGCCAATCTGCCTTTTCTCAGCATCTTGCCGTATTAAGAAAAGATGGTCTTGTGAAAACACGCAAAGAAGCACAAACCGTTTATTACTCGTTAGCGAATGATCGTGCGGAACGTGTCTTAGAAGTTTTGCACCAATTATTTTGTCAAGAATAGAGCTACCAGGAGAAGTAAATGAGTAAAAATTACCCAGCCATTACCGCCGAGATTGCCGCCACGCTTGGAAAATTACATAAAGAAATTCCGGCTGTGATGCAGGGTTTTACCGAGCTGGCCAAAGGTGCTACCGCAGAGGGAGCCCTCACGACAAAAACCAAAGAGCTGATCGCGTTGGCGTTGGGTGTCGCCGCACGCTGCGATGGCTGTATAGGCTTCCATACCAAGACACTAGTTAAGCAGGGCGTAACCAGAGAGGAGTTTTTGGAAACTTTGGGTATGGCTGTTTATATGGGTGGCGGGCCTTCACTTATGTATGCCGCAGAAGCATTGGAAGCTTACGAACAGTTTAAAAATGCCTAATGATGAAATCTCTGAACAGAGAATATTGGGAATTAATTGGAAACTCATTAGGTTGTAGCGGTGTCCTATTGTCAAGTTTGTTCGACTTACACCGGCTTTATGATGATGATTCTAGATCATTGTTTTAAACTTGTGGTGCGTCAATGCCTATCTCTTATTGGAATATGATAAATGACTGAGCCTGAAGCCCCCCAAACCCCAGAGCTAGAATTTTCCAAAAAATATACGCTTGAGCATTCGCAACAATATGCCGAAAAGCACGAAGCAACTCCAGCGCGTAAGTTCTCCGATTGGCGGGAGCAGCGCATTGCCAGAAGTAGTTTAAAGCTTGCGGGAAATCCAAAAAAAGTATTAGACCTTCCCTGCGGTACCGGTAGGTTTTGGCCGTTGCTGGCGGAGCAGAAAAATAGAGCAATATTGGCAGCCGATAACAGTGAGCATATGCTAGAAGTCGCACGACAGGTGCGAGCACCGGAAGTCGTGGAGCGAATTAAATCATTTCAGACTTCCGCTTTTGACATCGACTTACCCGATGAAGCCGTAGACTGCATTTTTTGTATGCGATTGCTACATCATATAGGCTCAGCGGAACATCGTGCGGCGATGCTTAAAGAATTTCATCGTGTCACCGCTGATACGGTCTGTATTTCGCTTTGGGTTGATGGCAACAAACAGGCAAGGAGACGCTTAAAGCTTGAGCAAAAGCGCAGGACGTCAGGCATAAGAACCAAGCTTCAAAATCGATTTGTGATGCCAAGACGACAAATAGAGTACGAATTTGGTCAGGCAGGTTTTCAAGTGAAGGGATATTTTGATTTTTTTAGATATTTCTCCATGTGGCGAATTTATGTTCTCAAGAAACAATGAGCCTAAGGTGGTGCGCCACCTCTTTACCTCGAAGAAGGCTAAAAAAATATTAGAAGATAACGACCTAGGTCAGTTTGATCGTATTTGGGCTCTGCAAGCACCCTGGTTTGAAGACCCTAATGAAAGGCGCGATGGTGTCAGTGGCGTTGTTACCTGGCAACTTAAATTACCGGATGACTCAAGTCAGCGTGTATTTATCAAACGTCAGGAAAACCATAATACTAGAACCTATCGTCACCCGTTCAGAGGTGAGCCGACCTTTTATCGCGAATTTCGGAATCTCCAAATGCTTGAGTCTATGGGTGTTCCTGTGATTGAAGTGCTCTATTATGGTGAAGCGCTGGGAGCAGGTAAACGCCAAGCGATATTAATATCTAAAGGGCTAGATGATTATGTCTCCCTGGAGGAATGGTTTAGTCAGCCCGAAAAAATAAGTAACCAGGATTCTGTGAATGCTGTGCTCAGTGCCTTGGTGAAAGCAATTAAACCTATGCACAATAACAGAATTAAGCATGGTTGCTTGTACGGCAAACACCTCTTTGTTAAAGAATTACAGGCTCAGCAAGATGCCCCCGTCTTCGATATCAAGCTCCTGGATCTTGAAAAAGCAAAAAAAATCTGGTCTAAAAGGCTCGCGATAGAAAAGGATTTGAGTCAGTTACTGCGTCACATGCCCGGGCTTGACCCTGGCGCCTCTGAAAAATTACTGGCCTATTACTTTGCGGATTCTGATTTGACGGGCTGGCGACAACGCTTAAATCAAGCTATTCTCGCCAAGCAGGCAAAGCAACAACAAAAAGCCAAAGAGGTTGCTTGAATAGCCGCGCGCAATCGGCGACAATGCACGCCGCGTTTTTATGGTAACTCTCGTTGGTTCCCCCGCAATGAAACTTTGTGAACCCCGCCAGGCCCGGAAGGGAGCAACGGCAGCAAAGAATTCATGTGCCGGGGTGTAGCTGGCGGGAGTTGCCTCCATTCTCAGGGTTCATTTGTCTGTTGGCTTAAGGCTTTATTTTCTGTCCGGTAATTTTGGTGCAGGAGGAAAGAAGCAAGTTTTGACTGGTGAACTTTGTCCCGAACAGATAGCATAAGGGTTTCACCAAATACTTTAGAGATGCCCTTTATGAAACCCGGGTTTAATACGAATTAATATGCAGCATCAGGTACTCGCGCGTAAATGGCGTCCCCGCACTTTTCAGCAAATGGTGGGGCAGGAGCATGTACTGAGGGCGTTAGTTAATGCGCTTGACCAGGATCGGTTGCACCATGCTTATTTGTTCACCGGTACGCGAGGAGTCGGTAAAACGACCATTGCACGTATTTTGGCCAAGTGCTTAAATTGCGAGGCCGGCGTCAGTTCTACACCCTGCAACCAATGTTCTTCCTGTACTGAAATTAATGAGGGCCGCTGTGTTGACTTGATCGAAGTGGATGCGGCTTCACGAACCAAAGTCGAGGATACGCGGGAACTGTTGGATAACGTCCAGTATGCGCCCACCCGCTGTCGCTTTAAGATTTACCTGATCGACGAAGTCCACATGCTTTCAACTCATAGCTTCAACGCACTTTTGAAGACGTTGGAAGAACCGCCGCCACATATTAAATTTCTATTGGCAACAACGGACCCCCAAAAATTACCAGTCACGATTCTATCCCGTTGCCTACAGTTTAATCTTAAAAATTTGCCGCCAGACGCTATTGTCGGTCATCTCAAGCATGTTTTAACCGAAGAGCACATTGCGTTTGATGACCCAGCGCTTTGGCTCCTGGGTCGTGCCGCTGATGGTAGTATGCGCGATGCCTTGAGTCTGACGGATCAGGCCATCGCCTATGGCGAAAACAAGGTGCGTGAAGCGGATGTCGGCGCGATGCTTGGCAGCATAGATCGTGGTCGGGTATTTTATTTGCTCGAAGCATTGATCGCAGGCAATGCTGCTCAGTTGCTTACTCAGGTCGCTGAGTTGGCGCAGTACTCGCCAGACTATCGCGCAGTACTGGATGAGCTCATTGCTATATTACACCGAATTGCGGTGGCGCAAGCGGTGCCAGAGCTGACTGACAATAGTTTCGGTGATCTAGAGAAAATTCAAGCGTTGGCAGCACAGATTACCGCGGAAGACTTACAGCTTTATTATCAAATTGCGTTGATTGGGCGTAGAGATTTACCATTGAATTCTGATCTGCGGGCCGGATTGGAAATGGTGCTTTTACGTATGCTTGCATTTCGTCCGGATAGCCAATCGCCGGGAGCAAAGGGGGGCACACAACCAAGTGATTCAGACCTCAACGCCGCCCCCGAATCAAAAAAAAAACTAACGACTAATAATTCTTCCAGCACAGTATCTTCTAACTCGGGATATAGTCGCCACAATTCCCCATTGCGAAAAATTCAGGAAGAAGTGCTTGGCATAACCAGTTCGTCGGGCGCGACAGCGCAACGGCAAAGTCGACAACCTGTTCAAACTGAAACCAGCGAACGTCCAAAACTAGATTTGGTGATTAATAATCGCGCTGAACCTGAGCCCATGGTAGCCGAGCCCCGTGTTGAGCCAAAACCAGTTGCTAGTGATTTGAAGGGCTCGGCATCAACCGCAACAGATAATGCAATATCTGAGCTTAAATCGCCGAGCAAGCTAAAACTTGCGCAGATGACAAATAATGAACTTTGGGTTAAACAGGCGCTACAACTGCCTCTCAGAGGGATGAGTAAAAACATTCTGCTGCAATGCATTTATCTGGGGCAGCAAGCATCGGCAATCCAACTTAGCATAGATCCACAGTATTTTGATTTGCTGAACGATGCACATCAACAGCGAATCAATCAAGCATTAACAGAGTATTTTGAGCAACCCGTTCTGGCGAAAATCACGGCTGGGACTTCGGTGTTGGAAACACCGATCGGATTTCAGCAACGCCAACAAAAGGAACGCTTGCAGCTGGCGCGGGACGCTCTAGAACAGGACCCGATAGTTCAGGCAATGGTTCAGCAGTTTGAAGCTGTATTGGATATTGATTCGATTGAGCCAAAAGATTAATAGCAGTGGGAATGTTTTAGCATGGAAGAGATGTTCTCAAGGCGAACGTAAACAGAGGTGATTAAAGATGAAAGCAGATTTGGGTGAACTGATGAAGCAAGCGCAACAGATGCAGGAAAAAATGCAGAAGGCGCAGGAAGATTTAGCACGGGCAGAGGTGATCGGTGAAGCCGGTGCGGGCCTGGTCAAGGTCTGTATGAACGGCCGTCATGATGTAAAACGAGTGGAAATTGATCCGAGCCTGATGGGCGAGGATAAGGAAATGCTGGAAGATTTGCTAGCCGCCGCAGTTAATGACGCGGTACGCCGGGTGGAGCAGAAAAACCAAGAACAACTCGCTAGTATGACAGCAGGAATTGACTTGCCGGGTGGCTTTAAAATACCGTTTTAACAGATTGTTTTTTAAATTATTTATTATTTTTTATTGATGATTCAGTTGTCCTATTATGTCATTTAGCCCCCTTATCGATCAGCTCATCGACGCCCTGAGGTGTTTGCCGGGTGTTGGTCCAAAGTCTGCGCAGCGTATGGCTCTGCATCTGCTGGAAAGCAATCGTGAGGGTGGCGCTAAAATTGCGGAAACTTTGGCACAGGCTATTCGTGAGGTTAAACATTGCCAGCAATGCCGCATTCTGTGCGAAGTCGATACCTGTAAAATTTGCGCCAGTCCGAAACGTGATGTGACCTTGCTCTGTGTGGTGGAATCGCCAGCGGATGTACTGGCGATTGAACAGACCGGTCTATATCGAGGACGATATTTTGTACTCAAAGGTCATTTATCCCCGATCGACGGCGTCGGGCCGGAGGAAATAGGCGTTGACCAACTGGTTGCTCTGGTAAACCGCTCGGCGGTGGAGGAAGTGATCATGGCGACCAATTCCACTGTTGAAGGAGAGGCGACGTCACACTATATCGCCGAACAACTAAAACCCAGCAATATTACCATTAGCCGCATTGCCCATGGCGTCCCTCTTGGGGGGGAACTGGAGTATGTGGACGGTGGCACTCTGGCCCACGCATTTCAAGGCAGGCGGTCAATTTTTTAATGAGCTCCTGACGAGAAGAGGACTGTTTGAATCAATTTACGCCCGATCCCATAAATTACCAATGGGTTGACAGTGACGACCAGTTAGCCAAATTAGTTAAACGATGCCTAACGGCAGATTGGGTCGCCATCGATACCGAGTTCGTCAGAACCAATACCTATTACCCCATTATCGGTTTGATTCAGCTGGCTTTAGGCGAGGAGTTTTTCCTTATTGATCCACTTGCCATCAAGCAAACGCAGCCGCTTAAAGACCTTCTATCTCACCCTCAGGTGGTAAAGGTGATGCATGCCTGTTCGGAAGATTTGGAAGTGTTTCAGCGTTATTTGGGGATGATGCCGGAGCCTTTGTTTGATACACAAATTGCCGCCGCCGTGCTCGGTCATGGTTTGTCCGCTGGTTATAAAACCCTGGTTGAAGAAATCTACCAAGTCAGCTTACCCAAAGGTGAACAGCGTTCCGACTGGCTACAGAGACCTTTAAGTGAGTCACAAAAGGACTATGCGGTACTCGATGTGGTTTATCTGGCGGATATTTATCAACAGCAATTAGTGAGTCTTAAGCAACTGGATCGCTTAACTTGGGTTGAGCAGGACTGCCAGAATTTGTTGGCGAAGCAGCGGCAACAAACACCGCCAGAGCAACAGTATCGGCGCATCAAGGGGGCGGGCACCTTGACCGGCGAACAGCTGCAAATATTACAAGCTCTGGCAACCTGGCGCGAGCAGGAAGTGGAGCAGCGAAATATACCTCGGGGTTTTTTGCTTAAGGATTTGGTGATGGTGGAGTTGGCGCGAAGGCAGCCCGACTCGATGCCAGCATTAGCGGAAGTGGAGCAAATCCACCCTCGCGTATTACGTAAAGATGGCCAGCAAATACTTGATATAATCGCAGTGGCCGTCGCAAGAGGTGGTTCGTTAGAAACCCTAGATACGAGCTTGTCGCGCGAGGCAAAGTTGCAGTTAAAGCAAATGCAAGGGCTGATCGCTGCCAAAGCTAAATTACTTAATGTGCCGCCGGAACTGATGATGAGCCGCAAACTTATGGTCACCTGTTTACTGAATTATTTAGCGACGGGGAAACCTGAATTACCGGCGGGGTTAACTCCCTGGAAACGTATGCAAATAGAGACAGACTTAATGAAATTGATGGCTAGTTTTTCCGAGCAAGGTTCATGACGCTGATATGTTCAATCTACAGAAGTCCGCGTAAGGAAGGTATGTACCTTTATGTAGACAAAGAAGTGGGTGTGGCTAAGGTACCTGAAACCCTGTTAAAAGCTTTTGGTGAACCTCACTTGGTGATGACTTTAGCATTGAGTCCAACTCAGAAACTTGCGAGGGTTGATCGGGATGAGGTAATACGCAGCATCGCAGATAAAGGTTTTTTTCTACAGATGCCGCCTGGCAAACAAGATAGCGCGAGTAAATTCGATGCGCCCGGACACTCCCTGAGCTGACACACTTATGCCTGAGCCACGTTTTTGGGAAACTAAATCGCTAGGGCAAATGACTGGCCCAGAATGGGAATCTCTCTGTGACGGCTGTGCGCGCTGCTGCCTGCAAAAACTGGAAGACGAAGATACTGGCGAGGTTTATTACACCGATTTGGCCTGCCGTAACCTGGATTTGACCAGCTGCCGCTGTAAAGACTATGCGCAACGCACCCGCCAGGTATCTAATTGTATTTCTCTGGGGGTGGATAATTTGGACGCACTGCAATGGTTGCCGGATACCTGCGCCTATCGCTTAGTGGCCGAGGGAAAAAGGTTGTACGATTGGCATCCGCTGATTTCAGGTTCCGCCGCCTCAGTCGTTGACGCCGGTATTTCCATTAAAGGAAAATGTGTTACCGAAACGACTGTGCCTAGCGAACAGTGGGAAGATCATTTAATTGATTGGGTTCAGATAGGCTAGGGCTGCCTATGACTACCGCTTACATCAGCCATCAGGATTGTTGCTTACATGATATGGGCAGTTATCACCCTGAAAGCCCAGCCAGATTAGAGGCCATTCAGGCCCATATGGAAGCGAGCGGACTGCTGCAGCAGCTGATATCGATTAAGGCGCAACTGGCCACCACCGCACAGCTCGAGCGTGCCCATTCTGCCGCTCATGTGGCGCGTATTCGGGCCTCGGCACCGGCGCAGGGATTGGCGTCGATTGACTCGGACACCTCCGTATGCTCGCACAGCATTCGGGCTGCCGAACTTGCCGCCGGGGCAATTGTTCAGGCCGTGAATGGCGTCTGTGAAAAGCACTTTGATAATGCATTTTGCGCTGTTAGGCCGCCCGGCCATCATGCGGAATATACCACCAGCATGGGCTTTTGCTTGTTTAACAATGTCGCGGTAGGCGTTAAACATGCTCAGGTACAGTGGGGGTTGAGGCACATTGCGGTATTAGATTTCGATGTCCACCACGGGAATGGCACGGTGGATATTTTTAAGGATGATCCTTCAGTCATGGTTTGTTCCAGCTTTCAGCACCCGTTTTATCCCGGACGTTATGCGGATCTGCAACGGCCTAATATAGTTAACACACCACTGGCTGCCGGTACTGACGGCGAGCAATTTCGGCAGGCAATCGAGCGCGATTGGCTGCCAGCACTGGCACGACATCAGCCTGAAATGATTTTTGTCTCAGCGGGATTTGATGCGCACCGTGATGATCCGTTGGGCGGTTTGAATCTGCTGGAAGAAGATTATGCCTGGGTGACCCAACTTATTGTCAAAGCGGCGCAACAGTATGCCGGTGGCAAACTAGTGTCGATACTAGAAGGTGGCTATAACCTGCAGGCTTTAGCGCGCAGTGTGCATGTGCATGTGGCGGAATTGGTTAAAGCGTAACGCGGGGTGAAGGGAGTTTGAGTCATCCCCTCATCCTATCCTTCTCCCTCAGGAGAAGGAATTCGGCCGTTGAACTTGCTTAAAGAAGCGCCATTGATGGCGCAATCTTACTCATTAAATACAGGATATTGTCGCTTATGACTGAACTCAGCAGTATGGACTTGTTGTCGTTACTCTGGTTTTTTCTCTGCTGGATTGGCTATAACTACTTTTCCCGCTTTCGGGCCAAAAAAGTTGATCGTCTGCAAAATATGCTGCAACGTTATATTGAAGAATGGATTGCCGTGTTACATAAGCGCGACGTCCGCATCGTTGATACCACTGTTATCGCGAATATGGAGCGCAATGCCAGTTTTCTCGCCTCCAGCTGTTTATTGATTATTGCCGGTTTGCTGACAGTGCTTGGTTCAACTGACCGCGCGATTAATCTGATTGCCGATCTCCCCTTTGTCACCGATATTACGCGTCAGGGTTGGGAACTCAAGTTGCTGGTGCTGTCATTCATTTTTGTTTATGCTTTTTTTACCTTTACTTGGTGTATGCGTCAGTATGGCTTTGCTTCTGTGTTAATAGGCAATGCGCCGCTTTATAATGACCCGACGGTAACCCCGGAACAACGGGCCGTACACATCGAGACGCTTTCCCGTATCGTGGGTTTGGCTGTATATTCTTTCAATCTAGGGTTGCGCGCTTATTATTTCAGTCTCGCGTTGTTGGTCTGGTTTATCCACCCGCTAGCCTTTGTTGTCGCCACTGCCTGGGTCGTGGGTGTTCTCTACCGACGCGAATTCCAGTCGAAAACCTTACGCACGCTGATGGCGGGACGCTCTCATGGTTAAAAGCTGTCGTTGCTGAGTCTTGAAAAAGTCAGTTTAGCCCCCATTTTCTAGCCCAGAGTTTATTCTTTGCAACGGATCCGTAGCGGGAAGTTGCAGCTTGTACCTATGCACAAATAATGAAACAGGAGACAAATGAAAATGGCAGTTGAAACGCAGAAAGAAACCCTGGGATTCCAAACGGAAGTCAAGCAGTTACTGCACCTGATGATCCACTCCTTATATAGTAATAAGGAGATATTTCTGCGCGAATTAATTTCCAATGCGTCGGATGCGATCGATAAATTACGCTTTGAAGCGCTGGCTAATGCGGATCTCTATGGTTCAGATACCAGCCTTAAAGTACGTGTTGAATTTGACAAGGATGCTGGCACGCTGACTATCAGCGATAACGGCATTGGTATGTCACGCGATGAAGTCATTGCCAACCTGGGCACTATTGCCAAATCCGGCACTTCTGAATTTTTACAACACCTGACTGGCGACCAGAAAAAAGATTCGCAGTTAATTGGTCAGTTTGGTGTCGGTTTTTATTCCTCTTTTATTGTGGCCGACAAGGTCACTGTTGAAACTTTGCGTGCCGGTAGTCCCGCCACCGAAGCTGTCCGCTGGGAATCTGCTGGGGAAGGGGAGTTTGACCTGGAGAATATTGAAAAGGCTGATCGCGGCACCCGTATTACCTTGCATTTGAAAAAGGGCGAGGAAGAATTTGCCGAAGGCTATCGTTTACGCGCCTTAGTGAGAAAGTATTCAGACCATATTTCCGTGCCAGTGGAAATGCTCAAGGAAAACTACCCGCCTGCGGCAGAGGACGAAGAAAACAAGGAAACCGAGGAAAAAGTACCAGAGTTTGAATCGGTTAACGCTGCCACTGCGCTATGGATGTGTCCGCGTAATGAACTCAAAGATGAAGAATACAAAGAGTTCTACAAGCACGTCTCACATGATTTTGAAGACCCGCTGAGTTGGAGTCACAATAAAGTTGAAGGTAAGCTTGAATACACCAGCTTACTCTATCTTCCCAAACGTGCGCCCTTCGATATGTGGAACCGCGAAGCGCCGCGCGGTTTAAAACTCTACGTACAGCGCGTCTTTATTATGGATGATGCCGAGCAATTCCTGCCGCTTTATCTGCGTTTCGTGAAGGGTATTGTCGATTCCAATGACCTGTCGCTTAATGTTTCTCGCGAAATACTGCAAAAAGACCCACAAATCGACAAGATGCGCAGTGCCTTAACTAAGCGCGTGCTGGATATGCTCGGTAAAATGGCTAAGAACAAGAAGGAGGATTACGCCATCTTCTGGAAAGAATTTGGCTCAGTCATTAAAGAAGGCCCGGCAGAGGATTTTGCCAATAAAGAACAGATTGCTAAACTGTTGCGTTTCGCCACCACTCATGACGATAAGGCTGAGCAAACCCATTCGTTGGAAGACTATATTAGCCGCATGAAAGAAGGCCAGGACAAAATCTACTATGTCGTCGCCGATTCCTTTAACACCGCTAAAAATAGCCCACATATCGAAGTCTTCCGCAAGAAAGGTGTAGAAGTATTGCTACTGTCCGACCGTATCGATGATTGGTTGATGAGCCACCTGATGGAATTCGATGGCAAGCACTTCCAGGATGTTGCTAAGGGCGAGCTGGATTTGGGCAAGGTCGAAGACGAAGCGGAAAAGAAAAAGCAGGAAGAGACAGCGGAGCAATTCAAAGATCTGGTCGAGCGCGTGAAGACCTCGCTGCAAGAACAGGTGGAAGATGTGCGCATTACCCATCGACTGACTGAATCGCCTGCCTGTTTGGTGGTGGGTGATCATGATATGGGCGCACAGATGCGGCGTATCATGGAAGCCGCTGGGCAAAAATTACCGGAGAGTAAACCCATTCTGGAACTCAATCCGGAGCACCCTTTGGTAGCGAAGCTCAAAGGTGAGGATAAGGATGATCGATTTAACGATCTGGCGGCCATCATTTTTGAGCAGGCGCTATTGGCGGAAGGTGGTCATTTGACCGATCCGGCCGCTTACGTGAAACGGCTCAATAAATTATTATTGGATTTAAGTCAGTAGAGACCTTTTCATAATGTCGCGAGCGAAGGCAAGACAAGGCAAAAACCGGCGAAAAAGCGGAGTTTATAGCTATAAATGAGTATTTTGAGCTGACTTTTAACGCCGTATTGCCGAGCGTAGCAATTATGCAAAGGTCTCCAGTAATTAACACCCTCGATCAGCGGGTCTAGGTCAAGTAAAATATCAACAATTTGTTACAAATCTAAGGCGGCTTATTAAGGCCGCCTTATTTGTTTTGGTAAAACAAAATGTTAGCGGAAATAGCTCAATTACATGCCAATATGCTTTAGATAATTTGGCTATATTGAAATCGTCTGTATATAAAAATCTTTATAAAAAGCACCTATTCTAGGGTTGCGCTCGCACCATATTTTGATAAGATCGTTCACCTCAACACAACATCTAGTGTTTTTAGTCTTCAGTCACAACATGGCCGCTGGGTGATTAAAATAACAATATTCCTTTCTGAGGTTCCGCATGAATGTTTCTTTAAAAGCTGTGACTCGCAGCGTTGCCGAAATTACACTCCAGGACGCATCCCTTGATATCTGGGACAAAAAATACCGATTAAAAGCAAAAAATGGCGATCCTGTTGACGCCGATATTGAAGCAACCTTTCAGCGTGTAGCGAGGGCTTTAGCGGATGTAGAAACATCTGATGAAAAGCGTGACTTTTGGTACAAGGAATTTTTATGGGCGTTGCGCCAAGGCGTGATTCCCGCCGGGCGTATTATTTCCAATGCCGGTGCAGGCGCGCACAAGCCTGCCACCTCAACTATTAACTGCACGGTTTCCGGTGCGATTAAAGATTCGATGGCAGATATTCTGGCAAAGAACGTGGAAGCGGGCCTCACGTTAAAAGCCGGTTGTGGTATTGGTTACGAATTTTCCACCTTGCGTCCGCGCGGGGCTTATGTCACTGGTGCGGGTGCTTACACCTCCGGCCCCTTATCCTTTATGGATATCTACGACAAAATGTGTTTTACCGTATCTTCGGCGGGCGGACGCCGTGGTGCACAAATGGCCACCTTCGATGTTGGCCACCCGGACGTCTTGGATTTTGTCCGCGCCAAGCGCGAAGACGGGCGTCTGCGCCAGTTTAATTTATCCCTGTTGATTACCGAAGAATTTATCCAGGCGGTTAAAGATAAGGCTGACTGGCCCTTAGCCTTTCCCTTAACCGCACGCGAAGTGGAAGAAGACGAGATTGACCTGAATGACGCGAGTAAAGTGATCTGGCGCGAAGAGCCGATTAAAGAAGGCTATGTCCATAATGCCAGCGGCAAAGTAGCCTGCCTGATTTATAAAACCGTCAAAGCCGAACGTGTCTGGAACGCCATAATGTCTTCCACCTACGATTTTGCCGAGCCCGGTTTTATTCTCATCGACAAGGTCAATGAGATGAACAATAACTGGTTCTGCGAAAATATCCGAGCTACCAACCCCTGCGGCGAACAACCCCTGCCAGAGTACGGCAGCTGTTTGCTCGGTTCCGTGAATCTTACCCGCTTTGTACGCGATCCCTTCACCGCGAAGGCGCGTTTCGACTGGGATGAATACCGCAAGGTCGTGTCCGTGTTTACTCGCATGTTGGACAACGTCGTCGAAATCAACGGCTTACCGTTAGAACAGCAGCGCCATGAAATTATGAATAAGCGTCGTCATGGCATGGGCTATCTGGGGCTAGGTTCCACCATCACTATGTTGGGTATGCGTTATGGTGATGAATCCTCCCTCGATTTTACTGAGGAAGTCACGAAAGAAATGGCCATGGTGGGTTGGTATACCGGCCTGGAACTGGGCAAGGAAAAGGGCGCAGCGCCGATTATGGAAGAACGTTTTGAGGTCACCGAAGAAATGCTGGTGAAGCGCCCGGAAATGCGCCGCGACGGTTATCAGGTTGGTGATCTGGTGCCCGGTAAAGTATTGCACGCTAAATACAGCCGTTATATGCAGCAGGTGGCCAAGGAAGACCCGGAACTGGTTGAACAAATTGCCGAACACGGGGTGCGCTTTACCCATCACAGCTCAATCGCTCCAACCGGTACTATCTCATTGTCTTTGGCGAATAACGCCAGTAACGGCATCGAGCCGAGCTTTGCGCACCATTACTCGCGTAACGTGATCCGCGAAGGACGCAAAACCAAAGAAAAGATTGATGTCTTTTCCTTCGAACTGTTGGCCTACCGGCAACTGATCAACACTAAAGCCATGCCGTATTCCGACGTTGAAGGGGAACAACTGCCGGGGTACTTCATCACCGCCGAGGATGTTACGCCAAAACAGCATGTGGATATTCAGGCTGCCGCGCAAAAGTGGATCGACTCATCCATTTCGAAAACTGCCAATGTACCGACCGATTTCCCCTACGAGGAATTTAAAGACATCTATATGTACGCCTACGACCAAGGTTTGAAAGGCTGCACCACCTTCCGCTTTAATCCCGAAGCTTTTCAGGGCGTACTGGTGAAAGAAAAAGACCTTGAGAAAACTACCTACCAGTTCACTCTGGAGGACGGTACAGTGCTGGAACTCAAAGGCAATGAAGAAGTGGAATATGACGGCGAGATTCACAGCGCCGCCAACCTGTTCGATGCCATTAAAGAAGGCTATTACGGCAAGTTCTAGCCGGTAAAATTTGTAGGTTCGACTGGTCTATCCTTCGGGTGTTCAGCCGAACTAGAACTGGATAACCAGGCAATAAGATAAAGACATGAGGAGGCCAACAATGGCCATTAAAATAGATAAGAAAATCGTCGATTACAAAGTGCTCAGCGAAGCTGACAAACAGCAACAGGCTGAAGCCGCAGAACAAGCCATCGCCAAAAAAGCGGAAAGCAACATCATCCATATGCACGAAAGTGTCGGGCGACCGGAAATGCTGGTGGGTTCCACCTACAAAATCAAAACACCGGATTCCGAACACGCCATGTACGTCACCATTAATGACATCGTGCTCAATGAAGGCACCGAGCACCAACAACGTCGCCCCTTTGAAATATTCATCAACTCCAAAAACATGGAGCACTTTCAATGGATTCTGGCACTTACCCGGATTACCTCAGCCGTATTCCGCAAGGGCGGGGATGTCACCTTCCTGGTGGAAGAAATGCGCGGCGTATTCGACCCCAAAGGCGGCTACTTCAAGAAAGGTGGGCGTTACATTCCCTCCTTAGTCGCTGAAATAGGCGACGTCATCGAAGACCACCTGAAGAAAATCGGCATGATCGTCGACGAAGGCATGAGCGAACATCAGAAACAAATATTGCAGGAAAAGCGTGATCAGTATGAAGCCGGTCAAAAAGCGTTTCAGCCAGTCGATGCCGATGACGCGCAATATCCGGCAGGCGCCAACCTCTGTGTAAAATGCAACACCAAAGCCGTAATCCTGATGGACGGCTGCATGACCTGTCTGTGTTGTGGGGATTCCAAGTGCGGATGATCGAATAACAATGACAATAACGAAAGGGAATTCGGGTGGTAATAAAAATAAGGCGGCTAGCGGTTAATTATAGCGTTAGCCGCTTTTTTTTGGGGGGAAGGTGTGATTTTTTATTTGAATTTGGCTCGATAATAAAAATACGGAATAGCGAAGGTAGAATTTTATCTGTTTTTCAATGGGTTATCGTTTATTAATAGTTTGAATAAAAAATTAACTTGCGGCACGATAATAATTATTATGAGGCGGCAGACGGCCTCATAAACATACTGTTAGCTGAACAAAGATAAAAGCATGGAAGAAGAGAATACAAACCCATTTAGAAAACCTGGTATGGTTTTAGTCACTATTGGCTTAATTGATATAGCTGTAATGGCATACTGCATTGCCAATAAAATAAGCTATTCATCAGAGATTTTTTCAACCTTCTTTCAAACGATCTAACACTTGAGTGCTAAGCCTGGTGAAATCTTATATGTGAAAAATTGGTATCAGGAATGCTTAACCATCAAAGCAGAGAATCGATTTGAGCACTACCTTCTACACCCAATCCCAGATAAAAATCCGTATGTTTAGCTCATCCCTGTAGCTTCCTATAAAGATGGCGAACTTGTTGTTAAAACTAAAACAGGCGAGCTAATCAAACTTGAGAAAAACTGATAGGGTGCAAAAAATGCATAACAAGGTGGTGTTGTTTGCCACTTCGTGGCTGACAAATTACGCGTTGCTCCAGCCGCCCCAAAACCACAGCGTTATACGTTTGAATCAAGAGCACCGCTGAAATGGACGTGAATCAATCTTCGGTCAATGGACAGGTAGTACAAATCAGGAGATTACTGTATTGCGAATATTAACGACAGAGGCGATCTGATAGATGGTCGCGTTTCCGTTTTGAGCGCGCGTTATTGTCAATGAGCCCTTTCCAGATTCGACCATGGCCTATTTTTTCTTTCAGGGAAATGGATACAGATAACGAAATATCGTCTTTAGCCTCCGACGTTATTTTGGGAAGATGGAAATATTTAACACCTGAGCAGCGCGCCAAACTTGCAGTTGATTCGCAGACAATTTATCCAGTTCAAACAAATTTCAGGTGGAGCGAAGGTCTTTATAAGCTGAAAAAGCTCGAATGGACTCTGTTTATTCCAACGGCCAAACTCAGTCAGACGAGGCAATACCGAAAAAGAAACGACTAGTTCAAAAGTTTTCCATCAGAAGATGGATTGGGATGAGTTTAAAGCTGCATCAGGCCAAGAAGATGGAGTCATCTATCGGCAGGCAAGACATTGGCGCTTAAGAATAGTTTGCTGTGGACAGCTAAGCTGACCTCATTGACTCATTTGGATGTAAAAAGTACCAGCCAGAAAGCACATCAACGCTTTTTCTGAACACGAATTCGACACCACCGAAGATCGATCACTTGAAGATCAGTTAAAACTTTGCGCAACATCGGTCCAACTCCGTTATTGGACTGGACGAAAAGCCCATTTGTTGCTGCCTTTTTGCTTTTGTACATAAAAGCTCAATAAAAAGTGAGGCCCAGTTAGCATTTTTATGACGATCATAAGTGGTCGAGAGTCGTTGGTAGACAGGCGCAGCTGCCGATCGCCTAAGCCAACCGTGAGGAATTTAGAGTTGCCCTGTTTCGGGAATCAGCGTGTTTTGCCACAGCAATCCATAAACAATGTATTCAAAACGTCAGGACGATATAGAAACGATCATTAAGAACAATGAACAGCATCCAGGGCAATACTTAACAGCCATTGCATTGCTTGAGAGCAGCGATCAAAGTGTTACAGATCTAGCATCTTACAGCAACTTGGGGTGCTTTATTTCCTGGCAGAGGGTGCAAGCAATTGAACATTAGGCACTTCGCGAATAGTCGAATGACGTATAACAGCGGCCTGCACACGGAATCGCTACGCTCCGCTTCGCGATCTGGTGAGGCCAGTCGTTTTATGTGTAAAGAGAGAGCATGGATTCGATAATCGTATTACTATTTTTAGCCTTTCTAATTGGTATGGGAATATTCATGATTAGGTATGCTCGCCTATTGCAGTCTATCGTAGATTTTTCAAACGAAAATGAGGCTGAAATATTCGGTGCTCGCTATAAAAATTTATATCACCTCATGGCAGATGTAAGCTTCCTTAACATGCTTTGGGTCAAAGATTGCCATGTTCAAATAAACAACCATCAGCTATCTAAATTAATTAAAAAAGCACATTGCATGCTGCGTATTGGGGTGCTTACTGGTATCGTAATATTCTTAGTTCCCCTAACTAATGCAGTGGTGAATATCGGTGCGTAATACACATAACAATATGTGCAATGTTCGCCAGCAAGCTGGCTGGACAGCTAAAAGCGCTGCTTTGCAGCAACGCTGCCCATTCACTAAGCGTTAGGCAGGAGGAGGCTTTGTGGAGGAAAAAATCGATAAGAGCTTCATTTGGTTTGCATTATTTTTTGTCGGCTTAGCGCTCAGCGGATATCAAGGATTTCAAATATACCAACTATGGGATAAGGGAATTACAAAAGAGGGCAAGGTCGTTTCAAGTTATAGCTTATTTGGTAAAAACGAAGGGTGCAGGGATAACAGATATGGCAATGCGATGGAGTGCAAAATCATTTATGTTGATGTAGGAAACGTGAATGTTGCTGCTGAAGTTTCCGTAGCGGGTAAATATGATTTAGGTGAAACGCTTAAAATCACTTACCTTCCCAGAAATTATAAAAAGAACACACTTTATACATTCGATTATAAGGCTAACCGAATTCTTCAGTTTTTCGTGGGTGTTTTTCTAAGTGCTATAGCGATTTATTTATTCAAAAGAAACTTGGATAAGGAAATCGCAAATGCCTAAAAATCTTGCTAACGGGACCGAAGGGGTCCTGTTAGCTGGCTGTTAGCTATAAAAAATGCAGAGAGGTGCAATGGAAACTGTAGATAAAAGGTTTGTATTAGTTGCTGATAATGGTGACAGACTATATCCGTATAAAAAGGCTCAGAAAAGTACAGGTCGCTATGGCTTCGCTCTCACAAAGCCAGGTGAACAAGATCGCCATGGGCAAGGCACGTACACCGACAGCGTTGATGAAGTAATCCAGCGTGTTGTTAACGATGGCTGGAGCGTCAGGGTAAAAACCACCAACAAACCGGATAGGCAGCGTGAGGGTACACTAGGAATAAATAAGCGCTCAGTACATGGCTACGAGGTTGATGAAGAGTTCGAGCATTTGGTTCAAGCGGCTGTAAAAAAGCCTCTTTCAATTTCAAGAACACAGAAACAATCGGCTGCTAATTCAATATCTACCTCGGAAGTGCCACCAAGCAATAAAGAACACCCGGTAGATGAGGTGACCTACAAGGCTATAAAAACGAGGCGTGGCCAGCCCGAATTCCGCCAAGCTTTGCTCTCAATTTTCGGCGGTCGCTGTTGCATTACAGAGTGCTCCATTGAAGGAGTTTTAGAGGCAGCACATATTGTTCCTCATTCCATTGACACCAACTACTCTGTAACTAATGGCCTGCTATTAAGATCAGATATCCACACACTATACGATCTAAATTTAGTCGGAATTGACAGAGATGGAATAGTGTTTGTTTCTTCCACTCTGAAAGAAAGTGAGTATTGGGTATTTCACGGTCATGTTGTCCTGGATAGCATTCCGGTAACCATGTCGGAGAACTTGGAAAAACGCTTTGATGCTTTTGAGAAAAATAGCTAACATCTATATGACCGCCCCTCGTCAATAGGCAAAACGAGTTTTTAAACCGGCGTCAGCCGGTTTATTCTTTTTCTTATCCTTTGATCTGTTGTCTCTACTGCCGACCCATTTATTGTCGTTCTACAGGTGTGCCTGCGAACAAACATCTATCGAGCATCTACCTGGCGCAGACCGTTACTTCGGTTGCATCGAAAGAAGGCGAGGGTCAGGTCTTTGATTTATGATCGAGGAGTCAATGGTTATGTTGAGTAGCTTGAAGAAATGGAGGAGGTGATCAAAAATCAAAGACCTGTCCCCGTATTCCGTATTTGCTCATGGTCGCCTAATGTGTGGCGTTAAATGCCTGTAATAGCAAAATCTAAAGCGGCTAAAATTTCTGATCGAAAATGGTTAAGCGTACCAATAGGGTTTTTCAGTTTGTTACGGGGTATAGAGGCAATTTGGGGCGTAAGAATAAGAAGTTTTTCACCGTTATACTCGATGGAGGGGGTAAGCTTCCCTAAATTTTCATTTTGAAAGTATTTGAGCCGACCGAGCGGAAGTACGATTCTTGTGCCTATGTCAGAAATATAATCGTGCTGAATATCTAGAATAAAGGGGAAAAGTCTTTTGTGTAGCTTTGCTGGGGTTCTTATATACGTCAAATTGCGCCATTAGAAGGCTCTATATTCATCGCCAAAACAGCCGTACTCTTCTACAAACTGATTGTAGGCGTTTATTCCTGCTTTATGCTCGTTTCTCCATTTTTCGGCTTCTTTTTTAGAGAGTTCATGAGTTAAGGCTTGCTCCAGGGTGGCGGATAAATTAATGTGCATTGAGCGAGATTTGATTAATAAGTCACTGTTTATGCTGAGGTTAGTCGCTTTTTTAGGGGCGTTTTGATCAAAAAGTGATTGCATGTCGTAGCTCCTATGTTTGTGCGCGTTAGGGTGCGCATTGATATGTTAGGGTACTTCTTAGCGGTTTTCAACCAAATTGAAATGGTGAATTCAAGTCACAAGAATCGATGGCAAAATTGATTGATTTTGCCTTCTCTATCGGATTCAAGTAGCAAGTGCACCTAAAATATTGGAGCCTGCTGTTTCACTCCTTTTGATTCCCCGATTAAGGCTATCGTCTGATCGGGAGGGAGTGGCTCAGACGCTTAACCACTGCAAGGATATTTGATGAAGTCCGCAGCTTATACAAAATCTGAATATTACGGGTATGCCGCAGGTTCGGTGATTCTGGGAGGGTTGATCCTGGCTCCCTTTATGTCTTTTTATATCTCCAGGCTGGTGCCACTGGAATTCCCACCCTCTTTTTCTCAGATACTTTTTGCGTCATCCATCCTGAGTATCCTGCACGTCGGATCAATTGATCGTGTTTCCGGAGAATTCAACTTCACCTACTTTTTCAAAATGTTGATCTTCTTCAACCTGATGGCCCTAGTGGCCTATTTTGGTGGCGACGGCAGGGAAAGCGCTGTTTTGCTGGTGCCGGGGGTATTAGTCATAGTCGTGTATTGGGTCTGTGGTGAGTTCACCCTGGCTTTAACTCGAACCTTGGTGAACAAGGAGGGTAAGGACTCCAGGAGGGCAGAGGTACGGAAAAACCTGAAGCACTTTGGTGCCGGTGTTGGTTTGTTGATTGGTTTTGTTGTGGTTAGTAGTTTTTTTGTTGATGCGGAACAATTTTTTAGCAGCGATAGTAAACCGATATTAGTACGGGTGTCTTTTGCAAATGACTTGTCCCGACCGGAAGTCCTGTCGTTGTATCAGCGGATGGAGCGTCAAGCTCTCAGCATGAAGGAAGTTAGCGCAGTTAACGCAAGGGTGGGAAAGGCTCCGAACCCGCAAGCGGACATAGCGCGACTTTACCGCGCAGAATTCTTAATAGAAGTCAGCTTGCATGAGGAATGGCAAACCAGGGCGGCTAAAACAGCGTTGTCGGAAAAGCTGCTTGGGTTATTTCAGCATCCCGCTACACAAAGCCGACTGGTCACAAACATCGAGCCGTTAATTCCAGAACCATCGTCTTCTGCCCATAGGGAACTCAGGTTTAGATTGAATCAAGAGGTTGTCAGGAAGTTAAATATGAATGAAGCTTATGCGCGTGAGGAGGTGGCGTCATTGCTCCGGCTCGCGCCAGCAGGCGTTCGGTTTGCTGAGCTAATGGATTTAAAAATACTCACTCAAGATGGACTAGTCATCCCGATAAGGAAGATTGGTGATTTTGAACAGGTTGAAGTGGACATCGATTCAGCAAAGCTATTGCCGGGTAGTTGGCAGCCCTTTGCTTTAACTAATGATCAATCCCGCAGCTATTTAATCGAAGTTTCTCTCGGCAGAATCTATCAGTACGGGCTCACAATTTCCGAGGTTGAGCGGAAAGTTAATTTATTTGTAGATAGCCTTCCCGCTGGATTTGATGAGCATTCCCTGAGTGACATGACGCTAATCCAGGACGCCGAAAGCAGCTTGCGGCTGGGAGATATTGCCAGAGTGGATCAGGTATTAATGCTCGAAAACCCCAAAGGAACGGGCGAGAAGGGATACCGAATTCAATGGTCGCATGAATCCAAATACTGATTGCCGGAATCGATGGGTCAGGCTTGATTGATTTTTCCTGCTCTTTACAAAAAGGTGTCACCTATTAAATATGAGTAGACCCGGTAACTACTCTTAAGGCAGTATTATTTGGACATCTACAATTTTTTATACCCAGGGTTAGAGAAGGATTTAATCTACTCAGCCCTTGAATAAAGCGGTAAGCTAAACTTTATGGAATTACCTGCAATGCTTGATGCTCATGGCCTGGCTGTCCTTCTCCTGGTGGGGATTGCTCTGGTGTTGTTTACCCGCGAGCGTATTCCTCTTGAAACAGCCAGTTTGGCAGTGTTGGTGCTGTTGATACTCGGCTTTGAATTTTTTCCTTATGGCGTCGGGGACGAGCAGATTCATGCGATAGACTTCTTTATGGGCTTCGGGCATGAGGCGCTGATCGCTGTTTGTGCCTTGATGATTGCCGGACAAGGTCTAGTGCGCACGGGTGCGTTGGAGCCGGTGGGGCGTCAACTGGCGCGGTTGTGGTCGGTTAGTCCTATGTTGTCGTTGCTGTTGACCCTGCTAGTGGGGGCTTTTCTGAGCGCCTTTGTGAACAATGTCCCCATTGTGGTTCTGCTGTTGCCTATCCTGGTGAGTGTTTCCCTGCGCAATAATCGACCGGCATCGCAGATACTCATGCCGATGGGGTTTGCGACCTTGGTTGGGGGCATGAGTACCACGATAGGCACCTCGACCAATCTGTTGGTGGTCTCGGTGGCGTCCGATATGGGATTGGCACGCTTCAGCATGTTCGACTTCTTTATTCCGGCGGCCATTGCCGGTGGGGTAGCGATTCTTTTCTTGTGGCTGGTGGCACCCCATATGTTACCTCGACGCGAGACCTTGATGGGGGATACTTCACCGCGCGTTTTTACGGCGCAATTGAATGTGGATGAGGAGAGTTCAGCGGTAGGCAAAACCTTGGCCGAACTGAAAGATATCGCGGGAATGAATCTGCGGGTGTTACAGATTCACCGAGATGGGGGCGTGGTACTAATCCCTTTTCCCGATGTCATTATCAAAGCGGGTGATCGTCTGAGCGTAAAAGATACTCCGGACAACCTGAAGGAAATGGAAACCGTTCTGGGGGCAAAACTTTATGTCGGCGACAAGCGGGTGGATGAGGAGCACCCGTTGCAAGATGAGCATCAACAACTGGCCGAGGTTGTTGTGACGCAGGGATCAGTATTGGATAGAACAACCTTATCCAGACTCCGCTTTGCCGAATACTACCAGCTGATGACCTTGGCAGTGCACCGTGCTGGCGCTGAAATTCGCAAGGAAGTTGGAGAGGTGATCCTTACTGTCGGCGATGTGCTTTTGGTGCAAGGCAACCGTGAACAGATTGCCAAATTGAAGCGCAGCGGAGAGTTATTGGTGCTCGACGCTACCAGCGATCTTCCCACCACAAAACGAGCATCACTGGCGTTGCTGATCATGGCAGGCATTGTCGGCGTAGCGGCGATCGGGTTGCTACCTATCGCGGTTAGTGCAACTTGCGGCGTACTACTGATGATCATTACTCGCTGCCTGAGCTGGAATGATGCGGCCCAAGCGCTTAACACACAAGTGATTCTGATCGTGGTGGTGAGTCTCGCCTTGGGTATGGCACTGTCCAAAACCGGCGGTGCGGAATATTTGGCTCAACTCTTTGTCGGTATGAGCGCCGGCAGCTCTCCGGTCGTCATGCTGAGTGGCTTAATGCTACTCATGGCCATATTGACTAACATTGTTTCCAATAACGCCGCTGCGGTGATTGGCACTCCGATTGCCATCAGTATTGCGCAACAATTGAGCCTTCCCGCGGAACCCTTCGTGCTGGCGGTATTGTTCGGTGCGAATATGAGTTACGCGACCCCCATGGCCTATAAAACAAATTTGCTGGTCATGAGTACGGGGGGTTATAAGTTTACTGATTTTGTTCGAGTGGGTGTCCCGCTGACCCTGATTGTCTGGCTCACTCTCTCTTGGACGCTACCCATGATTTACGATATATAGCATTGAAGAGTTTTTGGGGGAGCTTAAATACGATTCCTTTTACCATTCTGTGATAACAGGCTTTTCAAGAAAAACGTTAAGTGTGATTCATCTATGACACCACTTGCTAATAGATGGCATCACGCTTTGTCTTTCATACTCCGATAATCCTGGGGCGCACAGAGAAAATGTTCTTTAAAGGTTCGGCTGAAATGTGATGGATTACTAAACCCCCAACGATAAGCAATCTCAATTATCTTCATATGATCCGCCGAGGGGTTGGCGAGATTCCGAGCCACTTCTTCCAGCCTGCGGTTAATAACGTATCTTGAACAGGTCAGCCCTTCCTTTTCAAACAGTAGGCGTAAATATCGAGGGGAAACGCCATTGCTATTGGCAATGGTGGCAGGGGAAAGCATGGGGTCCGCCAAATGATGTTCGATGTACATCTTGATACGTTGCATATGGCTGGCTCTGACAGAAGATTCCGCAGCATTACCTGTCGGGCTGATCATTTGCAGTTGAGTGGCCAGTAGGGATAGCACACTTTTGCAAATATTGATGTTTTGCTGTGGCGTATCAATATGCTGTTTGTTTTGCCAAAGTCTTACCAGCAAGCTATAGATAGCGGCCCCCAGCTGCTCGTCGCCGGAAATTTTACGGCCGATAATGTCCTGTTCTGAGCCGCTAAAATATTGATGTAATATTGAACCAGGAATACGCAGAACGAGCATCTCGATGGGTTTGTTAAATAATACGGAATAGGGGAATTTGCTGTTACAAAGCGTGAAGTCGCCCGGTTTTAAATGGGCCTCTTGGCCATTCTGGCGGTTCATACTTTCGCCACTCGCCTGGACATGCATCATATAGACATCATCGTTTGATTTAGCGACCTGCCATTTTGAGTGATGAACATCCGAAGGGTCGCAGCACACTTTTGAAATTTGGATACTACTTAAATCCCAGGTTGTTAGTTCGCCGCGATAGGTGCTGTTATCGCTGGTGTTGCACTCAAGCTGAATAAACTCCTTACAAATCAATTCGTTCCAGAACTCGAATTGCTGTTTTTTATGTATGTCATGAGTGCGGTATGTTGTAATGCTCATCGGTGCCCCTCTTGCTGTTTGCGGGCTGTGGAGCAATATTGGCTCCGCCCGTCTCCTTTCGTCGCCTGTTAGAAATCCAGCTTTGGTGAACAGAATATCATAGAAAATTTGGAGATTAGTGTATTTCGCATGCCCAGTGCCATTTTGGTAAATCTTTCTTGCCGTTCTCGACAAGAACCATTTTAGCGCAAATGGTTTAATCGTTAAGTAAAAAAATATCCGGTCAAAGGCTAAATTCCTGGCCGAGGTTAAATAACTAAAACGGAGGATAAGGGCATGGTTCAGAGTCGATCTGATGACCAACCACAGATTTTTATAAAGAAAAAGCTGGTTTGCGGTGTGGTGACGCTTGTTTTTGGTTTACCTATTTATCAACCGCTAACTTTAGCAGCGGAAAGGGTGGGTATCGAAGAAATTACAGTGACCGCACGAAAACGTGAGGAAAGTTTGCAAGATGTACCTATCGCGATATCGGCCTTTTCAGGTGATGCGCTAAATAAAAAAGGTGTCACCAATATTGCGCAAGTCGCGGATTATACCCCAGGCTTGGAGATGGATTCGACAGCGGCTATTAGTGGTAGCTCGGCGGCATTAACCACCTTTATTCGTGGCATCGGCATGAGCGATTTCTTACTAACCATCGATCCTGGTGTTGGCCTTTATGTGGATGATGTATATGTGGCTCGGTCCGTTGGTGGTTTGGTTGACCTCTTGGATATTCAGCGGGTGGAGGTGTTGAAGGGCCCCCAAGGTACGCTCTTTGGGCGCAATACTATTGGTGGAGCTGTCAGCATCGTTTCGAAAGATCCGGGCGACCAGTTGGCGGGCTCTTTGGGGTTGACACTGGGAACAGACAACCGGCTGGATATGCGTGGTAAGGTTGATGTGCCGCTGACAGATAAATTGTTGAGCTCACTTTCATTTTCGTCGAAGACTCAGGATGGTTATGGTAAACGCCTACCGTTTCCCAGCGACTATATACCACTCTCGGTTCCCGCAGGAACAGCACCAAACGCCTTCGGTAACGGTGAACTATATGGCAATGGTGATGACCTGGGAGAGGTCAACACACAATCAGCCAGGGTAAAGCTGTTTTTTAATGACGATCAATTCCAGGCTCGCTTTGCGGTCGATATAACGCGTGCCCGGGAGACTGCACCAGTGTCCACTTTATTGGGTTTTGCGCCGACGTACGGTACTGGTGCTGCCTTGGCTGATGCCCACAATGCTTTTGCCACAGGTGGTGCGGCACCGGCAAATCGACTGGTGTATGATGAGCGCTGGATCACCGGTAATGAGCATACGACCTACGGTAATGCGCCGTCTCAATCCGATTATGATTTGTTTGGTGCTGCCTTGACGCTGAACTGGCAATTTGATGCGGTGGATGTTAAATCCATTACTGCCTACCGTGACTTGGAGTCAGATTTCGGTCGTGATGGTGATAGTTCACCGATTATTCTCGACCACACTAGAAACACCTACGAGCATGAACAGTTTTCACAAGAGTTTCAGATTACCGGCTCGCTGCTAAATGACAGAATGAGTTGGTTGGGCGGTGTCTATTACTTTAAGGAGGAAGGATCGGATCGGGTTCAGGTGCCGCTCGGCCTGGAAGTTGACCTTGCTCTGGCAGGCGCGCCGGGTACAGTTATCAACCTTTGGCTCGATGAGTTGAATGATGTGGAGAATACTTCCAAAGCGATTTTTGCTCAGGCAAGTTATAATTTTACCGATAAGTTAAGCGCCACTTTTGGCCTTCGTCATACCAAGGATGATAAGCGTTATAGCCCGACACACGTTACTCAAGGCCTGAATCCTGTTGCGTTGCTGATTGATGACGAGAGCGTTGAGTTCTCTGACACCTCGCCAAGATTCAGCATCGATTATCGTTGGAGTGACAGTGTCTTCACGTACTTCTCCTATTCAGCCGGATTTAAGTCGGGTGGATTTACCGGTCGAACCGTTGACCCGAAAGATGGCGCGCGTCCATTCGACCCGGAAGAGGCGGAAACACTGGAAGTCGGGGTTAAGCTTGATTACGATAGAGTTCGTATTAACGCGGCGCTCTTTAGCACCGATTACACTGATCTGCAGATAATCAACCAGGAGGGTATTACACCCATCACAGTCAATGCGGGTGAGTCGGAGATAAAAGGCCTTGAACTTGAAATCATGGCGGTGCCGACCGATAACCTGACGCTGATGTTTAGCTACTCTTATCTGGATGCGGACTACACAGAAATCTCCGACCCTAATGCGACCATTACGGAAGACTTTGAGTTCGCGAATACGCCTGAAAATTCTTTTAATTTTTCAGTGGATTACATCATCGACCTGAACTCGGGCGCTGAGTTGTTATTACGTGCCGATTATAACTGGAAAGACGACCATTTTAACGATGCCGAGAATACGCAATTGCTTGCTCAGGACTCTTTCGGTCTGCTGGGCATGTCGGCCTCCTATACGTCACCGAAGCATTGGAAGATTATCGCTGGCGTAAAAAATGCTACGGATGAAATCTTCCTCTATTCAGGGTTTAGTCAGCCGGGTGTTGGCTTTGTTGAGGGCAGTTATAGTCGCGGCAGAGAATATTACCTGACCACCGAGTATCACTTCTAAAACATAGCGATGCCCCTTATTGGCTGCCAAGTGATTGGCAGCCTTTTTTATGACTTAAAACTATGCGGTAGTTCCCGCAGAATCAGTGATCCTTTGAGCGATCTTCAAGTAAATGGAAAGGGCTTAATTCTATGACCAACCGGAACAGCAAGCAGCCACTAGGGGTTCTCTTAGTATTTGCCATTACGTCGGTGATAGCCGGCTGTTTGCCGTTAGAAAATAAGACGGATGTCATTCAGCAAAAAGGAGTCATTAGTCTAAGCCCTCAGCCGAGACTGGCCGATGCGGAGCATGAAACGGGCAATTGGCTGAGTCATGGGCGTACCTACGCTGAGCAACGGTATAGCCCTCTGCATGAAATAAACCAAGAGACTATCGGTGAATTAAAACTGGCCTGGTACGTTGACCTGCCGGGAAAACGCGGGCAAGAAGCTACCCCCCTGGTTATCGATGGCGTCATGTACACCACCTCCGCCTGGAGCCACGTGTTAGCACTGGAGGCAGCGACCGGCGAGCAACTTTGGCATTTCGATCCGAAGGTGCCTAAGTCTACCGGTGTGAAGGGTTGTTGTGATGCGGTGAACCGTGGCGTTGCCTTTATGGATGGCCGTATTTTTGTCGGTACGCTGGATGGCCGTTTAATTGCCTTGGATGCTAAAACCGGCGACCAACTTTGGTCCACCATCACCGTGGATCAGGAAAAAAATTACACTATCACCGGCGCTCCCAGAGTTGCGAATGGCAAAGTCTTTATTGGTAATGGTGGGGCGGAATATGGCGTGCGCGGTTATCTTTCCGCCTATGATGCCAATTCGGGTGACCTAGTGTGGCGGTTTTACACCGTGCCCGGCGCGCCGGGTGAGCCAGTGGGTACAGAGCCTGTTGAAGCACAGACGGCTACCTGGAATGGCAATTGGTGGAAGTTCGGAGGTGGCGGTACAGTTTGGGATTCGATGGCCTTTGACACGGAGACCAACCTGCTTTATTTCGGGGTAGGAAATGGTAGCCCCTGGAACCCCAACATTCGCACCGCCGGCGCAGGCGATAATCTGTTTTTATCATCAATTGTTGCGGTTGACGCAGATACCGGTATCTATCGTTGGCATTACCAAACAACACCTGGCGAAGCTTGGGACTTTACCGCAACTCAGCATATGATTTTGGCAGATATGGACATCGCCGGAAAGCCACGCAAAGTGCTGATGCAGGCACCTAAAAATGGGTTCTTTTATGTGCTCGACCGGATCAGCGGTGAACTGATATCTGCGGAGCCCTTTGTCAAAGTCACCTGGGCGAGCCACGTCGATAAAATCAGCGGACGCCCGGTAGTAAACCCAGAAGCTGAATACTGGAAAACTGGTAAGCCAGCATTGGTTTCACCGTCCTGGATGGGCGGCCATAACTGGCACCCGATGTCCTATAGCAGCGATACCGGGTTAGTCTATTTCCCCGCGCAGGAATCCGCCTTTCCCTATTTGGCCGAGGATGAACAAACACCTTCCAAGCTGGCAGTTAACTTAGGCGTCGATACCAAAGTGGCCAGCTTTCCAGATGATCCGGCAGTGATTGCTGCCATCAAAAAAGCGACCTCAGGTCGTTTGGTGGCCTGGAATCCGGTTACGCAGAAAGAAGTTTGGCGTGTAGAGTACCCCGGTGCCTGGAATGGCGGTGTGCTGACAACCGCAGGAGAACTCGTTTTTCAAGGCAGTGCGACGGGCTTTCTGAATGCTTATGCAGCAAAAGACGGGCAAAAACTCTGGGAGTTTTCCGCGCAAACAGGCGTTGTCGCGCCGCCCATAAGCTTTGAAGTCGATGGCGAACAGTACATAAGCGTGAGTGCTGGGTGGGGCGGGATCTTCCCCTTAATGACCGGTCCCTTGGTGCTAGATGCTGCCGCTGGTGATCCCATCAACAGAAGTAGAATTTTAACCTTCAAGCTGGGTGGAACTGCGGAATTACCCATGGCGCTGGAACAAATGCGTGATATGCCTGACCTATCCAAAGTTAAATTAGATGCCACGATGGTTGAGAAGGGTGTTGCCGTTTATGATCGCTATTGTGTTAATTGTCATGGCGCTGGTGCCGTGGGTGGCGGTGTTATTCCGGATCTTCGTTATTCGGCTATGTTATCGGCACCGCAGGTATGGCAGCAGGTTGTTTTGGATGGCATTCTCAGCGACCGCGGTATGGTGAGTTTTGCTGCTGAGCTGTCATCGCAAGATGCTGAGGCAGCTCGCCATTATGTCATCACAAGGAATCAATTCGCACAAAAAATTGGAGATACTAAGCGTTTAAGTCGTTAAGTTTAAACCGAATATCAAGGCATCTATATCTTGCCGGGTAGGTCTTGCCTTTTGTCATTGCCGGTTTGAATTATGCCACGGACCTGTGCTGGGTAAAGATGCTTAATGCTGAAAAAGAATGAATACCTTTGAGGTCTAAACGTGTTTCTCGAAGCATAAAAAAATCCGGTATTCGTTCATGAATACCGGATTTTTTAAGGTCTAGCCCAAGCTGCAATACCTAAATGAACAGCATTACCACAATGTTGGCGGGGCTATTTTCAATAGTGCGCCAGGTTAGAACTGATTCATGGTGTTGTCTTTGCCGCCAGCTTTCAGTGCGGCTTCACCCGCAAAGTAGCCTTTGTGGTCGTCACCAATATCAGAGCCTGCCATGTTTTGGTGCTTGACGCAGGCAATCCCTTGACGGATTTCCTTGCGCTGTACACCTTCTACGTAACCTAACATCCCTTGCTCACCAAAATATTCTTTGGCTAGGTTGTCAGTGGACAAAGCAGCAGTGTGGTAAGTCGGCAAGGTGATTAGGTGATGGAAGATACCGGCTTCACGAGCGGAATCGGCCTGGAACGAGCGAATCTTATCGTCGGCAACGGTTGCTAATTCTGTTTCGTCGTATTCGACGTTCATCAGGTCAGCACGGTTATAGGCTGACACATCTTTACCGGCTTCGCTCCAGGCGTCGAATACCTGCTGACGGAAGTTCAAAGTCCAGTTAAAGGATGGGCTGTTGTTGTAAACCAGCTTGGCGTTCGGGATCACTTCGCGGATGCGGTTTACCATGCCGGCAATTTGGCCGATATGTGGCTTTTCGGTCTCGATCCAGAGTAGATCGGCACCGTTTTGTAGTGATGTGATGCAATCCAGTACGCAGCGATCTTCACCTGTGCCTTTGCGGAACTGGAATAGATTGCTTGGCAGGCGCTTGGGACGCAGCAGCTTGCCATTACGATTAATGATGACGTCACCGTTGTTCATATCTGCTGGAGATACTTCCTCACAGTCGAGGAAAGAGTTGTATTGGTCACCCAGGTCATCAGGCTGATTGGTCACAGCGATTTGCTTGGTCAGGCCCGCACCCAGTGAATCAGTACGAGCTACGATAACACCATCATCAATCCCTAGTTCAAGGAATGCGTAGCGTATTGCCCGAATCTTCGCCAGGAAGTCTTCATGAGGGACGGTAACCTTGCCGTCCTGGTGACCACACTGCTTCTCGTCTGATACTTGGTTTTCCAATTGAATCGCACAAGCTCCTGCTTCGATCATGCGCTTAGCGAGTAAATAGGTGGCCTCAGCATTACCAAAACCAGCATCGATATCCGCTATTATGGGTACGATGTGAGTCTGAAAATTATCAATCTTATCTTGTGCTGCTGCGGCCTTAGCAGAATCACCGGCTTGATTAGCAGCGTCCAGTTCGCGGAACAAGCCGCCTAGTTCACGAGCGTCAGCCTGACGCAAGAAGGTGTATAGTTCTTCAATGAGTCCTGATACTGACGTTTTTTCGTGCATAGATTGATCAGGTAAAGGGCCAAAGTCAGAGCGCAATGCTGCGATCATCCAGCCGGAAAGATACAGATATTTTTTGTTGGTAGTATTGAAATGTTTCTTGATAGAAATCAGTTTCTGTTGACCGATAAAACCGTGCCAACAGCCCAGTGATTGGGTGTATTTGGCACTATTCGCGTCATACTCGGCCATATCTTTGCGCATAATGCCAGCAGTGTACTTGGCGATATCAAGACCGGTTTTAAAGCGGTTTTGGGCGCGCATTCTCGCAGCATACTCTGGGCTTATCGCAGCCCAGGTACCGCCCTGTGCTTCTTTCAATGAAGCCACCGAGTCGATGTCGTTTTGGTAATCTGACATTTTATAATCCTCAATCTAGTAGTGATGTTTACGCTAACGTTTATTGGGGAAATAACGTTGCTTTGTTAGTTGGAGGTCTATCATAGAGAGCTATCGACTATAAAAGAAATAAATGCTAATTATTTTAGCTATTCGCGCGGTGAATATTTTGCCGGAATCGGAATTTTTTAGTGCGTATTTCAACAGGTTATGAGATGATTTCGCAAACTTATACTTTCTGAATTACTATAGCTAACATGAATGTATCCCGTATTGATCTAAATTTACTTGTCTATTTTGATGTTCTGTTGCGTGAACAGAATGTGACTAAGGCAGCGCACCAGCTGGGAATTACGCAGCCAGCGATGAGTAATGGTCTGCGCCGTTTGAGGGAACTGTTTGGTGATCCATTGCTGATTCGTACCAGCGAAGGGATGACGGCTACAGAAAGAGCGCTGGAATTGCAGCCGCTGATTCGTAATGTGTTGGCGGGAGTTGAAAAAGCGATTCAGCCGCAGGGAGTGTTTGATCCCGGTGTCAGCGACCGTACCTTTCGTGTGATGGCAAGTGATTATGGCGAATCCACTCTGCTACCCGCAGTATTGGGTAAATTGCGTGAACAGGCCCCCGGTATCACGCTTGATATTTTAACACCAAGCGATGTGGGCTTTCCCGATTTGGAGCAGGGCAAGGTTGATATGGCCATCAATCGGTTCAATGAATTACCTTTATCCTTCCATCAAATCACTCTATGGCAAGACAGCTTTGCCTGTCTGATGAGCGCTGATAATCCGGTGTTAGAAGATTTTACCCTCGATAATTATCTCAAAGCGCATCATATCTGGGTTAGCAAAACAGGTATGGGTGTTGGGGTCGGCATGAACCCACAGGATAATCAGCGCTTGGGGCGGGTTGATGAGGCCCTGACTAAGCTGGATAAGAAACGTAGAATTAGTGTGTTTACCCGGCATTACCAGGTGGCACGATTGCTGGCAAACCAGAAGGATTTAATTGCGACGCTGCCAAGGAAAGCTGCGGAATTGGAGCTTGATAACCCCCGTCTGGCGGTGCGGTCACCACCCTTTGAGATTCCCCCCTTCAATCTAAAAATGGCCTGGAGTCCTTTGTTGCAGCAGAATCCGGGGCATCAATGGCTGCGTCGATTAATTGTTGATGTGGCGCGTGAGATTTCGGGGGATATCTAAAATCTTACTTTAGGTTAGTTCTCTTCTGCAGGAGAAGGGGCATCCTTTCTCCTGCAGCGAGTGTGTTTGGAAGGTATGGTCAAAAGCCAGGGTGAAGACAAATTAAATGTTATCTGCCTGCGTCACTGCGTTGCCGATATAACTGCTTGGTTTGAGCGTTTTCAGTTGTGCTTTTGCGTTTTCGGGAATCGCCAGCTTATCAATAAAGTCGTGCAGTCCTTCCTGAGTAATTCCTTTGCCACGGGTTAACGCTTTTAATTTTTCATAAGGTTCCGGCACATTGTAGCGACGCATCACAGTCTGTACCGGTTCGGCTAGAATTTCCCAACAATCATCCAAATCCCGGTTGATTGTTTCGGAGTTGAGTTGTAGTTTGCCAATCCCCTTGAGGCTGGATTCATAGGCAATCAGACTGTGGCCAAAACCCACGCCAAGGTTGCGCAGCACGGTCGAGTCAGTTAAATCGCGCTGCCAACGGGAGATCGGCAATTTAGCCGCTAGGTGATTAAAAACCGCATTGGCGATACCGAGATTGCCTTCAGAGTTTTCAAAATCAATGGGGTTTACCTTGTGCGGCATCGTCGAAGAGCCTACTTCCCCCGCGATAGTTTTTTGCTTGAAATATCCCAGCGAAATATAACCCCAGATATCGCGGTCGAAGTCGAGCAGGATGGTATTGAAGCGCGCTACGGCATCGAACAGTTCGGCAATATAATCGTGGGGTTCGATTTGCGTGGTGTAGGGGTTCCAGCTTAGGCCTAAGTGGGACACAAACTTTTCCGCAAAGGCCGGCCAATCAATTTCCGGGTAGGCGGAGTAGTGGGCATTATAATTGCCCACTGCGCCGTTTATTTTTCCTAATAGCTCAACCTGTTGGACTTGCTTTAATTGACGTTCAAGCCGATACGCGGTATTTGCCATCTCTTTGCCCATAGTGGTTGGAGAGGCTGGTTGACCATGGGTACGTGACAGCATAGGTTGCTTGGCGTACTGCTTGGCTAAGGACTTGATGGCATCGACTATTTGCTGCATCAACGGCAAGGCGACGCTCAGGCCGTCTTTGAGCATTAGCGCATGAGCGAGGTTGTTAATATCTTCTGAAGTACAGGCGAAATGTACAAATTCACTGACAGCTAACAATTCCGGCAGGTTTTTTTGCTGCGCTTGAAACTGTTCCTTGAGGAAATATTCCAATGCCTTGACATCATGGTTGGTGGTGCGTTCAATTTCTTTGATACGCTCGGCATTAGCCAGGTCAAAATGCTCGACTAAAAGATTGAGATAATCCTGCGCCTGGGTGCTGAATTTGGGAACCTCTACGATTTGTTCGTGTTCGGAAAGCTGTTGCAGCCAGCGCACCTCGACTTCAAAGCGGCAGCGCATTAGGCCAAATTCGCTAAAAATCGGGCGTAAAGCCTGAGTCTTGCTTGCGTAGCGCCCATCCAGCGGAGAAACGGCGGTAAGGGAAGTTAATTCCATCGATGAAATCCAGTCAGTTTGCGGTTAAGAAAGGGCTGCAATAATACACCAAATTGATTTTTAGAGCAGTTACAAGAGCGATTTTGTAACCTCAAGCATTGAACGCCGATAGAACAACATGCCCCAACGTTTGCCTCCTACCTGACGCCACAGCATCGCTGATCTCACTCCCGCCAGCAATAGGGCTCGAATTTTATTAACGTTACGCGGGTTCTCTAGGTAAAGTCGATTACCATTGACATGAATACGGTAGCGAAACGTGCTCAGCGTGTCTTCATAAATATGCGCCAGGCTGGCAATGATGCGTTCATGGGTCATCTCGAAATGGTTTAAATTGTCGTTGGTCTTTTGTAGACGACTACTGAGTATTTCCATCAAAGCAGCATTTTTTCGCAGTTTACTCTCAAGGTGAAGCAGGCCGAGGGCATAGCGAAAGTGATCGGTTTGCGGTGGTCTGTTTTGTTCAAGTACCTGTTGCAGCTGCTTCATGCCCAGCGCCAGATTGGGAATAAAATTGACCTGTCCAGAATAGACATCTTCCACCGAAATAGCGTCCATTTTAAAGATGCTGGCAATACTCGTGGTAAAGCTATCATTATCATAATTACCATTACAGGCAATTTGCTCCACCAATGTCGTTGCTTGCAGGAGACCGGCAAAGGCGATGGTTTGCTTATAAATTTTACTGCTATCGGGATTAAACAATGATACCCCCACCTAGGCACTGTGCGCCGAGATAAAAAACTGCTGATTGGCCGGGTGCGATAGCGCGTTGCGGCTCGTTAAATAGAACTTCCAGTTCTCCCCCACTGGCGGGAAATATTTCACATTGCTGATCTTTTTGCCGGTAGCGAATTTTAGCTGTGCATTTGAACGGGAGCAGGGGCCCGTCGCCATCAATCCAGGTCAGTTGTGCGACCTTGAGACAATCTGAAAATAGCAAGGGGTGCTCCGAGCCCTGAGCAACAACCAATTGGTTTGTCGCCATATTTTTGCTGGCCACATACCAGGGTGCTTCATCGTAGTCTTTGAGCCCACCGATGCCCAGCCCTTGACGCTGGCCAATGGTGTGGTACATCAGGCCGTGATGGCGACCAATTACGTTGCCTTCTGGGCTGATGATGTCACCGGGTTGCGCTGGCAAATATTGTTGTAAAAAATCTTTGAAGCGGCGCTCCCCGATGAAGCAAATTCCGGTGCTGTCTTTTTTATCGTGAGTAATCAGACCATGCTGTTCTGCTAGCTCTCGTACTTTTGGCTTTTCCAGTTCACCAATCGGGAACATGGCTTTGCTCAATTGCTGTTCAGAGACAGCATGGAGGAAATAGCTTTGGTCTTTATTGGCATCTAAACCACGTAATAACTGGGTATGGTTATCGACAGTGCGCAAACGGGCATAGTGCCCGGTGGCGATATAGTCGGCACCCAGTGCTTCAGCATATTCTAGGAAAGCCTTAAATTTAATTTCTTTGTTGCAGAGGATATCAGGGTTCGGCGTGCGCCCCGCACGGTATTCGTGTAGGAAATGTTCGAACACATAATCCCAATATTCAGCGGCAAAATTGGCCGTGTGCAATTTGATACCCAGCTTTGCGCACACCGCTTGAGCATCGGCAAGATCTTCTTTGGCGGTGCAATATTCAGTTCCGTCATCCTCCTCCCAGTTTTTCATGAACAGACCTTCCACCTGAAAGCCCTGCTGTTGGAGTAATAATGCTGACACAGAGGAGTCGACGCCGCCGGACATGCCGACAATGACATGGGTGTCAGGTGCTTGCTTTGAGGTTAATGGCATTGGAGTTGGCGCGGCCTTTCAATCACAAAGGCGCTATTTTAGCGGTGAACCGAAAGATAAACAAAAGGACTCTGGTTTATTTTCTCTGACCGTTTAATTTTACGGCTAAGACATTCGCACAGCGCAGATTGCATTGGCGACTTATTGGTTTAGACTTGGCTTCATCGAAACAACGTGTTCGCGGACTATGTTAAAACTAATCTGGAAGGGTTTGAAGTGGCTGCTATTTACTGTGGTGTTGATGACTCTGTTTATTCCCGCTGCGGTGCTGATTTGGGGGGTGCAAGAACAACCAGTATTGTTGACTGGCCAACGTATGAATTACGAGCATGTCACGCGTCTGCATCGTTTGATGAAAGACCACGACCCAAGGCGTATGCGAGCGGGGGAAACCAAGCAACTCGTCACCGTGGAAGATGATTTGAACCTGGCCTTGCAGTATGTCATGTCGAACCTCAAAGACTCTGGTGCCAAAGTGGATATCGACAATAATAAAGCGACCTTGACCCTATCGGTGGGGTTACAGCCTTTCAAGCTTCAGGGTTATCTCAACGCCACCGCAGCGTTAGTACAGAAGGGTAATAATTTCTGGTTAGAGGACATTCGTATTGGCGCAATTGCCATCCCCAACAGGGTGAGTCGCATACTATCTTGGTTATCGCACCGACTACTGCTGAATTTTGAATCATATCGTAATGGGCTTGGCGCCATTGACGAATTAAAATTCAGGCCAGATCAATTAGAACTGACTTATCAGTGGCGACCGGAATTACTGAAGGAAATTGCTATCGCGCATCGGGAGCTTTTTTCTTCTCCGGAGGAGGACGAACGATTTGTTTTCTATGCACAACGTATTGCTGAAATTAGCCGCAAGCTACATATTATTGCGCCAGCGGAGCTAATGCTAAAACCGTTATTTAATTTCGCGTATCTGCGTTCTGCAACTGAAGAGCAGGCGGCATTAGAAAATCGAGCATTACTTTCTGCTCTTGGGGTATATATGGCGGGTAATACTGCTCAACAATTGATGGGTAGGCAGGAAAAACACCCTCGTGAAAGAGCTGTTCGCCGATATCTAACGTTGGCTGGTCGCTATGATCTTGCACAACATTTTATTTTATCCGCTTACCTTTCAAGTTCAGCAGGAGATGGGGTCGCCGATGGTTTGGGGCTATTTAAAGAGTTTAAAGACTCCCAGGGTGGTTCCGGTTTTAGCTTTGCGGATTTAGCTGCAGATCGAGCGGGTAGGAAGTTTGCACAATTGGCGATTGACCCGAGCCGGGCCAGAAATTTACAGCAGCAGATAATATCTGCAACCAATGAAAATGACTTTATGCCGAGCATAGAAAGCCTGCCGGAAGGTATTCAGGAGCTAGAGTTTAAGGCGCGTTTTGCTTCCTTGGGTAGTGATGAGTATCGTGTCATCGAAAATGAGATTGAAAGACGCTTAAAGGCTTGCCGCGCCTACCGTGGCTAATTACTGATATCGCGCTGGTAATTGAGATAAGAATTACCAGTTAGTGCGATACTCTTCAGGTACTGGCCCACCATTCTTGCGTCGCGCCAAAGCTTGCTTCACGGTTTCCGCACGATCGGCAATCTCTAACCCGGCTTTGCGATCAGTAGGGTAAGCCCCTTCCATGTTGGGAGGGGGAACCTTGCTGGCGGGGAAGTACGAGATCCGATGTACTTTTGGGTCGATATAGTGTTCGGGTCGTAATTTTTTTCGATTGATCCCTACGGTGGGGGTATCGCAGTAATTGTTGGCGTCGGGTTTGTTGCATTGGTCGCCGATGACTTCCAAATCTAGCCACCATTTTTTTGCATCGACCGGATTGCCGTTCCCTATTTTATCGTCGAGCCAAATGGCGAGAGGGGCGAGGATGGGTTTTAACCACATCGCATGAATACCGAGCCAGCTGCCAATTCTTGCATAGAGGGGGCCATCCCAGGTCACATCCTTGGTCAATGGGCAGACTTTAATGCAGCGTCCACAAGCGGAACCTTTCATATTCTGCATACGGTATTTTGCACAGCGTTCGCTATCTGGCTTCCAGGTTTCATAACCGTTAAATATGATCTTGTCGCCAAAGGGGATGGATTGGCTTGGGCATTCGCGAGCACATTTCAAGCATTTGGAGCAGAATTGTTGGAGGCCAAAATCAATCGGCTTGTCAGCGATTAGGGGCATATCGGTGGTTAACACAACGGTTTTGATGCGCGGACCTAAAAAGGGGTTAAGCGCCGTTTCACCAATACGGCTTTGTTCTCCCAGTCCGGCAACTATAACTAGTGGAACATGCAGAACATCGCTGTCGATGCTGGTTTGGGCGCGAGCGGAATGACCTAAGCGTCGAATATGGTCGGCCAAAGTGCCCGCAATTTCAGCACCGCGCATATATGAACGCATGGATTGTGAGCCAGAAATCCAGTCGTCACCACAGGCGCCTTCGAAGGTTTCATGGCCTTGGTCGACCAGCATAACCACAGCGTATTTATGATAAGGGTTTATCACTGAGCCGTCCTTGCGGTGGCTGTACCAACAATAATCCGGTATTTCACAAATACCGGTAATGGCTGAGCCGATGTAGTGGCTGAGTGCCTTGATGGCTTTGGTGTTGGCAATGGCGTCTTCGGTGCCTATTGCTTTTTGGGTTGCTGGTTCTCCATCTTGATAGGGCACCATATCCCAAAGTAGGCCGAGTATTCCCTGCGATAGGGGATGCTTATAGGCCCAACGTGGACGCTCTTTTAAGGGGCGTTTGCCTAGATCACCTCGCTCTGCGCGCACATAAAAGTTGGCGCGCTGGGGAATTCTGGGTACCTCATCATCAAAAATATGGGTGGTTGGATGCTCCACTCGCTTCAATTTTTCTACGGGATAGGGGCCAAAGTGAGAAGGGCGGCGGTTGCGGCGCCAGCGTTCGATGCCTGATACTGCACCGCTCAATCCGAGAAAGTAGGACAGCCCTTTTGCCTTGATCGCTGCTGTCGATAACGGTATGTCCGTGGCCGCGATATATTCGGTGGTGACTGCGGCGAGGGCGAATGATTTTCCAACGTAGGGATTGACTACTGAATCGCCATCTCGAATAGCGAGGCCGGATAATACCGCTAAGCGCTCCAAATCGACTTCACCTGCGCCACGCCAATGGGCTTGCGCATGGAAACCGAGGGCGGCGATATGCCCTGCTAAAATGGCGGATATCTCCGCAGCACGGGTGGTTGCCAACTCATGTTCGAAGCCCTGCACCCACTCGGCTGCCATGTTGTCTGGATCGATTGGATTGGAAAACTCTACAAGAACCACTAGGGCGTGAGTGTGTGATGGGTTACGTGCCCCACCTTTAACCCAGGCGTTTTCAGGGAGTTTACAGAGGCCAATCATTGAGGCGTCAAGAAAATAACCTGCGCCTTTTAAGTCCTGCGTGCGCCTTTCAAGGTTTTCAGGGAGTGGTGCTTTGCGAATAAAGACGGTAACTTTTCGCAGTTCTTCGAAGATTTTACGGTACTTTCTGGTTGCTTCTACCAGGGCTGTGTCTGCCTCAGGTAGAGGAGGAAGCGACACAAGTGGAGGACGGTTGGCTTCGCGCTCAGAGATGGAGATATCTCTCGCGAGGGACTCCAATGGGTAAGGGCCAAAATCCACCGGGCGGCTTCTCCGCTTGCGATTCAACATGTTGTGATCCTCTGGGTAAAAACCCATTTTTATCATTGCTAATTGATGCAAACTATAGCTTTTTTCAATAATTAGTGTCAAATAGCGATTTATAAGTCCGCAATACGATACTAATGGTTGTGAATTCTTGCAAAAATAGGTATAAATCGTCAAATAGTTATTAAAAGGTTCGTAATATGGACTATTCAAAAGAGCATATTAAATCGCTGGCAAAAGGTTTAGGCGTAGTTATTGCCGTAAATGAGCTGGCTCCTGCTCGTGTTTCTTCCTTAGTGGAGCAGACCGGGTTACCGAAACCGACACTGATTCGCATTTTAAATACATTGGTGGCAGAGGGTTTTGTCGAGAACCGACCTAGAGGTGAAGGTGGTGGCTATGCCCCTACACCTAAAGTTCGTTTGTTGGCAAGCGCCTTTGCCGAGGGCACGTTACTTGCTCAGGCGGCGCAGCCCGTATTGAATAATCTGTGTGAAGAAACCAAGTGGCCAGCCGACTTGTTAGTGAGAGATGGTTTGTCGATGGTAATTGAAGCAAGCAACCGACTGGTTGCACCAATACGTTTGAAACGTTTTGAGCAAAAGCGTTTTCCTTTGATTAACTCAAGTTCAGGGCTAGCGCTCTTGGCTTATCTGCCCAAAAAGGAGTGTCGAGAAGTTTTAACCTCGGTACTTGCGCATGGCGTGCCCAATGGGCAGTCACCTGTTAGAGAAGAGCAGGTTGCGGGGTGGATAGAGGAGACAAAAAAAGCAGGGTACGCTAGCTGGGAATATGATGCCCCCATTCAGGGAACCAGGGTCTATAGCCTACCTGTAGTTGATCGGGGGCGTCCAATAGCAGTATTGACCTTGGTAACTCTGCGGGATGTGTTGAGCCAAACAAAGTTTGAAACTGATTTACTTCCGTTTTTTAGTGAAGCCGCGGCTGAAATCGCAAAAAGGGTATCGCGGTAATAGCGGTTTTTGGGATTGAATGCCGATAAGTAGAGGATTAATCTGTAGCACAGTAAAGCTTGGTTTCGAAAGATGGGGAGGGGGTAAATCATATGAAATATCGAAAGAGTTATATGCCGTTGCTGGGCGCTGTTATTTTTATGAGTTTCCTTTCACTAAATTTGCAGGCCGGTTGTGCTGTTGACTCGTTCGGCGAGGTCTGGTGTTCAAAATTTGCCATGGGCGATATTAAGCTTGATCGACTTGGTGTTTTAGTGTGCGGTAAAGGGGAGTGTCTTCAAGATAGGTTAGGCGAGTTCGTTTGCTCTAAAATTGAAGGTGGTGGTGCAGCAATGGGTGATACCGGAGTCGTCTATTGCTTTGGCGGGTGTGAACCCGCTACCGTTGACTACTGTGTTAGAGGTGAAGAGTAGCTGTTCAATTGGTAAACAAAAAAGAGGGGGCTGAGGTGCAAAGACATTTAACGCCAGAGGAGATCACCCAATATAATCAGGATGGTGTGATATTTATTAGTCAGGCTGTCGACCAGGAGTGGGTGATTAGGATGCAAGCGGTAATCGATGCGCAACTCAACAAACCCAGCAAATGGGCCAATGATGCCAACCCTGGACAAAAAACCAACCGTCTTTTTACTGATAGATACCAGTGGTGTGAAAACCCGGAGATCAATGCTTATCTTTTTAAATCGGGTGTTGCCCGGCTTGCTGGGCAGGCAATGCAGAGTAACCAAGTGCGTTTTTATTTTGATCATCTCTTGGTCAAAGAACCCGGAACTACTGCGCCAACGCCCTGGCACCAGGATGTACCCTACTGGCCTTTTATGGGAAAACAAATATGTTCGGTATGGTTGGCATTGACGGATGTCACTATCGAACAAAGCGCGATGGAATTTGTGCGAGGCTCGCATGCTGATGGCAAGTACTATCGCCCAGAGCTGTTTGGGGCGCGAGAGAACCATCCGGCAAGTTGGGCGACAGCGGGTGACGGAGAGAAAGTACCTGATATTGAGTCAGATCGAGAAAGTTTTGATATTGTTGGTTGGGATATGAAAGCTGGAGATGCAGTATTATTTTCCGCTTGGACGCTGCACTGGGCCCCGGGCAATAGCTCGCCGACACAGCGCCGTGCTGCCATTTCAACCCGATGGTTAGGGGATGACGCCATCTGGTTTCCACATGATGGCGCCGACCCGACTGTGACGCAAAAGGATGTCTCTGTTCAACCCGGCGATTTGGCACGGGACGATAAAGTTTTTCCACTGGTTTGGCAGCGCTAAACCAGTGGTTAGCTGGTGATTTCGTCCAACAAGAGTAAAGCCTAGGAGTTGACTATCTTCACCTGTGCTTTTACGGTAAGCTCAAAAAATTGTGCTAGAGTTACTAGTAATGCACTTTCACTTATACTCTAAAATTTAGGGGTTTCAATCGTGTTGGAAATGATTAAATCCGGTGGCTGGCTGATGCTGCCGATATTACTCTGTTCGGTCTTGGCGCTGGCAATTATTCTGGAGCGGTTTTGGACGCTTAGGCCGAGTAAGATTGCACCTAAAACGTTATTATCAGAAGTTTGGGGTTGGATTCGTAGCAATCAGTTGTCAGCAGAGCGGATGCGCGAGCTACGCACGAAAACGCCTTTAGGCAGAATTCTGGCGGCGGGTTTGTCTAACTCAAAATATGGCCGCGACATTATGAAGGAGAGTATTCAGGAAGTTGCCAGCCATGTCATCCATGAAATGGAACGCTATCTGAATACCTTAGGCACCATCGCGTTAATTACCCCGTTGTTGGGATTATTGGGCACCGTCATTGGTATGATCAAAGTTTTTACTGCGATCATGGTGCAGGGCACAGGTAATGCCAGCGTCTTAGCGGGGGGGATATCCGAGGCGCTAATTACTACAGCGGCTGGATTAAGCGTAGCGATTCCAACATTAATCTTTCATCGAGTGTTCCAGCGCCGGATTGACGAGCTTGTGGTTGATATGGAGCAGGAAGCGGTTAAGCTGGTTGATGTCTTCCACGGTGATCGCGGCAAAGAAGATAGCGCGACTAAACGCGGAGAATAACCATTATGATGTTTCGTCGCCAACGACGGGAAGAGGTTGGAGTCAATCTTACGCCACTCATAGATGTGGTCTTTCTGCTGTTGATTTTTTTTATGGTATCCACCACCTTTAAAAAGGAGTCTCACATAAGCCTTAATCTACCAGAGGCTGGCGGTGAGCCGCTGGCGGTAAAAAATAATCAGGTGGAAATTGTCATCAATGCTAATGGTGAGTATGCGGTCAATGACAAGATGCTGGTTAACAATAAAATAGACACCCTGCGTGCAGCGATCAACGCCGTAGCGCAGGGCAATACTGGATTGCCGCTGATTATTTCTGCGGATGCGGTATCTCCTCACCAGTCCGTAGTGACAGCGATGGATGCCGCCGGACAACTGGGGTTTGTCAATTTGAGTATTGCGACTCGGCAAAGAGATTCAGACCAATAACAAGTGCTTACTCTAAAAGGATTATCCTCAGAATTGTGAACAAGCTAGTAGAGGCTTGGTATCAGGGCAGCCCTTGGTTGTCGCTACTCAAACCCCTTTCGACATTATTCCGTTGGCAAGCGGAAAAACGGCGTAATGCTTACCTCAGTGGAAAAAAAAGCAGTTGGCGTGCGTCGGTCCCGGTGATTGTTGTCGGCAACATCTCTGTTGGCGGCGTTGGCAAAACACCCCTGGTGGCTTGGTTGGCGCAAATCTTACAGGAGGCGGGCTATAAGCCGGGTATTGTCAGTCGTGGTTATGGCAGCCGGGCACCGCGATATCCCTTTGATGTCAGTCCCGATACAAATGTGATTGAATGTGGCGATGAGCCTATGCTGTTGGCGCAAAATACGCGTTGCCCGGTGGTTATCGACGCTGATCGCGTTGCGGCGGTAAAGTTCTTACTGAAACACCACGCTTGTGACCTGATCATTAGTGATGACGGCATGCAGCACTACGCACTGGCACGCGATCTCGAGATTGCGGTAATTGATGGTAGCAGAGGGCTGGGTAATGGCCTTTGTTTACCGGCTGGGCCGCTGCGTGAACCACCGTCAAGGTTACAAGAAGTTGATTTTATCCTGGTTAATGGTGAGGGCTTTGTGCCTGTCCAGCCTCACTATCGAATGAGCATAGTCCCTGGGCAGTTGCAGAATCTGGTTTCAAAATCCTCACTTCCTGGTAATGCCTTAGCGACTCAAGCTCCAGTGCATGGGGTGGCGGGAATCGGCAATCCGAGCCGCTTTTTTGCTACCTTGAGGTCGATGGGTTATCAAGTGATGGAGCATGAGTTCCCTGATCATCATCAGTTTAGAGCTAAGGACCTTTCTTTTAATGATGGCCTAGCCGTTATCATAACAGAGAAAGATGCAGTAAAATGTGCCGCGATTGCGCATGATCAATGCTGGTGTTTGCGGGTCAGTGCTGAGTTGCCAGCCTTGTTTAAAAATGCGTTAATCGATAGGATTTCCGTACTTTCAGCCCACCCAAAAACCAATGTTTAGGAAAATGAATGGATAGACGACTGTTAAATATTCTGGCTTGCCCTATTTGTAAGGGCGAACTAAAACACGATGCTGAGAAGAAAGAGCTTATTTGTAAGTTTGACGGCTTGGCGTTTCCAATTCGAGATGACATTCCGGTGATGTTGGAGCAGGAGGCACGTTCGCTTTCCACCGACGAACGGTTGGAAAAATAGCTACCTACCATGTCCTTTAACATCATTATTCCTGCGCGCTATGCCTCTACACGTTTGCCCGGTAAACCGTTACTGGATATCGCCGGTAAACCCATGCTGCAACATGTCTATGAACAGGCCAGGATGAGTGCTGCCCAACAAGTTGTTATCGCCACTGATGATTTACGTATTGAAGCAGCTGCGCATGCTTTTGGCGCCAAGGTTTGCTTAACGTCAGCCGATCATTTATCAGGTACGGATCGGTTAGAGGAGGTCACGAGAAAGCTCGGTTTTAGCGATGATGAAATTATCGTTAATGTACAGGGTGATGAGCCGCTGATTCCTCCGAGTATTATCGATCAAGTTGCCGAGCTACTGAGTGTCGATACGGCAGCGGGTATGGCGACACTGAGTGAACCTATTGTTGAAGCAGCGCATTTATTTAACCCTAACACCGTGAAGCTGGTTGCGGATGGACAGGGGTATGCGCTTTATTTCAGTCGTGCTCCCATACCCTGGGCTCGCGATGAGTTCTCTTCGCTAACGTTGGAGTGTACCGAGGGTACTGAACTACCGATAAGTGCAAACTATCAACGTCATATTGGTATTTATGCCTACCGTGTAAAATTTTTACATCAATTTGTACAATGGCCGGTGGCACCGATTGAAATGACAGAATCCCTAGAACAGCTTCGAGCCATGTGGAATGGTGTAAAAATTAGGGTGGCGCCAGCACTTGAGTCACCGCCTGCAGGTGTTGATACGGAAGCAGATCTAGCGCGGGTGAGGAAAATTCTATCTTGCAGATAGCTGCTGTGAGTTATCAGCTCGTGGTATTAACTAGTAACTATGATTGGCAATCCGTAAATCAGATATTGGTCACAACTGACGATGATTAAAGTACTTTTTGTTTGCTTGGGTAATATTTGCCGCTCGCCTACGGCGGATGCGGTATTCAATAAAATGGTTGCCGATGCTGGTTTAACGGATGCTATTTTGGTCGATTCCGCAGGCACGGGTAGTTGGCATATCGGCTATCCACCGGATCGCCGCGCCACTGAAGTTGCAGCTACTCGGGGATATGATTTGTCACCCTTGCGTGCGCGCCAAATCAGCGTGGAGGATTTTGATAAATTCGATTATATCTTAGCGATGGATGGCGCTAACCTATCTGCAATGCTGGCTATGTGCCCTGAACAGCACTGGCATAAACTGAGTTTGTTTTTAAACTTTGCGCCAGCATTAGAAGAAGCCGATGTGCCAGATCCTTATTATGGCGAAGAGGAGGGCTTTCATCTGGTATTAGATATGGTCGAAGCTGCATCGGCGGGTTTGCTTGCACAACTCCGACAGTCTTTGCAATAACGCTTGCTAGGTTATAACAGTATGCAAATTGAAACCGACTATTCGTTGCGAACACATAATAGTTTCGGTTTTGATGTTACCGCCCGATTCTGGGCGCAAGCGCAGAGTACCGATGACATTTGCGAAGCTCTTCAATATGCCAAAGCACAGCGCGTACCCTTAATGGTGTTAGGAGAGGGTAGTAATCTGGTATTTACCGCAGCCTATCCCGGTCTGGCTTTAAATGTTGCTATTCGAGGTAAGCAAATTGTTCGGGAAGACTCACAGCATATATGGGTGCGTGTGGGTGCTGGAGAAAATTGGCATGATTTTGTCCAGTGGAGTCTTGTGCATCAGTACTTTGGTTTAGAGAACCTCATTTTAATTCCCGGGTCTGTGGGTGCTGCACCTATTCAAAACATTGGTGCTTATGGTGTCGAGGTGAAAAGCTGTTTTGATCAGTTAGAGGCGGTTGAGCGGGATACCGGAGTGCTGGTGGTATTTGATAAAGAATCCTGTGAATTTGATTATCGGAATAGTGTATTCAAAAGTAAGCTTCAAGATCGCTACATTATTTCTCAGGTTACCTTTCGGTTGAATAAAACGCCAGACCTGGTGACGGGTTATGGCGATGTCGAGGCTGAATTAAAGTCCCAAGGGCTCGCCGACTACGAAGCAATTAATGTCGCCGAGGCGGTTAGTCGAATTCGGCGGCGAAAACTTCCTGATCCCCGGGTTATTGGCAATGCCGGGAGTTTTTTTAAAAATCCAATCATCAGCCGTGAGCGATTTGAGCAATTAAAAAGCAGCTTCCCTAAACTGGTTGGCTATGAAGATTGTGGTAGCGTGAAAGTGGCGGCGGGCTGGATGGTGGATTATTGTGGTTGGAAGGGTAAGCGAGAAGGCGATGCGGGCGTCCATGATCAGCAGGCGCTAGTGCTGGTTAACTATGGTTGCGCGAACGGCGCACAGGTGCTTGATTTGGCGGCTAAAATTCAGGATTCGGTAAAGCAAACCTTTGGTATTGATTTAGAGTTCGAGCCGCAGATTTATCCGTGACCGACTGACTGCGAAAAACGAGTCCATCCGCAGTCATTGTGACTGCGGATGGTATTCGTTTTATACCTTTTGAGTGAGATTATCTTCCGGCGGGTTCGTGGTTTTATCGCTTTTCGCGAGCTGTTCGTCGTCCGGCGTATCCTCTTTTATAGGTTCTTTGGTTTGTTCTTCTGGCTCAGTTGGTTTCGGCTCCAGAGTAACGTTTATTGCTTCCGCATTTTCCAAACTTAGCTTCAGGTTTTTACTTTCCAAAAATGACGTAGAAATTTCCGGTTGTGAGTCCGAGTGTTTTGTTTCGACGTCGGGACTGTCGTTAGTCGGCAAAGCGATAACAGTTGCTGTCTCGGCCGCTTCAACCCGTTCTACAGAGGGTTCTGCCTGGGTGTCGCCGATTATTTCAGGCTTTTCGGTAACGGCGTCCGGTGACGGTTTCTGAGCGGCGAGCTTTTCCTGCTCCTGTTGGCGGCGCTTTATTTCCCTTGGGTCATTGGGCGCGCGCTGGGGTTTATGTGGAGCTGGTGGTTTTGTATCCTCAGGGGTGCTAACAGCAGTTGTTTCTGAACCTTCGGCACCGCTTGCCGTGTTTTCTGAGGTCGCAGATACGGCTTGAGACTGCTCATCTTTAGCTGCGGTTTCCACCACCACGGAAGTAGGTTCCTTTCGAGACGGAGCTGGTTCTTCCAAAATCAACTGCTCGGTCTTCTCTGCAGGCATCTGACCCAGCTTGTTCGGTGTCGCAGCTAGATCAGTCTGAGCTGCCGATTCGGGCGCCATGTCCTGCGTCGGAACCGTTACTCGCTCAGGCTTGTTGCCCTCGTCATTTTTGTTACCTGAGTTGTCCTGCGCAACATTAGTTTCAGAGGCTGCAGCCGCTTCCGGCACGGTTGGCTGCACGAACAGCTTCTCTTCAGGACGGGGAGCTTTGGTCTCGTTATCAACAGCTTCTTGGGCTTTTGCCATATCGACGCTAGCGGTTACTGCCGCCAAATTTGTGGTAGCTTGCGTTTCCTTACCTAGTTTTTTGCTTTCCGTCGTGTTAAAGGACGGTGATTTTTCAGGCTCGGAAACAGTGCTTGTGGATGATTGCCGCGCGGGGTGACTGCCACTTTTAGCAGAGGTCTTGTCCTGAGCCTGGGTTTGAGGCGTAGCGTTATTGGCCGACTGAACATCGGAGTTCTCCTTTGGTTGCCCCCCCCGATTACGCTCACGGCGTTGCGGTGAACGATTGCCGCCCCGTGTACGAACATTTTTATTAGCGGACGCCGCACCTGCAGCCGCCGCTGGAGTAGCTTCTTTAACTTCTTCTTCAGAGGCCGGTTTGCGTGTCTTTGCCGGTTGGCGGTTACCGCCACTTTTCCTATTTCTGGTGCGAGTTGTCTCGCCGCCTTCAGTACTGCCACCTTTACTGTTACGTCTTGGTGGACGTTTTTGTTGCTCAGGCTTAACACTGCTGGGTTTTGCTTTTGATGAATCGGGTTTTGTTTCAACGGTTGCAGGTTTACTTTCAGGGCTACCAAGTAAAGCGCCAAAGAACCGTTTGATCAAGCTGGGTTTCTCTGAATGCTCAACCTCTACGGGTCTCGTCGGGTGAGGGTTCGAAGGAATGACGGTTTTTACGGCCGCAACCGCTCGTTTCGGGCTGCTCACAATGGTGGTTGGCTTACTGTCTTCCTCATCCGGTTCGATAAGGTCGTAACTGGCATCGGTGGTATGAATGATCTCATTGTCATCCCGAATGCGTTGTACCTCAAAATGGGGTGTCTCCATATTAGGGTTAGGGATGATGAGAATTTTAACGCCACGGCGCTTTTCAATATCGGCGACATTCTGACGTTTTTCATTAAGCAAAAAGGTGGCAACTGAAACTGGCAAAATAGCATGTATTTGCTCAGTGCGGTCCTTAAAGGATTCCTCCTCTATTAGCCGCATGACCGATAGCGAAAGTGACTCAACACCGCGTATTGTGCCGTTGCCGTTACAGCGTGGGCAAACAATAGTGCTGGTTTCGCCCAAAGAAGGGCGCAGGCGTTGTCGAGACATTTCCAATAGGCCAAAGCGGGAAATGCGACCCACCTGAATGCGTGCTCTATCAACCTTAAGAGCGTTGCGCAGTTGTGTTTCGACTTCACGCTGATTGCGGTTGTTCATCATGTCAATGAAATCGATGACTACCAAGCCGCCCATGTCGCGCAAACGTAATTGGCGAGCGATTTCTTCCGCAGCTTCAAGGTTGGTATTAAGGGCCGTTTCTTCGATATCACTACCCTTGGTGGCGCGAGCTGAGTTGATATCAATGGAAATCAGTGCTTCTGTGGGGTCGATGACTATTGAGCCTCCAGAAGGCAATTTAACCTCGCGTTGAAAGGCGGTTTCGATTTGGCTTTCAATGTGATAACGGTTAAATAAAGGTACTTTGTCCTGATACAGCTTTATTTTGCTCTGGTACTGCGGCATTACTTGGCTGATAAACTGCTGTGCCTCTTGGTGGACAGTAGGATCATCAATGATCACTTCAGCAATATCTTGTCTTAGATAGTCGCGAATCGCGCGGATAATTAAGTTATTTTCTTGATACACCAAAAAGGGGGCACGATTTTCCAATGCGGCTTTGGTGACGGCGTCCCAAAGCTGTAGTAAGTACTCAAGATCCCATTGCAGTTCTTCCGAGCTTTTTCCGACACCCGCAGTACGCACGATAACGCCGGTTTCCTCGGGTATGGTCAGTTGCGCCAAAGCATCTCTCAGCTCGGTGCGATCCTCTCCTTCGATTCGTCTTGAAATGCCGCCAGCACGTGGATTATTTGGCATTAGCACCAGATAACGACCAGCCAGGCTGATAAAAGTGGTTAGTGCTGCGCCCTTATTGCCGCGCTCTTCTTTTTCCACCTGGACGATTAGTTCCTGGCCTTCCTTGATAACATCTTTGATGTTTACCCGGCCTTTGATTTCAGAAGGCTGTTTGAGGAAATACTCGCGTGAAATTTCTTTTAGTGGAAGGAAGCCGTGACGCTCAGCGCCGAAATCGATGAAGGCCGCTTCTAGGCTGGGTTCTACCCGTGTGATTTTACCTCGGTATATGCTGGCTTTTTTCTGCTCGCGGGAACCGGATTCGATATCCAGATCGTATAGCCGCTGTCCATCGACAAGTGCGACACGCAACTCTTCTGGTTGAGTTGCATTAATTAACATTCTTTTCATATGACTCTATTGCTCGTTAGGCGTTACCTGACGACAACAGAACCAGACTTATAAACAGTAATACTGCTATTGTGCTCAAACTTCTGTGTTATTCAGAAGTAGGAATATATTGAGGGTTTAAATGTTGGAATAACCAAATATTAATTCAATAAAAACCTTTTTAAACAGTACGTTATGTAATAAATCTGGAGCTACTTTTATTCGCAATCAAAGAAAGTATCAAGCCGTTTTAGTAAATCTTAAATCATTTTCACGTCAGAATAATAGGTTCACAGTACGGCCAGATGTAGGGTTGGCGCTGTCGCTGCTGAGCTTCTGACACAGTTTCATTTTATGAAATTGAGGTGAGCTGAATTTAGATCTACCGCAATGTTGTAAGCTAGTGATTAAGCAATACTCAGATTAATTTTCCAACGGATATAATTTAATTCGTACACATTTGTTGACTACAAAGGTTGGAAATATGTCGATATATTGTTATTCAAGTAGCTGGCCGATTCTCTTTCCTTTTATCAAGTTCAATTATCACACTTAATATTGATTGGTAGCGCGTTGTCTCAGTCACGCAGTTATACTACCTCCCCAACGTTGCCATTGGGTACCTAAAACTGGTTAGTGCATTCAACAGCGATATTGCTGCAATGCAATCTGGTTAATGTAATTTGTTCCGCTTAGCCTGTACAATGCGGTCGTCCTGTACTCGGGGTAACCCTTATATAGGGCGCGCGAAAAGCAAAGCGCAGGCCAATATATCAATAAAAGCGCGTTACAGCAAATAGTCTGCTACATCAATTACATAGGTCGCTACAAAAAAGCGGTATTAGACACAGATCAATGGTAAACGAAAAGAGTAGTGGCGGCCAAAAAGTCCGTCTAGTCGAAATAGACGAGGCCAATGAAGGCCAACGCCTGGATAATTTCTTACGCACGCAACTGAAGGGTGTGCCAAAAACTTATATTTATAGAATCATTCGTAAGGGTGAGGTACGCGTTAATAAAGGGCGGATTAAGCCTGAATATAAACTCCAATCAGGTGATTCTGTCCGTATTCCTCCGGTACGTATCAGTGAGTCTGCCGATCAACTGCATATCCATCAAGGTTTTGCACATAGTCTTGAAATGGCGATTCTCTATGAGGATGACCAGCTGATAGTGATTAACAAACCCTCCGGTCTTGCTGTTCATGGTGGAAGCGGCCTCCAGTTTGGCCTTATAGAAGCACTGCGCAAAATCCGGCCACAACAGCGTATGCTGGAATTAGTACATCGTTTGGATCGTGATACGTCAGGCTGTGTCATGGTGGCAAAAAAGCGTAGCATGTTGAAGTTCTTGCATGAAGCACTGCGGGGTGATTCGGTACAAAAGTACTACAAGGCACTGGTGGTAGGTCATTGGCCGAACCGTAAACGTTTGGTTGATGCATCGTTGCAGAAAAATGTACTGAAGTCGGGCGAACGCATGGTAACCGTAACCGCGGATGGCAAAAGATCGAAGACAGAGTTTCAAGTTTGTGTACACTATCCAGGTTATACCTTAGTAGAGGCCAAACCAATCACTGGTCGCACTCATCAAATTAGGGTGCATTGTCGTCATGCCGGTTTTCCCATCCTTGGCGACGAAAAATATGGTGATGAAGGCGCCAATAAGGCGGCTAAGCAATCAGGCTTTAAACGATTATTTTTGCATGCTGAGCGGCTTGAAATTCCCAGGCCTGATAGCGCGGAGACCTTGCGAATTACGGCTCCATTGGCGCCGGATCTCACCGCTTGGTTGGGCCAATTAGAACAAAAATAGATGCTATATTTTTTTTAAATAAGAGTGGTAATGCTTTGTATTCATTGATTATATTTGATTGGGATGGCACCCTAATTGACTCTGCTGAACGTATTGTAACCTGTATGCAGATTGCTATGCGTGAGGTGGGTTTGCCGGTGCTGAGTGATCATGCGATCCGCCAAATTATAGGTCTTGGGTTGCCGGAAGCGTTCCAGCAACTGTATCCGGGAATCGACATGCGTGAAATGGAACGCATGCGTGATTTTTATGCCAAACACTTTATCGGCAATGAAATACCGGCGTCACAATTATTTCCCGGCGTGGCGGAAAGTTTGGACAGGTTGAAAACCCAGGGGTTTCAGTTGGCGGTAGCGACGGGTAAGAGTAGAAAGGGATTAAATCGCGTATTTAGCGAAACACCCTGGGGAGATTATTTTTGCGCTAGCCGTTGTGCTGACGAAACTCGTTCCAAACCGCACCCTCAAATGATACATGAGTTATTGGATGAAACAGGGGTTGTGCCAAAACGTGCGCTCATGGTGGGTGATACCGAATTTGATATGGAAATGGCGCAATTGGCCGGTGTTGACCGAGTTGCCGTTAGCTACGGTGTGCATGAGACTGAACGACTTAAAAAATATGAGCCAGTTTTAGTAGTCGACCAAATTAATCAATTAAACGATTGGCTGGCACAGCAACAAGCAGCAAAATTTAGATGATATTTTATCGATACACGCATGGTTTATGGAGAGATAAATGAGTAACAACGCTTGGAACGAAGATGAGCGAAAGCAAAGTGATGATGGCCAGGGTCGCCAAGACAAAGAGTGGCGGTTGATTGAAAAGCTACTACTGGATGCGGGTAAAGAACAGCGCCGGGCAAGGCGTTGGGGTATAGCCTTTAAATTGCTAACCTTTATTTATCTGTTCGCCTTGCTGTTTTTGCTGTCACCGAATCTGGATTTGAGTAATGCCGCAAAGATGAGTGAAAGCCACACAGCCTTGATTGACGTTCAGGGCGTCATTGCTGAGGGAGAGTTGGCGGGTGCAGATAATATCGCCAAAGGTCTTCGCGATGCTTTTGAGAACAATAAAACCAAAGCGGTGATTCTACGAATTAACAGTCCTGGAGGCACCCCGGTGCAGGCCGGTTATATTTACGATGAAATAAAACGGTTACGTCAGCTATACCCAAACATTAAACTCTATGCAGTTATCAGCGATTTGGGCGCCTCTGGGGGATATTACATTGCGGCGGCTGCCGATAAAATCTATGCTGATAAAGCAAGTTTGGTTGGGTCGATCGGGGTGATTTCGTCCAGCTTTGGTTTTACCGGTGCGATGGATAAAATGGGCATAGAGCGCAGAGTTTTTACTGCAGGTGAGAGCAAAGCATTTCTCGATCCTTTTTCGCCGATGAAGGAAAAAGATTCTGAGTTTTGGAAAAGTGTTTTGGGCGTTACGCACCAACAGTTTATCGATCGCGTCAAGCAAGGTCGGGGTGAGCGTTTGCAGGATGATTCCAAGTTGTTTAGCGGCTTGATTTGGAGTGGCGAACAGGCGTTAGAGCTAGGCTTAATCGATGGTTTAGGCAGTACCGGCTATGTGGCGCGTGAAATTATTGGTGAAGAAAATATCGTCGATTTTACGCCGAGACCGTCACCCTTCGAGATGTTTGCAAATCGTCTGGGCGTATCGATTGGTCATACGCTGGCTAATTATTTTGGCGTGACTCAGGTTAATTACCGCTAGCGGAATTAGTCCCACATATCGTCAGAATCCTCAAGGCAACTTTGTGCCTTTGAGGAATCGATGGGATCAAATCCCTTCTTGTTAAGAAAGCAAACAGGGCATTGCATGTCATCAGGAACATCTTCCCATGGTGTTCCTGGCGGAATACCCTGTTCCGGTATGCCTTTGGCTGGGTCATATACCCAACCGCAGGCCCAGCATTTGTATAGCCCCGATTCATCGGAAGATGTCTTTGCAGTAGCGGTGTGTTGTTTGGAACTCGCAATGAGGTTAGGGTCATCGTCTTGCCATAGTTTGGCAATATCACGACCAAATTTCTGACATTCTTTTAGCGCATCTTCCGTCGGCTTCCAAGGAACTTGCAGGCCCTGTTGCACAGTAAAACCCGCTTCTTGTAGTCGTTCGTTGATTTTGTTGACGGCTTCACCGCTCCAGCCATAACTACCGAACGCCGCTGCCTGCTTACCTTGAAAACGCAGCCCTACAATTTCTTCGAGCAGAGCCGCTACGCGTGGCAGCATGCCGATATTAACCGTCGGAGAGCCGATCAAAATGCCTTTCGATTTGAATATCTCGGCTAATACCTCTTCACGGTCAGCTTCCGCCAGATCAAAGCGTCTAACCATCACCTCAGGATCTGCTTCTTCAATACCGGTTAAGATAGCTTCAGCCATATCGCGGGTGCTGTTGCGCACCGTATCGTAAAGCAGAGTAATTTGGTTTTCTTTATAGTTATCCGCCCATTTCAAATAACGCTGAATGATCTGAGTTGGCTGTTCACGCCAAATCACGCCATTAGAAGGGCAAATCATCTTGAGTGTTAAGTTGGTATCTAACAATTCCTGGATTTTATCGGTGACGACACGGCTAAAAGGAGTGAGTGTATTGGCGTAATACTTCATGGATTCGTGATACAAGGCTTCCGGGTCGACCAGGTCGTTAAACACCTGCTTGCTGGAATAATGCTGACCGAACACGTCATTGCTAAACAAAATACCGTCCTCAGTTAAATAAGTCATCATACTGTCTGGCCAGTGCAGCATAGGTGTTTCGAGAAACAGCAATTGTTTAGCGTTACCCATATCCAAACTGTCGCCGGTTTTTACCACCTGAAAATTCCAATCTTTGTGGAAGTGTCCGCGTAGCGCTTCAACGCCGTTAGCCGTACAGTAAATAGGGGTGTTGGGAATTTGTTCCATCAATGCGGGGAGGGCTCCGCTACGATCAATTTCAGCATGATTAACCACGATGAAATCTATCTTTTCTAGCGCCACGTTACGTTTTAGGTTTTCTACAAACTCCTTGGCGTAGGGAGACCAAACGGTATCGATCAACGCAATTTTTTGTTCCTTGATCAGATAGCTATTGTGACTGAATCCCTCGTTGGTCGGATAGTCGAGCCCATGGAAGTGTTGGAGGTCGCCATCCTTTTTGCCAACCCAAATAAGATTTTTTTTAATTGCAAGTGTCATCAAAAATTCAATCAAAAATGTATGGAATACATACTATAATTTATGCGCGCAACAATAATGCTGATATTGATCAATTTTCTGGAGTTGAATTAAATTACCGCAATACCCGCTTGCGCCAGCATATCGACTAAACGAATCAGCGGTAAGCCTTCTAGCGCCGTGACATCGTCGCCTTGCATTTTGCTGAACAGCGCAATACCGAGTTTTTCCCATTTAAAACTGCCTGCACAATCGAGTGGTTGTTCTAATGCGACATATTGCTTAATTTGACTTAGGCTCAGCTGGCGAAAGCAGACCTGGAAGGGAATAACATCCAATTGATAGCTGTGATCGCCACTTTGATAAAGGCATAAGCCGGTTAGGAATTCGACGCATTTACCGCTAACCTGCTGTAACTGTTCTTCAGCACGCGCACTGGAGCCGGGCTTGCCCAGAGTCTGGCCTTCCAGCACTGCGACCTGATCGCTGCCTATAATGAGTGCGTTGGGATATTGTTGCGCCAGTGCCTGCGCTTTAAGGAGTGAAAGCCGGGCGGCCAATTCCATGGGAGTTTCATTTTGCAATGGGGTTTCATCGACGCTAGGATTCGCGGTAATGAAGTTAAGTTGCAGTCGTTGCAACAGCGCTTTTCTGTAGATTGAACTTGATGCCAAAATGATTTGCATGGAAGATAGGGCCTCAATGAGACCTTCCTGACAGTAATAGGGATCTGTGATGTGTCGAAAATGCTAGAGCATTTTGATCTGGGTTTAAACCCCCCGTTAGAAGTTACCCATGATTTTTATTTCGTTTACTGTGGCTACGCTATCCTGAGCCGCACTGCGGATGCTAAGTGGTCGCCACTGTTGGAATCGGAGTGGCAAGCATTAGGTGTTGTTGCGCAATCTAAGCATTATATTGGCGCATGGCATCGCATTGCTTGCTATGCAATCGAACTAGAACTGGAAACAACAGCTCCCGCTGGCTATGAGTGGATCAGCTTGCGTCATTTTATTCGTAGCCCTGATGACGCACTATTTGCGTTAGCTGGGCGGGGTGTGCAAATCATCGAGTGGCATCGTACCCATCGCTATTGCGGACAATGTGGCGGGGAACTGGCAACTCATTCAGTCGATCGAGCCCGTGAGTGCAACAGTTGTAAGCGAACCTTCTACCCGCGCTTGTCGCCCTGCATTATCGTCTTGGTGACGCGTGGGGAGGAAGTACTATTGGCGCGCGGTGACCGCCATCCAGAAGGCATGTATAGCACCTTGGCAGGTTTTATTGAACCGGGTGAAACGGCGGAGCACGCAGTGCATCGGGAAGTGCGCGAAGAGGTAGGTATTGAAATTAGTAACCTTGAATATTGGGGGAGTCAGCCCTGGCCGTTTCCGCATCAATTAATGCTCGGTTTTTATGCTGAATATAAGCAGGGTGAACTTATTTTCGAGGATGAGGAAATTACAGAAGCAAGCTGGTGGCATTATCGGGAATTACCTCAACATCCGCCAGAGACGACGATATCAGGTAAGTTGATCCATGATTATTTAGATCGTATCAGGCGCAAGTAGCATGTTTTCACGGGGCAGAAAAGACATGAGTGTCAGGCTGCGAATACTCAATCGCGGGTTACGCATTAACATGGAGTTTTGGCAAAACCATCGCTCCGCCTCGCCGCAGCACATTATCGCACGTGAGCAAAGTATCAGTGGTTGGGTACCGAATAAACCCACTCGAATAAAGGCGGAAACGCTACTGGTTGGTGAGGTCTCAGTTCAAAAAATAACATCACCAACAACCAACAACGAATCAGTTTTGCTTTACTTTCCGGGTGGTGGCTATGTGGCGGGTTCTCCCAGTACGACGCATCGAGACTATATTTGGCGTCTCGCTGAAGCAGCGAAATCTCAGGTATGGGCGGTAGATTACCGTAAAGCACCTGAACACCCATTTCCTGCGGCACTGGACGATGCCGTCCAGGTTTACCAAAAGTTGCTTAAGCAATATAAGCCAAGCAATATTGCCGTCGGCGGAGATTCCGCAGGAGGTGGGTTAGCTATTGCTCTCGTGTTGAAGCTCAGGGACGGTGCTCTGCCTTTACCCTCTGCCGTATCGGTGGTTTCTCCCTGGACTGATTTAACCAGTAGTGGCGATTCGATAGTTGAAAACGCTGAAACGGAGGTGATGGTGCCAGCGCATCTGTTATCGGCTGTCGCCAAACTTTATGCGGGAAACTTCGCGCTGGACAATCCCTATGTCTCCCCACTCTTTGCTGATTTCCGTAATTTTCCTCCCACCCAAATTCTGGTCAGTGACGCTGAAATATTGTTGGATGATTCGCGCCGATTATTTGAAAAAATGACTGCAGCCAAGGTAGAAGTCAGTTTGCAGGTTGAACCGAATCTGCCGCACGTCTGGCCAGTATTTGCCCGTTTGCTGCCGGAAAGCCGTAAAACCATTGTGCAGATAGGTAACTTTTTGGCAGAGCATTTAGGTGGCTAGGTAAAGCCCTCAATTCATCATTCTGACGGGCATGCGTTGCGCGCCCCAGCTGCCTGGAGCACCGCAAAAACGACCGGCGAGAGGTGTAGCGCAATTTCGACAATGGCCCTGACCATCAAGGTTCCATTCACCCAGTCGATACCAGTCGCGTTCAATCAGCCTAGTCCCGCACTGATGGCAATAGGTGCTGCCACCGTCCTGGTCATGCACGTTGCCGGTATAGGCGTAGCGCACGCCGTTGGCCATGGCTATTTCACGAGCACGCTGTAATGTCGCGGCAGGTGTCGCCAACTTATCCCGCATCTTCCAGTCTGGATGAAAGGCACTAAAGTGCATTGGCACATCCGACCCTAAGTTTTCTACTACCCAGGCGGTCATGTCATCGATTTCTCGATTGGAATCGTTTTCGTCGGGGATCAGCAGAGTGGTGAGTTCAAACCAAACGTCGGTTTCATGTTTTAGATATTGCAGCGTATCTAAAACCGGGGCGAGGTGAGCACCACAAATTTTATTGTAAAAGCGATCAGTAAACGCTTTTAAATCAATATTTGCAGCGTCCATCTGTTGAAAAAACTGTTGCCTCGGTTCTTTACAGACATAACCAGCGGACACGGCCACGGCTTGAATATCCAGAGCATGGCAGGCTGCGGCGACATCGACGGCATATTCGAGGAAAATGACAGGATCGTTGTAGGTAAAGGCGATGCTTTTGCAGCCCAGCTTTTTTGCGGTAGTGGCTAGCTGTTCTGGGCTGGCTTGATCCGCCAAGGTGTCCATTTCGCGAGATTTGCTCATATCCCAGTTCTGACAAAATTTGCAGGCCAGGTTACAACCAGCGGTGCCGAAGGAGAGAACAGATGTGCCGGGAAAAAAGTGGTTAAGCGGCTTTTTTTCAATCGGGTCGACGCAAAAACCACTGGAGCGACCATAGCTGAATAGCTTAATCTGGTCATCTTCACGGCCACGAACAAAACAAAGCCCACGTTGGCCTTCGTGTAATTTACAGTAACGCGGGCAGACATCACATTGGATCCGCTCGTCTTCCAAACGGTGCCAGTACTGGGTGCTGATGGGGGCGGGTGTAGTCATCTTTCACCTCGTATCAAGACAGCTATTGCTATAAAATAATGTGGGTAAAACAGGGGTTTTCAAGATGATTCGAGCACCCGCAGTTGCCGGGACCTTTTATCCGGGCGATGCCAGCGAACTTCAATATCAAATTCAATCGATGTTGGCGCTTTGCGAAACCAAGACTATGCCTGTTAAAGCCCTGATTGTACCTCATGCGGGCTATATTTATTCGGGCCAGATAGCGGCTCAAGCATACCAGTTGCTACAGCACCAATCACAGTTCACAAATGTGGTTTTGTTGGGGCCGGCCCATTATGTCTATGTGGAGGGGTTAGTCGTTCCCTCAGCCTCACATTTTGTAACCCCATTGGGAGCAATTCCCGTTAATACAAAAGCGATAGAGTCTATTTTGGATTTACCCCAAATATCGATATCGGATCAGGCTCATGCGCCAGAACACAGTGTTGAGGTACAGTTGCCCTTTTTACAAATGGTTTTACCAGATTTTTCGTTAGTTCCGGTGCTGGTTGGCAATGCGACAACTGAACAAACGGCGGAGGTCATCGAACGGCTTTGGGGTAATGCAAAGACATTAATTTTAATTAGTTCGGATCTCAGTCACTTCCACCATTACACTGAGGCGCAGCAAATCGATCAGCGTACTAACGCTGCGATCTGCCAGCTTAGTGAATCGTTGCGGGGAAATCAGGCCTGTGGCTGCAGAGCTATCAATGGCTTAATGCATTGCGCCAAAGTGAAGAGGCTAAGTGTTAAAATGCTTGGCCTGTGCAACTCTGGGGATACCGCCGGGAATAAAGAACGCGTGGTTGGCTATGGTGCTTATGCGCTCTCTTAGTCAGGAGGACCAACAGGTACTACTACAGGTTGCCAGGCAGGTGATCGAATTCGGACTTGATAGCGGTAAGCGTCTTCACGTTGACCCCAAAAATTATAGCGAAGCACTCCAGCAACTACGTGCTACCTTTGTGACTTTATACCTGGACGGGAAATTAGCCGGTTGTATTGGTAACCTGACGGCGACTAGGCCGCTGCTGCAGGATGTGGCCGAAAATGCATACAATGCAGCCAACTGCGATACTCGGTTTGCCGCGATCAAAGGAAGCGATCTTACGTCATTGAACATAGAAATAGCGCTCTTGTCTAAACTTCACCTGATAGAAGTTGAGTCTGAGGCGCAATTAAAAGCTCAGCTTGTCGTCAATAAGCATGGGCTGCTCATTGAATCCGCAGGACATAGAGCGACGTTCTTACCCAAGGTTTGGCAATCTTTGCCGAACAAAAATGATTTTTTGGCACACTTGAAGTTAAAAGCGGGGTTACCGAAAGGGTACTGGTCTAACGAGATCAGTTGTTTCATCTATACAACGGAGAGTTTCAGCGATGTTTAGACATTATAGAACCGCCGAACCGGAAATGGTGGCAGCGGAACGTGCGTTGCCCGGTCGAGATGAACCAATACAGGTAAAGAATCGACATACAGTGAACGAAACCCCAATTCAAGGGCCTTTCCCTGAAAATCTGCAACAGGTTCAACTGGGGCTTGGTTGTTTCTGGGGTGCTGAAAGGAAATTTTGGCAAACGCGAGGTGTATATACGACGGCGGTTGGTTATGCGGGTGGTTTTACGCCAAACCCCACCTATGAAGAGGTATGTTCCGGGCTTACCGGTCATACTGAAGCGGTACTAGTGGTGTTCGATACGGCGGTGATAAGTTTCGCGCAATTGCTACAGACATTCTGGGAGTCGCATAATCCTACTGAGGGTATGCGCCAGGGTAATGATATTGGCACCCAATACCGTTCTGCCATTTACACCTATTCGTCAAAGCAGGAACAACAGGCGCTTGCCTCGTTGCAGGCCTATCAAAAGAAGCTTTCCGTTGCGGGTTTTGGAAAAATTACGACAGAAATAAAGGCAGCGGGGGAATTTTATTATGCCGAAAATTATCACCAGCAATATCTTGCGAAAAATATAGGTGGTTATTGTGGGCTGGGTGGTACGGGCATCAGTTTCGAATAGAAAAAACTGTCAGATATCTGTTGCTGTAAGGCCTGAACAAAAAACATTCAAAAATGTATGCTTCGTTATAACGAATAGACATGGAGTGCACGCCAGATGGAACTAGAGCGACATAACCCAACGAAATATAGGTTTGAATTTTTTGGTTAAACCGGAGAATCCTTCCGGATTTGGGTTGTAAATTTACTCCTCACGATAGTGCCCCTTGGAATTTATTCTGCATGGGCTAAGGTTCTAAGCAAAAAACATCTCTATGGAAATACTGTTCTGAATGGTTCGGTATTTGACTATACCGCCCGACCCACACAGATTTTAAAATGGCAGAACATGCACTGCTGCAACTCGATCAGATGGTCAATCTTGCAACGGAAAACACCATGCTGGGCAGAATCATGTTGCTTGAAATCGGACCGATTAAATACCGGCATGCGGTTCAAAATACAGTTCGACAGGCGGGCGTGTCGGCTTTGATTCTGCTTTTTACCGGAGAGGCCGGTACAGCAAGTACATTAGTTTTTTTACTGCCCATCCTGTTATTGCAGGCTAGCTGCTCACAGGAGTTTGAGTGGCAATCAGACTGCTTATGCCTTAGAACAAATACAATGGCAAAACATGGATACCAATGCCTTTGCGGATAGGATGGAAAAAATGCTGAATAGCAAGGCAGAGGAAATGCGCGAAGATAAAGATCAGCGCAACAGGCTGCTCGAATATTTCTCTTCACATCCCCCCAGTGTGGAGCGTATTGGGCGTTTAGAACGAAATAAGCACTAGTTCTTCTAAAAAACTCCAAATCATCAGAGGTTTCCTAGTGCTCAGCGGTATTTTTGGCAGTCAGTTCGGCACGAATTTCACGTAGTTTCGCTTTTATTTTGGCAGCATTTTCAGGGCCGACCCGTAATAGAATTTTTTGTCCGGCAGAGGCTGCTTCTAACGCTGGGTCTGCGTATTCTAAAAATACTTTTGGTTGTACCAACTCGATAGGTAAAGTTGGTTCAGGCGTTTCCAACAGATGGTCGATCACCTCTACTAGCCGGTCATTGAAATAAGCTGTCGGGTCACCCAAGTCTTTGTAAGACTCTTGAAACAGCGGATAGAGTTTACGATAAATAGCGACGATATCTGCACTTTCAACCTTTTCCAACAGCGTGATGTAGGGGCTATAACGTTTGCTGTTTTGTTCGGAAAGATAGATTCGGTCATTCATATGCTTGACCTGAATAGCGCCTGGAACGGGTTTTACAGGAAGTGCATTGGTGGCCAGTTTGGCTGGGGTTAAATTGTCAATGGTCGTCACTACTCTGGCGATAATATGCTGTGGAATTAGCACGGGTAATAACGATTCATTGTCAATTGATTGATGTAGTAACTCCAACACTCGTTGGTCGCTTTCGAAAAGTTTTGGTAAAGGTGGTTCCGGGGGAGGTTGCGGTGACGTGGTCGCTATCGTCTGGGTGTCGGTTTCCGCCTTAGGTAGCTCTATCGGGTAGCGAATTGGCTTTGGCTCAGGAGCGGTTTGAATCTGCGAATCTGTGTCGGCAGTGGGGTTTGTGTGTTCAGTATTCCTGAACCATGTGTAATACACACCAACGGCAATCAAAACTAACCAGAGTCCGGCAGTCAAAATCCAGGGTCGGCGTTGTTCGGTGTTTTTCATGATTCGTTCCTTATGTCTAGTTAAGGCCGAAGAATTGGGGCTTATCCGTCTGCGATAGGTTCCGTGTCAGGGATTGCGTAAATGTGAATCAGATTTTCTGTCTCGATCCCATTTAAATTTTGCCAGGTATTGGCAAGCGCCACTCATGATTACGCGGTTATTTATTTCCGCTTGCGCTACCGTGCTATAACGATAGTAGCGGAAATCGACGCAAAGAGCACTAATGGAAAACGTTCTTTTTGGTCTTTCGGGTGATGCGAGTATGTCAGCAAAATCAGCTATAGCTTTAGTTAAAACGCTAGTGAGTTTTATTTATTTCTTTTGTCTCGCACATAGAGTGCTTTTGAGTTACCGCTTCCGATAGCCCTTTCTTCTAGGTTAAAAAGTTTGGTTGCGGCAACTAGCTCACCCAGTTTACCGTAACCATAGTTACGCGGGTCGAACTCCGATGATTGTTTAGCGAGATTACTTCCTACTGGCCCTAGTTGCGCCCAGCCGCTTTCGTCGGAGGATGCTTCCACAGCATTACGCAACAGGCTGACTAATTTAGTATCCTGCTTCAGTTCGTTACTGGATTTTTTTACGATTTTTTCACTATCGTCTGTCTTCGCGCGAAGCACTTCGGTGTAAATAAATTTATCGCAGGCGGAAACGAAAGGAGCAGGCGTCTTCTGTTCGCCAAAACCGTAAACCAGCAAGCCCGACTCTCTGATGCGTGAGGCTAGCTTGGTAAAATCGCTATCGCTCGATACGATACAGAAGCCATTAAAATTACCCGTGTAAAGCAAGTCCATAGCGTCAATAATCATGGCGCTGTCGGTTGCATTTTTACCTTTGGTGTAGGCGAATTGCTGCATGGGTTGAATAGAGTGCTCTAAAAGAACATCCTTCCACCCCTTTAAGCCAGGTGCAGTCCAATCGCCATAGATGCGTTTGACACTCGCGATGCCATAGTTGGCTATTTCTGATAACAACCCGTCAACGATGCTTGGCTGCGCGTTATCTGCGTCAATTAATACGGCTAATTTGTTGGTGTATTCCATGGCTTTGGCGTCTCAGTAAAATGTTCAGGTTGGTTAAAATAGGCTCATCAGTCAGTACCATACTGCCTGATGATTTATTACGCACTGAATTTTTTCGCCAGTTTCCAATGAGATAGATAAAGCACAGCGCAGATTAGCATAATAATGGATTGCGGAATGAGACTCTAGCGTGCACGAAACTGATGGTTTGTAATGATCGAGTTAAGTTGCGATAGCCTCAATGTTTCCATATCTTCTTTGCCCAGTGTTTTGTCGTCTGCTGGCGCAAGAGCGGGAGGCGGTTGGTCTATCATTATCGCCCCAGTGGTTATGGCAAAGACTGCCATTGTGTATATGAAAGCTTTCCTAATTTGAGTTGTCGCCTGTATTTCTTTGCTGTCTACTGCGGTGCGTCGAACGGAACCTTACGTATCACGATCATACTACGGATGAATGCTAAGATTGCCATAGGTACCCATGTGATCAGGCCGGCTAAAACCAGGCATATCAAACCCGCAAACACACTGAATCCGGCATCGTCGTTTTGGGCTTTCATATCCAGCCACAGCGGCACGGCGAGCAGCACGGTAGCAACAAGGTGCATGCGCACCGGATAGAGATCAGACCTTGCCTTGGAAAGCTTTTTGTATTTCTTTCCTGTGCTATGATTGCGCGCAGCGAACCATCTGTCTTCTTGTATGCCCCAGAAGCTTAATACATCGCCTTCTGCGCATGGCACAATAAAGTCTACCAGCTCAACTACATGTCGGCGCTCATCACTGTCCTTGAGATGAATCGTCTGGTACCTGGTGGTGGTTGATTTTATCTTTCCCTTGATGGCCCGCGGCATATGGGGGGCAAGACTATGGGCTAGGTTATCCGAGGTGCCGACACTCCCCGTGGTTTGCGTTTCACTGCGTGTCGACTCCGTCAGCACTGTGCCGGAAATCTCGTAAAGAGAAAAGGGTTTTAGGAGAGCGATACCTTCCGTTATTTTTTTCATTATCAAATTCTCCACAGATGTTTTGGCAAATGTAGTGGCGCGCTGGGAGCGGCTGACCGGTCGGATGCGCAGATACTAAACCAGATGTATGGTTTCATCAACACTGGGTGACCTAGGAGCATCCATTTGCGTTGCCGCTTTCGCCCCGTGCATAAACTATCGCCAATCATCCCGATTAACCCGTATAATACGCGACTTTCCGTGGCGCTATCTCGCCATCGACGTTAATCGATTGTAATTGAGTTTAGATAATGACCGTACGAACCCGCATCGCGCCTTCGCCTACCGGCGACCCTCATGTAGGCACTGCCTATATTGCACTGTTTAATCTGTGTTTTGCACGCAGCCAAGGTGGCCAATTTATCCTCAGAATTGAAGATACCGACCAGGCCCGCAGTACGCCGGATTCAGAACAAGCAATTTTTGATACGTTGAATTGGTTGGGCATTACCTGGGACGAAGGCCCGGACGTCGGTGGATCACACGGGCCCTATCGCCAAAGTGAACGCAGCGATATTTATCAGCACCATGCTGCGCAGTTACTTGAAAAAGGGCATGCCTTCCATTGTTTTTGTACCACGGAGCGATTGCAACAGTTGCGTGAAGAACAAATGGCGAACAAGCAAACGCCGGGTTATGACGGTCTTTGTATTCACTTAAGCAAGCAAGAAGTCTCGGAGCGCTTGGCGGCGGGCGAGGAGTCTGTGATTCGCATGAAGGTGCCAAGAGAAGGCGTTTGCACGGTGTGGGATCAGCTGCGCGGTGATATCCAGATTGATTGGCAGCAGGTTGATATGCAAATTTTGATGAAGGCCGACGGCATGCCGACCTATCATTTGGCCAATGTGGTGGATGATCATTTGATGGGCATTACCCATGTGCTTCGTGGCGAAGAGTGGATCAACTCAGCGCCTAAGCACCAGCTGCTCTATGAATATTTTGGCTGGGAAATGCCTAAACTTTGTCATATGCCACTGTTGCGTAACCCGGATAAAAGCAAGCTGAGCAAACGTAAAAATCCCACTAGTATTAATTACTACCGCCGAATGGGATTTTTACCGGAAGCGGTATTGAACTATTTAGGGCGGATGGGATGGTCCATGCCTGACGGAAGGGAAAAGTTCACCTTGGATCAGATGATAGAAAATTTTGATCTGAATCGAGTGTCATTGGGTGGCCCGATTTTCGATATGGAAAAGCTCAGTTGGCTCAACGGCAACTGGATTAGGGAAGATTTATCTCTTGAACAGTTTGCTGGCCGGGTGCAGGAATGGGCCTTAAACCCTGAATACCTAATGCGTATTGCCGCCTTATTGAAGGAACGGGTTGAGCTGTTCAGCGATATCGTGCCTATGGCAGCGTTTTTCTGTTCCGGACTGCTGAATATTGGTGAGAAGAATTTTGAGCATAAATCGTTGACACAGGATGACTGTAAACGGATTTTGCAATTTACGCTTTGGCGCTTAGAAACCGAGCCGGACTGGAGCCGTGACAATATTGAGGTCATTATCAAAGGCATGGCAGAGACGATGGAATTAAAAATCAGGGATTATCTGTTCCCACTGTTTATTGCTATCGCCGGAACGTCAGTATCTACTTCGGTGTTTGACTCGATGTCGATTCTGGGCGCGGATTTATCCCGAGCACGGTTGCGTCATGCGGTTAACGCTTTGGGTGGTTTATCCAAAAAACAGACGAAACAGTGGGAAAAGGATTTTCGGAAATTTGCATAATAACCAGACAAACAGCATGTGTGCAGCCTGAAGACGTCACCTCTGAGTAAAATAAGGGGTGATGTCGAGTAGCCACAAAAATTATCCATAATAACTAAAAAACGGTTGATCCTGTTTATGAGGGGTTTAATATGGGATAGTGGTTTTTCAGAACGTTATGTGAGGTTTTATGCGTCTATTGGCAAGACCCTCTAGGGTTTTGATGGGGCTCGCAGTCAGCCCATATGCACCAGCTTTCAATCCACAATCCTTTTCCTTAAACCTTACCCAGCACCAGCACTTAAACACTCCTTTTTCAAGCCTATACCTATCGTCCGGTACTTATCCTCAATCATTGTCTTTGGAGAATTGATTCATGCAAAAAATTTATGTGCTTGATACCAATGTATTGTTGCATGACCCGAACGCGATTTACTCCTTCAATGAGCACAAGGTTATTATTCCCATGACCGTGCTCGAAGAGCTGGACGATATCAAGGACCGGCGCGACAAGGATGTCAGCAAAGAGGCGCGTATAGCCATTCAAATGATTGACAAATTATTGGCGAACGCCGATACACGTGAAATTCAGGAAGGGGTGGAAATCGTTACCTCGGTAGCGAAAAATAGTACGGCATCCGGAACATTGTCTATTTTTCCCGACCAACTGCTACGTAGTGATATATCAATTCCTTATCTGACCAAGGATGCACAGGATAATCAGATTATTAACACAGCGCTGTCGTTGCAAAAGCATAACCCGGAAATTTATGTTTGCCTCGTCACCAAAGATATCAACATGCGCCTCAAGGCGAAAGGCTCGGGACTACGCAATGTTGAAGACTATCGTAAGGACAAAATTCTAGACGATATCGACCTGCTTGCAAAAGGCCGTGAAGTGGTTGCCGGAGATTTTTGGGATGGGGTGGATAAGGTAGATACCCTAACGCGTGGTGACAATACGGTGCATGTTATTCGTCGCGACTTACATCCCGAATATTATCCGAATATGTTCGTGCGTGATGATAACGGGTTCATCGGGTTCGTCGAAGCGATTGAAAATGACGCCATTTTTCTTCGAGATTTAAATGTTAACCGATTGATGCATCAGAATATTTGGGGTTTAACACCTCGAAATCTTGATCAGGCAATGGCTTTTTATTTACTACAATCAGCGGAAATCGACCTCAGTATTCTTACCGGTCCGGCCGGTTCCGGAAAAACTCTGCTGGCGTTAGCCTTCGGCCTGCATGCCATCATCGAGAAAAAGCAGTACAACAAAATTATCGTTGCCCGCTCCACACCACCTATCGCTGAAGATATCGGTTTTTTGCCCGGTACGGAAGAGGAAAAAATGGCCCCCTGGTTGGCCGCTTTCGACGATAATCTGGAGATTTTACACGGCAACGATGAATCCTGTATCGGCAGTATTTCCTACGTTAAAGAGAAGGCCAACATACAGTTTAAATCACTCAATTTTATGCGCGGAAGATCCATCAATAACGCTTATATCATCATCGATGAAAGCCAGAGCCTGACGCAGTTTCAGCTAAAATCCATTATCACACGCGTCGGTAAAAACTCTAAAATTGTTGTGCTGGGAAATTTGGCGCAGATTGATAATAAGTACATCACCCCACTCACTTCGGGGTTGACCTATATTGTGGAAAAATTTAAGGCTTTTCAACATGCGGGCATCATGCATATAGAGAGCATTGAACGAAGCCGCTTAGCGGCCTTCGCTGAAGAAAATTTATAGAGGGGTTGGCCGCAGTAATGCTTGACAGAAAACACCCGTGTGCTTAATATGCCCAGCTCTTTTTGGGGCTATAGCTCAGCTGGGAGAGCGCAACACTGGCAGTGTTGAGGTCAGCGGTTCGATCCCGCTTAGCTCCACCAAATTGTCCCCTTCGTCTAGAGGCCTAGGACACTGCCCTTTCACGGCGGTAACAGGGGTTCGAACCCCCTAGGGGACGCCACCATTGTAGATTAAAGGCTCACTCGTCAGAGTGGGCCTTTTTCTTTCCAAAAAAATAATCCTGTGTTGCAGTTGATGCTGGGTAGCTTTCTCCGCCAAGCAAATTAATCCGCAAGTTTATTACGTTTTTAGGCTATCACTTTCGTAAATTTGATAGTCTCTTTGGTCTGTTCATCTTATTCTTCCAGGTTGATGGCTATACTATTGAGCTGGATAAACGAGGAGAACAAATCATGAATGACCGCTTTTTATTGAAAGCCTGCTCATACTGGCTTGGTACGGTTATTACGTTTTTTACCGTTGGCGCTATCGCCAATGACCAAGCGGCGGATGATCAGGCTAAAATTGCTGCCTGTGTGGCTTGTCACGGCGCTGACGGTATCGGCAAAGCGGATCAATACCCTAATTTACAGGGGCAGCGCGAGGCTTATATGGTTAAGCAGCTGAAAGCGTTTCAGTCCGGTGCTCGTAAGGATGCGACGATGACCACCGTAGTGAAGTCTATATCCGAGGCTGATATGAAAATGCTGGCTAAATTCTTTACTCAGGTGAAATAGGAGAGGATGGTTATGAGTCAATCAACAGCTTCACGTCGGCTCGTGCTTAAACAGCTGGCTTCTATGACGGCCCTCGGGGCATTGGGTATGCTGCGCTCTGGCCTTATACTTGCCGACAAACCCTCAGGAGAACTATACGGAACAAAAATTCCGGGCGTGCAGGGAAAAATTATTCATCGTAATGATAAAAACTACGAATTATGGCGACAGGCGATGGTCTGGCATCATTCGAAACCGAAACGCTATCCGGAAATGATCGTGCAAGCAAAATCGGTAGAGGATGTGATTAGCGCCGTCAAATATGCTGGTAAGAAAAAGCTTAAAGTGTCGGTGCGTGCCGGTGGTCACAATTCGACGGGAACATCAGTGCGTGATGGCGGTATGGTCATTGATGTTTCCGCTTTAGATGATATTCAAATTGATGTTTCAACGCAGGTAGCAGCCATTCAACCGGGCGTGCGCAGCTTGCATCTGGTCACTGCCGCGCGCGAAAAAGGGTTAAGTTTCCCAGTGCCGCATTGCCCCTCGGTAGGGTTGAGTGGCTTTACCATGGGTGGTGGGATCGGCTGGAACTATCCTCAACGCGGAGGCATGGCGACCCATTCTATTGTCGGTGCGGAAATAGTCACCGCGGATGGTAAGCTGGTAAAAGCTGATGCTACGCAAAACACCGATCTTTTCTGGGCAGTGCGTGGCGCTGGCCCTGGATTTTTCGGAATCGTGACGCGCTTGTATCTGCAACTTTATCCTGTGCCGAAAGCGATTATGTCAAGTTCCTATATTACTTCCCTGGATAACCTGGAAATGGTCACTAAGACCCTGGATAAAATCAGAGCGGAAAATGATGTGGACCGAGTGGAATTGATTACCGTGCTGATGCATCATCCGGAAGTGCCGGAGGATGCGCCGCCGGAACAGTCGAAAATTTGCTTCTTCACGGCTTTTGCCTTTGAGGATACGGAGGCAAAGGCCAAGGCTGCTCTTGAACCCTTTGCTAAATCAGCGTTGGCGACGCAGAGCTTGGTCAGTATGGAGTTCCAGACGTTTTCCTTCGAAGGCTTATACGACCGCTACTTTAGCCTGGCTGATCCAGCTGGCCGTCAGGCGCGTTACATTGTCGATAACGTGCTGACCAATGATGGCAACGGTGCACTGCATGCACTGGCGGATCATTTTAAAACCGCACCAACTAAGGATTGTCATGTGCTTGCCTCCGCTAATATGCGGCTCGAACCAAAAGACGATTCCTGTTTTTCCTGGGTTGCCGATTGTTATGTGGGTTGTTATGCCATTTGGGATCGGGAAGAGGATGATCCCGCCAACTATCAATGGTTGGGCGATACGATTCCATTGATGGATCCCTTTGGCGAAGGCCATTATGTCAACGAGATAGAGCCGAGCCTGACGGCAAACCGCTACCGGCAGTGTTATACGGCGGCAAATTGGGAACGTCTGGAACAACTACGTAAAAACTATGACCCTAAAGGGTTATTTCATCATTATTTAGGGGTTGCTTAACTGCACTTCCATTTTGGGAATAGCTTAAACGCTATCGGTTATATTACCCGCTTTGTTGTGCTAACGTCGTAACGTTTCGGAGGGGTTTTCGCCATACAACTTGCGGTAATTGCCGGTAAAGCTACAGGGATTGTAGAAGCCCCAGCTCGCGGCAACTTCCGCTACGGTGGTTTCCAGGTGGTTTGCGATCAGCAGCTGTTCCCGGGCTTTTTGCATTTTTACCTGTTTAATATAGGCGCTGGGGCCAATGTTATGATAGCTCGCAAAACCTGCCTGTAGTGACCGCAGGCTAACACCGACGACTTTGACCAAGTCAGCGGGGGTAATCGAATCAGCAGCATTATCATGGATATAGGCAATTGCTTTGCGGATATAGAAGGGCCTCACCTGACGTGCCTGTCGGTCTAGTGTTTCAGAGAGCGAATGGGTTTGAAGATTCAGTAATGCCGTGACTAGTATTTCCTGGAAATGCTTCGCTAATACGCCTCGGTTTAGTAATGAATCGGTATTATCTGCCTCGCGAAGAATAGTGTCCAAGATATTGTGAAAGCTGCTGCCGGCGTTTCGGGAAAGATCCAACACCGGTGCAAAGCGAATATCCTGATAGGCCTCTATATCATAAAGTTCACGGCAATATCTGTTCAGTGTATCCCGAGGGATACGTGCCACCAAAGAAGTACTACTGGATTCCCATTCGACTGAAATTTTCTCGCCCGGTGAATTGATTCTGGCCAGACCGGCACTCATTGAAGTGGTATTAGACCCTGTATCGGTATGGAGTCGACCGGATATTGGGATAATAATATTTACCGATTCCAACCGCTCAGAGGCGATACTGAGAGCGCCTTCGAAATGGAGACCGAATAACTGAATCTCCCCCAATTGATAACGGGTCACTTGTATCCCTTGGTTGCCATTGCGGCGGTGAGAGCTAAAGCGTCTTGGTTCGACCGTGTTTTCCAAAGCCTTTTCCGCTTCGGCATAGGTTTTCGTATCCAAAAACTTATAGGCGGAGAGAGGGATAGGGTTGCTGTCAAATAATGTGTTTTGCATGACTGAGACTGGCTCTAAGGAGACCTTTGCTATTGTACGCTTGCACGGCATTTTTTCCAATTTATGCACAAACCTGAAATAGTTTGCGCATTTCCGATAACCCGTTCTTGAAGATTTTCGGTAAGCTGAGTAGTCAGTGTATCGTCTTTTATTCTACGAAGCAGAAAATCTAACGTTGGAGTTATCTATGCCTAGCAAAGCAATCATCGATCGCGCACGTATTGGCGGATTAATTAGCGCATTCCTATTGTCCAGCTCGTTAGCTCAGGCCTATGAACCGGATGCCCCTTTTATCGACGCGCAAAAACAGCATAACAAGGAATGGTCGAAGGAAGATAAAGACCTGGATAATCGGCTAGCGGCAATGGAGAAGAAATACGGTAAAAAGCCCAATATTATTTATGTCCTGGCCGATGATATCGGTTGGGGAGAGCTTGGTTCCTATGGTGGCGGCATCCTGCGTGGCACCCCGACCCCCAATTTGGATACGATGGCGCAGGAGGGCATGAAGTTTATGTCGCATTATTCAGAGCCTTCCTGTACGCCAACGCGGCTGGCGTTGTTGACTGGCCGTTATCCAGTGCGTACTGGTGTCGATATCGTGCTCTGGCCGGGACAAACACAAGGTTTGGCGGATGAGGAAGTGACTGTAGCGGAAATGTTGTCCAAGGCCGGTTATAAAACCGCTATGTTCGGTAAATGGCATGTCGGCGAACGGGAGGAACATGCCCCGGAACGGCAGGGCTTCGACTATGCCTATTATGGGCTGTATAACGGCAAACCCTATTCCTGGGCCAATATGGAGGCACACTACGACGCGGAAACCATTAACGGTAATGGTTACGAGTATGATTTCCCTGGCTCATTTAAGGATTACGAAGACAAATATGGTATTAAGGTACATGGCCACTTTGAGGGAATAAAAGGTAAAGGGCGTAAGGAAGTTGAACCGATTGGTGCGACTTCGATGCCGGATATGGAAAGCGGTAATATTACGCGCATCAAAAAATACATTAAAGACAATGCCAAATCTGATAAACCATTCTTTTTATATTGGGCGAGTTACGCTCAACAAATGGCCGCTTCACCCAAGGAATTCCGTGGCAGGCCCGGTTATGATGTGCCCAACCTGCAAGCAGCGGAGCTGGCCCAGCACGATGACTATATGAAAGAGTTGCTTGATACCTTGAAAGAACAGGGAATCGCCGAAAATACACTGGTCGTGTGGGTCAGCGATAATGGCCCCATGTATGCCTTCTGGCCGGATAGTGGTTATTCCTGGTTGCGTGGCGGTAAAGGCGAAGTGTATGAGGGCGGCGTACGCACGCCGGGCATGGCCTGGTGGCCCGGAGTGATCGAACCCGGACAGACAGCGTATGACTTATTTTCAACTACCGATCTATTTACGACAGCAGCACGCATTGCCGGTGTCAAAAACAAAATACCTTCGGACCGCATTGTCGACGGCCTCGACCAAACGGCGCTGCTATTAAACGGCAATGGCCATGGCCGCCGTAACTATATTTTCCATTACAGCGGCAATCGGTTAGCTGCGGTGCGCATGGAAAACATGAAGCTGCACATCAAACCGGGAAGTAAGGGTGGTTTGCCGAATATGGAGGTGTACAACATTATCCGAGACCCAGGTGAAAAATTTGGTTCCATGTATCATCATTTGGCCTATGTCGTACCCTTCCAACGAATAATCGGTAAGCACCAACAATTGATTCAAAAATATCCTCATCGCGTTCTTCCGAGCGGCATTTTCTAGGGGTTTCTAGACTCTGGCGGAAAGTGGTAATAATACCCTTTACGGTATTATTGCCACTTTCCCGTGGCTGTTTTCATGCTACCATTCGCTGCATGAACACTCACTTTTCATGCTTATGCGAAACATAGTTTGAAGAAGGCCTTGCCGATTATTAAGACGCCCCGGAGACCCTGGCTTTTGCTTTGCCTGATGCTCATCCAAGGCAGCCTCTCTCACGGCGCATCGTTGGCTGATTCCCTGCCGGGGAAACAGGCCATACAACCGATGACGGGATATTTAGGCAGCCAGCAATGTGCTGGTTGTCACCTCAACGAATTTGAATCCTGGCAGCGATCCCACCATGCCCAAGCCATGTTGCCAGCCACGAAGGCCAGCGTCAGGGCTGATTTCAATAATGTTAAAGCAACACATCAAAAATTAACGGCTCAGTTTCGGCAACGCGACGGGAATTATTTCGTCACCACTCAAGGCACCGACGGGAAGGTGGAGGAGTACCAGGTAAAATACACCTTTGGCTACGAACCGTTACAACAGTATCTGGTGGTATTTCCCGGTGGCAGATTACAGGCGTTGCCCTGGGCCTGGGATACGCAAAAGCAGCACTGGTATTATCTGCAGGATCCGGTTCCTGACAGCGACGACTGGCTGCATTGGACTCGTGGTGCGATGAACTGGAACGCCATGTGTTCCGATTGCCACTCCACCGCTGTGGATAAAAATTATCAAGCGGATTCAGCAACCTATGACACGCGTTGGTCGGAAGTCAATGTCGGCTGTGAAGCTTGTCACGGCCCAGGATTAGCGCATGTTAATTTGATGCAAGACCAAACGCGCCCGCCGGATACCGATCCGGCGATTCTGATGAGGCCGGGATTGTCGCCGTCCTTGCAGGTGGAACAATGTGGCCGCTGTCATTCCCGGCGTGCCCAATTGAGTCCGGTTTTTAAGGCCGACGAGAGCAGCATGATGAATCATTATGCTCCGGAAATTTTACGGCCCGGTCTTTATCACGCCGACGGTCAGATCAATGATGAAGTCTTTGTCTATGGGTCTTTTACCCAGAGCAAGATGTATCTTAATGGTGTTACCTGCAGCAGCTGTCACGAGGTTCATTCGGGCAGCCTGCGTGCACAGGGAAATCAACTCTGTGCTAGTTGCCATGATTCTGCGCAATACGATAGCAGCCAACACCATCATCATCCTGATGCATCCCCGGGTGCCCAGTGCGTCAGCTGTCATATGCCGGGCAAATACTACATGGGCGTGGATTTACGCCACGACCATAGCCTGCGTGTACCGCGTCCGGATTTAAGCACAGGTTTCGGAACACCTAACGCCTGTAACGGCTGCCACGAGAAGAAAACGGCGGATTGGGCTGCCAAGACAGTTGTTCAATGGTTTGGCGAGAAACGGCAGCCGCATTTTTCAGAAATATTAGCCTCCGCTACAACCGATCTGGGCGCAGCGCTTCCCGGATTGGTGAGTTTGCTGGAGGATCAATCCCAGCCGGCAATTTCCCGGGCTACGGCGGCATTCTGGCTCGGGCAGGCGGTACATTTGAAACCCGTTCAACAGGCGCTGATCAATGTCATCGCCGATTCAGCGCCGCTGGTGAGATTACACGCAATCCGAGCTCTGGAGAATGTCGCGGCAGAGCGTCGAAAAGACTTACTTACTCTCTTGCTGAATGACCCGGTACGCGCTGTCAGAATTGCCGTGGCTGGAGCGATGGCGGATATTCCTGAGGTCAGCGTTGCGCAAAATTACGTGGCAGCATTCCAACAGGCGCAAAGAGAACATCAGGAATACATGAAACAAAACGCCGATTTTGCCTCAGGTCAACGCTACGCTGCCATGTATCACGAAAAGCAGCAACGACCTGTAGCGGCAAAGAAGGCTTATCGAGAAGCTCTTAAAATTGATAACCGTGATACCGCATCGCGCATTAACTTGGCGCACCTGCACTATCGCCTTAAAGAGTACCGGGATGCGGAGATCGTGTTTAAAGAAGCCATTAAGTATGAACCTACTTTTGGCCCGGCCTATTACTCCCTGGGGCTGCTATTGGCGGAGTTAAAACGCTATAAAGAGGCTGAAAATTATCTGCTGCAGGCGCAGCAGCGAATGCCGGACAATGAGCGGGTATTGAAAAACCTCCAGGCGGTACGTTTCTATCTTAACCAATGAGGCAATCCGGTATATCAACGAGTGGATTGTGTAGACTGTAATTTAACATCATTGAGGTATGTATTATGAGGCTAACAGGAAAAGTTGCGCTAATTACCGGCGCCAGCCAGGGGATAGGCGCTGAAACCGCAAAATTACTGGCGGGCAATGGTGCTTCTGTAATTGTTAACTACCACCGCAATCAAGCGGCGGCGGATTCGGTTGTTGAGGAGATTGTCCGTGCCGGTGGCAAGGCGGAGGCCATCTGTAGCGATGTGCAAAATGAAGCAGCTACCCGGCAAATGGTCGAACAGGCAGTGGCCAAGTTTGGGTCGATTGATATTTTAGTTCTCAATGCCGCCCCGCCGGCTTCCTGGCAACTGTTTACGGAGCTCTCTCTAGAGGAGCTTGAAACCAAGCTGTTAACGGAGGTTCGGGGCTATTTTATTCCCGCGAAAATAGTCGCAAAATTAATGATTGCTGCAAAGTCAGGTTGTATTATCGGGTTGAGCAGCGTCCTGGCCAAATCACCGGCCCCGGGATTTAGCGCGCATACGACCGCCAAGTCAGCTATCGAAGGATTACTGAAAGCCATGGCGTTGGAGTTGGCGCCGCATGGCATTCGCGTTAATGTGGTTGCGCCGAGCCTTACCGTCACGCCCGGTTCGTCATGGGTACCGCAGGAGGGTGTCGAGGAGACGGTTGCCCATACGCCGATGGGACGGTTATGCAGTTTGCAGGAAATCGCATCGGCCATATTGATGATGGCTTCTGACGACGCCAGCTTTATTACGGGTGCCTGTCTGCCGGTTGATGGGGGGATGAGTGGCACTTGAAAATACATTTTTTATATAGGTTTGTTCTATAATAAATACCCTACAAAGTGAAGGAGATAAATTGCGTGGCTGATACCTACAGCCTTGCAGACAGGCTGCCCAGATACCTGAAAACCCGTGAGCTCCAAGTGTTTTTAGCGGTCGCAGAGTCGCGCAGTATTGCTGAAGCGGCGCGACGGCTTTCATTAACACAACCTGCCGTGAGTAAGAGCATTAACGAGCTGGAGTCGACCTTGGGTGTTACCCTGTTTGAGCGGGACAGCCGCGGTATTTACCCGACCCGGTACGCTGAAGTTTTGCGTAAACGGGCGTTGGTGATCTTCGGTGAAATCAGATTGGCCGGGGAAGAAATAACCCAGTTAACAAACGCCGACTCAGGCAAAATATCCCTGGGTGCGATGCCGGTTGCGGCAGCGGGGTTGGCGGCGGCTGCCGTGACCGAATTGATGCTGGCGCATCCCGGTATCTGTGTTTCAATTACCGAGGGCGACCATGAAGTACTGTTCGAGGCGCTACGTAACCGGCAATTGGATCTGGTGATCGGCAGATTGCCAGCCGACCTTAGTCAGGATGAATTTGCAACGCAACTGCTTTATCACGATCAATTGTGTGTCGCGGCACACCATTCGCACCCATTGGCGCAACGAAAAAAACTGACGCTGGAAGAGCTGGTCGATGAGTACTGCATCATACCCAAAGAACATTCGTTAGCTTATCAACAGCTGGTTAAAATCTTTCTCAATAAGAAACTGAAACTCCCTTCCAGACGCGTTGATACGTTATCCGTGTTATCGGTTGATGCGTTGCTGGCGACGGGTAAATTTATTATTTTCGGACTGCCGCGCAAGGTGGTCGAGCATCGCCCGGCTGCGGGGCTGGTGATATTACCCATTGATCTGGATACCGACTGGGGCCCGGTGGGAATCACTTATCTGAAAAGCCCCGAGCTGTTGCCTGGAGCCAGACGCTTGATTTCCTATTTGCAAAGGCACTGTGATTTGACTGTAACACTCTAATTCCTTTCTTTTCGGTTTATCGCTGATATCTACCAGCGTCTCCGGCTATAAGTTTTAGTATAACTTCCCATATTTTTTTTCGTTACCGTGAAAAGCGAACTTTTGATCTAATCGCTGTCGGTGTAATTCCTATCAGCTTGCAGAGATAGGGTTGTCCGGCATCGTTCTGAGCATAAAAACAATAGACGGCGATTCAACAACAGAAGGTATTTCAATGAACACAAACGAGGGAAAATACATGAACTCAATAAAATACGTGCTAACCCCTTTGGCCGTAACCGGCTTGCTGGCGACCACCAACCTACAGGCGGCCGAGGGCGGCTTTGCTTTGGAGGAAGTCGTGGTTACCGCGCGTAAGCGCGAGGAAAGTTTGCAGGATGCGCCGCTGGCGGTATCGGCCTTCACTACCAACGAACTGAAGGTAAGAAATATCAAATCCACCGACCGGCTGGCCGATGTGACGCCCAACCTGACCTTCGATTCCCATGCGCCGGCGTCGGGCAGTAACTCGTCGTCGCAGATTTTTATTCGGGGTATCGGACAAACCGATTTCACTGCAGTAACCGACCCCGGTGTTGGTCTTTACGTGGACGGCGTATATTATTCGCGGTCGATCGGCGGTGCGCTGGACTTCCTGGATTTGGAGCGTATTGAAATTTTGCGAGGGCCGCAGGGAACGCTGTTCGGACGTAATACGATCGGCGGTGCTGTATCGATGATTTCGCTGCGGCCAGCGGAGGAATTCCGTGGCAGTATCGAAATTGAAATCGGTGACGATGATATGCGCAACGTGTCGGCGGATTTTGATGTGCCGATTTCCGATACGCTGTTAAGTAAAATCAGCCTGTCGAGCCGTAAACGTGACGGTTATGTGGATCGTGTGTTTGATGGTAAGGAGCTGGGTGACGACGACGCTCTGGCCGGCCGTCTGGCACTGCAATGGATGCCCAATGACTCGTTCGACCTGTTCTTTGCCGTTGACGCCACCAAGGAGAGAGAGCAAGGCGCGCCTTCCGTCTCTTTAGGTCTTAACGATACCCAGTCCTTTGCCCACCTGACCAATATCCAGATTCCGGGTTGTTCTTCTTTCGGCTTGCCGCCCGGCCCCCCGGTCAGCACTAATGGCGATCCCAACTGTTTGAACGACACCACCTTTAAGGATGAGTTTGAATCCGAGGGAACTGCCAAAGTGGTCTCCGAATTGGATTACTGGGGCGTCAATTTGACCGCGACCTGGGAAGTTAACGATTATCTGAGTATTAAATCGATCACCGGATACCGTGACATGGATTCCTTTTCTGCACGCGATGGTGACAATACGCAGTTTCGAATTTTCCACACTCAGGACCCTTTTGAGCACGAGCAGTTTAGCCAGGAATTTCAGTTCAGCGGTCTGGCCCTGGACGGCACCCTGAAATGGTTGGTTGGCCTGTATTATTTCGAAGAGGAAGCGGATAATCCGAATCCAGTGGAATTCCCGCTGCCTTTTATCGGTGAGTTTATCAGCGGCGGTCAAACCGATAACGATAATGTGGCAGTATTCGGCCAGGCAACCTGGGATGCGACCGATCGTCTACATTTGACCTTCGGCCTGCGTTTCACCGATGAAACCAAACGCTTTTCGCCCTATTCCTATATCCCAGAGGGTGCGTATTACATCAAAAGCGGTCCTGGCAGTCCGGGGGTACGCTTTTTTGACTGTCCGACCGGAACGGAGCCAGGATGTGGCGGCGTAGCTGGACGGCTCTTCACGTCCGGCGACCGTCTGTTGCCAGCGGGACAGTATGAGGAACAGTTCGATGACTGGACGCCCATGTTCAACCTGGCCTATGACCTCACCGACGATATCATGGTATATCTCACCTATTCAGAAGGTTTCAAGAGCGGCGGTTTCGATCAGCGTTACAATGTTGAATTCCTCAACGGTCCCACTTCCTTCGACCCGGAAACAGCAACCAGCTATGAGTTGGGCCTGAAGTCCACTTGGCTGGATTACCGTCTGCGCCTGAATGCGGCCGTCTTCTTCACTGATTACGAAGATCAGCACATTATCGTTCGTGAAGGCTTCGCTCCTATTACCTTCAATGCCGGCGAATCGGAACTTAAGGGTTTTGAAGTGGAAGCCAGCTTTGTGCCGACGGACTCCTGGTTGCTGCAGGCCTCTGTAGGTTACATCGATGCGGAGTATGTCAAACTGGATCAAACGGTGCTGGATAATTCCCCTATCACGAAAAAGACAGCCCTCGCACAGACGCCTGAATGGTCTACCAGCCTGGGTGTCGCCTATACCAAGGAGTTGGCTGACTGGGGTACGATTACACCGAGGCTGGACTGGTCCTATAAGAGCGAATCCTATAACGATGCGATTAATACGCCGCGTTTGCGTCAGGGCGCTTACCATTTATTGAATGCCTCCGTCTCGTTCGTCAGTATCGATGAAGCCTGGGAAGTTATCCTGTCGGGACGCAACCTGAACAGTGAGCTTTATCTGGCGACCGGAATTTCGGCTCTGGACACTGGCGCCGCCTATTCGGCAGGTGTTTTTGCCCGTGAAACGGAGTGGAGCCTGTCCGCAAAATACAGCTTTTAGTCTGTTACCAGTGACTAAACTACCCTGATAGCTTTCGGTGTCAGGGTAGTTATTTAGTTAACCTCAATCCGGGGATCGAAGTGATAAAGCAAAGTGTTTGTTTTATGTTACGGGTTAGTTTGACCTGGCTGCGTTTTGGTGTTTTTACTGTGGCAGCCATTTTTAGCCTCAGCGCCTGTAGCGATCAGCAACAGAACAGTGCGGCAACACCTGTGCGGCAGTCCATGTCGATGGAAAATTCAGATCAGCGTCCAAACTTTCTCGTCGTTGTTGTAGATGATCTCGGCTATTCCGATCTTGGCGCTTTCGGTGGCGGTGAGGTAGACACGTCCGCTATTGACCGCCTGGCATTGGATGGTGTCAGACTGAGTTCTTTCTATTCCACGCCCACCTGTTCCCCGACTCGTGCCGCCTTGCTCAGCGGTACAGACCCGCATATTGCCGGACTGGGCAATATGGCGGAGCTTCTGGCCGACAATCAGCGGGGCAAACCGGGACATGAAGGCTATCTGAATCAGCGCGTGGTTTCGATCGCCTCGTTGCTACAGGATGCAGGTTACTTCACTGCGATGACGGGCAAGTGGCACTTGGGCTTGGAGGAGGAGCACAGCCCGGCGGCGCAAGGCTTTAATCGCTCCTTCGCACTGCTGCACGGCGGCGCTGGTCATTTTGACGATACCGGGCTGTTGGCGATGGCGCCAAAAGCGCTTTTCCGGGAAGACGGTAAGCTGGCGGAATGGCCAAATGGGCGCTATTCCAGCGATTTCTATACCGAAAAACTGATAGAGTATCTCAGTGAAAACGATGCGAGCCAGCCGTTCTTTGCTTATCTGGCCTTTACCGCCGTGCATTGGCCATTGCAAGCGCCGGACGATCTGATCCGCAAATATCGGGGTCGTTACGATCAGGGCTGGGATGTACTCCGGGAGAAACGTCTCGAGGGAATGCAGCAAGCCGGGCTGTTAGATGAAGGTGTTAATTTCACACCACCGCCAGGGTATCAACCCTGGAAAAGTCTGAGCAAGGAGCAGCAACGCATCGAAGCACGGAAAATGGAGGTTTTTGCGGCGATGGTGGATAGCATTAATCAGAATATACAACTTCTGGTCAGCTATCTGGAAGAGAGTGGGGTGTTGGATAATACGGTGGTTATCTTTCTTTCCGATAACGGTGCCGAAGGCACACCTTTGGAAAAAAGTCCTTTATTGGAGGGCTGGTTAGAACACTTTGACAACAGTTTTGAAAATATGGGACGTGCCGGTTCCTATATATTCTACGGCCCCAATTGGGCGCACGCCACAACAGCGCCGGGCAAACATTATAAGGGCCATGTCTCCGAGGGCGGTATCCATGTGCCGGCCTTTATCTGGCGTAAAGAGATGGCATCGAAAGGTGTAATCGCCGGCACACCGGTTACAGTGATGGATATAGCACCGACACTGTTTGAGATGGCGGGTGTGGTTTATCCGGAAAAGTACCGCGGAAGACCCTTGGCGCAATTGCGCGGAAAGAGCCTTCTTCCGCTCATGGATGATCCATTGGCGCGGATTCATGCCGAAGACGCCACTCTCGGTTTGGAATTGTTTGGCCGCAGAGCCTTGCGTCAAGGCAAGTGGAAAGCTTATCTGGAACCGCCACCTTTTGGCACGGGGGAGTGGGAGCTGTATGATCTGGAAAAGGACAGAGGTGAAACCCACAATGTCGCAGCCGCTCACCCGGAGTTGATGGCGCGCCTGGCGGCGGCGTGGCAAGATTACGCTGATCAAGTAGGAGTGATACTTCCCGAGGGTCCCTCGGGCTATTAAAACTGGAGATTTGTCTATGACAATCAATCGACGAGAATTTATCAAACGCGGTGTGGGCGGCGCGACGCTGGCACTGGCTTTCCAGATCGGCGGCGGTAGCCTGCTGCTGACACCACAACAGGCGCGTGCGCAGTCGGTAGCTTTGCTGCGGCTAAACGCCAGCGAAGCGGCGGTGCTGGATCGGCTGGCCGACGCCTTGCTACCCGGCGCGGCGGAAGCGGGGGTGACGCATTTCATCGATCATCAGTTGGGTGAGGATCCGGGCGACTGCCTGTTGATCGCCAAATACTTTCAGGTGCCGCCGCCCTATCGTAACTTCTACCGCCAGGGTGTAGCGGGGTGCGAGCAACTGGCGCAGCAGCAATTTAAGCAAGAAGTAGCGAAGCTCAGTGATGCGCAACTGGATCAATTGATCAAGATGATCGGCAAACCGGGCACCCGGACGCCGGATGGCTACGATCTGTCGCTGTTCTATCTGTGCCTGCGCTCGGATGCGGTGGATGTGGTGTATGGCACACCGGAAGGCTTTGAAAAACTTAACGTACCTTATATGGCGCATATCATGCCCCCGGAGGGATGGAATGGTTAAGACCCTGGAAAAAGTAGATGTAGTTATCGTCGGTGCCGGTGCGGCTGGCAGTGTTTATGCGGCGGTGCTGGCTGAGGCGGGCAAGAGTGTGCTGGTGCTGGAGCGCGGAGTGGAGCGCAAGCTGGGCGATCTTTACAGTTCGCAGACCTGGGCGCGGCGGCTGAAGTGGGGCGCCCCCCATGTAGTGGAAGATGGAGCCGACAGTATCTGGTACAACTTCAATGCGGGCCATGGTTTCGGCGGTGCGGCAATCCACCATTATGGTGTCTGGCCGCGCTACCACCCAGAAGACTTTGAACTACATAGTCGCTATGGCAAGGGATTGGACTGGCCATTTGATTATGAGGCGTTACGTCCCTGGTACGATATGGTGCAAAAAGATGTCGGCATGGCCGGTGATGCGAAGCAGGAGGTTTGGCGTCCGGCGGGTGATCCCTATCCTATGCCGCCGGTGTTGGTGAGTAATCACGGCAAGGTGCTGGCGCGTGGCTTTGAGAAAATGGGCATGCACACAGCGCCGATCCCGATGGCGGTGCTGACCGAGCCCTATAACGGCCGTCCGGCCTGTATCTGGGACGGCTGGTGCGATGCGGGTTGTCCGATCGGTGCGCTGGCCAACCCGCTGGTAGTCTATTTGCCACGGGCGCAGGCGGCCGGAGCGCGGCTGCAGGGTAACGCGCACATCAGCCGAGTGCTGACGGACAAAAAGGGTAAAAAGGTCACCGGCGTTGAATATTACACGCGTGAAGGTGAAAAGGTTATACAACCGGCGGATGCCGTGGTGCTCTGCGCCTTTACTGTGGAAAACTCGCGGATTCTGCTCAACTCGGCCAACCGTGCTCACCGCGACGGACTGGCCAACAGCAGCGGCCTGGTGGGGCGCTATCTGATGGCTCATCCAGCGCTGTCGGTGTTCGGCATGTTCGAAGAAGAGATGCAGAACTACCTGGGCGCGACTGGTGGTCAGCTGATCTGTCAAGATGCCTTTACCAAGACCGGTAATCCAAACGACGCTTTTGGTAGCCGTCAATGGGAAATCGGCTTAGCGGTCAAGCCTAACGACCTGCTCGGCATTGCTATGTCACGACCGGATATTTACGGTAACGATCTGCATCAATTTATGCAGGAAGGTGCGCGTTTTCTCGGTTCCATGGTTGGCGTCTGCGAAGATCAGCCGGTACGGGATAACCGGATCGGATTGGCCAAAGACAAGGACCGTTTCGGGCTGCCGCTGGCGCGGGTCACTTATCAGGTCAGCGAAGAAGGGCGCAAGCTCTGGCAAAACGCGAGCAAGGAGGGTGTCGACCTTTTCAACGCGGCGGGCGCCAAGCAAGCCTGGCATGGACCGATGGCGGGACAGCATATTATGGGAGGTACCATAATGGGGACCGATAGCAGCCAATCAGTAACTAACGGCGAAGCACAAACGCATGATCTGCCGAATCTGTTTATCGGCGGCCCCAGCGTGTTTCCCACCAGTTCGTCGATCAATTCCACCTTTACCGCCCATGCGGTGGCGATGAAATCTGCCCATTTTATGGCGAAGAATTGGGGACAGCTCGCGGACTGAGTCTATTTCCCTCCCTCACCGCAGTGGCTCTTCGGGGTGCTGCGGTTTTTTTGTACAGCTGACCATTCATCCTAAACTGTCATAAGGCTGGATCGGAACCACTCCCATATGAACAACAAAACTTTCCATCAACCCATTGTGGCGATCTGTGGATAGGCCAGGAATGTGAACCTGTGAAGGGTTATTGTACGTTTAGTTGCGTAAGAGTTTTCAGATAATTTCTTCAAGCCCGCTCATTACACCGGCAAAAGAGTTAGGTTAGGAGTAAAATGGGATAGAGAAGGGCCTGGAGAACTTCCCGCTACGCGCATTGCCGAAGCTGTACAATTTTTATGATAGAAAGGAAGGTCTAATATGACACGCGAAACGATTAATCCGGATTCAATGTATAACAGTCTACATTATGGCTTTTCTCACGCCACCAGGTCGCAGGGACAAACAAAAATTTACTGTGCCGGGCAGGTGGCATGGGATGAAAACGGGAATCTGGTGGGTGCGGGAGACCTGGCCAAACAGGCGCAGCAAGTATTTATAAATTTAAAAACGGTACTCCGGGAAGCCGGTGCGACGCCGGCGGATGTTGTGAGGATGAGAACCTATGTGGTAAACCATGAACCGCAATATTTAGAGATCATAACTAATGCCGCAGCTGATTTTTATGCGCAAGAGCTGCCTGCCGCCAATACGTTAATTGGAGTCCAATCTCTTGCGTTGCCGGAATTTTTAATTGAGGTTGAAGTGACTGCTATCATTGATTAGAGGGTAACTTTCTAGACATCAGACTATGTGGTCATTGCGGCTATTCAGTGACAGTGGGAATTTTTGAGGTTATGGCGATTCCAAAAAAAGGGCCACAAATTGTGGCCTTGAAATACCCACAACTCGGTGTGGGTAGAGGGAGTCAAATTCTAGTTTTAGAGCTATGGTTGCTTAGCTAGGTGGTCACCGTTCATGACCAAGCGAATTTGACCATTAATAGGCTAGTTTCGATCCAGCCGTTTCCTTAATCTTACGATTGGGGAATTTTTCCATCATGTTTTGGTGCTCGTAAACCATTTTTCGCATAGGGATGACAGCCCACAGATATTTTGCACGCATTGAAAACTCTTCTTTTGGATCGCGCATAATGTTGTATATTTCAACCGGCTGCTTGAGGTGAAGCTTGGTATCTTTCCAACGTACTGCTGCGAGCCGAGAGCCGGATTCCTTGTTAAAAAACTGATACTCGTAATGAAATACATAATCCCGTCTGGAGTACCCTTCGCCGTTAAGCAATAAAGAAGTTTGGTCGACTCCGTCGATAATACGTTTGCCTGGCATCAGTTTAGTGGCGCCTGCAATCTGTGCGATGGTGGTGTACCAGTCGGTTACATGCACCAGATCGATAGGATCCTGACCAGCCGCGATAACGCCGGGCCACCAGGCAATTGCTGGTGTGCGAACGCCGCCTTCGTAGACCTGATGTTTTTTCCCGCGCAGGTAGCTGAAGCCCGCCGCGGGAAAGAATTGGTACATGGGGCCGTTATCACTGACCCAGAGAACCAGCGTATTTTTGGCGATATCCAGCTGTTCCAGTTTATCGCGAAGTCGTTTCACATTTTTATCGTGTTGAGCCAGTTGTGAAGCCTGGCAGTTGGCTTTATCCACATATTTGGTATTACGTTCTTCCGGAGGACAAAAGAAAACCTGATTGGCGTTGCTGGCCCAATAGACGAAGAAGGGATCATCTTTTTTGGCGTTGTCTTCAACAAAATCCAGAATACCCTCGGTCAGTTCCTGTTCATGAACGTTGTAACGCTCCAGGGTGAGCTTGCCGATTTCTCGTGGTTTTTCACCTTTACGGCTTTCCTGGATACCATGAATGACGATACCGGTTTGTTGCTCGTAGTTCTTCGGCATATCCAGGGTATAGGGGACTTCACCAATGGTTTCATTTTCCGGGTCATAGTAATCGGCATTCTCGGACCAGGGCCAGACACCACCGTTAAACATAGTGTACAACGCATAATCAAACCCCTGGTTGGTGGGTTGATGCTGGGGTTGTTCGCCCATATGCCATTTACCAAACATAGCGGTGCGGTAACCGGCATCGGAAAGCAATTCCGCGAGGGTATACTCTTCAGCCACTAACCCTTTAACCTGGCCTGGGAATAACACTTCATCGAGTCCGCTGCGAATGGGTAAGCGTCCGGTCATCAGTGCCGCACGCGTCGGCGTACAGGAAGGTTCGGAATAATGCTGCAATAGTTTCATGCCGTCCGCTGCCAGGGTGTCCAGGTTTGGCGTTGGCGTGCCACGCAGCTTGCCGCCGCCGTAGGAACCTAGTTCTCCCCAGCCGATATCATCGGTGAGGATCATAATGATATTGGGCCTATCGTTCTTGTTTCTTAATTGGGTTAATTTTTCCTGTATTGCATTATCTTCTTCGCGCCATTGATCACGGTGTTCCTGCGCTAACGCCTGTTGAGCGGCATCTACCTGATATGCCATGCTATCGCCAACAGTCACGCTCAGCGTTAATGCACAAAGACCTGCCATTAACTTTTTCATATATTTTTCCTCATGTGCCTTATTTGATAGACTTGCTTCCCCTCAGGTTATCCTGAATACCACATAAAGCGGGACATGCTGAGTGGCTATTACCAATAGAGGTAAAATAGCCCCGCGCTGTGATAACGCGGGACTTGGCCTGTTTAGAAGCGGAAGGTTCCCTGTAGAATCATACTTCTTGGTGCTTCCGTTATCCCGAAATGGCTGCCGTTGAAAAAGTTAATGTCGTTGGCGAAGCCCATGGTTATTTCATCACCCAGATTGCGGCCGATCAGAGAGACCTGCCAGCGACCTTCCGCATTCGCTAACGTAATGCGCGCATCCACCTTGGTAAAGCTGTCCTGCACGTCTATCGGATCCAGATCCAAAGCCAATTCCTTTTCATCTTCGCCATAGATCCGGACAAAACCGATCAACTCCAGTTGGTCGCTGAGTGGCCACACATATTCCGCTGTGACGTTATAGGAATAATCCGGTGCATACTGTAATGGTTGGTTACTAAGATCCTGAAATCCACTGGCGCATAATGCGTTGGCCACTTGGAATTGACTACAGGGGGCTTGATCGAACTCATCGTATTCCGCATCCAGCAACGCCACCGTGGCAGAAACAGTCAATGCCTCAGTTACACGCCATTGAAAATCAGCCTCGGCGCCCTGGGTGATCGCTGATGCCGCGTTGCCAACAGAAAAAGTCGCTGGGCCAATCAGGGTGCTGACCTGAAGATCATCATATTCATTGCGGAAGATTGAAAAATTCAGCCTGGCCGCACCATCGGCAAGGTCTAGCTTGCCACCCAACTCGACCGAAACCACTTCCTCTTCTTCAAAATCGAAGCGTCCGTCAGCGGCATCTGCCTGATTCGCCACGAGCTGATGGTCGAAGCCGCCGCCCTTAAATCCTTTTTTGAGTGAGACGTAATACATGGCGTTGTCGGTTGGTCGCCATTGCAGTACCAAACCTGGCGAGAAATCACTTTCTGAGCGATCACCTTTGACGTCATGCACGTTGAATACGCCAGTGGGCCCACCAGAACCCGGCCCTGGAACCTGAACTTTGCCGAACAGAGCTGCCGGGAAGCCCAGGGAGGAGCCATCTTTTTCCTCTTTAGTATAACGGCCCTCCAGCGTGATATCCCATTGCTCGTTAAGATGCCAGGTCATCTGCCCGAACGCGGCCAGCGTTTCACCGTCTTGCTCGGTCAGTATGCGGCGGTTCCGGTTGATGGTGTTTGGGCCTAGGGTGCCGACATTCAGGTCGAAATCTGAGGTGAGTTCATGATCCTGATAAAACAGACCTAGAATATAATCGATATTGCTGTCGCCGTTTGAAGCAACGCGAAATTCCTGACTGAATTGCTCGTAGTCCTCTTCAATATCAATCTGAAAATTTTCAATACCCGTATAGGTCGCATTACCCGCATCAACGTATTCATACTCGGCGTAACCGGTGAGTGAGGTGAAGGTTACGTTTTCAAATTCCCACTCAAGGGTCAGACCATAAGTGCTGGCTTCGGTATCCTGGAATTCGAATCCGCCGACACCGTTGCGCTGGTCCGTGGTGCTGCGGGTATCATTCAATTTACAGTCTTCCTGGATACCATTTGCCGCCAACACACCGATCATTTGAGCAGTACAATGAATTGGCTGGATATTACGGCCTTCGCGCTCGATATCGCTGAAGCCGTACTGAACCAGGGCACTAAACCTATCGTTAGGCTCGAACAGGACGCTCAAGCGTCCGGCGAGATCGTCTCGGCTTTGGTCGTCACTCCCGGTTACTTTATTTTCGAGAAAGCCGTCTTTATCCTCGAAACGCAAAGCCAGTCGGGCCATCAGTTTATCGCTGAGTGGGCCGGAGATAGCGCCTTCATAACTCTCACCTTCGGCGCCGTCAAACTCTTCCGCCAACGTGATCCAACCCTCCAGTTCTGCAGTTGGTTTTGCGGTGGTAATGTTGATTGCCCCGGCCGTGGTGTTCTTGCCGATGATGGCGCCCTGGGGGCCTTTCAGCACCTCGACGCGTTCCAAATCCAGAAACTGCAAGCGGCTAAAGCGGCTACGGCCATAAAAGAAACCGTCCACTACCTGACCGACAGCCTGTTCAAAACCGAAGTTGACGCCTGGTCCCAAACCGCGCAGAAAGATTTGGTCGCCGCCGAATGCCTCTGATACATGCAGCGCAGGAACTGTCGGGGCCAGTGTTTCCATCTTCTCAATACCACTGGTGCGCATTTCTTCGCCCAATACGGCCTGTATGGCCACAGGAACATCTTGCAAATTTTGCTCCCGCTTTTGTGCTGTGACGACAACCTCTTCTAGCGCGCGGCTTTTTTCCGCGGCAAGCGGTGTATTGGTATAGACAGCAGCGATAATCGAAGCGGCCAGTATGCTGGTTTTTTTCTTAGTAAAGTAGTGCATGTTGTCCTCCCTGTTCGGACTTTGAAACGATTTTGTTAGCTTTTGGGTACAAGCAGGATCAAGTTATTGCGATGCAATGCGTTGATCCCGAATGTTTCATGGAGCGCAAATAACAGCGCTTCAGTATCGCCAGCATTAAAAATGCCGCTGATCTGTATATTTTCCAGTTGATCATTACTGATGACGATTTTGTTGAGCGAATAGCGATTGTGCTCTTTGATCACTTCAACCAGAGAGCTGGCATCGAATTCAAGTTTTCCCTGCTGCCAGGCCTCAATGCGTTTAAGCTGTGCAGGCTGCGGTTCAGCCATCGCGCCCTGATCCCAATAGTTGACGGCCTGACCCTTTATCAGCAAGGCGGAATTTCGCTGTTGCTCTAAGTGAGTAACACCTTCGGGTAAGGGGGTTGGTTTCTGAAGATCAGTACGCACTTCCACTTTGCCCTCAAGCACTGAAACCGTCACTAGATTTTGCTCAAGCGCCACGTTAAAGCGTGTGCCTACGGCGCGTGCCAGCCCGTTTGCAGCGAATACTTCAAAAGGTCGATTCGGATCATGTGCAACTTCGAAGAGGGCTTCGCCGCGTTTGAGGGCTATTTCACGATGATCACTGTTAAAGCTGACAGCCAACTCAGTATTCGTATTTAATATAATGCTGGAGCCATCCGGGAGTGTTACTAAACGCTGCTCACCAATGCCGGTTTCATAGGTTTTCGGCAAAAATAACAACAGAGTAGATATCACCGTGATACAAGCAAATGCGATCGCGCCGGCTGTGAAGATAGGGCGAGCGGTAAATAGGCCGCGTAAGCGTTGTGCCAATACTACGAAGAAGCCAGTCTCAGCCTGACGCTGAGCTTGTGCAATCTGCTCGTCACAACGGCTGATCAAAGCTGCAACCGCAGGCTCGTTTTCGAGTTCCCCTGCGAGTTCCCAAGCTAATTCACAGCGCTCGTATTCCAGTTCGTTTTCCGGGTTCTGCTGGAGCCAGGCCAAAAACTCATCATTCGTGTCGTCGTTTAACGAGTCCTTTTTAAGCTTGACGAACCAGTCGGTATCGGCCGAGGGTTGTACGGCGGTATTCCTTTTTTTACTGTTCTCTGTGTTGTTACTCATTGCTTTCATCCAAACTGGCTTTAAGCTGTGCTATTGCGACGCTCATTTCTCTTTCTATGGTTCTCGTGGTGGTTCTCATTACTTTGGCAATTTCCGGATAACTCATACCCCGGTAACGGTGCAGAATAAAAATCTCCTGACAGCGTGGTTTTAACCGGAGTATTGCCTTGTTAACCTTCATCAGCGCCTGATCCCATTCTGCCTGCTGGCATGGGGATGCCCGCTGACTCTCCAATTCCGTATTTTCTGTGGATATATGCTGATCTTTGGCCCGGACCTTATCCTTGCGTGCTTTGTCGCGCACCAGATTGGTCGCGACACGAAACAGGTAAGCTCTGGCGTTTGCCTCGAGATGATCCAGACTGTCCTGTTCAATGAGCTTTAGATAGGTTTCCTGCAGCAAATCGGCAGCATCTTCCTCGTTGCGCATCAACTTGGCCAAGTAGCGTCTCAGTGCCATCCGATATTTGCCGAACAGCGACTCTAAATAGGCATGCTCGTCGCGGCTCTTTTGTTCAAAGCTTTGCGAACGGTTGGCAACTATTTTGACGAGCTTCAATTTGGCTTTTTGCATATTGCCTTTTATAACCTGTCTGTGAGTTAGGTTTTATCTCACGCTCAATAGGAATAACGTGGTGCAGGCAAAACCCCGACAGCTTTTTGCGACAAAATGAAAAAATGTTATTGTAGTGAAAAGATTTTTATCCATTGCCAAACGCTGATACATAAAACCGTGAGGGTCTGCTACAGAGCGCTATGTCAACGATTAATGCAAGAAAAAGTGCTGTAATGAACCTTTTGGTTAGTTTTCTGCATTCTTATCTCGGTGTGAGATCTAGCGCTTACCGATATGGCTCTCCATTAGCTATGTTACGCTTTCTTCATTGCGTCCGCACCGTACTTGATTCTGCATGGTTATTAATCATCAAAGGTCTCTTGCTGCTACTATTGGCGACAGCGCCGCCACGAGTCTTAGCGGAAGCAATACTGGATTTTGACATCGACCGCCAATCTTTTAGCACGGCGTTGCAACAGTTTGCTAAACAGGCTGATCTACAGCTGATGTACTCTCCTGAAGCGATACCTGAACATATAAGCCCGGCCGTTAAAGGTCGTTTTTTGGCCCGGGAAGCCTTAGCCTTACTGATAGAAAATACCAACCTGGAGTTTGTTTTCAATGGCTTGATTGTGGTCATTAGAGAACAAACGGCTAAAGCAGTGGCAAACACGGAGTCTGTTGCGTTACCTGAGGCTGGGCCGGAACCTGAAGGCCAGTATTTTATCGAGGAATTTATTGTTACGGCACAAAAGCGTGAAGAGCGATTACAGGACGTACCAATTTCTATTTTGCTGGCGCAAGGAGAGGATCTGCAAGTGGCCGGCATTAATCGTCTTGAATCCTTAGCGCCACTGATGCCTGGCTTCCATTATAGCGAAGCGGTAGCGGCGAACGACCAGCTATTTATTCGTGGCTTGGGCTCGGGTGTCAATTTCGGTTTTGAAAATGCGGTGGGCCAAGTGATTGATGATTTTTACTACGGTCGCAGCCGTTTCGGTCGCGCTGCTTTTCTTGATGTTGAACGGGTGGAAATACTGAAAGGACCGCAGGGGGCTTTAATTGGCAAAAACACCACTGCCGGAGCAATCAATATCACCTCTAAAATCCCCACCGATCATTTTGAAGGCTGGGTTTCGGCTAACTATGAATTTGAAGCCGATCAAGGCTATACGATGGAGGGTGCGCTATCCGGCCCGTTATCTGAAACGCTCGCGGCGCGGCTGGCGCTTAGAATCGATCAGCATGATGGCTGGACGCACAACAGTGTTACTGGTAAAGACAGCCAGGCCATGGGTGATATTACCGGGCGTTTGACGGCAACCTGGCATCCGGATGCTCCGTTCAATGCGACACTAAGATATCAAAAGGGCGATTTGAATCGCGAGGGGAGGGCGCGTGAAATATCCCGTTGCGGACAACGACTGCTGGATTTTATCGCGCAAAATGACTTGCCGGAAGACTGTCGTGTCAATCTGAAGCGCTCGGCGGTTGGAGTACGCAATGGCGTGGGTGACTTTCAGGATTTCAATACCGACTTCGATACCTTTGGGCTGACCTTGAACCGTGAATTCAGTCAAAGCACATTGACGTCGTTAACCGGCTACGCCAACTACAAGGTTAACGATCAAGTGATCAGTGACCTGCTTCCTCTTGAACTAGGTAACCTCGATGCGCTGGAAGAATGGTCGCAGTGGACGCAGGAACTGAGAATCAGCTCGGATAAAAACAGTCAGTTGGATTACATCCTGGGTTTTTATTTTATCCATACCGACCAAACCAGTGGTTTGGATGTTCATTTCACCGACCAACCGCTGGAAAATAGGGCGACACGGGTTATCGCGACCCGGCAGGAAGGTGATAGCTATGCCGTCTTTGGGCAGATCACTTGGCAGTTAAGCGCTGCACTGTCGGCTACCGTCGGTGCTCGTTATACGCTGGAAGAGGAAGACGCCCGGTCGAAACAATTCGCGGCGGCGCTTTATACGCGCAATCCTACCGCCATCGCATCCGGTCCCGCTGCTGGAGGGCATGATGTTGCGCAAGATCGCAGGGAAGATGACCTGTCACCCTCGTTGACACTGCAATGGCATCCTACTGATGAGATGATGTTATACGCTAGTATTCGCAAAGGTTTTAAAGGCGGAGGGTTCGATCATCAGTTGGTCGCAGAGCAGTCGGCAGCCGAGCAGAATTTTCAGTTTAACAAAGAGCAGGTCGTGGCTTATGAGCTGGGCTCAAAATGGGTATTTGGCGGTGGCTCCTCGCAGATGAACTTTGCTATCTTTCGTAACGAATTCGACAACATCCAAGTGAGTTCAGTACAGGATAATATAACCTTCAGTGTAGGGAACGCAGCTTCGGCCATTACCCAGAGGATTGAATTTGACGGGCGCTGGCGTCCGTCTAAAAATTTAAATTTTTCCTGGTCCATGGCTTATTTGGATGCCCGTTATAATGATTTTGCAAACGCACCATGTAGTGATGAACAGGTACGTACTTCTTCGCCAGACTGTCGGTTGCTGACGCCAACCACCGGTATTCAGGACCTCAGTGATAAACGCCTGCAATATGCGCCGGAATGGGCTGTTTTCACTAGCGCAGAATATATTATGCAGCTGTCGGATCGTTTAGCATTAATCAGTACTTTTGAAGCTTACTATTCCGATAAGGTTGCCTTGGCGCTTGACCTTGACCCCTATACCTTCCAAAAGGAATACGCCAAAATAAATGCCCGTTTCACGCTGACCAATGATCGCCGGGATTGGGAAATTTCGGCAGTGCTCAGAAATTTGACTGATGAAATCACTAGCAACTTTTCGAATGATCTGTCGGGTGTATTTAGCGAAGGCAGCTATTTTCGTTTGGTTGAGTCACCGCGAGCGTTTTCCGTACAAGGCTTAATACGGTTTTAGTGATAAACGTAAAATTACTTTTTTATTGACTCGAAATAGAAGTGGTTTGGAGATAGGTGATGCATTTAAATGATCTGATGGTGGAACAGGATGAAAAAATATTCACGATACAGATCAACCGGTCGGCTAAAAAAAACGCGCTGACTGAGGCGATGTATCGGGGCTTGATTCAGGCTTTCAAAAAAGCCGACGCCGATGATCATGTTCATTGTATTTTCCTGTGTGGTACGCAGGAATGTTTTTGTGCGGGCAACGACCTAAAGGATTTTCTCGAAACCGGCGCACAAGCGGCGGCGGATTTTGTAAAGTGCATTAGCCAGGTTAAAAAGCCAATTGTGGCAGCGGTGAACGGCCCTGCGGTCGGGGTGGGCACGACCATGTTGTTACATTGCGATTTGGTGGTGGCGGCGGAAGATGCTTACTTTATGATGCCCTTTACGGATCTTGGCCTATGCCCCGAAGCGGGTGCTTCTTATCTGTTGCCGCGGATGTTGGGGCATTGCCGTGCTTCTGAGCTTTTGTTGCTTGGTGCGCGGATTAATGCGGCAAAAGCCGGTGAGTTGGGGCTAATCAACCGTGTTTGCACCGCACAAGAATACCTTGGTGTTGGCAGAGCGCTTGCTGAAGAAATAGCAGCGAAACCGCTGGCTGCTATCCTCTCTACCAAAGCACTGATTCGAAAACATCAGGAGCCATTAGTTGCGCAAGCTATTAGTAATGAAAATGAACAGTTCATATCCTTGCTTAATTCTGAAGAATCGCGCCGAATAATGACGGCCTTTTTTTCTAAAGGGTAACAATAACCGGATCAGCGTACCTGCTGGCGGTTAATTTATGACTTCCGGGTAGTAGCACATATAACCCGATTCGTATAAGTCTGGCCTTGCTCAGATCTGAATGGCGTAGCGAGATATTTAGCAGCTAGGTGGTGGAAATAAACCCATAAAGATTAAATACCCCGAGCAATAGACAAACATTGCTGCAGCACATTTTTTCGGAAAGTGATTTGTTCTTTTTTCCCTGGGGGTGAGGCAACAACCATCAGGCCCTCAATCAGCGCGATAATCATATTTGCCCGCCGCTGAACTTCGTTATCTTCGGCGTTGGCGTCAAGTTCTTTTACCAGCTCTTCAAACTGGCGCAATTGTGGGATATAAAATTCGCTCAACAGTTTGCCGGAGTAATTATCGACAATAGCGATGAGCGGCCAGAACTGGATAAAAAAATGACGAGTTTTAAGACAATAAATATCATCCAAATTAAATTCTATTGCCGCCTCAAAACGCTCAAGGGGATTATCGCCAGCCTTTTTTAAGCGCTTTATATAATGATTATCATAAAGCTCCCCCACATAGTGCATTAAGGCAAGAATCAGATCTTCCTTTTTAGGGAAGTAATACTGTAGGTTGGCTAAGCGAACGTCGGCAGTTTTTGCGATGTTTCGCATAGTGAAATCGGCGTAAGCACCTTTCATAAGCATCTCGTGCGCGGTTTTAATCAGCTTCATAGCCGTGGCTTTTCCGCCATCCCGTTGCGCAGTCCCTAACCTTGTATGACGGCTATTTTTTTCAGAAAGTTTTGTCATCGTTGCTCCGTTTTTTTCAATTCGAGGATTATACACAAATCAATCTCTTTGGTTAAGCGACTAAAAAAATCTTGACATTTTATTTGTGCGGGCAAATAATGTTTAGTCATACGACCAAACATATTTTTGGGAGGAAGAATGAAACGGCGTGACTTCATAATAAATGCGATTACCGGAGCGGCCGGTATATCGGCAATTACCACAGGCATGTCGCAAACGGTTGAAGGTTTAGTCCCGGAAAGGGATGGAATATTCGATACCATCGTGATTGGAGGAGGGTTTGCCGGTGTTACCGCTGCCAGAGATGCGAGCCAAAAAGGGTTAAATACGCTTCTACTGGAAGCGCGCCCGAGATTAGGGGGCCGCACATTTACTACAAAGTTTGCTGGCCATGATATTGATGTAGGTGGCACCTGGTTTGGCTGGGGCCAGCCGCATATTTGGGCTGAGCGGATGCGTTATAACTTGCCGATAAAGGAGAGCGCATCGACTATTGCAGAAAAATACGTTTGGTTTTCTAAAAATCAACGTAACGAGGGTGGTGCGGATGAGTTTGGCCCGTTTTCGGAACGAGCCAACGCGAAATTCTATGCGCCAGCCAGAGAGATGTTCCCACGGCCTTATGACCCGCTGTTTGCTTCAAGCAATAAAAAATTCCAGGAGCTGGATAAAATCTCAGCAGCACAGGCGATTGACAGCCTGGACCTAAGTGATGCAGAAAAGGATTTGGTGAAAAGTTTTGCGGCTATTAACGGACATTCGATCTCCACTCACAGTAGTTATCTCGACCAGCTTAGATGGATCGCTCTGGGGGGGTTTAATCAGGCGTTTATGTGGTCAAATCTGGGGTATTACCGCCTTGCCGGAGGTACTCGGGTTCTGCTTGAAAAAATGCAATCCGATAGTGAAGCTGAACTTAAGCTGGGTGAGGCGGTTAAATCCGTGGTTCAGAAAAATGGCATTGTCGAAATCGCAACTGCACGTGGGAATCTATATCGGGCCAAAACAGCTATTTTTGCCTTACCGCTAAACCTCATCGGCAAGATCAACTTTAAACCAGCACTTTCAAGCATCAAGGTCAACGCCAGCCAACAGGGTCATACCGGCTCTGGCAGTAAGCTCTATATGCGTATCAAGGGTAAGCATCCCATCATGTTCGGTCAGGGCACCGAGGATATGCCGCTTAACTTCTACTGGACCGAATACGATGACAAGGACAGTCAGATTATGGTGGGTTTCAACGCGTCGCCGGAGTTTCTGGATGTTAACGATGACGAGGAGATTCAAAAAGCCATACACCTGTTTCAGCCGCAGGCAGAATTAATCGAGTCTTTTAGCTACGACTGGAATCTGGATCCTTACTCAAAAGGTACTTGGTGTATGTATCCGCCCGGAATGCTTACCGGTGCGCTCAAGGAGCTGCAAAGACCTGAACAAAATATCTATTTTGCCGGATCCGATATAGCCAATGGGTGGCGTGGTTTTATCGACGGCGCCATCGAAAGCGGCGCACGGGCCGCGCAACTAGTTTCTGAAAAGATTATTACCAAAGGAATTAAAGTATGAAAGCAATAACTTCGATCTTAATCACAATGATTAGCCTCAGTGGTTCGGTAGCCGCTGCGGAAAAAATAACTGTTACGTTAACAGGCGCTTTTCATGCCGTGACGGAAAGAATGATCAGTACCGGTGCAGAGCAGAGTGCTTTTATCTACAGCGTGCTAGGGGCCACCAAACTACGGGACGGGAAGGGCAATGAATGGAAGTTCTCTATCGACTGTCTGGGTTTTGATGAAGTGGGCACAGCACAGACGACCTCCGGGATTGGACGCTGTAGTTGGGCCGATGCGGACAAGGATAGGCTGCACGTGAGCCTTCACACTGAGGGAGAATCCAATCACTACAAAATCAATGGCGGTACCGGGAAATGGGTTGGGGCGAGCGGAGAGATTGTCAGTCATTTTGAGTATCTACCGGCACCATCACCGGAAATATTTCTGGGTGTAGATGAAGGTAAGGGGTTTGTTTCTGCGCCGGGATTAAAAAAATAGTGGGGTAAATGGTGATGAAATTTCCATTTCTTGAAGTCCTGGCGGTTGCTCTGGTGATACTGGGATGTAGCGCCACTATTGCTGGTGGTGCCGCACGGGCTGAAGCAGCCGAGCCATGTGATTTGGCCTTGGGAGCAAAAATTTTCACTAAATGCGCCGCCTGCCATACCTTCGATGCATCGGGCAGACACGGAGCAGGACCAAATTTAAATTCAATAATTGGTAAACCGTCGGGCAGTTCCAGTGGGTTTCCCTACTCGGAAGCGATGCAAGCGTTTCAGCGTCTTTGGACGGAATCGGAGCTGGATAGTTTTTTGCAACAACCGATGGCGGCTATTCCCGGAACCACCATGGCGTTCGGGGGCTTAGCCAAACCGCATCAAAGAGCAGCTGTTATTTGTTATCTGGCGCAGGGTGCGGATTGATATAGAGCGATAATCTTAATTAGGATAGAGGGGGATAAGTCATGAAAAGAGAGATATTACAAAATCGAAAATATTTTAGGAAATGTCTATTGGCGGTGGCAATTACTGCCAGCTCCATTAGCGGTTTAGCCAACGCTGCGGTGCTGGAAGAGGTAATAGTAACTGCGCAAAAGCGAGAGCAGAATCTTCAGGACGTGGGTATTTCTGTTACTGCTTTTAGCGGTGATCAGCTTAAAGATTTGGGTGTGACCAACACTACCGAAATAACACAGCAGATCCCGGGTATGCAGCTACAAACCTTCACCTCAGCCTTCACTATTATCAACTTGCGTGGCATTTCGCAGAATAACTTTCAGGATAATCTGGAAGCGCCGGTGGCGGTTTATGTAGATGGCGCTTACGTGCCGAGCATGAATGCCATCAATGGACAACTGTTTGATGTGGGTCGTGTAGAGGTACTGCGGGGTCCACAGGGGACGCTGTTCGGCAGAAATACTACCGGCGGCCTAGTGCATTATATTACTCGTGGCGCTGAGGAGTCTGAAATCAACGGATATCTTGAGTTGTCGGCGGGTGATTTCGATATGCGTGCGATAGAGGGAGCGATCGGGGGCGCTCTGGGCGAAAAGGTGCGTGGTCGCTTGGCCGCCCGCTGGTTGGAAAACGACGGTTATATGGAATCGCAAACACCAGGAATCCGCGATGCCCACGGTGCGGATGGCTATACCGTCAGGGGGGCATTGCAGGTTGATCTTTCGGACAATTTACTGGCGGACCTGCGGGTGACTCGGTCGGAGGATGACGATGTTCCATCGGGCACCTACTCCATCAATTTTGCCGGATTTGATCCGGGCACTGGTTTAGGCGTCCCGGCACCCGGCAGACTGAGTGATGAGCTTGAACATGCTTCCTCCCTGGAAGGGAGTTTTGATCGCGAGTCTACCAATATCACGGCGACCCTTACCTGGGATCTTGCTAATGGCAACGAGTTTGTTTCCATCACCAATTATTTGGATATGGAAAAGCAATATGTTGAGGACGCAGGGGGTGGGTTATTCTTTTTCCCCTATGTTGTGCCAACGGAGTTCGATAGCTTCTCGCAGGAGTTGAGGCTCTCAGGTGAAAACGACGGTATACGCTGGCAAACCGGAGTCTATTATCTTGATATGTCAACGGACACCAATCAAAGTGTCTCTGGAGTCGCTATTTTAGAGGGAGCGGGGGCGACCACGGATACCGCGTTTGCGGAAACAATATCCAGTGTTGATGCGAAAAACTGGTCGGTATTCGGTCAGGTGGAGTTTGATCTCTCCGACCAGCTAACCTTCATTGCCGGAGTGCGTTACTCTGATGACGATAAAAGTATTGATTTCACCCAGTTTTACGAGGAGCCAGGCGCTGGTATAGCGAGATTCCAGACCTTTGATATTTCGCAGGTTGGAATTTCCGGAATTGATCAAATTGACTATGAGGATTATGCCGCCAGAATGCAGCTTAACTACACTACGGAACAGGGTGCTCTGATTTACGGCTCGATCAATAGAGGTATTAAGGGTGGGAACTGGTCGATTGATCCACTGGGTACCGTAGCTGCTATTGACCCGGCGAATTTAAAGCATGATGAAGAGGTGCTCTACTCCTATGAGTTGGGTATTAAGACGGATCTCAACGATTGGGCCCGTTTAAATGTCGGGATTTTCTACTATGACTATAAGGATTATCAGGCCTTTTCACTCATTGGCTTAACACCTCAGGTAGCCAACTCGGATGCTTCGGCCCATGGCGGTGAAATCGAGCTGACTATAAGTCCGACAGAGAACCTTGATTTGCTGGTTGGGCTGTCATTTCTGGATTCCGAAGTGGATGCTGTGCCAGATGTATTCGGCGGCACCGCGAAAGCTGAATTTCCTAATGCGCCTGAGTTGAGTTTTAACTTTCTCGCCCGCTATGAGTGGGAAATGGGCAGCGGTAAAGTAGCGGCTCAGTTGGATGGTGTCTGGAACGATGATCAGTTTATTGAGGCCACCAACTCTGCCATTTCCGCAGAAGATGCCTACACGGTATGGAATGAATTTCAGTTATTCTTTCTAATGCCAGCGTCCCTTTGCCCCCAGACACCACTTGTGGAGCCTGGGGGCTTTTTAAGTTATCTGCAATACCTCCGGGTAATAGCACATATAGCCTGACTCGCATAAATCCGGCCTCGTTCTCACCTGAGTGGCGTAGTTGAGTATGTCGCTTTTCGTTGCGCCGCGCTTAATTTTGTCACGCACGGATTTAACTAACTCAATACTTTTGATTTTTCGCTCCAGCGGTGCTTCGCGGCCGGCGATTTTAATTGCGGTTAGACCTGCGCGCATGAAGTCGTCAATGGCGCAGAGCCCACAGGGACCGAAAGTGTAGCCTTGTTTGGAAGTGCTAAAGCCACAGCTGAATTTATACCAGGTCCATTCAGCGTAGTCTTTTTCATTTTGGAGCAGTAAGCTTTGCTCGTCTGGGGCGATGTCACTGCCATCGGTGCGGTAGTAGCTGTAACGGTAATTATCCATGCAGATGGGGCCGCCATATTGCTTAGGCAAATGGATGGTATGACAAACGCCTTCTTCATAAATGCAACCGTCGTTAAGCACGAAGGCTTCGAACTCCAGGTTCGGCAACGACTGTGTCATGGCTTTGATTTCGGCTAATGTCATGTAGCGAGGAAAGATAATACGGTCTGCGCCAATACTCTCGAAGAGTTTGGTGGCCTCGGTATTTCGACAGGCGGCGATCGAGCTTAGGTGCAAACGGGCATTGAGATTCAGGGTGGATAGTTCAAATAATAAGGCAGCGTCAGCAATGATAATGGCATGTCCTCCCGCTGCGGAGAAGCGCTCGGCGAGCTGAATCAGGCATTGCGCTTGTGCTTGCGTATAATGCTGTGCATTGAGTACCAGCATGGCCTGTTTACCTGCTTGCCCTGTGGTTTCGATAATCCGTCGCATGTCTTGATAGCAAGTGATATTGCCAAACATGCGGCGGCTAATACTGGAAATACCAAACTGGCTCACCCATTCTTCTGGCACCATGCCAAAATAAATCTCATCGGCGCCGACGTCGAGCACCGGCTCAAGCTCGTCAATGTGGCTAATGGGAGCGACGATTTTCATGCCAGTCTCCCGCGAGAATCAAACGCTTTACCCAGCCCTTGTTAATGGCGTGCTTTAGCACGCGCTGCTGTTCATCGGCGTAATGGTAGAAAATGCTGTTGCCGCGCGTAAAGGCTTTAAGCTCGTGTGGGCTCTGCTTTCCAGTGCGCTCCATTTTGCCGAAATAGCTTAGGCATTCCTTTTGACAACTGTGCCCTGGGGTAAACTTTTTTTGCTTAGACAGGTGCAGTGAACCGGGTCGGCAAATACGACCTTTTAGGGTATAGCCAAAAGGGATATGCACCGATAGATCCAGCCCATTGGGTTCAAAGTCTGTCGTATCGGCAAAGGGGCGCACGTCGGTTTCCAGGCTGGAAATATTAAAACGATGCAGCATGCGCACGAACAAAGATGATTGTAATCCGGGTGGTATCGCCTTCGCCCAATCTGCGGATGGCAAGCGGGGGTCCTTGATCATTTTGCATAGCTGGCGTCCGGCAACCGGCTGCAACCCGTGAAACCCCTGGGTGACTAAGCGCAATACGCCGAAATCGTTGCAGACCACTTCGCATTGTGCTGGCAATAGTCCTAACAGCTTGGCGAGTTGCGCGATACCTTTGTCGGCCAGCATGGGGGTGGCGAAGCTAAAGGTCAAGTTTCTGCTTTGGCACCAATCTGTTATTCGAGAGACATCCCTTTGCGTAGGCAATAGGCGCTCGCAAAATTCGTTACCAAATTGAATGCCGTTGATGCGTCTTTCGGAAAGGTCGTTGGGATAGCAGGAGAGGTCGGCATGCAGTGCGTTCAGACAGTTAGCGGCGCTCAGTGATTCGAGGCAGTCTAACGGACCAATCGCTTTGGCGTCGGTTAGTGATAGATAGAGAAGGGGGTGATGATGGTCCGCTTCGGATCTTGTTTGAGGCATGTGGTTTACAAAATCTCCGGTGATAACTGAGAGATTAAAATTAAACCATACAACCGTACTAAAAAGTAATATCCAGAGTCTGAATGTAAAAAAAGATGCCGTAAAATTGATTTACGGCATCAGCATGTTTCGTTGCGAGGAGCGTCTTGGGTTACAAATAAATCACCATGGACTTTTGCGGTTCTTCGCAATTAATTAAGTCCACCCGCTTGTGGCGAATTTTATAACGGCCATCGTCTTTGCTGAGCTGGTGGGTATAGGTGCCGCCGTACATGCGCTGTTCACCCATATAGTTAACCAGCGCGTGGAAGTTAGAGGTTACCGTACAATTGCCGCTGTCAGCGTTCAGCTCGGTGATCTGGATATTGCTGATAATATGAGAACAGCGAATTTTGTAATCCTTGGATGCGGCCCGTGGATGGACGAAGTTACGTCGGCGGATTTCCATCATGACGTGGTCATCGTAGATATGGGACAGTTCAAAATCCGGACTCTCCTGATCCTCGGTGGCCGGCAACCAATAGGTACCGTCTTTGGTATAGAGTTCAATCCAGCTATCTAAATCCGGTTTATCCAAACAAGAAGCTTCTTGATACAGTAGCTGTTCGATTTCGCGAATGGTATGGTTTGAGGTTACCACGGCAGTCATCTAGGCCACCTCCTGGCTGAGTTGATCTTTGGTCATGTATTCTTTCCAGGCTTTATACTGCGTGCGAATATCAAGATCACCGGTCAGCAAACCATGAAAGTGGTCGCCCTTGTCTTCATCACGGCCAAAATGACGATGCATTTCCACCCACTCTGAGCCATTGGATTCGAGACCGTTCTGCACGCGATGGTAGGCAGTTAAATCGTCTGGGCCTACCATGCCGAAGGAAGAGTTGATCAGGCGCGAATACAGAATAGTTCTTTTCAACATGCTTTCTGGGGCACCCTTGAGGCGGAATGACCAGCTTTCAATAATGGTTTTATTGACTGAAATAGGGCGCACCACCCGAATGTTCTGCACCGCCGTTTTGGTGGTGAGGGAAGGGTAGTACATGGTGTTGTGGCTGTTAAAGGTAAGTATTTCCCGCGTTCTTTCCTCGCCATAGGCCGCGATCATTAACTCTTCATAATCCTTAGGTACGGAGTAGGCCGCATGGATGCTGGTGCGGCCACCGTCGTAATGATGGCCGTACGGGTAGGCGAATAGGTCAGTGCTTTCAAAATGCTCGTAGGATGCGCCAAAGGGCGGGATAATTTCGGCCTCAGTGCGTTCGGCGGAGTCTTCCGGTACCGTTTTCATGTACTGTAACGCCGCATCGACAACGCCCTGGTGCACCACCATCGGATGCATGCCGTCGTTTAAGTTTTCCGTGAACATTTTCCAGTTGCAATCATGCTCATAGCGCATGGGCTTGCCGACCACTTCCACTTCGCCTTCGGGAGAACGGTCACACATATTATCAATACATTCGGCCATGCCAGTACCCATCCAGGTATTCAGGTCGGGCGCGTTCGGATCGAGCGTGGCAAACACAAAGCCGCGATAGCTGCCGTATTGCGCGACCTTTTGCATGCTGTACTGGGGATCGTTTTTATTAAAGCCGGTGCCTTCATAGCCGGGCATATTGGGAACACCGACCAGTTTGCCATCGATTCGATAGGTCCAGCCATGATAACAGCAGCGGAAGGCGCTGACTTTACCGCTGGCCTGATCGACCAGTTTGGCACCCTTGTGGCCGCAACGATTGTGAAGGACATGCACTTTGCCGTCCTTATCGCGCACCATAATTACCGGTACTTTATTGCCGATGATCGCGGTGGCGTATTCGCCCGGCGTTTTCACCTGACTTTCATGGCCGATATAAATCCAGGCGCTGCCCCAGATTCGCTCCATTTCCAAGTCAAAGATGTCTGGATCGAGATAGACTTTGCGATGTACGCGAGTTGGCTCGATCAATTGGCTTAACGCTTGGTTACTGTATTTCATGGTGCTAATACCTCTGCTAACGTCTCTACTCAATGCTATTTTTACCCTAAAGTGACAAGGCGCCAAGGCTTGCACCGCCGCAAACCATGAGCGTTTGTCCGGTAATAAAACCGCTATCGGGCGAGGCCAGGAAGTTAACGGCGTTGGCGACGTCATCTGGAGTGCCGACCCGTTTGACCGGGATGCTGTCGGCAATTTTCTGAATTTTAGGGTCGCCTGCTGGGATCACATTGTGGAACATTTCTGTGGCTTCGATCGGGCCGGGGGCGACGGTGTTGACGGTAATGCCGTATTTGCCCAGTTCCAGCGCCCAGGTGCGTGCCATCCCCATCATGCCGGCTTTGGTGGCGGAATAATTGGTTCTGGTTTCTAATCCTAGCGCCGCACGTGAAGTGATTAGTATTACGCGTCCGAATTTAGCCTGTTTCATCGCTGGCAAAACCGCCTGGGTCAGGCTGATCGCGGCACCGATATGGATATGCGCTAAATAGTCAAGATCTTCAATGGCGACATCTTCCAATAGTGCGGGACGAATTAATCCGGCATTGTGTACTAGCGTGGTGATATTGAATTTTTCGGCAGCCTCTTGTGCGGCAGCCTTGGTGGCCTCAATGTCGGAAAGGTCGACCGATATATTGTGCAGTTGATCATGGTCGAGTTCCAGCGCACGTCGTGCTAGGTTGATTACCTGATAACCCTGTTCTAGAAAGCGCGCACAGATTGCTCGGCCAATACCGGTGCTGCCTCCGGTTACTAGAGCGGTTTTGTTTGTCATATCTATCATCACCTGCTTGAAAAGTTGAATGTCATAACCGGTTTTAGTTGAGCACCAGCCGTGTTAATAAAGCCGGATAATCCGGTTTGCTGTTCTGTTCAGTCGCGGCGATTAATACGCTTTGCCCGGAGCGGTCCGTATGCGCAAACAAAGTTACCGGCGTTCCTGTTGCGGATGTCTTTTTTTCGATATGCGCAAAAACTATCGGGCCGCAATTGAGCTGGACCGAAGCAATGACCCAGGGTAAATGCGCACTAAAAAATGCTTCATAACTATGATGAAGCTCAACCGTTGCTAATATTTTTCCACGGGGATCGACACTTTGCCAAGCAAGCTCGTCGCTCAGACAGTGATGGCAAATCTCACGGGGAGGGTATTGCACGCTGTCGCACTGTTGGCATTGCTGAAGTACGAGTTCGCCATCGACAGTCGCTGCGGTGAGGGCTTCTCCCAGTTCGGTGCGCTGTTTGGGTGGGGTGATAGGCTGATTCATGCGTTGGCGCTCCTCAGAATGGCCGCGGCGCTACACAGGCCACGATCATAGTTGATCATGCCGTAGCCGCTAACCATCGCATGCCGAGCATTTTCAACTGGATTATCCACGGCCTCTCCGTTGAGTTGCCGAATGGCTTCGACCAAGCCGAGATAACCGCCAGCAAAACCTGCTTGGCCAACGGAAAGTTGGCCACCGGAGGTGTTATGCGGTAAGCCGTCGCCATCAAAAGTCAGTGGTGTTACGCGAACAAACTGGCTGGCTTCTCCTTCTGGGCAAAAGCCTAAACCTTCAAATTGCAACATCGAGATAACCGGGTAATCATCATAGGTTTCCAGCAGATCAATATCGCTAGGTGTTATTTGAGCACTGTTGTAAAGGTTGTCGCGATAAGCAGCCCAGCCACCGCGAATCTGCACGGGATCATCTGGAAAGGCATTATGCAGTTCGCCAATAGCGGCAATGGTTGCGTAAGGCACATTCAATGATTTGGCTCGCTCGATACTCATCAGCAGAAAGCCTTCAGCGCCCGCACAGGGCATGACGCAGTCGAACAGGTGTAATGGGCCTGCGACCGGGCGGGCGGCAAGATAATCTGCCATGCTCAGCGGTTTGTGGCCCAGTAGCGCAGGCGCATAATGTTGTGCGTTATAACGCTGAGAGACAGCGATGCGCCCGAAGTCTTCCCGTGTCGCGCCATATTGATCCATATAGCGTTGCGTGATCAGTGAAAAAGCGGCATTGGGGCCTGCGGCTCCGTAGGGATAGGACGCATCCATAGTAAAACGACTGAAGTTGCTAATCAGTTCGCCAAAACCGCCTTTAATCGAGGTGTCTGCGCCAATGCAGGCGATAATTTCAGCGTCACCGGCTTGTATCGCTCGAGCGCCGCGCTGCATGGCGGCAATACCGGATGCGCCACCGAGTGAAATCTGATCCAGCCAACGTAACGTCATACCAAAGTGTTGGGTCAGGGTGATGGCAGAATCAGGGGTGAGGGTAATGCTGGTTATGGCCATGCCATCAATATCTGTTTTTTCGAGGCCTGAGGCACTTAACATTTGCGCCAGGGTACGCCCGATAAACCAATTCGCGCCACGCTCACTTTGACGGCTATAACCGAAACTGGTGGGTGCGACCAGAGCGACGCCTGCGTAAGATTGCGGTTGGTTCTTATTCATAGATCATTAGCTCGTGGGATTTATTGGCTCAGCGTGGTCTGCGTTTAAGCTTGCGTAAGTCAAAACAATTTCCTTTCGATAACAGCTCTCTTCCCAGTAGTTTGACTTCACCGCGCTGCAGTTTTTGTGACGCGGTGAGCGGAAGTTGTTCGACGAAGGCAATATAGCCGGGCAGTTTGTAATAGACCAGTGATTGCATGGCACGTTCAAAGATGGAAGTTGCAGTTGCTTGGCTAGCTTCAGCTCCGGTTTTTAGAATAATGCAGGCCATGACTTCGTCGCCGCGAATTTCATCTGGTACGGGCGTCACAGCAACCTGATCAACCCGGCTGTCAAGGACCAGCGCAGCTTCCACTTCCAATGCTGAAATATTTTCACCGCTACGCCGAATTACATTTTTTTTGCGATCGACAAAATAGAAGTAGCCTTCTTGATCCTGCCGCAGTATATCGCCGGTATGCAGCCAGTTTCCTTCCCAAGCTTCTTGCGTCGCGGCGTCGTTCTTGTAGTAACCGGAGAAAAACCCCTTGCGTGGATTGTCCCCGGCAGCTCGCACCAGCAGTTCTCCGGGCTGCCCTTGGCTAACCTCAACGCCTTCGTCGTCGACCAGCTTGATGGCTACCTGATCTGAGCGCTTGCCCAAACAACTGGTGCCGACCGAGCGCGGTTCGTGGTTGGCGATAATGCAGCCAGCCGTTCCCGATTCAGTCATTGCCCAGGCCTCTATCAAAGGAAAACCAAAGCGCTGTTCAAACGGGGCGTGGTGTTCCGGATTAACGCCAGCGCCAAAGCCAAACTTAATTTGCTGGCTAAAATCCTCATCCGGTGATGGTGGCATATTGAGTAAAATAGCGGGCATCACGCCAAGATAGTGAATGATGGTCGCTTTCGATTCTCGCACTGAAGCCCACCAGCTTTTCGGGTGAAAACGATCCAGTTGCACGATACAACCACCGCTCATTAACATCGCCATGGAAGAGCAAGCCATGGCGTTCATGTGTACTAGAGGTAGCGGCGTAATAATACGTTCTTTGCCCGGTTCTTGTTTGCATAGGCCGTCCAAATTCACGTACCAGCGGCCGCATTCGAGGAAGTATTCATTCGACAGCATGCAACCCTTGGGTTTGCCAGTGCTGCCAGAGGTATAAAGAATGGCGCATTCGCTCTGTTCGTTTGGTGTTGCTTCTGTAGGGCTGAGCGGGCTATCAGGGAGGCTGGCAAATTCATCAGTTGCGATAATAGGTATTTTTCGACTTAACTGTGCCGTAGCCTGTTCAAGTTTGGCTTGCTTTTCCGGAATGCTAATTACAAGACAGGCATCGCTGTTATCCAGCAGGTAGGCGATTTCATCAATTTGCATTTCGCCATTCACAGGCACAACGCTGACGCCCAGTTTATTAAGTGCTAGCCAGTGCGCAAAAAAATCGGCTCTGTTTTCTAGTAAAAGCGCCACGCGCAAGCCTAAACCGTAGCCATGGGCTTTATAGTTTTGACTGAGTTGGTCTATCCAGTCTGCGATGGCTGAGTAGCTCAGATTAACCGCGGTGTTCTGATAACCACGGGTTGCGGCTGAGGGGATATTTAAAAAAGTATGTTCTGGGTACTTTTCTAAGCTGTTGAGAAATGCCTGATATACAGTCGTCATAGGTTGATTTATTCGAGTGGATTGGATTCAATACCTGTTTTCGTTAGGTCTGACATATGAATTGGAATATATTAGCATAAAATACATGAAAAGGAATAAGTTCTGGTCTAAAATAAACCTTTTTCTGGCTTCGGGCAATGAAGAATAGCTCTATAGTTAAAGACAATATAGTTGAAGACAATGGTGTGAGTGATAAGGCATTCTCCGAAGATTACCTGCCCTATTTGGTAGCTAAAGCGAGTTATTTGTTAAGCCAAGGTATTAATGAATACTTCAAGGAGTTTGATACACCGATCAGCACTTGGCGTGTGTTGACCGCTGTGAGTGAGGCAGAGCAGAGTGTTGGTAAGTTGGCGAAAATGGTGATGCTGAATCAACCTACCCTAAGCAAGGCTTTGGATAAGCTGGAAAAAGCTGGCCTCATTGTGCGCAAAAAGGATATTGCTAACCGCCGTAATGTCTTTATTGGTATTACAGCCAAAGGACAACGTATGATTGAGAAATTGACACCTTTGGTCAAAGCACATGAAAAGTCTGTGTTCGGGAGCTTTAGTTCTACCAAGCAAAATGAGTTTCAACAACTTTTAAAGGAGCTGATCGCCAAGCTAGAAAAATAACGACCCATAATAAAAATAGAAAGAGGGTGATAAATGCCCATCAAAAACGGGATTGAGGAAGAGTTTGAATGAAAGAAAAAACCTGCATTATTGTTGGTGGCAGCCATGCGGCAGCACAACTTGCGCCGAGTTTGCGGCAAGAGGGCTGGAAGGGACATATATTGATTGTCGGTGATGAGCCTTTCCTGCCTTACCACCGTCCACCGCTGTCGAAAGATTTTCTGACGGGCAAAAAGGGGATGGATGAATTGCTGATTCGCCAACCTGCGATTTATGAAAAAACAGATATTCATTTCACCTTGGGTGTGCGGGTTGAGTCGATAAATCGAGAAAACAAAACCTTGACCCTGGATAATGGTGAGTCGCTGCACTACGACAAACTGGCGTTAACGACCGGATCACGGGTGCGAAAACTACCGCTGGCTGGCGTTGAATTGCCCGGTGTCTTTTATATGCGGACCATTAGTGATGTCGAGCAGATTAAGGGATTTGTCGGTGCCGGCAAGAAAGCCGTTATTGTCGGCGGTGGTTATATCGGTCTGGAAACTGCTGCAAGCCTGCGACAACAAGGGATGCAGGTCACAATCCTCGAAATGATGCCAAGGATATTGCAACGGGTCACTACACCGGAATTGTCTGAATTTTTTACCCGTGTTCATACCGAAGAAGGCGTGCAGATACATACCGAAGTTACGGTAAAGGCACTAGCTGGTAATCAGCATGTTGAGCATGTCATTTGTGATGATGGTACTGAGATTGAAGCTGATCTGGTCATTATAGGAGCGGGGGTTTTGCCCAATATGGAGCTTGCCGCAGAGGCGGGTTTGGCGGTGGATAATGGAATTTTAGTGGATGAGCAGGCTCGAACCAGCGACTCAGATATTGTCGCAGCCGGTGACTGCACAGTGCATCATAACCCTATTTATGATCGTCTGATTCGTCTGGAGTCTGTACAAAATGCGGTTGATCAGGCAAAAATCGCTGCCGCTACTCTTTGTGGTAAGCCGAAAACATACCATGCGCTACCTTGGTTTTGGTCGGATCAATATGATCTAAAACTACAGATTGCAGGTTTATCGCAAGGCCATGATGAAGTCGTGATACGAGGAAATATTGAAAGCAGTCGAAGTTTTGCTGTGTTCTACCTAAAGCAGGGTTTTGTGATCGCAGTAAATGCTGTGAATAAGCCACAAGAGTTTATGTTAGGTAAACGGCTGATCACTGACAAAATAGCGGTGGATAAATACCGGCTCGTCGATACCGGCGTAGCAATGAAAGAATTATTACAATCTTAAATTTGGAGCAGTAAAATATGGCGCTTATTAAATATATCGAATTTAACGGCACAGAGCACGAGGTACATGTGGAGAAGGGCAGCACTGTGATGCAAGGTGCTGTGGATAATATGATTGACGGTATCGTTGCTGAGTGTGGTGGCTGCTGTAGCTGCGCAACCTGCCACTGTATCGTTGATGACGCTTGGACGGACAAAGTTGGCAAGCCAGGAGAAGTGGAGGATGATATGCTGGATTGCGTCATGGAACGTCAACCCAATAGCCGTTTAAGTTGCCAGATTACCGTTTCCGATGAGTTGGATGGATTGGTTGTGCGTCTGCCGGAGTCACAGTTTTAAATCGAGGGGTTGGTATTGGTTCAGCATAAAAAAGGAGCCCAATGCTGTGTTGAATTGGCACTGGACTCCTTCAGGTTTTCGCCAAGCTGTTTAATGAGCTAAACAGCTGTCTGTGTCTTATGCACCATTACCACCGTACATTGCATAAACACGCATAAAGCCCATGTAATCGCCTTGAGCTTTTTCTGGATCCGTGTTGGTCCAATGCAGCTTACAGCTTACCCACTGAGTAGGCTCTTGAGTGCCGGCGTGGAAAGAAACGAAATTGGTTTGTTTGAATTCCCAGTTACCGTCTTGTAGCAACACACCAGAGTACGCTGCAGAACCGCCACCGCCACTTGAATCTTGTGACAGACTTGCAGTGATAGTGCCTGGCTTAGCAGTATCCAGAGGGATCGGTAAGGTGTTGAAGTCACCGGGTACTGCAGGGTTAACACCACCTTTGTACAGGCTAGTTCCAGCACAAGCGAACTTATTAACCTGAACGTTAGAGTGAATCAGCCAATGACCAGTTGCCCAGAAAGCGCTGCCATCCGCAGAACGGGTTGCGCCATAAGTTTGGCCATAAACGATTCCGCCCATCGTTCCACCATTGGAGTTGCTGCCTGGATCATTCGCCGCATCACTTTGGCTTCCAGAAGGAGCAGTACCACCACCAGTAGAACCACCACCGATAGTGATGGAAGGAGGTACAGTCGCATTAATTTTAGCGGTATCGTTAGCTCCAGCATTCACCTCAGTTGTGAAGCCCACCGCCATAGCAACAGCTGCTGCGATTAAGGTAATTTTTCTCATTTGAATTTCTCCGAATTTTCCAAGTTAATTAATTTGAGGTGGACTGATTCATTTTGGAATTTCTTATCCCACAAAAAAGAATATCCTAACAATACCCTCGAATCTTAATAAAGCAAAACCCGAGCCAACATTTTGAAAAACAAAATTATCCTTATTTTTCAATTAGATAAAATTACCTAATGTTTTAGCATCAAGCTGCTAGGCATGCGATATGTAAAATTTAGATACAGAAATAGGAAGAAAAATAGCCCTCTGGGTTGTTAAAAGCCTGATAACTGAGGGTTGGGGTTTTGATAACCGTAAGTTGCTTCATGTGCTAGTAGCCAAGCCTTTCGTTCAAGACCTCCTGCGTAGCCGGTGAGAGTGCCATTGCTACCTATGACCCGGTGGCAGGGCACAATGAGTGCGATGGGGTTTTTGCCGTTGGCCGCGCCGACAGCGCGCACGGCTTTGGGATTGTTAATGTGTTTGGCAATATCATGGTACGAGCAGGTTTGCCCATAGGGAATGTTTAACAATTTTTTCCAAACAGATCTCTGAAAATCTGTGCCGTATAATTTTATTTTTAAATCAAATAGTTGCCTTGTTCCTTTAAAGTATTCATTAAGCTGAAATTTAGCGCTATCCAAAATTGGACTGGGTGTTGATGAACTGGGTGTTTCGCAGAAATCGAGTGCAATGATGTTGTTTTCGCTCGCCTTTATCTCAATTATTCCGATAGGGCTTTCAAAATAATCTTGATACATACTGGTTCCTATTGATGCCAAAGTTGTAAGGTCATATAACTACGCCAGGGTGCGGCTTTTTCTGTCTGCCAGGGTTGTCCGCTAAGTTGTTTTTTTATGCCAAGATCTGAACCAAGCCAAACATCAGGATCACCGAGACCTCTCATTCTTGCGTAATCGGCGGTCCACGGCCCAATACCTTTGATGCTTAGCCATTGCTCTAAATCTTCCTGGTTTGAAGTTTGCGTCCACCATTGCGAGAAGCGAATCAGGGTGTCCTTGCGAGATTGTGGCATTTTTAGAAAGGCCAATTCGCTGTTGGCGATGGATTCAGGGGATGGAAATAGTCGTTTATTCTGATCTAGCACGCGGCCTAAATTAGAGACGAGAGCAGTGGCCAAATTAGTGGCCGCTTTGACGGAAACCTGCTGTCCTAAAATCGCTCGTACTCCAGCTTCGTATAGGGTCCATATGCCCGGCAGTCGCAGTCCATGGTGATAGGTGAACGGGTCAAAAAAAAGAGGCTCAAGCTGTTGGTCGATTTGCTGGCTGTTGGTGTCGAGATCAAATAATCGTCGTATCTGATGCAGTAAAATATTCAGGTTTTGGTAAGCGTTTAGATGCAGTTTTAAATTAAGGTAGTGCACAGTAGGTTGCGGAGAAATTTCAAAATATCCTGTACTGGTACCGAGTTCGATGGTGCGGCCGTAGGTGTTTTCGTGGCACCACTCTAGCTGTTCGATTTGTCTTTGCCGTAAAAATTGCAACAACAGCTGCCAGTTGAAGGGAGGGCGGAAATATAGTTTAAGTGTAAGCTCCGGTGGGAGCAATGACTCGTTACTTCGGCGTACCTTTGAGGGTGCCATTCCCATCGAGTTTTTAAAACAGTCGTTAAAACGGCGAAGGCTGTTAAAACCAGATGCCAACGCAATTTCTGTGACAGATAAATGAGATTGGTGCAGTAGTTGTTTGGCGAATAAGCATTGTTGGTAGAGCGCATAGCTTTTCGGTGAAATACCCAAATGCTTGTGGAATAAATTTCTAAGATATCTATCTGAGATGCCTAGTCGATCCGCCAGTTGCTCAATGGAACCGGTTTGCAGTGCGCCTTGGTCAATTAGCTTTATCGCTCTCTGGAAAGATGTTTTAGCGCCCTGCCAACGATTGGAGTTTGGCGCACTATCCGGGTGACATCTCAAGCAGGGGCGATAACCGGCAGTTGCCGCCTGTACAGCGGTGTGGAAATATTCAACGTTTTGCTCCTTTGGTGGGGATGCCGGACAGATTGGGCGGCAGTAAATGCCGGTGGTTTTAACTGCGATAAAGAAAAGACCGTCGAATCGCGCATCTCGGGATAGGCGTGCTTTTTGATAACTATCACTTTGTTGTGCGTCAATCATAAGCGCATTGTAATAAGTTTGAGAACAAAAACTAGCCAGATTCGGAACTCATACTGAGGTGTTTTATTAGCCCAGCTATTTTCCTATCTGAGCGGTTGAGAAAAATTATCACGCAATACTAGGCAGCTCGTTGCCAGGATGCTAGTGTCCCGTCGAGGATGCAGCCCCTCGGGCTATTAAGCAACCAAATATTACGATGGAAGGGCTGTCAACGATGACTAAGGTAACGCGATGAAGATAGTTGCTGACGAAAATATCAGTAACGTTAAAGAGTTTTTTGCTGGTTTTGGTGACGTCCAGCTTATGCCAGGCAGAGTAATCAATACCGCCGCCGTGGCAGAAGCGGATGTGCTATTGGTCCGCTCGGTAACCAAAGTCGATAAAGCCTTGTTGGCTGGGAGTAGGGTTAAGTTTGTTGGCACCTGCACCATTGGTATGGATCATATTGATCAAAACTACCTGCGGAGTCAAGGCATTGGCTTCGCCAGCGCACCGGGGTGCAATGCCAATGCGGTAGTAGATTACGTACTCTGTGCCTTGGCTACGCTGGCGTTGGAGCAGAGTATTTGTTTGGCGACTAAAACACTTGGCATTGTTGGCCTTGGCAATGTGGGAAGTCGGCTGAAAATACGTGCTGAAGCCTTAGGGCTGACTTGTATTTGTTGCGACCCGATATTGCAACGACAGGGGCAGAAAGGGCTCATACCGCTAGCTGAGCTGATAGCGAAAGCTGATATTATTTCGTTGCATACCCCCTTAACTCTCGACGGTGAGGATGCCACTTATCATTTGCTTAATAGCAAGAGTCTTGCTCAGATTAAACATAATGCTATTTTGATTAACAGTGCGCGTGGTGAGGTGTTGGACAATAAGGCGCTAAGTCAGCTTTTACAGGAGCGCAGGGATATCAGCGCCGTGTTGGATGTATGGGAGTCGGAGCCGACAATTGCGCCGGATTTACTCAAACAAGTACAAATAGCGACACCGCATATTGCGGGCTACAGTCTAGAGGGCAAGCTACAAGGCACTGCTATGGTGTACCGGGGCGCCTGTGATTTTTTCGGTTATCCGCAGCAAGAATTTATCAATCTCTTTCCGCCATATAAAGAAGTGTTATTTGTAGCGGGACAGGATGAAAGTTGGGAGGAAATAGTTTATCGCATGATGTTGGCTTGTTACGATATTGGCCGGGATAGTGCAGCTCTTAAATCGTTAACACAATATAGCCCGGAGCAGATAGGTGTTGAGTTTGATCGATTAAGAAAGGTATATCCCCTGCGTCGAGAGTTCAATCAAACCAAAATTATCAGTAGTGCCATCCAGCCAGAGCTAAGACTAAAGCTTGAGGTGCTAGGCCTTCAATAGTTTTATTTGTCAGTGCTATCGAGTTCTTCGCAGGCGCTTTGAATCATTTCTTCGGTAATGGGGATTTCATTGCCGTTTTCGTCTATCAGTGCGGCGCCATTGAAGTCGGTTTCGTGTGCGGCTTCTTCCTTTGTTTGATGGTCTTTATTTTGTTGCGTCATAGCTAGAGCAATCCGGAAAGTGACAAAAAAATAGATACATGAAAAGTATAGTGCGTAATCAGTCGTTGAACAAAAATAAGTTAAAATAAAATCTAATTTAGATTAATTTAAATTTATAACTATTTGATTTTGTTATAATTGTATTGTTAATATTTTGAATATGTTGTCTGCTATTATACAGAAATTCGATTGGTCTGCTAGGGAGCCTCGCCGGATTTTTCATGGTCGTGGACAGGGTCAAGCACCACTAAAAACAATCAGCATTGATTGGCTGCCACCAGTAGTTCTTATCACCCTTTACCAAGAGTGGGAAGAACTCACTTTGCGGCAGTTAATTGATGAATTTGTTGTCTGCTCAAACGACAGGGTTTCGTCTGTTGTCGTGCAGCGACGTTTTAGCAAGCCTGCCGTTTTTGAAACAGTGGTTGGCGCTCCTGTGAATTACTTGGTCGTTGAGGAAGGCGATCTTAAATATCAGCTAGCTTTTAACCCGGGTATGCATACCGGGCTGTTCTTAGATATGGCTTGCGCGCGCCAGTGGTTGCGTGAGCACGCCGCTGGGAAACGGATACTTAATTTGTTTGCCTATACCTGTGCTTTTTCCATCGCCGGATTGGCTGGCCAAGCGCTCTCTGTTGTTAATATTGATATGAGCAGCAGGGCGTTAGCGAGAGGGCGGGAGAATCATCGTTTGAATGAGCAGGATTTGCACAGGGTATCTTTTCTGGCTCACGATATTTTTCGTTCCTGGGGCAAGCTTAAACGTCAAGGACCTTATGATTTGGTGGTGGTCGATCCGCCAGCCTATCAGCCTGGTAGTTTCGTAACAGAAAATGACTATGCTCGCATAGTCCGGCGGCTACCGGATATGCTAACCCAGGGGGCAGAGGTGCTATTTTGTCTTAATGATCCGGCCAGAGGAGAAGTCTATTTGAAAGAGATGGTTGAAACTAACGCCGACGAGCTGGTTTTCCAACAGCGGCTTGAGAACCCTAAAGAGTTTGCCGACATTGATTCCGACCGAGCGTTAAAAGTTTTGCACTATAAATTTGATCCGGTGATCTAACTGCAAGCTAAGGAACCTCTGAATAACTCCTTAATGTCTCTGCGAGACCTGAAAGCTTTAGCTGCAAGGCAGGAACTGCCGCTAATGCTTATTGCCTTAGCAAAGTTTCTAACGCCGCAGATGAAGCTTTCAGGCCTTGCCCTGCGGGGCTTACAGAGCATTCGTAGCTCTGAGTTGGCTTTGTTTGCAAGGTCTGGACATTTCTGCACAAAGCCGCCTTGATCTACAAACGCTCTGTGAGCCAGAGATATCAAGGAGTTATTCAGAGGTTCCCTAAGTGTCGAACAAACTAATCTAGCGATCGTTTTATGCAGACTATGGTCGAAGCCGTATGCGACTGATATAGTTTTGAACCTAAACAGGGGAAAAGATGGATAAGATCATTAAGTCAGAACAAGAGTGGGCTGCCGAATTAAACTCTGAACAATTTAATATCTGCCGCAAAAAGGGCACTGAACGGCCATTTTCAGGTAAATACAATAACTGCAAAACGCCGGGTATATACCGCTGTTCCTGTTGTGGAGCCGAATTGTTTGATGCCGCGACTAAGTACGATTCGGGCTCAGGCTGGCCCAGTTTTTGGCAACCGATTAATACGGTTAATGTGGCGGAAAAAAATGATAGTAGTTTGTATATGCAGCGCACTGAGGTGCTATGCAATACCTGCGATGCTCACCTCGGACATGTTTTCGAGGATGGCCCCCAACCAACGGGGCTGCGCTATTGTATTAATTCTGCATCATTGGTGTTGGAGCCTGAGCAGAAACAGACTGACGATGACACACTGTGATAACCAAAACGCAAAGGAAGTAAAACCACGTAATGACAACTCAGCAGAATAACGCCATACAAGCGCCAGCCGCACATTCATCCTTTCGCTGGCTGCGTAATCAACATATTCAATCGTTAAATTTGGAAGTACAGGCATTTGAGCATCAAAAAACCGGCGCTCTACATTACCATTTAGCGGCGGACAACCCCGAAAATGTGTTTCTCGTAGCGCTACGTACCGTGCCGATGGACTCTCGCGGTGTGGCTCATATTTTAGAACATACAGCGCTTTGCGGTAGTGAAAAATATCCTGTGCGCGACCCCTTCTTTATGATGTTGCGGCGTTCACTTAATACCTTTATGAACGCTTTTACCAGTTCCGATTGGACGGCCTATCCCTTCGCTTCGCAAAACCAGAAAGACTTTTACAATTTGCTGGATGTGTATTTGGATGCTGTATTTTTTTCACGCCTGGATCCCTTGGATTTTGCTCAGGAAGGTCATCGTATCGAGTTTGCTGAGGCAGGTGATGTCAATTCTGACTTGGTTTACAAAGGGGTTGTATTCAATGAAATGAAGGGGGCCATGAGTTCTCCCGTATCCGTTTTATGGCAGACCTTATCGAAATATCTTTATCCAACCACCACCTATCATTTCAACAGCGGTGGAGAACCGGACGATATTCCCGATTTAAGTTACGACCAATTGATGGCCTTTTACCGCACCCATTATCATCCGAGTAATGCGGTGTTCATGACCTATGGTGATATTCCGGCGGTTGAATTGCAGCAACGTATTCATGATAGCGCCTTAAAGCGCTTTGATGCGCTGGATATGCACATCGGCGTCTTGGATGAAAAGCGCTATCACGCGCCAGTTGTGGTGGAAGAGCGTTATGCAACGGATGAGGAAGAAGGTGGTAAAACTCACCTAGTGTTGGGTTGGCTGTTAGGGCAGAGTATCGACCTGCAGAAGCAATTGGAGGCACACCTGTTATCCAATGTCTTGCTCAATGATAGTGCGTCGCCGTTGCGAAAGGCGCTGGAAACTACGGATATCGGCAGTGCGCCTTCTCCTCTGTGTGGGCTTGAAGACTCTAATCGTGAGATGTGTTTTGTCTGCGGCTTGGAAGGAAGCGAGGCGGACAAAGCTAAGGAGTTTGAGCAGCTGGTCGAAAATGTGCTGCTGGATGTGGCTGAGCATGGGGTAGCGCAAGACCGTGTTGAAGCCGTGCTGCATCAGCTTGAGCTGAGTCAACGCGAGGTCCGTGGTGATGGTTTTCCCTATGGTTTACAGCTTATTCTTTCCGGATTGCCGACTGCGATCCATCGCGGTGATCCGATTGCGATTCTAAATTTGGATCCAGTGCTTGAAAGTCTTCGTGAGCAAATTAAAGATCCTGAGTATATAAAGGGATTGGTTAAAGAGTTATTGCTGGATAATTATCACCGCGTACGTTTGTCTCTGGTGCCAGACATGAAGTTGAGCCAACGCAAGCAGTTGGCCGAAGCAACGCGTTTGGCAGGCATCAAGGCGAGCCTGAGCGACTCGCAAAAACAAGCCATTATTGACCAAACCGCCGCTCTGGCGGAGCGCCAAGTGCAGGAAGATAGTGCGGAGATTTTGCCAAAAGTAGGGATTGCGGATATTCCGGTTAGCATGAAAATTCCCAGGCCGGTAAAGACGTCGAAAATTACGGGGCAACCGCTGACCTATTATGCGCAGGGTACCAATGGTTTGGTCTATCAGCAGGTGATTTATGATTTGCCACAACTGGACCAAGGATTACAAAGTTTGGTTCCCTATTACACCAGCTGCCTCACGGAGCTGGGTTGTGGTGAGCTGGATTACCTCAAGGTGCAAGAATGGCAATCAAGTGTCTCCGGCGGTATTCATGCACATAGTCAGATACGTGGGGCAGTTGATGACGAGCAAACTGTAACAGGCTATTTTACCTTGTCGGCAAAGGCGTTGACTCGTAATCATGCTGGGCTTTGCGAGCTGGTTTATAAAACCTTGCAGACTCCACGATTTGATGAGTTGGATCGTATTCAAGATATCGTCGCGCAAAAACGGGCGCATGCTGAACAAAGTGTTACTGGCAGTGGGCATATGCTGGCAATGGCTGCCGCCTGTAGTGGCATGAGCCCGGTTGCTGCGCTCAATCATCGCTTATCCGGCTTGGCGGGGATAAAATCGTTGAAAGCGCTAGATGAGAGTTTTAAAGGTGGCGCACAGGGAAAACAGGCGATTCAGACGTTAGCAGATCAATTAGCGCAAATTCACCAGCAGATAGCCGCTTCGCCAAAACAATTTTTGCTGATTGGGGAACCTGGTGCGGATGAGATATTTTTGCCAGATATTGCACGGGTTTGGGGAGGCAAGGAGAGGCATTCCGCCGATAGAAGTGTAGCGCTAGCTTTGCCGTCAATGCGTGAGCAGGTGCATCAAGTATGGACTACCAGCACGCAGGTTAATTTTTGTGCGAAAGCCTATCCGACAGTACCAACTGAACATCCGGATGCGGTTGCACTAACCGTTTTGGGTGAATATTTGAAGAATGGTTATTTGCATCGCACTATCAGAGAGCAGGGTGGTGCTTATGGTTCTAGTGCAAACCAGGATTCTGCGATCGCAGCCTTTCGTTTTAGTTCGTATCGTGACCCTCGTTTGCAAGAAACCTTAGATGATATGGATGCTGCGCTGGAGTGGTTGATGAATGAAAAGCACCAAGCTCGATTGTTGGAGGAGGCCATATTAGGGGTAGTCAGCGCTATTGATAAACCGGGTTCTCCGGCTGGCGAGGCGAAGCAGGCGTTCCATAATGCGCTGTTTGGTCGAACGCCGGAACAACGAGTGGCATTTCGTCAGAGAATTTTGGAAGTGAAGCTTGATGATCTGTTACGTGTTGGTTCAACCTATTTAATACCGGAAAAGGCGAGTGTTGCCATTATTACCGGTACGGATCAGGTGAGTAAGTTAAAAGATCAGGACAGGTATCAGGTATCCCGGCTTTAGTAGCCATTCACGCTGTTGTCGGGTTGAACGAAAAAGGCCAAGCAATTGCTTGGCCTTTTTATGTTTGCGCCTAACTCAGGCGGCTATTTTTCAGGATAATCCCGCTGTGGGTGCCCTGTGTATAGCTGGCGTGGGCGGCCAATACGATAGGGCTCGCTGACCATTTCGTTCCAGTGGCTGATCCAGCCAATTGTTCTCGCCAGTGCAAAGATTACGGTGAACATGCTGGTTGGAATGCCTATTGCTCGAAGAATAATGCCTGAATAAAAGTCTACGTTCGGGTAGAGCTTCTTCTCAATAAAGTAAGGGTCTTCCAATGCTACTTTTTCGAGTTTACGGGCAATTCGGAAAAGTGGTTCATCGTCGATACCTAATTCCGCTAGCACTTCGTCACAGGTTTTCTGCATAACGACTGCGCGTGGGTCGTGGTTTTTGTAAACACGGTGTCCGAAACCCATTAAGCGGAAAGGATCGTTTTTGTCTTTTGCTCGTGCTACATATTCATCGACGCGAGACTCATCACCAATCTCCATGAGCATTTGCAGGCAAGCCTCATTGGCGCCGCCATGTGCCGGGCCCCAAAGCGTTGCAATACCCGCTGCAATACAGGCGAAGGGGTTGGCTTGGCTAGAACCAGCTAAACGTACCGTAGAGGTGGAGGCGTTTTGTTCATGATCCGCATGTAGCATAAAAATACGATCCATGGCTTTCGCCAGAATTGGACTGACCTTGTATTCTTCACAGGGTGTCGCAAACATCATGTGTAAGAAATTTGAGGCATAATCGAGATCGTTGCGGGGATAAACGAAAGGTTGGCCTATCGAGTATTTATAAGACATCGCAGCCAGTGTCGGGATCTTCGCAACCAGGCGGTTGGCCGTAATTTCACGGTGCCGAGCATCAGTAATATCCATCGCATCATGATAGAAGGCGGATAGAGCTCCGACGACCCCACACATAATTGACATTGGGTGGGCATCGCGACGGAAGCCTCTGAAAAAGAAGCTCAGCTGTTCATGGGCCATGGTGTGGGTGCCAATGGTTGTAATGAACTCTTTCTTTTCTTCGGCATTTGGTAATTCGCCGTAAAATAGCAGGTAGCAAAGCTCTAGAAAATCAGACTTTTCGGCAAGTTGTTCGATTGGGTAGCCACGATGCAGCAATATGCCTTTGGCGCCATCAATATAAGTGATGGCAGATTCGCAGGCGGCGGTGGAGGTGAAGCCTGGATCAATGGTGAAATAACCATGCGAGCCTAGGTTGCTGATATCAATTACATCGGCACCGAGTGTGCCTGATAAAATTGGCAGCTCAATAGGGTCTTGACCCTCAATAGTAAGGTAGGCCTTCTTGTCAGTCATAAATGAGTTCTCTCTTTCATATCTGCGTACATTGTTTTTCTTGGATTAGTAAAACGGACGCGGAGATAGATGGTATCAATTCGCGGGTGAACAAGTTAATTGGCCCAGTTTGATTTGTCAAACCTAGAAGCGGGATTAATTGATCGGCGGCAATAATTCTATTGTCTTTTATGCTGAGAATTACAAGACGTTATTGTTGTAGGTAACCCTTAATAACTCAAGTGAATGTTTGACATAAACAATGCTTATTTGTTGCTTGAATACATGGCGAAGATCAGCGTTTAAAGGCTTTCCCGCTCACATTGTACGGAATTATTGGGAGAAACAATTTTAATATGATCAATTGCCCGATAATACGCTTGAGCATTGACTAGTGCTTCACTACAATACATGCCCCGTTTGCAGTGGTTTCCGTAAACCGATTGAGTAGTCAATTCCCGATAACCAGCTAAGGCAAAATTAACCGTGAAAGATAATAGACCGGTCAACCTTGATCTCCTTACTATTAAACAACCCCTTCCTGCGATAGCTTCCATTATTCACCGAATTTCTGGGTTGCTGCTTTTTATTTTTGCAGCGCTGTTAATCTGTGCCTTGGATCAGTCGTTAAGCTCCAAAGAAGGCTTCTTGTCGTTACAGGAAACGCTCTCCGGCGGGTTTGTAAAATTTGTTGTTTGGGCTGTTTTGTCAGCCTTGATTTATCATCTGGTGGCTGGAGTTAAGCACTTGTTGATGGATTTTGGAATTGGCGAGACCTTAGAGGGAGGACGGATGGGCGCGAAAATCACCATCGCGGTCTCTGCGGCCTTAATTATTTTGGCAGGGGTAACGATATGGTAACTAACGTAACAAGCTTTGGTCGTAGCGGGCTGTCCGATTGGGTTGTTCAGCGAGTCAGCGCTGTCATTTTAGCCGTCTATACCTTGTTTCTGGTTTATTGGTTTGCGCAGCATCCACAGGTTCAATATGAGCAGTGGAGTGAGTTATTCCAATGTACTAGCATGCGCATTTTTTCACTGTTGGCGCTGCTTTCACTGATTACACACGCCTGGGTCGGTGTGTGGACGATAACAACAGACTATTTGACGCCGCTGTCCTTGGGCAAATACGCAACGGCTGTGAGATTCCTGGTGCAATGCGCCTGTGTCATCACGCTGTTTGTCTATTTGGTTTGGGGTATCGATATTTTGTGGGGTAATTAATACATGACAAATATAAGAACACTCAGTTATGACGGCGTTATTGTCGGCGGCGGCGGTGCAGGCATGCGTGCGGCTTTACAGTTGGCACAATCGGGTTATAAAACAGCGGTTATTACTAAAGTATTTCCAACACGGTCTCATACTGTGTCGGCTCAAGGCGGGATTACCTGTGCGATAGCCAGTGCAGACCCGAATGATGATTGGCGCTGGCATATGTATGACACTGTTAAAGGGTCTGACTATATCGGTGACCAGGATGCCATTGAATATATGTGCAGCGTCGGCCCGGAGACTGTTTTCGAGCTTGAGCACATGGGCTTGCCTTTCTCCCGAACGGAAACGGGCCGAATCTACCAGCGTCCTTTCGGTGGGCAATCCAAAGATTTCGGCCGTGGCGGCCAAGCGGCACGTACCTGCGCGGCAGCGGATAGAACGGGGCATGCGTTGCTACATGCGCTCTACCAGGGTAATTTAAAGAATGAAACGGTATTTTTAAACGAATGGTATGCCACTGATCTGGTGAAAAACCAGGACGGCGCGGTGATCGGTGTTATTGCTATCTGCATGGAAACCGGCGAAACAGCTTATATCAAATCTAAAGCAACGGTGCTGGCTACCGGTGGTGCAGGGCGTATTTATGCCTCCACTACCAATGCGCATATCAATACCGGTGACGGCGTGGGTATGGCGTTGCGCGCTGGTTTCCCCGTGCAGGATATCGAAATGTGGCAGTTCCACCCGACCGGTATTCATGGCGCAGGAGTATTAGTGACGGAAGGCTGTCGCGGTGAAGGCGGCTACCTCATTAACAAAGATGGCGAACGTTTTATGGAGCGTTATGCACCCAATGCGAAGGACTTGGCTGGCCGTGATGTGGTAGCGCGCTCCATGGTGCTGGAAATTCTCGAAGGCCGAGGTTGTGGGCCCAATGGGGATCACGTCTATCTCAAACTCGACCACTTAGGTGAGGAAGTCCTGGAAAGCCGTTTGCCGGGTATTTGTGAGTTGTCACGAACCTTTGCCCATGCCGATCCGGTTAAGGAACCTGTTCCGGTTGTGCCCACCTGTCACTACATGATGGGCGGTATTCCTACTAACGTAAACGGTCAGGCGTTGGCGCCGGACGGTAATGGTAACGATAAGGTAATTGATGGTTTGTTCGCCTGTGGCGAAGTGGCCTGCGTTTCGGTGCATGGGGCCAACCGTTTAGGCGGTAATTCGTTGTTGGACTTAGTGGTGTTTGGTCGTGCTGCCGGTTTGTATATTGAAAAAGCATTGCGCGAAGGTATCGAGCTGCGTAATGCCAGCGAGTCAGATATCGAGCAAGCCCTGAGCCGTTTAGACAGACTGAATAATACCAATGATGGCGAAAATGCAGCGAGTTTGCGCACTGAACTGCAATCCATTATGCAGAATCATTTTGGCGTGTTCCGCAAGGGTGAGTTTATGCAGGCTGGTATTCAGAAGCTGGCTGACCTGCGTCCGCGTATCGAAAATGTCAAGCTCAGTGACAAGAGTAATGCTTTCAATACCGCACGGATCGAAGCATTAGAATTACAAAACTTATTGGAAGTGGCGGAAGCAACGGCTATTACTGCTGAAGAGCGTAAAGAAAGCCGCGGTGCGCACGCTCGTGATGACTACCAAACGCGAGATGATGAAAATTGGTTGTGCCACTCGTTATACTTCCCTGGAGAGAAAACTGTTGCCAAACGTGCGGTTAACTTTGCCCCGAAAACAGTAGAACCTTTTGAGCCGAAAGAACGTACCTATTAATCGAAACTTTTATAGCCAGTCTAAGCAGACTTATAATCGGAACATATTGTTATGTTAACAGTTAGTATTTATCGCTATAACCCTGAAACTGATGCCGCGCCCTACATGCAGGATGTCCAGCTGGATACCGGCGGTAAGGACCTGATGGTATTGGATGTGCTCGAATTGTTAAAGGCGAAGGATGAAACCATTGCTTACCGGCGTTCCTGCCGCGAGGGCGTGTGTGGTTCTGACGGCATGAACATGAATGGCAAAAACGGTTTAGCTTGTATCACACCCTTGTCAGAAACGGTTAAGAATAATAAGTTGGTATTGCGACCGCTACCAGGCTTGCCAGTGGTAAGAGACTTGGTGGTTGATATGACTATCTTTTACAAACAGTATGAGAAGATTAAGCCCTACCTGCTTAACGATACACCGGCACCAGCCATCGAGAGACTGCAGTCGCCAGAAGAGCGCGAGAAGCTGGATGGATTATATGAATGTATCCTTTGTGCCTGCTGCTCAACTGCCTGTCCTTCTTTTTGGTGGAATCCAGATAAATTTGTTGGGCCTTCTGGTTTGTTACAAGCCTATCGTTTTCTGGCTGATAGCCGCGATACCGCAACGCAGGAGCGACTGGCTGATTTGGATGACCCATTCAGCGTGTTCCGTTGTCGAGGAATTATGAATTGTGTGGCGGTCTGCCCAAAGGGTTTAAACCCGACACGAGCGATTGGGCATATCCGTGAAATGTTGTTGCATCAGGCAACCTAGGGTTTCGGAAAAAAGTATTCGCAACAAATATGGAATATTTAAATTGGGTGTTTAGAAACCTTTTAAAAATAACAAGCCGGTCAAATTAAAATAAAAATAAAGATCTCTCATAGGTGCGCGATTGATAGTATCGTCGTTAGTGGTGGGGAGGCCGTAGATGTACTAGTCTATGTGCTAACGATAAATATTTACGACAGGGGTGATCCGTGCACGACACAAATATGAAGCGTATGTGGCAATCCGCACATATGCAGGGCAGCAATCTGGCTTATGTGGAGGAGCTCTACGAGGCCTATTTGTTAAATGCCCAGGCTGTTTCGCAAGAGTGGCGTGACTATTTTGATGCGTTGCCTAAGACGAATGGTTCGGCTCAGCCTGAACCTTCTTATGCGACCATCGAAAAACAGTTTCTTGCGATCGGTAAACAGACGCGCGCCGCTGGCAGCGCAATTACTGATTCAGTCAGCATAGAGCACGAAAAGAAGCAGGTACGGGTATTAAGTATGATACACGCCTATCGTTTTCGTGGTCATCAACGAGCAAACCTTGATCCCTTGGGGTTGATGCGCCGGGAAGAGGTACCTGATCTTAATCTCGCCTTCCATGATTTATCCAGCGACGACCACCATACCGGCTTTCGTTTAGGTTCTTTGTTTTTTGGCCCCAACGTTGCGCCTTTGCATGAAATCGTACGTGATCTCGAAAAAACCTACTGTGGCAGCATCGGCTTTGAGTATATGCACGCAGTCGACACTCGTGTAAAAAGGTGGTTTCAGCAGCGTATTGAGCCGGTTCGTGGCCAGCCTGAGTACAGTCATGAAGTCAAAAAAGATATCCTTTTCTCGCTAACGGCGGCTGAGGGCCTGGAAAAGTATTTGGGGGCCCGTTATCCCGGTACCAAACGCTTTGGTATTGAAGGTGGTGAAAGCCTGATACCAATGATTGAGGAAATGATCAATCGTAGTGCTGCCTATGGTGCGCAGGAAATTGTGATTGGCATGGCCCACCGTGGGCGGCTCAATGTACTGGTGAACATTCTTGGCAAGAAACCCGCAGAGCTGTTCGAAGAGTTCGAAGGTAAGTCAAAAATAAATGGCTCAGGCGATGTTAAGTATCACCAAGGCTTTTCCTCCAATTGGATTACTCCAAGTGGAGAGGTGCATTTAGCGCTGTCGTTTAACCCATCCCATCTTGAAGTTGTTTCTCCGGTTGTCGAAGGCTCGGTGCGGGCGCGTCAGGATCGCCGTGAAGACTTGGATAAAATTGCGGTTGTCCCCATCGTGATTCATGGTGATGCTGCTTTTGCCGGCCAAGGTGTGGTAATGGAAGTTTTCCAGATGTCGCAAACACGCGGCTATCACACCGGTGGTACCGTTCATATTATTTTAAATAATCAGGTTGGGTTTACCACCAGTCGGCGCGAAGATGCGCGCTCAACAGAATACTGTACCGATGTGGCGAAAATGATCGAAGCGCCCATTATTCATGTGAATGGCGACAATCCAGAAGCGGTTATGTTTGCTACGCAGTTGGCCATGGATTACCGGAATGAATTTAAGAAAGATGTTGTTATCGATCTTATCTGTTACCGGAGGCGTGGGCACAATGAAGCGGATGAGCCATCCGCAACGCAGCCGCTGATGTATAAAGTTATCAAAAAGCACCCGACTACCAGAGAGCTTTACGCCGAGCGATTGGCAAAAGAAGGTGTTGTCTCTGTGGAGGAAAGTGATGCTTTGATGGAGCAGTATCGCAATACGTTGGATGCCGGTGGTCATTTGGTAGAGCACTGGGTGAGTGAGCCGGATTTCGCTAAGTTTGTCGATTGGACCCCCTACCTCAATAAAGAATGGACCGCGAAGCACGATACGCGCGTCGATATAGACCGCCTGCGTGCGCTAGGCAAGCTGATTAATACTGTGCCGGAGCACATCAAGGTACAGCGTCAGGTAGCGAAAATTTATAAAGATCGTATGCAAATGATAGAAGGAGAAATCCTGATTGACTGGGGCTGTGCAGAGGCGCTGGCTTATGCAACCTTAATCAATAGTGGGCACCCGGTTCGTCTGACTGGGCAGGACGTGGGCAGGGGCACCTTCTCACACCGCCACGCGGTGTTGCATTCGCAAAAGGATGGTGCGGTTTATGTGCCGTTGCAGAATATCGCTGAGGGTCAGCCGGTATTTGATATATACGATTCGCTACTTTCTGAAATGGCGGTGCTAGGGTTCGAGTATGGTTATGCCTCGACTTCGCCGAAGAGTTTAGTCATTTGGGAAGCCCAGTTTGGGGATTTTGCGAATAATGCACAGGTGGTGATTGACCAATTCATTACCAGCGGCGAGCACAAATGGAGTCGTTTGTGCGGGCTTACCATGTTCTTACCGCATGGATATGAAGGGCAAGGGCCTGAACACTCCTCGGCGCGTTTGGAACGTTTTCTACAACTCTCAGCCGAGCATAATATTCAGGTTTGTCTGCCAACGACACCAGCCCAGGTATTCCATATGCTGCGTCGACAGATTATACGCCCGCTACGTAAGCCGCTGATCGTGATGACTGCAAAGAGTCTGTTGCGACACAAGCATGTTATTTCTTCCTTAGAAGAGCTGGCTGATGGTACTTTCCAAACGATTTTGCCGGAAGTTGAGGCACTTAATCCTGAAAAGGTAAAAAGGGTAATCCTCTGTAGCGGTAAAATTTACTATGAACTGCTCAATCAACGCCAGGAAGATGGTCGAGATGACGTGGCGATTTTGCGGGTGGAGCAAATTTATCCATTTCCTGAAGATGATTTGGCTGAGGCACTTTCCGCGTATCCGAACTTAAATGAATTGACCTGGGTGCAAGAAGAACCATTGAATCAAGGCGTTTGGTACAACTGTAATCACCACATGCGTAATGTCATCGATGTGCTCAAGAATGATGTTGAGTTGACTAAGGTAGCCCGTGAAGCATCAGCCTCGCCGGCTGTTGGCCATATGTCGCTACATCAGCAGCAACAACAAAAAGTGATTACTGATGCACTTAGGTCTTAATAAACATTTAAAGAATGGACGAACTAAAAATGACTATTGAAATTAAAGCTCCCGCTTTTCCCGAATCCATCGCTGAAGGAACGATAGCTACTTGGCACAAGCGTCCTGGCGAAGCGATCAATCGAGATGAACTGATTGTTGATATAGAAACGGACAAAGTTGTCATGGAAGTGGTAGCGCCAGCCGATGGGCAAATATCAAAAATTCTTAAAGAAGAGGGTGACACGATATTAAGTAACGAAGTGATCGCCGAATTTGCCAAGGGTGAAGGTGCAGCGAAATCGGAGGCGCCGCAAGTGCAGGCTAGCGCTGCCGCTGCAGTAACGCCGGAAGTCGCTAAGAGCGAAGCACGCATTGATGAAGCGGTTGCGGGTCCCGCTGCACGTAAATTAATCAGTGAGAATAACTTGGAGCCCTCCAGTATCTCTGCTTCGGGCAAAGCTGGACGCATCACCAAAGAAGATGTACTTACTCATTTAAACCAGCCGCAAACGAGCGCATCGGAAGCACTTGCCGAGCCGCAAGGTGAACGTCCGGAAAAGCGTGTGCCTATGACGCGTCTACGTGCGACCATCGCTGCTAGGCTAGTACAGGCGCAGCAAACAGCGGCGATGTTGACCACCTATAATGAAGTTAACATGCAACCGATAATGGCGCTTAGGACAAAATATAAAGACGAATTCCAAAAGGCGCACAATGGCGTCAAGCTAGGTTTTATGTCGTTTTTTGTCAAAGCCTCGGTGGAAGCCTTGAAACGTTTTCCTGCGGTGAATGCGTCGATTGATGGCAGTGAGATTGTCTATCATGGTTATCAGGATATCGGTGTGGCTGTTTCTACTGAAAAGGGTTTGGTGGTGCCAGTATTACGCAATACTGAAACCATGGGAGTGGCAGATATTGAAGCCAGTATTGCCGCCTATGGAGAAAAAGCCCGGGCAGGAAAGTTGGGAATCGATGAAATGACTGGTGGTACCTTTACCATTTCAAACGGTGGTGTATTTGGTTCTTTGTTGTCGACACCGATACTGAATCCACCGCAAACCGCGATACTTGGTATGCACAAAATTCAAGAACGCCCTATGGCGGTAGAGGGTGAAGTTAAAATTTTACCGATGATGTATTTGGCGCTGTCTTATGATCACCGTATGATAGACGGGCGTGAAGCGGTGCAGTTCCTAGTCACGATTAAGGAACTGCTGGAAGATCCAGCACGCATCTTGTTACAAGTCTAAAACAGAAATCGAGGAAGTTTTCTAATGTCACAAAAGTATGACGTGATCGTTATCGGTGGTGGGCCAGCTGGCTATGTCAGTGCGATCCGTGCTGCCCAGTTGGGGTTGTCCACGGCCTGTATCGATAAATGGTTAGATGCAAAGGGTAAACCAGTTTTGGGTGGTACTTGCCTAAATGTGGGCTGTATACCCTCGAAGGCGCTGTTGGACTCATCCTATAAATATCATGAGACCAAAGTCGGTTTGCAGGTACATGGGATTAGTACAGCGGACGTCACTATTGATGTGCCCGCTATGATAAAGCGCAAGGAAAAAATAATTAGCACCCTCACCACAGGTATTAGTGGCCTGTTTAAAGCCAACGGGGTGACTAGTCTGGCCGGTACCGGAAAACTGTTAGCGGACAAAAAAGTCGAATTTACACCGCATGAAGGTAATGCTGAGATTCTGGAAGCGGAGAATATCATCATTGCCACGGGCTCTGTGCCGGTGGCAATACCGCCAACACCTATTAATGGCGATACTATTGTTGATAATGAAGGCGCACTGGCATTCCAGGAAGTGCCGGACAAAGTCGGTGTGATTGGGGCGGGAGTTATCGGTCTGGAGTTGGGCAGCGTGTGGAAGCGACTTGGTTCTGAGGTGGTTATCCTGGAGGCAATGGAGGAGTTTTTACCTTTGGTCGACGAACAAATCGCCAAAGAAGCACTAAAAATTTGTAAAAAACAGGGGTTGGATATTCGTTTGGGTGCTCGCGTTACTGGCTCCAAAGCGGGTAAGGATTCTGTTACGATTCAGTACACCGATGCTGAGGGTGAGCAGGAATTAAGCGTTAATAAGTTAATCGTATCGGTCGGCCGTCGTCCGTTTACCACGAATGTGCTTGCGCAAGATGCTGGAGTTGAGCTGAACGAGCGTGGTTTTGTGGTTGTGGATGGACAATGTAGAACTGCAGTCGCTGGTGTTTATGCTGTTGGTGATGTGGTACGAGGCCCGATGTTAGCGCATAAAGGCTCGGAAGAGGGGGTTATGGTGGCGGAGCTGATCGCGGGTAAAAAGGCCCAGATCAACTATGACCTGATTCCTTCGGTGATTTATACCCACCCCGAAGTCGCTTGGGTTGGCAAGACGGAACAACAGCTGAAGCAGGAAGGCGTGCCCTATAAAGTAGGCGTGTTTCCATTTGCGGCTAGTGGTCGAGCGCTTGCCGCCAACGATGCAGATGGCATGGTGAAAATAATTGCTCATGAAGAAACAGATCGTGTGCTTGGTCTGCATGTCTTGGGGCCCAGTGCAGGTGATTTGGCTCAGCAGGGTGTTATTGCCATGGAGTTCGGCTCTAGCGCGGAAGATATTGGTTTAATGGTATTCTCGCATCCGACATTATCTGAAGCGGTACATGAGGCAGCGCTCGCAGCGAACGGACATGCGATTCATATGCCTAATCGTAAAAAACGTTAAGTATTTTCTGTAACGTTCTGTAATATAAGTATTTTTAGAGGTTGAATTTTCAAGCTTGCGGATGGTGTAGGCAAAGGTATTGCTAATCATCAGCTCGCAATCAGCTAGGATTTTCATTAGTGTTAATTAAACTTGGTAGAGAAATATGAATTTACACGAGTATCAAGGCAAGCAACTGTTTGCCGAATATGGCTTGCCTGTATCTCAGGGTATAGCAGCGGAAACTGTTCAGGAGGCCGTAGCGGCAGCGGCAACTATCGGTGGCGATAAATGGGTGGTTAAAGCCCAGGTTCACGCCGGTGGACGTGGTAAAGCTGGCGGTGTGGCGCTGGTGACCAGCAAAGCAGAAATCGAAGAATTCTCACGTAAATGGCTAGGTAACCGACTGGTAACCTACCAAACAGATGCCAATGGTCAGCCGGTAAGCCGAATCTTGGTGGAGACCTGTACTGATATCGCGCAGGAATTGTATCTTGGTGCGGTAGTAGATCGTGCTAGCCGCCGTATCGTATTTATGGCGTCGACCGAAGGTGGCGTGGAAATTGAGAAAGTTGCGCATGAAACGCCAGAAAAAATCTTAAAAGCCGTTATCGACCCGTTAGTTGGTGCTCAGCCATACCAAGGACGAGAATTAGCGTTCAAGCTTGGTCTTGAAGGTGTTCAGATTAAGCAGTTCACCCAGATTTTTATGGGCCTTGCCAAATTATTTAAAGAAAAAGATTTAGCGCTGATCGAAGTAAATCCACTAGTCATTACTACAGAAGGTAATCTGCACTGTCTGGATGCTAAAATCAATGTGGATGGCAATGCGCTGTATCGCCAGCCAAAGATCAAAGAGATGCACGACCCCAGTCAGGAAGATGAGCGAGAAGCCAATGCGGCCAAATGGGATCTTAATTACGTGGCCTTGGATGGCAGCATCGGCTGTATGGTCAATGGTGCTGGCTTGGCGATGGGGACTATGGATATCGTCAAGCTGCATGGTGGGTTTCCCGCAAACTTTCTAGACGTTGGTGGCGGTGCGACTAAGGAGCGGGTCACTGAGGCGTTCAAAATCATTCTTTCAGACGACAATGTTAAAGCGGTGCTAGTCAACATCTTTGGCGGTATTGTGCGTTGCGATCTGATTGCCGAAGGCATTATCGGTGCAGTAGAAGAAGTAGGCGTGAAAGTCCCGGTTATTGTGCGTTTGGAAGGCAATAACGCCGATAAAGGATCGGAGCTTTTGGCAAAAAGTGGTTTGAATATTATTGCTGCGAATAGTTTAACTGAAGCGGCTGAGCAAGCCGTGAAAGCAGCGGGGAATTAATAATGAGTATCTTAATCGACAAAAACACCAAAGTAATTTGCCAGGGTTTCACTGGATCGCAGGGTACCTTCCACTCAGAACAAGCCATTGCCTACGGTACGCAAATGGCAGGTGGTGTGACGCCCGGTAAAGGTGGCCAGACACATCTTGGTTTACCAGTGTTCAATACAGTAAGTGAAGCCGTGGCTGGTACTGGTGCCACCGCGTCTGTGATTTATGTTCCGGCTGCATTTTGTAAAGACTCTATTTTGGAAGCGGCTAATGCTGGCGTTGAATTGATCGTTTGTATTACCGAAGGTATTCCAACTCTGGATATGCTAGATGCCAAAGTTAAGTGTGACGAGTTGGGCGTGCGCCTGATTGGCCCTAACTGTCCTGGCGTCATTACACCCGGAGAGTGCAAGATCGGAATTATGCCTGGCCATATTCATTTGCCTGGTAAGGTCGGAATTGTTTCGCGCTCAGGCACACTGACCTATGAAGCAGTGAAACAAACCACAGACCACGGCTTCGGGCAATCTACTTGCGTCGGTATTGGTGGCGATCCAATTCCAGGCTCTAACTTTATTGATATTTTGAAGCTCTTCCAGGACGATGATAAAACCGAAGCAATCGTGATGATTGGTGAAATTGGTGGCACCGCAGAGGAAGAAGCGGCAGCCTTCATCAAAGCCAATGTGACCAAACCAGTGGTTTCCTATATTGCCGGTGTTACCGCTCCTGCGGGCAAGCGCATGGGCCATGCAGGCGCTATTATTTCCGGTGGCAAGGGTACCGCCGACGAAAAGTTTGCAGCGTTGGAAGATGCTGGTGTTAAAACCGTCAGAAGCTTAGCGCAAATTGGTGACGCTTTGGCGGAGATAACTGGCTGGTAACAATCAGCACCCTTTATGATCCAAAAAAGGCAGCCTCGGCTGCCTTTTTTGTTTATAGTTATAATTTTACGGTAATATTAGTTATATTCCTGTCTCGTGAAGCGGTTAATAACGGTTGAGGAATCATAATAGAACTGTGGATTGAGGAGAACAAAAGTATGGGTATTCATGAAGATCACATATTACCCGCGATTATGGACATCGCGCTTGCCGGTCTTAAGGAAGAGCGGGAAGAGATGGTCAGGCGTGCTACAGGGAAGGTATTAGAGGTAGGGGTTGGCAACGGTAGTAATTTGCCGTTCTATACAGAAGCAGCGGAAAAAATAGTTGGCTTAGAGCCCTGTGTGGCGGTGGTTGAGAAAGCGAAAAAAAGACTCGGTAAAATTGCCGATCAGGGTAATTTAAAAATCGCTGTTGATCGTTACGAGTTTGTGATTGGCGGTGGTGAAAGTATGACGTTTGAGGATAACAGCTTTGATACGGCAATCGCCTGTTTAGTTTTTTGTACCATTCCCGATGCTGAGAGCGCTGCGAAAGAAGTCTTTCGGGTGCTTAAGCCGGGTGGGAAATTACTGTTTTTTGAGCATGTCCGATTTCCGGAAGGCAGAATGCAGCGGGTACAGGAATTTATTAATCCTGCCTGGAAGGTGTTCGGTTGTGGTTGTCACCTAAATAGAGATACGGAAGCCGTTTTCAGTAAAGCGGGTTTTGAATTCAAAAATATTGAGCGATACCGAAACCCTAAAATGTCGCCTCCTTTTGCCGCATACATGATTAAAGGTGAAGCGATAAAGCCTTTGTAAGAGGGAGCCTCTGAGCTAACGTTGTCCTGTTTTTGTCTGTAAAGGCGATTCACCAAACAATGTCTTATAGTAGTGGGAAAATTTACTGAGGTGAGTAAAGCCATGGGCAAGAGCGATATCGGTGACACTTAAACCATTGGCAGCGGCGCTCAGCAAGGCGTGCCGGACTTTATAAAGACGCTGATGACGAAGATAGAGGGTGAGGGTGGTATTGAGATAATGTTTAAAGGCATTCTGTAAAGACCTTACGCTTGCTCCGCTGGCGGTAGCTATCTCCGAAATACTGATAGGTTGTTCAAGATTAGCATGAATGTATTCTTGGGCGCGTTTTAAAAAATAGGGCGTAAGCCTGTCAAGGGGACTTTCAAGCTTGTCAGAATGGTTGTGGTTGAACTCGGTTAACAGGAGGTTAACCAGGGCTTCTTCCAAGTGTTTCGATACGGCCGGATGAGCTAAGCCCTGTAAGGGGTTGCGCATATCTTCACAGATGGTTTTTACTAAACGGGCGAAGCTTGCGGCTTGGCCATTGATCAAATAAGCGACAGGAGCGAATTCCAACGGTTGCTTTAATTCGCGATGACTTAGCTGTAACAGTGAGCGGCGGACGGCATCATCAGCAATCCTTATAGTTAATTGCTCAAAGTCGTTTGAAAGTTCGATGTTTAAATGCCGGTTTGGATTCAGCACACAGAAGGTACCTGAATCCGCAATAAACTGTCGGTCACCTTGATCGACCCGAGCTTTTCCGGCAAGGGTAAACATGGCGAGAAATATTTCTTTTGCGGGTGGCGCCTCCACACGTGCTGCCGTTCCGTAGCGTACTAGATTGATGGTGGTGGTACCGAATTGCAGGCTATTGTGCCGGAAGGCAACTGGAAGACTTTTCCCTCGAACGATACTTTGGTTAGGACGAAAAGCGTTTGACATATAAGCGCTAATGCTGGCGGGATCATTGATCTCGAAGCTGGGTGTTTGTGCGAGGGCTGATGAATCTAGGTTAATCGTCATAATCCTAACCTCCTCTATCCCTTATTGGTAGAGGTGTAGCCTAAAAGGATGCAATAATCGTTACCAAAACGCAATCTTTTGCGGAATTGGGCTAGTGTTGGCGTGAGTTTGATATCGGTGCATTGGGATGATGTTTTAGTCTGGCAGTAATATATTGGCTTCAGCAAGCACAGTTTTCTCTTGTGTCAGGCGTAGCTTTTATCAATGCGAGAGATGTTTATCGCATAACACCTTGAGGAGGATTTATGGAGATCGTGGCAGCAGTAGTCAGAGAAAAGTCTGGAACATTCGAAGTGGAGGCGTTAGAAATTGAAGCACCTCGATCCAATGAGGTGCTGGTGCGTATCGTGGGTGTTGGCGTTTGTCATACGGATTTGAGCTGCCGCGATCAAATGTATCCGGTGCCGTTCCCTTCGGTGCTCGGGCATGAGGGTGCCGGTGTTGTTGAGGCCGTCGGCGAAAATGTGACTAAGGTACAACCCGGAGATCATGTGGTTTTAAGTTACCGCTCCTGTGGTGAGTGCCGTAATTGTCAGAAGGACGATCCCAGCCATTGTCTAAGAATATTCGAATGTAATTTTTCTGGTACGCGTGATGACGGTTCCTGTACTTTGCATAAGGGTAGTGAAATTTTGCACGGCAATTTTTTTGGGCAATCCTCATTTGCGAGTTACGCCTTAGCAACTGAAGCGAACACCATTAAGGTTAATAAAACTGCACCTCTGGAACTGCTTGGTCCATTGGGCTGCGGCATTCAGACCGGCGCGGGCGCGGTGATGAATTCGCTACAACCGGAAGCAGGGGAGAGTCTGGTCGTTTTTGGCTGTGGTTCAGTTGGCTTGTCGGCGGTAATGGCGGCAAAAATAGAGGGTTGCGAACCGATTATTGCAGTGGATTTAAATGAAGAAAGACTCGCTTTAGCGCTCTCCTTGGGGGCAACCCATAGCATTAATCCAATGCAAGTTGATGTAGTCGAAAAAGTTGTTGATATTACTAACGGTGGTGCTGATTATTCACTCGAATGCACCGCTTCCCCGCAGGTTTTCCGGCAGGCCGTGGATTGTCTGTGTGTGACAGGTGTTTGTGGATTAGTTGGCGCCGCGCCGATGGGGACGGAAGTTTCTCTCGATATGAACAGCATTATGTTTGGTCGCACCGTGAAAGGAATTATCGAAGGAGATAGTATTCCTGATGTGTTTATACCTAAAATGGTGGAGCTGTATCTTGAAGGTGTTTTCCCGATTGATCGCTTAATCAGTTTTTACTCATTGGCAGAGATAGATCAGGCGGTTGCTGACTCAGAACAGGGTAAGGTCATTAAAGCAGTATTACGTCCCTGATGAGCTGAAATATTCTTAGCGATTAATATAGAGACTAATAAAATAGGAGTATGCAATGCACAGAGAACATCCGCTTCCGCTTTGTCATACCAGCGCCTGGGCTATCGATAAAATTCAGTCCTATTTGAGTTCAGCCGTTATTCCAATCAGGCTCGCTTGTAATGATCGGGATGGGTTTCCACTGGTGTGTTCGCTTTGGTATCTCTATCGCGATGGTTATTTCTGGTGCGCGGTTCATAAAAACTCAAAAGTCTGCAAATTACTTTCTTACAATGCCAAGTGTGCGTTTGAAGTAGCGTCAAATGAAATGCCCTATAAAGGCGTTCGTGGTCAAGGGGTAGTGAGTTTATTGCACGATGAAGCTGGCATTGTGCTGCCAAATTTGATTGATAGATATTTGGCTGAAAAGAACCAGAAACTCAGAAATTGGCTGTTAAGCCGTGTTGATCAGGAGCTTGCCATCCGGATAGAGCCGACTTGGCTTACTTCCTGGGATTTTAGTGCGCGGATGTCTGGATAGATTTCAATAAAATATGCGGTTTTTTCTTCTAGTCTTTGGTTATCGCTGCGATCTGTGTTAGAAATGCGTCATGAACTTTGGCAACATCGGCGCAATTTAATCTACTATGACAAAAACGCTCGCAGTTAGACTCGTTATCTCTCTCATTGGTTTATTCTTTCATCAAATGTTGGCTGCTTTTGACCTGTCCGAAGATGTGGCCGGGGCCTCAGATTATGCAGGAATCAACCGCTACCCAGGCGCTAAAATTGAGCAGTATAGCAGCTCCCAGCAGGTTAATTACGCTTTGGTATTGGGCAAATTAAAAAGGGTGAACAATGAATTAGCACCGGAGTATGTCAAACATCTTAACGGACGACTTACCCGAATCACTTATAGAATTCCAGAAGGATACTCGTCACTGGCGGCCTTTCAGTATTACGCCAGTCAACTGGCGTCAGCGGAACTGTTGTTTAATTGCGCTGCTAGAGAGTGTGGAAGCAGCAGTTACTGGGCAAATGAGATTTTTAAAATTTCAATACTCTATGGGCCTGATCATGATCAGCATTACTCGGTCTTCAGAATTAAGCTGGATGATAAAGAGTTGTTGGTTGTTCTCTATAGCATTATGCGCGGTAATAAGCGTGTCTATGTCCATTTGGATTTGTTAGAAACAAAATTAAACCGAACGCAAGATTTGAGTATCAATCCGGATGCGTTGTTAAAAAGTCTACGGCAAAACAAACACCTATCCCTTGTCGAATTGGTATTTAATGAACAGGATGAGTTGGAACAGGAGTCAGTTGCATCGCTCAATACCTTGGTTAAAGCGTTGAATAAAAATATTCGTCTGAAGCTCTATGTGGTCGGACACCTCAATTCAACCGGAACGCTGGATACCTTGGTGGCAAGGTCACTCAAACGTGCCGTCTCAGTGAAGCAGGCGTTGACGAGTCTGGGTATCGAAGAAGCCAGACTAGAAGCGCGCGGCATCGGGCCGTTAGCGCCAATGGGCAATGCCGCTAAAGAGCCCAGCCGTATTGAGTTAGTGTTACAAGGCGATTAGACGGTTAGCTGATCAAAGCGAGAAATTCACTGCGAGTCGACGCATTATTCCTGAAAGCGCCTAGCATCGCAGATGTTTTCATGACAGAGTTTTGCTTCTCAACCCCACGCATCATCATACACATGTGTTGGGCTTCAATAATCACCGCAACACCTTTAGCATTCGTGACCTGTTTGATTGTTTCTGCAATTTCCTGGGTTAACTTTTCCTGAATCTGCAAACGGCGGGCGAACATATCAACCACGCGTGCTACTTTCGATAGTCCCAACACCTTTCCTTGTGGGATGTAAGCAACATGGCATTTACCAATAAAGGGCAGCAGGTGGTGTTCGCACAGAGAGTAAAGCTCGATATCCTGTACAATCACCATTTCATCGGAATTTGAGTCAAATAACGCGCCATTTACCACATCGGTAATATTTTGGGTATAGCCGCGGTTGAGAAAGGCGAAGGCCTTTGCTGCTCGGGCGGGGGTGTCTTTTAAGCCATCTCGCGTTAGGTCTTCGCCTATTGACTCGATGATTTTTGCAAAATGCTCTTCCATCAATAAATCCTGTTTAGTCAAAAATATTACCCTACGACATGGCAGCAGGCAGGTAAAGCGCTTTATTTCGATTGTTTATTAATTTGCATGCAATAAGCAGGATATTTGTAACGAGATTGGTTAGAATTGCTGGACATTTCTTACCTTGGATGCCCAGTGAGCCTGACAAAAAATCAACCAAATTTCCCGCTCGATGAACTCCACACCTTGCGTGATTATATTCGCTGGACCGCTAGTTATTTTAATCAGGCGAAGGTGTTTTTTGGGCACGGCACTGATAATGCCTGGGATGAGGCGGTTCTGCTAGTGTTTGGTTGTTTGCACCTGCCTTGGGACACAGATCATACGGCGATGGATGCGCGACTGACACGGCAGGAAAAAGAAAATATCTGTCGTGTTGTCGTAAGAAGAGTGAACGAAAGAATACCACTGGCTTACCTGACCAATGAAGCCTGGTTTGCTGGCTTGCCCTTTTATGTTGATGAGCGGGTGTTGATTCCGCGATCGCCCATCGCGGAACTCATCGAGCGTGGTTTTACGCCTTGGTTATGTGGTGATGAGGTACACCAGATTTTGGACCTTTGTACCGGTAGCGGTTGTATCGGAATTGCCTGTGCCATGGCCTTCCCAGAATCTGAGGTTGACCTTTCCGATGTGTCTGAGGATGCGCTCGCGGTGGCCGGAATTAATATCCGCAACCATCATCTGGAAAAACGCGTGTCGCTTTACCAGTCAAATTTGTTTAATGAGCTTCCTCTGAAAGGCTATGATTTAATTGTTAGTAATCCGCCCTATGTGGACGCACAGGATTTTGCCGACATGCCAGAAGAATACAAACACGAGCCACAGCTCGGTCTTTCTGCTGGCGCTGATGGCTTGGATTGTATTCGAGAAATTTTAAGAAAAGCTGGTGACTATTTAACCGAATATGGCGTTTTGGTTGCAGAGGTAGGTAACTCTGAGGCCGCATTGCGCAAAGCCTGTGAAGGTGTGCCGTTTTTATGGTTGGATTTTGAGCGGGGAGGGCATGGTGTATTTGTGCTCACGGCGGCTCAATTAAAACAATATAAGTCACTTTTTTAACAAACAGTATCAGCAAATAGTTTTGGAAATCTATGTCCGGTAATACGATAGGTAAATTATTTACAGTAACCAGCTTCGGTGAAAGCCATGGTCCTGCATTAGGGTGCATTGTGGATGGTTGTCCACCTGGATTGGAAATTTCAGCGGCAGATCTACAACGGGATTTGGATCGACGCAAACCAGGTACATCGCGTTTTACGACTCAGCGCAGAGAAGCTGATGAAGTAAAAATTCTATCTGGTGTGTTCGAGGGTAAAACCACAGGAACACCGATAGGGATGGTCATTGAAAATACGGATCAGCGTTCGGCTGATTATTCCAAAGTAATGGATCGTTTTCGCCCTGGTCACGCCGATTACACCTATACACAAAAATATGGGTTTCGGGATTATCGAGGCGGTGGTCGTGCCTCCGCACGAGAAACGGCAATGCGTGTTGCCGCTGGAGCCATTGCGAAAAAATATCTGGCCGAAAAACTAGGCGTTAGCGTGCGTGGTTATCTATCGCAGTTGGGCCCTATCACAATGGATAAGGTGGATTGGGGTGTAGTTGAAACCAATCCTTTTTTCTGCCCGGATGCCGATAAAATTCCTGAGTTAGAAAAATATATGGATGCATTACGCCGTGAAGGTAATTCTGTGGGCGCAAAAATTACGGTCATTGCCAGCGGTTTACCTCCGGGGTTAGGCGAGCCGGTATTTGATCGCCTTGACGCCGATATCGCTCACGCCCTCATGAGCATTAATGCGGTGAAAGGCGTGGAGCTGGGCGCGGGCTTTAAATCGGTAGCGCAGAAGGGCACCGAGCACAGAGATGAAATGACGCCGCAAGGCTTTTTGTCTAATAACGCAGGAGGTGTCTTAGGCGGAATTTCGACAGGTCAGGATATCGTCGCTCACATTGCCCTAAAGCCGACATCCAGCATCACCATCCCAGGTCGCACCATTGACCTCAATGGCAATGCCGTTGAAGTCGTCACAAAAGGACGCCATGATCCTTGTGTCGGCATTCGTGGCACTCCCATTGCTGAAGCAATGCTGGCTATTGTGCTGATGGACCACCTGCTTCGCAATAGAGGGCAAAACAGCGATGTAACGCCAGGCGCACCGGTTATTCCGTCCTCAACCGATCAATAACTCATGCCAGGATGTGACGCCTCCTCCACAGGGCACAAGGTGCCCTATTGGCCGCTTTCCCGCTTTTATTTTTTTTACTTCGCGGCTCTTGGTGCAATGCTGCCTTATTGGAGCCTGTTTCTCAAAGATTTAGGTTTTGATGCGAAACAGATTGGGTGGCTGATCGCCGTTATGTCCTGTACGCGTATTGTGGCCCCAAATATTTGGGGTTGGCTGGCCGACAAAACTAATCAACGGCTTTACATCATTCGTGTTGGTGCCAGTTTAGGGTTTCTTTTCTTCCTCGGCATTTTTATCTCTCATAGTTTTATTTGGTTAGCCATAGTTATCTTTTGCTACAGTTTCTTTTGGAATGCCATATTAGCTCAGTTCGAAGTGATCACCTTGACACACTTGGCTGATAAGCGCAGCACTTACAGCCATGTCCGGCTCTGGGGCTCTATTGGCTTTATTGGAGCTGTTGCGTTGATGGGCGTTATTTTTGACTACCTTAATATTAGGTATTTACCCCACGCGATTGCTTTTTTTATGCTGATGATTTGGCTTAGTACAGTCTGGGTAAAAGAGAGACCGGCTCAGACTGATTTGGAAGCAACTCAGGGGTTGTGGGAAATTGTTAAGCAACCGGCGGTCGTTGCATTTTTTCTTGTTTCATTTTTGTTGCAGATATCACACGCGCCTTATTATGTCTTTTTCAGTATCCACTTAGAGGAATATAGTTACAGCCGCGCACTCATCGGGCAATTGTGGGCCTTGGGGGTGTTGGCAGAAGTTGTGATATTTATTTATATGCACCGAATCATGCGGAGCTACAGCCTACGCACTATTTTTCTCATTAGTTTTTTTATTACCGCTATGCGTTGGTTAATCATTGCTTATTGCACCCAGTATTTAGGGTTAGTGATTCTGGCGCAATGCGCCCACGCCTTTAGTTTTGGCGCTTTGCATGCGGCCGCCATCGAAGTGGTGCATCGTTATTTCGGCGGAGGTCATGAAGGGCAGGGACAAGCTTTGTATAGCTCCTCGAGTTTCGGTGCTGGTGCGGCGGTTGGGGCTGTGTTAAGTGGCTACTTATGGGCGAATATGGGGGCAAGAGGAACCTTTGCTATGTCAACGGCGGTTTGTCTGCTAGCGTTAGTCATTGCTTTCATCAGTTTCCGAACGCAAGAGTTCCAAAAAAGCGATAGCTGAATTGGAGAGGGTGCGATCTCGGTGGTAGATGGCGCCTAGGTTTCGGCATAGAGAAACGCCTTCTACTTCCAATATTTTCAGTTTCGAGTCGACCAAGGTAAGCGGTAACAGACTCCAGCCCAAGCCAATACTGACCATCATATGGATGGTTTCCAAGTAATTAGTGCACATACTAACCCTTAGCTGGACGTGGTTTTCCTCAAATAGTGTTTTTGTCATAGCACCTGTGAAGGTGTTCAGCTCAGGGAGAATAGCGCCATACATCGCAAAGTCTCTGAGCGTTACTTTTTGCTTTTTTGCTAAAGGATGATCCAGAGCAGCAACGAAATACAGGGGATCGGGCCAGACCTCTTGTGTTTTGATCTTATCAACAGGCTCCTCCGCAAGCGTGGTCAAAGCGAGCTCTGTTTTGCCTTGTAATACCTCGTCATAGGCAGTCTCTGACGCTAGAAAGCGGATATCTAGGCTGACCTCTGGGTATAGATCAGAAAAGCGCTTTAACACGGGCGGTAGTCTGTGCAGCCCCAGATGATGACTGATTCCCATATTTAATACGCCTGTTATTGTGCCCGACAGATTGGTTAGACTGCGTTTGGCATCCTCAATGTCAGCTAAAATTGTAATGGCGCGAGGTAGTAGGTTGGCACCTGCTTCCGTCAGAGCGACGCGACGCCCAATCCGGTCTATCAGGCGCAGACCGAGTTGATTTTCTAACATCGCGATTCTTTTACTGACGGCGGGTTGGGTAATGTGGAGAAGATCAGCCGCTAGCGAAAAAGATCCGGTTTCGGCGACCTGAATAAAGGCGTTGAGAGTATGAATATCCATGTGGTGTTAGATTCTCTCTTCGGTTCTTCGCTTGTATAAATAATTTAATTCCTATTTGGAATCAAAACTATAAAAAATATGAATTTGTGTTATCTGAAGTTGGAATGTAGCATATGTATTTCTTGTGTGAAATAGGCTTGTTGGTTTCTCGCGGACGGATCAAGCATTAGATAGGAGTAGAATGCATGGCGGGTCAAACCCTTTACGATAAACTTTGGCAGGATCATTTGGTAAAAGTGCGCGCCGATGGCACTGCGCTGATTTATATTGATCGGCATTTACTGCATGAAGTCACTTCTCCGCAAGCCTTTGAAGGGCTGCGCTTGGCTGGTCGTAAACCATGGCGAATCGATGCCAATTTAGCCACAGTTGATCATAATGTGCCTACGACAGGGCGTGAGCAGGGAATTGATGGTATTGAAGACCCTGTCTCAAAAATCCAGGTCATGACATTAGATGATAATTGTGACGAGTTTGGCATATTAGAATTCAAAATTCGTGATATCCGTCAGGGTATTGTGCATGTGGTCGGGCCGGAGCAGGGCGCGACTTTACCCGGTATGACCTTAGTCTGTGGTGATTCCCATACCTCAACCCATGGCGCGTTAGCATGTTTGGCGCACGGCATTGGTACCTCTGAGGTGGAGCATGTACTGGCGACACAGTGCCTTATTCAGAAAAAGATGAAGAACATGCTGGTTCGAATTGACGGCAAGTTACGACCCGGTGTCAGCGCCAAGGATGTTGTACTAGCGGTTATCGGTAAGATTGGCACCGCCGGTGGCACCGGCTTTGCGATAGAGTTTGCGGGTGAGGTGATTCGCGATATGAGCATGGAAGGGCGCATGACTATTTGTAATATGGCGATAGAGGCAGGTGCTCGAGCTGGTATGGTTGCAGTAGACGACACTACCATCAACTATATTCAGGGTCGGCCCTTTGCACCAAAAGGTGATGAATGGATACAGGCCGTCTCCGCATGGCGTCAGTTGGTTAGTGATGAGGATGCTCATTTTGATCAAACTATCGTCTTACGCGGTGATGATATTAAGCCTCAGGTAACCTGGGGTACTTCTCCGGAAATGGTGTTACCTATTGATCAGTTGATTCCCGACCCGGCTCAGCAAGATGACCCTATTAAACAAACGGGTTATGCGCGAGCATTACAGTATATGGGGTTAAAGGAGAATACGCCGCTCACTGACATCTGGCTTGATCGTGTGTTTATTGGCTCGTGCACAAATTCGCGGATTGAAGATATCCGCGCTGCGGCAGCGGTTGTTCAGGGACGCAAAGTAGCCAGTTCTATTAAGCAGGCGTTGGTGGTTCCTGGCTCGGGGCTGGTTAAACAGCAGGCGGAAGAAGAAGGCTTGGATCAGGTTTTTATAGACGCAGGGTTTGAATGGCGTGCCCCGGGTTGTTCTATGTGTCTGGCGATGAATGCGGATAGATTAGGCGCGGGGGAGCACTGTGCCTCGACTTCAAACCGTAACTTTGAAGGTCGCCAGGGTATGGGGGGGAGAACTCATTTGGTTAGCCCTGCGATGGCTGCGGCAGCGGCGATAGCTGGGCATTTTGTTGATGTGTCGCAACAACAAGAATAACTAGTATCGGTCACTCAAAATACTATTTGATATCTGCAATATAAGAGAAAGAAAATGGAAAAATTTATTCAGCATAGAGGTCTTGTTGTTCCCATTAATAGAGCCAATGTGGATACCGATCAGATTATCCCTAAACAGTTTCTAAAATCGATAAAGCGCACGGGCTTTGGCGTTAACCTATTTGACGAATGGCGCTATTTGGATGAGGGTTATCCCGGCCAAGACAGCAGCAAGAGGCAGCTAAACATGGATTTTGTGCTTAACCAGCCACGCTACCAAGGCGCAAGTATCTTATTGGCGCAGGACAATTTTGGCTGTGGTTCGAGTCGTGAGCATGCGCCTTGGGCGATTTTAGAATACGGGATTCGTTGTGTGATTGCTCCCAGTTTTGCCGATATATTTTTTAATAATAGTTTTAAAAATGGACTGTTACCTATTGTTTTAGAAAAAAATATAGTTGATAAGCTGCATATAGAAGTGGAAGCCAAAATTGGTTATGAGCTAACCATTGACCTTGAAAAACAAAGCGTGATGACACCATCGGGAGTGTCATATCTCTTTGAGGTCGATCCATTTCGCAAACATTGCTTGCTCAATGGGCTCGATGATATAGGTCTTACCTTGGAGGATGCTGATACCATTAGTGCCTATGAAGAAAAGCGCAAGCAGACCTCTCCCTGGCTTTTTAATAAAAATGTTTAACTTTTATTGCTAACTATTTGATTGGAATGATTTATGCCACAAAAGATACTGGTTTTAAAGGGCGATGGTATTGGCCCGGAAATTATAAATGAAGCGCTCAAGGTAATCGCTGCGGTTCAAGCTAAATTCAGATTGGATATTGAGCTCTCCGAAGCGTTAATCGGTGGGGCTGCCTTTGATGCGACGGGGACACCATTGCCTGATGCTACTATGGCAAAGGCAAGAGAGGCGGATGCAATTTTACTCGGTGCTGTCGGTGGCCCCAAGTGGTCTAGCGTTGATGGTTCACTCAGGCCTGAAAAGGGGTTGTTGGGATTGCGCTCAGGGTTGGATTTGTTTGCAAATTTTCGCCCCGCCAGGCTGTACCCCCAGCTTGCCGAAGCCAGTTCATTAAAGCCAGAATTGGTCGCCGGCCTGGATATGTTGATTGTCAGAGAATTAACGGGCGGCATTTACTTTGGTGAACCACGTGGTATTCGCACGCTCGAAAATGGAGAGCGTGAAGGCTTCAATACCTATGTCTATTCTGAAAGTGAAATCAAACGTATTGCCCATGTCGCGTTTCAAGCAGCGCAAAAGCGTGGCGGACGCTTGTGCTCTGTTGACAAAGCGAATGTCTTAGAAGTTACCGTGCTCTGGCGAGAAGTTGTTGCGGCAGTTGCGGCGGAGTATCCCGACGTTGAGTTGACTCATATGTATGTGGACAATGCCGCCATGCAGTTAGTGCGAGCTCCCAAACAGTTTGATGTAATGCTGACGGGTAATATGTTCGGCGATATTCTATCGGACGCGGCTGCCATGCTGACCGGTTCAATCGGCATGTTGCCTTCAGCATCACTCAACAGCCAAAACAAAGGTATGTACGAGCCTATTCATGGCACAGCACCGGACATTGCCGGAAAGGGTATTGCCAACCCCCTGGCTACCATTTTGTCGGTTGCAATGATGTATCGTTACACCTTTAATCGTGCCGATGTCGCTGATGCCATTGAAGGGGCCGTCAACAGTGTCTTGGATCAGGGCTATCGAACGGCAGATATTGTCGGTGCTGCGAGTGAAACAGTTGGTACAGCGGCGATGGGCGATGCGGTTGTTAAAGCGCTACAATAAAAGTTTGTACAAAACTGTTTATTGTTCTAATCATTTTGCTCTAAAATCGATCTCATGATAAGCAGCTGCGAGCGCTGTTTCCAAGCGCCCGGATGTTTGTTTTTATTCAAATTGTTATAGAAATATTTAAGAAACGGCGAATACTTTAGTCATTCGTAATGAATTGCTTGCTATCCAGCTAAAGGGCGGTAGGCTGTTCAGGTAAAAGGTGAATTCCTGAGTGTATTGAATATTTCTGTACGGTATTGCTGGCAGAATTTTTTACGGGTAATTTAAAATATGACAAAACTTTATGATGTGGCAGTCGTTGGCGCAACTGGCGCTGTCGGCGAAACAATGATCGAAATTCTGGAACAGCGTAATTTTCCGGTGGGCAATTTGTATCCTTTGGCGAGCAGTCGTTCGGCTGGGAAAACGGTTGTCTTTAAAAACAAGTCATATAGTGTTCAAGATCTTGCAGATTTTGATTTTAACCAAACTCAAATAGGACTGTTTTCTGCTGGTGGCAGCATTTCCGAAGAATTTGCACCTAAAGCCGCAGCCGCAGGGTGTGTGGTTATCGACAATACTTCGCACTTTCGCTATGACGACGATATACCCCTGATCGTACCTGAAGTTAATGCTTGGGCGCTGGATCAATATAAGCAACGCAATATCATTGCCAATCCAAACTGCTCGACAATACAAATGTTGGTTGCACTCAAGCCTATTTATGATGCGGTTGGTATTGAGCGTATTAATGTTGCCACCTATCAGGCCGTATCGGGTACGGGTAAAGAAGCAATTGAAGAATTAGCAACCCAGACTGCCGCTTTATTAAATGGACAGCCAGCAAAATCGAGTGTTTATCCGAAGCAAATTGCTTTTAATGTATTGCCGCAAATTGATGTGTTTATGGGAAACGGCTACACCAAAGAAGAAATGAAAATGGTGTGGGAAACTAAAAAGATATTTGCCGACGATGCTATTGATGTCAACCCAACCTGTGTCCGCGTGCCCGTTTTCTATGGTCATTCTGAGGCCGTGCATATTGAGACACGGGAAAAAATCAGTGTTGAACAAGCCCACAAATTATTGAAAAAGGCGCCGGGTGTTAAATTAATGGATAAGAGAGCAAACGGTGGGTATCCAACTGCGGTCACGGAATCAGCAGGCAAAGATCCTGTATACGTTGGTCGTATACGTGAAGATATTTCACATCCAAGAGGCCTAAATCTCTGGGTTGTCTCCGATAATGTGCGCAAAGGAGCGGCACTTAATAGTATCCAAATTGCAGAAATGCTAATAGCGGATAAATTGTGATCTAATTATTGGAACTCTGCATAGATTAGACTAAGCTTTCCAATAATCAGAATTGTACGATTATGAGCCGGGAATCATCTTGGCCAGAGCTGATTTGTATGTGGGCATGGCTCAATAACGGAGAAAAAGGATGGGTCTTATGATGCGCAAGCTTGCAGTGGCGTTAGTTTTTATGGGCGCTCTGGGCAGTAACTTAGCGAACGCTGTGGGTTTGGGTGAGTTAAAGCTTAATTCGGCGCTCAATCAAAAATTTGAAGCTGAAATCAAATTATTGAATGTGGGCGATTTGTCCAAGAATGAACTTCTGCCAAATCTAGCAAATCACAAAGATTTTGCCCGTGCTGGTGTCGAACGTGTATTTTTCCTAACCGGAATGAAGTTTGAAGTCCGTTTTAAGAAGAATGGAGATGCCTACATTAAGGTTACAACGGATACAATCGTTCGTGAGCCTTTTCTCAATTTCTTAGTTGAGCTGCATTGGCCAAGTGGTCGTATTTTAAGGGAATACACGGTACTGCTAGACCCACCTATCTTTTCCGAGGCTCCCGCAAGTAACGTACGTCAGGCTTCGGCCGGATCTCAAGACGGATCCGGCAGCCCAAAACCAAACTCTAAAAAAAAGACTGAAATAAGCGTTAATAGGCCTTCCTACGAAAGTTCAAGATCAAAAGTAACAAGTGAAACTCGTACAAGTTCAGGGACAGATGGGAGCCCTGTTCGTGTAAAAAAGAACGATACGCTGTGGGGTATAGCGAAAGAGAACAGGCCCAGCAACGAAGTCACTATTCGACAAACAATGCTGGCGATTCAACGGCATAATCCACAAGCCTTTATCCGCAATAATATCAATCTACTAAAAGCTGGTCAGATTCTAAAAATTCCCAATGTCAGTCAAATCCGAGCACTTTCGGCAACCGAGGTGCAGGAGGAAATTGCGCGACAAAATGAAGCTTGGCGTGGTAACCGGACCATAGATGCTACCCAAGAAGAAGATTCAGCTATTCATTCTGAAGACAATGTAGAAGAGCCCACTCCAGTCCCCCAAGGCCAATTAAAACTGCTAACGGATGATGCACCAGAATCTGCGGATGAATTGGCAGCAAATGCTTCTGGTGCTTCACTTGAGGGTGATAGTGATGACGATGCAAGCGAATCCAATAATGTTTCTGCACTATCCGGTGAACTCAGCGATATGGATAATGGCGTCTCTTCGAATATTTCCTCTACGGATGTTGATGATTTACAAGGACAGATTGACAGTTTAAAACGGCTGTTAACCTTAAAGGATCAACAGTTAGCTATACTACAGGCGAAAACCGCTAGCACAGGTGGTGCATTTGGTACAGATCAAGCCGCTGCAGGGCTAAGTGTTACAAACCAAGATACCGCGGCTCTCAGCACATCAAATGAGGGTTCTGTGACAGCGAGTCAAAGCGATAGCAAGCAGACGAACCCATCCACGCCAAAACAAGAACAAGGGCTCATTGCGACTTTGCTGAATAATCCTATTTATATTGGTTTGATTATTCTGTTGATTTTGGTTGGTTTGGTTATTCTGGGTGCGGTTTCTCGAAGACGAAACGAGGAGACTGAGTATCCGCAGGATCTTCAACGAGCCATCGGTGGTAATACTCAGCCGGATGTGCAATTGCCGGAGGATTTGGAAAGCGAGCTTGAAGACGATGTCACGGTCGAGCCAGCAGTCCAGCAAAAGCAACCGAAACAGGACTCAGCGACACTTCAAAATGAAGCAGAAATCCGTAAATTAGTGGAAGAAGCTGATATTTATATTGCGTATGGCCGCTATGAGCGCGCGTTGGAAATGTTGCGTCCTGCGGTGAATAAGAATCCGACCAATGCTATCTTGCGTCTTAAATTGGTGGAAGTATTCCTCGCTACGGGTGATGTGGCGGGGTTGTCTCAGCAAGAGGCCGATTTACAAGCCATCGGAGATGATGAGGCATTGTCAAAACTAGAGGAACTCAAAGCAGAAACAGCCGTTGCCAAGGCTGATGCGATTGATTCTGGTGGCGACGTCGAAGAAACCGAGTTTGATCTTGCCGATGATGATGTCGATAACATTGAGGAACAAGAGAAAAATACTGATTTGGAAGAGGGCATTGAGTTTACGCTTGACGACGTTGGATCTGATGAGAACGAAGCAGATGTTGCCGACGACATAGCGTCCTCAGTGGATGATTTGGATTTTCTTGGTGATACCGATGAAGCGGCGACAAAATTAGAATTGGGGCGTGCGTATATCGATATGGCGGACAAGGATGCAGCAATAGAAATTCTCAACGAAGTAATAGACAGCGGCAATGAAGAACAAAGAGATGAGGCAAAAAAACTGCTAGAGAGCATTGCGTAAAATCAATTTTGAAGACAGGATGCTGGGATAAACCCTAGCGACAACTGAGGCGTCCAATGGGCGCCTCATCAATTTTAATCATCAGTAATTCATTACTATCGGCAAAAATCTCTTGAGTGCTCCTGATTTCACTACCCCCGATTCCACGATAAAGACTAAAACCGAGTTGGGTGTGCGTGTCGCACTGGGTATTGAATATGATGGTAGTGCCTATCACGGCTGGCAAATTCAAGGGCACGATGCAAAAACTGTTCAGCAGGAGTTAGAACGTGCTCTTTCTAAAATTGCTGCGCAACAAATTCGTGTTATATGCGCAGGTCGAACCGATACTGGTGTGCATGCAACGGCGCAGGTAATACATTTCGATACTCAAGAACCACGCAATGAGCGCGCATGGGTATTGGGCACCAATACGCAATTGTCAGAACATGTTCGTGTTCGCTGGGCTAAATTTGTCAGTTCAGACTTTCATGCACGTTTTAGTGCCACGGGACGACGTTATCGCTATGTTATTGATAATAGGGCTGTACGACCTGCTATTATGTCGTCTCTACTCAGTTGGCAATGCCAGCCGCTCGATGTGGAAAAAATGCAAATTGCCGCAATGAGTTTAGTGGGAGAGCACGATTTCACCTCTTATCGTACCGTGCATTGTCAAGCAAAGAGTCCGGTCAAGACAGTTCATCGCATTGTAGTAGAACGGCGTGGTGAACTGGTCACCATGGATATCCATGCTAATGCGTTTTTACACCATATGGTGCGCAATATTGCAGGCGTGCTTATGGCGATTGGCTGCGGCAAGGAAGATGTAACCTGGGCGAAAAAGGTTTTAGCAGCGAGAGATAGAGCACTTGGCGGTGTAACCGCCCCGGCATGCGGCCTGTATTTAGTGGCTATCGATTATCCAGAACATTTTGCAATCCCCAAATCAACTATCGACTTACCCTTCTTGCTCTAGCGAGACTAAAAAAATTGTATCCTTAGGCGACGCAATGAGCTGATATGGGTACAATACGGCTGTTCTTGCAAGAGCCTCCGAGGCATTGTTGAGTTTCTTGATATCAGATAAGGGTTATACAAAAAATGAGCAGTTGGTTAGAGAAAATTGTTCCTTCCGTCGTTCGCTCCAACCAAAAGAAGCGCAGTAGCGTTCCAGAAGGTTTGTGGGAGAAATGCCCTAAGTGCGACGCCGTACTGTACCGTCCTGAATTAGAGAATAATCATGATGTGTGCCCTAAGTGTAATTACCACATGCGCATTAGTGCCCGTCGGCGACTGGATTTGTTTCTCGATCCGGATCAACGAGAAGAAATTGGCTCAGAGCTGGAACCGGAAGATAAGCTCAAGTTTAAGGATTCAAAAAAATATAAAGATCGATTATCTGCCGCTCAGAAGGCGACCGGAGAAAAAGACGCGTTGATCGTAATGAAAGGCGCAGTGAAAGGGGTTCCAGTGGTTGTCGCTTGTTTTGAGTTTAACTTTATGGGCGGCTCAATGGGTGCTGTTGTTGGTGCTCGTTTTGTAAAGGCGGTTAATACTTGTCTTGAACAAAGGTTACCCTTGATTTGCTTTTCCACCAGTGGTGGTGCGCGTATGCAGGAAGCTTTAATTTCGCTAATGCAAATGGCGAAAACTAGTGCTGCCATTGAAAGAATGAAGCGTAAATGCGTTCCCTATATCTCCGTGCTGACAGACCCGGTTTATGGTGGTGTTTCTGCCAGCCTTGCGATGCTAGGTGATTTGAATGTTGCTGAACCTAACGCCTTGATTGGTTTTGCCGGACCTCGAGTGATTGAGCAAACCGTTCGTGAAAAATTACCTGAAGGTTTCCAGCGTAGCGAGTTTTTATTAGACCATGGGGCCATTGATATGATCATCAATCGTTACGAAATGAGGGATAGGCTTTCGGATATTCTATCGAAATTAGTCCCGTCAAGTTCACACCTCAATGCCTCCAATCAATGTGAATTGGAGTTGGCAAGCAATCAAATCGATTTAAGCTCCAGCAAAGTGACAGAGTAATTGACGTTATCAGAGCACCATAGATTTTGTCGTCACCTTCCAAGTGCGCAGTATGAATCTGGGTGAGTGGTTACAACGGCTAGAGTTGCTCCATCCGAAAGAAATCGAGTTGGGGTTAGAGCGTGTAGCCAAAGTAGCACAGCAGCTACCGGTAACGAAGATTGCACATAGAGTAATTACCGTCGCGGGTACCAATGGCAAGGGAACGACGGTTCGATTGTTAGCTAATATTTTATCAAATGCTGGATTGAAAGTGGGCTGTTATTCTTCTCCGCATCTTCACCACTATAACGAACGTGTGCTAATTGAGGGGCTACCTGTCGAAGATCAGGCGCTGTGCGATGCTTTTGTCCGAGTGGATAAAGCGCGCAGAGATATACCTTTAACCTATTTTGAATTTGGCACTTTGGCTGCGTTCGACCTTTTTGCCAGAGCCAATTTAGATATTGTATTGTTAGAGGTGGGTTTAGGCGGGCGCTTGGATGCCACTAATATTCTGAATCCAGATATTGCGGTAGTTACCTCTGTTGCCTTGGATCATCAAGAATGGCTTGGTAATAGCAGGGAATCGATTGGTTATGAAAAAGCAGGCATAATGCGGCCAGGATTGCCTGCCATCTGCGGTGATCCAAATCCACCTTTGTCGCTATTGCAGTATGCAGAGTCACTGGCTGTTAATCTCGATTGCAGCGGACGGGAATTTGGATATGAGCTTACCCGTAGTGAGGATGGCAAAGTAACATCCTGGAATTGGTGGGGGCAAAATAATAAAGAACAAATAAAGTTTTTCGGTCTACCTCTTCCTGAAATACCGATAGAGAATGCTGCAACCGCTATTCAGACCTTAATGCGGCTGCAGCTGCCTATTGACGAGGTGCATTTACGGCAAGGAATATTACGAACCAGATTGCCCGGACGTTATCAGCGGATTGACAAGCCCGTTCCAATTATTTTGGATGTAGCCCATAATCCACATGCGGCTTCCTATTTAGCAGAGCGATTGAAAAGGGAGTCGGTAAAAGGCTGTGTGCATGCATTGGTTGGCATTTTGGCCGATAAAGATTACGACACAATGGTTCAAGTAATGATACCGATAATTGACTATTGGTCTGTCAGCGACTTACCTACACCGCGTGCACTAAGCGGTGAAAAGCTTGCCTCGGTCATTCAACAACAGGGGGCCGCGGTTGAATCCTATTCTTCCGTATCCAGCGCCCTCGGACATCTCTGCGAAACGCTTACACAGGAGGATCTGTTAGTGATTTTCGGCTCATTTTATACGGTCAGCGAAGCATTAACCTATTTGGAATCAAGGGGCTAATCCATGGATGATGGGCTTAAGCAAAGATTGATCGGGGCAATTATTATTGTCGCAGCAGCCATTATTTTTATTCCGATGATATTCAATGATGCCGATCACCCGGCAGGCGATATCCTGGTAGATATTCCCGCTCGACCAGAACCCCCTCCACCGCAATTGATTAAGCCAACCCAGCCAAGTTTAAACGTTGAAGAGGTGGCAGGTGTTAATGTAAAGCAAGAGGTAACTGAGCAAGAGCCTGGGAACCTGCCAGTCAGCTGGGTGCTGCAGTTAGCAAGTTTTCAAGAACCCAAAAACGCGGAGGCGTTGCGTGATCGATTGCGCAAGGCGGGATATAAATCCTACGTAGCTTATCGTCCAGATCAGACAGATACGATGGCGCGAGTGCTAGTAGGGCCGGAACTGGATCGCAAGGAGGTTGAGCGCCTCGCGGTGGCGCTGAAAAAGGAATTTAAACTCGAAGGTTTTATAGTGAGATATTTACCTTAATGCGTACGATGGAAAATATTGATACAGCAAGCCAGTTAACAATGGATGTGATTCCCTCATGAACTGGGCTGATTGGTTGATCATTGGTATTATTGCGCTTTCCGCTTTAATAAGTGTGAAACGAGGCTTTGTTAAAGAAGCGTTGTCACTTTTTATTTGGATAACGGCTTTTGTTATTGCGCGTACTTTTAGTTTTAGTATGGCGACACTACTCGTCGAATACATAGAACTGCAGTCTGTCAGGCTGGCTGCAGCCTTCGCTCTTCTTTTTGCGGCAACCCTGATTGTGGGGGCGTTAGTTGGCTATTTGGTCAGCGCCTTGGTGCGTGCCACGGGCTTGAGTGGCACAGATAGAATATTGGGGATGGTGTTTGGTCTCGCGCGTGGCGGACTCATTATCGTAGTGATGTTAGCTCTGGTGAAACATACCCCCGTGACAGCTGATCAATGGTGGCGGGACTCCTATTTGATACCGCAATTTTTAATGCTGGAAGAATGGTCATTTAATTTATTTAAGCAGTGGGCAAATTATTTGTTAAATTTTAGCGGTCGGTAGCTACAGATTTTTCAATGCCAATTCAATTATGGGGAGAAGAATAACGCATGTGCGGTATAGTCGGTATTGTTGCGAAATCAAACGTCAATCAAGCGCTTTATGATGCGTTAACCGTATTACAACATCGTGGTCAGGATGCTGCCGGAATGGTGACCTGTCATGAGGGACGGTTCGTACTGCGTAAGGATAATGGTTTGGTGCGCGACGTCTTTAGCCAAAGGCACATGGAAAGGCTAGTGGGCAATATGGGTATCGGCCACGTCCGTTATCCAACGGCCGGTGGAGCTAGTTCTAGCGAGGCGCAGCCCTTTTATGTTAATTCTCCCTATGGTATTACCTTGGCGCATAACGGTAATCTCACCAATGTTGAAGAGATTAAAGAAGAGTTATTTACTTCGGATTTGCGCCACATTAATACCAATTCTGACTCGGAGGTTTTACTTAACGTATTTGCTCATGAGTTGCATCGCCTTGGTAAATTGCAGCCCGCCCCGGAGGATATTTTCACTGCCGTAAAGCGTGTCCACAAACGTTGCCGTGGCGGCTATGCGGTTATCGCGATGATTACGGGCTATGGTATTGTCGGCTTTCGGGACCCTAATGGCATACGTCCTATTGTGTTTGGTAAAAAAGATACCGATCAGGGCGTTGAGTACATGATTGCTTCTGAAAGTGTGGCATTAAATGCGCTGGGTTATACGCTTGAGCGGGATTTAGCGCCGGGTGAAGCGATCTATATTGATGTCGAGGGTAATTTGCACTCTCAGCAGTGTGCTGAAAATCCACAGTTATCTCCCTGTATATTCGAACACGTCTATCTGGCGCGTCCCGACTCCATCATAGACAACATTTCCGTTTATAAGGCACGGCTGCGGATGGGAGAAAAACTGGCAGAAAAAATTCTGCGCGTGTATCCGGATAACGATATTGATGTCGTAATTCCAATCCCTGATACCAGCCGTACCTCGGCACTTCAATTAGCTTATCTGCTGGGCGTGAAGTTTCGTGAAGGCTTTATTAAAAATCGCTATATTGGTCGTACCTTTATTATGCCGGGACAAAGCCAACGTAAAAAATCAGTCAAGCAGAAACTCAATGCGATTGGGTTGGAGTTTAAAGGTAAGAATGTGCTGCTGGTGGATGACTCCATTGTTCGCGGCACCACCTGCAAGCAAATTATTGATATGGCGCGTGAAGCTGGCGCCAATAAAGTCTATTTTGCATCAGCATCACCAGCAGTACGTTATCCCAATGTCTATGGCATCGATATGCCAACCGCAAATGAACTAATAGGACACAACCGTACGGACGAAGAGATTGCTGAAATAATTGGTGCAGATTGGCTGGTTTATCAGGATATTGAAGATTTGGTGGAGAGCGCGCGCGAAGGCAATCCAAAAATTAAGAAGTTTGAATGCTCAGTATTCGATGGTGTCTATGTAACTGGTGATATCGATCAGGCCTACTTGGATAGACTAGACGCGATGCGCAGTGATCAAGCTAAAAAACCATTACAACTTAGCGACTCGCGGCATGATGATAATATTGCCATCGATTTGCACAACAATAAATGATTCTGTAGGTAAATTCCATTATGTCAGAGCAAGACACATTAAAAGAAACTGCTGAGGCAAGTTATCGATTAGAGACTTTAGCGATACGTAGTGGTCATCCTCACACTGGTGAGCAGGAGCATAGTGAACCGATTTTCCCGACTTCGAGCTTCGTATTTTCCAGTGCCGCTGAAGCAGCAGCAAAATTTGCTGGTGACATACCGGGAAATATTTATTCGCGCTTTACCAATCCCACCGTCAGAAATTTTGAGCAACGCTTGGCTGCGCTGGAAGGGGTAGAACGATGCGTCGCCACTGCTTCCGGTATGGCAGCTATTATGTCCACCTGTATGGCCTTGCTGAAATCCGGCGATCATGTGGTTTGTTCTCGTAGTGTGTTTGGTACAACTTTTACGCTGCTAAATAAATTTATGTCTAAATTCGGCGTTACTACCACATTCGTGGAATTAACCGCTCAGGAAGAATGGCGACAAGCGTTGCGCCCAGAAACTAAACTGCTGCTGGTCGAAACACCCTCAAACCCTTTGTGTGAAGTGGCCGATATTCAGTGGCTGGCTGATCTTGCGCACAGCAAAAACGCATTGTTGGTAGTGGATAATTGTTTCTGTACGCCAGCACTGCAACAACCTTTTAAATTTGGCGCAGATATCGTCGTACATTCGGCAACTAAATACTTAGACGGGCAGGGAAGGTGTGTTGGTGGAGCAGTGCTGGCTCGGAACGAAATTGCGGAAGAAATTTTCGGGTTTCTACGGGCTGCCGGTCCGAGTATGAGCCCTTTTAATGCCTGGGTTTTCTTAAAGGGCCTTGAAACATTAAAATTGAGGATGGACGCCCATAGCCATAATACGCTGAACATAGCACATTGGCTTGAGGCGCAGCCAGCGATTGAGAAGGTTTACTATAGCGGATTGCCTAGTCACCCGCAGCACGGCTTAGCGAGTAAACAACAGCGCGGCTTTGGTGGCGTATTATCTTTCCAGGTGATTGGAGATAAAAATGCGGCATGGCGCTTTATCGATGCAACAGCAATGCTGTCGATTACGGCTAATCTCGGTGATGTTAAAACAACGATTACACACCCAGCAACCACGACTCACGGAAAATTAACCGCTGAGGAAAAGCTGGCTAGCGGCATTACCGACAACCTAATCAGAGTTGCCGTTGGCCTTGAAGATATAGAAGATATTAAAGTGGACTTATCTCGCGGCCTGGCGGCAATATAGTCCGCAGATAGATATCTGCCGGACAGCATTATCTTACTGTTTGGCGGTGGCGATGGCTGACTTAAATCACCAATATTTGTTGGTTTGTGGTGATTTGATTCTTTATTTATTAATGGCTAAGCGGTGTCGCCGAAGCAACGTATTTCACTGGGATATTGTTGTTTTATAACTGAACCACAATTTTATGACTTGCCTTTTAGTAATCGAGAATAGTACTTGTCTTGCAGAAACCTTGCGATAAGGATGGCGCACTGAATTCTTGGTTATTAAATACCAAAGCTAGCTAGCACTCGAGGATGAGCTTTGGTAACCTAGCGGCCCGGGCCGTTAGCTCAGTTGGTAGAGCAGTGGACTCTTAATCCATTTGTCCAGGGTTCGACCCCCTGACGGCCCACCAATTAAATCAAAGAGTTAGCTTGGCCTAACAGTTTCCTTCTTTTTCTTTGCGTGAATTTTGCGGGAGTTTAAGCAATATTTAGCCGCTGCAGAACCCCAAGCTCAGGTTTGTTTCCGTTACACTCACAGACCATCTTAGCCACTTCTATCAGTCGGGGTAGTTCAGCTGCGGAGTAGTGCGTCGTAATACGTCCTGACCGATGCCCCAGCAGATCCTGCCGATCTTCGAAACTCACACCCGCAGCTCGTAATCGCCTGCCGAAGGTATGTTTTAGATCGTGCACTCTAACCTGTGGTAAGCCTAAGGCTTCTCTGGCCTTTCTCCATCCGTTATTCAGCATATGCTGAATAGGCTTACCCCGGTATACAAATACGTATTTCGGGTGCTTGCAGCGCTGCTCAGATATTACTGAGCGAGCGACGGAGTTTAAGATAACCAGTCGTTCATCAGCATTTTTAACTCGGGTAGCTGGAATAATAAAGACTGAAGTCTCCATTGTGGGAACTGCAACTTCCCAATCCCACTGAAGATTACAGACTTCGCTATCCCGGCAACCGGTATTGACAGTGAATAACGCCATCGTCGCAAGGTGATCCGGCAACAGTTTGAATAACTGTGCCTGTTCGTCCCACGATAGGGGGTAAGGTTGTCGCTTATTCACGTCAGGCAGCAACTTGAACTTTGGCGCAGCCTGTATCCAGGTCAAACCATGTTCGTCCATCCATTCTGCTGCTGCCAGATTCATGATCATCCTGACCACCTTTAGCCCGTGATTGATTGTGCCTATGGATACGCCATCCTTTCTTCGTTGCTCAATCCAGGTTTCAAGCGAACCTCGATGTAACCGCTCCAAAGGGCACGACCCAATCCAGGGAATCAATTGCTTAAGCCTTCCTACATCACTGTCGATACTACGTTTATGCTGATTTTCCAGAACATATTTTGTTGCGGCTTGCTCAAACGTCCGTGTTGGTCGTACGCCGTATATCTCAGCTTGCCGGGCCTCTTCCCTTAATCTTGCAAGGAAGCGTTCCGCCTCTTCAAGGCGAGCACTTCCAGTGCTTTTGCAAATTCTCCGTCTGTCGATGCATTTGTCGACGTGCCAGATACTATTGCGCTTGACGAGCCCTGGTGTTTTTTTCTGTCCCATATCAATTCTCCTTTAATCTGATTGGGACGTCCGTAGCACGAGATATAGTGCTCCACCCAGGCATCCATTTCAAGTCGATCAAAAGCAATTCCCTGTGTTCCAATAGGTATTTCCATCAACTTCGGCCTGACCTCACAGTTAAAGCGGTTCTTGTCCATACCTAGATAAGCGGGCGCATCGCGCAGCCGAATCAATCGCGGTTGCGCGACCGGTGGTTTATAAGGGCCTTTTCCAGAATGTGTCATTGGCGCTTATGCTAAGACGGGATAAAAATTAAAAAAGGTTAAAAGCGTACACAGAACAAAGAATTTTTAGATGACTTTTAAGCAAAGTAATGGAAACAACCAATAATCCGATTATCAGTTATTGCCTTTTTATCGGGAATTCCCTCGAAAGCATTACTACAGTGTCATGCTTTCAAAGTGCTGACATTGTCAGCACCCTGCAAAAAACCAAGACATAATCTGCTTGAATAAAAAGTGCACAAAAAAACCACTGCACCACTTGGATTGGTTTTTTATCGTGCCGGTTTATCGGTTGTGATGTAGTGGCCGCAATCTCTGTGGCGACTGCAGACCTAGTCGCAAAAGCAAGGCCCTTTATCCGTGTTATCGATAAAGGCAGAAGTGTGGAGTCATCGCAATGACGAAGCACTTATACGGGCGGCCGTGCCAGGATCCCTCAAAGGTCCAGGCACAGCCACAACACTAACCCAGCAGTAAAACGCAAAACCAGGAGGTGATGCCACCCAAACAAAGGTAATAACCAGGAAGGTTCGTGTCTCTGTCTTAGCGTCAGCTACACAGAGACGCGAACCCGCAGCCAGGACGAATGCCAATCCTGCCAATCCTTTACGGTCGGATTCGCTGCTGCAAACCGCTACAAACTGTCGGTACTGCTCAATCAAGAAGACTCATTTGTCGTCATGTTTGAGCGCACTTAACCCGCTGACAAGAAAACCTTGTCAGTTCAGAAGTGCCGAGTACTAACAGTGATTTGCTCAGCTCCTTTTAAGGGAGCCGTTGGACGAGACGCACTCGTCAAGCGCGGTCGACGCTCTATTCGATTGTAATACTAACCAATTTCAGGGTTTTCAGGATGAGCAAAGTCGGTGGTGGAAGAAATTATGGCTACGGTAAGAAACTCGCATGGGCAGGCAAGAATGCGCTAAATGATCGCTATGGTGCGGGTCATTATGGCACCGTTGCCGCCCATCTGGAGCGCTGGAACTGTTTTGTCCGTTATTTGAAATCTGAAGAAGGCGTTAAAGATGCGCGTGATGTCACCGTAGAGCACGTTAAGCGCTACGCTAATCAGCTAAAACAACAGGTCGACTCAAAGACCATGAAAGTGGCCTACGCACAAAATCTACTCTCATCCATTAATGTCGTACTCTCTGGTTTACGGGGAGATACCAAACTGACCGTTTCACCGTCCCAGTTAGTGGGAGAACGAACAGTGGTTCGTGAACACAGCCCCAAAACAATCGATCAAACCCAACTCTCCAAGGTGCTCGATAACCTAGCTTCAAAAAATGAAAGGCGCGTCCTGTTACTCGCTTCTCTGTGTCGGGAATTTGGACTGCGCTTTAAGGAAGCCTCGCTATTAAACCTTCCCAGAGCACTAAAACAGTCAAGAACAGACGGGCGGATCAATATCACTGCTGGTACCAAAGGCGGTAGAGGTAAACATGCGGATCGTTGGGTACCCGTCACGCAACAAGGAACAGAACTACTGACACGCATACACCGAGAACTCGGTAGCCGCAAGAACCTGATTCCAACACAGAACAACTATATCCAATGGCGCAACCACGCCTATAGCCAGTGGCGGTTAGCCACAACAGAAACGGGCATCAAGGGATTTCACGATCTGCGAGCGGCCTATGCCTGTGAACGTTACCAACAAATTACCGGCAGCCCGGCACCAGTGGTTACGGGAAGCAGGGTAGCCACAAAAGCATTGGATCGCCAGGCACGTGCCATTATCGCCCTTGAGCTGGGCCACAATCGAACAAATATCCTAGTAGCCTACGTTGGATCAGCAAAATAGCATGCGCCCGGCCAATTCAGAGCAAGCGCAGCAGCAAATGAGAAAACTACTCGGCAGAAAAATTCCTGGCCGTCGTGCTACGAAGGTCAAAGAACATACGAAAAGAGCGCTACAAATAGCAGATGCACTCTACAGGCAGTTTCAGGTGGGGCCTTACCAGTATCGTCTAAGCCACTTAGAGTGGTACTTCAATATCCATATCCATACCATAACACCAGCAAGCAAATACCGGCATCGGTTGACTGCACGCATCATAGTCAAAGCGTTGGGTCGGTGGGAGGACTGGCAGCACAAACTTGACGGTCTCTTCCGGCTGCTTTAAGTCAGATTTTTTGACCAAGCTACACAATCGCTTAGGCGAGTTGCAACAAAAATTTAGTGTAAAAAATATTGACATAACTTCTGAGGAGGGTAGCATTCCTTTCCAGTTTAGTTAGCTGAAGTTTAGAGAATGGATAAGGAAAGTATCTCTACACCCATGGATGCAGCGCTACCTTCCCCATGAGTTGTTCGTTCTCAGAATCCGTTTGTACGTACCAGCACTAAGTCTTCAGCTCGTTTGTGCGCCGGTGACCTGCCCCCAGTATTACTACCACAGCATCTGAGTTCAGTCTGCATGTTGGTTTAATTCTTCAGCCATTTCAACTGGGGTTTTATATCCCAGCATTGAGTGTGGCCGACACTCGTTATAAACTCTTCTCCATTCACGAATAATCGCTCTTGCATGCGCCAAAGAATGGAACCAGTGTTCGTTCAAACATTCATCTCTAAACTTGCCATTGAATGATTCAATAAATGCATTCTGTGTCGGCTTACCAGCCTGGATAAGTTTTAATTCAACCCCGTTTTCATAAGCCCATTGATCCAATGCTTTTCCGGTAAACTCTGGACCTTGATCTGTCCTTATGGCTTTCGGATAGCCCCTGAATCGAGCGGCTTGATCCAGTATCCGGGTGACATATCGACTCGATATACCAAAGTCCACAATCAGATCAACCGACTCCTTGGTGCAATCATCGACAATCGTCAGGATCTTTATCCGTCGACCACTAGCTAAAGCATCCATGACAAAATCCATTGACCAGACCTCATTACGCCGTGTCGGTAAAATCAACGACTCTCTGGGTACGACCAAGGCTTTACGCCGCTTTCGGCGCTTTACCGCCAGCTTGGCTTCCGTATAAAGTCGGTACACTTTCTTGTGGTTCACCTCATGGCCTTCCCGACGTAACAGGGCATGAATGCGCCGGTAACCGAATCTGCGCCTTTGTTGCGCCAGTTCAATGATTCGGTACGATAGCATCTCATCCTTTTCGATCCGCTTTGACTGATAGCGATAGGTACTACGACAGATCCCCACCAGCTGACAGGCTTGGCGTTCTGAAACGGCAGTATACGCCAGCATTTCATCTACGGCTTCACGCTTTGCTGTTGGGGTTAGTACTTTTTTCTTAACGCTACCTCCAGCGCTTCCTTGTCCAGCATTGTATCGGCTAGTAACTTCTTTAGCCGAGCATTCTCATCCTCCAGGGTCTTGAGGCGTTTAACTTCTGAGACATCCATGCCGCCGTATTTGCTGCGCCAAGTATAAAATGAACCATTGCTAAAACCGTGTTTGCGACATAATTCCTTGACCGGGATCCCTGACTCCGCCTCTCTCAAAAAACCGATAATCTGCTCTTCGCTATAACGCTTTTTCATTGCTGCTTTCTCCTCTTGAAAGCAGACTTTACTTAGATCAACCTGGTAGTCAATTCGGGGAGCAGGTCAACTGGACCACAATCGCTACCTTTAATTCCAACCGCTAACAACAATCAGTTCCCTAATACGCGTGATCCAAACTCTTTCTTAATGCATGGAGACAACTCTCAAGGTAATCAGTCTGCTTCGCAGGGCTGCATAATCTGTTCGCGAAATACTCGGAATACGATTGATGCCGCTGGTGGTGGTACTCTAACGGTTCAATAAGTGGATGAGTTGATGAAAAAAATATTAAGCGTTTTATTTTTGTTTCTAATCTCTTGTGGAACTATTGCGGGTGCAACATTTCCATTTTCAGAAAAAGGGTGGGATTCGAGCGAAAAGAAAATTGTAGACGATAGCTATTTGACGTTATCTGAGGTCACTATAGGAGTTACGACGTTTGATCAGATTGTGGGTATTTTTGGAAAGTCTACATTGTATGAGCCTGATAAAAAGAACTACTCTCCAAATTTACTTTGTTACAAGTCAGTAGATGATGACACTACTGTCGTTTTTCAGTCTGGACCTTTGGGCGGATGGAAAATTGTAACCGCAATTTGGATTGGAAAAGCCAATTTTGTTAATGAATCGAAATGCGCTGAGTCTACATTGGTTGATCGTAAGAAAATGCAAGTTAATGGCTTGTCGTTGGATTTGAATATTGATGATGTTAAGAAAAACCTTGGTAGTCCAACTTTTCATAGTCAATCGTTTTATGCGTACAGATATGAAGACCAAACAAGCACAGAGAAAAATAAGATATTTGACGTTACCTCTGGCTTTGAATTTGAATTCGGTCAACGTGAGCTAAATTGGTTTAGGGTATACAAGCAACTGTCTAATTGACTGCTGTTGGTAGCAAATAGAACTGTCCGGTTTTATAGCACATTAGTTGTCCGCTTTTGGGAAAATAGGATCCGATAACCGGCAGGTATATTCAGAGTGATCCTATTGGGTTGTTGGGTGGGTTGAATACCTATACTTATGTTGAAAGCAATCCTCTCTTTTACTTTGATCCTTATGGTTTAGCTGGAGAAACGACGAATTTAGGTGGGGGTACCAAAGTAAGGATCGATAATCCTCATGTGCCAGGACAGCAAAAACATGGCCACTTTGAAACACCTAAAGGCCAAGGTGTCGTAAATCTAGATGGTACACAAAGCCATAAAAATAAAGGAAGCCTTGATAACATGAATAAAAAAGTTAAAGATTTTCTAAAGAAGAGAGGGTTTAACTTACGATGCCCACTTTGCACAATAATTCCTCCTTATGAAAAAGTTAGGAAGTCTTACTGTGAGCAAAATCCATATGCTCCTGGGTGTATCATAGAGAATAACCAATGCCCCTTAGCTTAGGGAGAAAATCAGGTATAAAGTTTGGGTAAATATTATGAAGATATTTGGATATAAATTTGGTTCAGAAGATCTTTATCTTCTAAACGAGGTAACTCTTCAGGGTTCCCCCGAAGAATTAAAAAAGCTTGCAGATTTTTTGATTGAATGTGCACAAGAAATGGTTACTGATAAGGATTGGGAGCACGAACATTTTAAGGATTTTACCGACTCTGAGGTTAATAGCCCTGATTTTATAGTTTATGCTTCAGAAAAAAGGTAGAGGAAAAGAAAGAAAAGGGACGCTGGGAAAAAGGGGGCGCAGAAGTCTGGAGTCAATTACGATCTCCCTATGGGATGGTTGAAAGTGAGACGGGGGTTAAAGCCACCAAGATTTGTTTTCCGGGGCAGTATCTGGATGATCTGACGGATTTGAATTACAACTACTTTAGGGATTATGATCCGATAACCGGCAGGTATATACAGAGTGATCCGATTGGGTTGTTGGGTGGGTTGAATACTTATAGTTATGTGTTCCAAAACCCTGTTGGGTATTTCGATCCATTGGGCTTAGAAATCTTCGTTTGTAACAGGAAAGTTAGTGGTTTTCCGTATATTGGTAACCACGCTTATGCTTGGGATTCATCGACGAACACTTCAGATAGTATGCGTGGTAGTTCACGTAAAGGTCTTGATGGTTCAGGCGAAAAAGGACCAAGTGGAGATTCATGTAATGTTGTTGAAGGAAGTAAGGGTAAAGAAAAAGAGATTATGGATTTCTTGGCTAAGAATAAAAATAACGGTGTGTGGATACCTATGCTAAATGATTGTCATAATGCAGTAAAGGATGCGGTCAAAAACTCGGATGTGAGTTATCCTGGAGCACCAGGTGGACGATTTGGAAAACCTCACTAAGATATTCCTGTGAAATATATCTTTTTTCACACAGTACTCTTATTTAGCTCGCTTTGTGTGGCGGAATGTAAAAAGCTAGAAATGGATAACTTACATAGTATTAAGAACTCAATCGTGAAGGAACTTCACGGTAGTCTTCCCAAAGAGTGGCACATATCTATGGAAAAAGAGCAAGAAATACCTTATGGGCATTACTGGAATTTAAATTATGAGGGAGTCCGCGGTTACAAGATTGTACTACAAGGCGGGATGCCAGTTTCTTTAAAATGGAAAGATGATGAAGAGCAATGGCATGATAGTAATATTGCAAGAGAAACACTGACGTTATGGTTTATGCCGTCGTGTTACAAGCAAAGCTGGAAAAGATTTTTTAATCTTGGCCAGCCAGTGGCGGCAAAACTTTTCTTCTCAAGTGAAAAACTGAAAATATACTCTATGCTTGGGCATCAGATTATCGCGGAAGCCGAATTAGCAAGGCTGATTTCTATAGCAAAATCAACGAAGTGGCCAGATTCTCCTGCGCAAACAGGTCGTGTTTCGTGGAAAGAGTGGCGTAAAGATTTAAAGCAAATCTTGGCCCCCCATAAATTAGAGAAGTATTTTGGGGCAGAGTAAACTTAGTTAAAGGTGATAGATGGATAATATTAATGAGTCTATTCGTCAAAAGGCGTTATTGCGGCTTTCTCAGATTTTTAAGATTCCTGTTGAAACGCTGAGAGGGGAAATGTCGTTCAGTAAAGATTTCGAATCAAGATCTGTTTCGATATTTAAGAGGAACGAATTTGATGTTGTACTAGATGATATTCGAGATGTTGCAAATCGTAAAACGTTAACAAAACTTGATAGTGGATCATTAGTTATTGAAACTGTAGATGATTATATCAATCATATGGTTGATTGTTATAGAGAAACTCCTAGCATAGTTACAAATGTGTTAGGCGAACTGAGTTAAGAGGGTGGCAAGCCCCGAGTTCTCTAGACACTTAATAGCTTCTTAAAATACTGTTTTTCATACTCAACTGGTGACAAGCCTCCATTATTACCATGACGGCGAGTCTGGTTGTAGAAGAACTCGATATAATTAAAAATCTCTGATCTCGCTTCATTCTTGGTTTTGAATATCCTGCGTTTTATCCACTCTGTCTTGAGTAAGGAGAAGAAGCTTTCAGCCACAGCGTTGTCATGGCAGTTTCCCCGGCGACTCATGCTTAACTCCAAATTGTTAGCACTAACAAACTTGCGCCAGTCAGAACAGGTATATTGAACACCTTGATCTGAATGTATCAACACCTTACCTTCCGGCTTTCGCCGCCAGAGAGCCATCAGCAAGGCGTCTATGACTAAATCTACCTTAGGGCTGCTTTTCATGCTCCAACCCACTACCTGGCGAGAGAACAGATCCAGCACGATTGTGAGATATAGCCAGCCTTCATGGGTACGGATATAAGTAAAATCGGTCACCCATGACTGGTTGGGTTGGTCAACTTCAAACTCTCGATCTAAGACGTTCGGAGCAACGTGACTGAGCTCACCACTCTTGAAGCCTCGGTGTCTTTTGTATCCGCGCTGTGAGCGTATGCCTGCTTCTCTCATAATTCGATGAACCCGGTTCTTGCCACAGGTTTCACCATGATCTTTCATATCCATCGTGATATTACGGTAGCCATAAGCAAAACCGCTTTCCATCCAAAACTGCTTTATCTGTCCTAGTAAACGTTTATCCTCAATAGCCCGGCGGCTTTGTGGTTGTTTGAGCCAGGCGTAAAAACCGCTGGGGTGTATCTCTAACACCCGACACATAGCAGCAACCCTGTACTTCTTGAGCCGTGACTTTATGAACCTGTATTTTTCTTTGACTCGCTGGCGAAAAATACCGCGGCTTCCTTTAAGATATTTCGCTCTTCTGTCACCCTGCGTAGCTCCGCTTTTAGGTGACGGAGTTCCTCCTGTTGGCCAGTAATCGTCTGATACTGGGAACCCTGATCACCGTATTTTTTGATCCAATCATGTAAGCTTTTTGTCGTAACCCCCAATCGATCGGCAACCTCTACAATCTTGTAGCCACGATCAGTAACTTGTTTAACGGCCTCTATTTTGAATTCTTCTGGATAGCGTTTACTGCTCATATCTGACACCTTATTTTTGCGTTTATTATAACGCTATCAGGTGTCTACAATACCAGGGGCTTGCCACTGACATGACCACTGTCATGGTTGATATACCAAAAGCCGATAAAAAAGTATTAGAAGAGAGTCTTTTTGAGGTCGGTTTCTTCGTGGATGGAGAATTTGTTTCAGAAGAAGAGCAGGGTTACGTTCCCTTTACGTGGAATTTCGATCCTAGGCGTTTCGGCCCGGGCGAGCATGTTCTAACGGTAAATATATCCGGCTTCAGCGGCCAGGTAGGAAGTGCTAGTTTGTTGTTCAGCGTTCCCAATAACTCTAAATAAGAATTCGTAAAACTAGAATCAGTTAGTAACTAACCAATTGGCTGAAGTGGGAATAATTTCCCGACAAACTTCCAATATCAGCGTGATATTGCCACTGTTTTTGCCAAGTCCAGAGGGACGAACTAATAGTAATAAATCTTAGCCTGCGTGATTTTTACGTGGTTGTGTACTACTTCGTTATGCTGAGTTATACAAAAGCCGCTACGAACGTCCATATAACCTATTGATAAATAAATAAAATAATTTTCCTGAGCTTACTCTTAATCCATTTGTCCAGGGTTCGACCCCCTGACGGCCCACCAATAAAATCAAAGAGTTAGCCAGGCATAACAATTTCCTCCTTTTTCACTGGTTTAATACCGCTTTCCAATGACTGTTTATGCTTCTTTCGTTGCTGACATTGAACCTCACTCATCAATTCGTTTAGTATGCTCAACTTCAAAGAACAATAATAACAACGAACGAGGTGTCTGTGACGCAAAGACCTAATTCTTTGGCCAAGGTTATTGGCCCAGGTATTCTGTTTGCCGGTTCGGCGGTAGGAGTATCTCACTTAGTACAATCCACGCGAGCTGGTGCGATGTATGGTATGGCACTGGTAATCTTTATCATCGCAGCCTTTGTTGCAAAATATCCCAGTTTTTTGTTTGCGCCTCGTTATTCAGCGGCGACTGGTAGATCGGTCTTGGCCAGCTATCGTCAACAGGGATGGTTTGCGATGGGATTTTACGGACTCTCGACTATTGTGAGCATGTTTATTGGTGCCGCTGCGAATCTGTTGGTCACCTCAGGATTGTTAATGGCGGTATTTGAGTTAGATACCAGTCCGGTGGGCGTTGCTGCTGTTATCAGTGCGGTAGGTATGAGCTTGCTGGTGGCGGGGCATTATCATTGGTTGGATATTGTGATGCGGGTGCTTATGGCGTTTTTAACCCTAGCGACTATTGCCGCGACTTTAATGGCTTTACCGATGATTGATTGGACCATTTCGGGTGTCTGGTGGCCGTCTGAGTTTGATTTGGTGACCATTTTGTTTTTAGCTGCCTTGGTGGGCTGGATGCCGACACCCTCGGATGTTTCTGTTTGGCAATCGCAGTGGACGGTTGCGAAGATTCGCGATACTGGTTATAAGCCTCACCTGAGCGAGGCTAATCTCGATTTCCATGTCGGTTATATATCCACGTTACTGTTAGCCTTCTGTTTTGTGATATTAGGTGCTGCGGTAATGCACAGTTCTGGCAACGGCTTCGAGGCGAGTCCGGCGGCATTCGCAGCACAGGTTATTGGTTTATACGAGCAGGCATTGGGTAAGTGGAGTGGTTCTATTGTCGGCGTTGCTGCGATTGCCGTTATGTTTTCAACCTTGCTTGCGATCTTTGACGGTTATCCCAGAGGGTTCGCTAACTTTCTCCTTTTGCTGCAAGGGCGAGAGGAAGTTGTTGATGAGGATGTTGTCTTAGCTAAGAGACGCCATAGATACTACTGGGGAGCAATGCTGGTCATGGTGTTGGGAGCACTGGTTATTCTTGCTTTCTTCCAAGGAAAATTTAAGAGCTTTGTAGATTTTGGAGCGACTGCCGCTTTCTTAGGGGCGCCTTTGTTTGCAATACTCAATCATCGGGCGATGTTCAGTGCAGAGGTAGGCGTTGAGGCAAAACCGGGTAGGTTTCTTTATTATTGGAGTTTGGCTGGAATGGTTTTGTTGGCTGGCTTTGCGCTACTGTACATCTACTTCGCTTTTATCCGCTAAAAGAAACAGCAATCGTCTGAAAATCAAACGATTGCTGTTGTGTGAGCCAGCTATTTTGTGGCGAGGAATGTAACAACGTCACATTCCAATTTGTCCAGCAATCGTTCAACAGTGTTGCCGAATATTTTACCCTTAACACCGGTAGAAGCGACTGCGCCAATAACCACTAGTTCAGCTCCAATTTCATTGGCGATCTCCTGAATGGCTTCTTCTGGGACACCTGTTGCGCTGTGTGCATGTGTGCGCTCGACACCGCATCTCTTCGCCAAATCAGCGGGGTTAATAAAGTTTTCCCAATCCTTATAAGCCCTGACGACGTGGACTTCACCATTTTCATAAGGTCGGACAATTTCATTCGCTAGCTTCATGATATTGTCATTCATTTTTCTATGAATGGCGTCCGACTCATCGGATTTGATAGCGGCAAGGATTTTGGCTGTTTCCAGGGACTCTTGTCGTTTCATCAAAAACACGGGGGCATTGGCGGTGCGTAACAACTGCCAATCGGCAGTTTTACGTAAACGACCAGGCAGGCTTTTTGTTTTGCTGGCTTTGATAATAAGATCGCAGCCCGACTCATTGGCGGCTATTCCTAAATTGTCGCGCCACTCCGGATCCCATTGCACTTGATATTCTATATCTACACCGGCAGCTTTAAGTGGCGCAATCAGGTATTCCAGCCAAAGCTCATAGCGTTTTGTTTCTGCACGTTTGAGCGCTTCTGGGTCTTCACAGCTTGCATTTGAATAGATGCAGCAATGCGCCAAGATTTTTGCACCCCTTATCTTTGCAATTCTCTCTGCTCTTTTTAAAACCAACTGGTTGTCTTTGGTTGGGTCGATAATGGCGAATACTTTCATCAATGTTGACATATCAAATAGCCCTACAAACTAATTTCAGAATAAAACGAACTGGTTTAATAGATTAAACTATGTGCTCCTACTTGAAAACATTCTGGTGTAATAAATGAAGAATATGCGGTCTTTGGAGTTGATTTATAGCAATCAAAGAGCGAATAATGCCTTTCAAGGGGCACTGCAAAACTAATGAACAAAAAGTCGGCAGGCAATTTTTTGTTAATGGACAAATAGATATGCCCAAGACACGTTGATTGACTGACTTGACTGGTTAGATCAATAGGGGTAAAAGTGGAGTTGTCGTAAAAACCTGTCAGTAATTAAAGAATAATAAGGGATAAAGGTAATGTTAAAATCAATCAAAGTACGGGACTATATGACTCGGGGGCTAATTACATTAAAACCTGATATGGAGCTTTTTGAGGCGATATCTCTATTACAAAAAAACCGTATTTCTGGTGCGCCGGTTGTGGATGAAAATGGCCACCTTATTGGGGTGCTATCGGAGGGAGATTGCCTGAATGCCATCATCAAAGATATTTATTACGAAGAAGCCGGAGGTAGGGTTTCAGAGTATATGAGTACGGAGGTGGAAACTATTGGGCCTGATGAAGATATAATTGATATTGCCATAGATTTTAATAAAAAGAGAAAACGGCGTTTCCCCGTTATTGAGGATGGTCGGTTGGTAGGGCAGATTAGCCAGAGGGATATCCTTCGGGCTGTATTGGAGATTGCTCAACATCCTAGTCATGGATAAGCGTTAGGAATAAATAAGATAAATAGCAGAGGATTGCTTGGATGATTAATACTCTCGTCGTTGACGACCATGACCTTGTTCGTTATGGGTTGACGCGAATTCTGGCGGATATGCCGCATATTAATGTTGTCGGTGAAGCCGCTAGTGGCGAAGAAGCGGTTAAGTTAACACGAGAGCTTAAACCAGACGTAATTTTAATGGACGTACTGATGCCAGGTATGGGTGGCCTAGAAGCTACGCGTCGGATTCACCATTTTGACCCGGAAATTAAAGTTATTGCAGTGACGGCTTGTGATGATGATGTTTATCCATCGCGTTTACTCAATGCTGGCGCCTCTGGGTATTTAACGAAAGGGGCTGATGTAGAAGAAATGTTAAAGGCCATTGAAACCGTGCATACTGGGAAGCGTTATATTAGCCCCGATATCGCACAAAAATTGGCGTTAAAATCATTCGGTAAGGCTTCAAATAAATTGCCGTTTGATCAGTTGTCAGAACGTGAACTACAGATATCGATGATGATCATGGGTTGTAATAGAGTAAATGAAATTGCCGAAAGTCTGTGTTTAAGCCCGAAAACGGTCAATACATATCGCTACCGTATCTTTAATAAGCTGGGTATTAATAGTGATGTGGAGTTAGTGTTAATGGCAGTGCGCTATGGCCTTTTAGATGCCTCCGAAGCGGTTTCTCTTCCTTCTTCAGGCTGAAGCGAGTTGGCGAACGCTGTCAGTTTTTCTTAGTAACCTTCGTTTTGTCTGACTTTGATCATAAAAATTTTCTAGCTGGTTTAAAGCAGCGTCCAGGCGTTTATCAAATGCTAGATAATACTGGACGGGTGCTTTACGTGGGTAAAGCGAAAAACTTGCGTAGCCGGGTTGCTAGCTATTTTCGTGCTGGTTCGCTTAGCATAAAAAATGCATCACTCATGGAAAAGGTGGCTGATATTCAAGTGACGTTTACCGGTAGTGAAACGGAAGCGCTGCTGCTTGAACAGAACCTTATAAAAAGCCAAAAGCCACCCTATAACATTTTACTGCGGGATGATAAATCCTACCCTTTTATCTACTTGACCACCGCCGAGCAATTTCCGGCCTTGGGAATGCATAGAGGTGCCCGAAAAAAAGCGGTGAGCTATTATGGGCCGTTTCCAAGTGGTCTGGCGGTACGTCAAACGCTTAATTTACTGCAAAAATCATTTCGTGTGCGGCAGTGCGATGAAAGTTACTTTCGTAATCGTACTAGGCCCTGTCTACAATACCAAATTCATCGTTGCGCCGCGCCCTGTGTCAAGCTTATTTCTGAGCAAGCTTATGCGGAAGACGTGAGACATACGCAAATGTTTTTGGAAGGAAAAAGTGATGAAATTATTGCGGAGCTACAGCTTGAAATGGATCGTGCCTCAGAGCAGCTAGCTTTTGAGAGAGCCGCCGAGCTTCGAGACCAGTTAGTGAATTTACGACGGATACAGGAGCAGCAGCATATCACCGGAAAGAGTGGCGATGTCGATGTGTTTGCGGGGCTGGTGAAACCCATAGGGTTTTGTGTTCAAGTTTTATTTGTGCGGGGGGGTAGAGTTTTAGGCAGTAAAACCTATTATCCAAAAGTGAATATGATCGTTTCTTTAGAAGAGTTGCTTTCTGGATTTATTCCCCAATTTTATCTGACTCAGGGTTCTCTTCATCCGATACCTAAAGAAATTATTCTCAATGAATCGCTCCAACAGCAACAACTTATCGCTGAAGCGTTGACGCTCCATTCAGGACAGCAGGTGAAAATCACTAACAATGTGCGAGGCGCGCGCGCGCACTGGCTGAAGTTAGCGATGGCAAATGCTGATCAAAATTTGCTTGGTCATCATGCCGGAAAATTAGATTATCAAGGTCGCTTGCAGGCTTTACAGGAAGCACTGAATTTAGATTGTTTGCCACAGAGAATGGAGTGTTTTGATATCAGCCATACATCGGGAGAGTCAACTGTTGCTTCCTGTGTGGTGTTTGATCGGAAGGGCCCGCTCAGTAGCGACTATCGACGCTTTAATATTGAAAATGTTAACGCCGGGGATGACTACGCGGCAATGACTCAAGCCATTAAGCGTCGCTTTGAACGCTTAAAAAGGGGAGAGGGGAAGCTACCCGATATTTTATTTATTGATGGTGGTAAAGGGCAATTACGCATGGCAGAAGATGTCTTAATTGATTTGAAAATCGAAGGCGTCATGATAGTCGGAGTAGCGAAGGGTTCCGCGCGAAAGCCTGGCTTGGAATCTCTATTTGTCGCGGGTCGCGGTGACGAAATTGTACTGCCGAACGATTCGGCTGCCTTGCATTTAATACAGCATATTCGCGATGAAGCACACCGTTTTGCGATTAGTAGTCATCGCCAAAGCCGTGGGAAAAAGCGTTCCACTTCGATGCTTGAACGGATCCCCGGCGTAGGCCCAAAACGGCGGCGAGAATTATTACGCTTTTTTGGTGGGCTCCAGGAAATCATGCGCGCAAGTACAGAAGAAATCGCGCGCGTCCCGACTATTAGCAAAGCCATGGCGGAAGAAATTTATACCAGTTTGCATAGTGACTAGAATATAGCTGAAGAAGGCAGCTAAAGGCTCGAATAATCATGAGCTATCCAGTATCATGATGCACTTTTTGTTATTGCTAGTTTTGGTTAAGCCTGTATGAGTATTCCTAATATCATCACCAGTCTAAGGGTTATCCTCATTCCCGTTTTGGTGTTGATTTTTTATCTGCCCTTCGAATGGCGACACTTGGCGGCAGCTCTAGTTTTTATCATAGCGGGTATATCTGATTGGTTGGATGGATATATTGCCCGTAAGTGGGACCAACATACTGAGTTCGGTGCCTTTTTTGACCCTGTCGCAGATAAGCTAATCGTGGCGGTTGCACTGATCCTGTTGATTGAAGAACATGCATCGATTTGGTTAACCATTCCCGCAATGGTGATTATTGGCCGCGAAATTGTGATCTCTGCGTTGCGCGAGTGGATGGCGGAACTGGGTAAACGCACGAGTGTTGCGGTATCCTTTGTCGGCAAACTGAAGACCACCTTGCAAATGGCCGCTATTATTGTTTTGTTGCTGGATGACCCGAATTCATTAGTCGCCAAGCTTGGCTTAGTATTACTTTACTTGGCGGTCGTTTTGACACTTTGGTCGATGTTTGTCTATCTGCGGGCCGCCTGGGGTGATCTGACCAAAGATATTTAAGCAGAGGCCTCTATAATTACTCTATGACGCGCCGGCAACCCGCTTTTACACAACTATTTTCTGGTTCGGAAAGATAATTAAATATCGCCGTATCGCACTCGTTGCTATTCTCATAGCGTTGCTCAAATACCAATTCGGTAGGTTCCTTACAATAGCTTTCATAATATATTTTCGTTCGAGTTGTCCAGACATAAGCGCCTGTCGCAAAAGTCGCTACGGCGAGAACAATAGTTGAGTAACGGGAAATACGTTTGTAGCCTTTAATAAAACGGTTCATGTACGAATAGATTTTCCCGTCAATAGGGAGAAAGGTTAAATGGGTTTAGGGGCGAGTCACGCTAAACAGCTTTGCACGAACGAGCTTGCGGTATTCCCGCGGCGACAATGATACACGTTGTTTGAATAACGATGCAAAGTATCCAGGGTCATTAAAGCCAACTTTCACGCTAATTTCTGCAATATCTAGGTTGCTTTCCCGTAATAGATCTTTTGCTGTGCCAATCCGGATTTTTTGCAGATACGCTATTGGCGTATTGCCCGTAGCCAGCTTAAAGCGTCGATTGAACGTCCTTAGGCTCATATCAAACTGGTCAGCAACTGTCTGTAGTTTAAATTCATTGGGGTAGTTTCTAAGCATCCATTGTTGTGCCTGAATGATAGCCTCGTCGTGATGTACCGACTGCTCATCAAAAGAATAAAATATGCTCTCATAGGATTGCTTAATTTCGTGAGCAAAATGCCGTTCGATTTGTCGGGCAACATCCTGGCAGTAAAACTGTTCAATGAAATGAATCATGAGATTAGTAATAGAGTTGATACGTCCAGCGCAGAATAGGTTGTCTGTGCTGGTGATAAACCTTTTCGTCTCCAACTTTACTTTCGGATAGTTCTTTTTAAATTGTTTGAAATAATACCAATGCGTCGTCGCTGGTTTATTATCTAACAGCCCCGTTTCCGCCAGGAAACAACAACCGGTGCCGGTAGCACAAATCAGTGCGCCATTCTCATGCTGAGCCTTAATCCACTCGATAATAAAGGGGTAGCGACGAATCACGGGTTTTGGGTTGCCCCATAGTGCTGGGATCATTACCAAATCGGTTTTTTGTATCGCATCCAGCTTTTTGTGAGGTCTTATTTCAATTCCTCCGGTTATCTCAATGGGGTTACCGTCGATACTGGCGATTTCGATTTCTAGTTTCGTATGAATTGGACTTTGCATGCGCATGATTGTATCGGCTGCATTCAACATTTCTACGGGTAAAGTGATGCTGGTCCCAAGCGCACGCGGGATAGCAAGTACGGTAACATGTCTCATTGGTCACTTATTTGCTTGTTTTGGCTAAAAAATCAATATAAATGGCTAATATACTCTAATTGTGTCAAGGTTAAAACGGTAACATTTGCCATACTTATGTACGCCAAGAGCAGTTGGAGACATCTACTTTAGGTAGTCCGTCATCGCTTAAAAGTCATTAGGGGAACATTTTGTCTTCATTACCGGTTATTGTTGGATTTGGCGGGATTAATCCCGCTGGCAGGTCATCCTTTCACCATTCCTATCGGCGTATGGTCGTCGATGTGTTGGATACGGTGAGTGCAAGGGAAACCTATACTGACCTGTCAATGTTAATGAATTTATTGGTCTACAAGAATGGTATTTATAGCACCGCAGACGGCGAATCTTTAGACTTGTCAGATTGGCTCACATCGAATAAACAACAGCTTAATCTAAAAACGCTGGTTCGAAAGCTAGAAAATAATCTGTTTGACCCTTACGCCATACCGAAACACCTTTTGTCAAGAATGTCTCCGGTGGCAGGAGAGCCGATGAGTTTTATCGTGAGTTCTCGACATCTGCCAGAAAGTATTCCTGAAAACTGGTCAGTGCAAACGCTCGCGGATGACTCAAGTAAGGTTAAAGTATTTATAACCGGTGATTTAATCGCGCTGCTGCCTGATGTGCGTGAATCATTGGTCAAATCCGCAGGACAATTGCCTAGTGGGTTTAGGCCGGGCCAACTTTATCCCTCGCGCAATCATCCTCGTGGCTTACAAATGACGGTGTATGCCGCATCTGATGCTATCAAGTCCATAGGGATTGATTGGCAAGAGGTGATGTCGCATGTCTCTCCTGATCAAATTGGGGTCTATTCCAGCGCGGCAATGAGTCAACTTGATCAAAATGGCACAGGCGGTATGCTACAAGCCAGTCTGCTTGGTAAGCGCGTCACCTCTAAACAGTGCCCACTAGGTTTTGCAGAAATGCCTGCTGATTTTGTTAATGCCTATATTATTGGTAGTGTGGGCGGAACTGGAGCCAATATTGGCGCTTGCGCCACTTTTCTCTATAACCTAAAACAGGGTATGGAAGATATTCGAAATGGCCACAAGCGTGTAGTCATTGTTGGTGCCAGTGAAGCACCGATCACACCGGAAGTGATAGAGGGTTATCGGACGATGGGCGCTTTGGCTCAGGATGACGAATTATTAGCGTTAGAGGCTGGTTCAGTGGCTCCTGATTTTAGAAGAGCCTGCCGGCCTTTTTCTAATAATTGCGGCTTTACCCTTGCGGAGGCGGCGCACTATGTAGTGCTTTTCGATGATACTTTAGCACTAGAATTAGGTGCGACTATCTACGGCGGAGTTGGCGATGTGTTTGTCAATGCCGATGGCTTTAAGAAATCGATTTCGAGTCCGGGTGTGGGAAACTATGTGACGATGGCGAAAGCTGTGGCGGCGACACGTGCGATTCTTGGAGAGCAAGCACTTCGTAATACCTATGTACAAGCACATGGCACCAGCACACCACAAAATAGGGTTACGGAATCGCGTATTCTCAATGAAGTGAGTAAAACTTTTGGACTTGAGAAATGGCCGGTAGCGGCGATAAAGAGCTATGTTGGGCATTCCATCGGTGCCGCAGCGGCAGATCAGCTCGTTGCCAGTTTAGGGGTATGGCGTTACGGCCATATTCCCGGTATCAAAACCATAGATCATCTTGCGGAAGACGTAGAGGCCAGTCATCTAAATATTCTGATGGATCATCTTGAGGTTGGTAGAGAAGGGATGAATGCTGCCATCATCAACTCCAAGGGCTTTGGTGGCAACAATGCTTCAGCAAGTATTCTCGCGCCGCATTGTGTGCGTGCGATGTTAGAAAAAAAACATGGTGCGAATAAGTTAGCATCCTATACCAAAGCGAATGAGCAAGTAGTTGAGCAAGCAAACGCTTATGATCAAGCCTGTTTAACTGGGCAGGCATTGCCTATTTATTATTTCGGCGAGAATGTTAAACAGGATGAGGATATCTCTTTAAGCCAGCGGGAGATACGTATTCAAGGTTATCAAAATGCCATCAATCTGGATTTGACAAACCCTTATTCTGATATGTGCTAGTGGGCTGGCAGCTTGCTATGCAAGCTAGTAGGTGTATTTTGGTTTTGGTAGCTGTCGATATTTACTGCGTTCATAGATTAGCGCTTTCACACCTTTTTCGGTGTCGTCGTAAAGTGCTTGTACGCTGATGGGGGTTCCTGATTTGATCCGACGAGAAATCATCGTGACCGGGAAAAATAAATTCTGGGTATTTTCAAACTGTAATGCTCGGCTATGGCCATAACGATCCTCGACTTTCACCCATCTCAGGCCTAAATTTCGAGCCATAATATCTCCTAGTACTACACCCAGCGCCTGTAGATCAAACTTCTCACTTTCGGGGATTAACTGTCGATCAATAATCTTTTGCAGGTAATATATTTCCGAAAGCGAACCTTCGAGTCGTACGTAGCCGAAGCTATCTCGAATTATATTTGCCACGACAGTACGCTGGCGCTCTAACCTAGACTCTTCCTCGGCAGTTAAACTGGAGATTTGTGGTGGCTGTACTGATTGCGATGGCGCTGATAACAGTAACGAAACCACGGCAATAAAAATGGGTAAGTATTTCACAGATATTTTTCCCTGAGTCACGGACAACAATTTAGACCGAATATAGAATGAATTGTTCGCACCAAGATATAAGGTTGAATAGGTCGATCTAAAATGTAACCTAGGGCGCAAACTTAGGGGGATTATTTCAGGCTGTCAATAACCTTATTGTAGGCTCTGCTCTAGTTTGGGGGAAAGGAGTTGACTAAAAATGCTGGGAATTAAAGGGGTTAACGAATCTAATTAAGACATTTTTTTAATAAGCTAAGCTAGCTATTTGAGGCTAAACAGATATGATTCGGTTTATTGACGCGTTGACAAGCGTCAAGGTATTGGCGATTTATGCACAAGAGTTATAATTTTGCACTGCACATTAAAAAAATAGTCAATATAACCCCCCAAAGCCTATTGACAAGTTGTAACGTACTGAAATGAATAAAAAAAATATTTTTTGCTCAAAATTTAAGCAATTTGCTACCAACGCCAAGTATGGCGCTATTTTAGCTATTTACCCAAATTATATGCCCAGACTTATCCACAGAAAATGTGGAAAAAATATCTTCAAAATTTCACTCCTGCCGACGATATTCTGTGTGTTGATGAGCTGTGCAAGTCAGCCGCCAAAGGAGGTGGATAATCTTTGTAAAATTTTTAAAGAAAAGCGGCATTGGTATAAGGCAGCCAAGCATGCAGAGAAAAAATGGGGTGCGCCAATCCAGGTGCCGATGGCAATGATGTATCAGGAATCAAGTTTTGTTAGTAATGCCAAGCCACCGAAGAATTATATCTTGGGTGTTATTCCGTGGGGCCGTAAAAGTTCTGCGTTTGGTTACTCTCAGGCAAAAACAGGGACCTGGGACGACTATGTTCGGGAAACGGGTAATCGTTGGGCAAACAGGGATAATTTCAGCGATGCTATCGATTTCATGGGGTGGTTCATCTATAAGACCCATAAAGTGAATAAGGTTTCCAAATGGGATGCCCACGCGCAGTACCTAAACTATCATGAAGGTTGGGGTGGTTATCGTCGTGGCACCTATAAGAAGAAAACATGGTTAGTCTCAGTGGCGGCGAAGGTGAATTCTCGCGCTAGCCGCTACGGCGCTCAATATAACTCATGCAAAAAGAAGTTGGATGCCGGCTGGTTGCGTCGGCTGTTTTCATGACAGGACTTTTCTAATGGAAATACCCTATCAAGCATTGAGTCCTGATACGTTAAATAACCTCATCCAAGAGTTAGTAACGCGCGATGGTACCGACTATGGCGATACCGAAGTGAGCCTGCAAGAAAAAGTGAGGCAAGTGAAGTTAAAGCTCGCTTCGGGAGAAGCGGTAATTCGCTATGATGAGAAGTTGGAAACCTGTGATATACAATTAAAAAATGACTAGGTATAAACCGCTAAATAGATATGGCCACCAATGATAAATCGTCAGCTCAGAGGTATTTTATGGATGCTGGCGGGAGTGTTCTTCATGGTTTGTCTGGACGCACTCGTCAAATGGCTGTCTGCACGATACAGCGTGTATCAGGTTCTTTTTATTCGTAATTCAGTTGCAATGGGCGTTGTTTTTATTCTGCTGGCGTTCCGTAATCAATTTGGTCAATTGAAAACCAGCCGGAAAGGTTGGCATTTCGTACGCTCTGTGCTTGCCTTTTTACTTAATTTTGGATTCTTTTATGCTCTCGCCAATCAACCATTAGCCAATGTGTTGGCGATTACCTTTATCGCGCCGAGCTTGGTTGCGTTACTTTCTATTTTATTTTTAGGAGAACGAGTTGATGCTTGGCGCTGGCTAGCTATATTGGTTGGCTTGGCGGGTGTTTGGGTAATATTGAGGCCTGGCTCGGAGGCCTTTCATCCAGCAGCGCTGGTGGTTTTCGTGTCGACTTTTCTCTATGCGGTAGTGGCAGTTTCTTCGCGGTTGCTTTCGGAAACTGAAAATAGTATTTCTTTAACTTTCTATATGCTGCCTGTTTCCATTGTTGCTTCGGGGGTTATGGCGCCACAGGTATGGGTCGGCCCGGATATATTCGATTGGACTTTGTTGGTTTGTTGTGGATTGTTTGGATTGGCAGGGTTTTGGGCGATTACACAAGCCTTTCGTTACGCTCCAGCATCCGTGGTTTCACCCTTCGAATATACTTCAATGATATGGGCAATCTTATTAGGGTACTTTCTATGGTCAGAGGTGCCAGATAACTACACCCTCTATGGTGCAGGTATGGTTGTGCTCAGTTCGTTTTTAATGACCGCTAGAGAACGTCGCGCTGAATCAAAGCAACTGCGCGAAGTCAGGTTAAAAACAACATTAGAAGAGTCTTCTTAGATTTTATTTCGTTTTAAACTTCGAATCAGAAAGCGCCCAGGGTTTAATGCGTGCGTGAGTTGTGTGGAAATTGGGAACGGTTCCTGGTTGATATAAGCGGCAATTAACTCGCCAGCCAAAGGACAGGAGGTAAGTCCTTTAGAGCCGTGTCCCACACTAAGATAAAGACCTGGCAAATAGGTGCCTCTTACTGTGGTTTGAAACAGGGCATTCTTGCGCAATGAAGCGTAATCGGAAAGAAAAGCAGAGCGGTCAGGGACTGGGCCAACGAGGGGAAGATAATCAGGTGTTGTACAGCGAAAGCCAACGCGGCCACTTATGTCCCGGTCGCTCAATGCCGACAGATTTAGATCAGCAGCTAGGCTTGGGGCCAATTCAGCAAGCTGTGTAAGATTGGTTTGATGGTCAATTGTCCGGCATTCTTTCTCAGCGCAATCAAGATTAAAAGTAGCCCCCATGTGGTGGCGACTCGCAATGGCTGGTCCAATGTAGCCTTTACCGCAAAGTACAGTGTTCAAACTGATATTTGGGTTTGCAGGAATATTGGTTGTTTGGCCTCTGATAGCCTTGAGGGGTAATTCTTGAATGACTTCAAATCGATTTGCGCCGTGGGCGTTGGCGACGATGAGTACTTTGGTGCTAGCGACGAGTTGTTCGTGGTCATCAAACAATAGCCATGCATCATTATCTCGCCGAATCTGCGCTATCTGTACGCCGAGTTTAAGTTCGATATTGGCATGACTGGCCTGTTGCTTGCAGATAACATTTGGCGCGGCCCATCCGCCGGAAGGGAAAAACAGTCCGCCGGTGGTGAGCGTAATTCCAGCGATCTTGCTTGCCTGTTGCGAATTCACTGGCACAACCATGGAGCGGGGCTGCGGGTTACCTGCCATGAATCTAGCTTGACGTCGTTCCTCTTCGGCGTTATAGCCCAGTTGTAACACGCCACAGGCGTGCCAAAACTTTTCGTGGTTTGTCTGAAGCTGCGTGAATTGTCGTTGTGAATAAAGATAACCGGCGGTATAAAAGTCTGAACTGATGCTTGGTTCGGCGGACAGTTTGTTATAAAGGATGCCCTGCTCGTTTCCGGATGCTTCATTTCCCAGTTGTTGGTTACCTTCGCACAAGACCACCTGCCATCCTCGACGCGCAAGACTAACTGCTGCGGATGTTCCTGCAAGGCCGCCACCAATTACCACTGCGTTGCCAATGTCGCTTTGACGATTCTTATTGATTGCAAACCAGGGTGCAGCAACTTGTCTGGTATTAAGTTGGGTTTCATGTGGTTGCGCCGAGACGGGCAGAACTCCCGTTAGCATATGACGCTTACGTCCAAAACCTCGCGTTCGATTAACCTCAAAACCCGCCTTCTTAAGTCCTTCGCGCACAGCCGAAGCCGCAGTAAAGGTACTAAAACTAGTGCCCTCATGGCTCAAGCGGGCGAGTTCCATAAACAAAGTGTTAGACCACATAGGAGGATTTTTTGCTGGCGCGAAACCATCCAAAAACCAGGCATCAATGGTGCCTTGATAGTCTGAGTAGCCCTCCAGCGCATCCCCTAAAAAGAGATTTAGTTCAACCCGGTGATCATAAAAGCTGACATGATGCCAGCCAGCGGTTAATGCTGGATAATCTGAGATTAGGCGTTCAGCATAAATGTTGAGTTCAGGCCAGAAAGAAAGGGCTTTAATTAGGTCATCCCGGCTTAAGGGATACTTTTCAACACTGACAAAGTGAAGCCGACACTCTGGAACAATTTCATCACGTAATTGCCAAGCGCTTAAAAAATTAAGACCAGTACCGAAGCCTGTTTCGCCAATACAAAGGCGTGGGAATGGGGTCTGAGCTAACTGGTTCAGTCGCTTACTAAGGTTATTCTTTTCGAGAAAGACATAACGGGTTTCCGCCAAGCCATTTTGTTTTGAGAAATAAATATCTCCAAACTGGCTTGATACAGGTATCCCGTCTTGATCCCAATCCAGCATGGCGGTGGTTATTGATAGTGACTTTGCTGAGGGGTTAGTCACTGGCTTTTTCTGAATATTCACAAAGGTCTTCGATGATACAGGCGCCGCAACGTGGTTTGCGAGCTACACAGATATAGCGACCGTGCAGAATGAGCCAGTGGTGAGCGTCATGAAGAAACTCCTTAGGCACATGCTTGAGTAATTTTTGCTCGACCTCAAGCACGTTTTTACCGGGCGCAAGTTTTGTTCTATTCGACACCCGAAAAATATGCGTATCGACGGCCATTGTGGGTTGACCGAAAGCAGTATTGAGCACTACGTTAGCGGTTTTTCGGCCGACGCCGGGCAGCGCTTCCAAGGCTTCACGAGTGGTAGGCACTGTCGACTGATGTTTGTCGATAAGGATACGGCAGGTTTTAATAATATTATCGGCTTTGCTATTAAACAAACCGATGGTGCGAATGTATTGCTTAAGGCCGTCCAACCCCAACGCATAAATCGCTTCTGGGGTGTTTGCCATCGGAAATAATTTTGCCGTTGCCTTATTTACGCCGATATCGGTCGCTTGTGCTGAGAGTATGACAGCGATGAGTAGCTCAAAGGGTGATTGATAGGCAAGCTCTGTCGTAGGTTCAGGGTTTTGTGCTCGAAGGCGAGCGAAAATCTGAAAACGCTTTTTGGCATTCATTGGTTGGGACGTGGTGAATTATTTGATTTCGCCTGTGACCCTGACGCGCTTGCTGCGAGATTCTGTTTTCTCTGTGCGAGCGGCCTGTCGTTCTTTGATTCGGGTATCGATGACGCTTTTGGCCGCGATCAATAAACCCATGCCGACAAAAGCACCAGGAGGGAGTATGGCAAATAAAAATCCACGGTAATCATGAATCAGGGTGATTTCCCAGGTGCTGGCAACTGGACCCAGTAAAAGGTGCATATCGGCAAACAGCGTACCTCGACCGATAATTTCACGCATCGCACCTAGAATGAGCAGCACGGACATGAAACCCAAGCCCATCATCAGGCCATCTAGTATGGAGGGTAGAATGGGGTTTTTTCGTGCAAAAGCTTCGGCGCGACCGAGAATAATGCAGTTGGTAACAATCAGGGGAATAAAAATTCCGAGAGACAAATAGAGATCATAAGTAAAGGCTTGACTGAGTAGTTCAACACAGGTAACCAGAGCAGCGATAATCATAACGAAGGCGGGCAAGCGTACAGTATCGGGCACAAAATTGCGGATCAACGAAACCGATAAGTTTGAACCAACTAACACCAGCGTGGTCGCCATACCCAACCCCAATGCATTCACAACAGTTCCGGTAACAGCCAACATAGGACAGAGGCCGAGCAGTTGTACTAACGCAGGGTTATTGTGCCAAAGACCATCGTTAGTGATTTCAATGTAACCTTTAGTGTTCATCTTGTTGACCCTGTTGCGTCGACGTTACTTTCGGAATTGAGTCGTTGCGAGCTTTGTCGGTGAGCAGCATTGCTCGCTTTTCTTCGAAGTATATCAGTGCTTGATGTATCGATTTAACCACGGCCCTAGGTGTAACAGTTGCACCTGTCATTTGATCGAAATAGCCGCCGTCTTTTTTTACCGCCCATTTTTCGTGCACTGGTGAGTTTAAAGACTTACCGTTAAACTGTTTTATCCAGTTTGATTTTTTGATTTCGATCTTATCACCCAGGCCAGGAGTTTCCTGGTGTTCTAGCACCCTAACTCCGATAATCGTGCCATCAGCGGACAGGCCAACAATGCTTTTGATTTTGCCGGTATAGCCGTCAGGCGCAATAGTAGGCAAGATGACGGCAACGGCCTTTTCTTTATTACGTGCGATATAAGCATCCTGTGGACCTTCATCAAGCACTAATCGAGGGTCCTCGACTTTAACTGTATCATCAAGCAGTTCATTGTCGTGCATGTCGAGAGTAATAATTTCATGTAAAGCCTGGGATTTAGCCAATCGTACATTTTCCGTAATACGTGCTTTAGTTTCGAGTTGGGTAAAGGCAATCAAACCGGCAGTCATCACTGCAAAAAGAGCTAAACCCAGAGTGTTCTGACGTATGGACTGTCCTAGCATATGCTTGCCTATTTACCGGTCTGGTGGCCGTATGTGCGCGGCTGTGTGTAAAAATCAATAAAGGGTGCGGCGAAATTCATTAACAATACTGAGAACGCTACCGCATCCGGATAATTACCCCAGGTGCGGATGGTATACACCAGAACACCAATGGCCGCACCATAGTATAGTTTGCCCTTGATACTGGTGGCTGAGGTTACTGGATCGGTGATGATAAAGAAGGCCCCAAGCATAGTGGCTCCACCCAACAGGTGCAGTTGTGGAGATGCGTATTGGTTAGGGTCATACCACCAAAATAACGCGGACATTATGGCAATGCTAGCCAGCATGCTGAGGGGCGCGTGCCAAGTAAAAATCTTGCGATAGAGGAGATATAAGCCGCCAATGAAATAACCAAGGCTGATAAATTGCCAGGCTTGCCAGGACTTAGGGCTGAGTATCGGATCTTTAGCCCACAATTCAAGAGCACTTAATGCCCCCTTATGTTTAAAGGCATCCAAAGGCGTTGCCATAGTAATAGCGTCGAAACCATTGGTCTTAAAAATTGGAAAAATCGTTACTAAGCTGTCAATAAAACTGGGGATTTCTTCAGGTAATGCAGCAAGGGATTTTGGCGCGGACCAAGAGGTCATTTCAAGTGGGAATGCAATCAGCACCAAGGCATAGCCAATCATGGCTGGATTGAAAAGGTTATTGCCCAAACCACCATAGAGATGTTTCGCAATCACAATGGCGAAACTGGTGGCAATCAACGTTAGCCACCAAGGTGCGAAGGGCGGTAGTGCCAGCCCCAAAAGAACTGCTGTTACGAGGGCACTGTAATCGCCGAGATAAAATCCCAGCGGCCGGCCACGCAGTTTAAGCACGATGGTTTCACTTGATAGAGCAACAATTGCCGCCCAGACGATATTGATGAGATTGCCCCAGCCGAAATAATAGGTCAGCATGGTCAACCCAGGTAAAGTGGCGAGAATGACCAAGAGCATAACGTCACCGGTTTTACCCGGGCGGATCAGGTGGGGAGAAGTTACCCTAAGCAATGCCATTGGTTGTTACTCTCCTTTATCGCTGTTAGAGGAAATGGGCTCGGAAATCGTCGCCTCGACCTTAACCGCGTTAGCTTGTTGTTTTTCTTTCTTGGCCTGGACTCTTGCCAAAGCAGCTTGGATAACGGCGGCTTTAGTGTCTGCGGTATCGGTTTCTGTCGAACCTCCTGAATCATCTTTACTTGTCTCAGCGGCTAGCTTTTTCCCCTGCTTTTCGGCAGCTGCTTTGGCACGAGCCTGACGCTTCGCCTCTTTTTCAGCCGCTTCGGCGTCGAGTCGTTGTTGACGTGATTCGAACCGCTGCCGTGCATGTTCCGATTTGGTATGTTCGTGTTCCAGTGCGCGAATTTCACCTTTGGCAAAGCGGTAGTATTGCACCAAAGGAATGTTGCTGGGACAGACATATGAGCAGGCGCCGCACTCGATACAGTCGAGCAAGTTGTATTTTAATGCCTTGTCAAAATCTTTGGTTTTGCTATACCAAAGCAACTGTTGCGGCAGTAAACTTGCAGGGCATGCCTCCGCACACATGCCACAGCGAATACAGGCTTGTTCAGGTGCTGGAGTCGGTATTTCCTCTTCCGTTGCGGCAAGAATACAGTTGGTGGACTTAATAATGGGTGCATCTAAGTCGGTCAGTGTGTAGCCCATCATGGGGCCACCTATAATCAAACGATTGAGTTTGCTGTCAAGTAAACCGCAATAGTTCAACAGTCCATTCAGTGGCGTCCCGAGCAGGACTTCCAGGTTCTTCGGTGCAACTAGCGCATTTCCCGTCAGCGTGGTAATTCTAGAAATTAAAGGCTCTCCCAACACTACTGCACGATATACTGCGCTTGTCGTTCCAACGTTTTGGCAAACGATGCCAATATCTGCCGGGATGCCGCCGTTGGGAACCTCTTTGCCTGTCAGGATTTGAATTAGCTGCTTCTCTCCACCAGAGGGGTACTTGGTCGGAATGGCAACGACCTTTATCTGATGTTCGGTATCGAGCTGCTGTGTTGCCTTTTCAAGCGCAGCAATCGCTTCTGGCTTATTGTCTTCAATGCCAATCAAACATTCGACGGGCAGACATTCAACGGGCATTAGCATGTGCGCAATAATTTGTATGCCTTTAATCACCTCCTCAGCTCTTTCACGCATTAGCATGTCATCGGCGGTGATGTAAGGTTCACATTCTGCGGCGTTGATAATCAGGGTAACAATAGTATTTTCAGTGCTGGGGTTCAGTTTGACGGAGGTAGGGAATCCCGCACCACCAAGTCCAGTAATGCCGGCATCACGAATACGTTGCAATAGCTCGGCGGGTTCGGCTTTTTCGTAGTCAATGGGGGTAAGACGGTCACCCCATTTGTCCTGATTATCTGGCTCGATGACTAGGCAGAGCCCGGTTAACCCGGAAGGGTGGGGAATATTTCTTTGGCCAATCTCTATCACAATTCCTGAGGTCGGCGCATGGACAGCGGCGCTAACGTAGCCAGAAGGTTCGGCAATTAGCTGACCTTTCAAGACACTGTCGCCAACCTCGACAATTGGATTGGCAGGCTGTCCCGCATGCTGCTGCAAAGGTAATATCAGTCTGCTCGGCATGGGCGCTTTTTCAATGGGTGTTTGTGTCGAGATTTTCTTGTTTTCAGGGGGATGGATGCCGCCATGAAAATTCCAGACTTTACGCCTCATGCTGCCTCATCCTTATCCGTGGTATTTTTGGGACGATCGGTAACGATGATGTCAGCGTGGGGAGTTTGCATGTCGACTACAGGTATTTGCCAATACCAGTCTTTCGCAGTTTTTTCTAATGGCACCATTTCGATACAGTTAACCGGGCAAGGTTCAACGCAAAGATCACAACCCGTGCACTCGTCGATGATGACTGTATGCATTAGTTTTGCAGCACCTAAAATGGCATCAACCGGACAGGCTTGGATGCATTTAGTACAGCCGATGCATTCATCTTCGCGGATATAGGCAACAGTTTTTGCTTGCTCTTCCCCATGCTCTGCATCGAGGGGAACAAAATCCCTGCCGAGCAGATCGGCAAGAGCATGAATAGTTGTTTCTCCGCCAGGGGGGCATTTGTTAATGGCTTCGCCATTGGCGATGGCTTCAGCATAGGGCCTGCATCCAGGGTGACCACATTGGCCACATTGAGTTTGCGGGAGTAAATTATCGATCTGGTCAACGATAGGATCCTCTTCCACTCGGAAGTGAATCGCGGCAAAGCCTAACACCGCACCAAAAATCAGCGCGAGGGCTAAAAGAATAAGAATGGCGCTTAGTACAGACACTTCAGTGATGGCCTCAGGTTCACGGAGTTAATTAGGTACAAGACCGGTAAAGCCCATAAAGGCTAGTGACATAAGTCCGGCTGTAATCATCCCTATTGCGGAACCTTTAAATGGCCTGGGGACGTCGGCAGCATTTATTCGTTCTCGCGATGCGGCAAAAAGAATAAGCACCAGCGAGAACCCGAGTGCGGCGCCAAATCCGTAAAATAAGGAATCGATAAACCCGTTGTCTTTCTTTAGATTGAGTAAGGCAACGCCTAATACAGCACAGTTGGTGGTGATGAGTGGAAGAAAAATACCCAGTACTCGGTACAATACGGGACTTACTTTACGCACCACCATCTCAGTAAATTGCACCATGACCGCAATGACTAAAATAAAGGTAATGGTTTTTAGGTAGGCCAATTCAAAAGGCGTTAACAGATAGGTGTAAACCAGGTAGCTGCAAACCGATGAGAGGGTTAAGACGAAGGTGGTGGCCAGCGACATGCCCATGGCGGTTTCCAGTTTTCCGGAGACGCCCATGAAGGGACAGAGGCCGAGAAATTGAACCAGAACAAAATTGTTAACCAGAATCGTACTCAAAAGTATAAAAATATACTCAGTCATTTATAGGTCCATCGGAGCAAGAAAGGTTTGTTTGAGCCCACGAATTATATCAAAAGAAATAATCTAAAACTTAAGACCATTAGTATCTTATTGCATATGCTTATGAAGCCGAATTTATTTGATACGCATACCGGGTCGGGCACCTTCATCCGGTGTCAACAGGCAAATGTCCGAACCTCCCGGTCCCGCCGCTAGCACCATTCCTTCAGAGATCCCGAAGCGCATTTTACGAGGGGCCAGGTTTGCAATCATCACGGTCAGACGACCCTCTAATTGTTCAGGTTTATAAGCTGCTTTAATACCGGCAAAAACGGTGCGTATATGGTCTGGGCCATACTCTGTGCCGAGGTCGAGCGTGAGTTGTAGCAGCTTATCAGCACCTTCAACTTCCTTTGCCTGTAAAATTCGGGCGACGCGCAGATCCACTTTAGTGAAATCTTCTAATTCGATTTGATTCGTATTTGTTACAGCAGTCTGGACTGAGTCTGGTGTGGCGGTGGTTACATTGGCAGCTTGAGTGGTCGATGTTGTGTTCGAAGACTCCAGTGCCACTTCTTCAGCTGTTGCTGCCAACATGGCGTCGATTTTATCCTGTTCTACACGTGACATGAGAGGCTGGAATTTTTTGATCCGGTGGTCCAGCAGCAGTTGCCCGCGTATATCCCAGGTTAAGGGCGGCACGTTGAGAAACCGTTCAGCATGGCTAACGGTTGAGGGTATGATCGGTCGCAGGTATACCATCAAAACACGAAATAAGTTTAATCCGACAGAACAAACTGACTGCACTTCCAGCTTTTTATCCGGCTGCTTGGCTAGTACCCAGGGTTTATGTTCATCAATATATTGGTTGGCTTTGTCTGCGAGCGCCATAATTTCCCTAACTGCTTTGCCAATTTCAAGGTTTTCAAAGTGTTCAGCGATGAGTTCTCCCGCTTCAACGAACTCTTCAAATAACTCAATATTGGAACATTGAGCGGATAGCTGATCGTTGAAGCCTTTATTGATAAAGCCGGCGCAGCGACTGGCAATGTTAACCACTTTACCAACTAAATCTGAGTTAACTCGGGTCAAAAAATCATCCAGATTTAAATCCAGATCTTCTGTGGTGTTGTTTAGTTTTGCGGCGAAGTAATAACGCAAATACTCTGGATTGAGATGGCTGAGATAAGTGCCGGCACGAATAAAAGTACCCCGCGACTTCGACATTTTTTTACCGTTAACGGTAACAAATCCATGGGAGTATATCGCCGTAGGCGTTCGAAAACCGGCGCAAGATAGCATTGCTGGCCAGAACAATGCGTGGAAATTAATAATATCTTTACCGATGAAATGATAGAGTTCGGTACTGGCATCTTTACCCCAATACTCATCGAAGTCGAGGTCGGTACGTTGGCTGCAAAGGTTTTTAAAGCTAGCCATATAGCCGACTGGAGCGTCTAACCAAACATAGAAATACTTTCCCTCAACATCGGGGATTTCAAAACCAAAGTAGGGGGCGTCGCGACTAATATCCCACTCCTGTAAACCTGCGTCGAGCCACTCGGATAGCTTGTTCGCGACCTGCTCTTGCAGTGTGCCGCTGCGAGTCCAGATTTTTAGCATGTCTGCAAATTCAGGTAATTTGAAGAAGTAGTGAGTCGATTGGCGTTCTACAGGTGTAGCGCCAGATAGTGTGGACTGTGGACTGATAAGTTCAGCCGGGGTGTAAGTGGCACCACAGGCTTCACAGTTATCGCCGTATTGGTCTGGTGTTTTGCAACGTGGGCAAGTTCCTTTAATAAAGCGATCCGCTAAGAACAAATTCTTTTCGGCATCGAATGCCTGGGTGATTTCACGCTCAGCGATAAAACCTTGGTCACGACAGGCTAAGTAGATTTGCTGGCTTAAGGCCTTATTTTCTTCAGAATGGGTACTATAATAATTATCGAAATCGATACTAAAGTTCTCAAAATCTTCGAGGTGCTCTTTGTGCACTCGCGCTATCAGCGCTTCAGGAGTGATGTTTTGCTGCTCGGCTTTAAGCATAATGGCGGTGCCATGGGCGTCATCAGCGCAAACATAAATACAATTTTCACCACGCTGTTTTTGAAATCGAACCCATATATCAGTCTGGATGTATTCAAGCATATGCCCCAAGTGAATTGGGCCATTGGCGTAGGGGAGTGCACTAGTGACGAGAATTTTTCGTGGAGCTTTTTTTGCAGTATTTGTCATGTCAGATAAAACAGTAGCCAGGTCAATAATAAGCGAGCAACTATAACAGTAGGTGCCGGTTTTTTGCAGTGTTTTTCTAGGGTTCAGCGCTATTTCTTACAATAACGCAATATGCGATAGGCATCTCAGTCAAATTTACTGTTAAGCAAAGGAAATGTCTGTATACAACTAATTATTTAATGAAATTACTCTATCGTCCCTTTGTTTTTGAACAGATATCCCCATAATAGGGGAGTATTTCAATTCCGAGGAATTCCGATGTCAGAATTAACACAAGCACAAGTCGAGCAGGCAATCGCTGGCTATCAAGATGTTTATTTAGAAACTGATTATGTCGCGGCAAAAGCGGTTAAAGCTATCAACATTAATGACGCGAGCATTAATGTTGATCTAGAGTTGGGATATCCCGCGGCCGGAGTGAAAACCAAAATTCAACAAGCGATCACAGAGCAGCTATCTTCGGTAGCGGGTGGCCGTTCCATAACCGTCAATGTTGGTTGGAAGATAGCGGCTAATGCCGCACAAAAAGATGTTGAAAATCTTACTACCGTGAAAAATGTGATAGCGGTGGCCTCTGGTAAAGGCGGTGTTGGCAAATCAACGACGGCCGTCAATTTGGCTTTGGCTCTGGTAGCGGAAGGCGCGAGTGTGGGAATTTTGGATGCTGACATCTATGGGCCAAGTCAGTCAATTATGCTGGGCATTGCTCCGGGTACGCGCCCTGAAGTTAAAGGCGAGCAGTTTTGGATGCCGGTCAAAGCCCTCGGCCTACAATCAATGTCGATGGGATACTTGGTAGACGAAAATACGGCCATGGTTTGGCGTGGGCCTATGGCGGGTAGCGCATTACAGCAAATGGTCAATCAAACCATGTGGCATGACCTTGATTATTTAATCGTTGATATGCCGCCTGGCACAGGGGATGTACAGCTAACCTTATCACAAAAAGTGCCCGTAGCTGGTGCTCTGATTGTAACAACACCTCAGGATATCGCTCTACTCGATGCTAGAAAAGGTATCGAGATGTTTCGGAAAGTTGAGATACCGGTGTTAGGTGTTGTAGAAAATATGAGCGTCCATGTGTGTTCTGAATGCGGCCATGTCGAGCATCTATTTGGCGCTGGAGGTGGTGAGGAAATTGCTGCTCAGTATGATACCAAGTTGCTTGCATCGCTGCCGCTCAATCTATCCATTAGAGAACAGGCGGATAATGGACTGCCAACTGTCGCGGCCGATCCAGACGGTGATATTGCTGCAATCTATCGTGATCTGGCGCGTAAATTGGCGGCCGAATTGGACAAAAAGCATAAATCTCAAGGTTTCAAGAAACCAAATATAGTCATGTACAGCGATTAAGAAATTGACTTTGTTGGACTGGTTGCAATGGAACAGTACGGTAGTTCTTTTGCAAAGGCTTGGGCGCCACTTTAAGTAACAGTTCCTGACTCTCGGTCATAACAGCATCAAGCAGGGCGCCATCTCGCTTTATATTGTCTTTTTGCGGTGGCGCCATCGACGCCACCTTGCCCATCCCGATAATAATAATTGCCTTGTCGATTTGTCTGGAGTCCTCTCAGTGATCCGTCTGCGTGAAGTTTTGATTATAGAGGCTCGGAGTATCAAAAATTTCACCTAACAAATAGTTAGGGCGGTTTTGCTGGTTCGTTAATAAAGTAACCCAACACTTGCTGGAGAAAAGCCAACAAAATATCTGGCGATATTTGCATACTTATGGCAGGATGCGGGCCGATTAATTTATGATAAAAAGTGACTGGATATCTATTAAATGAGTATTAAATCGGACAATTGGATTCGCCGTATGGCGGAGCAATATCAGATGATCGAACCCTTTGAGTCAGGGCAGGTGAGGATGCACGGAAATAACCGCGTTATCTCCTACGGCACCTCCAGTTACGGCTACGATGTTCGTTGCTCCGATGAATTTAAAGTATTTACTAATATTCATTCGGCGACTGTAGACCCCAAAGCTTTTGATGAAAAAAGTTTTGTCGATGTCAAAGGAGATGTTTGTATTATTCCTCCTAACTCCTTCGCATTGGCGCGTACGATAGAATACTTCCGCATTCCACGCACGGTATTGACCGTCTGTTTGGGTAAATCGACTTATGCGCGTTGCGGTATCATAGTAAATGTCACTCCGCTAGAACCGGAGTGGGAAGGGCACGTCACTTTGGAGTTCTCGAATACCACGACGCTGCCTGCCAAAATCTATGCTAACGAGGGTGTGGCGCAAATGTTATTTTTTGAATCGGACGAAATTTGCTCTACCAGCTACAAAGATCGTGGTGGAAAATATCAGGGTCAAACCGGCGTTACTTTGCCGAAAACTTAAAGCGAATACTCTTATAAGCCGGTAATTGGTTTACCGGCTAACTCTCCTTCCGATAAAACAATCTCATAGGATTTGCCATTTTCTTTTTGGTGTATTTTGGTTAATAGGAAATCCCAATCTTTTGCCAGCCAAATAATAGTTTCTCGCGGCGAGCCTTCTTTGCGTAAGCGTTTAAGTTTGACGGTGTTTAACTTGCCTATTGGCGTTTCAACCAGCTCCTCTCCGAGAAGTTCAAAGCGGTATTGTTTGAGCCGTTTGCGGTCAACAATGTCATAGGGATTGGGTTTGCCAAGAACTTGCAGATCGTAACGCAATTGGAGTTGATAATTCAGCTGGTCAAAGCAGTTTGGCTTTATGTCAATTTGAATAGGCTCATCAGTGATGGCGCTAATGGCTTGCAGGTTTGGCCAATCAAAGGTTAAAGAAATTTCGCGCTTCTTAGTGAGGTTGCTTTGTCGGTAATGATAGCTGATGGGCTTGGCTTGATTGTCGATCCATGAAAATAAACTCGACTCTTCAAGTTTGATCATGGGAGAACTGACTTTGTGCAGGAGCTGCCATTGGCCATCCTCGGTTTGGACTAGTTCACGGGTTGCGGAGCCGCTAAAGGGTAAAAGAAAGCGATAGTTGGCTTCGTAAGCTGTGCGATAAGGTTTAATGAAGGAGTCGGCAGCGTACAGAGATTGGCAAAGAGGAAAAAGTATCAGGTAGGAAACCAGCCCCCATAAATATTTGCGACTATTCTTCATATGCTTAGCCTGTCAATAGAGTTATCGTTGTAGGGGCGCTTAATAGTGAGTTTGATGCCCGCAGGCGGGTAAAGGTTCCCGGTCGAGGTATACTAATCTATTTTTCAACTCAATGCGGCCTTTTGCTATCCACTCTATCGCTTGAGGGTAAATCTGATGCTCTACCTTGATAAGAACCTTCTCTGCCAACGACTCAGGATTATCGGTCGCAGTGATGGCGATAATTCCCTGAATAATAACGGGGCCAGCATCCAACTCAGGGGTAACAAAATGAACACTGGCGCCATGCTCTGTATCACCACCATCAAGAGCGCGCTGATGCGTGTGGAGTCCTGGGTAACGAGGGAGCAAAGAGGGGTGGATATTGATGAGCTTACCAAGGTATCTTTCCACAAAGGATTTGGAAAGTATACGCATAAAACCGGCTAGCACTACCAGGTCAGGTTGGTATTGATCGATTGTCATAGCCAATTGAGTATCGAAGGCCTCACGGCTATTAAAGTCCTGGTGTTTGATGACATGCTGAGGAATACCTGCTTTTTTTGCGCGCTCCAGGCCAAAAGCGTCTGCCTTATTGCTAATGACGGCACTTATTTTCGCAGGAATTTGGTTGGTTTGGCAGGCATTAATAATGCTTTGCAAATTACTTCCACCACCAGAGATAAGCACCACCAGAGAAAATTTTCTGTCGGTCGTGTTTTTTTGAGGGGTGGCAGAACTCATTGCGTGGACGATTCCAGCGCGGAGCTGTCGCAGCAATCGCGGAAAAAGATCGTTGTTAGAGATACCCTTAAGATTTTAATAGCATGACCCTTGCTTGATCGGCATCCATTGACTCGACAGAACCGATTAACCAGGCTTGCTCACCAGCCTGTCTGAGGAAAGCTAAAGCCGTTTGGGTCTGCTCAGCGGAGACACAAAGAATCATGCCGACGCCACAATTAAAGGTTCGAAAAAGTTCTGCCTCGGTGATATTTCCTTGTTGCTGTAGCCACTGAAAAATAGGGGGTATCTGCCAGCTACTAAGATCAATTTTGGCATAAACACCTTCAGGCAGGACACGGGGTATATTTTCGATAAAGCCGCCGCCTGTAATATGGCTCATTGCTAAAATGTCGACTTGTTCCATCAGGCCGAGCAAAGGTTGAACGTAAATACGGGTAGGGGCGAGCAGCGTTTTCCCTAAAGTCTCCCCATGAAAATCAGCGTGCAGGTCGGCACCGCTGACTTCGATTATCTTACGTATGAGGGAGTAGCCATTTGAGTGAGGCCCGGAGGAAGCGAGAGCGATCAGTTGGTTACCAGGCTTAACTTTGCTGCCGTCAATGATGCTTGATTTTTCGACAACACCGACGCAAAAGCCTGCTAAGTCATAATCTTCGCCGTTATACATACCGGGCATCTCTGCGGTTTCACCGCCGACTAATGCACAGTTGGCTAAGCGGCAACCTGCACCGATACCCTGAATAACATCGGCAGCCACGTCAACATTAAGTTTTCCTGTTGCGTAATAGTCTAGGAAAAATAGCGGTTCTGCGCCTCCGACAATCAAATCATTGACACACATGGCGACCAAATCTATACCAATACTGCTATGCAAGTTTAAATCCATTGCCAGCCTTAATTTGGTGCCTACGCCATCAGTACCAGAAACCAGGACTGGTTCCTTGTACTTTTTGGGAATCTCACAGAGGGCACCAAACCCGCCGAGACCGCTCAGGACCTCTGGGCGACGAGTGGCTTTGGCGATACCTTTAACGCGCTCTACCAGGAGGTTTCCTGCGTCGATATCGACGCCTGCGTCCTTATAACTAAGAGCTGTTGGCTTGGCTGAGTTGGATGACACGGAAATGTCCTATAAGTCAGTAATAAAATTACGCTATGCCTAGGCAATTGCTGAACAACGCATGGCTTATTCAGAGATTGTCTAGCGGTCTTTAACGTTGAGGGCGCTATTCTACAGCAGGGGGTTGTACCTGTTAACTAATAATTTTGAACAAGAGAAATAAGTTGTGGGGCAGGATGACATTGATGAAAACAGGCATAATATCTGGCCATTTTTGGCATTCATTCATACAATAAGCTACCTGCAAAAGGCTCTCTATCTGTTGGAAATAATTTTTGTGTCAGACGCAATTTTAGTTAGTTCAAAGCACATCAGACGTTTTTGTCTAAAGACTTTTCGCAAAAATCCATCGGCGTTGGCTATTCAAGGGTTACCAATTTTTAGAAGTCTTGTGATGATATTGTGCTCTCTTGTAAACCTTGATCTGCCTGCGGTGGAAGTCAAAGGCCTCTATCAAGTTGAAGCGCTGGTGCAAGAAGCAGGCCTCAGCGATAAAGTAAAGCTAATGCGGCTGGGGATGCAGGAAGTTCTGGTGCGAGTGTCGGGAACACCGCAGGTGCTTAAACACGAAAATATACAAGCAGCATTAAAGAAATCTGATAAGTACCTGCAGCAATTTAGTTATCAAACACGAGAAATCAAAAGGGTCAATGGCGACACTGTTGATCAACTAGTGTTACAGATGTATTTTGATCCGACCTTGATTAATGATTTGCTCAGGCAAGCACGCTTACCGATCTGGGGGCATAATCGGCCAAACTTACTGCTTTGGATCACAATAGATGATGGGCAGGGTCGACATATTATCAGCGCAACAGAAGAGTCGCTGCTGCGTCAAAGCATTATTGATCATGCCAAGCTTCGAGGCCTTCCGGTACTGTTCCCATTGATGGATTTGGATGATGAGGTGGCACTGCCAATTGTAGAAGCCTGGGCGATGTTTAAGGAACCACTGCAAAACGCGTCAAAAAGGTATCAACCAGAAGCGATACTTGCCGGACGCCTTTATCAAGATGCAAATGAGCAATGGACCGGGCGTTGGCAATTTATTTTTAATGGGCAGGTACAGAGCTTTAATACCAACGCACCTGATTTGACGTCCTACGCCGAATCGGCAATTGACTATGCGGCTGATCAGCTGGGCAGTTATTATGCAGTAAATACGGATACAGTCGATGCGGGACGAGTTCTGTTTCAAGTTGATGGCATTCATTCCCTTGAAGCCTATGCAGAAGTAACAGCCTACCTAGAGCTTTTAACCTCAGTCAGCAGCGTACAGACAGTTGCGGTCGAGCAGGATAGGCTAACCCTAGCGTTAATGGTTGAAGGCGAAGTGGAAAAACTGGTGGAAGCTATCGCGCTGGATCACAGGTTAATTCCCCGCCAAAAAACCGATCAAACTGCAGCTGCTAGCAAGCTATACTATCGGTGGTATCAGCGCTAGCACGCTGGGCACGGCGTGCTGAAGTGAAGCTATCTTCCTTTGACGGGAGCGAAAATAAAGCACATGGAGATCACTTGGAATTAGCCATTATCCCTAATCTAATTACACTCATGCGGTTATTGTTGGTGGTACCTGTGGCAGTTACTATTCTAAAGCATGAGTTTGGCTGGACCCTGGCTATTTTTGCTATCGCCAGTATATCCGATGGTGTGGATGGGTTCTTAGCTCGACGTTACAATTGGATTAGTCGTTTCGGCGCTATTCTTGACCCAGTGGCGGACAAGCTCCTATTGATGGTCACTTTTATACTGCTGGCGTACACGGGACATCTGCCAATCTGGTTGGCCAGCATTGTTATTGGTAGAGATTTGGTCATTGTCGCTGGCGCAACCACTTACCATATTTTATTTGGAGAATATGAATTCGCGCCGTCCTTGCTTGGCAAACTGAGCACTTCTTTGCAGTTCGTGTTAGTGCTTCTTAGGCTATTGGACTTGGCTTTGGTTAATATTCCAGATCAATTGATAACCGGTGGTATTTGGTTAGTATTTGTTGTTAGCTCAGTCAGTGGCGTGGATTATGTCATTAGATGGGGGCGTAAGGCGATTGCCGCGTATCATCAAGATTAATATGGGAAAGGATACCGTGGGTTATCGCACTTCACATCCGCAGCTGCCACTGAATATTAAAATTCGAAAAGATGACACTTTCGCGAATTTTGTGGAGGATGGTAATCAGCATGTGGTGAGCGGTTTAAAAAATCAGCTTACCAATAGTGGTGAACCATATATTTACCTTTGGGGGACATCCGGTGTCGGTTTGAGCCATCTGTTACAAGCCGCCTGTCAGCACGCGTCAGAGAAAGGCGCAACCTCTATTTATCTGCCGATGACGGAGGTTGTCAATTTTAATCCCGATTTATTGAAAGGTATTGAGACTCTAGACTTGGTTTGTATTGATGACATACAACTTATCCATAACCTCAAGTCTTGGCAAGAGGCGATATTTTTTCTCTTTAACCAACTTCAGCAAAATAATGGAGTCCTCCTAATTGCCGCCAATTCTACACCACAACAAATAGGCATTGAGCTGCCAGACTTAGTTTCAAGGCTTGCATCAGGCATGATATATCAAGTTCAGGCGCTCAGTGATAATGGAAAAAAAATTCTATTACAGCAACGCGCTAAGGAAATGGGCCTTGAACTTTCTGAAGAATCGGCGCTGTATATTCTAAATCGCGCAGAACGTAGTGTGATAAGGCTGATAGAGATACTCTCTAGGCTAGATAAAGCATCGCTTTCCAGTCACCGAAGACTAACGATTCCCTTTATTAAAGAGATAATGGGTTGGTAATGGCCGTGTTAGTAATTACGGTTGATATATCCTCAACACAAGTTCAATATTAACCCGTGGATAGGGGGCTTAACGTGGGGAGCTTGTGGGAGTTTATTTAACCCAATATCCAGCCAACTAACGATTAATTTTGTGGGGAGATGATGCCATGAGTGCTGACGAACGCAGGGGAGAATTACGAGGTGTTCGAGAAGAACGGCTATTCGTGAAAGTGCTGGATTGTGAGGTTAACCCAGAAGTCACGGACACAACGCTATCCAGCTCCACTTTAGATGTTTCAGCTAGCGGGATGCGCCTAGTTTTGTCAGGAGAGGTGCCAGCGGGGACTTTGCTAGAATTATGGGTTGAAATCCGAGGCTGCCCAGGAAAATTTTTGCTTACCGGCAAGGTGAAATGGTGTCGTGCGAATGGTGAAGATTTTATCTGTGGTGTCGAACTGATTGATAACGGCGAAGAATCTGATTGGGGGGACTGGCAGGATTTATTTATTTAATACGCCCGTGAGCCCCGCCAACCATTATTCAAAAATACGACGTTTAAAGCTTTTTACGGTAGGCAGTCGCGACTACCTTCTTGATTATAATTAAGTAATTCTGTAGATTTGCCCCTCATTTTCAGTTCGTTAGCATGGCTAGGCCTGCTGCCTGGATACGTATTGTCATGGGGAGTTTTTTATGTTCAAACCACGAAGCCTACCGCTCTTTTGCGCGCTAATTTCTTCACAATTTGTTTTATCACAACTTAGCTGGGCGGACATCGTCAAGTTTCAAAACGGTGATCAATTACAGGGAAGGATAGTTTCCATGCAAAATGGCGTAATGAAATTAGACTCTAGTGTGCTGGGAGAAGTCAGCATTGCACTGGATCAGGTGGATAGCTTTGCCGTCGATGATAGTGCCGAGCTACATTTTAAAGATGGCACGGTGCTTAAGCAAAAAGTCCAACTGGCTGAGGGGCGCGCAATCCAGTTAGAGCCAAGCGCGGTGGTTAATGCCGCAACGGTGCCGCTGTCGCAACTGACGACAATAAACCCACCACCGGAAGCGCCGGTAGAATGGAAAGGGAGAGTTTCTGGTGGGATTGTTATTGACCGTGGCAATAGTGAATCACAGGATATGCAAATGCTGGTGAATACTAGCCGCGAGACGAAGACCGATCGTATTATTCTTGATTTGGGTTTTATCGAAAAACGTGAAACCAATCCTGACACCGGCGAGGAAAATACCAGCAAACGCCGTTATGACCTGAGCGCGCATTATGATTATTTCCTATCACCAAAATATTACGTCTATGGCGATACCAATGCTGAGAAGGAATCTACCGCAAACCTTGACCTCAGGCTGACCATTGGTGCGGGTGGCGGTTATCGCTGGATCAATACGGATGTGACCCAGTTCGATATTGAAACCGGCTTGAGTTGGGTTAATGAAAGTTTTTCTGACCAGTCTGAAGACAACGACTACATAGCGGCCCGTTTTGGCTGGCGTTATAGCCATGCCTTTTCACCGGCAACCACCTTCATTCATCAGGGGAAATGGATTCCAAGTTTAGAGAACGCCGAAGATCAGCTAGTAAAGACGACGACAGGTATCCGTACCCAATTAAATGGTCATCTTTTTGTGGAAGCGAAAGTGATTTTTGATTGGGATCAAACTCCGGCGGATAATGCGGAGAAGGAAGACTCATCCTATATTTTTGGTATCGGCTGGGATTTTTAATGCCAAGTAAAGGTTAATTGCCGAGGTTGGCTATTTTGAAATTTCAGAATCCATTTTAAGTAACTAAGAATTATAGATTTACCAGCCGTACCTGGTTGCTACGATGATCTCCCGTAGTTCGACGTGTCAGGTTGGCAAAATCAAACAGACGGGTATCGGCTAAATGGGAAGCAGCCACATTGGTGATGCTTTTAAAAATGATATCAAGCCTGCCTGGATTTTGTTTTTCCCAGCTTTGTAGCATTTCTTTAATGACCTGACGTTGCAGGTTATCCTGCGAACCACATAGGTTGCAGGGAATGATGGGAAAGTCTTTAGTTTTGGCGTACTTGATAATATCGCTTTCCTTACAATAAGCGAGGGGACGAATCAGTATATTGGCGCCATCGTCGCTTAACAGCTTCGGTGGCATTGCTTTGAGTTTGCCGCCGTAAAACATATTTAAAAAAAGCGTTTCCATAATATCATCACGATGGTGCCCCAAAGCGACTTTGTTCGCGCCTATTTCACTGGCAAAACCATAGAGACTACCTCTGCGTAAGCGTGAGCAAAGCGAGCAGGTGGTTTTGCCTTCGGGGGTTTTCTCTTGGACGATGCTGTAGGTATCTTTTTCAAGAATATGGTATTCAATACCAAGTTGCTGAAGATATCTTGGTAGCACATCCTCTGGAAAGCCAGGTTGCTTTTGATCTAGATTAACCGCAACAAGAGTGAATTGAATTGGGGCATGGATTTGTAGATTAAGTAAAATATCCAGCATGGTGTAAGAATCTTTGCCGCCGGACAAACAGACCATCACCTTGTCACCAGCCTCAATCATATTAAAATCTACGATCGCATTTCCGACATTTCGGCGTAATCTTTTCTGTAGTTTGTTGAATTCTAATTTTTCTTTTCTGGCAAGATTCTGCATGGTGAGCCCTATCGATTTCGTTGCTGGCTTAATCAACTAAGCTTAGACCCGCGCTTTGTACAGGATTAGCAGACTATTGTAAATATTAATCAAAGGGCTAATGGGGAGGGCGGAAGCTTTTTAGTTCGCAGTCCCGTCCGCGGCGCTGATGACGCAGGCACCTGCGGCTTCTTCGAGGGCGTCTGGATGGGTTATTTCAACGGCACGACCATTAACGGAAATAATGTTTGCTTTTTGCAGTCGTGAAAACACTCTGCTGATCGTTTCAACCGCAAGACCTAAGTAATTAGCAATTTCATTACGAGACATAGTCAGATAGATAAAGTCAGCGGCATAACCGCGACGTTGGATGCGCGCAGATAGATCCATCAAAAAGTTGGCAACGCGCTCTTCGGCATTCTTTTGACTGAGCAACAGCATCATCTGTAAATCGCTACGGATTTCTTTACTTAAAGATTTAATAAACTGTCTCTTTAGGTCCGGCATTTGGTCGGTAAGCTGTTCGAAGCGAGAATAGGGTATTTCACAAATCGTAGTCGTTTCGATAGCGACCGCACTCACAGGATACTTTTGTGTAGCGATGCCGCTAAGACCGATCAATTCACCGGGCAAATAGAACCCGGTTATTTGGTCTTCCCCTTGAGCCGTCAAGGAATAGGTTTTAATGCAACCACTACGAATGGCATAAAGCGCTTTAAAATTTTCTTCTTGGCGAAAAAGAAAATCGGCTTTTTTAAGTGGTCGACCTCGATTGATAATGGAGTCCAAGCGGTCAATATCACTAAAATCTAATGATAACGGGAGACAGAGAGATCGCAAGCTACAACTTTGACAGGTAGTTTCACGAAATGAGTGAAGTTTTATGCCTTGAGACTCTGATTTATTCAATGCGACGCCTACCTCTGTATAAACTCGTTGCGCTGTCTGCAGCAGTTTATTCCCGCTATACCAATAAAACAAGCGGTGGCTAGCATGAAATATCGGATATCACCCATGGTTATTGTTACGGCAGCCAATAATTAATCATCATTTATTTGTGCATTTTTCCCTTATCGAGAACACGAACAAAGGCCAAGTGTTGCCACAAACCTGATGGTTGGGTGTCCTGGTATCTCGAATAGACGCTAAGTATTGTATCCCAATCCGGCGCAGGTTTTAAAGAGTGATGCATGTGGGGAGTTATCGGTTGCTCCCCGCTGTCTCGCCAGTGAATGGGTATCGTCCAAATACCAAAAATAATTATCAAGACAGCAGCACTGCGTCTAAATCCATGTGACTGCATAAGCCATTTCACTTTTTCCAATAACAACCCAGTTGTCATTAAGGTTGGTAGTGTTCCTAAACCAAAGAAAAACATGATCAAGGCGGACTGTCGCCACTCTTCGGCGGTAGCAGCCCAGATCAGTGTGCTGTAGACCAAACCACAGGGCACCCAGCCCCAGAGCATGCCAATAGGTATGGCTTGTAGCGGGGTGTTTACGGGCATTAGCTGTTTCATTATTGGCTGTAAAAGTGACCAAAGTTTACCGCCGATATGCTCAAGGCGTCTCAGGAGACCGCTCCAGCCTGCCAAATAGAGCCCAAGTAGAATGAGCATTAGGCTGGCCAGATAACGCAATATCAAACTCGCCTGATGAAACTGATCTGTCACTAACCAAGCTAAAATGCCGACGAATGCACCCGCCAAGGTATAGCTCAATATTCGCCCCAGATTAAAAGCCAGCAGTATCGGAACTATCTTAGTTATTGGTCTTTTATTGATAGGAACAGAGAAAGCCAGCGCGCCCATAATGCCGCCGCACATCCCGATGCAATGTGCGCCACCGAGTAGGCCAATTAGAAATGCAGCAGAGTAGCTGATGGGCTCATGCATCATGGCTCATCCTGCTGCTCAGCTTTAGTGCGCGGCGGAGTTGGTGGGGATTTAGGCTCGGGGTCGTCAAATAAAATGCTGTGGGCAGGGCCGTCTAAATCTTCAAATTGATCGTTTTTTACAGCCCAAAAAAATAAGCTTAATCCGATTATTAGCAGTACAAGGGCAATCGGAATAAGTAAATAAATAACATCCATTAGTTGTGAGAAGTTTCCAGGTTAGTATCAGTTGCAGTATTTAAACGCAAGGCATTCAAAACCACAAGCAGCGAACTGGTAGACATTCCGATAGCCGCTAAGTAGGGTGGCACAAAACCAAAGGCCGCTAGAGGTAGAGCCATGAGGTTATAGAATAAGGCCCAGCTGATATTTTGCTTGATCACAAGACGACATTTGCGGGCGCACTGTATAGCGTCGATTAGATGCCCTAACTGGCCCGACATAAGCACGGCATCGGCTGTGGTTTTAGTCAGATCGGATGCGTTGGTCATAGCAATGGATACATCGGCGCTCGCTAGTACTGGTATATCGTTAATACCATCGCCGACCATGATGACTTTTGCTCCGGCGGCCTGTAGTTGTTTGATGTGCTCTAGCTTGTCGCCAGGGGATGCGCCGGCAATAACTTTATCGATATTGAGTTGTTGAGCTAGGTAGTGCACATTTGGTGCATAATCTCCGCTCAACAACTCAATATTTAAATCCAAGTGGTTTAATTCTCTAATGACTGATATCACGTCTGGACGAAGCTGGTCGCTCAGTTGAAACCAGGCCAGCAATTCTCGGCTGTTGCCTAACAAAACCCATTGTCCTATCGATAGAGTCTCAGGCGGCAATACTGCTTTAAGCTGCTGACCTGAGTGATCCATAACATAGGCTGGATTGCCTATTCGGTAAACCTCATCTCCAATCTTACCTTCAATCCCGGCACCAGTTGCACATTGAACGGCAGTTGCGCTGAGGAAGCTGGTCTCAAAGGCTTGTGCAATCGGGTGTTCAGAATGAGTCTCTAAAGCAGCTGCAATACTATGGCATTGATGTTTGGATATGGTACTAATAGGTATCACTTGTTGTAACACAAAACGACCTTGAGTGAGCGTGCCAGTTTTGTCAAAAACAATATGGGTAGCCTGGGCTAAGCCTTCCAGTGTGTGGCTGTGGGTGATCATAAAACCACGCTTAAGCAGAAAACTGGTGGCAGCTGTCAGGGCTGTAGGTGTTGCTAGCGAAAGCGCACATGGGCAGGTGATGACTAGCACTGATAGCGTAACCCAAAAGGCTTGACGAGGATCGACAAAGTACCAACTGACAGCCACTATAACTGAGAGCAGCAATACCAGCCCGACAAAATATTGTGCCACTTTATCGACAAGCAGAGTGATAGGAGGCTTGCCAGCTCTGGCCTGATCGAGCATGCGCAAGATGGCAGATAACTGAGTCTGTTGACCAACCTCAGTGATTTCAATTGTGATGGGATTTTCAATATTAATACTACCGGCAATGACCCGATCTCCGGGTTGTTTTCGAATTGGCAGAAATTCGCCAGTAATCTGCGCTTCGTTAATACTGGTTTGCCCTGTAATGATCATCCCATCTGCGGCGATTGTCTGGCCGACTTTTACTAATATATGATCTTTTGGCTTAATATCCCGCAGTGAAGCAACTTCATAGCCGGATGTTTTCACCAACAGAACGCTGGTCGGTAATAGTTGGTTTAGCGCATGGCTGACCTGATCCATTTTACGACGTGCTCGAAACTCTAAAAACCTGCCCAAAAGCAAGAAAAAGGTGAACATGCAGACGGAATCAAAGTAGACATCCTGACCTGCACTAATGGTCGACCAAATGCTAGCGCTATAGGCGGTAGCTATTGCGAGGCTGATTGGAACGTCCATCGTTAGATGTCGAGCTTTTAGGTTGCGCAGAGCAGAGGAGAAAAAAGGTTGTGCCGAATACAGCACAACTGGTGTTGTTATTAGCAAACTAACCCAGCGTAAAAAATTACGATGCTCAATCGCCATGCCATCAAATGCACCAGCATAGAGAGCAATAGCGTACATCATTACCTGCATCATCCCGATGCCAGCAACACCTAGCCTGCGGATAAAATGGCGGTTTTCGGACTGGATGATGGCATCTTGTTTTGCCGGTTGGTAGGGGTGGGCTTGATACCCAATCCGGTAAATAGTTTGCAATATATCACTCAAGTTTAGGCTGTCTGTATTCCAGACCACACGGGCGCGACCATTGCTCAGGTTTACTGAGCAACTTTGCAGGCCATTCAACTTATTGACATGGTGCTCAATTAACCAAGTACAGGCCGCACAGGTGATACCTTCGATAATTAATATTGCCTCAGCTTTATCCTGTTCTGAATAAGCGACGAAATCGGTTTGTATGTCCTTTCGATCGTAAAGCCGTAATTCCTCTGCCAGGGTTTCTTTCATCAGGGCGGCGGGCATGGCGGGAGTTGTTCGGTAGCGATAGTAGTCTGCCAAACCTGTTTCGATAATGGTTTTGGCCACGAATTGACAGCCAGGACAGCACATAGGTTGCGCCGAACCTTCAATCAATACCTCATAATTTACGCCTTTGGGTATCGGTAAACCGCAATGATAGCAGGCTCTTGATTGCTGCATGGGGTAGCTAGCTATTCACGTGTCAGGTGACTCGTACTGGAAATAACGATGGCTTCTTTATTCGGTAAATTAGTTTCACCTTTCAGACGCCAGAGACTATTTTCTGGGGCTAAATCAATGTAAAACCGTCCCGCTAACGGCTTGATAAACTCGGCCCGAAATAGATTTTGATTTACTTTGGTAAGGCGGAAGGAAATATCTTTTTTCTGTTGGAGTGGCGACATTAATTTGAGCACCAGGGACTTAGGAACAGGCATATTGCCCTGTAAAAAAAGAGTCAGCTGCTGATCCGTGTCCGAAAACAGTAGCGTTGCGTGAATACTCATATCTACCGCAACCTGCTCCTTCTTGAGTCGCTGGTTGATCTCCAGGCCGTCTTGATAATAATTATTGGTGACGAGCTCGGCATCGTTATTCACGGCGAGCCAGATAGTAATTATGCCCCCAATTACGGCGGTAAGCGGCGGGGTTATTAGAAACCAGGGCCAAAATTGCTTATACCAAGGTTTAATTAAACCGGCCTCATGCATACTGAATTTCCTTGATTAATGGATTCGAGGCCCTAAAAATCGGGTTTGTTCTGAAGCACTAACACTTTGGTCTGTGGCGACCACTCTGAATTCAATTTGCATATTGATATTCTGTAGTAATGCGGGGTCTATTTCTACGCGAAGAGGAACGGCTAATACTTCGCCTGCAGCCAATTCTATTGCGGTATCCCCCTTGAGCCTTAAGTCATCGATCCCTGCAACGCTGATACTATAGCGCATACTTTGTTGGCTCATATTGAGTACTTTTAATGTGTAGGTATTCTCTACTAAACCCTCAGATGTTTCGCGGTAAAGTTGATTGCGGTCTCTGATGATATCCAGTTGCAAAGGGGTACGGTTGCTAATGGCGTAGGAGAAGGCCAGGCTCATCAACAGCAATGCCAAACCATAACCAATCAACTTTGGGCGTATGATCCCGCCACTTACATGCTCGAGTTTATGCTCAGTGGTATAGCGTATTAAGCCGCGCGGATATTCCATTTTGTCCATCATGCTGTTGCAGGCGTCGATGCATAAAGCGCAGTTAATACACTCGTACTGCAAGCCATCACGTATATCAATGCCGGTTGGGCATACCTGTACGCAAAGCTGACAATCAATACAATCGCCCAACCCTTCTTCTTTATATGCGGCGCCTTTTTTACGAGAGCCTCTCTGTTCGCCGCGTTTGGGGTCATAAGAAACGATGAGGGTGTCCTGGTCGAACATCGCGGCTTGAAAACGCGCATAGGGACACATGTACATACAAACCTGTTCGCGCAGCCAACCAGCATTGCCGTACGTTGCTAGCGTAAAAAACAATAGCCAAAAGGCTTCCCAGGGGCCAAGCGTAAAAAATACGAGGCTGACAACAAGCTCTTTGATCGGAGTGAAGTAACCCACGAAAGTGAGGGCAGTGAAGACAGAAACACCAATCCAGATGGCATGTTTTAAAGTTTTCCTGATGACTTTATTGATGCTCCAGGGTTGACGGTCAAGTTTGACACGGGCATTCCGATCCCCTTCGGTGACCTGTTCGGCCCACATAAAGATGCTGGTCCAGACTGTCTGCGGACAGCTATAACCACACCATATTCTTCCGAGCCATGTCGTCACAAAAAATAAGCCGAAGGCGGCGATGATGAGAAGCCAGGCCAGCAGCATAAAGTCCTGCGGCCAAAATGTAATATCAAAAATATGGAACTGCCGGTTCGGGAGATCAAAAAGTACTGATTGTCGTCCGTCCCAATTCAGCCAGGGAAGAGAAAAGTATCCAATCAGTAAAGGCCATCCTGTAAACAGCCTCAGGCGCTGGTAAAAGCCTTCAATTTTGCGGGTATATATTTTTTCGCGTTTTTGATAAAGATTAAAAGACTCCGGTCGCGCTTCCTCTACCGAGTCGTCGGTGGGTTGGGCTAGATTTTTTACTGGAATTTCGTCACTCATTACGTAATCGAGACTCTTTTGCGTCAGAATATGGTGCCCTGAATTAATCGTGCCAAGCCAAAGCTGATATAATCCAACAATATACTTTAGATTTAAAGGTAAATTTAACAGTAAAATTTAGATATGTAAATCCTGACAGTTCAACTCAAACCTTCGCGCATACAAATTATAGTTGCGATGGTTTAATTCTTGGTAGAGAGACTATAGACATAAGCTGCAACCAAATGGACTTTATCTTCGCCAAGTACATTTTTGTGAGCAGGCATATCGCCATTTCGCCCGTTACGAATAGAGTGTTTGATTAGTTCAGGGGATCCACCATATAGCCAAGTAGAGTCAGACAGGTTTGGTGCGCCCAAGGCCATATTCCCTTCGCCTGCGGCACCATGACACATTGCGCAGGTGGCATCGTATTTGGTTTTGCCTTCGGCTAACAGGTTTTGGTTAACATTGCGCCCACTTAAGCTCATTACATATTCGGCGACCGAATTAACGCCATCCTCACCTAATACGGCACCCCACGCAGGCATGGCGCCCTTGCGACCATTTAGAATAGTTGCCTTGATGTTTGCCGGGTCACCGCCGTAGAGCCAATCGTTGTCGGTCAGGTTGGGAAAACCATAGCTACCGGTGGCGGCGGAGCCATGACACACCGCACAGTTGTTAGCAAATATGCGTTGTCCAGAGAGCAAGGCTTTTTTATTCGATTGCAGGTCTTCGATGCTGGTAGCGGCATAGGCAGTAAAGATGGGCCCGTATTTTTCATCGGCTTTTTGTGTTTCCTCTTCCCATGCGGCCTCCTGCGACCAGCCTAGAAAGCCTTTAAAAGTACCAAGCCCTGGATACAAGGCTAGATACACTAAGCTGAACACAATCGTGACAATGAACATTATGTACCACCAGCGAGGCAGAGGATTATCGTACTCTTCAATACCGTCGTAGACATGCCCGGTTGTCGGAGCTTCGCCATCAGTGCCGGCTTCACTTTTGCTGTTGGATTGTAACAACCACCAGTACGCAAAAATTGACCCGAGCGTGATGATAATAATCCAAATACTCCAGAAACTACTCATGATGTTTCTTCTCCTTACCGGTATCTTTTTGTGGTGGCTCTTCGTCACTGAAGGGTAGCTGGGCTGCCTCGTCAAAGCGGCTTTTGCGTTTTGAGCTAAAGGCCCAAATACAAACACCGATAAATGCTATCATGACGAGCAGTGTGGCAATACCGCGGATATCAACAATGCTCATATTAGCGTTTATCTCTTAGCACAGTGCCCAGTTGCTGAAGATAGGCGACGAGGGCATCAATTTCAGATTTTCCCTGTACCTGCGCAGATGCCGCCGCGATTTCATCATCGCTATAGGGAACACCCAATAGCTGTAATGTGGCCAATTTTTTAGCGGTGTACTTACCATCCAGTTTATTTTCAAATAGCCAAGGGAATTTAGGCATGTTGGATTCTGGCACTACATCGCGAGGGTTGTAGAGATGCGCCCGGTGCCATTCGTCGCTATAACGCTCACCCACACGCGCTAGATCAGGGCCGGTGCGTTTGGAACCCCACAGAAAGGGATGATTGTAAACGCTTTCACCAGCGACTGAATAATGTCCGTAACGCTCAGTTTCTGAGCGAAATGGACGTATCATTTGACTGTGACAGGTGTTGCAGCCTTCACGAATATAGATATCACGTCCCTCTAACTGTAACGCTGTTAATGGCTTTAATCCGGCTACGGGCTCAGTCGTTTGTTTAAGAAAAAACAAAGGGACAATTTCAGCTAATCCGCCGAAGGAGATAACAACGACTATCAAAGCAAACATGATACCCAGGTTTTTTTCTACGATGTCATGATTCATGGCGTTAGTCCTTAGGCTGGTTGTTCAACGGCGGTTAATTCAGCGGGGGCATCAGCTCTCATCGTTTTCCATGTGTTATAAGCCATGATTAACATGCCGATCAGGAAAAGAGCCCCACCAATTGCGCGAATTATGTATCCGGGATAACTAGCCTCTACCGATTCGACAAAGCTATAAGTTAAGGTCCCATCGTTATTGAACGCTCTCCACATCAAGCCTTGCATGAGGCCGTTAACCCACATTGAGGCGATATAAAGTACGGTACCTATAGTTGCCAGCCAGAAGTGAACGTTAATCAGGCGAATACTATGCATGTCACCATATTTACGTCCGTACATAATAGGAATTAAATGATACATTGCGCCAATAGACACCATGGCGACCCAACCCAACGCGCCGGAGTGCACGTGACCTATTGTCCAGTCTGTGTAATGAGAGAGGGCGTTTACAGTTTTAATCGCCATCATCGGACCTTCAAAGGTCGACATGCCATAGAAGGAAAGAGAGACCACCAGGAATTTTAAAATCGGATCGGTGCGTAACTTATGCCAGGCGCCGGATAAAGTCATGACGCCATTGATCATACCTCCCCAGGACGGCGCTAACAGAATAAGTGACATCACCATGCCCAGAGTTTGGGTCCAATTGGGTAGCGCGGTGTAGTGTAAATGGTGTGGTCCAGCCCAAATATAGATCGCAATTAGTGCCCAGAAATGGACGATTGACAGCCGGTAGGAATAGACAGGACGTTCCGCTTGTTTGGGAACAAAGTAATACATGATACCGAGAAATCCTGCTGTTAAGAAAAATCCTACCGCATTGTGCCCGTACCACCATTGCATCATCGCGTCGATAGCACCTGGGTAGATAGAGTAAGATTTAAATAGACTAATAGGTATCTCAAGATTGTTGAATATATGTAACACAGCGATTGTTATGATAAACGCGCCAAAAAACCAATTGGCGACGTAAATATGGGATGTCTTGCGTTTAACAATAGTGCCAAAAAATACTACTGCGTAACCAACCCAAACCAGGGTGATAAGGATGTCGATAGGCCATTCCAGCTCGGCATACTCTTTGGAAGATGTGAATCCTAAGGGCAGAGTGATGGCAGCAGAAACGATGACAAGCTGCCAGCCCCAAAAGGTAAACTTGGCTAACAGCGGGGCAAACAATGTTGTGTGGCAAGTTCGCTGTACTACATAGTATGAGGTGGAAAACAAAGCCGACCCGCCAAAAGCAAAGATGACAGCATTGGTATGTAAGGGACGCAGCCGACCAAAAGTTAGCCAAGGCAAATCCGTATACATTATGCTCGGCCAGGCTAGTTGAGAGGCGATAATCACACCCACTAACATGCCGACCACTCCCCAAACAACCGTCATAATAGCGAATTTTCGTACGACGTCGTAATTGTAAGTAGGATGATCTATAGCGTTACTCATGAAAGGCCCAATTATTTTTTGACGGAAAAGTGAATTGAAAATGATATAAGTTGATTACAATTGTAACAATTGATTTAAATCAAAACGGCGCTAGTTTAACCCAATTTTACAGACCATCAACAATTTTTTGCAGTGCGAAACTGAGTTAAAATCAATCTTTAGGCTTAATGGCGTGCGGAGTCAGAGTCTTGGCCTCGTTCGAGAAGGTGCTATACTTGCGGCCCATTAAATTGATACTTTGTTTTTGGTGACCATGAGTTTAAATATACAAGCCGATCATTATATGGATGCTTGTGGATTGTATTGCCCAGAGCCGGTGATGCTACTGCATAATAAAATGGCAGAAATTGCGATAGGGGATTTATTATCCTTAGTGGCCACAGACCCCTCTACCCAACGCGATGTACCAAAGTTTTGCCGCTTTTTAGGGCATGATTTAGTTGAAGCCATAGAGCAAGATAGTAAGTTTTATTATCTGATACGCAAAGGCGCTGATTAGCGGGTGCTAATGACCCATCAGTAGTGCAATCGCTTTTATCGCGTCAGGGTCTTCGTTTTTAATTCTGTTAGCAATACGATATTGAAAATAGTACTTAAATGAGGGTTCAGACTGAAGCGGATATAAACTCTCATCGCCCAATAGTATTGGCGTTGTTTTAACCTTCGAAGGATTGACCAGCATGGCCTGAATGTCACCTTCTGGGGTGAGACGCCAGCTAAATATTTCGGCCATTTCTAAACTTTTGCCGTCGGTAGCGGCAAGAATGGCATGAGTCCCTATGGCGTCGGGTATTTCCTGTACATAAGTTGGGTTGCTGGCCTCTGGCAGCGCTTGATAATATTGCTGAGCAGCCCTTAATTCGACAGCTTTGTGATCCGGTGCGACATAAAATACATCGCCAGTTGTTTGGTTGAAGTAACCCTCCCAATGGCCGTTGAGGGGGTCGCTAAGTTCCGGGCAGGTTACGACCTCATTGAGCCAGGGCACTAAGCCAACAACTTCACCATTCGATTGTAGTCCCCATCCCATAATTTTCAGACTAAATAATTTGCCGGGATTGGCGTCGTTAGCATAGAGCATCACAACACCATCTGTTTCCTGTGCAAGACGAATCAACTGTAAGTTATAATTTTTTATAACAGGTTTTTTACTTAAAATATCAATAACATTTGAGGTTTTTTTCGAAATATTATTAGGCATATCAACTAACCTGGTAGTTTTTGGTTTTGCAATAAGCTTAATGTTTCATATAAAGTCAGACCTGCTCGTGCGGAGATCGTTCTTTTTGGTCAGTATGGATTGTTATGGCCCCGACGTCAGTATTTGCAGAATTTTAAGTATGTTTAAAAAGTGATAACGTTTTAATGACTGGACAGTTACATCGGTATAGCGATCTTATTCGTCTCTTTAACAACCTCTTTCGCGACACCTACAATACCGTATTAGTAAAAGGCGGTGGCGAGCCGCTTTATCTTCCAGCGGGGTCGGATGCACCGTACCACCAAATAATTTTCGCACATGGTTATTTCTCAAGCGCATTACATGAAATTAGTCATTGGTGTATTGCAGGGGAGCAAAGACGAGCCCAGCTCGATTACGGTTATTGGTATTTGCCGGACGGTCGTTCCGAGTCCCAGCAAATGCAATTCGAACAGGTCGAAATCAAACCCCAGGCTTTAGAATGGATTTTTTCAGTTGCTGCTAAGCACCGATTTCACATGAGCATTGATAACCTGGGAGGGGAGGCTTTTAATCGACCGCTATTTGCTAACAATCTATCTAAGCAGGTTCTTAATTACTTAAAAGTAGGAATGCCCGGCCGTGCGCAGACATTTGCATTGGCGTTGACGGATTTTTATCAAGGCAAAATTATTCAGGAAGCCTTTGACCCAAAATCACTTTAGTCTCAGGAGTTATCAGGCTGTCTATCAACAGCTGCGGCATATAATGAGCTTTGATATAAAGAGTCAGCATCCCTTTGAATATTAAGGCTTTCTTGGTGTTTTTTTTGGCTGTTAATGGCGCGAACTGTTGAGCGGGAAACACTGATATCACGATTGTATATTTGGCGGAATTTGGTGTTCAGATGATCTGCCAGTTTAGTTAATTGTTGCTTTGTTTGTTCTGCGTCTGCTACCAGACTGTCGATTTGGGCTTCTATCTTTTTGAGGTTACTCGGTTGGGACGACGGGTTGCTTTGATTATTGGCACTGGAGTCACTGGTCAAAGTCTGTTGCTGCAAAAGCGCTAAACTCGTATCTGAAAGCTGTTCCTGCACATAAGCTTGCATTATCAGGTCTATTGCCTGTTCCGGTAAAGTGCCAAATTCACCAAGATAAAATTGAATTAAATCCGCCAATAGAGACTCCGCTTCTTGTTGCGTCATTGTTTCATCTATTATGCGTGTCTTTTGTCTTTCAGTGACATCGGTATTTTCTGCTGCTGTGGTTGGCGTTGCCGTATCTTTAGAATGATTCTCAGTAGAAACATCATCAAGCTGTGCTATGGAGCGCCAAAAATGGCTTATTTTATGTGTTGCCGCCTTATCCGGGCTGAAATGTTTCACTAAGATACTGGCTAATAACGTGATACAACGCCCAGCGGGAGAGTCAGGTGCGGATATGCTGAGGGGTATTTGTGACAAAATGGCCGTTTGCACTGCTTTGTCAGTAGGAATGTAGCCAAGGTAGCGAACCTTGGTCTGAATATATTTACTGACCGCATGTGCGAAGCGTCGGTAAATCTCCATACTATGCGCGTAGTTGTCGGTCATATTGACTAATACATAGATAGGCTGTTTATGCCCTTTGCGTTTTAGCACTTTCACTAAAGAGAAGGCATCCGTCAGAGAAGTCGGCTCTGGGGAGATGACAATGACTGCGTATTGAGCTGACTGAATAAACTGTATGACGGAATCACTAATGCCGGCTGCAGTATCAATTAACAGGTAGTCAAAGCTTCTTTCCAGACTTTCCAATGCCTTGACCAGTTTGGTCTGTTGTTTCTGGTCCAGTAATATAAAGTCCGCAATACCGGTTGCTGCCGGGATGATTTTAAGATTTTCCGGCCCTGTCATCATAATCTCATCGATGCTTAAGTCATCACGGAAAAAATGTTCGAGCGTGTGGGTCGGATTTAGATTCAATAAAATATTAATATTTGCAAGGCTGGTGTCTGCATCAAAAATGCAAACCCGCTTGCCGGTTTTAGCTAATTCAATACCAAGGTTTGTGGAGATATTGGTTTTCCCGACGCCACCTTTGCCACTGCTTATTGCAATGGTAATGGCTGGATGTGACGGAATATCTTTGTCTTCGTGTCCGTTATCCTCATTATCTGTTGTTCTAATGTTGTTCATTACCAACCTAATTAGTCCTTTTTCGACACATAAAAATGTATTTTGCAATCATAGCCGAGTTTCCAGGTAAGCGAAAATTTTCTCTTTTTTCAGAAGAGGAATTATGGCTTTTATTTTAACTTATGAGCTTCATTGCAATCTGCTGTCTATGTGTAATTTGCCGCTTTTTCGCTTTGACAAAGGCGTTGTTGTGGCTATAGTTAATCTACCACTTTTCCTTAAGGGTAATAAAAAGAATCGGTCTCGACTCCCTCGTCAAAATTAAGGAGTGGTTTTAATAAGGGAAACGGCAGGATGATGGGCTTTGTTATTGATATTTTTAACTGAGCGACGGTTGTATATTGTCACAAATAAATTCACCAAAAGACGGGTTAATGTCCAATTCGCTTGATACTCTATTTGCGGAAGTCGATGCCGATAAACTCCCTTCGTTGCCGCATGTTTTATTAGTGCTGCTCGATGCTTCACACACGGAAGTTATTGCCTTTGACCGGCTTTCCGATTTAATCAAAAAGGATGCTGCGCTGGCTGCCCGAGTCGTATCAGCTGCTAATGCCGCTTATTATGGTGGTCAGGGTAAGAACCTTACCTTTGAGCGTACTCTTGTGCTCTTGGGGCTGGACACGATTAAAACAATCGCAATCACAGCCTCTGTACAGCAGTTTTTTTCTCGCTTTGACTCCGCTAGCTCACGGCGTCTGAAGCACTTTTGGCATGACTCACTGAGTTGCGCGATTATCGCTAAATCCATTGCTAAGCTGACCGGTTATGCCTATGGTGATGAGGCATATCTCGCTGGTCTCATGCACAACATTGGTGAGCTTATTTTTGTTAATAACTTCCATGAAGAATACACATCCATTATAGAGGATGTAGAAAGCAAAGAAGCCCAAACTCTGCGAGAGCGTGAACGCTTCGGTGGAGACCGTTACCAGGCGGGTGCTTGGTTAATTGCCGGCTGGGGAATTGACTCCTTTATGGCTGACGCAATCATGTATCAGTCCGAAAGCGTTGATCAAATAATAGACGCACATCATTTGGTCAAAATTATTTATTTATCGAATCAACTCTGTGATTTTGTTGACCGTCCAGATGATCAAGCCCTGCTTACTGCCGAAAGACTTTTCGATCTCGACCAAGCTTTGGTGAAGGATGTGGTGAGTAAAGCGCATGAAGAAGTGCGAGAAGCTGCGAAGGCGATGGATATTGAAATCGACGAAGAGCCGCTCGATGCCGCAATTAATCAAGATCAACTATTCAGCGCCGATGAAATCAAACAGGTGGAGCTAGCGGATCGAGTCAGAAATGTCGCTTTAATGGATGGCATACGTCAGCAATTAACACGGGCGACAAGCGAAGCAGCGGTGCTACAGACCATTAAGCAGGGGCTGAATATTTTGTTTTCTGCCCGCACTAGCTTCTTTTTCCTATTAAATCAAAAACAGAATGCTCTCTCTGGTAAAGCTTCTGGAGAGCCAGATTTAAAAATTGAAGAGTTCAATATTCCTATAGGTTCAGATACTAGTTTGATCGCTCGTTGTTTTAATAATAGAGAGGTCATAAGCTCATTCCGACTGGATGAAAACGAGCCCGCCAGTGTCGTTGATCGACAAGTCATCAACTTGACGAGCAATGACGGCATACTATGTTTGCCACTGGTCATCGACAAGCATGAGCTTGGCGTTCTGGTTATTGGCTTTGATCAAATCGCGCAGGAGCGTCTTGACAGACAACAACGCTTATTTCGTATGTTTGCCAATGAAGCGGCTAACCATATGCTAATTCATCAGCAAAGTGCTGAAGCGGAAGAGCAAAGAAAGGAAGAAAATAGGGAGTATTATCACTCGCGCGCCAGAGAAATTGTGCATGAAGTCAATAACCCACTAAGCATCATCAATAATTATGTGCATATTCTTAGTACAAAGCTGGATGAATCGCATGTCGTGCAGGACGATATCAGCATTATTAAGGAAGAATTGGAGCGTGCCGGCAATATTTTGCTGAGACTGCCGGGCATAGCGGAAAAACAAACAACTTCCGCAGGTGATGAGTTAGTCAATGTCAATACAGTGATTTCTGATTTGTTACGTGTGTTTCGTTCTTCATTGTTCGTCACTCACCAGATAGAATCGGTGGTGGAGTTTGACGAAGAGATGGAGCCGATCGTTGTTGACAGAAATGCGCTTAAACAAATTGTTACCAATATCATTAAAAATGCGGCTGAAGCTATGCCAGAGTCGGGCCGTATTAGTGTGAGCACACAGAGGCTGGTAAACCACAACGGTAAAAATTATATCGAAATTGTAATTGCTGATAATGGTCCCGGTATTCCAGATGCAATCAAGACCAAATTGTTTTCACCCGTTGAAACAACTAAAGGGCAGGGGCACGCTGGTCTGGGGTTAACCATTGTCAAAAATTTGCTCGATGATATGGGTGGTGCGATTAGCTGCCGGAGCGGCACTAAAAGCGGAACGCGTTTTGAGATACTCATTCCTCGAGCTATAGATAATTAAAATGTGGGCAACAAGACTTGATTAAATTTGGCTTAAGACCAAATCAGATAGGAATACTATGAAGCAACTCGTAGAACCAACCATTTTACTCGTTGACGATGAACCCCGCATGCTGCAAAGCCTGCGGGATCTAATGGTGGCAAGTGGCTACAAAGTCGTTACTGCGTTAGGCGGGCAGGAAGCAGTAACGAGGTTAAAGACTTTATCGGTTGATCTGATGTTGCTTGACCTTAAAATGCCTGGCTTCAGCGGTCATCAGGTAATGGACTATCTTGATGAAAAAGGAATTGAAACAACCGTGATTGTCGTGAGCGGTGAAACGTCTTTTGACTCCATGTCACAGGTATTAAGACGTCGCGCTTATGACTATATTAAAAAGCCCTACGCGCCGGATGAGCTTTTACAAACGGTCGAGAATGCGCTAGATCAGCGTCGACTACAGCAGCAAAATCGGGAAATTTACAATAAGTTACAATCCTCTGAGAGACTCCATCGCTATATGGTGAACAGTTCGCCTGACATCGTCTATATGCTTGATGAGAAAGGCTGTTTTACCTTTGTGAATGATCGTATTGTCCAGCTTTTAGGCTATGTAAAAGAAGAGTTGATCGGCAAACATCATTCTGAAATTGTCTACTTCGAAGATATGGAGCAAGCTCGTTATGTTTTCAATGAGCGTCGTACCGACAATAGAGTACCGCGTAATGTGGAGTTGCGTCTTAAATGTAAAGATGCTGATCGCGCACCGAAACATTTTGAAACAAACACTATTCCAATAGAGCTTAGCGCAACGGGTATTTATAGTGAGGAACAGGGGGGAAATAGAGAATTTTTAGGGACTTACGGTGTTGCGCGCGATATGACCGAACGTAAAGAAGCGGAACGCACTATTAATTTTCAGGCCTACCACGATTTATTAACTCAATTGCCCAATCGTGCACTGTTTAAAGATCGATTAAATCTCGCCCTTGCGCAGACTAAACGCTCCGGGCAGCGGCTTGCTGTCATGTTTCTGGATTTGGACCGATTTAAATTGGTAAATGACACGCTAGGTCATATTTGCGGAGATGAGTTGCTACAGGCCGTTAGCCATAGGCTGCAAGATTGTTTGCGTGAAGGGGATACGCTGGCGCGCTTCGGTGGTGATGAGTTTACGTTGCTGTTGCCACAGATATACGGGCCGGAGGATGCTGAGGCAATTGCGAAAAAGATCATTACTAAAATGCGAGATCCATTTTTTATTGAGGGTCATGAGCTCTATGTCACTATTAGCATAGGAATTTCTATGTATCCGCATGATGGAACGACCATGGATGCCTTGGTTAAAAATGCGGATATCGCTATGTACTGTATAAAAGGCCGTGGTAGTAACGAATATCAGTTTTTTACAAATGATATGAATGAAGTGTCTGTACGCAGGTTGTCCCTGGAAAGAGACATGCGCAAGGCGCTGGATAACAACGAATTTGTCTTGCATTACCAACCTCAGGTTGATGCGGTAACGGGTAAAATCGTCGCAATGGAGGCGCTGGTGCGCTGGGAACAACCAGGGCGCGGTTTAATTTTACCCTCTGAATTTGTCGGTATTGCCGAGGAGACAGGGCTTATTTTACAAATTGGTGAGTGGGTAATGCGTACCGCCTGTGCAACTCTAAGAGCTTGGCAAAGCGCAGGTTTAATCGATATCCGGATGGCGGTTAATCTTTCCGCGCTACAGGTAGAACATAAGAATTTTGTTAACTTCATTATGGAAGTCATTAAAGAACACAGTTTGATAGGTGATAATCTAGAAGTTGAAATCACTGAAAATCTTATTATGCAAGATATGGAGAACACGATTAAAAAACTGGTGCAACTCAGTGATCGCGGTGTGAAAATTGCTATCGACGATTTTGGCACCGGCTACTCATCGCTGAGTTATTTGCAACGCCTCCCTATCCATACGCTGAAAATTGATCGTGCTTTTGTGCACGAAATAAAAAATGCTGATGATGAAACCTGTATTGTTAATGCCATTATCGCGATGGCGCGGGGGCTAAAATTAAATTTGATTGCCGAAGGCGTAGAAAACGAAACTCAAGTGGCTTATTTGCGTAATAAAGGTTGTGCTGAAATGCAGGGGTTCTTTTTCAGTCACCCACTACCCGAAACGGAAGCGAGGCGCTTGCTATTACAGCATCCATTCGAAAACTTAAAAATCATGAATGCTTGCTGATAAATTAGCATTTAAAATCAGATAGATAAATCAATAGTTTAATTATCTATATTAAAAAAAATTCTAGCTGTTTTGGTTGTCTTTTCGGCAATTTGATGAGCCGGCAAACTCAGACATTCCGATACTTTTTCCAACACAAATGGCAGATAAGCAGGCTCATTGCGACGTGATTTTGGCCGCGGCGACATATTGCGCGGTAGCAGGTAAGGAGCGTCACTTTCCAGCATTAATCGATTGAGCGGGACTTCTGTAATGATCGATTGAAGTTCCTCACCTCTGCGCTCATCGCAAATCCAACCGGTTATGCCTATGTGCAGGTCCAAGTCTAAATAGTCGAACAACTCCTCTTTACTGCCAGTAAAACAATGAAGCACTGCATTAGGCAACTGGTCTCGATAGGCTTTTATCATTGGATAGAAGGTGGCATGAGCATCGCGCTGATGCAAAAAAATGGGTAATTGCTTTTCGCAAGCGAGTTGTAATTGCTGTTCAAAAGCGTGCACTTGCGCAGTTTCTGAAGAAAAATTACGGTTAAAATCCAGTCCGGTTTCGCCTACGGCCTTCACCTGTTTATTTTCGAGAATCTGGCTCAGCTGGATTAATGTCTTGTTGCCAAAGGTGCTGGCATGGTGGGGATGTACACCTGCGGTGCAAAAACAGTTAGGGTGGATGCGAGATAGCTGAAGGGCATTCTCGCTATCTTCAACGCTGGATCCAGTGATGATGAGTGCCGTTAGACCAGCTTGCCAGGCTCGGTTTAATACTTGCTCGCGATCACTATCAAACGCTGAGCTGGTGAGGTTTACGCCAATATCGAGCATAGTATCGTTACAGACTTATTTTGACGACAACAGGGCATTGCTTGCATCCATAGACCAGCGCAAACTTTTTAGATAGGCGTCTTTTACATCTTCGATAGAAAGACCGTGTTTGGACATGCCTTGCCAGTCGATATCTCCCCAGCGACCCTGCTCGTAGGCAATGGAGAGCTGTAACACGATACCGAGAACGCCTTCTTGCGTTAATAATGCCTTGTTTATTTCATCGGATAAGGAGATGGAGGCAAGCAAGTCTTTCATGGGAGTATCAAAAAAGGCGTCAAGCATAGAAAACATGCCAACGGTAAAAAACAGGTCTTTTTGCTCGGCGCGAATTTTTTCACCTAAAAATTCGCACATTTTAGCCCGTAGCATGGTTTGTTCGTGCAAGGCATGGGGTTTATCATCCATGCTGGAAAGTGCTAATAGACTTGCCCAATGTTTTATATTTTTGGGACCGATGAGCAAAATCGCTCGATAAAGCGATTCAATTTTATTGAGCCGCCGAAAGGCGGCGGAATTTATCATGCGTAACAATTTAAAGCTTAAACTGGGATCACGAGAAATGGTTTTGTGTAAAACTTCAGGATTACTGGTTTCGGGTGATTGTAAATCGGATATCAGTTGCATCACGACCAACTTGTTTGCGGGCGTCACTCGACCTTTAACGATGACGGGCTTGGACAGAAAATAACCTTGAAAAAGGTCAAAGCCCAAGTCTTTACAACGATTATACATTTCCTGTGATTCAACTTTTTCAGCTAATAACTTAACGGGATGCTGTTTCAGAGTTTTTACTTGCGCCTCCAACTGCTGGTCAGAGAATGCTAGTACATCGACTTTAATAATGTCTGCCAGCGCTATCATTGGTAGCAGCCGAGACGCGTAGACAAAATCATCTAAAGCAATGGTATAGCCTAATTGACGAAGCTTTTTTAAGCCCTCGATGACTTCTGTATCAGGCTCAATATTTTCAAGCACTTCTACCACCACATCCGCACTACTGAAGGGCGGTGGCGTTAATATGAGGTTTCTGGTGAAGTTGATAAAGGCCTTATTATTTGCAACCAGATTTTGCATGCCTATTTCGGAAAAAGCATTAAGCATTACCAGCGAAGTTGCACTATCGCCATCAATTTCGCCTTTCAGTTGGTGATTTGCTCGAAAGAGTAGTTCATACGCAAAGATTTTTAGTCTCGTATCATAGATGGGTTGTCGGGCGAGCAGTGTGTCTTTTCTAGCCATGAGCCTATATAAATTCCTTGGATGATAAACCCCTGCGGGTTATTAAAATTCCTTAATTGAAGCTATGCGCTCTTGGCATTACTTAATTGGTTTTTGTTGCCGTTGCCGCCAATTGAGGCGATAGATTAGAGAGATATTGCGCTGTTGCCATTCGAAACCCTTCTTCTTGTCTTAACTTAGCAAAAATTACCGAATAGGCCAGGACATTTTTAACATATTGGCGGGTTTCGGCAAAGGGAATGCTTTCTATCCAAATATCAATTGGCTGATCACTGTTTTTCTTTAGCCATCCGCTGACACGATGAGGGCCGGCATTATAGGCGGCAGTCGCATAAATACTGTTACCCTTAAATTGAACCAACAAGTCTTTGAGGTATGCGCTGGCTAGCTCAATACTCTTCATCGGATTGAGAAGATCATAAGTCGAGCGGTACTTGATACCGTGGTTTTTACTTAAACTTTTTGCGGTCGACGGCATTATTTGCATTAATCCGCTAGCACCTTTTGGTGATTGAGCATCACTATTCATCGCGCTTTCCTGCCTGGCTATTGCTAGCAACCAGTTAACATCCAACTGACGGTCAGTGGCGGCATTGTCCATTGCTTCCTGGTACGCTAAAGGAAAGCGCAAGTTGAGATCATGCCATCTCTCAGCACTAATTGCGGATTGAATTGCTTGGCTGTTCCAACCCAATTGCTGTGCAAAGTATGCCGCTGCGTAATGTTGGTCAGCGTCATATGCTTTACTGGCCCAAACCCATTCGCGTCGAGCCTCTGTTGTATAGCCCAATAGAAATAATTCTTTCGCGCGCACCATTCCCGGACTTTGATTTAATTGCTCAATAAAATTGTTTTTCAACGAATAGCTCTGCGCGCTTAACTCATAGTCGATATTTAAATGATCAGCCGCGAGAAAACCATAATAATCACGGGTTTTTGCAAGCTGGGTGTATATTGCTTCACTGCTAATATCTTTTACCGTCGGAGTCGCATATTGCATGGCACGGCCATACCAATATTGCCACTGTGGCATTTGCTGAGATGGGGCGGGCAGTAAATCGATGAGCTGAATAACCGCTTCCCATCGTTGCTGACGAATCATCATTTCAACGCCAGCTTCAAGCAGAGCCGTATCATTGGGGTAGGGGTAGTCGGCTAAAGCCTGAGAAAAGGCGACGGTGTGGCCCTGTTTGGCAAGATTGAGAATAATGCTGTGGTTGACTTCTTGTTTGATGGCTACGCTGAAATTGAACTTTGCTCGGAATGCTTCCCACATTGAATGGCAAAGCAAAGCGTCCTTCCTGGCCAGCCGTTTAATACCATGGAGTAATATTTCTTCACTTTTAGCATCCAGTTCCTCAAAATTTTTACGCTGTAAGCGCTCAGGATAGAAATGGATTTCGCGATAAAGCTTCGCTTGCGCTTGTAATTCCGGTGACATATAGCGAATCAGATATCGTGCCAACTGGGTTTTTCTCGCCGCCATTGCCAGCGAGAATCGCCGCCAAGTTAATTCATCAGTTAAATACTGTTCGCGCCAGACTTTAAAAATAGGCTCACAGGCGTTCGGCTGAGAATACCCAACTAGCCATAATGGTTCGACTTTTGCTAGCGCCTCAGCGGTATCAAGCGTTTTGTATTCGGCCCAAAGAGCATAGCATTTCAACTCAACGCTGTTGATCTGATCATCGTAAAACGCCAGATATCGTTGCCATTGACCTCGTTTAGCCAGTGTGCGTAACCAGTAATGTTTAAGTTGTGGTGCGAGAGGAGTATTGGGGTGTTCGGCCAAAAACTCAGCAACACCCTGACTTGGCGTGTGACGCTTCATTTGGACACGAAGATAGGCATAATCGAGGTAGGGGTAGAGCGGATAGTCCTTGAGTTGTTCTCTAATCTGGTTGAATTGTTTTGTTTGACCTCTTTCTAACGCTTTCAGCGCCTCAACGTACTGGCTACGAGCATCGACCCAAGGGTCTTGCGTAATGGATGGCGAACTTGCATATAGCGTCTGAATGGGTAAATAGGAAAATATCAGCCCAATTACACAGACCCGCCACAGGCGATTACGCGTCATGTACAATTACCTCGGTGTTCAAGCAATAATGAAAAATTTGATAGTGATGTGCGTGGATGAAAAGCTCCTGACCTAGTTGGTGTCACCCCACACGAACAGCTAACACATCGCATTTTGCGCCATGTAGCACGCCATTTGCCGTGGAACCTAATAATAGCGACAGGCCACGACGCCCATGGCTACCAACAACAATGAGATCAACATCTTGTTCCTGTGCAATACGATGAATTTCATTTTGCGGCAAGCCGATAACCGTGTGCTGTCGTTCAGAGGGTATCAAGTAGGGCTCAGCGAACGTAATGAGTTTTTGTCGAGCATGTTCGTCAAGCTGGTCTTGAATGGCGGTCAAATCCATCGGAATATCACCACCGTATGCGAAGTTAATCGGCTCTATGACATGGATAATGCTTAATTTAGCACCAGTTTGTTGCGCTAGGGCGACCGCTTTATCCGCAATCGGCTTTGATTCCTCAGTAAGATCGACCGCAAGTAAAATATGCTGATAATTAGCCATAGGTTAAGACCCCTTATATTGTCATTGGTAGGCTTAAGATGAGTAACTCAGTTTTACCGCAATTTCTCAATAGCATAGCCCAAGCAGTATCTATATGATAGAAGGCAATTAAAAATTAGCGCCTGATCGTTGGCGTATTATAGGGCTTGCCAATGTCTATATTGGTCATTGTTTTGGCGGTTTGCCTAGTGTTAGGTTCCATGCTTTGGGTGCTGCCTTCCGCGAAAGAGCGGCAACAAATAGTGTTGCGCAGACAGGCTATGCGTATGGGTATTCAAGTGCAACTAAGTAAGCTGGAGGACCCGAGTAATCCTTTCGAGAAAATACACTGTGTTGCCTATCGTTTACCACACAGACAGGTTGAAAAAGGTGCTAAATCTTGGTTGCTTTATGGGAAAACGATTACGCGAAATCCTGAAATTGGGGGCTGGGGCTTTGGCGCGCGAGCACCCAGGCCGGAAACAAGGTATTTGGAAGGTTTGAAACCGTTGCTAGCACGTTTGCCAGAGGATGCGATTGCGCTTGAATTAACACCAGGAGCTGTCAGCGTTTATTGGCGTGAAAAAGGCCAGAGTGAAGATGTTGAAACTATATTCCAGGTATTAGAGTCTGTGCAGCAACTTTGATTAACTGACTTTATCAGCATTGACATATGTATTTAGATCGACCAAAGTTCCGCTTCACGGAATTTCAAAACAAAGGTAGTTAACGCGCCCTTTATTGCATGAAGTTTAATTGGAGTAAAAAATGATTTTTCAGGGTAATACCATTCAGGTCGAAAAAACGGACCAGGGTTTTGCCGAGCTGGTTCTCGATGCAAAAGAAAGCAAAGTCAACATACTCAATACAGGTGCGCTTCAGGAGCTACGTGCTGCTGTCGATGCCATTAAGAGTCAAGGTGATATCAAAGGCTTGTTAATAAGCAGTGCTAAGGATAGCTTTATTCTGGGTGCCGATATCAACGAATTTCTCACCAAATTTGCATTGCCGCATGAAGAACTACTGGCCAACCTCAATTTCACCCATAGCATTTTTAACGATATTGAAGATCTCCCCTATGCAACGGTCACCGCAATTAATGGTGAGGCACTAGGTGGCGGCTTTGAGCTTGCACTAAGCACAGATTTTCGAGTTATAGCGGACAATGCGAAGGTAGGGTTGCCTGAGGTTAATCTGGGAATTATTCCGGGTTTTGGCGGCTGTGTTCGTCTTTCACGATTAATCGGTGCTGAAAATGCCTTAGAGTGGATTACCTCAGGTAAATCGCAATCCGCAAATGCCGCCTTGCAAGTGGGCGTGGCGGATAGCGTGGTTAATGCCGCTCTATTACGTGAATCTGCGCTCGATCTGTTGCAACAATGTCATGCTGGAAAGCTGGATCAGCTTAGCAATCGGCAAGCAAAAAAGTCTCCCCTGACTTTACGTCCCATTGAGGGAACGATGGCCTTCGAATCCGCCAAAGGCATGATAATGAAACTGGCAGGGCCGCATTATCCAGCCCCCTTTGCGGCAATTGAGGCGATTGAAAAGTCGGCGCATATGGCGCGGGCTGAAGCATTGCAGGTTGAAGCCGCAACCCTTATTCAGGTCGCTAAAACGGATGTCTGTAAAGCGTTGGTTGGGTTGTTCCTCAATAGTCAGGCATTGAAAAAAATTGCTGGCACCGCGCTCCAGTTAGCGAAACCAGTTAAGCAAAGTGCTGTGCTTGGTGCTGGTATTATGGGTGGTGGTATAGCTTATCAATCCGCCTTAAAAGGAATCCCCGTGGTCATGCGTGACATTGCGGACAAGGCGCTGGATTTAGGCATTTCTGAGGCGACCAAGCAGCTTAACAAAAGTGTAGAAAAGGGCCGCTTGAAACCGGCAGAGATGGCAAAAATACTGGGTAGCATCAAACCCACGCTGGAAATGAGTGATATTAAAACGGTTGATGTCGTGGTTGAGGCTGTCGTAGAAAACCCCAAAATCAAATTGGCGGTTTTGGAGGAAGTGGAGAATACGGTCGGTGAAGGTGCCATAATCACCTCCAATACTTCAACGATCTCTATTGATTATCTGGCCACGGCTCTAAAAAATCCTGAACGCTTTTGCGGCATGCACTTTTTCAACCCGGTTCCATTAATGCCTTTGGTGGAAATTATCCGTGGTGAAAAAACAAGTGACGAAACTATTGCTACGGTGGTTGCCTATGCAACGGCTATCGGAAAAACACCCATAGTCGTTAATGATTGCCCTGGTTTTCTAGTAAACCGCGTACTGTTTCCTTATTTTCTAGGGTTTAATTTGCTGATTAGAGATGGCGCTGATTTTCGCCAAGTCGATAAAATAATGGAGCGTTTCGGTTGGCCAATGGGGCCGGCCTATTTGCAGGATGTGGTGGGTATTGATACTTGTCACCACTGCATTGATGTGATGGAAGAAGGTTTTCCAGAGCGTATGAAGTTTGCAGAAACCTCTATTCTTGATCTTCTTTATGAAGCCTCTCGCTATGGTCAGAAAAATGGCAAAGGTTTTTATCATTATGAACCGGATGCCAAAGGTCGCCCGGCAAAAACTTTTAATGAGGATATTCTCGGCTTCATCGGCAAAATTCAGCCACAAACGAAGGAGTTTAGTCAGGAAGAAGTTATTGCTCGCTTAATGGTTCCTATGTGTCTGGAAGTGGCGCGCTGTTTGGAGGAAGGTATTGTGGCCTCTGCTGCAGAAGCTGATATGGCGTTGATTATGGGCCTAGGTTTTCCAAAATTTAGGGGTGGGGCTTTACGTTATATCGATACTATCGGGGCAGATAAATTTTGTGCATTAGCCGATCAATACGCAGCATTGGGTAAGTTGTATGAAGTACCAAAAGGCTTAAGATTAATGAGCCAAAATGGAAGCAAATACTTTTAAAGCAAACTGAATTACAGGCCGATTAGACTGGAGGCAAGTATGAGTTTATCCCCACGAGATGCAGTTGTGATTGATTGCGCGCGCACCCCCATGGGACGTTCAAAAAATGGTGGTTTTCGGAACGTGCGGGCGGAGACCTTGTCTGCCAATCTGGTGAATGCTTTGCTGCAACGCCAACCTAATTTTGATCCTCATCTGATTGATGATCTGATCTGGGGCTGCGTTAACCAAACCCTGGAACAGGGTATTAACATTGGCCGCATGATCACTTTGTTAGCAAATTTGCCCCATAGCTGTCCCGGGCAAACCGTCAATCGACTCTGTGGCTCATCTATGGCAGCTTTGCATACTGCTGCACAGGCGATTCAGTCTGATAATGGCGATTGTTTTATTGTCGGCGGTGTTGAACATATGGGACATGTGCCGTTGGCGCACGGGGCAGATATTAGTCCCGCGTTAAATAAATATGTCGCCAAGGGCTCTGCCATGATGGGGCTCACTGCAGAACTGCTCGCGAAAATGCATAAAATTTCTCGCTCAGCCCAGGATGAATTTAGTCTTCGCTCCCATCTTCGTGCCCATCAGGCAGCAACCAATGGTGGCTTTCGTAATGAATTGGTTCCCATTGAGGGACATAATGCACAGGGCTTTAAAACATTGATAGAAGCGGATGAAGTTATCCGTGCTGATGCTAACCTTGAAGCTTTGGCACAGCTGAGACCGGCTTTCGACCCTGTCAATGGCACCGTCACTGCGGGTAGCTCGTCGGCACTTTCTGACGGCGCTTCTATCATGTTGGTGATGTCAGCCGCCAAAGCACAAGCACTGGGTTTGGAGCCTATAGCGAAGGTTCGAGCGATGGCTGTGGCCGGAATTGACCCAGCGATTATGGGTTACGGCCCGGTGCCGGCAACACAAAAAGCGCTGCACAAAGCTGGTTTAGATATGGCAGATATTGAAGTGATAGAGCTGAACGAGGCCTTTGCGGCGCAAGCACTTGCCGTGATTCAGGGTTTAGGATTAGCCGATGATTTTGATGAAAAAGTCAATCTGAATGGCGGGGCAATCGCATTGGGACATCCTTTAGGTTGTTCAGGGGCCAGAATTTGCGGCACCTTGTTAAATATTATGGAAAACCAAGATGCTACTCTTGGTCTGGCCACCATGTGTATCGGACTGGGGCAGGGAATAGCAACTATCTTCGAGCGCGTTTAAAAGATTTTCGCACTCTAAAATGGCCCCAAAAATACGGATAGGTATCCCAGTCGTAATAGAATACCTGCTTGGCGGCATCGAGTAATGATGTGCATCAGCCCAGGTTACCATTGAGAACAAACCTTTTCACGCGGCGCAGCAGGGTAGCCGAAAGCTCGATTAACCACCTGTTTTTGCGCCTTTGCCTTTATCTCGCGGCGCCCTTAATTCTGCTCTGGGGAATAGCGCCTCTGCCGACGGCAACTTTTCTTTGGGACTGGGCCAATGCAGTCGGTTATCTTGCCGCTGCATTGTTAATTTTACTTTTTCTCTATCGGGGTCAACCTCAGCCAGTTCCAGCTTTTAACGGTCGGTTTTTTATCAACTTGCACCGTGATCTGGGTTATTTGGCGTTAATTTTTACGGCTATCCACATTGGCGTCTTGTTGATTGACGAACCACTTTTAATAGAACACCTGAAACCAACAGCACCTTGGTATATGTTGTCTGGCTTAGTGGCTGCAATTTTACTCTTGGCGCTGGTATTTTCCTCCCTACCGAATCTACGTAAAGAAATTTGGCCTGATTACCGCATCTTTCGTCAGCGCCATTTACTCATTTCGCTGGGTGTTATTCTATTCCTGTTTATCCATCTCTTAGGCAGTCGATATTACATCAATAGTCTTTGGAAACAGTTACTGCTTATTCTGACCGGGTGCTCTGTACTGGTTCACTACGGGATAAATAGAAAACAGCCTAAATATTATGGTTCAAAGGAGATGCCACGAGAGAGAGGGAATACCTCGGCTTCGGTAATGCTAAGCTTTGGCATATCACTTGTGATGTTAATTGCGTCTCTTTTGTTGGTTTTGCTAACAGGTGTTTTAACGGCAAATGAGTAAGTTAACTCTGCTAGGTTTTGTCGGTTTGTTTGTTGCTGCTGTCTTACTTGGCTATTTCGCGTTAGGTTATCGTCCGGCCGCCATCCGGCAGCAGCCAATGCTGCCTGTCATTTTTAAACACATGGACCACAAAGAAGTTGCTTGCGCAAAATGTCATCACAACTTTACGGATGATACCGGTAGTGGCACTTGCTATTCATGTCATAAGTACAGCCCCGACATTAACCTGCATATGGAGGAAATGTTTCATGATTTCTGTCGCGATTGTCATCTAGAGGAAAGACACAAAGGAGAAAAAGCGGGGCCGCTGCGTAGCTGTGCGCAATGTCATGATCCAAAGCGCTAAGGGCGGCTTTCAATTAGTCCACTTTTAGATAAAGCAGTAAAGATCTTCCGGCTGGTTTTGGCGAGACGCTGCAGATCGCCAAAAGTAGGGATTTCACCTTGATTGAGTCGGTACTCCCAGCTTTGCAGTTCCATTTCCAGAAAATTCAACAATTTTTTTGAGCAGCCGTGGCATATACCAGAACAAAGTTCTGCTTCAGTGAGGTCGAATGGAATAGCTGCTCTGGCATCATTGATCATCTGCTGCATGGCTTGGTGAGTGCTGGGTTTGGTAGATTGGATCATAGCAGCGGGATATCAACTAAAGGAGTAATTAGGGTTGTTTCTATTTGAAGACTTTATTCTGCCAAAACACATAGCTACTGCCTAAGAGCCCAACAGCCAAAGAAAGATCGACGATACCGATGGTAACTAGCCAAACATATTTTCCTAAGGCGAAGTGCGAAGCAGTACTTCCCAAAATAATCATCAAAATTAAAAATAGCATAAATCCTGGTCTTAAAACCTGCCAAACTTTTGGTTGAGTCAGAGTCTCAATTCGGTTGAGATTACGTCGGCAGCTATTACTGAAAATAAAAATAATTTTCAGTAATCCAATGAGCAAACCTGCCGCAACGGCAACGCTTATGTTCAGAGTATCAGGTTGAATTTTACTGGCGGCAGTGAATAGCGCATAACTTTTTGCTAACAGCACTAGGCCGCCGCTAAGCCAGATGAAGATATAAAGTAGCTTTAAATTAAGAACGGTGATGCTGAGCATGGTTATTGCTGTACCTGATATTTGTCGTAAAGTGGTTTGATCCAGATAAGAAAACAAGCGGTAGTGACGGCCGACGATCCAAAAATCATGCACATCACCACAATTTGATAGCGCACGGCGATCAATGGCGATACCCCGGAAAGAATCTGTCCGGTCATCATGCCGGGCAGGGAAACTAAACCGACTGCAAACAGAGAGTTAACCACTGGAATTAATGAGGCTTGGAAGGCAATGTTACGGGCCTCTTGATAGGGGACATTGCGCGCTAGTTCAGCATAAAACCTCTCTGCGGCGAGGCTGACGCTGTTCATGGAGTTCGCAAAAATCATACCTGCCAGAGGGATCATATATTGGGGCCGATACCAGGGGTCGAGGTTGAGGACCGCCTGAGTTATTAGGGCTAAAGTCAACCCACCGCCGAGCATGATTGATGCAAAAGCTCGGGTGTATAAGCCACGCTGACGAGTCTTTACGGTACCCAGCGCGATCCAACTGGAGGCGAATACCATAACGGCCAGAATGACGAGGATGAATAGCGCACTATCGGATTCGAAGATGAAGGCTAAAAAATAACCGATCAAGAGTAGTTGAGCTAGCATTCTGACAACACCGTACAAGGCGTTAACAGCATTGAGCGACCATTTAACAAGAATTAATAGCGCAATTAATACCGGTGCAAATGAAATAGCGAGGTTAATCAAAGGAATGGTTTGAATGGAACTATTCATAGATATTTTGCGAAAGCGTTCTCTTGCGTTTCCTTATCATCAAAGTGTCGAAATCGGAATGGTATCAAAATAGTAAAACGCCATACTCGCTTAAATTACAAATCTAATCAACGCAGGAGTTTGTATAGTGAATTCCAACTATAAAGCTAATGCGAAAAAGCAATCAATCGCGTATATTTGTACAAAGTCGATTATCCATAAGTTTCTACGCTGCAGTAGCGGAGATTGCGTCATTTGATCGTTTATGAACCCAATTGAGGAGCGTGGCAAAGGTTCCTTAAACCAATATAGTGAGAATCTAATATGACGCTGGCAATGAAACTGTCGAGTATTCAGCAGGCTTTTCCAGAATTAATCACGGATCAACTTGGTGTTGATGCGGAAATCCAAAGGATTTTTTCTATTGAGGGCGCAGTCGCGGGTGATTTGGTTTTTGTCGCTTCGAAGGAATTTGTTGAACCCGCATTACATAGCGCAGCTCTCTGCGTTATTACAACAGAAGCATTAGCTTGTGATTTCTTATCTAAAAAAGGCGTTGGTGTCCTCATCGCTAAAAATGTATTGCTTGCACACGCCGTCATAAAACAAGCCTATTCTGACCGCGACTTCATCAACGAACAATGGGGCAAGATACATCCCTCTGCAATTATTCACCAATCCGCAGTCATTGGCGAAGATACCTTTATTTCACCTAACGTTACTATCGGGCAGAAAGTGGTTATCGGTAAGCGCACTCGCATTCTAGCGGGTGTTGTCATCGAAGAAGGCGCGCAGATCGGCGATGATTGCATCATCCACTCCAATGCGGTGATTGGTTACAATTGTGTCATTGAAAATGCTGTGGATATCGGTGCGGGTACGATTGTTGGCTCTGAGGGTTTTGGCTTCGCACAGGACGAAAACCGTAAAAGCTATCGCATTCCCCACACCGGAAATGTAGTGATTGAAACAGCGGTTCGTATTGGTGCAAATAATTGTATAGACCGAGCGACTTATAAAACGACACGTATCGGTGCTGGCACTAAAACCGACAACCTCTGTCATTTCGCCCATAATGTACAGATTGGCGAGAACTGCCTGTTAACCTCTATGTTCTGTATTGCGGGCACCAGCAAACTGGGGGACAGGGTCATGGCGAGTGGGCAAACAGGCATTATTGATCACGTTAATGTTTGTAGTGATACGGTATTGCTTCACCGCGCTGGAGTCACCAAAGACATTACTAAGCCTGGTTTTTACGCAGGCTTACCGCTACAACCCTTAAATCTCTACCTGAAGAATAATGCTCAGTTTCGAAAATTGCATGAGCTCTGTAAAAGCGTCAAAAAGAATATGCTGTCACTGGTTAAAGCACCTAGCTGACTTAATGCCCAACAGGAGCTTTGGTAAAGTTCGCTTTCAGCTTTAAAGATGAGAAGGAAGATACCGCTATCAAACCGTATTAAAGCGGATAGAGCGGCTTTAATACCGATTCTTTGGGCGCTACTGTTTGCCGTTTCTGGGCACGACGAATTTGCTCTAACAGGGGCAGCAGAGCTTCACCTTGCCAGCTTGCCGCATCAGCAGATTTACCGTAAAGACGGTTTTCCAGTTCCAACACCAAAGGGTTTAATTCCGGGTGGCAATTGAGCTGACGAATCTCATCCAAATTATTAATAGAACGGTCAGGAAAGACGGCGTTAAACCAGGCTATCAGCGCAGGGCGAGCCGCCGCCGGATCATGCGCTTTGACAGCCTTTTGTAGTGCTTTATGAGCTTGGTATCGTGATTCAATCCGGTTTCTATAATTGTCTTCCGCTTTATTCGAGCTGATCTTGGGTTGAGTTTTGCGTGCTTGCCACCATAGCCATAGAGTCACTATCCAGAGTAGTGCGAAGAGGGCGCTGATCCATGGCCAAATTGGATTGGGAGAAGAAATGGCTTGTCGGGCTTCGGATGATCTCTGCGTGTCATCGATGGTAAGCGGAGGCAAAAGGTTGTTGCTGCTCGGCTGTTTTGCCGGAAGGACTGACATTGTGGTTGCAGGAATCCGACTCGTTTCCAGGCGGTTCAGTTTAGTGTTCCACCAAGTAACAGCAAAACCCGGTAGTTCAACCGGCCCTTCCCGGTTGGGTACCAAGGCAGCTGACAGGCTGCGTTCGCCATTAACCCCCGTACTGGTTTCTTGATCGTTTAATACCGGTTGGTCAGGATAAATTTTTAAACCTTCGCTTTCTGGGTATTCGAAGCTAGGCAATTGTGCGGAGTCTAATCCTATCGCCTTAATACTGATAGTACGGGTTTGGGGGGCGCCAAGATGGAGTTTAATGCTTCTGTCCGCCCAGGAATCTTCCAGAGTAAGTTGTTCCGTCGGCAACCAGGGTTGATCAGCAGGATAGTTGGCCGGTTTAGGGAGTACATTGATGATTTGAGTGGGTGACTTACTACGAATTCTACGATTATCGGAGCGAAAAATACTGCCGTGTAAAGTCAGTGCGGTTGCCGTCAAAACCTGCTCGGGAATAATCAGCCGCCCGCTACTTTGCGGTGCCACCGAGTATTTGATTTCGATCACGGAATATCTCACCCCATCAATAATGGTTTCATATTTTTGTTGTCCGCCAATTTGTTTAACGAGCGCATTTTCAATATCGATTGGGGTAATATTCGCATTGTCCAAGCCGACCGAATGGTAGACCTTTAAGCGGTAGAGAAAGCGCTCCTGTACATAAACTTCCTGTTTGCTGACTGCGCTATCGAGAAAAACTTCACTCTTGGCCGCACGCGGGTCCGTTGCCCCCGGCGTTACTCTTACTTGAATAGGGGTGGTTGTTTCTCCATCGACCAGGAACGAAGGCACAGTAAGCTTACCAGCCCGCTTGGGGGCTATCACAAAAATAAGGTCGTAATTAGCACTACGTTGGCCATTAATAAAGCTGATTTCGCTTTTCTGCTGACGGTTAAGAATTTCAAAATCCCGCTCCAATGCACTTAAGTCAAGGTTGTCTGGAATAGAGCCGCTATCGGAACGTAAGGTGAGGCTGATAATATCCTGCTCCGAAATGGTATTTCTATCCACCGATGCCGTAATTTTTGCCTGTGCTAAGGGTGCCAAAAATGCCGCCACCAGCGTTAGCAAACATATAAACCCTCTGAGCTGGGGTTGAGTTAGTAGCGAGCGAGCCTGTACTACCATATAGGTTGATTTTCCTGTGGCGGTTGAAATTGATTTTCCAGCTGACGTTGCTGGTACTGATAATTAAATTTACGACGCAACAAGCCACCGGGATCTTCCGGTATTCGGCGCAGCCATTGTTCCATCGCTTGGTGTTGCTCATCGGATTGGGCGTCAGCTTGCATCATTGCGGTTTTATCCGCTTCGGCCTCTGGTTGTTCAGTTTGTGCGCTTTCGGGTTGCTTTTCCGTTTGGCTTTGTTTAGCGGAGTTCTCTGTATTTTCTCGTGTTGATTCAGTATCGTTTGGGCTAGATGAATCAGCTTGCTGTGTTGAGTTTTGAGTGTCTTCGCCTGACTCAGCATTTTGCTGTTCTGGAGGTTGGCTTGAGTTTGGCGGATCTTGGTCAGACTGCTGCGGGGAGTTTTGAGCTCCCTGTTGCTGATCATTAGCTGCTTGATCCTGCGGGTTTTGTTGATCATCTTCAGAATTTTGCCCATTCTCCTGGTTTTGCTGCTGTTGTTGTATCAATTGTTCCACCAGCTTTTTATTGAACCGGGCGTCTTCATGTTGCGGTGCTTTTTCTAACGCCTGTTCATACGCCGCAATCGCCTCTTTTAACTGACCCGCTTTTGCCAGTGCGTTGCCGCGGTTGTAATGGCCGTTGGCAGTATCTTGCGTGGCAAAATTTTTAGCAGCGTTTTGATAATCTCCCGCTTGGTAGGCAGCGCTTGCTTTCCAGGCCTTGGAATCAAATAATTCAGCAGCGCGTTTTGCGTCACCTTCGTGTAATGCGGCGGCTCCCTGTTGATCGCGTGTTTGCCAGAGATCATTCCAGCCAAAGGCAAAGGCGGGGGAGGGGTCAATCAAAAAGATAAGACCTATAGATAATAGCCAGCCGCGCCGAAAGGATAGTGCTGCCAGCGGCGCGAGCAGTAACAGTAACCAGGGCCCCATTTCTTGCCACTGATCGAATTCTCGCTCGACCTGACGGGAGGTGGCATTAAGGTTAAGGATTTCATTCTTCAGCAGATAATGGATATCGCTATCATCGATTTGCAGCTGAGCAAGGCGGGCGCCCGTCATTCTGGCGAGTTCTTGCATGGGTTCCAACTCCATTTTTGCAATTACGATTTCCTGGCCCTGCTTCAAAAACCCCTGTTCGGGTATGGGAATTGGCCCACCCTCTGGGGTGCCTACCGCCAACACACTCAAATGATGTGTCTTTAATATATCGGATAGCTCATTGGCGTCTTCACTGCTGATGCCGTCGGTGATCAAAAGAATACGCCCCTCGTTAATGCCACCATCTTTTAGCAATTGTTGCGCGAGCTTGAGAGCAAGGTCAGGGCGGCTGCCAAGGGCTGGCATGAGCAGGGGCGAAAGCGCTGGCACCATGGCCTTGATGGTGTGGGTATCGTCGGTGAGCGGCGCAACGATATGGGCATCACCGGCATAGACAACCAATGCCGTTTGGCCCTGATCTCTTTGATCCAGGATGTCGATTAACTTGTGCTGTGCTTTTATCAACCGTGAGGGTGGAATATCGTTAGACTGCATGGAGAGTGATAAATCCAGCAGAATCACCAGCGCGTCTTCTTTCTTGTGTACAGGCTGCGGAATTTTTTTCCACACGGGCCCTGCCAGAGCAATGGCCGTCAACAAAAGGCTAATAATAACGAGATAGAAGGGTAACCGGCTGCTTTTCACGCTTTGTTGTTCGAGCAGGTAGCCTAACAGGTGCCGATCGATTGCCTGCGCCCAACTGGAGCTTTGCTCGTGATAATGTTTTGACCAGTGATAGATGACCGGAACCAGCAGTAGCAATAGCAGCCAATACGGTCGTAGAAAGTGGAACTGGGATAGTTCTACAATAAAATCAGACATCGAGCACCCCCTCTGATGAGGGTTTCCCTAATTTGTGTTTCACAAGAGGGTAAAATTTAATCAGGCTAATAACCAGACTTAACAGCAGAAACAGGGATAAGGGCCAGATAAATAGAGAGCGCACTGGGTTAAATGTTTCGGCTTCTTGTTCAATAGGTTCGATTTGATCCAATAGGGCGTATATCTGCTGCAGTTCCTGCGTGTTGTGAGCACGAAAATACTGGCCACCAGTTTGCTTAGCAATATGTTGCAACATAGCCTCATCTAAATCTGCTGAGGGGTTCATCGTTCTACGGCCAAATAATCCACCGAAGGGACTCGATACCTCCATTTCACTGGCACCGACGCCGATAGTATGTATTTTTACCTGTTCAGAGAGGGCAATTTCAGTGGCTTTTTCTGGTGTGATTTGACCCGCTGTGTTCGCACCGTCAGTAAGCAAAATCAGTAACCGGTTGGTTTCAGGGCGGTTACGAAGCCGCTTGGTGGCCAGCCCAATGGCATCGCCTATGGCGGTTTGTTCACCGGCAAAACCGATCTGAGATTCGTTTAGGAGGGTTTCAACTGCGTGCCGGTCAAAGGTGAGGGGTGCTTGCAAATAGGCCTGCGTGCCAAACAATATCAGCCCGAGACGATCACCTTTGCGCTGCGCAATAAAATCTCCTAAAACTTCTTTAACTACGTCTAAGCGCGTCACTGGCTTATTGTTGAGAGTTAAATCTTCGCGCTTCATGCTGCCCGATATATCCACAGCTATCATTAGATCGCGACCGCTGGTCGGTAAACTGACGGGGTCACCAATCCACTCTGGTCTTGCCGCCGCAATAATTAAGGCAACCCAGGCGCTTAGAAGCAAAATATGTACAATATTGAAGGCCCGCTTAATACCCTTGTTTGTTGGGGAATATCCGTTTGCAAGACTGGCCAGCTGTTGGTAAAAGGGTACGCGCAAAGCGGCATCATCCCTTCGCGCTGCTGGCAGTAGATAATAAACCAGTAGCGGTAAGGGCAGCAGCAATAATGCTAATGGCCAGGCTAACTCAATCATTGGTGCTTCCTTATCCATTGAGCAACACATTGCTGGAGCTCGTTCGCATCCCTATCGCTAAACGACAGCTCTTGGCTATAAGGGGCGGAAATCAACACTTTGCCTACTCCTTGGGAAAACGCTTGTGTATTTCCACGCTCATCCAAAAACGCCAACCAGGCAGAATCGGTTAAGCGCGCCACTGAATTTTTACCATAACAAACTACCGAAACTTGTTTTAATAACCTATTGATTTTTTTTGAATACTCTATTGTATTCTTTTGGCTTTGATACTCTAAGTAAATACGGTTTAACTCTTTGCGTGCAAGTCGACGATACTGTTTTTTTATGACTTGGCGGTGTATGAAATAGGCCAGAGCAATTAAGCAAAACAGCACAAAAATAGCCAGTATCCACCAACCTATCGCGGGAGGCCAAAAGGAGACTGGTGCCGGCAGATGTATCTCTCTGAGCTGCGCAAGTGGATCCGTCGGATTCATGGCTTGTTCAAAGGCTCCCTAATACCTAACCCCGACATCAGGCCGGTTAATAGGTCTTGGTCTGTGCGTAGTTTGACTAAAGGTATTTTGAGCTGATCTAACCGGCTTTGAAGCAGGTTGATTTTCCCTCCAAAAATTTGTGCATAGGTTGCTCTGACCTGCTCGTCGTGTAGATTAATTTGCGCGCGCTGAGCTCCATCACTAATAGCGTAGGTACCTGGTGGAGGCAGTTGTTCCTCTAAGCGGTCGTAGATCAATACACAGACGACATCGTTATGTTTTGAGAGCTGATAGAGATGACTTCGGGAAGGTTCATCAAAATCAGCAAAGTCACTAATGACAAATAACTCGCTGCCAGGCTTAAGTATCCGACGTGCCTGCTGCAAGCTGTCCGCGAGAGTATAACTAACCTTGGGTGTATTTTTTAGGTTTAGCGCATGGTTGTATTCAAGGAGTGTTTCTGTCAGCTGCAACACCGTATGATAACTGCGCCTAGGCCTAATATCACGGTGTTGGGCATCGGCAAAAACAATACCGCCAATCCGATCACCGCGTGCTAGGGCGGACCAAGCGAGTAGGGCTGCGGCGCGTGCAGCAACAACAGATTTGAAGGCAACGTGGCTGCCAAAAAACATTGATTGGCTCTGATCCACAATTACCAGTGCCGGACGTTCGCGTTCCTCGGTATAGAGCTTGGTATGGGGGCGCCCGGTACGAGCGGTAACGCGCCAATCGATAGTGCGAATATCGTCACCGGCCTGGTAGGCGCGCACTTCGGCAAAATCGATACCCCGACCCCTAAACGTTGAGGAATGCATGCCCGCCTGCAAGCTGAGAATTTTACGTTGCTTTGATAGTTTTAAATCTCTCGCCATTAACCGGCAGCGCAGCAGATTCTCTAACGTCGCATAGACATTGCTGTCTTCATCGGAAGCGTTATGCAGTGCTGCTTCAGGTGTCATAACTTAAGGCGCGGGAACTGAATCTAATAACGAGTCAATAATGCTGTCTTTGCGATAGCCATTAGCTTCAGCTTCAAAGCTGAGAATAATGCGATGCCGAATCACATCGTGAACAATGGCTTGTACGTCATCAGGCGTCACAAAATCCTTACCCTGCAACCAGGCATGGGCTCGTGCACAGCGATCCAGGGAAATGGTGGCGCGTGGACTGGCGCCATATTCGATCCAATTCGCCAACTCCGGGTTATAGGCCTGCGCCTCGCGCGTTGCCATCACCAGCTGCACAATATACTCCTCAACCGTCTCGGACATATGGATCGACAACACTTCTTTGCGCGCGCTAAAAACGCTTTCCTGGGAGAGTACGGTTGTACTTCCTGTGATGGCTTGCGCCAAGGCTTCGCCTCTGACTAATTTTAAGATCCGGCGCTCTGTCTCTATATCCGGATAATCGATAGTTACATGCATTAAGAAACGGTCGAGCTGTGCTTCTGGCAAAGGGTAGGTGCCTTCTTGTTCAATCGGGTTTTGGGTAGCCATCACCATAAATAATTCAGGTAAAGGGTAAGTTACCCGGCCAACACTCACCTGGCGTTCTGCCATGGCCTCAAGTAAAGCCGACTGCACCTTGGCTGGGGCCCGGTTAATTTCATCCGCTAATACCAGATTATGGAAAATAGGGCCCTGTTGAAAATTAAAACTACCGTCTTCAGGACGAAAAATCTCTGTACCGGTGATATCAGAGGGTAGCAGGTCCGGGGTGAATTGAATGCGGTGAAAATCCGCCTCTATACCTTCGGATAAACATTTGATGGCACGGGTTTTGGCCAAACCTGGCGCACCTTCCACCAGCAAATGGCCATCGGCTAGTAGTGCGATCAGCAAGCGGTCAACCAAATGCTCCTGTCCGATGATTTGCTGCGATAAGCCCTGTTTTAATTGTTGAAATGCTAATTTCGTATCCATTTGTTGAGAGGGTAGCCTTTTGAAAAGTGGTGATTTTATCTAACCAGAAAGTTTCGTCCAGTATTGAAGCGATTATAGATACAAACGCTGTCTAAAAGTTCGCTGGTTAGACAGGGAAAGGCATAAAAATCGCTAATATCATCGAATAGTAAAACCAATTGCGTTAGGTTCTTTGCTACGAGAACTGAGTTATCGTAATAGTGGGAGTGCAAGGCTGAGCAATTGTTATGATGAATAACTTGTCGAAGCGGAGGAGTCGATCCAAGGACATTTGGAGGCAGTGCAAAATCCAGCCATTTAGACGCAAGCACTGCCGTGCTTTTGCCGTTGACATTCAGAGTTTTAACACTGACACCAAATATCGCTCATAGATAATCAGGGTTTCATGAAGACTAATGTCATGCGATCACTCTCACCAATATCCCGATATTTCTGCTCGTTGCCGTCACCGGCTCGCAGCGAAGGAGGAAGCGACCACACGCCTTTTTTATAATCCTTGGTATCTTTAGGATTGGCATTTATTTCGGATCGTCCAATCAGTTTAAAGCCAGCTTTTTCTGCCAAAGCAATCACATAGTCTTCACGCACATAACCACTTTGCGCTTTGGGGTCCTGAGGTTGATCGTTACTGGCGCGGTGCTCTACCACACCCAAAATACCACCTGGTTTTAAGGTAGTATAGAAAGCAGTGAAGGCCGCATCGGCGGAGCCACTACCGACCCAATTATGTACATTGCGAAATGTCAGCACCATATCTGCACTGCCGGCAGGGGCTATAGCAACTTTTGTCGGTGGTGAAAATTCCGTAACGTTAATTCGATCGTAGACATCTGGGCGTGCCTTAATTTTTTTGTTAAAAGCGACCAAGTTACGTACCACGTAATCAGTTTTCGAGCTTTGATCGTAGCTTGCGGCATAGTATTTACCATGATCTCGCAGATAGGGCGCGAGCAATTCCATATACCAACCGCTGCCGCCGGGAGAAATTTCAACCACTGTCATTTCCGGGGTGACGCCGAAGAACATGAGGGTTTCCAATGGGTGCCTGGCAGCGTCACGAGCTTTATTGTTAGGGTCGCGATGGTCGCCATTGATGATTTGGTTTAAGAGCTCTTTATTGTCGCTATGTGCCTGCAGGGCAGTACTTTGGAAAACAATGGAGAGCAGAAAGGCAATTAACGTGGAATGCAGGGTAGTTTTAAAACCGATTATTGACATAGCAGATATCCTTTTATGGCTGAACGCATGCAGGCTATTAGAGAATAATAAAAAATAAAGTTCAATGAACCTTTTTCAAAATACGTTACAGCCCAATTATTACACCCCTACTTTCGGGTGGGTAGCGGGTGAATCAAAACACTTATTTCGCGCGGTTATTATTTGTACGCGTATTCTCTACTATTTATTTCACATTAATAACTAATAAGTGGAAGGGGGGAGTGATGAAAAAAATAATGTCTAAAGGGTTCGAGAAAAATGCGCTGTTATCGGCGGTGAGTGTTGCTTCGTTGAGTCTTGGTTTAGTCTCTTTAGCCGATGCGGCCCAAGTATTAGAGGAAATTGTTGTCACCGCACAAAAGCATGCGCAAAGCATCAATGACGTAGGTATTACCGTCAATGCCTTCTCCGGAGAAGTTATAAAGGATCTTGGTGTCGCTTCAGCTGAAGATATCGCGCAATTTACCCCTGGTCTGACGGTTAATGAAACGGCGGCGACCGGTGTACCGCTCTACACGATTCGCGGCATTGGTTTTCAGGACTACTCAACTGCCGCGTCCTCGACCGTAGGTCTCTATTTTGATGAAGTGGCGATTCCCTACACCGTTATGAGCCGAGGGGTGGTATTCGATGTGGAGCGCATTGAGGTATTAAAGGGACCGCAAGGGGATCTCTATGGCCGTAATACTACCGCCGGGCAAATTAACTTTATCAGCAAGAAGCCAACGGAAGAATTCGCCGCCGGTGTGACTGCCAGCTATGGCCGTTTCGATCAGTTGGATTTAGAGGGTTTCATCAATGGCAGCTTGTCGGATGCCTTGCAGGCACGCGTCGCCTTTAAAACCAGCCAATCCAGTGAAGGCTGGCAGAAAAGCCAGACCAGAAATGATGAGCTGGGCGAAAAAGACACCAATGCTATTCGGGCGATGTTTAACTTTAATCTCTCCGATACACTAAGTGCCTTACTCAACTTGCATTATGTGGAAGATCAGTCCGACAACAAGGCAAACACAGCCTATAACGGTACGCTGTCTGGTCTCGCGGAATTTAATAATCCTTATACACCGTTGGAGAATTATTTCCTGCCGACCGGCTCGAATTTTGGTGAAACACCACCTTGGTATTCCACCGGGGACAACCGGGCAGCGGACTGGACCAATAGTTATACCAGCCCAGTCACCGGTAAAACCTGGGACATCCGGCCACAACGCGACAATGAGCTGAAAGGGCTGTCGCTGAAACTGGAATGGGACTTAGGGAATATGACGCTCACTTCAATTACGGGTTATGACGATTTTGAGCGCCAAGAATCGAACGATTGGGATGGCGGTTTCTTTAATGATTCTAGCAATATTAACACTACGGATTTACAGGTGTTTTCGCAGGAGCTGCGCCTGTCAGGCCAGACCGATAAACTACTTTGGATCGCCGGGCTGTATTACTCCGAAGATGAAATGGATGAGTACTACCATTACTTCATGTCGGATTCGGTATTTGGCTTAGGTTCGATCCCTTGGGGAGTTGGTCTCTTTGCAGGCACGCCAATTTTGGAACTGGACACCAAATACTCTCAGGAAACAGAGTCACAAGCAGTGTTTGGGCATGTTGAATGGCAGTTCACCGACAAAATGCGCCTAACTGTCGGCTTGCGTTATACCGAAGAAGAGCGCGATTGGCAGGGTTGTACCTTTGTTGCTAATGACGGCAGTCTAGCGGGCTTTTTAAACGCCCAGTTTGGCACCACTGTCGGCGCGGGAGACTGTGGCACCATCGATGATGATCCGAATTCGCCGACCTATATCTTTGCTTTGATTGGCGGGCCCAATGTCAACGACGCTTTCCACGTTTACAAGGACAGTATCAGCACGGAAAAATGGATGGGCAAACTCGGTATTGATTACGCCATTACAGAAGACCTGTTGGTTTATGCGACCTACTCTAACGCTTTTAAATCTGGTGGATTTAATGGTGCCAATTCGAACACCACGTTACAGCTCAAACCCTACAAAGAGGAAGAGGTAACTGCCTTAGAAATCGGGATTAAAAGCACTTTGCTGGATGGCTCGATGCAAATGAACTTTGCGGCGTTCTGGTATGACTATGAAGATAAACAAGAGCAGGATTTGGCGGTCGCCTTCGTCGGCAATATCGGCGGTTTAACCAATGTGCCAGAGTCGCGCATTAACGGTGCTGAGTTGGATATGCAGTGGGTTCCGCTGGAGGGTTTGACCATCAACCTTGGGGTTGCGTACCTGGATACGTTAGTTGAAAAATGGAACGCCACCTCAAATACCAGCGTTTGGCCAACCATCGTTACTTTTGACGCTTCTGGCCGTGAATTAGCACAATCGCCGGAGTGGACATACAACGCAATGGCTCATTATGAATGGGCGCTAGGAGATGCGCTAATGATGGAAGTGGGTGCCGATTTCAACTTTACCGATGAAACCTCCGGTGGCGCCAAACCCGAAGATGCAACGGACGACTACAGCATTTACAACGCGCGCATCGGCATTAAAGACGTCGATGGTAAATGGCGTGCCTTGCTTTGGGGACGCAATATCACGGATGAAGATTACTATCCGGCAGCTTACGCCGGAGGCAATGGCCCTTACGTCCGCAGTATGGGCATGCCAGTAACCTACGGTGTCACCGTTAACTACAACTTCTAGGCAAATAGACTCCCTCTGTCGTAGTCGATTCGGCCCGGTTTTGCCGGGCCTTTTTCACCCTTAACCAAGGTTGTCCAAACAACCGATTATTTATTAACAAATGAGCCTGTCAGCGAGTAACCTAAGATGATTAAAAAAACAGCTTTCCTCATATTGTTCACATTATTAATCTCAGCCTGTGACTCGTCGTCAGTACACAAGAAGGCGAGTATCGACACTGCTGATACGCTACTGGTTAACGGTAAAATTTACACGCTCAATGCTAAACAGCCATGGGCAGAAGCCGTGGCTATTAAGGATGGCAAATATCTCTATGTTGGCGATATGAAAGCCGCTGAACAGTATCGAGGCAAGCGAACCCAGTTGTTTGACCTGCAGGGTAAGATGGCAATGCCGGGAATAAACGATGCCCATCAACATCCGGAAATGGGCGGACTAAAGATGCTCTACCAATGCGTATTTCCCTTTACCGCAACCCCCGAAGAAATTGTTGCGGCTGTGTCCGAGTGCGTGAAGGATAATCCCGATGCTGAGTGGATTATCGGCGGCCAGTGGGACAGTGATCTTTTTGTTAAGTATCCGATAGATTCTCCGAAAGCACTGCTGGATGCCGTATCAGCGGATAAACCGGTGTTGTTGAGTTCAGACTCTGGGCATGATGGCTGGGCCAACAGCAAAGCTCTGGAAATGGCGGGAATTAACAAAGACAGCCCGGCAGTCGAGGGTGGCGTGATAGGGCGTGATGCTGTCAGCGGGGAACCTAACGGTTTACTGCTCGAGCATGCTAATCAGTTGGTTGAACAGCTAGTGCCAGACTGGTCTTTGGCGCAGTATAAAGCAGCCACAATCCATGCGATGAAAACCGCCAATCAGTATGGCATTACCGGCCTCAAGGATGCCTGGACCGGAGAAAGTGCGCTGGCTGCGTTTAAAGCACTGGGAGACGCCAACGCGGTGACCTTACATTTGGCCGCTGCAATCGACGTCAAGTATGGGCTTGATAAAGCTGTATTTGATGTTTCCAAGCTAGAGGCGTTAAGAGATAAATACAGTGCTGATCAAGTTGATACGCGCTTTGTGAAAATATTTATGGACGGTGTGCCGACATCCTCGCGTACGGCAGCCATGTTAGCCAATTATCTGCCCGCCGGAAGTGGCGGTCATAGCCATAATGGCGGCCTTCATTTTGATCTGGAAAAACTGGCTGAGATGATTACGGCAATGGATAAAGCGGGTTTTACCGTCAAGATACATACCGCTGGGGATCGTTCGGTGCAAGTTACCCTTGATGCCATCGAGCAGGCTAGGAAAGCCAATGGCGATAGTGGGTTGCGTCATGAGTTAGCGCATGCCGGTTATATTGATGAAGTCGATTTGCCCAGATTTGCTGAGCTTAATGCCGTTGCCGATCTATCACCCTATTTGTGGCATCCATCACCCATTATTGATTCGGTACTAGGTGCTGTAGGCCCGCGCGGTGAACAGTATTGGCCGATCAAAGACTTGGTCGAATCCGGCGCACCGCTGGCGGCCGGTTCCGATTGGCCTGCGGCTGTGCCGACGATGGATCCCTGGGTGGGTATCGAAGCCATGATAACCCGTGCCGACCCTCGCGATGAGTTTCCGGGTACATTTTGGCCGGAACAGGCAATCACTCTTACCCAAGCCCTGGAAATCTATACGCGCGGTGGCGCAAAAGCATTGCGACTGGATAATGAGACTGGCTCTATCGAGCAAGGAAAATTGGCTGATTTGATAGTGCTGGATCAAAACCTGTTTGAGATTCCAGCTGAAAAAATTAGTGATACTCAGGTTGAAATGACATTGTTTAGAGGTAAAGCTGTCTACCAGCGGGTAGAATAAAATTAAGCAGTTTTTACAATGTCGTCACAGCGGCCCCATTGTTGATAAAAGAGAATACCTATGAGCAGTAAAAAGACAGGTTTTGTATGGCACGAAATTTATATGTGGCATAACACGGGCAATTATGCCGGTGTGATGCCCTATGGCAATCCAGTGCAACCCGGTACCCATGTGGAAAACCCGGAAACCAAGCGGCGTTTTCGTAATTTATTGGAAGTGTCTGGGCTGTTGAAGCAGTTACAGCCAATTACAGCACGGGAGGCCACAGAAGAGGAAATTCTACGCTTTCACACCCGTGATTATTTGGAAAAAATAAAAGCACTCAGTGCTAGCGGTGGTGGTGATGCCGGATTTTATACCCCCATGGGGGCCGGTAGCTATGAGATTGCGCGTCTCTCTGCGGGCGGCCTGCTAGCAGCGCTGGAAGCCATTATGTCCGGTGCAGTGAGCAATGCTTATGCCTTGGTGCGCCCGCCGGGCCATCATGCGCTCGCTAATGAGGGTATGGGTTTCTGTCTTTTTGGTAATGCCGTCATCGCTGGCAAACATGCGTTAGAGTCTTATGGCTTAGAACGTATTGCCACCGTCGATTGGGATGTCCACCATGGAAATGGTACACAAAGTGGCTTCTATAACGATCCCCGCGCGCTGACTATCTCCATACACCAAGATTGTTGCTTCCCGCCAAACTCTGGCTACCTGCATGAAAACGGTGAAGGCGAGGGCGAAGGGTTTAATATCAATATTCCGTTACCCGCCGGTTCCGGGGTGGGCGCCTATGAGGCGGCTTTTGATCGGGTCGTTATTCCCGCATTAAAAGCTTATCGACCACAGTTGATAATCGTTCCCTCCGGTTTAGATGCCGGGGCTTATGATCCGCTGGGACGAATGCAGATGCACAGTGGTGGATATCGTTCTTTAACTAAAAAGTTAATGAGTGTTGCGGATGAGGTTTGTGGCGGTCGTATTTTAATGTGTCATGAAGGCGGCTATGATGACGATACCCTACCTTTCATGGGGCTGGCGATACTGGAAGAGTTAAGTGGTATTCGCACGTCAGTTGAAGATCCTTTTTTAGAGATGATGGCAGGGCTGGGTGGACAACAATTACAACCACATCAGGAACAGGTGATCGCAGCGGCTCAACAATTGGTGAATAAACTCTGTTAACGGCATAATATGTCGAAACGCTAACCCAGTATGCTATACAGGAAAACTCTTATGATCGATCAAAGTTCACCAACGGCCACCATTGATGCCTACGTCGAGTGCTGCCGACAGGGGGATGTTGAAGGCCTTCGGCAGCTATTTCATAAGCAGGCAGCCATGTACGGCTATTTAAACGGAGAGTTGATGACCGGGACACCGGATATCTTTTATCAGGCGGTAGCGACTGCGCCTAGTCCGGCATCATCAGGAGAACCTTATCAAGCCGAACTCAGTTCTGCGGCAACGACTGAGCAAACCGCAACGGTTATCCTCAAGGAAAAGAACTACTGGGGGATGAACTTTACCAACAGTTTTCAGCTATTAAAAACGGCAGGTAAGTGGTTTATTGTCAGTAAGCTGTTTCAATCCGAATAAGGTTATTCTCTCGTGTCGGTTCAGCATGGATAATTATTTGATTAAACCCATATCCTTGCCAACAAACACAGCTGAAGTACGGTTGCGTACCTTGAGTTTGTCGAAAATATTCTTCAAATGCCATTTCACGGTATTGTCAGCAATAAATAATATCTCCGCGATTTGGTGATTAGTTTTCCCTTGCGAAATTAGTAGCAGGATTTCGATTTCCCGACTGCTCAGCTTTTCCGATTCAGAACTGGCCTTGGGAATACTCTCGTTGATAATATTTGGATTTTTTAACAGGCTCAGAAAGTGTCGTGCATCGTTTGAAAGCTCATCTGGGTTTTCCTGGCCATTAACCAGCTCAAAAACAAAGGGTGCTTCCTCTAAAAGTAAGCTGAAATAGGGGCCGCTTTGCGCTTTCTCGATGGCGATATAAATATTGTGACGGGCTTGTTGTTGCTGTTTTAACATCAATTGCGCATGTGCTTTCATGATGTGTAGCAGTATCTGCGGCCTGCGTGTCTCGGTTAACTCCACCAAGGCTAATAGCTGATCAATCAGGAGCAATGCTTCCGTATATTCGCCCAACCCAGCAAGCAGCCGGGATTTGATCAGCAATTTAAAACCCGATTCGCGTTCCCAGCGTTGTGGAATTAAATCGGGCGTTTCGGAATGGGGCTGAATACCCAGCAGATTGGCCGTTGCCAAAGCGCGGTAAATCTGTCCTTCTACAATCAATAATCGAATTTGCTCATTTGCCACCAGCAGACGTTGATACTTCAGATTGGCGGATTGGCAGATTGATTGTGCCCGCTCCAGATGGGCATAGGCCTCGGAGCGATTTCCCTCACGCCAGCACAATTTTGCCATGACGATATGACCCAGTATCGGCGCGCTGGCCTGTGAACATTGCTCCACGTAGGGGAGATTTTGTTCGAGTAGTTCACGCGCATCCTCTATTTGATTCCATTCATATAAAATGCAGCCACGATAAAGTGAGGGCTCGGCGGAGATATAACTGCGCCAGCTTTCTTCCAGTTCAGCAGTTTTTTCCGCTAGGCTGAATAGCTGCTCGGCCCGGGATAAATCGCCAATAGCCATTTCTACCAAGGCAGAAAAACATTGCGAATAGACCACGCCGTAGGTGGAATTGCATTGCGCGTGGTAATGGTTTGCGCGCGCCAGCGCTTCTCGTGATAACTGATATTCACCTTCGGCAAAATAGCAATAACCAAGGATATTTTGTTGCGCGCCATGGATGAAGGGTTCAACATCAGCACCTAATGGCTCCATGGCAATAGCTTTCGCCTTAGCGACATCATCAGCAGCAACAGCGGTGCCACTACGATAAACATTTAGTTCGCCGCGCAGCCCAGGGATGGATTCACCACGCGCCTCCAACGCATCCAGTCGTTGTACGGCTTCGCGTAAAGCTTCCGCGGCTTCCGTCGGTCGTCGCATATGAAAGAGCGCACAGCATTTATAGGCTGGAATAGTGGGTCGATCAGCAATCAACTCGGCAGGAATACGACGAGCCCATTCCAGGACTTGGGTCATATGACCACGGGTAATGAACTTTTTAGCGTGGCGTTCAACCAATTCAGCCAAGAAAGGGAAATCCTGACCTTCGATAGCATGCGATACGGCATCATCAATCAGTCCCTGCTCAGCAAGCCAACGACTGGCATATCGATGTAGTTCTGGTAATTTTTTAGGATAATTAATGGCCAGTTGATTGAGTAAAAATTCACGAAACAAATAATGATAACGATACCAGCCCCGGGTTTGATCCAGGGGGATTAGGAATAGGTTTTGCTGTAAGCACTGATTGATGAGTTGACGATTATTTTGCCCTGGATTAATGGCGTCACAGAGTTCCGCCTGAAAGCGGTTTAGCACAGAGGTATTTAATAAAAACTGCTGCATTTCAGGTGCCAGATTTCCCAGCACATCCTTAGCAAGATAATCTGCAATGTCGAGCACGTTACCGGATATTTTATTAAGAATTTCCTGGTGATTCGACGTTCCCAACAAAGCCAGAGTGACTAGTTGAATTGCTGCCGGCCAGCCTTCGGTTTGTTGTGTGATTTTGAGGATAGTCGAGTCATCGAACTCTATGCCTAGTTGTTGGCCGATAAACGCTGCAACATCGCGCTCGCTAAACCTGAGATTGTTGGTGTTGATTTCCTTAAGGCGGTTGCGAACCTTTAAACTGCCTACGGAAAACTGCGGACGTTTGCGACTGGCAATAATGAGCGACAGATTATCCGGCAATAGGTTGATCAGCATTTCCATAATCTGGGCGATGTCAGGTGTATCAACTGCGTGGTAGTCATCGATAAACAGCATCGTGGCCTTAGGTTGCTCGGCAATCTCCCTCATCAGGGTGGCAATAATCGCCGCAGACCTATCCATACTCCAGTTCACCAATTGGCCCCGAGTCAATGCGCCAGAAATCGCGTTCACCTGGGTTAGCGCACTAATCAAGTAGGTAAGCAATGCGATAACACTGCTTTGGTCCTGTTCCAGCGAGAGCCATGAGGTGACCTCGTTTTGCTCACTCAGGTTTTTATGCCATTCCGCCATGAGTGTGGATTTGCCATAACCCGCAGGAGCGCAAATCAGCGTTACCGGGCATGTCGGCGGTTGACTTATCAGCTGGTCGAACTGTGGTCGATGGATCATCCGTCCACTGTTGGTCGGCGGAAGAAGTTTGGTAAGAATAATTTCCTGCTCAGAAATCATGCTGGCTCAAATTAAAAATATTCATTATTGCTCTGTCGATAGACCAAAACCGCCACCGCCGGGCGTTTCTATCACGAAGGTGTCACCGCCTTTTACCGACACTTGGGCAGTTGCTTCTAAATTTATTCTCTCTCCGTCAGCACGTTGCACGTAGTTATTACCCCGCGCCCCCGGCTGGCCACCAGCCAATCCAAAGGGTGCCGTTTTGCGGTGGGACGACAATATCGCCGCCGACATAGGTTCTAAAAATCGGATCTTGCGAACCACCCCATCACCGCCGCAATGTTTGCCTTGGCCACCGCTATTTTTGCGAATGGAGAAATCATCCACCAGCACCGGAAAACGCCATTCTAGCACTTCGGGATCTGTTAATCGTGAGTTTGTCATGTGTGACTGTATCGCACTCACCCCATCAAAATCAGCGCCAGCTCCCATGCCACCGGCAATGGTTTCGTAGTATTGGTAGGTGTCATCGCCAAAGGTGAAATTATTCATCGTGCCCTGTGCCGCTGCGCACACACCCAGTGCGCCATAGAGCGCATTGACAATCCACTGGGACGTTTCCACATTACCAGCGACCACTGCCGCCGGGTAGCATGGATTCAACATTGAGCCTGACGGAATAATGATCTGAATCGGTTTGAGGCAACCTTGATTCATGGGGATATCTTCTTTGACCAGCGTACGGAAGACATAGAGTACCGCAGCCTTACATACCGCCGATGGAGCATTGAAGTTATTTGGCAGTTGCGCTGAGGTGCCGGTAAAGTCGACCACGGCGCTGGCGTTGACTTGGTCCAAGGTCAGTTTGACTTTGATGGTGGCGAAATCATCAATCTGATAGCTGAACTCACCCTCTTTTAAACCAGCTATAACCTTACGTACGGAGGCTTCGGCATTATCCTGCACATGTTGCATATAGGCTTTAACCACAGCCACGCCGTAGTGTTTGATCATGCGCCACATTTCGTTGATGCCTTTATTGTTCGCAGCAATCTGGGCTTTCAAGTCGGCAATGTTCTGATCTGGATTACGTGCCGGATAATGGCCAGTAGTTAATAGCCTGCGTATTAAGCTTTCGCTGAATTCACCCTGTTGTATTAGGCGAATGTTATCGAACAACACTCCTTCCTGCTCAACTGTGACACTGTTGGGTGGCATTGACCCAGGGCTGATACCACCGATATCGGCATGGTGTCCGCGGGATGCGACAAAAAAAAGTATTTCGCTATCACTCAGATTGAATACCGGGCTGATCACCGTTATATCGGGCAGATGAGTGCCGCCATTGTAGGGCGCGTTACTGATGAAACTATCACCGGGCGAAATCTCTTGTCCAAACTTGGCGATGATGCCTTTAACGCTCTCGCCCATTGAGCCCAGATGGATAGGCATATGTGGTGCATTTGCGACCAGATCCCCTTGGTCATTAAAAATTGCACAGGAAAAATCCAGGCGTTCCTTCACATTGACCGAAGCGCTGGTGTTTTCTAAAACCGCTCCCATTTGCTCCGCAATGGACATAAACAAATTATTAAACACTTCCAGCATAATAGGGTCCGCCTGAGTACCGATAGTGACGCGGTCGGGCAATGGGACAACACGTTCAAGCATCAGATTACCCAGCTTACTCAGGTGTGCCTGCCAACCCGCTTCGACGATATTAGTGCCAGTATCCTCAATAACCATGGCGGGGCCGTCGATATAATCGCCGGGGCGAAGATGACATCGGTTATAGACCGGCACAGTATGATGTTGGCCGTCACTAAAAAAACAGCTTTGTGCAATAGAACTCAAGCCATCTGGTCTGTTGCTAAAAGTTGGAGGAGTGCTGTCCTCATTGTAACCCGGAGCCATTGCCTCAACACAGATGGATTCCAGAACCAGTGCTTTAGCGGATACACTAAAGCCATACTGTTGGTGGTGTGCTGACGCGAAGGCGGCAATAATCTGCTGGTATTCTTCCTCGTATTTTTGAAAAGGAATCGGCAGGCTCGAATCGGTGCCCTCGTATTTAATATAGGCGGTACGTAGAAATTGAATTGTCTGTTTGGTGACTCCCTGCTGTATAAGTTCGTTACGAGCGTCGATTTCCATCTCGATTAAATTTGATTGTAGGGCACGCATGAGACTGGCTGATAGTTGGCGTTCTACCGCCTGCTGACGGATGGTGCGCATATCCGCCAAACCCATGCCATAAGCAGACAGTACTCCGGCGAAAGGATGCAGAATTACTTTTTTCATACCCAAAGCGTCCGCTACCAAGCAGGCGTGTTGACCACCGGCGCCACCAAAGCTACAAAGGGTGTAATCAGTGACGTCATATCCGCGTTGTGTAGATATCTGTTTAATGGCATTTGCCATATTATCGACGGCAATTTTGAGAAAGCCTTCAGCGATGGTAAATGGCGTTAGCTTACGACCTGTCTGTTGTTCAATTTCGTGAGACATTTGATCAAACTTTTGTGCAACAACCAGACTGTCCAATGGTTGGTCGGCATTTTGACCAAAAACACTTGGGAAAAAGTCTGGGTTGAGTTTGCCCAATAACAGGTTGCAATCTGTTACTGTCAGTGGCCCGCCGCGCCGATAACAGGCGGGGCCCGGGTTAGCACCTGCAGATTCTGGGCCGACGCGAAACCGCTCGCCAGCAAAGCTGAGAATGGAACCACCGCCAGCAGCCACTGTATGAATTTGCATCATAGGAGCACGTATTCTAACACCGGCCACTTGTGCATCGAAGGTGCGCTCATACTCACCCTGGAAATGGGCAACATCAGTAGAAGTGCCACCCATATCAAAAGTGATAATACGTCCGTAACCTGCCTGCTGGCAGGTTTTTACTGCCCCAACGATACCACCGGCAGGCCCGGAAAGGATGCTGTCCTTACCCTGAAATAAATCGGCACTGACCAGTCCGCCATTAGACTGCATAAACATCAGTTGTGTACCACCCAGTTCGGCAGCAACCTGATCGATATATTGACGCAGAATGGGTGACAGGTAGGCATCCACGACAGTGGTATCACCGCGACTGACCAACTTCATTAGCGGACTGGTTTGATGACTGAGAGATATTTGTGTAAATCCAATTTCCGCTGCAATCTCGGCTAGTTGCTGTTCGTGATGATGGTAACGATAACCATGCATCAGCACGATAGCGATAGCGCGAATGCCACGATTAAAAATTTGTTTTAATTGTTCTGTTGCGACAGTGCTATTAAAAGGCACTAGAACATCGCCCTGAGCACTGACGCGTTCCTCGATTTCTACCACGTCCTGGTAAAGCAATTGTGGGAGGGTAATATCCAGTTCAAAAAGCTTGGGGCGATTTTGGTAAGCGATACGCAACGCATCTTTAAAACCGCGGGTGATCGCGAGCACTGTCGGTGTGCCTGTCCGCTCCAGCAGCGCATTGGTCGCCACGGTAGTACCCATTTTTACAGATTCAAGCAGCTCGTGAGGAATGACATCAGCAGACTTAATTTTGAGAATATTGCGGATCCCCTGAAGCGCGGCATCTGCGTACTGCTCTGGATTTTCAGATAACAGTTTTCGAGTAATAATTCGGCCTTCGGGTGTTCGCGCGACAACATCGGTGAAGGTGCCGCCACGATCTACCCAAAATTGCCATTTTTTTAATATTTTATGCTGATTTTCAGGGGCTGAAAGCGTCATGCTATTTTTTTCTTAACTATACTTATCGGTAGTTGAACAATTAGGTTATTGTAAAGCACTTGCACAGGATAAGGCATTGAACAGGGTTAATCATTCACCAAATTTCAAAGGATCGCATAAATGAAAGGCGTCATGCTGGCCGATAAGAATAAATGTATGTTGCAATTGGAAAAGGAATTTAAGAGCAAACTGAGTAAAACTCAGTTGGAAAAAGTCACCACCTTTGCGCGCAATTACTTTCAGAATGTACCCGTTGACGATCTGTCTGGAAAAAATGTCACGGATGTCTACGGACAAACCCTTAGCGCGTGGAAATTCATTCAGGATTTCAATGCTAAAAAACCCAAAATTAAGGTCTTTAACCCCGATTATGAACAGCACTTTTGGCAGTCCAGCCATACCATTGTCATGGTATTGCAATCCGACATGCCTTTTTTGGTAGATTCGGTGCGAATGGAACTGTCTCACCAAGAGATCAATATTCATGCGGTACAAAGCATTGTTTCGCAGGTAAAGCGCAATGCTAAGGGAGTTTTTCAGGATCGTTCGATTTGTAATTATCAGGATGGCTGCCGCATCGATATGAAGGGCTATCAAACCGAAGCCTTAATGTACTTTGAAATTGATCGTATGGCGGACAAAGCGGCCCTGACCAAATTAGAAGCGGACTTGGAAGACGTGTTGGGTGATGTCGCTGCGGTGGTCGATGACTTTGAACCGATGAAAGCACGGGTTAGCACCATTATTACTTCTTTAACGGATAACCCTCCGCCGATCAACCCTGACGAACTGGCGGAAACTATAACCTTCTTAACCTGGCTGTTAGATCAGAATTTTACTTTTTTAGGCTATAAAAAGTACGTCTTAATTGGTGATAACAACAAGAAATTAGTTAAATATTTGGAGAGTGAAGAACTTGGGTTGGTGAAGCGCAAGCGTAAATCTTCGACGGATAAATACCTCGATGAACTCAGCCCCGACCTGCAATCCTATATTGAAAAACCACAGCTTCTTAGTTTCGCTAAATCCGGCAGCATGGCACGTGTGCATCGGCCGGTTTACCCCGATTACATTGCGGTGCGAGAATTTAACGACAAGGGTGAAGTTATTGGTGAACATGGCTTTTTAGGCCTCTATAGTTTGCCGGTCTATACCGAAAGAGCACAACGAATTCCGGTGCTGCGAAAGAAAGTTGAGCAGATTATTCAACGCTCGGGATTGTACCCCTATAGTCACGAGGGTAAACAGTTAGCACGAGTCATCGATACCTTTCCCCGTGAAGAACTGTTTCTAACGGATATTGATGAACTCTTTCACACTATTACCCGTGTTGCCCAAATTAAAGAACGCCAGCAGACTCGGTTGTTTGTGCGCAAAGACCATTACGGCAAGTTTTTTTCCTGTCTTGTCTATATGCCGAAGGAAAGTTATAACACGGACACAAGAAAGAAAATTCAGGCAATTCTTTGCCAAAATTTTAAAGCACTCAATGTTGAATTTACCACTTATTTCAGTGAATCCATTTTGGTGCGAACACATTTCGTCTTACGCACAAATCCCAATCAGACTTACGACTATGATTTAGAGGCGTTAAGGCAAGAAATAGTTGATGTAACCCGTTCCTGGCAGGACGAGTTATTACAAGGATTGGTGGATAAGTACGGTGAAGAAGCCGGTATTCTCTACGGACGACGTTTTCATAATGCCTTTCCATCCAGCTTTCGTGACAACTTCCCGCCCCGGGTCGGCGTTACCGACGTGCACCATATTCTCTCGCTGACCGATGACAATCCGATGACCACTTGGTTTTATCAGTACGCGGAAGACGAGGAGGAGGTTCACTTCAGTCTGTATCATCGCGAAGAGCCATTACCTTTATCTGATATCATCCCCATTTTGGAAAACATGGGGTTAAAAGTTATCGGTGAGCACCCCTATAAAATAGTGGATAAAGAAGGGCAGGTGGCTTGGAATCATGATTTTAACTTGATCTACCGCCTTGATGGCGAAGTTGATGCCGAAAGTACGAACCAACTCTTTACCCAGACTTTTGATAGTGTTTGGCGGGGTTTGGCTGCGAACGATAGCTTTAACCGTCTCGTTCTAGCAGCACAGCTGGATTGGCGTGCCATTACTTTTTTACGCGCCTGTAGCCGTTATCTCAAACAAATCAGGTTGGGTTTAAGTCAGGACTATGTTGCTGACACGTTACTTAGGCACATGGACTTTACCCGTTTGATTGTTCAATATTTTAACACCAAGTTTGATCCTGAACTTAAGCTCAGTAGTGAAGCCCGGCAGACAGACCTCGATAAAATTGAAAGCGAGTACCTGAGTATGCTGGATCAGGTTGAGAGTTTGAGCGAAGACCGCGTGTTGCGTCGCTATCTTGAGCTCAACAAAGCTATGTTGCGCACTAACTTTTTTCAGACCGATGCGCGGGGTAAGTCAAAAGAATACATCTCCTTTAAATTTGATTCTAAGCAAATACCGGATATTCCTTTGCCCTGCCCGATGTACGAAATTTTTGTCTACTCAAATCGTATGGAAGGCGTACACCTGCGTGGTGGTAAGGTTGCACGTGGTGGCTTGCGCTGGTCTGACCGAGCGGAAGATTACCGCACTGAGGTGCTGGGCTTAGTCAAAGCGCAACAAGTTAAAAATGCGGTGATTGTACCCGTAGGAGCGAAGGGTGGTTTTGTTGCCCATCGGACCTTTGAAATAACGGATCGAGAAGCCTATATGGCGGAAGGGATCGCCTGTTATAAAACCTTTATCCGTGGTCTGTTGGATGTCAGCGATAATTTAGTGAAAGGTAAAGTTGTTCCGCCTCAGAAAGTGGTGCGTTACGACGAAGATGACCCTTATTTGGTGGTGGCGGCAGATAAAGGCACCGCCACTTTTTCTGATATCTCCAATGCCGTTGCCAAGGAGTATGGCTATTGGCTGGGCGATGCCTTTGCCTCCGGCGGCAGCCAAGGCTACGACCATAAGGGTATGGGCATTACCGCGCGCGGCGCATGGGTGTCGGTGCAAAGACACTTTCGTGAACAGGGTCATGATACGCAGACTAGCGATTTTACTGTCGTTGGTATTGGTGATATGGCGGGTGATGTCTTCGGTAATGGAATGTTGCTGTCGGAGCACATACAGCTGGTCGCGGCATTCAACCATATGCATATTTTTATCGATCCCAACCCTAATGCGGCAAAGAGCTTCGTCGAACGTAAACGCTTGTTTGAACTGCCACGTTCCAGCTGGGCGGATTACGAGAAAAAACTAATCTCCAAAGGCGGTGGTATTTTTCTGCGCAGCGTCAAAGCTATCCCTATTTCTCCCGAAATGAAACAACGCTTTGCGATTAAAGCGGCTATCCTGACCCCGAATGATCTGTTAACGGCACTGCTAAAAGCACCGGTAGATATGATCTGGAATGGAGGTATTGGCACTTATGTCAAAGCAAAATCGGAATCGCACCTTGATGTTGGTGATAAAGCCAATGACGCCATCCGCATTAACGGTGCCGACTTGCAGGCTAAGGTTGTGGGCGAGGGCGGCAATCTGGGTATGACGCAACTGGGTCGAGTCGAATTTGGATTGAAGGGCGGCGCAAGCAATACGGATTTTATTGATAACGCAGGCGGTGTGGACTGCTCAGACCATGAGGTCAATATCAAAATTTTACTGAACGAACTGGTCGCGACGGGTGAGTTAACAGAGAAACAACGCAATAAACTACTGGTCACCATGACCAACGATGTGGCGGAACTGGTGTTGGAAAATAACTACCAGCAGGTGCAGGCAATTAGTATTGCGCAATCGCGTGCCGATGAATACATGAACGAATACCGCCGTTACATCAGTTACCTGGAAGAAACTGGCAAACTTAATCGAGCCTTGGAATTTTTGCCAACAGATGAAGAACTAGCACAGCGTGATGAGCAGGGTAAAAGCTTAACGCGGCCTGAGCTGTCTATTCTGGTTTCATACAGTAAAGCCGAATTGAAAGAGATACTTGTCAATACCAGTATCCCAGACGACAACTATCTATCGCAGGCGGTAGAGACTGCATTCCCGAAAATTCTCACGAAGAAATATAAAAGTGCCGTGCATAAGCATCAGCTGCGCCGAGAAATTATTGCTACACAGCTGGCGAATGACATTGTTAATCACATGGGCGTTACCTTTGTTAACCGCATGCGGAATTCCACCGACGCGCAGAATGAACAAATCGCCATGGCCTATGTGATTGCCCGCGACGTTTTTCAGATGCCGAAAATCTGGAAAGCCATCGAAGCATTGGATAACCAAGTCAGCGCCAAGGTGCAAACTGATATGATGTTCTCGTTGATGCGGTTAGTACGACATGGCGCACGCTGGTTGATCCGGCATCGCCGCGATTATGGTGATGTTAAATCCGTCATCGAACATTTTGGCCCAGGTATTGAAAAGCTGCGTCAAGGCATGCCGGGGATACTCTGTGGTGAACCACTTAAGCAGTGGCAAGCAACAAATGAGCAGCTTCAAAAAGCCGGCGTACCGGAATCTCTGGCGGCTGATATCGCGAGCTGCAGTGCGATTTACTTTGCACTGGACATTATCGAAGCGACCGCGGCTACTGGAACTAAATTAGAGCAGGTCGCCAACATCTTCTTTAACCTCGCTAACTGTCTTAACCTGCATTGGTTCCGACAACAAATCATTCTGCTTGATGTCGATAATCGCTGGCATGCCGCTGTACGAGACACCTTCCGTGATGACTTGGATTTACAGCTGCGCAATCTGACCAAAGCAGTTATAAAAATGGGCTCTGCAGCACCTAAGGAACCTGCAGCTCGTGTTGATTTCTGGGTCAGTGGACATCAGGAATTATTGAGTCGTTGGCAGTCCATGCAAAAAGAGCTGCGTGATGCGCCGCAGGTGGATACTGCTATGTTCACCGTAGCCATCAGGGAGTTGATGCGTATGGAGCAAGGAGAGTAATACCGTTCGCGGCAAGTCGGGCCGGCATAGGCTGGTTCGACTTCGGTCGGATAATGATAAACCGGCACAGAATACAACTCGGCTCGTTTATGTCAGAAATTTTCATTGACCTTGTCATTTCTTCACATGACTATCTGGCCCTCTATCAAGGGGTTGCAAAAGACGTTGTTGCAAAAGACCGCAGCGGCAGAACGGTACGCTTCCCGGCCAAAATTCTAAGACCTTTCGTAAGCCACAATGGCATCAATGGTTCTTTTTGTATCGAATTCGATGAGAACCACAAATTCAAAAAAATTAGTAGATCGCATAATTAGTATCTGAATTAAGATATCAGTATACCCAGATATCACTTCCCCCATGGGGGGGGGTAATGAAGATTATTAAAACGTAATCAAAGTAAACGTAGGCTTGTTTATGGGCTCGCTTCCTGGTCGCGGAGCAGGTAACATGCTGGTTTTGTGCCGCTCGCCCTGTCAGTGGGTTTGCGGTTTTGTTGCTTTGAAAAAGTGTTGGTTGACTATGAATTGTCCGCTTTTAATATTAAAAATAATTGTCATTAGTATGGCGTTGTTGGTCGGTTTAGCGACGGCTTCACCAGCGCCAACCAATTATTCTGCGGTTACCCAAGACGGCAAAGGGGCCATCGCAACAGTTAATCAAGAAGCTACAGCAGCAGCATTGACAGCTTATCAAAAGGGCGGTAACGCCATAGATGCAGCCGTTGCCGCAGCACTTGCTTTGGGTGTAGTAGACGGCTATAACTCCGGTATTGGTGGTGGCTGCTTTATCCTGATACGTTGGGCTGATGGTCGGATTGAGGCGATTGACGGTCGCGAAATGGCGCCAGCCGCCGCACATCGTGATATGTATCTACGCGATGGTGCTGTTGATGCAAGCCTGAGTAAAGTGGGTGCGCTTGCTATCGGCATTCCTGGTTCGGTCGCCGCCTACGATTACGTCATCAAAAAGGGTGGCAAACTATCGCTGGCGCAGGCATTACAAGCGGGCACCTTGCTCGCGGAGAAAGGATTTGAAGTCAATAAGCTCTACGCACAGCGTTTGAATTGGGCTGGTGCTGGCATAAAACAATTCCCCGCTTCTGCAAAAATTTTCTTAAATAACCAGAAAAAAACACTTCAGGCTGGGGATATTCTCGTACAAAAAGATTTGGCAGCGACCTACCGTAAACTGGCAAAGCAGGGCGCAGACTATTTTTATCAGGGGGAGTTTGCTACTCAGCTTGATGCCTGGATGAAAGCGAACGGTGGCATCATTACCCGAGAGGATTTTTCAAATTATCAATTGAAATTTCGGCAGCCGCTACTTACTCAGTATCGTGGTTATACCCTGGTGGGTTACCCACCACCAAGCTCTGGAGGAATTCATGTCGCCCAGATTTTAAATATGTTGGAGTCGTTCGAAGTGAGCAGGCTCTCCGATGTTGACCGCCATCATCTGCTTGTTGAGGTGATGAAGTTGGCATTTGCTGATCGCGCTTATTGGCTAGGGGACTCTGACTTCGTTAACGTACCGAAAGGCTTAACTAGCACTGAGTATGCAAGAAGTCTGGCGGCAAAAATTACGATGAGTAAATCAAATCCAGTGGTTCAACAGGGCACCCCGCCAAATGTCGAGACAGATTTTTTCGGTAAACATACAACCCATATTGCCGCGGCGGACAAAGATGGTAATTGGGTCGCCATTACGACTACGGTCAATACCTCTTTCGGGTCAAAGGTGGTCATTCCTGGCTCGGGAGTAGTGATGAATAATCAAATGGATGATTTTAGTATACAGCCCGGCGTACCCAATGCTTTCGGGCTAGTAGGGGTTGAAGCAAATAGCATTCAACCAGGAAAGCGACCACTTTCAAGTATGAGCCCAACCATTTTACTAAAGGATGATAAGCCAGTGATGACTTTAGGCGCTGCTGGCGGACCAACGATTATTACGCAAGTGGTTCAAGCGCTGGTTAATACTGTTGATCTTGAAATGGAATTACCTGCAGCATTGGCCGCCGTACGGGTGCACCACCAATGGCGGCCGGATGTGTTATTGACCGAAGCCTCGATGCCGAAGGCTGAACAAGAGGAACTTAAGGCCCGCGGCCATAGTTTAAAGATTCGCAACTATATGGGCGCGACGCAAGCGATTCGTTTGAATGCTAACGGGGGGTTCGTTGCGGCATCGGAACCAAGACTTGTTGAATAACAGCATCCAGGGATAAGCGTTTTTTCCGTCACATCATTTACCTTCCAAAGTATATTTCAGTGGTAATGTGAAGCTATAGTTTTCGCCTGTGATTTCCTTGGGAACCGGCGGATAGGGACTTGCCTTGAAGGCACTTTGTTGTGTCACTTGAGTCAGTTGTTCTGAGCTGCTGCTCAGTATCGTAACGTCCTTAATTTTGCCATTGCGATAGATGCTAATTTTAACTTTTATTTCACCCTCAAGATTTTGTCCGCGAGTTTCCTTGTCGTAGCTTTGGTGCTCAGGACGAGCGAACCAATTTAGTAATTGTAAAAAATAGTCCTGTTCGAGCTGTGCCAGCTGGGAGGGGGGCAAGTGCGTTGTTACTTCTTTATTTGGAAGTTTTTGTTGGTTGGCGTTGGGTTTAGCCGTTGGTATTGGCTCAGAAAATGCTGGTTCTTCAGGCAATTTAGATTGTTCTTTGCGCTGTGGCGCAATGGGTTTTTTCCTAATATTCGGAGGGATAATTTCCTTGATTGGCTTAGGAATAACATCTTTAGCAAATTGTTCAGGTTGGCTCGGTGCTGTTATTTTAACCGGTGCAACTTTTGCGTATTCGAGTTTGATATCCAAGGTTTGGACGCTGTCCTGTTCAAAGTAGCCTTTATTAAACAGATAAATGGTGCTCCAGAACAGCGTGCCGAGTAGCGTTAAGAATAATAGTAGCAAGACAAAGCCAGGCACCTTTCTTTTCGGCGCTGACGGGGGGATATCTTCGCGCACACGCAATTGGCTTACCGCCAATGTCTCTTTATTTTCCAGCGTTTCGCTAAATACCACCTGGAGTCCGCAGTGTGTATAATCCCTTTGGCAAGCCTGTGCAAAATTGATGTCCGTGGTTTCAATCAGGATGACGGGCACCACTGAAAATACTTGCTCAATGACTTCTTCTGGTTCTGATTTGGTAAGGTTACAAATGTTCTCTATGGCTTCATTTTTAGTGACACCAGGGTTCAGCCGACCATTAAAAATTATATAGTGGCTTGATTCGGATACTACGTCAGCGGTGGTTTTAATGGGTTGTTCTTTTTGTGTCGGGTCGTCAAGCAAGTAGTTGGGCTCAACGTCCTGACGGGCAATGGGAGCGTAATGACTAAATAAAATTTCGGCATTAGTGATGTCGTCATGCTCAGCACAATAGAGTTCGATGTAAAGCTCTAGGCCAGCTTTTTGAAACGCGTCCAGGTAGGTTTCAGCAAGCACCCGGTCTTCCACCTGATTGATAATGACGGGCTTAACAGAAAATAGAGCATCGAGCAATTCGTCAACATCGACATTAGTCATCAAAGATATTTGCTGCAAAGCCTCGTGGCGTCGCGTTCCGGCATGCAAATTACCATTAAAAATGATGCTATATCTCTCGGACTCAGGCATAGATAAGGCGTTAAGTAGCGCTATGTAAATGTTCTAACAATAAATTTTTGATCGCCTCTATCCCGGGCTTCTCGTTTAATAGCTCCTGTTTACTTAAACCTTTCAGCTCATGGGGGAATACCAGCCACTGGCTGGTTTCGTATAAATAGTAATCAGGGATTAAATTAGTCACGTTGTTTTCCGGCTTAAAATAAGGCGTTGCAATGCGGACTTCAGGAATATTTTCACCACATTCACGACGAAGATGAAGGATTATTTGTTGCATACTGGCGCCAGTGTCAAACACATCGTCGACTAGGAGTAAGCGGTCTTTGTTGGTAACTCTGTTGGCTATATAGTTTAGCCCATGCACTTGAACATGCTCGGCTGTTTGGTTGATGCCAGTATAGTAAGAGGTGCGGATAGCGATATGATCTGTCGTTACACCGCAGTAATCCAATAGTTCCTGCAAGGCAATGCCAACTGGTGTGCCGCCGCGCCAGACGCCGACAATGAAATTTGGAGTAAAACCGCTGTTAAGTATAGCGGCACCGAGCTGGAATGAGTCTTGGAGCAGTTGTTCCGCACTAATAAATTTTTTTGTGTTCAACGAAGCGCTCCTTTGAAAAGAAACGTCATTGTAATGGAATCAGCAACGCAAAAGGTAGTGGGGATTTCTAGGCATCAAGGCCGATCCCATCTACGCCTGTTGAATGAATGGGACAGATCAAATAAGATAGCCCGCAGATCAAGGTATAATTACTCGGTAATTTTTAAGGATATTTAATGTATACCCTTCCAGTGGTTCAAAGGGTCAGAACGTTCCATCAGTTATTCTTTAAAACTCGCTATCTGTTCTTCAGAGTCGCTCTACTTCTCTCCTTTTTATTTTTTGCAACACTCAATAGTGCTCAAGCGAATGTGACACTGCTTGAGCTTATCCAGAAGCACTCTAGTGCTGAGTTATTTGAAGGTTCGACACGATACGGAGAAATTGACCCATCCACTTCTGCGGTGCCTGTTTATCAGGGTGACAAGCGTCTCGGATTTTTATTCCTTAATTCAGAGTTGGTGAACTCCGTTGGCTATTCAGGCAAACCGATCCATGTTTTGGTTGGCTTGGATACTGAAGGGATTATCAAGACAGTTCGGTTGATAAAGCATTCAGAACCCATTGTGCTTATCGGTATCCCTGAGTCAGAAATCACGCAATTAATGGATGGTTACATTGGTTTTGATTTGATTTCTTTTCTAAAAAAACCAAATGATAATCCCCGTTTTGACGCTATTAGCGGTGCTACAGTCACCATTCGAGTTATTGATGACAGCATTATTCGCTCAGCAATCAAGGTGGCACGTGCTTATGGTTTGGGTGGTGTGCGCTCCCAGGTTGCAGGGCCAAAAGCCTCGGTTAATACGGAGCAACAGGAGCTAAAAGACTGGACTGATCTGGTTGCCGAAAAATCAGTAACACGACTGAAATTGACAGCCGGGCAAATTGATAAAGCCTTTGCTGGATCGCAACTCAAAGACGGAACACAGTCTAACACGATTCATTCCGATGATACTTTTATAGACCTGTATGTCGCACAGGTATCGGTGCCCAGTATTGGCGTCAGTCTGTTAGGTGCAGCGGAATACCAAAACCTAACGCGTAAACTTAAACCGGGTAAGCAGGCTATTATGGTGGCTGCTAAGGGCGAATATTCTTTTAAAGGTTCGGGCTATGTGCGAGGCGGTATTTTTGACCGGTTTGAGTTAGTCCAGGGTGACGATATTATCCGCTTCCGGGATTTGCACCACAAAAAACTGAGAAAAATTAATGCCGAGGGTGCGCCAGAAGATTTCAAGGAAGTCGATCTGTTCATGATTCCGGGTGACAGCACACTTGATCCGGCAAAGCCCTGGAAACTGCAATTATTGGTTGGACGTGAACTTGAGGCACTGGAAAAAGTATTTAGAACCTTTCACTTGGATTATCAAATTCCCGCGCACTACCTTAAATTTGAAGCCGCACCTGCTCTCAGCGCAACAGAAATCGATGCAGTGGATAACTACGAGCAGCCTGTTTTGTGGAAACAGCTTTGGCAGGACAAGTGGCTTGAGTCGTCAATCCTACTTGCTGCATTAGGCATACTCACAGCGATTTTCTTTTTTCAGGATTGGTTGGTCAGACGCCCGGTTTGGTCACAACGAATTAGAACAGGATTTTTACTATTCACACTGTTTGGTATAGGTTTCTATGCCTCCGCACAGCTTTCTGTGGTCAATATTTTAACGGTATTTAATGCGCTGGTCAGTGGTTTTAGCTGGGAATACTTCCTAATGGAACCCTTTATTTTTATCCTTTGGGGTAGTGTTGCGATGGCGTTGCTATTCTGGGGGAGGGGTGCCTTTTGTGGTTGGCTATGTGCTTTCGGTGCATTACAAGAATTTATTACACGGTTCGCCAAAAAAGTGGGTATCCCTCAATGGGTTTTGCCCTGGGGCTTACATGAGCGGCTGTGGCCAATCAAATATATAATCTTTCTGATTTTATTTGGTGTGTCGTTACATTCGCTGGAGCTGGCGGAGCGACTTGCGGAAGTTGAGCCTTTTAAAACAGTCATAGTGCTTAAATTTATTCGTGACTGGCCTTATGTGCTATTAGCATTAGCGCTGTTAGCACCTTGTCTCTTTGTCGAGCGTTTTTATTGTCGTTATTTGTGTCCATTGGGCGCAGCCTTGGCAATACCCGCACGAATTCGCATGTTTGATTGGTTGAAACGCTACCGACGGCAGTGTGGCAACCCCTGTCAGGTTTGTGCTAACGAGTGTATGGTGCAGGCTATTCATCCGGAAGGGCAGATTAATCCGAATGAATGCCTTTATTGCCTGCACTGTCAGGAACGTTACTATGACGACCAGGTGTGTCCTGTTGTCGTTAAAAAACGTGGCCGCCTCGAGCGCCAACAAGCAATGAGTTCAGGTAATTCTGCCGAACTTGCTAAACAGATTCTGATCGATATTCGTGAAGAAAAAGAAGGTAAATAAGGTATTAGGCATTAAACCGCATTTAACGCCTAATGCTGGTATTTTTGGGACATCCAACAGGCATATCCCTTATCTTGAAGGAGAACAATAATGAGTGAGAAAAAAGATCAACCAGCTGAACTACTTGACCCTAAGGGCTCTTCTCGGCGTGAGCTGTTATCGCGCTCCGCCGGTATTGCTACAGTTGCTGGTTTAGGCGCTGCCACTATGGGTGGATTATCCGCGCTGACGCCGCAAACGGCCAATGCTGCCAGTGACAATAATGCTCATGTGGTGCCGGGCGATTTGGATGAGTACTATGGCTTTTGGAGTAGCGGTCAGGCGGGAGAAGTGCGCATTATGGGCGTTCCTTCGATGCGCGAATTAATGCGTATTCCAGTATTTAATCGTTGTAGCGCAACCGGTTGGGGCCAAACCAATGAAAGTATCAAAATACTAACCGAAGGCTTACTGCCTGAAACCAAAGAATTCCTCAAAGACAAGGGCGGTGTTTGGCATAACGGCGACGCACACCACCCCCACATGTCCTTTACTGATGGCACCTATGATGGCCGCTATTTGTTTATCAACGATAAAGCGAACACGCGTGTGGCCCGCATTCGTATTGATGTAATGAAATGTGACAAAATTATTGAAATTCCCAACGCCTCTGATATTCACGGCCTACGGCCACAAAAATATCCTCGTACCGGTTATGTGTTCGCCAACGGTGAGCATCGGGTTCCAATCCCAAATGACGGTTCTATACTGGACGAACCCGATAAATATCATGCGATTTTCAGCGCTATTGATGGCGATAAAATGGAAGTGGCTTGGCAGGTTATGGTGGATGGCAACCTGGATAATTGCGATGCTGATTATCAAGGTTTGTACGCTGTTTCAACCTGTTACAACAGTGAAGGCGGGGTAACCCTGGCAGAAATGACCGCTAGCGAGCAGGATTGGGCGGTTGTATTTGATATCAAAGCGATCGAAGCCGGCGTTAAAAAAGGTGATTTCAAGCGCATTGCCGGAGTTCCTGTTTTGGATGGCCGCAAAGGCTCTAAGTACACGCGTTATATCCCTGTCTCAAATAGTCCACACGGTTGTAATACCGCTCCTGACGGCAAATACATTGTGGTTAACGGGAAGTTGTCACCCACGGTAACTGTGCTTGATGTGAGAAAATTCCCGGATATGTTTAAAGACAAGATTAAACCGAGAGATGCTGTAGTGGCTGAACCTGAACTTGGTCTTGGCCCATTACACACGGCTTTTGATGGCAAAGGCAACGCTTTCACAACATTATTCCTCGATAGCCAGGCAGTGAAGTGGAATATAGACAAAGCTGTTCGTGCTTATAACGGTGAAAAAGTAAATCCAATTATTGAAAAAATCGATGTCCAGTATCAGCCTGGGCATAACCACACCTCAATGGGTGAAACTAAAGAGGCGGATGGTAAATGGCTGGTATCTTTGAATAAGTTTTCCAAAGACCGTTTCATTAATGTCGGCCCGTTAAAGCCTGAAAATGATCAGCTCATTGATATTGCCGGTAGCAAAATGAAAATAGTACATGACGGACCGACCTTTGCCGAACCGCACGACTGTATTATTGTGCGCGGAGACATTGTGAATCCAAACAAGGTCTGGACGCGGGACGACCCGATATTCGCCGATGCTCGTGCTTGGGCCAAGAAAGATGGTGTTACTCTCGAATCTGATAGCAAGGTCATACGTGATGGCAATAAGGTTCGCGTTTATATGTGGTCAATGGCGCCGTCTTTCAGCATGAGTGACTTTACTGTTAACCAGGGTGACGAAGTAACAGTCTTCGTTACTAACATAGATCAGATCGATGACCTGACCCATGGCTTCACACTGGCGAACTACGGTGTAGCCTTTGAGGTTGCCGCACAAGCGACGGCTTCGGTTACCTTTAAGGCTGATCGTCCTGGTGTCCATTGGTATTACTGTCAATGGTTCTGTCATGCGCTGCACATGGAAATGCGAGGACGTATGCTGGTGAAGCCTGCCTAGGTTAAACTTAGCGATATGATATCTTTTAACTGTGCGGCGGTGGGGTTTCTCTCCGCCGCGCTGTCCTTTGCAAGTGGTCATTGCCAAGCAAAAACCTACCGGTTAATGCCGAAGGCTGATGTATTGCTGGATAGTATCGCGGCAGCGAAGGATGGTGACACCATTGAACTAAGCGCCGGACGCTATCAAGCTCCAATAATCATCAAAAAATCAATTACGCTCAAAGGAGAACCGGGTGCAATTATTGATGGTGGTGGTATAGGCCACGTTATTTTGGTTGATGCGCCGTCGGTTAGCATAGAAGGTCTTAGGATTGAAAATTCGGGACAGCTGCTCTCGGAAGAGCACAGCGGTATCTTTATCACTCAAAAAGCAGGTGATGCGGTAATACGCAACAACCATTTGCAGAATAATCTGATTGGCGTTTATCTCAAGGGACCAAAAAATGCTCAGGTGGTCTCAAACAGTATTGTTGGCCTGAGTAGCCTTAGAGTTAACGAAAGAGGTAATGGTGTTCAGCTCTGGAACAGCCCGGGGTCTATCGTTATTGGCAATCGTATAGAGTCTGGCAGGGATGGTATCTTTGCCACCACCAGCAAAGATAATCGGTTCAGCAATAATCATTTTAGTGATTTGAGATTTGCCGTACATTACATGTATACCAATCACAGTGAAATTTCGAATAATATCTCTGAGGGCAACCATGTTGGTTTTGCTTTGATGTACTCTTCGCACTTAGTCGTAAAGGGCAACGTTTCTAAAAGCGACAGAGACCGCGGTATTTTTTTTAATTTTGCGAACAGCTCAGAGATTACCAACAACCGCGTTGAAGGTGGTGCCGAAAAATGTGCATTTATTTATAATTCAAATATGAATCAAATAGTTGGAAATCATTTCGAAGGCTGTTTGATAGGTATTCATTTCACCGCCGGGTCAGAGCAAAACGAAATCTGGGGCAATAATTTTGTAGCTAACCGAACTCAGGTGAAATACGTGGGTACCAGAGAATTGGAGTGGTCAAAAGCAGAGCAAGGTAATTTTTGGAGTGATCATCTGGCTTTTGATATGAATGGTGATGGCATCGCTGACAAACCCTATCGCCCAAATACCATCGTTGATCAAATTATCTGGCGCCACCCGGCAGCCAAAATTCTGTTGAATAGCCCGGCTTTGCAATTGCTGCAATGGGCGCAATCTCAATTCCCCGCGCTGCATCCCGGTGGCGTGCAAGACAGTGCGCCTCTCATGCGCCGCCATGTGCTATGACACCCTAAAAAGCACACTATGATTAAACTTTCCCAGGTTAGCAAATATTACGGTAACAAAGCCGTTGTCCAGCAAGTGGATTTATCCGTATCTGCTGGTGAAAGTGTGGCGATTATCGGACATAACGGAGCCGGTAAAACCACCCTGATGAAGCTTATTCTAGGTTTGGCGCAACCCAGTTCCGGAATACTGCATATTTCAACAGAAACCGGTAAAAACCCACATAGCGATATTGGCTTTCTTCCGGAAACCGTATCTTTTCAAGGGGAGATGACAGGTAACCAAGTGCTGAGGTTCTATGCCCGGTTAAAGCACGCGTCACAAAACCAATGTGCTGAACTAATGCAGCTAGTGGGTTTAAGCGAAGCGGCTAATGCTCGTGTCAAAACCTATTCAAAAGGCATGAGACAACGCTTGGGCTTAGCTCAGGCGCTGCTTGGACAGCCAAAATTACTCGTGCTGGATGAGCCGACAACTGGCTTGGACCCTTTTCTCAGACGTCACTTTTATCAAATATTACGTGGCTGTCAGGCTCAGGGAACGGCTATTTTGATATCTTCGCACGCACTGTCAGAGATAGAAGGGGAGATCGACAAAATCCTAATCATGAAACAGGGGGCTGTGGTTATTCAGGGAAGCTTAGAACAACTGCGTGATGCGGCGAAGTTACCCACCCAAATTCGCGTGATTAGCTTGCCTGGCAAAGAGCTTGCCTTTAAGGCGTTTCAGCAGCAGTCTAGTTATGCTGTTAATGGTAAAGATAGCTTTAATACCTTTTCCTTCCAATGCCAACAAGATAAAAAAATGGAATTAATGCAGCAGATTATGGATCAACAAGCCAACATTAAGGATGTACAAATTATTCCACCACGGCTGGATGACCTGTATTCCCATTTTGTGGGTAAGGAAAGTCGCGGATGAACGCAATTATCACTATCGTTCTCGCCGAATTTCAGCGCTCTATACGTAACCGCTGGGCTTTGTCATCAGTGATATTGCTTGCAAGTTTAGCCTTCTCTTTAGTTGCCCTGGGCTCTACCCCAATCGGTGATTCCCGCGCCAGCCTAATGAGTATTACTACCGTTAGCCTTTCCAGTTTGAGCCTGTATCTTATTCCACTGGTGGCGCTGACTATTTCCTTTGACGCCATTGTTGGTGAGCAGGAGCAGGGTACTTTATTACTATTATTGACCTACCCGATATCGCGTTGGCAAATTATATTGGGTAAGTTTGTGGGCCATTTAGCTGTGCTTATGTTGGCCATTGTGTTGGGCTACGGAAGCGCAGGAATATACTTGGCGAGCTTAGAAAGTTCGGTATTAAGCGACTGGGTTAGCTACGGCCAAATGATGGGCAGTTCGCTCTTGCTAGGAGCAGTATTCATTAGCATCGGATGCCTGATTAGTTTGCTCAGCAAAGTACGTGCGAGTGCCATTGGGGCGGCGGTCGGGGTTTGGCTGTTTTTGTTAGTACTTTATGATCTCATTCTGTTAGGACTGATATTGGCGGATAAAGAGCAACAATTATTACCAGCGATTTTTGATGTGCTGGTGTTACTTAATCCTGCGGACGCTTATCGACTTTATAACTTGGCCGGATCCGAAGCTGCAAGCATGGTGTCTGGTGTCACCAACATGGCTAACTCTTTCGACGCCAATGTTCTGCTCGGTTTGATGTGCGGATGGGTAATGTTACTTCTATCAACCGCCATATACCTGTTTAGCCGTAAGGAGCTATGACATGAAAAGTAACCTGCAAGGTATTCTTTTATTGGGAGTTATCATACTCCTGGTGGCATGCCAAGCCGACAAAAAAACAGCACCGCCAAAACCACAGTTACCGACAGCAGAAGCGGTCGGCTATTTCTGTAATATGCTGGTTAATGAGCATAAGGGACCAAAAAGCCAAATTCACCTTAGCGGGAAATCCGAGCCCTTATGGTTTACCACGGTGAGAGATGGCATAGCCTATACCAAACTTCCGGAAGAATCCCAAGGCGTTGCGATGCTTTATGTCACTGCGATTGATACCATGACAGAGTTTAATTTAGCTCACCCTGAAATGTCCCCTGATGCCTGGATTCAGGCTGACTGGGCACTCTATGTTATTGACAGTAACCTGCGTGGAGGCATGGGTGCGATGGAAGCTTTTCCATTTCGTGAAGGTGCACAGGCAAACCAGTTTGTCGAAATGCATGGAGGTCGTATTGTGCGTTTATCCGATATTCCCGAGGGTTATGTTTTGGGTAATTCAGAAACTTTGCCTGAAACGGAGCAGCCCGGAAAATGAAGGATGATACCCGTTAGATAAGACTTATCTCTCGAAAATATTAATAACTTGTCACGAAAAAGTTAGCCTCTATAACCCCATCAGTTCCAACTACGCTGATGCTCAATTTACATTCTTTAAACTATTCAAACTAAAGTCTGCCTCAGTTAAGCCGGTATTAAAACGGTACTCAGACCAGACCAGCTGGGTACTTCTGCCACTCTGGTGGTTCTCCATAAGCATCTCACCTGCGCGCCAGTATTTATCATTAAATTGTTGGTAATTACCCATGACCAAGGTTTTTAATAGTTTGCCTCCGCGGTCATAGTAATCAATTTTTTTCACTAGATAAGTGGCTTTATCAATCCAGGTCTCTAAGCGCTGATAGCCTGAATATTTGCCTTTGGGAAAACGGTTAATGACGTAACAAGGCGTGCCATCCAGTTGTGCATCACGTTCATATTGATAGTCATATTTAGTGATATCCTGAGAGCTGATATCCTCAAAAGTGATTTCAGTACCGGAGAAAGGTGTGAACGCGTTATTGGAGAGAATACGCTTGACCTGATTATTTTCCGGGTCATATACCCATTGTTCATCTGCGCCATCTTTGTGCGAAACAGTTAGCATAGCATGGCGTTTTAGGTCTTTCGGTTTATCAAAAATCATCAGTCGTTTATTGCCGTCGGGAGAGTTCTCCAGATACTTGAGGCGAATCTCTCTGGTATTCTGGGTGCCGTCAGCTTCTTTAATTACCGCAATAAATTTTGACTGGCTATCGCCATAGCCGGGGCTGCCATATCCCATGAGAGGACCGTGACGTTTATCTGCCTCTTGGTAAAGGCGAGTACCTTTTTCCTCTGCGGGTAAGTTAGCCAATTCGTCGGCGAGGGATTGGCAGACGACTACACCATCAACTACTTCGCACTTACGTTGATAGGATTCAGCCGCAGGTGCAGCAAGGTTTATAGATAGCAGAAATATTCCTAATAAACTGGCCCCAATCCGCATTGATTATCTCCCTGGCGTTCGTTGAAACGAGTAAAAGCAAGATTAGTAATATTAGTGCATGATCGCCCATTTTGCTTGGCTTGATCAAACAAAAATTACCCCTCTTTGGTCAAGTGAATTATCATAGCGACCACTTATTACCTCGAGGGAGCATAGGACGTTGGAATTTTTAGCTGAATATGGCGTATTTTTGGCCAAAGCAATCACTATCGTCGTCGCTGCGATGATAATTATTGGTACTATCGTGTCCGCTGGAATGCGCACCAAGAAGGGGGCTGCGGGCCATATTGAAGTGACCCATTTAAACCATGAACTGGAGGAGATGACGGATGCAATTCGAAGCGTCGCTTTGGATAAGGATGTACTTAAACAAGAACTGAAGAATGAGAAAAAACAGGCCAAGCAGGAAAAGAAAGACCGAGTTAAGGTGGAGAAGGAGGGTGGCCATAAGAAACGAGTTTATGTGCTGGATTTTGAAGGGGACATCAAGGCCTCTGCGGTGGAGTCTTTACGTGAAGAAATCACCAGTATTTTGTCCATAGCAAAAAAAGAGGATGAAGTGGTGCTAAAGCTGAGCAGTAGTGGTGGCATGGTACACACTTACGGACTCGCATCCTCCCAGGTTCAACGCATTTGTGATCGGGACATACCTCTAACAATATGTGTAGATAAAGTCGCGGCCAGCGGTGGTTATATGATGGCTTGTATTGCGGATAAGATAATCGCAGCGCCTTTTGCTATTCTCGGCTCGATTGGTGTGGTTGCGCAATTACCCAATTTTAATCGATTACTCAAAAAGCACGACGTTGATTTCGAACTCATGACTGCGGGTGAATACAAACGCACCCTAACACTCTTTGGCGAAAACACGGACAAAGGACGCGAAAAATTCATGGAAGAATTGGAAGACACTCACAGTCTGTTCAAGGCATTTGTTGTTGAGAATCGACCTCAGCTCAATATTGATGAAGTGGCAACCGGAGAAGTTTGGTTTGGCAAACGCGCATTGGCTAAAAAATTGATTGATGAGTTGGGTACAAGTGATGACTATTTAATGTCGGCATGTGCACAAGCTGAGGTCTATAAGGTAACTTATGTACACAAGAAGACCTTGCAGGATCGCCTATCCATGGCGGCACATTCAGCCTGTGACCGGCTGATTTTAACTTGGTGGGAAAGGTTGTCTAACTTTAAGTTTTACTCCTAACGCATTGATAAAGAATAGATTAAGCTTGGGTTTTCGTGACTTGCCTTTAGTCCCTTCTTAATTTATCCGAAACGGCAATGGGTGTCGGATACCTCAGCACGACAAGGTACGACGAGAACAAGAAAGAAAGAATAGCGGTTGCCTGAATTAAATGTGAGGCCTCTTCTCCGATCATATGGATGCCGGTAGCGATATAGGCAATTAGCAACGAGAACTCGCTGATTTGGCCAAGTCGAAAACCAATCTCCCAGGCGAGATCTTTGGTCTCACTGATTCTCGTCAACAGTAATCGAAACACAGTGGGCTTTAAGGTTAGCATCAGCGTCGTCAGAATTAACGCGGGGACCAATACCTCATCGAGTAATGCTAATTTAAAGCTTGCCCCGATAGAAAAGAAAAAGAGAATAAGGAAAAAATCTCGAAGCGGCTTAAGACTAATGGCAATAAACTGAGCAATAGGGCTGGTCGCTACCGTGACGCCGGCTATAAACGCACCAATCTCTGAAGATAAGCCCATGAGTTGAGCTGCCTCAGATAAGCCGAGACACCAACCGATAGCCACGAGGAAGATGTACTCCTGAAAACGATCGAACTTCTGGATGAGCCTTAACAGTATCAAGCGAACAAACACGATTGCTAAGAATATCAAAAGGGGAAGAGCGAGGATTGTCGTCGCATAACTCTTAAAAGACGCGTCACCAGTCTCGTTGGTATAGAGTACTAAAAGCACGAAAATTGCAATCAAATCCTGCAGCAGCAGTAGTCCAACGACCAACTCACCCGTATGACGATGGTGCAATACTGTTGTTGGCAAGAGTTTTATGCCGATGATAGTGCTGGAAAACATCATGGCAATACCTATTACCAGGCTTTCTGGGTGTGAAAACCCAAAAATTATGGCAATACCGTAGCCAATGAGAGCAAAAATTGCGGAACTAATCAGTGCGACAAAAGTAGCTTTCTTTAGCATGTGGTACAAATTGCTAGGCTGCATATCCAGCCCCAACAAAAATAACAGAAAGATAATGCCGATATGTGAAATATCCGACAATAGATCGGTATTGTTGATAAATGCAAACCCCGAAGGGCCTAACAAAGCACCAAGTACAATATAGGCAACCAATAGAGGCTGTCGCGTATAAAGCGCCAGTGAAGCCAATATTGCTGCCCCAGTAAAAATTAAAAAGAAAGAAAAGGTAATTGATTCTAATCCCATAGCTACACTTTGTTCCGTTACTCAATTTAAAACCAGGAGGGCAGTAGCCTTTGCTCGTACATTAGCTACTGCTGATCAGTTTAAGTGATTGCACATACCGATGCACGTCGATAGCTGTAAACCTTCATTCGCTACTATGTTTTCTTTTTGTGTGTGCGAGGAAAAGTATCTCTCAATATTATCCGATATAACACGACAAAATAGCGCTGCGCAGCGTTTCGTGCGATTTTTCTAAGATAATTTCTTTAATTTAAAACTTTACCAATCTTAAGATATAACCATAGTAAATACTCACACCAGTAATTTTTATTGATTATTAATGAGAGATATCATATTTTGTGAGAGAAATCTCATCTAATAATGATGAGACACTTTTCATAATATGAGACCTCCCTCATATAAAGAATATTATTTATAGGATGTCATATGGCCATAGACTACAGCGAAGACAAAAAGCCGCTTAAGGGACAACTAAAGGATGAGATTAGACAAAGAATAATTGACGCCGGTGTTCGAGCGTTTTCGGAATTCGGTTTCCATGGAATGAAAATAGCTGCTGTCGCTAGGGATGCTGGTGTCGCAAACGGAACTTATTATCTCCACTTTAAGGATAAAAAAGCCCTCTATAACGAAATCGCAAGATTAGCCACAGCCAAGTTAGCTTCAAGTATATTTGCTGCGCACAACTATAACGGCGGGCAGGGTAATTCGGATAGAGCGGAAATCGAAGCAGTAATTGAGTTTGCCGAACAGAATAAAGACTATCTGCGTATTGCTTTGGACACGGCCGCACCGGATTCTTCTGATAAGTCAGATCTCTTTAAGCCTCTGATTGACATTCGTATGACGGAGCTAAAAAAGGGTATTAAAGACGGGCACATCAATCATGGCATCCATCCCGAAATTGGCGCTCGCGCAGAAATAGGGATGTTGTTGTCAGTAGTACACTGGTGGCTGGCTAATCGTAACAAAGCAAGCAAAGAGCAGCTACTGAATACGTTGTTACATTTGAGGAGATCGTGGGCTTTGACTGATGCCAATGTAGATGATATTGATTCGTTATTGTCCCAGTGGGATTCACGTTTATAAAAATGTGATGTTAATAATACTGTGGACAGGGTTGTGTACATTACCTTATTTCCTGTAATCTTTATTACAGGAAATAATAAATAATCATTTTAGCTTGAAGTAAACACTTAACTATGTCGAATAACATACTACCACCACAACCTTTATTTGATACTTTGGATAATCTAAAAATTACCTTAGGACAAACTAATAATCAGATATCGTTATACATTCTTTCTTCTGGAATTGGCAAAGCGCAAGAGGATTATCGACACGCACTTGAGTTTCTCTACAGCTATCGTGGCAGCAAAGATACATTTGCGTCCTACCGACGAGAAGTTGAAAGACTATTGCAGTGGTCTTGGTTTATCAACAAAACCAGCCTGAGCCAACTAAAACGCCTAGATATAGAGCACTTTATCGATTTTTGTCAAAAACCACCGCTGGAATGGATTGGCGTCAAAACGGTACCTAGGTATTTGAATAAAGATGGCTTACGGGTTGTTAATCCACTTTGGCGTCCTTATATCGTTAAATCAAGTCTGCATGCGAATGAGCCAAGGCAAAAAGATTTTAGTCTTTCGTCTAAAGCACTACAGGCGGTATTCTCTATTTTGAGTAGTTTTTTTACTTATTTAGTTCAGGAAGAATACATAGATAGCAATCCCATAGCGCTAATTCGACAAAAAAGTAAGTACTTGAGAAAGCATCAGCAAAAGGCAAAAATTAGACGATTGACAGAATTACAATGGAGCTATGTTGTTGATACAGCGGAACTATTAGCTCAGCTTAATCCTGAAGAACACGAGCGCACTCTGTTCGTGATTCAGGCTTTGTATGGTATGTATTTACGAATTTCAGAGCTGGCCGCAAGTCCGCGTTGGACCCCTGAAATGGGTGATTTTCATATGGATATGGATGGTAATTGGTGGTTCACAACAGTCGGCAAAGGGAATAAGGAGCGGGATATTTCTGTTAGTGATGCAATGCTGACGGCTTTTAAGCGCTATCGCCAGTTTTCTGGATTATCACCTCTTCCGGCACCAGGTGAATCTTTACCGCTTATCTCGAAAACACGAGGTCGCGGAGCAATTAATAGCACACGACAGATTCGTAATATTGTACAGAAATGTTTCGACGCGGCTGTAGAGCGCCTCTTTAAGGACGGTTTTGAACAGGATGCCGAGCTTCTAAAGGCAGCAACTGTTCACTGGCTCCGACACACGGGCATCTCAGATGATGTTAAGCATAGACCGCGTGAGCATGTGCGCGATGATGCGGGTCACGGCTCCAGCGCTATCACGGATAAGTATATTGACGTTGAAATGCGAGAACGTCATCGATCCGGTAAAAACAAACAATTAAAACCCTTTTAAACAATTAGTTATGTGTTTTATCTAAAGTATATTAATGAATAGTTTGCCGCTTACCATTGAACCAATTCCTTATGAAATTTCAAATCAAACAATTTTTGAGCGTATTAGGCATCTCCGAAGACCGGTATTTTTAGATAGCAACGCTGATTTTAATAATATAGGTTTTGACATCATTGCAGCGGCACCCTGCATGACTATCACGACTTCGGGTAAAACAACAACGGTGGCGTCATTTGATCAAAGCACTGCAACGCAAACATGCCCTTTTAGTGTATTAAAAGAACAGCTTAAAAGTTATGCGCCCTGCGCTAATGATAAATTGTTGCCTTTTACCGGTGGTGCAATCGGATTTTTTAGTTACGATCTTGGCCGTTTAATAAGCCAACTCCCAACAACTGCTGTACGTGATATCGATTTACCGGAAATGGATATTGGAATTTATCTATGGGCGATTATCCGTGATCATGCTAATCGGAAGTTATACTTTATCGCCAGGCCGGAATGCACTGAGCTTGATTGTCATGAAATTCTGACGCTAATCTTAACAAATTTAGATCGTAACAACACAGCTTGCTTTAAATTACTAGAACCATTCAAGTCGAATACAAGTGCGGAAAAGTATGCTGAATCTTATGCAAAAATACTTGAATATATTTATGCAGGTGATTGTTATCAAATCAATTTTTCACAGAGATTTGATGCGCCTTATGAAGGGGATCCGTGGCAGGCTTACTTAATGCAGCGAGCCCATACCGACGCTCCCTTCAGTGCATTCTTGCAGACAAAGGATTATGCCCTACTCTCTTTGTCGCCAGAAAGATTTATTCTGGTACGCGATAATCAGGTAGAAACAAAACCCATTAAGGGTACAAGACCGCGTGGAGTGCTTCCGCAACAGGATCAGCTATACGTTCAATTACTACGCAATAGTTCAAAAGATCAAGCGGAAAACTTAATGATTGTTGATCTGATGCGAAACGATATTAGTAGAAACTGCATACTGGGCAGTGTCACAGTGCCCGAACTCTTCGCCATCGAAAGTTATTCCAATGTGCATCATCTTGTCAGCACGATCAGAGGTAATCTTAAACCCGGGCGCGATGCAGCCGATCTTTTACGCGATTCATTTCCCGGTGGTTCAATAACGGGTGCACCAAAACGTCGCGCCATGGAAATAATTGAAGAGCTTGAACCGCAACGCCGCAGTGCTTATTGTGGCAGTATTGGTTATTTGGATTTTAACGGTAATATGGATACCAATATCGCCATTCGAACCTTGGTTTGTCACAATCAGCGCATTTATTGCTGGGGTGGAGGTGGTATTGTGGCTGGCTCTGATGTCGATAACGAATACCAGGAGAGCTATATTAAAGTCAGCAACCTTCTTAACGTGCTACAGAGTAACGGAGTCGTTAAGTGAGCGATCACCGGTATAATCAGAGCCCTGTGCCGGAACTGTCCTTGTCGTTTCTGCGGAAGCATTTTTTGGGTAGGCAGAATCCCTCTCCTCTTCCTCAGTATCAAGACGACTCTTTACTATTCAAAAGTATGTGCGAAAAAACTAATAAAGCAGCAGCTGTGCTGATTCCGATTCTGGAAAAGCCTACGGGCCTCCAGTTGTTGCTTACTCGTCGCGCAGATCATTTACGCAGTCATGCTGGCCAAATTAGCTTTCCCGGCGGTAGCTTGGAAGGGCCAAACGAGACATGCGTCGAGGCGGCTCTTAGAGAAGCTCAGGAAGAAATTAATTTATCGATTGAACAGGTAGATGTGATTGGGCAATTGGGCGACTACTATACGATAAGTGGATTTCGAGTGACACCGGTGATAGGTTTGATTCGATCGCCAGTATCCCTCGTTCCCGACCCTTCGGAGGTGGCAGAAATAATTCATGTGCCATTAAATTATCTTATGGATCCCAATGTGTTCCAGCTTAAAGAACATCAGTATGCTGAGTTCCGGCGGCGATATTATTCGGCCTATTATCAACATCACCATATTTGGGGTGTCACGGCGGGAATATTGGTGGGGCTCTACCAGGATTTATTGAGGCAACAAAATTAAAATATTGAAGGCTCCCGATTAGATTGCACCCAGCTAATCGGCTAGGTTATATTAGCGGGCCGAAAAGAGAAGATTTGCCGATAATAAAACGTCGGATTTTCTACCTAGTCCAATAATACAGAGCCTTTTCTATTTAGGCCAAATACCAAGGGATAAATAATGTCACGAAGTATTGCTCAGGCGTTCGCGCATAATTTTTTGGGAGCTGCACCTAGTTGGTATAAGCAAACTATCATCCTTTTTCTCATAATTAATCCGATTTTTCTTTTTTCATTAGGACCCTTTGTTACGGGCTGGCTCCTTATTCTCGAATTCATTTTCACTTTAGCAATGGCCTTGAAATGCTATCCTCTCCAACCCGGTGGGCTTTTGGCTCTTGAAGCGATTCTTTTAGGCATGAGTTCTCCCCATGCGGTATTTACGGAAGCGATTAATAATATTGAGGTGATCTTTCTATTGATGTTCATGGTAGCTGGCATCTATTTTATGAAGGATCTGCTGCTCTATGTCTTTACCAAAATACTCATTCGAGTCAAATCTAAAATAGCTATTTCACTTCTATTTTCCTTCGTAGCAGCTTTTCTTTCTGCGTTTTTGGATGCTTTAACGGTAACCGCCGTGCTGATTAGCGTCAGCATCGGGTTCTATACTATCTACCATAAAGTGGCTTCAGGTAAGCCGGTACAGAACGAACATGATCATGGCAGCGACTCGAGTATTCACGAGTTCCATCGCGAAGATCTGGATCAATTCAGATCGTTTTTACGTAGCCTATTAATGCATGGCGCCGTTGGCACCGCTTTGGGTGGCGTCTGCACCCTAGTTGGTGAACCGCAGAACCTACTGATTGCTAAGGTTGCCGGTTGGCAATTTGCTGAATTCTTTTTACGCATGGCGCCTGTCACCATGCCGGTGCTGTGCGCCGGTCTATTGACAGTTTTGTTGCTCGAAATAACCGGCTGGTTCGGTTATGGGGAGAAAATACCTGAGCAGGTTAGGAAAATTCTTGAGGATGTCGATAAAACCCACGATAAAGAAAGGACACACAAGCAGGTAGCGAGCTTAATCATACAGGGTATTGTCGCCATACTTCTTGTGCTTGGATTGGCATTTCATGTCGCGGAAGTTGGCATGATCGGTTTAACCATTATCGTGCTGCAAACTGCTTTTAATGGTGTTATAGACGAGCATCAAATTGGCCGATCCTTCGAAGAGGGATTGCCTTTTACGGCGCTACTGGTAGTATTTTTTGCTATTGTTTCTGTTATTCATGAGCAACACCTGTTTAACCCGGTCATTGACTATGTGTTGAACATGGAACTGGATGCACAGCCGGGTATGTTTTTTATTGCAAATGGGCTTTTATCCATGATCAGTGACAATGTCTTCGTCGCCACTGTATACATAAACGAAGTGAAAACTGCATTGGATGCAGGCAATATATCCAGAGAACATTTTGATATTCTGGCAGTTGCGATTAACACGGGTACTAACCTCCCTAGCGTTGCAACGCCCAATGGACAAGCAGCCTTCCTATTCCTCTTAACCTCGGCTATTGCGCCTTTGATTAGATTATCTTATGGGCGCATGGTCATTATGGCATTACCCTATACTGTCGTTTTAGGGGGTATGGGGTATATCGGTGTGAGCTATTTGCTTTAATCAAATGACTCTTTAAAGAATTAATCAGATAACCCTTGATACTTATCTAGCCAAATACAGACATCACTCGCTTTTTTTATACGAAGTAGCTGCTCGTTGTGGGCAGTTATTTCCTCTTGATTTGCAAATAGGATTTTAAGCGGTTTTCGATCTGGGCTAATGGCCTGTATGGCAAGGCTTTCTTGGTTATTGCTGGCTTCTTCTTTGCCGCCCAAACTTAACGCAGTTTGACCACCTGTCATGGCCAGATAAACGTCCGCTAATATTTCGGCATCTAATAGCGCCCCATGTAAATCCCGTTGTGAGTTGTCTACAGCATAGCGCTTGCACAAAGCATCTAGGTTATTCTTTTGCCCAGGATGTTTTTTCCGTGCCGTCACCAGAGTGTCGATCACAGAGCAAATTTTGCGGGTACCCGGATATTGCTTAGAAACCAGCCGGAACTCGTTATCGATAAATGAAATATCAAAAGGAGCGTTGTGAATGATTAACTCAGCACCGCGAATAAAATCGAGAAACTGCTCGGCAATATCGGCAAAGCTCGGTTTGTCAGCCAGGTACTCACTGGTAATGCCATGTACTTCCATGGCGCCCGCATCAATATCTCGATGCGGGTTGATGTACTGATGGAAATGCCTGCCGGTTAAACGGCGATTAACCAGTTCCACACCGCCAATTTCAATAATGCGGTGACCCTGAGAGACCTCTAGTCCTGTCGTTTCCGTATCAAGAACAATCTGACGCATAATACCCTTCTAGCTCTGGTGTTTTGCTAAATACTGCGCAACGCCTAGGTTGGCTAATTCATCCGCAATTTCATTCTCACGATGTCCACTATGCCCTTTAACCCAACACCACTCAATATCATGCTGAGTGACTTCCTTGTCCAATTGTCGCCACAAGTCTTCATTTTTCACGGGTTTTTTTGCTGCCGTTTTCCAGCCACGTTTTTTCCAGGCCTGTATCCACTCAGTAATACCACTTTTTACATAGACAGAATCAGTGGTAATGACAACACCACAGGAACGTTTTAGGCTTCGCAGACCCTCGATAACGGCCATCAACTCCATGCGATTATTGGTGGTGTTGGCGGCGCCGCCATGAAGCGTTTTTTCCTTATTTTTATATCTCAATAGCACGCCCCAACCGCCAGGCCCCGGGTTTCCTTTACAGGCTCCATCGGTAAACATTTCGACTTTTTCAGTCACTAAATCGGCTACTCCGGGTTGTTGGTTCGGTTACTGGGAAAGGGATAATTCGACGCCTAGTCTTTATGCTTCTTAACGGAGTCACGCCCAAAATTTGCTTGCGCGCCACCATGACATAAAATCCGCCAAAAAAGCAATTGTATTTTTGCCCGGCTTGCTCAAGCCAATCACAACTGGCCATAAATTGCTCGTTGCTAGCTGGGAACTTAAAGAAACCAAACTGGGTATTTTGAAGGTTAAAATCCAGTAATCGCATCCAGTCGGAAATTCTTCCGTAGGAAAGATAATTCCCGTTCCAGGGTGCTTTCCTTGCTAGTGCAAAAGCTTTTTTAAGCGCCCATAGGCTCCAGGGATTAAACCCGACAACAAACAAGTATCCGCCAGCAGACAATACACGCTGAGCTTCTCTGAGCACTTGGTGCGGGTTGTTTGAAAACTCTAAGACATGGTGCAATATCAAAACATCTACGTGTTCATTTGCTATGGCCAAATACTCTGGCTCCGAAATAAGAGCATGCCCCAGTCCTTGGACCGGGTAGCTAAAGTGTAAAATGGCTTTATTGGCGATAGGAGAATTTTGATGCAACGACGGTGATCCAGCAATGCTAATTTGAAGTAGTTGATGGCCGAATGTTCGTTCCATCAGAGGATCGATAATCGCCTGTTCAAGGGCTGCCAAGTGATGCGCGATATTAGACGCTTCCCATTTTCTCCATTCATGCTGACTTTGAATAATCGAGGGTGTTTTTTTTGAAAACAATCCCATAACGAGAGCTTTTCCTCTGGTTAAAAAGAAGCAAGGCTTGAATGACAATGCTGTCATTCATCGGCTTAACCTAGCCGTATAAGTGTCACTTGGTTTATTATAGCCCTTTCGTTGTTAGAGTGAGAGATACAAATGTTGTCGATTGTCCCAATACCTGCCTTTAGCGATAACTATATTTGGCTGATTACCAGCTCAGCGCATGCGTCCCGGCGTGCCTTTGTCGTTGATCCCGGTGACGCTGACCCGGTAATCGGGTATTTGGAAGAGCATCAATTAACCCTGGCGGGCATTCTCCTCACCCATCATCATCCCGACCATGTAGGTGGCGTGGAAAAATTATTGGACTATGCAGGTATGGGGGTTTCAGTGATCGGGCCTGATAACGATAAAATTCCATATATCTCACGATACGTAAAAGAAGGAGACCGTCTGGAAGTCTTGGGTGTTGGTTTTGACGTCATTGAGGTACCCGGACACACTCTTGACCATATTGCCTTCTATACAGATCAAACGCCCGCTCCCTCTCTATTTTGTGGTGACACATTATTCGTTGCGGGATGTGGCAGAATATTTGAAGGAACTGCGGCTCAAATGTACGAATCCTTGAGTAAATTAGCGAGCCTTCCTGGCAATACCGTCTTTTACTGCGCACATGAGTATAGTCTGTCGAACTTACGTTTTGCACAGGTGGTTGAGCCCGAGCGTGAAGCACTCGAGAGCTATGTTGCTGAATGTGAAGAGCTGCGCCGCCAGAATACTCCGACACTGCCATCAACCATCGCCAAGGAGCTTGACATCAATCCCTTTTTAAGAAGTAAGCAGGCAAGCGTGAAAGCGGCAGCGGAAGCATATTCTGGAGAGCAGTTAGACGACCCAGTCGAGGTGTTTCGAGTAACAAGAGAATGGAAAGATAATTTTTAACGGCTATATTAGAGTAATGTACTTTACTTCGATAATCGGCTGATTTGTGCAGCAACCTACTCTGTTAGCTGAAAAGGCTCACTTCTATCTCTCTTGAACTTTGGTTGATAAACATGCCTATTAAAAAAATAAATAAAGATAAAACAAGATGTTAAAAGCACTTTTTAACCTAAAAACTGTATATTTTAATCTACTGGTAAGCCTGCTGCTTATTGGCTGTAGCATTCCTAATACGCAGAAGGAACAACACATAGTCGGCAATGCCATACAAACCCCTAATGCCGAATCATCCCAATTGGCGACGGCTGAGGTGGTTACTGTACCTGAGCTGATTTTCTTTGATATTCCTCAATACACTAAAAAGCCAGTCCCTATCATTGATTTATGGGCCAGGATGCGCTCAGGTTTTACCCTGGACATTGATATTCATAACAAACGTATTCGGGCTCAGCGTAATTGGTATGCTAATAATCAGCGGTACATCGAGCGTGTCACGAACCGGGCAAATAGATATCTTTACCATGTGATTGATGCGATCGAAGAGCGTGGAATGCCTTTGGAATTGGCGTTGCTCCCGGTAGTGGAAAGCGCGTACGACCCGTTCGCCTATTCACATGGACGGGCATCCGGTATGTGGCAATTTATTCCCGCAACCGGCAAGCGCTTTAATTTACCACAAAACTGGTGGTACGACGGGCGACGTGATGTGGTGGCTTCGACCACTGCGGCTTTAGATTATCTGTCTTACCTCCATGAGCGCTTTGATGGCGATTGGTTGTTAGCCTTAGCCGCCTATAATTCGGGCGGCGGCAACGTCAGGAATGCAATTAAAAAGAACCTGAAAAACAATAAACCCACAGACTTTTGGTCGCTCGATTTACCCCAAGAAACACGAGATTATGTGCCTAAATTAATTGCGCTAGCGCAGTTAATCGCTGACCCAGAATCCTATGGCATTAGTTTAACTCCCCTGCCTAACCTGCCATATTTTGCACAAGTTGAGATTGGCTCACAGATTGATTTGGCGCAGGCTGCCGAGTTGGCTAATATTCATTTGGATGAGTTATATTTACTCAATCCAGGCTACAATCAGTGGGCAACATCGCCCGATGGTCCTCATCGACTTAATGTGCCGATGTCAAATGCAGTTGAGTTTCAAGTTAACTTAGCAAAGTTGCCACCCGAGAAACGGGTCAGTTGGATACGCTACCAAATTAAAAGTGGTGATACTCTTAGCACTATTGCACAACATCACCGGACAACAACCAAGACCCTGAGTCAGATTAACCAGCTAAAAAACAATCATATCCGCGCAGGAAATGTTCTATTTATTCCGGTTGCGAGTAAAGGCTCTGAACATTATGCGCTAAGTGCAGCTCAGCGATTATTGGCAAAGCAAGAGCGCCCGGCTGCTCGTGGCAAAACCAAGCAGGTACATACTGTCCGAGCGGGTGATAGTTTTTGGGACCTATCCCGAAAATATGGTGCGGGAATGCGTGAAATAGCTCGCTGGAATGGTATGGGAACCACCGACAAACTGCGTGTCGGGCAAAAGCTGGTGATTTGGCAGAAGCCGCAGCTGACAGCCTCTAGTGCCTCCCCCGCCGCTGATCGCGAAATTATCCGTCAGGTAGGTTATCGCGTGAGACAGGGCGACTCATTGGCTCGCATAGCACAGAAATTCAATGTGAGTATTGCTAGCATCGAATCCTGGAATGGCATTAGTCGCCATAAATATTTACAACCTGGGCAATCGTTAAAGCTTTATGTCGATATTACCCGCGCGAGTCTCTGAGGGATATTCCTTAGCCTTTTAGCTTTGTTCTATGGACTTATTTACTCAGGTACTTCATCCCCGCTTCGAGCCCCTCTATGTTGAGTGGGTACATATGCCCGCCTACCAGTCGATCAACTATTTTGATTGACTGGCTATAATCCCAACTTTCACGTGGCTTCGGATTCAGCCAAATCACTTTATCGAAGGTTTCTTTAAAGCGTTTCATCCAGACATTCCCTGCCTCATCGTTCCAGTGCTCAACACTACCTCCCGGAGAACTTATCTCATAGGGGGACATACTGGCATCGCCGACAAAGATGACACGATAATCACTGCCGTACTTATGCAGGATATCCCAGGTTGGTGTTTTTTCTGACCAGCGTCGCTCGTTGTTTTGCCAAAGAGATTCGTACACCATGTTATGGAAATAATAGTATTCCAGGTGTTTGAACTCAGTGCGCGAAGCGGAAAATAACTCCTCACAACGTTTAACATGTGGATCCATGGAGCCGCCGATATCCATGAACAATAGAACCTTAACCGCGTTATGCCGTTCAGGCACCATCTTGATATCGAGATATCCGGCATTTTTCGCGGTCGAACGTATGGTGTCATCCATGTCTAGCTGATCCTGCGCTCCTGTGCGCGCAAAATGTCGGAGCCGACGCAAAGCTACTTTGATATTGCGTGTACCTAATTCTACCGAGTCATCCAGATTTTTGTAGTCGCGTCTATCCCACACTTTAAGCGCGCTAAAATTACGGTTACCGTCTTGTCCGATACGTATCCCTTCCGGCTTATAGCCCTCGGCGCCAAAAGGCGAAGTGCCACCAGTACCAATCCACTTGCTACCGCCCTGATGCCTTTCTTTCTGTTCCGCTAGCCGCTTTCTAAACTCCTCCAAAAGTTTTTCAAGACCGCCGATAGATTTAATCTTCGCCTTGTCTTCCTCGGAAAGCGAGGAAATAAAAGCATCGCGAACCCAATCTTCCGGAATAATTGCTGCCAGCAAGTCCTCAAACTCGGCAAGACCATTAAAGTATCGACCAAAAGCCTTATCAAAACGGTCAAAATATTTTTCATCTTTGACCAGAATTGTCCGGCTGAGGTAGTAAAACGCATCGATATCAACAAAGGCCATATCCTGCTCTAGGGCCGCCAATAAATCCAACAGCTCTCTTAGTGTTGTGGGCACCTTAGCTGCTCGCAGTTCCTGAAAAAAACCTATTAACATGGCCTGATCCGTTTCAGTTAAGCTTCACGACGGTTCATAAAGGCCAAGCGCTCCAATAGATGAACATCTTGCTCATTTTTTAACAAAGCGCCGTAGAGCGGCGGAATCGCATTTTTACTATTTTTATCGTGCAGTATGTCTTCGGGAATATCATCGGCCATGAGTAGTTTGAGCCAATCGATAAGTTCTGAGGTGGAAGGTTTTTTCTTTAGTCCCGGTACGTCGCGCACTTCGAAAAAAGTTTCCAATGCGCGAGTGACTAGTTTTTGGTTGATTTTCGGAAAATGCACGTCGACAATTTCCTTCATCGTAGCCGCGTCAGGAAATTTAATATAGTGGAAAAAACAACGGCGTAAAAATGCATCGGGCAATTCTTTCTCGTTGTTACTGGTGATTAGAATAATTGGCCGATGTTTAGCTTTGATGGTTTTTTGCGTCTCGTAGACATGAAATTCCATGCGATCAAGCTCCAATAGCAGGTCATTAGGAAATTCGATATCTGCCTTATCGATTTCGTCAATCAGCAGTACGGTCGGCTGGTCGGCTTCAAAAGCGTCCCACAACTTGCCTTTGACAATGTAGTTGGCGATGTCATGTACTTTTTCATCACCTAACTGTGAGTCCCGCAAACGAGAAACCGCATCGTATTCGTACAAGCCCTGTTGTGCCTTGGTAGTGGATTTGATATGCCATTGGATGAGGTTAAGCCCTAACGATTTCGCCACTTGCTCGGCTAGCATGGTTTTGCCAGTGCCTGGTTCGCCTTTAATCAGCAGAGGTCTCTGGAGGTTAATTGCGGCATTTACTGCCATGGTAAGGTCGTCAGTGGTGACGTATTCGTCGGTGCCATTAAATCTCATAATTAAATCCGAAAATAAATTGTTGTGCAGAGGTCTGCCCACTACCGCTAGGCAAGCGCTAACTGGCTGGGTTTCCACTTGAGTAATATCTAGAGTAACGTGGCAGCGAGTTTAGGTAAAGTGCGCTGTTGCTAAGCCTTGATTAAGAACAATCATTTTGCTGGCGAAGGATATTTTGTATGCAGGCTTAGCCAAAATTAGCAGCACTTTACGCAGATAGAATTCTGTTTATGTGTCCTGCGAGTCCGACTTTTTTTCTGCTTCGTTGATAACATCATCATCGAACTCAAACTCAATTTCGGCCTCACCGTGATTTACTCCAGCATTCTTAACCGGCGCTTCTATATTGCTTTTCGCATCCAGCTCGCTCCATTCCGGAGCAAGCTCGGTTCCTTCTACGATTGCCTCGTCATTAAAATCTAGTTCGATTTCGATTTCGGAAGGACTACCATCATCCAAGGCCAAATCAAGATCATTAGCGTCAGGTGAATTGGCTGCAGGCTCCTTAGGCTCGCTCAATGCCGGAGCTTCGCTACGTTTTGATTTATCACCCAGATTAAGTTTAATTTCAATATCAGCGCTGTCTTTTTCTCTGGTATCGCCCTCCTCGTCAAGAGCTGTTACCTGAGCGGGCTCAACAACGGGAATTTCAGGGTCGAGGATAGCGACTACTTCTGGGCTTGACAAAGTATCCTCAGCCTCGACAGATTTTGTTGTCTTGGCTTCCTGAGTCGAGAGTGCGAGAGGCTCTTTTTTACCATAGTTTTTGAAGAAAGACAGCCCAAGTAAAAGCAGGCCTAGACTTACGCTGGTTATCGCAACGATGATAAGGGTTAGCGGCTTTTCACCTTTCTCAAGTGTTTCAACATGAGGTTGAATCGGCGCCTTTTTGGTATTTTCGCCAATCGATTTATGAAAAGGGACAATGAGTTTGTTTTCTGTACTAATGTCTTTTCGAGAGGCTGTAATGACCAGTGGTTTTGGTTGAAAATGTAGCTGCCGTCCGCTTTGAGTCACACCTTTAAAATCCAGTTTTACTTGGTATTCTGTACTTTTACCATCATCCTTGATTAACAGTTCCCACTGATTGGCATCATTAAGATTAACACTGCTCACCGTCCACTCACCCGTAGAGTCTGTAATGGTTGCGACAATGGTTGACTGATTCAGGTCAAGATCATCATCCATTGGCTCTATGGTGACCAAGTATTCGTCGCTGTTCTCACCTTGCTGCTTGCTGATATGCATTGTTAGTAGGTCATGCACCTGAAATGGAAGTTCAAGTACACGTGTGTAATTAAGCGCTTCAGCAACCACTTTGATTTTGTATAGGCCTGATTGATAAAAGCCGTTAATCTGACCAATATAGAGTCCGCTCGAGTCTGGTTGTGCTTCTAACTCATAATTGAAAGATTCTCTTTCTGTTAGCTCAACACTAACGCGGGGATTACTCGAACCCTCCAATGTTTGCAAAGCCACACTCAGTTCGAGGTTTTGACCAGCGAAGTAATCGTTCTGAAATTTATTCAGATTGATTAATGGCGTGCCTCGAATAAAGACTCTGTTTTCCTCATGAAAGCCATCAGAAAGCCGCCAGCGTCCTAATTCGGGGTTGGACACTTTAACTAGGACAAATTGTTTACCCTGTATCCATTGAACTTGGTTATTCGTAGCGGCATTGTGTTGATTAATATCATTGCCGCTTGGTGATTGCAGGCTCATCGTCAGACCTTGCTCATGTCTTAGCAGTGCGATGAATTCGGTGACGCCGACGTCAATGGCAAATTGCTGATCTTGGATGGGCGTACTGTTGGACTGTTGTATCCGTTGCGCTAGCAACTCCAGAGCAGAATATATGTCATCGGCTTGGTTTAATATGATAGAAAAACCGCCAGTTTCTTTTGCCAGCGTGGTTAATAGACCCGTATCCGCCGTCTTGGAGAGTGCGATGGTGTGAATAAGGTACCCTGCTTCTCTCAGTTTTGGTATGAGCGTCTCCTTAATCCGACGACTTTCTCGTTCATTGCCCCCTGCTTCATCATCGGTAGATACCCCCCCCGCGCTAATCAGTAATATTGAGCGAGGTGCTTGATCCTCCAGTTTTATATCGTAACTGGCTTTGCGTAGTACTAAGCCAATATTGCGGTTCGCAGCAACTGGTCGAATCGATTGAATTTTGCTGATGGCATTGTCATGCCACGATGAGTCGATCCTTTGCTGCGGGACCAAATAGTTGACGTATTTTCCATAGGTCCAAATTCCGACCCGACTGTTTTCTGGTAGTTGGGTAACGAAGAGATGGAGCGCGTCGAGATATTGAGCACTAGGCTGGGCTGTTTTTACTTCTCGTGATATGTCGATAAGGATGCGCAGGTCAAGCGGTTCACTCTCTGCCAGTGCAAGCTGATTACCGCTGAGAAGTAAAATCGCTAAAAAAAATGATGGGAGTATCTGACGCATTTTGGTATTCGTGTGGGTATGTGAAAGAAGAAACAGTGGCCTGTTTTAACTGTTAGCGTTAGTTTTACTGATCCTGCACTGTAGCTGTGTCATCCATTGTCTTTGGCTGTTTAGAGTTTAGTCGGAATCGACGAACTATCCAGTAACTGAGCGTGAGCAAGAATATAAATAACAAATACCCTAAGATAAGCGGAATCAGCACTCGCGAAGTATTATCGGCGCCATTAAATAGCAACTCATGCAGCAGTACGAAAATAGCAGGTGCAATTTCGGCCTGTTCCGGTTGGGCAAACCAAGGAGTAAATAGCAATATGATGAGTAGGCCTAACAAGGCATCACGAATAAAAAACTGATTCAGTCTGCGCATCAATCGCCACCAAAGGTACAGTAGTCCAGATGCGGATAACAGGTAAAACAGCCATAGGTAGAAGTTGAAGGCGCTCATTGAGAAAGTTAAGAGCCCGTTGTTGGCGGTGCTTGCTGCTCATCTTGCTCATCTTCAGCAATTCTTCTGCTCGCTTGCGGCCAGTCAGCGAAGGGAAAGGGTTTGGTTTCACTGTTATAGGTCAGAAAAGCGATAGTTTGTTGTGCGAACTGCGCGAGGCTGTCTCCGAATTGCCTCAAATTAGCATTATTGCTTCCAGTGATAATTGAAAACAAAAACTGAACTAGCGTTACCGCCACGAGAACCATTTCAGCGATTTCATAAACGACCAAGAAAAGAATCATGAACAACCCTCGCAGCCACTGCTTTTCCGATTTTATATTTTCATTTATATCACTCATGGTTGGCTCCCGCTTTATGAATTAACTTTCAGCTTATCGGACAATACAAACTCGACATCTGTGTTTTGGGCTCCCATCATCAGTGTTTTAATGGCCTGACTGATGGAAAGGCCACTATATATTACGTCATAGAGCACATTCACTAAAGGCATATACACAGCCATTTCATCTGCTTTGTGTTTTACTAGTTCGAGGGTTTTGACGCCCTCCGCCACTTCACCCAAGCTTGCGATAGCTTGCTTTAGTGACTCACCTTTTCCCAAGGCATAGCCTACACGATAATTGCGACTTAAGGGTGACATGCAGGTAACGATTAAATCACCTACTCCAGCTAAGCCAATAAAGGTTAACGGATTTGCGCCTAAGGATACGGCGAAGCGGCTCATTTCCGCTAAACTACGAGTGATTAACAAGCTCCGGGTGTTCTCACCCATGCCAAGCGCTGCCGCCAAACCAGAAATAATCGCATAGATGTTTTTAAGTGAGCCAGCCAATTCAACACCATACATATCGCTGCCGCTGTACACTCTGAAATACTCATTGGCTAATAGCGATTGTACGGTATTCCTAACCTCTGGATATTCACTGGCGACTACTGTGCCGGTTAAAACACGTTGGGAAATTTCTTTAGCCAAATTTGGCCCACTCAGCACACCGATTTTTTTGTTATCGGTATAGGCGGCAATAATTTCACTCATCAGCATGAAACCGTCAGCATCAAACCCTTTAGTAGTGCTCACCAGTATTTGCTCTGGCTGTAGATCCGGCTTAATCCTTTGGATAACCGAACGAAAACTACTACTGGGGATAGCGACGAAAATGACCGTACTATCGACAATCGCTTTTTTCAAATCTGTTGTTGCTATCAAACCAGGTTTCAGTGAATAGCCGGGCATATAGCGTTTGTTTTCATGTCGCTCATTTATTTGTTGCGCTGTTGCGGAATCTCGCAGCCAAAGCTGAGATTGATGGCCATTCTCTGCGGCGATATTGGCTAGCACTGTCCCAAAACTTCCGCCACCGAGAACCGCGACTTTTGTTTGGCTCATTATTGAACTGTCTCCTTATCTGGTATGACTAATTGAACAGATTCGCAATAGCCAAATTGAAATGTAAAATTTCTAATTAGAGATTGATTTTTTAAATCTCTTCAAGAATTAACAAGTTATGGTATTTTCATAAATAACTGTTTAGAATATCGTTCCATTTTAGTGGAATTTAAACGATTTGCGAAATGGCTACTACAAATGAGCCTAAGGTTAATAGTTAGCAGCTCATCTTACTAGAGGGAATTTTGAAAATAAGGATGCTTTAACTCATTATAAAGATTCATTCACTATGAGAATAATCAAAAATACAAAAGCACATAGAGTTCTTATTTTAAATGCCAAAGGTGGTTGCGGAAAAACGACTATAGCAACCAACTTAGCCTGCCAATTTGCTACAGAGAATCAAATAACAGCGTTAGTTGATTATGACCCCCAGGCTTCCAGTACCTGTTGGCTGGAGGCAAGACCTGCCCACATGCCATCAATTCATAGTATTTCTGCTTATCAACATAAAGGCCAAATGACCCGAACCTGGCAGCTGAATGTTCCGCAGGGGACCACCCGCGTTGTTGTTGATACCCCCGCCCGCCTTGACACCATTACCGCGTCGAAATTGATCAAAGAGGCGGATACTATCTTGATTCCCGTGTTAGCCTCGGCAATAGATATACGCGCTGCAACTCAGTTTCTTGAAAGCTTAATGAAGGACTCGGAATTTAGGCGTCTTGATCGTAGAATTGCTGTGCTGGGTAATCGCGTCAGAAAAAACACTAAAGCCTACGCTAAGTTGCAAAAATTTTTAGAAGATCTCAATATCCCCTTTCTAACAAGCTTGAGAGATACCCAAAACTATGTGCGTGCTGCGGAAGAAGGCCTAGGCGTTCAGGAACTATCCCATAAAAGCGCGCAAAAAGATTCAATTCAGTGGCACTCGTTAGTACGTTGGATCGACGGTGAACAGGACCTGGCTATTCAGCATTCGGTTTCCTAAATTGAACGCAATAGATAAGTTTGAACTAATCAACAAAAAGCCCGGAAATATCCAGGCTATTGTTAATTGCTTATGATTTGAAATTCTTTATGCAAAGCACCCTATAAATCGTAACCACGTTCATTGTGCAAAACTAAATCCAAACCTTCCCTTTCCTCTTCACCACTCACACGTAGCGGCATAACGAGCGCCATCAGTTTTAAAATAACGACGGTAACTACAGCGGTATAGAACAGTGTTGATATAACCCCAATTGCCTGCACTCCAAGCTGCTTACTCATGCTCATACCTTCAGCGAAGCCTTGGCCACTAAAAATACCCAATTGATCTGACGCGAAAAAACCGGCAAACAGCGTACCCAGAATACCACCAACACCGTGTACTGGAAAAACATCGAGGGAGTCGTCAATCTTTAATACCCTCTTAATCCAGATGGTTGCAATAAAGCAAACGAATCCGGCAGTTAAACCAATAATTAGAGCGCCCGCCGGACCAACATAACCGGATGCAGGGGTAATAGTGCCGAGTCCAGCCACCATGCCAGTAACAATGCCCAAAGCGCTAGGCTTGCCGAACCGAACCCACTCGGCGAACATCCAGGTAAGCGCACCAGCGGAAGCGGAGATATGAGTAACTAACATGGCCATTCCGGCGTTACCATTGGCGGCAAGAGCGCTGCCTCCGTTGAAGCCAAACCAACCAACCCAGAGCATACCTGCGCCCATGACGGTCATGGTCATATTGTGTGGCGGCATTGCCTGGGTAGGGAAACCATTGCGATTTCCGAGCACTACTGCCGTCACAATTGCCGCCACGCCTGCGGTAATATGCACCACGGTTCCACCGGCGAAATCCAATAGCCCCAGCTGTCCTAGCCAACCGCCACCCCAGACCCAATGAGCGACAGGGGCATAAACCAAAATGACCCACAGGGCCGAAAAAACAAGTACTGCAGAAAATCGCATTCTTTCCGCAAACCCACCCACGATCAGAGCTGGCGTTATAATCGCAAATGTGAGCTGAAACATAGAGAAAGTAGATTCAGGTATATCGCCACTCATGGCGTTGACAGATACGCCTTGCAAGAACCATTTGTCAAAACCACCAATAAGCCCACTACCTTCGCTGAAGGCAAGGCTATATACACAGACAAACCAAAGGATTGATACGAGACAAGTAATTGCAAAACACTGCATTAAAACGCTCAGCACGTTTTTAGAGCGTACTAATCCGCCATAAAACATCGATAAACCTGGTATCGTCATAAATAACACCAGTGCTGTAGCGGTGAGAATCCAAGCGCTATTACCCGAATTTAAACTATCTATTGATTCTGCGCACGCCAGGCTTGGTAATAGCGTTAAAGATGAGAAGGTCAGGTATTTACAGGTGAATTTTAACATTAGGAAAACTCATTATTTTTATAGAATTATCTAGCTTCCGATGCGAAGGCGTAAATCATAGCAAATATTTTTTACTAACTTAATAAATGAGCCAATAAATTTTGAGTTGATTTCGCCTCGGCATCATCATGCCTCGGATGAGTAGCAGTCCAAGCTACTCGATTGTATGTTATAGCGGGTTGTTGAACGCTGGTCAGCCATTGGAGAAAGCTCTATACTTGGCCGCGAATTAAACTGTGCCATGGAAACTCTTGCGCTATGACAAGCAAAGCATCTGTATCGTTAAAACCCGAACAACTCCTTTCGATCTCCGCACAAGCGCTGTATAAGACCTTTTTTGAAACCGCCAGAGATCAGTCCAAGCAAATATTCAAAGAGCTGGAAAAGGGTAAAACCTGTTCGCTTTATGTGATGAAAATAGCCAACGGCCAGGAAATTCAAGGTAAGCTGAGTCTGGATAAAACTGAGTTTGTCGGCAAAATAAATTACAGCGCGTTTCGTGCTGCACTTGAGGTAATGGTTAAGCGCATCGCTGACAAGATCAACAAAAAAGAAGACCTTAATATTTTCACCAACGAAGATAACGGTGAATTGGTGTTCCATATTCCAGGCTTTGTCGAAAACGATGGGCAGGTAAACATCCTGGTGCTCGGTGTTGTACAACAAGCAGCAGGCGTTATCGGACAAAAGTTAATGTTTCTCGACCCGACTCAGTTTGCTAAAAAAGACAAATAATTTACTCGTTTAGCAGCAATAACCGGTCGCCTATCTTTATTAGCTTGTTCTGCCCCCGCTCTAGCACCGAGTTCTGTCCAAAATAGGCGCCCTTAAGAGCGGGAGCCGTATTTAATTCTTTGAGTGTATTCAGCGGCTGTTGCGACTCCTTGTTAACGCTGCCGCTAATTTGATCCGTATTGACCACCACGCAGCGCTCGCTCGGATAGCATAGTCTGATTGAATAGCGCCCACCTTCCTCTTGCAGTGAGGCTTTCGAGTACTCTTCGTATTTACCCATACCACTGAGCAAAATATTTGGGCGAAATCGCTCAATACCGATGGTCTGGTGTCCTTGTCGGAGTAGATTTTCATTGAGATCAGCAAGTGAGTTTTCATTAGTGACTAAAAATGGTGCCGCATCCGCAAACTGTGTTGAGCAGTGTTCACCCAGCAAACCAGGATTCGATTGTGGTCTCAACACGTTGTCGTCCATTCTGACCAGCCGTAACGGATAATTCGATTGCAGTACTTCCGTTAACCAACCTGACGCCGCTTCACCCTCATCAAGGGCAACAAACTGATCACGCCAGACACTGACTTCGGTGCTTTCTAATTTGGCTCCTTCGGCGGTAATATGAAGCGGCTCATGCCCCGGCGCTGAAATGGTTAAGCCGTCTGCAGTTATGCTCGGCACCAGCGTGGCTAACATCGGTTTTTGGCGTTGTGTCACCATCCGTCCATTCGGCATCACGACCATCCAGTGACGATCATAGGCCAACCCCCTTGGGGTTAGGGTCGCCTGATTGAGCGTGGTGCCACGCAACCCTTTGACGGGATAAATAAATAGACCGCTAACCTGGATCATTGCCATTCCTCTACACTAATCGTGATTGTGTTGCAGCTGTTCCAGCTGATCCACACTCGCAGGGGTTTGATATTTTGCCTTCCATTGCTCATACGGCATGCCGTAAATAGCTTCGCGGGCTTGGTCGTAATCCATGGTCAGCCCTTTTTCCTGCGCCGCAGCAAGATACCATTTGCTAAGACAATTTCGGCAAAAGCCCGACAAATTCATTAGGTCAATATTTTGTACATCCTTACGTTCGTCAAGATGTTGAACAAGACGCCGAAACGCCGCCGCTTCAAGTTCAATCTGTGTTTGTTTGTCCATTATGCTTACCTCTAATCAAGTGGTTATTTTTAGGCAGACTCTAAATACCGCAAAATAAAATCCGCAATTTGTGAAGTATCGTTTAAATCCAGTAAAGGACAGTCTCTGCCGTATTTGAGAGGGTCGAGTTTTTGGTCTGCTGCAAATGCAACGATGCTGGGAATATTATCAGGCATCGGCTGATTTGATTTCTCATTTTCAGTTCTAATAACCTGAATTTTCGGGTGCTGTTCGATCTTATAGCCCTCGACCAGAATCAAATCGACATCGTCGCTTAACTTCTCAATCAGTTCCGTTAAACTGGGCTCTCGCTTGCCCTCAAGTTCATGAATTAAGGCCCAACGCAGATCAGAGGTGACGATAACCTCTGCGGCACCTGCCTTACGGTGCTTGTAGCTGTCGGTATTTGGAATATCGATATCAAAATCATGATGCGCATGTTTGATGGTAGCGACCTTTAACCCTTGCGCGCTGAAGTGCTCAACCAGCTTCACCACCAAGGTGGTCTTACCGGAATTCTTCCAACCCGTAATACCGAATACTTTTTTCATAAAGTCTTTTTACTCGCGGAATAGAACTTACCTGGAAGAAACTTAGCTATTGAGCATTAACAAGAACAGACCTCATTATACATTAACTCCGCTACGCAAAGGCCAAAACACCGTTGCATTTAAAGTCTATCTTGGTAATCGTTTGGCACCAGAGCCAACCGGAAAGTTATACTGCTCGGGCAAAGCGTCTACTAGTGTTGAAAGATGCCGATCCTGTTTGGACTTGCAAGACGCGCAAGAACAATTGTCACAAGGGATATTAATAAAAAAATCAGCCCTAGAACGAGAGCTAACGGCAAATGGCTCTGATTGATGATAAAGGGAACTGGCGCTGACATTGCCGGGATTAAAAATTCCAGACTACCGCCGACCAGCAAGACTAGCGCGATATCTGTTGTCGTTCGCCCAAATCCGACCAAAATTACCGTTATCAGCGCTATCCGCGCACGCCAAAATAAAGTAGGCAACGCTTGCTGTGCATTCATTCGCCAGGAGCGTAGTTGTGGTTGCAAGCGTTTCCACTCGGATTCTATGTGCTCGATGGATAGCGCCATGATAATGGGCGTAATGAGAATAGATAGTGCAATAATGATCGCGGTTGGTTGGTAAAGTAGGCCAAAAATCCCATAGGAACCAAGCCGGGACAGCAGCAAATAAATGACCAGACTAACCATCATTGCAGGTAGTCCGCAAAAAGCGTTAAGCAATCGCTGTAGCGCAGGTCTTTGAGGAAATCGTTTCACCGCTAACATACCACCTAACGGCAGTCCGATGAAAGCCGCGATCGCCAGTGAAACTAGGCTAATGCGTAAAGATATTAATATCATATCCCACAGCTGACTGTGCCATTGAAAAAGTGATAATACTATCTCTAGAAAAGAACTATTCCCCTCTGCCACCACTAAACTAACCTCTTTGCTTGTGCTAGATCCTCTGGCCTATTCAAATTGAAAAATGGATCGAAGGGCTCCGTCTCGTAAATCACCTCAGCGCAGCGGTGGCGATCTAACCAAGCCCCCATTTTTCGCAGCTCCTCTTCCACCAGCGCACGATGTAAATCCTCATATAAACGGATGGGCCACAAGCCAAACACAGGGTGTTTTTGACCGCCACTCTTAGCGCAGGCTAGCTCAGCTTTTTGATCCGTTATTGCTTGGGCTAAACGTTCGACCAAATCCAGCGGAAAAAAAGGTGTGTCGCTTGCGAAACTGGCTAGCCACTGGCAATCGGGAGAATTTTCTTTTGCCCATTTCATGCCGGTTAAAATGCCGGCAAGCGGCCCGGCGTAACCTTCTACGCTGTCTGCAACCATAGGTAATCGGTAGGATTGAAAGCGATTTGAGTCACCATTCACATTGAGCACTAAGGTATCGACTTGCGGGCTGGCGCGCTCAATCACTCGGGTTAACAGGGTTTTATCTTTTAGCATGAGCTGACACTTATCGCCGCCGCCCATCCGCCGTGATAATCCTCCCGCCATGACCACGCCGACTATCGGCCTTATATCTTCGAGCATCATAACCCGCTAGAGCTCCGTCACCGGCATTTTTTCGATTTTAGCGGCACAGTATTTAAACTCGGGAATTTTACCAAAAGGGTCCAGTTTTGGATTGGTTAAAAAATTGGCAGCACTTTCGGAAAAGCAAAACGGCATAAATAACAACCCTTCGGCAACATCGGAATCTTGTCGCACCTTCACGTTAATGGCGCCGCGTCGGGTTGATACACGGACATGGTCGCCCGCCTGAATACCCATCTTACGCATATCTCTGGAATTCATTGTAATAATGGCTTCCGGCTCCAGGTCATCCAAAGCATCTGAACGCCGAGTCATTGAACCGGTATGCCAATGCTCCAATAACCGGCCGGTCGAAAGAATCATTGGATAGTCTTTGTCAGGTTGCTCGTCAGGCGGGACTATGGCTGCGGGTACGATTGTGGCCTTGCCCGATTCAGTTGGAAATTTATCGGTAAAAACGACGTCCTGACCCGGCTGATCCGGCGCATGACAGGGATACATCACGCTATTCTCACTGAGCAGGCGACTCCAGCTAATGTTGCTCAGCGAATGCATGGCTTGATGCATTTCCTCGAAAACCTCCTGTGGGCCCTGATAATGCCAATCTAACCCCATGCCTTGAGCGATCCGTTGAATGATCCACCAATCGTGCTTAGCCTCACCCGGTAGCGGCACGGCCTGCCGTCCCATCTGTACCTGACGGTTGGTGTTGGTCACCGTACCGCTTTTTTCCGGCCAGGCTGAGGCGGGCAAAATCACATCTGCATAGACTGCCGTTTCGGTTAAAAACAAATCCTGTACCACCAAGTGCTGAAGACCCGCCAGCGAAGCCCTGGCGTGATTAATATCGGGGTCAGACATGGCCGGGTTTTCGCCCATGATGTACATGCCTTTGATTTTACCCTGTGCAGCGGCATCCATAATTTCGACTACGGTTAAGCCGGGTTGCGGATTCAATTCGGTTTGCCAGAGCTGCTCAAATTTAGTTTGAGCCTGCTCACTGCAAACCTTCTGATAGTCTGGATACATCATCGGAATCAAACCGGCATCGGACGCACCCTGGACGTTATTTTGACCGCGCAGCGGGTGTAGGCCGGTTCCAGGTCGGCCGATCTGCCCGGTCATTAAGGCTAAGGAAATTAAGCAACGGACATTGTCGGTGCCATGTATGTGCTGAGAAACGCCCATACCCCAAAAGATAATTGCCGCGCTACTTTTAGCGTAAAGCCGGGCGACTTCACGAATCGTATTAGCATCAATCCCGCAAATGGCGGCCATCTCTTCAGGCCGATATTCACGCAGGTGTTGCTTGAGCTTATCAAAGCCAATAGCCATCTGATCAAGATAATCTTGCTTATACAGTTTCTCTTCGACAATCACATGCATCATGGCATTCAGCAAACTGACATCACTGCCGGGGTTAAATTGCAACATGTGCGTCGCATAAGGTTTCAACACTTGCCCGCGCGGATCAATAATAATCAGTTTGGCGCCGCGCTTGGCCGCACGTTTAAAAAAGGTTGCTGCAACAGGGTGGTTGGAGGCCGGGTTGCAGCCGATGACAACGATGACTTCAGCATTGTCTGCCTCCATAAAGGAAGCAGAAACCGCGCCGGATCCAACACCTTCAAGTAATGCAGCAACCGATGAAGCATGACAAAGTCGAGTACAGTGATCGACATTATTGGTTCTAAAACCAGTGCGTATTAACTTCTGGAACAGGTAGGCTTCTTCATTGGAGCATTTTGCTGAGCCAAAGCCTGCCAATGCTGAGCCTCCCGCATTATCTCGAATAGACAAAAGACCCTGCGAGGCAACAGCTAAAGCCTCCTCCCAACTGGCTTTTCGAAAATGGGTATAGGGGTTCTCCGGGTCAAATTCGTCATTGGCTATTTTTACTTTGCCTTGCTTGCGGATTAACGGCGTGGTGATACGATCTGGATGGTCGATATAGTCAAAACCAAAGCGCCCTTTCACGCACAGTCGATTTTTATTAGCGGGGCCATTCGCGCCTTCGACGTAAAGAATCTTGTCGTCCTTGATGTTATAGGTGAGCTGACAGCCGACGCCACAATAGGGGCAAACACTACTCACCTGGCGATCGGGTTTCTGCTCTGGCTCAAATATACCTACTCCGGAGCTGTCCAGTGTTTTCGCAGGCGTTAAGGCGCCCGTTGGACAAGCCTGTACACATTCGCCACAGGAAACGCAGGTGCTCTGCCCCATAGGATCGGCAAAATCAAAGACGATTTCCGTACGTGCACCACGCTGTGCTAAGCCAATGACATCATTAACCTGAACGTCGCGACAGGCTTGCAAACAGAGTTGGCAGCTAATACAGGAATCCATATGCACCGCAATGGCAGCATGACTGGTATCGGGTTTAATTTTCGCTTTAGCCGGGAAACGTCCTGGTCGCGCTGACAATTGTTCGGCCCAATGCCAAATTTTAGCGTTTTTGTCATGTGCTTGGTTTCGAACAGGGTGATCGCTCAGTAACAATTCAAGCACTAACTTGCGAGACTGCTGGGCGCGTTCGGAGGAGGCACTTTTCACTTTCATTCCCGCAGTAGGTTTACGCATACAGGACGCCACCAGAGTACGCTCTCCTGCAATTTCTACCATACAGGCGCGACAGTTACCGTTCGCTTCATAATCCGGCTCAGGAGAGTAACAAAGATGTGGAATATGCTCCTGGTGACGGCTGGCAACCTGCCAAATGCTCTCTCCCACCAGCGCTTCCACTGGCTTACCATCCAAGGTAAAGGAAATGGTTTCGCGTGCTTCGTCCATTGCTTAACCCCTTGTAATAATCTCGTCGTTAAAGTACTTCAATGCCGTACTCACCGGGTTCGACGCGGCCTGCCCCAGACCACAAATTGAGGCATCACACATGACCTGCTTCAGTTGGTTTAGACGTTCGACATCCCAGGTATCCTGTTCCAGTAATTGCGCGGTTTTTTCAGTGCCAACTCGACAGGGTGTACATTGGCCGCAGCTTTCATCCTCGAAAAAGCGCAGTAAATTAAGGGTGACATCACGGATTTTATCTTGGTTGGAAAGCACCACAATCGCCGCCGAACCAATCAAGCAGCCGTACTCTTCGAGAGTGCCAAAGTCTAACGGAATATTATCCATATGCGCGGGCAAAATGCCGCCGGATGGCCCTCCGGGCAAATAGCCTTTGAATTGATGCCCTGGTGCCATGCCACCACAGTATTCATCGATCAGCTCTTTCATGGTGATGCCGGCCGGAGCCAGTTTGACACCGGGTTTTTGCACACGTCCTGAAACTGAAAAACTACGTAACCCGGTGCGCCCATGACGCCCTTCTTTGGTCAACAATTCCGGGCCTTGCTCTAAAATCGGCTGCAGCCAATAAAGTGTTTCCACATTATTCACCAGAGTTGGCCGGTTAAACAGGCCAACCTGTGCGACGTAGGGTGGCCGTTGCCGCGGATAACCTCGCTTGCCTTCAATCGATTCGATCATGGCGGATTCCTCGCCGCAGATATAGGCGCCAGCTCCACGTCGCAAGCGAATATATCCTGGAGTGATCAGTTGTTCGGTTTCAAGCAGCGCAATTTCTTTGAGTAATATCTCTCGTATCGCCGGGTATTCATCGCGCAAGTAGATATAGATTGTTTCCGCTTCAACCGCCCACGCACTGATCAGCATACCTTCGAGAAATTGGTGAGGCTTGCGCTCCAGGTAATAGCGATCTTTAAAGGTGCCTGGCTCACCCTCATCGGCGTTGACTGCCAACAACCTAGGTTTTGCTTCCTTACGGACAAAGCTCCATTTGGTGGCAGTGGGAAAGCCGGCGCCGCCAAGCCCACGCAAACCGGATTCTGCCAAAATGCTATTCAGCTGTTCGTAGGTTTTTTTACCATTCAGGCAATCTTTATAAATCTGGTAACCACCCTTATCAAGATACTCCTGATAGCTTTGATAGACGGGGATTTTAGGCGAAAAGTCTTTAGCAGAAACCCCTGCCATTACCTTATCGGCTGTTGCCAGATCAATATGCCGATGTCCAATTTCGGCGACCGGCGCGGTATCACAGCGTCCCATACAGGGAGCACGCACCACGCGAACCTGCTTCGGATCCACGCATTGCTTTAACGCTTGCTGTAGGTCAGCTGCACCTTGCAGCTCACAGCTCAAGCTATCACAGACCCGAATCGTGATAGCGGGTGGTACAGGCTCATCTTCTTTAACTATATCAAAATGAGCATAGAAGGTTGCCACTTCGTATGCCTCGGCCAGTGGTATGTTCATTTCCAAAGCGAGCGCGGCAAGATGGCGCGCTGAAATATGGTGATACTTATCCTGAATCAGGTGGAGGTGTTCGATTAACAAGTCTCTTTGTCGTGAGCGATCAGCGAGGAGAGCTTTTACCTCGTTCAATGCCGCAGTATCGACCTGCCTACCACGATTATATTTTCGCGCAAGACCTTTACCTTTGCCGGGGTGAGAAGGCTTACCACGCTGTTTTTCTGAAAACATTGACCAATCCCAATGTAAATTTGGCAAATGTTAAGGATAACAGCACGCTTACTGATCTTACATAACTAGATGTTTAATATTTAAAATTTTTCGAGCAGGTAACGTGAAGGTAAATACGCGAATAATCAACAATTGATTGATCCTGGTCACGGCTGTCCCGATTAGGCTTTGCTATTGGCAACTTGTGCTATTTATAATTCGCGCACTTTATGAATCCGAATAGTCTTCTATTACTGTTTGCTTGATGGTTCGGGTTCTGTCTTCGGATTAATTAATTAAAGAGAGGAAAGCCCATGATATTTAGTCCCTGTAACGGAAAATGCACCGACCAAGGCACCAACTGTGAAGGCTGTGGCAGAACCCATGCCGAAGTTGCCGAAACTCGAAAAATGGTCGCTGACTTGGTCGCCTACGCACAAAAGAAGAACTATGAAAACGCTGAAGAATATGCCAATTCTATTGCTCGAAGCGTGATATACAAACTGCAAAATCCCTAGGCATTTACTCGATTCAAGGGTTGGAGCAATATTGAAGCAATAGTTGCTTCAGCCCGATTCAACATTCCATCATCAAATTCTCTCAGCTTCTGAGTGAGCTGTTGCTACCATTGCCTCTATGAGATCCTTATGCTTTGAGGCCTACCCTTCATGGCAAATATTGACAATATTGAGCGTTACTAATCGTCCAACCGAAATCCGATTTTCATAACAACCTGATAGTGTCCGACTTCACCATCAACTACATGCCCGCGAATTTCATCAACCTCGAACCACTCTACATGATCAATCGTTTGGGATGCTTTTTTGACAGCACTTTGAATTGCATCCTCGACGCTGACTTTGGACGACCCAACGACATCAATTTTTTTATAAACGTGGTCGCTCATATTATTTCCTCATTTTTTATTGTTTGAATAATTAGTGTGAGTTCTATTTTAACCACCGGTAGTATTCATAAAACGCAAAATTTGTGGATCATTATCTAATTCAAAATAATGTCTTTCTGGCTTAATGCTCATGCCTTGCATAATGGCTTCGATAAGTTTTTCTTTATCACCGGGATGACTCCGAATAACAGAACGTAGGTCGATGGAGTGTTCATTCCCCAAACAGAGCAGCAAACGCCCTTCCACTGTCAGACGTACTCGATTGCAGGTGCTACAAAAATTTTCGCTATGCGGCGATATAAAACCCACTCTGGAATCATAACCGGGAATACGCCAATATTTTGAGGGCCCGCCGGTATTTTCGCTAGTAGGCAATAACTCAAATTCCTGACTGATTCGGTCGCGTAGAACTTGGCTAGAACAGAACGCCTCACTACGGCTATGCTCAGTGATGGCGCCTAGCGGCATTTCTTCGATATAGGAAATATCTATGCCTCGTTCCAATGCAAAACGTAATAAATCTAACACTTCATTATCGTTACGCCCACTTAAAATAACGGCGTTCAGTTTGATTCGCTGAAAACCAACTTCTCGGGCCTTTTCAATGCCAGCCAGAACTTGACTCAATTCGCCAATGCGTGTCAATTCTTTGAAAAGTGTCGGTTTTAAGCTATCCAGACTAATATTGATTCGTTTCACGCCCGCATTTTTAAGGCGCTCTGCGTACTGGGCTAGGTGAGAACCGTTGGTGGTAAAGGTGAGTTCGTTGAGGCCTGCCAACGCACCGAGGTGATCAAACAACTGTTCTACGTTATGTCTGACTAGCGGTTCACCACCCGTTAAACGTATTTTTTTAACGCCCAGTTCAACAAAGGTCTCGCCAATAAAAGCTAGCTCTTCCAAGGTCAGCACCTGAGCACGTGGCAGGAACGTCATGTGTTCTGACATACAGTAGACACAACGAAAATCACAGCGGTCTGTGACCGACATGCGCAAATAGGTTACTTCTCTACCAAAACGATCGATTAACTGTGCCAACGTGTTGCTCTCTCTTGATCAGTGGTTTTAGCATCCACCCAGGTATCACCACTTTCTCTCTGTTCTCTTTTCCAAAATGGTGCTTTAGTTTTTAAGAAATCCATCAAAAATTCGCAGGCAGCAAAAGCGGCTTCGCGATGTTCACTGTTAACGCCTACAAAAACAATTTGATCAGACGCTTTTAATGCCCCGACCCGATGGATAATACGAGCGTTAAGAATCGGCCAGCGTTGTTTGGCGTCTTCGATCAGTTGCGCCAATACCTTCTCGGTCATACCAGGATAGTGTTCCAGAAACAGACCCGTTACCTCTTCATCGTCATTCAAATCTCGTACTAAACCGGTAAAAGTGACAATGGCTCCAATCTTGGGTGCGTCAGCTTTTAGTTTTTCATACTCAACAACTAGGCTGAAGTCTTCCTGCTGGATGCTGATCATAGGGATTAACCGCCCGTGACCGGAGGGAAAAAGCCCAGCTCGTCACCAGCCTTCACTCGCGTCGAAGGCGTCGCAATAACCTGGTTAACCGCGACCAACAAGTTTGCATCCTGCATCACCTCCGTCCAGGGTTCCCCGCGTGAGGCGATCTGTTGTTTGATTTCAGCAACGGAACTTTCATTTGTGGACAGTTCATAACTTTCATTTGCACATGAAAGCTGATCGCGTAAGCGTGCAAAATAAAGAATTTTAATCATGAAGCGCTATACCTCCTGCGCTTGCCAGTGGCCGGATTTACCACCTTTCTTTTCTAATAAGCGTACCTGTTCGATAATCATGCCACGATCTACCGCTTTGCACATATCATAAATTGTCAGGGCGGTAACAGAGGCCGCAGTTAGTGCCTCCATTTCGACTCCCGTTGGCCCGTTTACTTTACAGGTGGCCTCAACCCGAACTTTTGATTCTTCGGGGACAGCTTCTAGAACGACTTTAACAGATGTCAGCATAAGAGGATGACAAAGTGGAATTAGTTCCCAACATCTTTTTGCCGCCTGGATGCCGGCAATGCGGGCTGTGGCAAATACATCGCCTTTTTTGTGACCACCTTCTAAAATTGCCCTAAGTGTTTCCGGCTGCATCCGCACAAAGGCTTCAGCCACAGCAACTCGCATGGTTTCTGGCTTGTCCCCGACATCCACCATCTGCGCCTTGCCCTGCTCATCTAGGTGTGTAAATTGGTTCATGAATTTCGCTTCATTATTCTGCAACAAACAACAATCATTTGATCGTGGCTGATGCTCTTCCTGCTACAAAATGGGCTTAACATTTTAGCATTTCAGCGTAACGATAGGAATGACAATGCTTCTGCGCTGCCTAGCCATAACGCGTCAATGTGTAATTTAAGCGTAAATTTAATCATAAATTTATGAAAATTGATACTGTTTCTGCGAAAACCCGAGCGCAACCAAGCGCTTAAACTGAAAAAATCTTTCCTGGGTTTAACAAGTTTTTAGGGTCAAGGGTACGCTTGATAGTTTTCATTAGCTCAATTTCCGTTGTGTTACGGGCGATATCCAAATAAGCCCGCTTTTCCAGGCCAATACCATGCTCCGCTGAAACTGAACCACCCAGGGCTGCTAACGGTTGATACACAATCTGATTCACTTGGTGGTGTAAATCTATATCATTTTGATTTTGCGGTGAGACGAAGAAGTGTAGGTTTCCATCGCCAATATGTCCCAGCGCATAAAAATAATGTTCTGGCCAACGTTGCGCAAATGCCTCTTCCAGTCCTTTGACGTACTGATCCATATCCTTAATCGGCAAACTGACGTCATAAACGAACTTAGGGCTGTGCTGGAGCATTGCTTCAAAATCTTCTCGGATTGCCCAAACCCTGTCCCTTTCCGATTTTGACTTGGGGATCACCGCATCCACCATTAATTGGTTTTCGAAAGCTTCCTCCATGATCCGTGCAAACTCAATATTATCATGCTCTGGGGAAACGCCTTCTGCTTCCAATACGACATAAAAATGATAGTCTCGCGAAAGCGGTGCTTCATGCCACCCCGGCTCTGTCACACAGCGAAAATAGTTACCCCACATGACCTCGTAAGAGGTTAAATGACCACCGAAGGATTTGTCGAGGTATTTAAGCAGGTCAGCAACCTGCTCGAAGCTATCCATCGCCACTAGTGCGCTATTGGCGCTAACCGGCAGCTCCTTAAGTTTAACATTAATGCGGGTTACCACACCCAGAGTGCCTTCTGAGCCAATAAAGAGCTGCTTTAAATCGTAACCGGCGTTATTTTTGATCATTTTATTCATGGAAGATAGCACTGTACCATCAGCCAGCACCACTTCGAGGCCTAAGACCAGATCACGCATCACCCCATAACGAATAACATTAATGCCTCCGGCATTGGTAGCGACATTGCCTCCGACTGTGCAGGAACCTCGCGCACCTAGGTCAAGCGGAAATAACAGACCATGCTTCTCGACGGCTTCTTGAAAGGTTTGCAGTACACAGCCCGCTTGTACCGTAGCCACCCGACTCAACGGATCGATATGTTCGATTTGGTTCATGCGCTCTAGCGATAACACAATATCTTGCTCAGTCGCCTTGGCGCCCTCAACCGTACCAGTCAGCCCCCCATGAGTAACCACCGTTTGAACATTTTCATGGCAAAGTTTTAAGACCGCACTCACTTCTTCAGTACTTTTAGGACGAACCAAGACTTTGGCACGCATCGGTGAAGAATCCCAATAACTCGTGTTGCGGCTCGATACTTGATCGCCAGTCAACACGGCATTTTCACCAACAATATTAACTAACTGCTGTACTAACTCTACCATTTTAATAGTCACCTGCTCGCTGCCAATGGGTTAGCAATTATTACGTATAAACCTTTATATTCAGCACTAACTGCTATGACAAAATTTACCAACAATTGTGCCAGTCAAGCTCAGTGGAGTACAGCCGCAGCCGTTTTTAATGTGCTTTTTAAGTTGATATTGAACTATTCCATCTGAACACCCATAGCCAACTTTAAGGGCAATCCTATTTATTTTTTCATATATAAATAAATCATTAAGTTACAAACTTATTTGTACTCTATACATTAACTGTCAACTGTAACTATCTATTTTATATATGCGCCGCACAATATTATTTTTGTTATTTATCAATCGGTTAGCTGGCATGACTAATTCATATAAAAAGGCATGCTTATATAAGAAATTATTAGTCGACAATGCTGGTTAATTTGGCTTTACTTAAAAGCTGGTAGTTTGGTTAATACCACTCTTCAATTCCCTGACACCCTTAACCTTAAAAGATAGAAACATATCGCATAACACAGACTCTACAAAGGTAACTTCTCCAATCAACAAGAGGCAACACCTATGAAGACACAGAAACGAGATACGACTATTCGTGCCTATAAAAAAGGTTATCAAGCCGGAATACACGGAAAAGCAAAAGATTCTTGCCCACTTCATCAAGATCCGGAAAAACAACAATGGCTGATGGGGTGGCGAGAAGGTAGACAGGATAATTGGGATGGCTTAACCGGCGTTTCTGGAGTCTCAAAATTAATTGAAATCGCTAGCTAATAAAATCTAGATACAAAACCAAACGCCCGACATGCTATTACATGTCGGGCGTTTTCATTTCTTACTCAGCAACAATTAATTTTGCCATTTGCCCAATCTCTTTCCAGCGCTGTTGCTTAATCCAGCTAGACGGGGCTAACCAACTGCCACCCACACAGATCACATTATCTAGCGCCAGGTAGGCAGAGTAATTCTTACTATTGATACCACCTGTCGGGCAAAACTTTAATTTTGGGAACGGTCCTTGCAAATCCTTTAAGTAGTCCACCCCACCAGCGCTTGCTGCGGGGAATAATTTGACAACATTCAAGCCATATTCAATAGCGAGCAAGATATCCGAAGGCGTCATTACGCCAGGTAAAATGGGCATCTCATTCTGCTGAGCAGCATCAAGTAGTTTTGGATGAATCCCGGGGCTTACGACGAAATCACCACCTGCCTTGATGACGGCCGAAAGTTGATTGATTTCGGTATATGTCCCGGCGCCTACTATCAATTCTGGCAGAGCAGTCTTGATTTGTTCGATTGCCATAAGCGCACATTCGGTGCGTAAAGTAATCTCCAGTACCTTTACACCTGCGTTGACTAGGGTCTGCGCCAAAGGTATTGCCGATTTTAGCTCATCGATAACTATTACGGGCATTACCGGATATGCACTTTTCAGTATGGCCTCTAATGATGTTATTTTCATAGTTTTGCAATCACAGACTTGAGTTCCGTATATTGCAGCAACGCTTCGTAGCCATTTTCACGACCCCAGCCTGACTGTTTATAGCCACCGAAGGGAACCGCCATATCAGGGATAGCATGACAGTTAATCCAAAGAATACCCGCTTTAATCGCTGCGGCCGTTTTATGGGCCTTACTAATATCCTGCGTCCAGATGCTGGCTGCCAACCCATATTGCGAATCGTTAGCCATGGTTATGACCTCATCCATATCTTTGAAGGGCATCACTACCAGCACCGGGCCAAAAATTTCTTCGTTGACGACGCTCATCCCGTGGCTCGTATCGGCCAGGACCGTCGGTGCCATAAAATAACCACCTCGCCCTTCCAGCAATTGTCCACCCGCAGCAACTCGTGCTCCCTCTTTCCGGCCCGTTTCAATCATTTGAAAGACGCCATTAAGGTGTCCTTTTGATATCAAGGGCCCCATATCAAAGCCAGGCTCCGTAGCCGGCCCTACTTTCATTTTACTGGCGATATCCGCGATGCCCTCCACGACCTTCTGATAAATACTTTCATGCACGTACAGCCGGGAGCCAGCGACACAGACTTGTCCGGCATGGGAAAAAATGGCTTGAGCAGCTCCTGCAATTGCCTCATCGAGGTTGGCATCTTCATAAATAATCACCGGCGACTTGCCGCCTAATTCTAGAGAAACCTTCTTCAGGTTCCCTTTGGCAGCGTCAATAATACGCTTTCCGACAGCAGTGGAACCGGTAAACGAAACCTTATCCACATCAGAATGCTCGGCGAGCAATTGACCGATGGTGGAGCCACTACCCAGGAGTATATTAATGACCCCAGCGGGCACTCCCGCTTCAATCATAAGCTCTCCTAAACGCACAGTGGATAAGGGCGTCTGTGTGGCGGGTTTTACCACACAGCTACAGCCTGCCGCCAAAGCGGGAGCAATTTTCCACGCCGCCTGCACCAATGGCCCATTCCAGGGCACAATCAAGGCGGCTACGCCAATCGGTTCGCGACGCGTATAAATATGGAAGTCCTGGTTGGGCACCGTGGAAAGCTGTTTAGTGGTTCCTTCAATTTTGGTGCACCAGCCTGCGTAATAGCGAAAGCAATCAGCGGCGAAGGGAATTTCGCCATGACGCGTACCATTAAAGGGTTTTCCTGCATCAAGCATTTCCAGCTCAGCAATTTCATCACCGTATTGTTCCAACAGATCCCCTATTCGCCACAAAATTTTACCCCGTTGCGCAGGGGTTAAACCCGTCCAGGCGCCAGTATCAAAACTACGGCGAGCAGCGGCGACCGCATGTTCCGTATCGGCGACGGTAGCACTTGCGGCGTTGCCAATAACCTCCCCTGAAGAAGGATTATAAACAGCACTGGAATTACCATCTGAGGCTAATAACCATTGACCATCGATTAAAAGCCGCTGTGGTTGAGCCAGCCGTTGTTTTATTTTTGGGGACATATTGTAAGTCATTATTCTAACCACCCTGATTCGCCTGGTTATGATTGCATATACTCAGTTAGTGCCTGTAAGACCGCTTCATTTTCATGATCTAAACCTACGGTAATACGTAGATGATTATCGCCTTCTCCACCAACAGGTCGAGGGATGATACCTTGGCTTTGCAAATAGGCCGCTGCACCCTGGGCAGTTTTATTCTGACTGCCGGGGAAACGAATCAAATAGAAGTTAGTCACGCTGGGCACAACAAATAAGCCCAGTTCAGAGAGACAACTTGCAATACGCTCTAACCAGTGAGCATTTTGCTCACAGAGTTGCTTGGTATAGACAGTATCCTTAACGGCAGCTGCGGCCGCAGCTAGTGCCGGGCCATTGGTATTAAAGGGTGTTCTGATACGCTGCACTGCATCAACCACTTTTTCAGGGCAATAGGCCCAGCCAATACGTAGCGAAGGTAACCCATAGATTTTTGAAAAGGTACGTGTGACCACGATATTTTCAAACTTATCAACTAACGCCAATCCATCTTCATAGTCGTCACGCATCACGTATTCAGCGTAAGCACCGTCAATAATGAACAGCACATCTTTGGGCAAACCCTCGTGTAAACGCTTTAATTCGTCACTTGGCAGGTAAGTGCCTGTAGGATTATTAGGGCTGGCAATAATGACAACACGGGTTTTATCGGTGACCCGGTCCAAAAGCGCATCCACGTCGATAAGATAATTTCGTTCGGGAGCGATTACCACTTCTGAACCCTGCCCAGTCGCGTGTATACGGCACATAACAAAGCCATTTTCACTCAATAATACCTGATCTCCCTCACCCGCATAGGCACGAATAAAGAGCGCTAATAGTTCATCAGAGCCATTACCACAGATTATCCGCTCAACATCAAGATTATATACGTCAGCAATTGCCCGGCGTAGGCGGGTTTGTGCCCCATCGGGATAACGGTTTAGCTGCTGCCCGGCACGTTGATAAGCCTCCACAGCAGCGGGGCTGGGACCAGCAGAAGATTCGTTGGAGGATAACTTTATAGGGTTTTCAATACCGGCAATTTCACTTTGTCCTTGAACATAACGGCCTATTTTTAATACGCCAGGTTTGGGTTGCGGATAACTCATTCAATCCTCTCTGTTATAAAAAATCATTACTTGTTCAACCACACAACGGCCCTGATCAGCGGTAGGATTACTAAATTGCTATCGCTGATAACACCCAACAAACGGGTATTGAAAAAGTCATGGAGGATGATTTTCAAATGACATCCTCGTAGTGATGTCGTTGTTATACGGGACCATAGTATTGATATTACTTGCACAAATATTTGCGATTTTGAGGCATCATCAAAAATGGCCAAGGTGCCGGGAAAAACTCATCAACCTTAACATCAATGATTGATGGGCCATTCTGCTCAAAGGCGTTACGGATAGCGGATCTTAAACTTTCCGGATCATGGGCTGAAAACCCTGCGGCACCGAAACTTTCTGCCATTTTTACAAAATCAGGGTTATGCAGGTCGGAGCATATCACTCGACCATCGAACCACTCTTTTTGCTGTCGCTGTACATTAGTGAAACGGCCGTCATTGAAAATGATGGTCACCAGTGGCAACTGATATTGTACCGCCGTTGCCAGCTCCTGCATGGTGAACATAAAGCCGCCATCACCGCTGACCTGAATCACTTTTTTATCCATGTTGCCCGCCATAACCCCCAGTGCTGTTGCATAGCCATAGCCCAACGTACCCTGGTAACCTGCGCTGATATGCTGTCGCGGCTGGTAAACCGGAAAACCATACCAGGATACAAAGCCAACCTGAGTGACTTCATCGACAAATATGCCATCTCTTGGCAGCTCTTCGCGAATCACGTCCAGGTAACCCATTTGCGGACCTACTTTGGCGCGAATTTCCGCGTCAATTTCAGCCTTAAGCGCAGCGAGCTCGACTTCACGCGAAACACTCTGGTGTCCTTTACTCTGGAGTGCGGTGCTAATGGCTTTGAGCACTTCTGCTGCGTCACCAACAATGCCTACTTCTGGTGTGCAAATACGCTGTATTTGCTTCGGATCAATATCCACGCGAATAAGTTTAAGATCGTCATCTTTGCCCCACATCACTAACGGCCAGTGCAGGCGTGTCCCGATCGCTAACACGGCATCGGCTTCGCCCCAGAGTCGATGTCCCATGGGGAAGTTCGCACTTAAATAATGTTCAGATGAAATAACACCCTTACCGCTACGACATGCCATTACCGGAGCTTGCAGTGCTTGTGCTACGGCAAGCAGCGGTTCGCTGGCCTCGAGCGCGCCGGAGCCGATGACGATCATGGGCTTCTTTGCTTTCGTCAGCATTTCAACTGCCTGATCAATCAGGCTTGAGTCGATGGGCGGCTTCGGGTAATCCGTTTTGGCAGGAAGTAACTCAACCTCGGATTGCATTCCCATAATATCCATCGGCATTTCCACTTCGACGGGCTGAGGACACCCGGTGGTCAATTGTTTGAACGCTTCCTGAATAATATCGGGTGTTTGCGCGGGATGATCAATACTTGAAGCCCATTTGGTGATATGACGGATCATACCTAACTGATCATTGATCTCGTGCAGATCACCATAACCTTTGCCAATGCCTGTCGAAGGGATTTGTCCCGATACGCATAATACCGGCGAATAGTTGCCCCAAGCGGTACACAGCGCGCCCGTAGAATTTAACAGTCCCGGACCGGGCACGACAGTATAAACACCGACCTTACCGGTCGATTTGGCATAGCCGTAAGCCATATAAGCGACGCCTTGCTCATGGCGTGAGTGGATGAGGTGTATGCCATCGCCTTCTTTGTACATGGCATCGAATAGATGATCTAACTGACCACCCGGTAACCCAAAAACCGTATCAACACCATTGTTACGTAACGATTTAATGATGGCTTGTGCGCCCGTCATTTGTGTCATACTCACCTCTTAAAATTTATCTCTCAGTCGATGCGCTCAGGCACCCTGCTTCTTTGCTGCCAACTTGGCTTTCTTCCTTTTGCGGTAACGGATCAGGAAAAACGGGAAGCCTATTAAATACAGCCATACCCTGGGATTGGATAGCGCTTTCCCAGCCGCCGACACGACATCATCAGGGCTGACATACACCTTGGTTTGCATCCTTTGCTCGGGAGCGCTGTGGATAATCAGATGATCCTTTTTATATTCAAAGGCACCAAACTGAAAATCGATATCCGCCAGTTTGCTTTTGACTTTCATTCTAATTCCTCATTCCTAACTCTTGCGCAAGCGACCGGTTTTTTGGGCGTAATCTATCCGATCCTGCAACAGTTTTGACATTTCTTCCGGTTCGTAACCCGCTGGCGGTGTAAATTGCCCGCGACCATAGAGGTCGTCAAAAACGCCTTTGCAAAGATCTATTTTGTCGGACAATGTGCGCGGTGGCTTGCCAGAGGGGAATTGATTTGCCGGATAGATTGGGTTTTCATAAATTTGTTTAAAACCTTCCGTGCGCACATCAACCCAGGTGTTGTGGTTGGTGCGCGAGCGATAGTGACGTAACGCTTCAATATCGATGGTTACTGCCAGCACTTGCTCTGCTGGATAGGGTGCTTCCCTCAGCACCATGCCGGTGTAGTCGATGGCAAAGGAATGCCCCGGACAAAAGGCTTTGGGGTAATACTCGTAATTCACGGAACCCCAGTTAGAGCCCAGCACGTAGGCCATGTTGTCGTGCGCTCTGGCTCGCCGTGTAAACATCCAGAAATCCCAGGGTTGAGACACCCCTTCCACCTCCTGGATTGCACCTGGGTGACAAATCACCTCGACACCGTTGTAACCCAGTGCGCGCGATACTTCCGGGGTACAGCCATCATGGCAGGTCATGGTGCCGAGCTTGCCGATATCGGTATCAACAACCGGGAACAGGTCTTTGATATCGCCGCCAAGTTTTTCACAGTATTCGTCGAAAATGTCATGTGGGCTAGTCCCCAACCCGACTGTCGCTGGAATGTGCCATTTGTGATATTTAAGAATGACCTCTCCCGTTGGGCCGACAATGATATTGGCATTAAACCATCGGTCCGGAAATTCAGGCACCTGCTCAACAACGCCGCCAGCACAGATGTAGAGCCCATACTCTTTGGCAATATCACCCAAAATATCAATTTCAGGACCCGGCACAGTAATCGCTTTCTTCATTTGATCGGCGATACCGCTTTCGCCTTTGCCCGGTGTACCTACACCCTGCATAAAATACTCAGGCAATACCACCAAACGAACCGGTACTTCCCAAAAATAACCGACGCCAAAGTGGATCAGGTTGCAGACTCGATCCAGATTCTTCCTGACGTCCGCCATATCTTTCGCAACGGTAACTTCCGGCTGTATGATCAGCGCGGTGTATGGTTCGATTCGTTTTCTCATGTGTTTCACCTATTAACTGTGTTTAACTTCGTATCAATTTATTAACTTTTCAGCTGATAAATGCTCAATTCATTGTTCTCCGAGAAAAAATTGATCGGATGAGGTGGCTCAAGGATTTATCAAACCACCCCACCCAACCAATCGGAGGGACCGGTCTACGCTTTATTACTTATCATCAGACGAAACCTGATGACTAAAAATCAAATTTATCGTCTTCATCCTTCAAACCCATGTCCGCTAAAATCTCATTGGCGGCAATGGTACCCATGCCGCAGATACCACCACCGGGATGACAGGACGGACCGGTCATATAAAGATTTTTAAAAGGGCCGCGGTAATCGGAATAGTTAGGGAATGGCCGGAAAGAGCCCATTTGTGCCAAGGTACGTTCACCGCCGGTAGTGACGCCTTTATAAAAACACAGGTTGGCGCGTGCTAGGCTGGGCCCACTTTCAACGTATTCGCCAAGAATATTGTCATCACTCATATTAGTGGTGTAATTGCGCAATTGTTTCAATAAAGTGTTACGTATATAACTCGGTGCGATTTCTTCCCAATTTTCTCCGCTGGTAAGGTCAACCGGCACGAAAGTATCCATAATTAAAGTATGTTTTCCCTCAGGGGCGCGTGTTGGATCCATGGTGCTCCATGCTGCCGTCCACAAAAAAGGGTCGGAAGGTGCCAGACCTTGGGCCATTTCACTGTACTGCCGATCAATATCCGCAACATTGCCAAAAATACGCTGAAATGCGGTTTTGTTGATATCGGGATGGCCTTTAAAATTCGGGGCTTCATTTAACGCATAATGCACTCGAGCAATGGTGACATTACCGAACTGAAAGTTCCTCACCATCTTAGTGAAATCATTGGGAAGCTGCCCTTCCTCGAAGCCATGTAAATAGGTTTGATAGGGGTCGAGGGCACTCACCACACCCTGCTTAGCGGTAATTTCCGTGCCATCCTCCAGCCGAAAACCGATACAGGTATCACCTTCAATAATGAATTTACGGACGGTTGCATTGGTTAAAACCTTACTGCCATTGGCTTCTATATAACGCTGCATTGCCACTGAAAGCATGCCACTACCACCCTCTGGAATAGATTGCCCGTAATAGTGAATACTGGGAATCATGACGTAGAAGCCAGCCGCCGTACCGAGCTGATCAGGCAGGGTTTGCGGAGCCATGGCCCAGCCTAAAATAAAGGCACGCACATGCTCGTTTTCAAAATTTTCCAAGGTAAATTGACGTGAGCTCAACTGGTAATCACGTAATCGTTTCAAACCTTCCGGGCTGTTTTCCATAGCCTGGTACATATAGCTTGGCGGTGCTGGTGGGGCGAACATGCCCTTAACCACACCATCCTGAATCTCTCCAAATTCTTCGTAAATCTCTTTATAACGAACGGCATCTTTTTTCGAGTATTCAGCGATGGTGTCACAGGTTTTGTCGACGCTTTTGTAAACAACAATACCCTGACCTTCGTACTTATTTGGGTGACCAGTAATCGCATCCTCTGACCAGATATACTTGAGGCCATGCTTTTCAAATTCGGGTAAAAGCTCTTTAAAATCAGGGTTGAGATGAATCCAGACATGGGATGATCCGAAGGGGTCATGCTTATAGCCGGGCAAAGTCAGTTCGCGGGTTAATACGCCGCCACCGACCCATTCATTGCGCTCGGCGACCAGTACTTTTAGGCCATTTTTTACTAGCAGAGAGGCGCAAATTAGGGCGTTGTGCCCTCCTCCTGCAATAATCACGTCATAATCAGACATCAACTACCTCTAGTATTTTTAGATTTTCGTCTTAATTTTGGGTTTACCAATTCCACATGGTGCCGTCCATTAAACGGTTCACTGGCAGGTATGCGCGTTGGTAAGGGTATTTTGCGGCCAACTCTTCGTTAATATCGACGCCATGCCCTACTGATTCACCTGGGTATAGATAACCGTCTTTAAAGCTGTAGCAATGAGGAAATACCTCATCCGTTTGCTCGGTGTGACGCATGTATTCCTGAATGCCGAAATTGGGTACCCAGGTATCAAAGTGTAATGCGGCCCCCATGCAAATCGGTGATAGGTCGGTGGCGCCATGACAGCCGGTGCGCACTTGATATAACGAAGCGAAATCTGCAATCCGCCTGAGATGGGTGATACCACCGGCATGAACTACCGTAGTGCGGATATAGTCAATTAACTGTTCCTGAATTAGGTTTTTACAATCCCAGATCGTATTGAAGATTTCCCCAACCGCTAAAGGCGTCATCGTGTGCTGTCTGATGAGACGAAAAGCTTCCTGATTTTCGGCTGGTGTGGCATCCTCTAGCCAGAACAGGCGATATTCCTCGAGAGATTTACCCAGCCGAGCGGCTTCGATCGGCGTTAAACGATGATGAACATCGTGTAGTAAATGCGGCTCATACCCAAACTCCTCTCTTAATCGACTAAACAGTTTGGGCACATGATCTAGGTATTTTTCGGTAGACCAGATATTTTCCGTTGGTAGCGCTCCATCTGCTGGCTCATAGTACATTTTGTCCTGTGAGACGCCATAAGTGGATCCCAAACCAGGCACCCCCGTTTGGGCCCGGATAGCCTTATACCCCAACTCAATATACTTGCTCACCTCTTCAGTGGTTTCTCCTATATCAACGCCATTAGCATGGCCGTACACCATAACGCCGTCTCGACTTTTGCCACCTAACAACTGATATAGGGGCATGTTGGCTGCCTTGGCTTTAATATCCCAAAGAGCCGTATCCACGGCAGCGATTGCGCTCATGGTAACTGGGCCTTTACGCCAATAGCAGCCGCGATATAAATACTGCCAGATATCTTCTATCTGCCTTGCATCTCTGCCTAGCAGACAGGGAATAACGTGATCCTTAAGGTAGGAGGCAACAGCCAGCTCACGTCCATTTAGCGTTGCATCGCCAATGCCGTACAAGCCTTCATCGGTAAGAATTTTTAAGGTAATAAAGTTGCGACCGGGGCAGGTCAATATAACTTTTGCATCTACGATTTTCACTTAATTAACCCTTTAATAACAGCAGCTCGACCCACCACGGATAAAAATTATAGGTAAACTGCTTTCTTTTTGAATATATGGGATGATTTTAGTGGAGGATTCAAAAAGTGAAATTTCTTGAAGACCAGCCCACCAAAGGCGCGTAATCATAAACCTGGAGCAATATTATCACTATATTCTAAATAAATTCAATACCTGAAAAGCTCTTTTAATGGGATTATTTAAAAAATAGTCTCTAAAAAATTATGCGGGTTTACGCAAAACTTGAAGTTAAGACCGATTGAATAGGCAAAACCGTATCGGCAAGATTGCTAGAATTGGCGCTTATTTCATGAAACAAATGGCGTCACTCAAAAAGTTACTATATCATTAATCCCATAATTAATTGTCGATACCGTTTTTTACCGACACCTCAAGGATTCGTCATCATGCAGACACAACCAAAACCCAATTCACGCCGACAGGTGCCCTATGTCGTACAGAGTCTGGGTAAGCAAATTATTTCTGGAGACTATGATTCGGGCGATACTCTCCCCATTGAGCCAGAGCTTGCGGCCATACTCGGTGTTGGTCGAAATGCATTGCGCGAAGCGGTTAAAGTGCTTGCTGGCAAAGGTCTTCTGTCAACCGCACCAAGAAGTGGCACTAAAGTCAGACCTCGGGAAGACTGGAACATGCTTGATCCTGATGTATTGTCCTGGTACGCAAGTTGTAAAATCAATTCACCAAAATTCATACTGGATCTTACGGAAATGCGCCGCATTATCGAACCTGAAGCAGCTGAATTGGCTGCCATGCGTGCAGAACGGCACGATATATCGCAAATCATGTCCGCCTACGAAAGTATGGAAAAGAGCGTTAAAGAAAACAACTTTGAAGATTACATGGCTGCCGATATCGGCTTCCACGATGCCATATTAATGGCAACGCATAATGCAGTTTTAGCTAATATGAGAAATGCCATTACGGCTTTTTTAAAGATTAACTTCAGCGTGGTAGCCCACCACCCTTCCGCCGCATCAGACAACCTAGAACGGCATCGCAAAATTGCCTGGGCGATTGCCGCCAGTGATGCCAAAAAAGCACGCACCGTTACGCTTGAGTTATTGGATCAAAATCGTACGATTATTGAAGATGAAATCGCTAAGCAGCCTGAGGATTGATTAAGCTGCAATGGTGACAGCATAGCTCTCTTACGCTGTCTCACCAGGATACCGAAGCCCAATCTGCCTGCGAATTTCATCCATGGTCCGCATGATCGTTAAGCTTTCGTTAAGGGGCATTAAATCACTTTCAATTTTCCCCTGCCTCAAACATCGGTTAACTTCAATAATCTCATGACGATAACCACTACCCGTTTCTGCAAAATCAAACACCTTGTCCGCCTTGCCTTCTTCACTGACAGTTATCTTTGAAGGACAAAAAACAGGAGGATGAAGGTATATTTTTCCTTTGTTGCCAAGTAAGGTTAAATCAGGTGATGCTTTCGCGCGATGAGAAACATAGAGGTTAGCAATCTCTCCTTTTGCATGCGTCAGCAGGACTCCATCATGCTCGTCCACACCGGTTTTCCCGAGTTCTCCGGCGGCCAGAATTTTTGTAGGCGGCCCAAAAATCATCGAAGCCATGGAGACTAAATAAACACCAGCATCTAACAATATTCCACCGCCTAGATCAGGATTGAATAGATAGTAATCCTCATCAAAATCCGGCATATAGGCGCCACCCGCCAGCATGATTTGCACATCCCCGATAACTTGCTGCGACAACAGTTCATTTAGTTTCGTTATGGCAGGTAAGCAACGCGTCCACATCGCTTCCATGAGAAAAAGTTTTTTTTCATTTGCCAGAGATATGACTTCCTGCGCCTGCTGCAGATTAAGCGTAAATGGCTTCTCACACAAAACCGCTTTGCCTGCTTGCAGACAACGGATACTCAGATCTTTGTGCTGCGAATGTGGCGTGGCGATATAAACCACTTCCACTTCATTTCCCGTAATCAGTTTTTCGTAGCCGGCATAGCGCAGCGGAATGCTGAACTGGTCGCCGAACTGTTCAGCAGAGCTTTGCGAGCGCGATGCGATAGCGATGAGCTGAGCATCTTCAACTTCCATTAGCGCCTCCGCAAAATTGTGAGCCATGCCGCCTGTACCCAAAATACCCCAGCGAATGTTGTTGTCTGAAATCATACAATTTAACCTCTACCTGTTACCGAAAAACCGCCATCGACACAAATTGCTTGGCCGGTAATAAAAGAGGCTTCGTCGCTGGCCAGAAAATGGATCGCATTCGCAATTTCCATAGGTTCCGCCGCGCGCCCAAGCAGCGCATACCCCTGGGTCATTTCACGTAGCTGGTCAACTGTAATCCCCCGTTTCGCCATATTATTGATATGAAAATCTGTGATGGTGTTTCCTGGGCATACGGCGTTGACTCTCACTCCCTGGAGGCCATGCGCTACGGCGAGGCTACGAGCCAAAGCCAGCACTCCTGCTTTACTCATATCGTAGATAGCCATTCCCGCCGTACCAACCAAAGCATTAATCGAGGAGTTTATGACGATGGCACCGCTGCCTTGCCGAATCATGCTCGGCAGCACGGCCTTACAGCAATAAGCCACGCCTTTGAGGTTTACCCCCAGAATTTTGTCCCAGTCGGCCTCCTTTGAATCAAGCAAACTGCCGCCTATTTGGACACCGGCATTGGCAACTAACGCATCAATTTGTCGCCACTCGGAAAGCGCCCGCTCAGCCATAGACTCACAGCTTTGCCAACTTGTCACGTCAGTTACATGACTGATCGCTGTGCCGCCTAGTGAGGTGATTTCACGGCAACTATCTTTTGCTGCCGCTTCATCTAAATCAGCAACCAGAACCTGATACCCTGCTTTAGCAAAACGTAAAGCACAGGCCCTGCCAATACCCGACCCTGCACCTGTTATTATCGCAACTTGTTGCTCGCTCACTTCAGTGAGTGCCATAGGTATCATCCCGTTTTATCTTTATGCTGTAGAGGTTGTTAGACATAGTTCGCCTGATGCCAATCAAACAAAATCCCCATTGTCTGATCTCTGTGCCGGTTCGCCAGATCGTAGGCTTGCTCACAATCTATCGGTAGAAACTCATGTGTTATTAAACTGGATAAGGAGAATTGATTGCGCCGCACTAAATTAAAAAACAACTCATCGACACGCCGCTGAGTCCAGCCATCGCGGTCATGACTATCATGGGTCGCCTGAATGGTTAGCCCTTTCACCATGACATCCGAACTCAAACATTGCTCGGCCGGATAGCCACTGTCCCCTAATAGGATCACCTTGCCAAAGCGCCCGGTTGCCGCTAACGCCTGCTTAAATACCTCGGCATTCCCAGTGACATCGACCACCAGAGATGGGCCGTTACCACCATTCAATGCTCTTATCTCTTCAAGCATCTGTGATACTTGCCCTTTAAACAACCGTGTTGCACCACCATTTTCCGCATGCTTTAACCGTTCCTCACAAAGATCAACCACAGCAATCATTTCCACCCCGGATACAGCCGCCCAGCGCACGGCCATCTGCCCTACAGGCCCAGCGCCAATAATCAAAAGCTGTTGACCAAGCTCGAAGCGACCGGCCCATGCAGCGCGAAATGCCGTTTTCGCCAACCCCGCCCAACAGGCGGATTTAAGATCAACGCCTTCTGGTATCAGAGAACAATTGGCGGCAGGAACCACTTGGTGAGAGCCGTGTGCCTTGCGCATATAAATATGGTCACCCGGCTGAAAATCCGAGACATCTTCGCCAACCGCCTGTACTTCAGCAACTGCCTGAACCCCCGTCTTTAGCTGTGGGAAAGAGAACATTTTTGCAAAGTGTGTGTCTGGCGCATATTTTTGCTGAAGGATGATGTTCTCGGTGCCGATGCTCATCAGACTATAGAGAGTGCGAACTCGGATATCTCCTGCCCCCATCGGCGGCAAACTAAAGTCCTCTAAAACAACCTGTCCTTTCTGCGGAAAGATAATACGTTTTGGCATAAACGAAAAACCTCGATAATGTGTTATGGGTGATAATCAATAATGCAAGTACCACCAACTTTCTGCATACTGTTTTCAGTGTATTCATGGAACTCGATAAATATACCGTTGGGGTCGTGGCAGGTTACCATCCAGGCATTATCACCGCCGAGACGCTTTTCAGTTACCTTTACACCCTGCTTTAGAAGGGTTTCGCGCACAGCCGCCACATCCTCAACCTCTATTGCAAAATGCCGGATAATCCCTTCTTCTCTCGGCTTTTTCACCTTGATAATTTCAAAGTAGGTATCGTTACCAAAGTTCAAATACATACCGATCAGTTCATTTTGTTTATTGCGGAATTCAAACTGACGCTTTATCCCAAGATATCCATAAAATGTTTCGGTGGCTTCCAAATTATTCGACTCAATACACAGGTGAGCTAGTCGCACTACCATTTGTTTCTCTCCTCGTTAGAAAATCTATTGGTATTTTATCTACTCGGTAGGGCTGTTTTTACCTTCGCTCCACCAATCAGCATTGGCCGCGCCACGTAAAAACATATCCCTATCCGCATCGCTATGGCCAAATACTGCGCCAATCACCATTTTTGCCACATCATCCGCTGGCCAGCGTAACTGACTACCATCAGAGTTGGCGATTTTTACCAACAAATCCCCGACGATACTTGGCTCCAAAGCATCAGCAATCCGTTCCTGGACCCCTTTTAATTTGGATTCTATTAAAGGTCGGTAAGGCGAGTTTTGTGGGTACCCCTCAGGCAACAGCGCATTTTGAGATAAATTGGGGCTAAAGATATTGGTTGCATATAAGCCACCCTCTACCAACGCCACTTTAATTCCCCAGCGGTCTATCTCGTGACGCAAAGCCTCTGTCGCTCCCTCTAACGCAAATTTGCTGCCCGTATAAGCAACGTCGCCGGCTAGCCCTGCAACACCGGACAGGGAACTGATCATGATAATGTAACCACTGCGTTGCTTGCGCATTTGTGGCAATACCTGTCGGGTTAACAGCATTGGTCCAAAAAAATTCGTCTCCATGACTTCCCGGATTGCATCTTCAGAAAGGTCTTCAAGCGCACCAGCCCGCAGAATACCGGCGTTATTAACCAACACATCAATACCCCCAGTTTTTTCAACGATACTTTGGACTAACGCTGCGAAAGTAGCTGGTTGTGTGACATCCAATGTTTTAATTTGAATATGCAGTTGTTCTTGATCGGAGATTTGTCGAAGCGCTGCTGCTTTGTTTGGGTCGCGTACGGTGGCATAGACCTGGTCACCATTACGTGCAAATGCAAGGGTACTCGCCAGCCCCAACCCGCTGTTACCACCAGTAATTAATATTGTCGCCATAGCCTAATCTCCTGTAGGACACTGATTTAAAAACTTTTTTGCTGTATCTCACCTTTAAATAAGTACAGTCATAGTTAGCAATTTGGCCGTTCCACGGTTTCCACTGAGTTTGTCATCATGGTTTTACTGCGCTATTAATAAATTTCATGCTAAACAAGGCTAACGCTGAACAGATAAGCAAGACTGTTGTTATTGCGGATAAAGTGCTATCGGAAGAATGTGTTGCCAAATAACTAATCAATGATGAACCGGCCGACTGCACGCAAACAAAAAGTGCAGATGCCGCGCCTGCAGCATAAGCAAAGGGAACCAGTGCCTGCCCAACAGACAGGCTAAGTACCATACCGGTACCAAGGCAGGCCAGCACAACCGGTAACAAAATAAGTATCGCTCCTGGAATGGACTTAAAACAGAGCACCCAGAGCATTGACCAACCAGCCAGCGCCACCCATAACCCAATGTAGATTGTTCGCTCGACCCCCAACCGTGGCGCAAGCCATCGCACCAGATAAACGCCGACAGAAATGCTCGCATTAAAGGCGGCCAGAACATAACCATTTGCGCTAGCCGAGAGCTGATAATGCTGTTCGGCAAGGTAGCTGTAATTAGAAATAAATAAAAGCATGGTACCCACGCAAAACATGTTAGCCAGCGCGTGTCTAACAAAGGCTGGATTTGCTAATACCAAGTACCAGTTATTTTTCGGTTGCTGCCTATCTGAGCATCCCCTTTCCGGGCGGGTTTCAGATTGCCACAGAAAACAGCCCAACATCGTAATCCCAGCGGTCAGTGTCATAATCAAAAAACTGCTCCGCCAACTAAAATGGGTAGCCAAATAACCCCCCAAGATGGGCCCTAAAATGGGTACCCAAACCATAATAAGAAACATACCGGAAATCGCTTTGGTCGCTCCCGTGGGTCCATGTATGTCCCTCAGTACTGCGCGTGCAACCACCACTCCGCAAGCGGCACCTATGCCCTGCATCAGCCTGAGAATGGATAACTCAAAAATCCCTGATGAAAGATAGCAGCCGATAGAGGCCGTGCAGTAAACGAATATTCCGGTTAACATCACCCTGCGTCTACCAAGTCGATCTGCAAGCAACCCCCAGAGGAAAGGCGCAAGCCCGTAACCAATAAAAAACAGATAAAGTGTGTTTTGAATCGCTTCCGTCGAAACCGCCAAATCCCGTGTTGCATTTGGCATAGAGGGCGCAAAAAAATCTACCGACAATGGCGCGAATGAGCTGGTTATCGCTAAGACTACGATCAGTGTAAAGCGTTGAAGGTTAGCGGTTTCAGCCATGTTTTGGATAATTCTCAATAATCTTGGGAGTCTCTGAACAACCCCCTAAGTTCTATTAAAGACAAGCATAGAAATGCATACTATTTAGGAATGACGGCACCGGGAAATTGCACAACCATCGCCGCAATTTTTTGAGCACATTCAACGGATTCCTGAAGTCCTTTACCGCTAATTCTGGCGTTTATATAACCGGCATTAAAGGAATCTCCCGCTGCGGTTGTGTCTACCTGTTTAACAATGGTTTTTAACGGCACTTCAATCAGGGTTTGCGTATCAGAGACCATGCATGGTTTTGCGCCATTCTTGACAATCACTTCTTCCACGCCAGTTGCGTGTAGGCGTGCTATCGTATCTTTAGTGGAGCCATCTCCGAAAACAGCTTGCTCATCATCAAAACTGACGGTAGCGACATGGGCAATTTCAGCTAGCCGGGTGATCCAAAAAGCAGCTTCCTGTTTGGAGCCCCAAAGTTTGGGGCGATAATTGGTATCGAAAACTATCAGCACTCCGGATCGCCTTAATTGATCCAGCATGGCGAGTAATAATTCCCTGCTTTCCTTCAGTAGAATAGCGAGAGTAATACCAGACAAATAAATTATATTGTAATGCGCCAGTTGTTCTGCCAAACCGAAGGCGCGAGTGGCCTCCATCAATTTTTGGGCAGCTGTTTCCTTGCGCCAATAAAAAAAACTGCGTTCACCGCTATTGTCGGTACGAACCCAATAAAGCCCTGGTAGCTCGCCGGGGATAACCGTTACCAGTTCCGTGCCAACACCTTCGTCAATCCAAAGTTTGACCATTTGCTGACTAAAATCATCATCTCCGACGGCGGTAACGTAATCGACCTTATGGCCACAATCGTTAAATTCACGCGCCAGATAAACCGCAGTATTGAGCGTATCGCCAGCATAACCGTAGGAAAGCCCAACGCCCTCACGTTCAGTGATTTCAATCATACACTCGCCAATTGCGGCTACGCGTTGAGTACCCGCACCTGGCCAGTTCAGGCTTGATTTTTCAGGCGCCGACCGCAGAGACTCTTTCGAGCTATCTACTATTTTCATTTAATCCATCCGTTCAAAAATCAAATATTTCTATCTTTTTCAGAAAGGTTATTAGTTGCCATCAAGTAAGCATTTTGGTTACTGTTACGCCAATAAATGTGGCGATGACATAGCCAAAAATTCCGCACATTATTGCGGGGGTAACCAAGTCTTTCCAACCACGTGAAGTTGCAATCGCTGCCGTCACTGCAGGCCCGACCAGCGCCGCTCCCGATGCCACAATTGCTTCGGCCAAATCAACTTTAAACAGCCTGGCGACGGTCAATACCAATGCCAGGTGGATGAAAATAATGCACATACCGTAAAAAAACAGATACAGTGCTGAGCCCAAAAAGGATGTTGCATCGGTACTTGCTCCGGCAACAACAAAAAATAGATACATAATCAGCATGCCTAGCTCAAAATCGCCTTCCAGATTTGCCATCATTGTGGGGAATAGGTTGGCTACCAAAATCGTCAGTACGGTAATAAACAAAATACTGTAATGCTCCATCTTCAAGGCCTGCGCGATCAACTGAGCAACCGCACAGATCGCAAAGCTAATGGCCAGAGCACCACAGACGTGAGCCAGTTTTAATCGAACCTCATAACTCTCTCCAGCACTTAAAGGATGATCACCCTCTAGTATTTCATCGCCTAATAAGGCAGAGGGTATTCGATTAGTTATCCAGCGCACCGAAGGAATGGCGAGCAACATCATTAGCGCTAGAATACTCACTACGGCACTGGCACTGAGGGCAACGCTAAACTCATCCGGCGTCATTTCAACCGCTTGGGATACCGCGAGAAAATTCACCATGCCTCCGATCCAGGCGCCAGAATACACACCGGCCACTTTTGGCCCTATATCACCCAATTCAAGCAAGTAAAACCCCAGAACTGCACCGATAACAGTCGCCATGCTGGCAAGGCAAAATGTGATCATCACAACACCGCTTTCTCTAAAGATTTTGCGTAAATCTGCCTTAAAGAGAAGTAAGGGGATCGCTAGAGGAACGAGTGTCCCGCCAACAAAATCATAGGTGGGGGCCTGAAGCGGAATGATGTTTGTATTAGAGAGCGCCATTGCTACCCATAGAATCCAGATAACACCGGAGGTCTTCTTGCCAATGGAGTTGGTATCCATCCAAAAACCAAACCAAGCCAAGGCGAACAGCACGGTCCCAAGTGCTAAAACATTGTCCGATGCTATTATCGACATGTTGCTTTTACTCCCGCTGTTAATACCAAATTCAGCTTTATATGATCTGGTTCCAAATAATTGCGCTGCCTGATACCGCTAATTAGTGTTGGAGGTAAATTTGACCTGACTTCATTACGAGCCTGATATTCCTTAACGCAGTTATATCGGCTAGAGGATCGCCTTCGACAGCGATCATATCTGCCGACATCCCAATCGCTATTTTTCCAACCTTATCGCTCAGATCAAGCAATTCCGCCGCGTTAAGAGTCGCGGCTTTTAATGCTTGGTGTGGGGTCATGCCAATTTCAACCAACCATTCCAACTCTCTCACATTGTTACCATGAGCAACCACGCCAGCATCTGATCCCAGCGCAAACTTGACACCTTTGCGATGGGCGTCACCCATCAACTTAGGGGTTATCTCAACGATATATCTCGCTCGTTCTTGGATATAAGCAGGCATTTCATCAATATCTGCTTTTAAGTTGTCACGCACCGACAACGTGGGCACCAAAAAAGCCCCTGTTTTTTTAAATAACTGGATGGTGTCATTATCCAAAAAAGTCCCGTGCTCGACGGAATCCACCCCAGCGCGCAAAGCAAGTTGAATACCTTTGGTGCCATGCGCATGAACGGCTACTTTCTTTTCTAAACGATGGGCCGTTTCGACAGCAGCGATAAACTCATCCTCAAAAAATTCTGGTTCCGCATCCGGTCCCCCTTGGGGCTTACCGCCACCACCAGTGGCCGTTATTTTAATTACATCGGCACTGCGTTTTATCTGCCGTCTGACCGCTTTGCGACATTCGGCAACACCATCACAAACACCTCCGCTAGCGGTTTCGTGCCATAATTCTTCATTGTAACCTGTATCGTCACCATGCCCGCCAGTTACAGCGATTGCAGCACCAGCGGCTAGTATTCTCGGTCCGGCAATGCGTCCTGCATTAATCTCGTCGCGTAGTGCAAAAATTGAACTGTCAGGGGCGCCTAAATCGCGTACAGTCGTGAAGCCAGCCTCTAGGGTCATTTTGGCATTATAAGCACCATGCAAAGCATTCTGTCCTTCGGTTGTAGTCGCACGATCACCCTTGTAAAGCATGAGAAGATGCACGTGCGCGTCAATCAATCCCGGAAGAACAAACTTATCCTGAAGATTAACAACCTTAACTTTGTTAACAGCAGACAGCTCAGCAGGGTCAACAAATCCAGGAATGATTTTTTCAATCGTCTCTCCAACCACTAGAATACTGACCTTTTCCTGGGGACTTCTGCCCGCCTCTAATAGCACTTTACCGGCATAAATTAAGGTAACATCTTGGGACTGGTCGGCATGCCCTAAGAAACTAGTCATGATGAGTAAGAAGCTAAGTGTCCAGATATACAGATTCTTCATATTATTATCTCCTGATGCGAGCGCTGGGAAATTCAGGTACTTTGATTATTGGATGGGTTTCTAGCGCTTTCAGGGTTTCGCTAATAGCACGATCGAGCTGTGCGTCCTCTCCAAAATACAATCTGGTTGGATCATTTTCTACGACAATATCAGGTCGAACTCCCTCATTACCCTCAGCCCAATGACCCCAAATGTCATATACCCGTTGCGGAGGAGCTGAAATGGCGCCGCCATTGATGAATTTAAGAGGCAGGTTTGGACCAATCAAACCACCCCAAGTCTGAGTGCCAATCAGAGGACCCAACTGAGCTGTTTTAAATAAGAAAGGAAAACCATCCCCACCAGAGTAGCTCCAACCGTTGGTAATTAAGGATTTCGGGCCATTATGGCCGATCGTCGGTAAAGCATAATCCATTGCGTTACGGCTACTAAAATAATTTAACGGCGGTCTGTTGAGCAGTTCTACTAAGCGATCACCTAACGCTCCCCCCATATTAAAACGCTCATCAATAATTAAACCTTGTTTGTGAAACTGTGCCCGAAACTGGCGCATCAAATCATTTTGGCCATTCAGCGAGGTGTCAGGCAGGTACAGGTAGCCCAATTTACCATCACTCGCTTGGGCCACCTTTTTGCGATTTGAGGCAACCCAATCCAGCTCACGTAACTTTTGTTCACTGGCGATTGTTTTGACCAGAATCTCTCGGGCATCTTCAAGCTTAGGCGTGTGGCTGATAGAGAGCCGTACTACTTTTTCAAATTGGCCTTGAAAGGCTTTCCAGGGATCATCCTGGGTCGATAAAGGCGTGCCGTTGACTGCCAACAGATAATCACCCACCTTAACATTAAGCCCCGGCGCTGCAAGCGGTGAGACAGGCGCATCGGCGTAAGCCCCACTGGCATAGATTTTCTTAATGCGGTACGCGTTATCCGCTACTTCAAAATCAACACCTAAAAGGCCAACTGTTTCGTTTTTGGGGCGCCAACGCGAATCTGCCGCCGTCGCCCAAATATGTCCCCCAGAAAGTTCAGCGGCCAATTCGGTCAACAGCACTGTCATGTCTTCTTCGTTGTTCACATAGGGTAACCAGCGTCGGTAACTATCGACCACCGCGGGCCAGTCCAAACCATGAATTCCGGGGTCATAAAAAAAATCTCTGACGTAGCGTTTCGCTTCGCTCACCATTTGTCGGTATTCAGCCTTCAGGTTAGGTGCAGCGATTAGGTTTGCAGTCGCTAGTTTTTCCTTCAATTCCTGATCTTTAGCAACCTCCACAAGGCCATAAACCTCATCCTTTTGTAATAGTATTTTTTCGCCGCTATGGGACAGTTCGAAGCCACTCACGTCAGCAATAATATTGCTCTCGGTTTTTGTTGTGAGGTCGTAATACTTAAGTATCGCGCCATCCTTTTTATCGGGGTCTTGCGTTGGCTGTTCCTGATAAATCAATTTATCTGGAACAGCACTCAGGTTGACGTAGCGTCCCGCCTTCAACGGTAGCAGCACTAAGCGATTTTCAAAGTCGGTAAGATCAATTTCAACCTTTGACGATACTTCCAACCGGCGCCAACCTGGATGGAACGGTGACAAAGTGTTTAACCTAAGAGGTATCAATCCAATGGTCGTGGAATTGGCGTAAGTCCAAGTTTCATCGATGTCTCCGAAAATCGGAGAAAATTGACGGTGAGAAAGCAAGTAAAGGTAGTTTCCTTGCGGATCAAACACCGGATCAAAATCGTTGTAGTCACCGCTGGTTGCCTGCGTCAGTTTTTGGGAAGCCACTTCATAGAGAAAAATAGCCTGGTTCAAATTTTCCAGATGCCTTGAAAACGCTAGCCAACGACTATCTGCCGACCAGGAAACTTGAAAGTTCTCCAGTTCATAATGGCCCCGCCTCAAACCTTTATCGATTACAGTCATCTTTGCTGATTTGACATCGATAACTCGAAGCACCTGCTCATTATCAATAAATGCTATTTTTTTGCTGTCAGGCGACCATTGTGGGCGGTAGCGATAGCCTTGGGTGAAATGGGTAAGCGTTTTTGATGCGCTCGAATTCAACTGATGCAGCACCAACTGATACTCCCCGCTCTGGTCAGAAAAATAAGCCAAGCTCTGACCATCCGGTGAAGGGCTGGGATAACGCTCAGCAATTCCAGGCGTTTGTGTCAGATTGGTTGCAACCCCGTGTTCAGCATCGAGTTTAAAAATGTCTCCCCTAGCTTCAAAATAAACGGCTTTCGCGTCTGCCGATAGTGCTGAACTGGTAATACGCTTTTCCACTGACTGGGGTTTCTCAGTTAGACTCTGCTGATCAATCACCAGATCAATATCAATAGGCTTCACCTGATTGTCGGCAAGAGAGAGTAAGTAAAGCCGGTCGGCTTGTTGAAACACTATATGGCTTGGCCCAATTGATGGATGACGTACGTCATAATCAATAAAATGTGTGATCTGCTTTTTTGCCCCTGTCATTAAATCAAGTGCCCAAATATTGCTACGTTGATGCGCACCATTTTCGGACAGGTAATACACCATATCCCCAGCCCACATCGGCTGTGAATCGGGGCCGACGTAATCTGTCAATTTTCTGGATATTCCCGTGTTTTTATCAAACAACCACAAATCCGGTGCTCGGCCTCCCTCATAGCGCTTCCAGGATTCTTCCTGAAAATCCTTGTAGAAGGTGTATATAAGCTGGCTCCCATCCGCCGACAGTGCCGCCGTTTCTCCGTAAAAAAGCGGTAATTGCTCCGGTAAGCCACCGCGCGCATTGACCAGAAACAATTTATTGTAGCGTGGACGTTCACTATACATGGTGCTGGCAAATAGCAGCTGCTTGCCGTCGGCGCTCCAATCCAAAATAGCCATTGGATCAGGGTGGTAAGTCACTTGTTTTGGAATACCACCTTCAACATCTAAGGTGAAAATATTTCTGTTTTCCTGATAGGTGGCGCTATAAGCAACCTGCGTTCCATCGGGAGAAAATTTGCCACGTTTTTCGCTCCCTCCATCGGAGGTTAAGCGGTAGGCGCGGCCACCACTGAGCGGAGCAATCCAAAGATCGCTGGCGTAGGTGAATAGGATTTTATCGGCTGAGACATCGGGGAAACGCAGCAAGCGGGCATCAATAGCTGCATTAGACAATGGCATCTTTAATACCATCAATATTGTAGTCATTAAAAATGCCAATAAAAGACGGTATTGCCGCATAGTAATTACTCTAAGTTTGGTTTTCGCTAAACTTATATTCACGGATGACAGGTTGATAACCGATGGGACGTTTTTACAACACCCCTGTTGCTGAGGCGTCCCATCGGAATGAGTTGGTTATTTAAACGACATAGACCAAGTCAGACTGTAGCTGCGAGGGTGCGGTAATATCACCGCACTGGGCGCAAAGGTATCAATCCCAAGGATATAATCCTCTTCAAGTAGATTATTCACGCTAAGCGCCAATCGTTGGTTGGACCAGTTAATTCCAGCGCGAAGATTAACAACGGTAAAATCATCTGTTTTCATCGGAAAATCGTTAGATGCCACTAAATCACCAAGTCGGGTCCAGACACCTTTACGAAAATTTGCTTCCAGTCGTAGGTAGCCATTACCATCGTTAAACCTCCAATTATATTGGCCGGATAACGCACCGGTCAGCTCAGGGGCATTCAGCAAATCTTTGCCTGACAGATCGCCATCTGACGAGTCGAAATCCTTAAATTCCGCATCCATATAGCCGATAGCACCCGCTAATTCAATGTGATCGCCGATTAGCGTCTGAACACTCAATTCAGCACCTTGACTGCGAGCCTCATCGGCATTATCAACTCGGTTATCGGGTGTTACACCGGTGACACATCCAACTGATGCCGAGGACGATGCATCAACTGGCGTGCCATCTGACAGACGGCAAATAAATCGCCCGACTCGAACCTGCATATCCTCCCAGTCTATCCTGAATAAACTCACTTCCACGCGTGTCCGGCGGTTGTTCAAGTACCCTTTCCAGCCAATCTCATAATTAGTGACTTTTTCCTTATCAAACTCTGAGCGAGTATCTACCGGAGTCGCCAAGCCTAACTGCTCATCTGGCCCAAGAAAATCGGAATCAGGTGCCACTCTTACCCCAGCCGGACGATAGCCTTGCGAGATAGTGGCGAATAACGAATGGTCTTCACTAAATTTCCAATTTAACGCTATCCTTGGTGAGAAATCATTGTCGTCAGTATCATTTTGTGTAAATAACCGCTGAGGTAATCGACCTCCTGTCACATACTGCATCCCACCACTTTCATAAACAGGTAAGGGTAGTGTTTGATCAGGTCGCAGCTCACAGGCTGGCGCCAGAGGTGCTGCAACGCCGCCAACAACCTCTCTCGTCCCACAAGCAAATGACGCATAGGTATTTTCCCAGTGCTGTTCATCTTCATCATAGGAATATCGCCCACCAATGTTCAGAGTTAATTGGTCATTAATGTGCCAAGCGATGTCGGCAAAGACTGCCCAACCTTCCCGGTCGACAAATTGCTGATTTTCATTGGGGTAGTCTCCAGGCACGGTAAGAAACCCTGTAAATCCAGGCACCGTATCAAACCCAGTTATAATACGATTGTTTACTTCAAACTCGTCCTTGTAATAGAACGCACCAACTGTCCAATCGACCATATTTTCGCCTGCTGAAGCGATACGGAATTCCTGGCTAAATGATTCGGATTCATATTCATTTAGACGATTAAACAGGTCCAAACCAGTATTATCGAGATCTTCAAATTGCCCGAAATCACTATCGATCTGACCGGTAATAGAGGTGAAGGTAAAGCGATCACCTTCATATTCCGCCTTAAAAGTAATGATATTGTTTTCTACTTCCGTGTAGGTATCAGCATTTTCACAATTTCTATCATCATTATCCGCAAAATTAATAGATTCACCTTTGCCACAGGTGGCACTGAGATTATTTGGGTCAAATCCAAGAATAAATAACACCGGAAAGGTTCCTGGACCGCCATCAACCGGGACTTTCCCCAAATTTCCTTCATCCTCGTCAATAAACTGCCCGGTTAAATCCAACGTCCAGTCGCCTGGTTGCCACCTCAATGCCAAGCGGATGTTCGTGTTCTCATAATCTGCATCGTTACCTGTGGGTGAAAGGTTTTCAACAATACCATCACTTTCCTCATAGCTAACGCCCAATCGTACAAATAGATTATCTGTGAGTGGTGTGTTAGCAACCGCCCCTAGCGAGTAGGTACCAAAATTTCCTAATCCAGCACTGACCTGGAGTTCCTTTTCTTCATTAGGTTTCTTACTCACAATATTAATTGCACCGCCAGTGGCATTACGCCCAAAATAGGTTCCTTGAGGACCACGCAGCACCTCTATTCTCTCAACATCTCCAAGCGGCGGATTCGCACTGCCACTGGAGACACTGGAGACACTGAAGTCATCCACAAAAACGCCTATGGCCGGACGAGTTTGAATAATCCGCTCACCAGCCCCAGAAGTCAGATCACTAATGCCTCGAATGGTAATATCCCCGTTTTTTGTACCTTGAGAATCATTCTCAGAAAAAGAAACATTTGGCGTCATTTGGATAAAATCACGAGCACCCTTCCAGTTACTCTGTTCGATCTGTTCAGCACTAAAAGCGGTGATACTGATAGGAACATCTTGAAACGACTGCTCACGCCGCTGGGCTGTGACAACCACTTCTTCTAGAGTAACCGTTTCCGCTTGAATGAGTGGTGTGTACCCGCTAACAGCAAAGACTGCTGATGAAAGCAGATATAGTTTTGGTTTCATATTCATTACTCCTCATGGTTTTAACCTATTATCGAATACCTGCTAAATGCAGTTATTTCTTTATATTTATAAGCACATGTTTGGTGGCCTACATTGAGTAGTGATGATTTTAGTTCAACATCACAAACCGCAATTTAACCCCATTAAATATAAATTTCAATAATATTATAATTTATTTATTGGCTGCATATTGATAATAAAAATTACTTTTATTGAGCTATATGGCGGGTTATATGCAATTTTTCTAGCTTAAATAAAGAAATGCCAATTAATTAAAGGTATTATTTGTATTGCTTTAAATATCTTTAATATTCAGAGGGCACTATAAAAAAATGAAACTCACTGATCAAAGGTGAATTTTATGAAGAGCGCAGCCTAAACCTCCTTTTAAAAGAGGGATTAGGCTAGATTTTGATGGGTTACGCTTCAGCGATGGATTACTTATGAAATGAAATTTCTAATGCACGCCGTGCATACGTTTTTTTAGCACGGGCGTTATTAAAAATAGTAAAGCGGCGACGCCCACGGCAAGCCAGCCTACGTTTTCGTACACAGCCAGAACATGAGCTGTCAACGATTGCTGATCCACTGCCAAGCTGGCATTACCGGAGCCGCCTGTCATCATTGCGATTTGCCCCGAAATATAATTAGCGGCGGCAAAAGCTAAAAACCAGACGCCCATCATCATACCAACAATCCGTTTTAAGCTGAGCTTAGTGACCATTGAAAGGCCAACTGGAGATAAGCACAACTCGCCCGTTGTGTGCAAAAAATAGATCAGCACCAACCAGACCATGCCTATCCGCCCTCTTCCTTCAGAAAATTCTGAGCCAAACACCAGCACCAAAAAGCCGAATCCAACCTGCAAAATACCCAAACCAAATTTTATTGGCGTCGACGGTTCCCAGCCACGCCGTGCCAACCAAGTCCAGAGAATTGAGAATAACGGGGCTAACGTGAATATAAAAAAAGCATTGAGTGATTGAAACATCGATGCGGGGATTTCTATGCCAAGGACATTTCGATTAATTGAGCGATCGGCAAATATATTCAGAGAGGAGCCCGCCTGCTCAAACAAAGACCAAAACAGTACCGAGAACACAATCAGCGTTGTGCAAACCAGCATGCGATCTCTATCATCTGGCTCACATTGGGTAAACGCATACACCAAGAGAAACAGGAGCACCAAAGCTTCCGTGCCCATCAATATCTGCCCTACCAGTTCCTGGTTTTGAATAAGCAGCCAAACGATAAAAACACCGATGATACCACTCAAATAGATAAGGGTTTCGCGCGACATTCCAGCAAAAATCTTTTCTTTTAAGCGCGCAGAACAAGGTGAGTCCGCCCTCCCTTCGAGTAGCGGTTTACCTTTAATAAAAACCAACAGTCCAAGCAGCATACCAATACCTGCCAAGCCAAATCCATAGCCCCAGCCATAGGTTTGACCGAGCCAACCGCAAAGTAACGCAGCAAAAAATGATCCTAAATTGATTCCCATGTAGAAAATTGTAAAGCCACTATCTCTGCGGGGATCTTGCTGTTCGTATAGGGAGCCAACAATGGTGGATATATTTGCCTTGAGGAAGCCAACACCCGTTACGATGAAAGCTAAGGAAAGATAAAAGATTTGAAGGAAAAAAGGATTTCGCGCCACCTCTGCGCCCTCTCTAACCGATACTGGCCCCTCAATCGCCATACCGCAATGTCCGATCACCAGCAGTATCGCGCCAAAGGTGACTGCCTTCCCAGGACCGAGGCAGCGATCAGCTAGCACCCCACCGATGACCGGTGTGATATAAATTAGTGCAGTATAAGCACCGTAAATTAAGTAGGCTTTTTCGTCGGAAAATAGAAAGTGCTGCGTGAGATAGAAAATCAGCAGCGCGCGCATGCCGTAATAAGAAAAGCGCTCCCAAAGTTCGGTGAAAAAACAAACAAATAATCCTTTGGGGTGGCCTAATATTTCTCCACTTTGGTAGGCCCTATTATTTTCTGTCATAGCGCCATCGACCGGCATTGCCACCCCCATATCTATTATTGTTAGGTTTTATCTGGTACTGATTTACGCTGTCTTAGGTCGTTACCCAAGAGATATCGCCAAGTAGCACTTATAAGAGAAATAGACAAAACCTTTCGCTTATAGCACCTCAAGGATTTTCATAACATTAGTCGTACCTTGGATGCCCATCCGGTCACCCTTAGTCAGCAACACCTGATCTCCTTGTTGTACGAGGTTTTTGCGTTTCAGCTCTGCTATAGCCAAGCTATCCAGATGGCTGCCAACTTTTGCGGCGTCAAAAAAAATGGGCTCTACGCCTCTGTATAGAAGCACCCTACGCAGAGTTTTGGGCTGATGGCTAAATGCGTAAATAGGAATTCCTGAGCGTATTCTGGACATCCAAAGCGCTGTATAACCAGACTCAGTCATGCAAATAATCGCCTTAATGCCCTGCAAGTGATTCGCCACATACATGGTCGCCATCGCAATAGCTTCATCGGTGCGACAAAACTCAAGGTCAAGACGATGATTGGCCTTAGTGGCCGCTAGCTGCTTTTCGGCGCCAATACAAACCCGCGACATCGCCTGCACCGCTTCAATTGGATATTCCCCAGCAGCTGTTTCCGCCGACAACATGACCGCATCAGTACCATCCAATACCGCGTTGGCTACATCAAAAACCTCGGCACGGCTCGGTAGTGGGTTAAGAATCATTGATTCCATCATTTGTGTGGCAGTAATGACACAGCGGTTAAGCTCACGCGCGCGCTTTATAATGTGTTTTTGAACGCCCACCAACTCAGCATCACCAATTTCTACGCCAAGATCACCCCGGGCCACCATCACCGCATCGGATGCAGTGATCATAGCATCCAGCGTCTCCAAATCGGCAACCGCTTCAGCACGCTCAATTTTGGCAACGATCCCAGCAAGCGATTCAGCATCGCGCAATAATTCTCGCGCCCTTTTGATATCCTCTGCGTTACGAGGAAATGAAACGGCGAGATAATCCACCTCTAATTCGGCGGCGAGCCTAATATCAGCCAGATCTTTTTCAGTTAAAGCGGCGGCAGAAAGCCCACCTCCCTGTCGATTAATTCCCTTGTTGTTGCTCAATATACCGCCTGTTTGCACTACGCAGCGGACACGATCGTTCTGTACGGAATCCACTTCAAGCACTATCCTGCCATCATCAAGGAGAAGCCTGTCACCTTGACACACTTCGCTGGGCAAGGCCTCATAATCAAGACCAACCTGATTGGAATCCCCAAGATTTTTGTCCCAGTTGGCATCAAGGGTAAACATACTACCTGCGGCTAACTGTATTTTTTTATCGGCAAAGCGCGCGATTCGAATCTTGGGGCCTTGCAGGTCACCCAATATTGCTACGTTCAACCCGTTTTTTTTAGCGATGGCGCGGACTTGTTGTGCACGCCAGCGGTGGTCAGCCGCATCACCATGCGAAAAGTTTAGTCGTACTAAGTTCACGCCCGCCAACAATAATTTTTCCAGCACACTGGCGTTATCTGTTGCCGGCCCGAGCGTAGCAACTATTTTAGTGCGACGAAGCTTTAGTTCTTCCAATTATTTATTTCTCCTAACACGAGCGTATTCTCTAGCATCCGATTCGAAAACCCCCACTCATTATCGTACCACGCCATCACTTGAACCGCCTTTCCCGAAACCTGAGTTAAGCTGGCATCAAATATGGATGATGCCGCATGATGATTAAAATCCTGTGACACCAGAGGCTGATCATTATAGGCCAGCACGCCTTTTAAACAATGTTGTTTTATGGCTGCGCGCATAATCTCATTTACCTCCTCAGAGGTTACTTGCCGCGCGGGAATAAATGTTAGATCAACCAAAGAAACATTGGCTGTAGGCACACGAATGGCAACTCCGCTTAATTTTCCAGCCAACTCCGGCAATACCAAGCCTATCGCCTGTGCCGCGCCTGTTTTGGCCGGAATCATCGATGCCGTGGCCGCGCGGGCACGACGAAGATCTGGATGATAAGTATCTAGGAGGCTCTGGTCGTTGGTGTAAGAGTGGATCGTCGTCATGGTTCCTGACTCAATAGTCAGCGCATCGTTTAAAATTTTTGCTATTGGAGCCAAACAGTTTGTGGTACAGGATGCATTCGATATTATCTGGTGTTCGACGCTCAAAATATTGTCATTAACCCCGTAAACAACGGTTGCATCCGCATCCTTAGATGGCGCTGACACTAACACTTTTTTTGCTCCCGCTTGAATATGTTTGGCAGCAGATTCACGATCCGTAAATAAACCACTGCATTCATAAACGACATCAATACCCAGTTCGCCCCAGGGTAGTTTTGCTGGATCGCGCTCTGCCAGCACACGAATGGTATCACTGCCTACCTGAATAGCATCCGCGCTGGCGGATACCTTTTTAAAAAATAGGCCGTGCGTTGTATCGTATTGCGTTAAATGGGCATTTGTTTTCGCAGCCCCAAGGTCATTAATTGCCTGGATCTGTATTTTGTCCCGATAGCCACCCTCATAGAGCGCGCGCAATATGTTCCTACCTATTCGACCGTAACCGTTGATCGCCACATTGATCATAGTTGACTGATTAACCTCATGGATGTTGAAAAATAAACCCTTTAGTACAGAGTAACTGAAACACCATTTTAACCCCATTATTATAATTTTTTCAATTTGATCTTACTGCCGGCGCCATCAACATAAAAATATTTATTTATTATTAATAACATAATGTTAAATAATTTATATAAAAATTAAATTAATATTTTTATCAAATTCAAAAAACAATAATCCTATTTAACAGGAAATAATTAGAAATTTTGATCAAAAAATTCCCTAGCATCGATTAACGAAAGAACTGTCATTTTGATAATGCTAGCAAGCCAGGAAGGGAGTTAGAGCTATTTTTGAGCAAAAATAGCCCGGTTAGAAATTATTTGAATTCGTGTAAACCATTTTATCAGTCAGCACCTCAGTATCGCTTTTTGCTCAGCGTTCTGATCGACTCCTATAATCATAAAGAACAAATGCTTGGCTCCAAAACTGTGCTTTCCGACAATATGTCTTCAATTTGGGCAATAAGCCTTGGACATGCCCTGCTTTAGCCCATTTCGTCACTCAATTCTGCTGTAGTAGCTTGCTTAAGTCTGAGGAAGCCGCTTCTGCATGCCGATTTACTATTGCATTGAACTTTTCCGAGCCCCAAGGGTTTTCAAGGCGTAATGCATTCTCACGCTGAGTCACTCGTTGTAACCAATTTGCGAACGACGGATGTTGCCGCCACAATCCGGTCAACCCCAACTTATGCAACCTAACCATATAGGGTGCAAAGGCGGCGTCCGCCAAAGAATAATTTTCTCCCACCAACCACTGGTGGGCGCTTAACGCAGTATCCATTGCCATTATGATTTGGCGAAGATTCCTTATAGCTAGTTCAGCCGCCGGTGATTGCAAGCCCTGTTCATGCGTTTGCTGTTGGCGTTCACGCCTTTTCGGGTCGGTAATGCTGGCAAAATGTTGCTGTAATTGTTGCGGTGTTTTCATCTCATTCATTTGGTGACGTAATACCGTCGCATAGGTTAAAACACCAATTGCCGGATGTAATTCATCATCTCCAGTTTTCACCCACAGACGCATTTGACTGCGCTGCAATAAATCAACCGGACTCAGTCGCGGTTGTGGGTAAGCCTCTTCCAGGTATTCGTTGATAATGCTGGATTCCCGAATAACAACTCCGTCATGAACTAAGGTGGGGACAACGGCTTTCGGGTTGAGCTTGAGGTATTCCGGTGCAAACTGATCGCCACGGCGCAAGTTAAGTGATTGCTCATTCCAGACTAATTGTTTTTCCGCCAGCACCAGCCGTACCTTTTGCGCACAGGCCGATTCAACACTGGTAAAAAGTAATAATGTCATGGTTAAAGCTCACTCCCTATAGGGCGATTAGGATATCTCGAATCAAGCGCGGGCCTGCATAGATAAAACCTGTATAGAGCTGAATTAAACGCGCCCCGGCATCCAACTTAGCTAACGCGGATGGCGCGTCCATAATACCGCCAGCGGCAATTACCGGAATTTGATTACCCAATTCCGCACTGAGCACTGCGATCACCTGAGTTGATTTGTCAGTCAGTGGTGCACCACTCAACCCACCCGCCTCGTCGGCATGCTTCAAGCCCTCCACCCCGGCACGTGAGAGCGTGGTGTTGGTGGCAATCGCGGCATCCATTGCAAACTCCCGCAACACTCCTGCGACGGTTTTAATTTCATCCACATTCATATCTGGTGCAATTTTAACTGCGATGGGTGTATAGCGATCATATTCTTCAGCAAGCTTGCGTTGCTCTTCTTTAATTCCACACAACAGCTGCTTTAGAGAATCACCAAATTGGAGGTTACGCAAACCCGGCGTATTAGGTGAGGATATATTAACCGTAATGTAATCTGCGGTGATATAGACTTTACGCATACCAATGAGGTAATCGTCGAGCGCCTGCTCAACCGGAGTATCAAAATTTTTGCCAATGTTGATACCTAAAATACTAGCCGAACGACGTAGCGCAACCTGAGATAGCAGGTGATCAACACCAAGATTATTAAACCCCATACGATTGATTATGGCTTGCCGTTCAGGCAGGCGAAATAAACGCGGCTTGGGGTTGCCAGGCTGAGGCCGTGGCGTCACCGTACCCACTTCGATAAAACCAAAACCCAGCGCGGAAAGCCCATCAATATAATCGGCATTCTTATCCAATCCAGCGGCCAAACCCACAGGGTTTGGAAACGATAGCCCCATCACTTTTACGGGTTTCCGCGGTAGCCTTGGCAGCAGGTTGGGTGTGAGCTTGAGTTTTTCGGCGAGTCCTATACCTTTTAATGCCAGATCATGCGCGGTTTCCGGTTCCAGCAAAAAAAGAAGATTACGAAATAGTCGATAGCTCATGAATTCAGATTATTAAATTGAAAGGTGCCGCAGCAAATTAGCGGCGGATTATACGCTAACTCAGGCCAGTTCAACAATTTCCAAACAGAGTTCCTGTCGTCCTCAGCTCCAAATGTATTCGCTGGTTTGATAAAAGGCAAAGCCTGTTAAGCCTTGTATGCTCGTGCAGGGTCGTTTATGCTTCTAATCTGAAAGCTCGTCAACCCGAGATTGCAGCAGCATTTCCAGCCTACCATCACCCAGCAGCATAGTCCGGGATACGTTAAAACTGCTCAACAGCCCTTTAAGTTCGGCCTGGGGATGATGATATAAAACCGGTGCAGGGTCCGGTCGCCCCGCCACCTTTAGACTGTCGGGTTGCAAGATACCGTACTGCTGATAAGACAATCGTGTATTTGCCTTTAGCAGCCCAAAGCAATGAGCCTTAGTGCCGAGATGTAGAAAGGGTGCTAGTAGATGATTAAGAGCCAAAATTGCAGGTTTATCCAGATAATTGAATAGATCCCAAAACAAGCAAACATCGAAACGGGTATTTTTGGAAAAGTCGAAAATACCCCTGAGTTGATTGTTCAGCTCATCGTCCGTCAAGGCCTGTTGCTGCGCTAAAAAGGGCTCGGAGAACAAATCCAGAATATGCAGGCGACACTTATATTGGCCAAAAAAAGCAACACTTACTGATATTGCGGGCCCCAAATCCAATACAGTTAAACTTTGACCTTCCGCCAGAGATTCAAAATCAAACAACGCCGAGAACAGAGTACTTTTAAAGCTCGAGGCTATAACGCCAGGAGCGGCATTAGTGCCGCGATTGGCTGTAGAGAACATCAAAAAATAAATTCGTTAGTAGAATGAATACGGCTAATCAGCTTCCCTTCGAACCACTGCCTACGGATTCGCTTTTTTGTGTATCAATTGAATTCATTGATTTTATCGGAGTCACGGGCGTTGAAATAGCAGGGTCCATATCTATACTGCCTTTAAATTTAGCGCCATCCTCCAGTGTGACACGAGGAGCAATAATATTACCCTGCACATTACCAGTCTTGGAGATAATGACTTTTTCATTGCCCGAAATATCACCCTGTACTTCGCCTTCAATCCGTATCACGCTAGCATGCACATTGGCTGAAACTTTCCCGCTACGACCAATAGTCACTTCTTTCGAACCTAATTCAATACTGCCTTGCACTTTACCATCGATCACTAGGTTTTCATCACCACTAATATCGCCCTTAATATTAATAGTAGAGCCGATTAATGCTTGCCTGCTAGTGGTCTGAGTGTTTTGGGTAGTCGATTCCTGATGCGCGCTATAGTCATTGCTAGGCGTATCATCCTGTCTCTTTTTATCAAACATAGTCTGAGTTCTCCCTAATTAATTGATTTTGCGGCAGTTTGACTCAAGTATTTAGAGTACACATTCTAAGTATAGACAACAGAACCCAAGCATACGAATTATCAGCGTCATAGTTTAAAGCCGTAACGATCTCACTATTGGCATAGTGACAGGTATTTTTCATTAATTTGTAGGCTCTCAACAAATTTATCAGAACGAAATCTATCTAAGTTACTCACCAACCAGCTGGTCCGCCCTAAAAAAGGCACCCTCTCCTCTCGCTAAAACCTCTGTCAACCGAGCTAATATGGCCGTCATCTTCTCCATCAGAATCCAGGGAGGGTTAATCACGATCATGCCCGCTGCTGACATCCCCTCGTGCTCTGAATCCGCCCTGACACCCAACTCAAAACGTTGTATTTTTTTGATGCCACTATCGACGAAGGCTCGTTCCAACCGATCTATTCGCTTACGTTCCACCACTGGATACCAAATAGCATAAATACCGCCAGCAAATCTTTTATAGGCTTGAGCGACAGTTTCTAAAACCTGGGAAAAATCGCTTTTTATTTCATAGGAAGGATCGATCAGGATCAGGCCTCTGCGCGATTGCGGTGGCAATAAGGCTAATAATCCTTTAAAGCCGTCTTCCTGTAGGAGTTTAACGCGACGATCTCTCGCGATACTTTGCTTGAGCAATGCAAAGTCCGTGGGATGCATCTCAAATAGACGAGCCTTATCCTGTGGCCGCATCAAAGCGAGGGCAATCTTAGGTGAACCAGGATAGTAACGTAATACATCGCTGGTATTGCATGAACGCAAAATTTCAAAGTACTGACTCAATTCTGGCCATTCGTCTGCTGCCAACTGTCCAATGCCTGCAGTATATTCCTGCAACTTTAACGCTTGCGGAGAAGCAAGGTCATACAGCCCAGCACCGGCATGTGTATCGATATAGTCAAAGGCGCTCTCTTTTTTAACCAAATGCTCAAGAATTTCGACGAGAACAATATGTTTGAGAACGTCAGCAAAGTTTCCTGCATGAAATGAGTGACGATAACTTAACAATGCCTAACTCCTGCTTAAAAAATAACTGTCTGGAAGTGGGTATTTAGGGTAGCGTTTTTTGTGCGGATCGATTTAGTACAGTTAACCCATTACCAAAAAAGAACATTCCGACAATGATTGCAATTAGCCAAGCACCCCAAGCGTTTGATTGCGGTAATACGACCCGTCCCGGGTGGCTTGGATCACTACGCACGCTAACCCACTTACCTATTGCGTAGCGTCCCTGCGCACGCTTTTCAAGAGCGCCTTTTGGGCCGCCCTGCAACAAACTGGCCTGATAAACGGCACCGTTCTTGGGGTGAACCCGCAGGTCAATTATAAGCTCATATTGATCGCTCATGTGCTGTGCCCAATGTATCCTTGTGGCAACAACTTCTGCTTGCTGCAAAGGCCAGGTTTCACGGTTATCCATATAACTAGCACCGCCGAAACCAAGCAAACCAAAAGCGACCATCCCCGCCAGAAACCAAGGTAGTGCTTTTACTAATCTCTTCCAAAAATCTGTTAAGTTGGTTGCTTTAGTTTCCGTCATGCTTTACCCGTCGAGCACATTGTTATGATTAGTGATAGGTATTTTAGCTGTTTTGAACTGCAAGCTCCCACTAATGATTGATATTTAGGTTGACTCTTAGCGACGGTAAAAATGTCAACATTTTATACAGTGGCCAGCCACTTCAACAAATAACATCTGGAATTTCAATTGGTTACAAACTGGCTCATATATTGCTGCCTAAGCATGATCCTGTATAAATCTAAAAATAACAATTTAATTCAGCTTGATCCGCTGATTTTGGAAATTGATGGAGAGCAGTATGAATAAAATCACTGTGCTAAATACTTTAGCTGCGGTTGCTGGCCTGATGATCGCCTCACCAATTTGGGCTACAACTGCGCAAATTCCCGAACCAAACATCATAACCTTACTGGGTATTGGTGTGGTTAGTGCCATCCTGTTCACGCGATATAAAATACGTAAATAATCCAACCTAGCACTCCGGCTACTCGTCGACTAAGGTTAAAAGGAATTAGTCAGCCGCTATTTGTCACGAATAGAAGCAGGGATTCCAATGCAAGACTATTTTCTTTCCCACGAGGGAGAGATTTACACCGGGTGCTATTTTTTTGCGATAGCAATCGTTGCCGCTTTAGAAGCGGTCATGCCTCGTCGCGCGTTATGCCAGTCAATGGGATTACGCTGGTTTGGTAATATCGCGGTCGCTATTATTGATATCTTACTCATACGCTCTATTTTTCCACTGCTGGGTATAGCGCTCGCCCTTAATTCCTCAGAAAATAATTGGGGGTTAATGCCACTGATGCACGTGCCTGCGACATTGGCCTTCGCTATCGGCATTATCATCTTGGATTTTAATAATTACCTGCAACATTATCTATTGCATCGTATTCCGCTACTATGGCGACTGCACCGCATGCATCACTCGGATATGGATTACGATTTCTCCACCAGCCTTCGCTTTCATCCGTTGGAGGCCATTTTTAGCGTAGCGCTTGAACTGATGGTCATTTTTATTTTCGGCATCCCCGCTTTCGCGTACCTTATATACAAATTAGTCCGTGTGCTGATGGCCGCCTTTGTCCACGGCAATTTGCTTATTCCTGAAAATATTGACCGGCAACTACGAAAAGTTATTGTGACGCCTGACCTGCACCGCATTCATCACTCTGTATCCAAAGTTGAATCAAATTGTAATTTTGCGGGAGTGACCCCCTGGTGGGACAAATTATTTAACACTTATATTGATTGCCCAGAACTTGGGCAAGAGAACATGAAAGTAGGACTGGAACAATTCAGAGAAACGAAACACCGCTATCTTCCCTGGATGTTGCTACAACCCTTTATGAACCCCAAGCCAACTGACGATTTAATGCCATCCTCCTCAGCGAAAAGGCTTGGATAAGGAGAATGAAAAAATAGACAAAGGGTCTATCCCAAAACTATCGTTCACTCAACGCCAGTTTTGCGCCTTATAACACCAACACCGATGTAAAACTACGAGTGTCATCGCCATAAATATTCCGCCGTGCTACCCAATGAAGCATAGAGACTAAACCACGCACCTTTAAACAACCCTGTTGAAATAGTATAAATAACGCCGGTGCCTAGATCAGCACGACGATAAGAGACGTAATCAAAAATTCCATGCTAACCATTGGTTTCTCTCTTTGGAATTAGGTTATGAGGCTTGTTTGTTGTTAACATGATAATCCTGACGGCCCCAAAAAACAGTTTCTAGGAGCATGCCTTTTTAAGTTCGAACCACCAGCATCGGACGATAATATGATTAACATAGAAATATATCGTTACCATCCCGAGTTCGATACCGCGCCCAGGATGCAATTATTCCAGATTGCGGACGAGTTCCGTCAGCGGATGATTCTGGACGCACTTGAACACCTGAAAACCGAAGACCCTACACTAAGCTACCGACGCTCCTGCCGGGAAGGCGTTTGCGGATCTGACGGAATGAACATGAACGGCAAAAACGGTCTGGCTTGCATCACTCGGATGGCGGATGCCATGGGAAAATCTAACCGCTTAGTTCTACGGCCATTGCCTGGTATGCCGGTGATTCGTGATCTGGTTGTTGACATGGCGTTATTTCAACGTCAATACGAGAAAATAAAACCTTATTTAATCAACAGCACGCCGGCACCGGCAATCGAACGATTACAATCTCCCGAGGATCGTGCAAAACTTGATGGTCTCTACGAATGTATTCTTTGCGGCTGCTGTAGTTCGGCCTGTCCCTCCTGGTGGTGGAATTCGGATAAATACATAGGCCCTGCCGGGCTGCTGCAGGCATACCGTTTTTTGATCGATAGCCGGGATACCGAGACGCTGGAACGACTCGGGGAGTTACAGGATCCATACAGTGTTTTCCGGTGTCGCAATATTCAGAACTGTACCTGGGTCTGCCCTAAAAATTTAGACCCGATGACAGCAATTGATAAGATAAAGAGGATGCTGTTTGAACATTTGGTATAGTGCGGCATGAATGTCATATAAATACCAATCATAAAGACTGATAACATGAAGCTAAAACAATTCCTAAAATTCGAGTGGGATGCTATCGCTGGCATCATCGCTGCCGTCATCGCCATTATTCTGCATTTGTTACATATCGTTGATGAGCACACCATTCTCTTGATTCTACTGGCTTTGGTCGGATTACTTTTTATTAATTTTTTGCGTCATGCCAAAGAAAATGAAATCACTGCTGAAAAAGTTACCGAAACAGCTCACAGAATCAAAAAAATTCAAGGCGCGATAGCTCCACCCGATGTCATTTTGGTTGGCCCACGTCATTTGCGCTCAGCCCATGAGCAGTTTCTGCTGAACTTAAGTGGCGAGACTATTTGGTTCAATGTATGCCTAACCATGTACCAGACACAACCACTGTTTGATGCGCTGCTAAAACCAGTGTTGGAGAATAATAAAGTCACCTCAATACAGTTTGTTCTCGATAAAGGGCAACAACAAATTTGGCAGCAAACTGTATTGCCCATGATAATTGCCTGCAACGCTCGAACTAAAATCAGAGAGTCGTTATGGCGTGATTTGAATAATCCCGTTTCATTCATATTGGGAGATAGTGCTTTAAGCGGGGAAACGGAGGCTTTGCTGAGTTTTTGGGGGGCACCCTTTATGGCGCAAACTGTGGGCCATGAAGTCCCACGCTATATTTTTCATGTGCAAAGACGTTCGGAATTGTTACCTCATTTAGAGGATCTGGTACGAACGCTGCCGGAATAAAAATTAACCGACCAGACGCACCAACGTACGCTTATTACGAATCAGGTCATCAAGCGTATAGCTATCCAGGCATTTCATGAATGCTCTTGTCGCATCATCCAGCGCTCTTTTTAAAATGCAAGATGGTGTCAGTGGACAAACCATTGATGAGCAGTCAACAATAGTTAAGTTGGCCTCCATATCTCGAACTACATCACCGACCCGAATTTCCGTCAGATCACCATCGATAAAAATTCCGCCGCCTCGCCCCTGAACCGATTTGATATAGCCAAAAGTAGCCAATTTATGCACCACCTTCACCAAATGGTTACGAGAAACCGTTATCTTTTTCGCAATATCGGTAATATTACAAATTTCGCCCTTATTAATGCCCAGGTACATCAAAACTCGTAGTGAAATATCGGTGTGTTTTGTTAAGTGCATCTAATTCCTCAATATTAAATTCCGTCTAATGCTAGAACTCAGCAGTTTTAGTGCTGGTCCGTATAATCCGTATTAGGAATTATCGCTATAAATTTCGATGGATACCATTAATATTAAGATAGATTCGCTTTATCCAAATGCCGATCATAGATATCGGCAACAAAGAGTGGCAAACAAAGAACCAGCGTCAGAAGCCCACCTATCGCCAGAAAGGATTTGCCCAAAAGCACCTGCTCACCGAGCAGGTAGTTATTGCACAAACGATCCGGTGATATTACATATAACCAGCCTAGGCGGAACAGCATGGTCAAAAACTCAATCTTTAGTACCGCCTTGGTGATGAAATGCATCTTCGCCCAACTACAACCTAAGTTGAAGCCAACTAATAGGATTAGGCAAAGGTACTTAATAATGGCTATTTCCAAATTTACTACAGAGGCATCCACCCAACGTGGAATCATCCAGAATGCCAGGGTGAAGGTAGCAATTAATACACCAGGAATACCACCAATCACATTGAGTATAGAACGAAAAGCCCGCTGAGCAGACAGCTCACGGCCATAAAAATAACCGAGATAGATCAGTAAGGGATAGCCCACTAAAATAGTGACAACCAGAGACTGCTCAAACCAGCGAACAATCCCCATCAAGGTGATTCCGCTCAAAACAGGTATCAATAGTGATAAATAGTTAAGACGTTTTATGTGCATGCCCAACACCACTATATCACTGGACCTAAGTCCGCTATGGATTTAAGGATCGAGTGAAGCTGACCCCTATCAAAGATGCCAATTAATGTCCCTTCATAGACCAAATAGAAAGCCGCATTATGAACAAAACCTCCTTGACCATCTGGAAGTACGACGACTCCCAGCTGGTCGAGTAAGTCCGTTAGCTGAGTTTTATCTTCAATAATTCCTCCTTCCCAGTGGGCTGTATTGGCATGAAAACGTTTCAAATACTCACCCATAGTGGCTGGCGTATCACGCTCAGTATCAAAACTAATGCTGATCAATTGAATCGAATGCTCAAGCCGTTTTTCTTGGAGCATGAGTTGTAAACGCCCGAACTCATACCCCATTAATTGACATACGGTCGGGCAACTGGTGTAGATAAAGTCCAGCAGTACAATGGGTTTGTTTAACTTTTCCACACTACGTATTTCATGATTCTGGTTGCGCCAATTAAACTGCGGTAGCTGTTGCGGATGGTGAGTTACCTGCCAGCGGCGCTGTCCTTCTTGTGTCCAGACACTATAACCGTGCGTCCCGGCAGCAAGCGCAAACAAGCCTACTGCCGTAATACACAAAGATAATAAGGCGCACAACCAGAGTTTCATGAGCTACACCGTGCGCGCCTGAGGCAGTCGAGTGATAAACCTAAAGGCAAAAATAGCGGCCCCAACGACAATCAAAAAAGCGAAGGCTGATGCGGTTTCACTATAGCTAACCCACTCTGGCAAATGGGCTGCCCAACGTCTAGGCACACTATTCATGCCACTGACCAAAAACATACCCGCAAAACCAGCGGAGCCCGTCATATAGAGTAAAAATGCGGCACGGTCGACCAAACTGGTGCGTTGCCCTTCTTTATGCACTAAGTAGTACATGAACCCAAACAACATCGCGACAAGACCGAGTAACAAATAGAAATGGAAATGCCCTGGCACCCACATAGTATTGTGCATAACATTGTTAACTGTGATGGTAGCATCAATAATGGCGGGGATAACACCTGCCGTCCAACCAAACATAGACAGAAATAACAGCCCGGACGCAGGGTCCCACTTAATACCTGACTTATGCACGATAGTGAGAGCACCGTACGCCGTCACTACAACCAGCGGTATTCCATTAGCGTAGGATAAAATTTGCCCCATCACTGCAGCCCAAACCGGCATCGCAAAGTCCATTAATAAATGGTGTGGATATACCGCCATAACCATCAAAGATGACGCACTCCAGGCAGCCAGAAACACCTTGTTCACTTTCCAGGGGCGCTTGGTGTATTCCGGCAATAATTCGTAAACCGCAATGACCGCTTGATAGATAGTCGCGTTAATAAATACATGACCAAAAAAATAGATCAGATTCTTCGTTAACAGGGCATCAACGGCAAACTCAGGCATGAACAGGTTAATCAGCATGATAACAATCACTACTGCACCGGCAACAATACCCATGGTATTTACAATGACCACCATTGTTGAGGCAACTATGGTGGCCGGCGGCATAGGCGCATCACTATTTGCAAACAACTGCGGCCAACCTAGTGCTCTTGGAATACTACGGTACTTGGTTAAAATTGCTCGTATAACATCCAGATAGAAAAGTAAAAAACCAACACCAATGATCAACAAGCCCACCATGAACGATGCGGCAGCCCAGATTCCCCATGCCCCCATCGAAGTAGAAGGCAAGGGAAAAAGAAAGGTCCATGCCCCAGCATAACCACCGACAAAAACCCCACCAAGAATACATACCACACCAACCAGGAATAAGACGAGATTTGCCCACAATATCCCTACGTTTAACTCCACGTAACGACGCAAGAAATACCAGAGCACTGCGCTTGCTGCCAAAGCGGATATACCGACCATACCAGCGCCATGTGCGGTCATTAATTGATAAAAGAAATTCGGCGGCACTGCAACCAAGCCCGCTTGGGCTAAGCGCATGACCAGTCCCGCTAGCATCATTAACAAATACACCACTGCACTAATACCTAAATACGTAAGAATGCCTTTACGGGCTAAACTGGGAAGTGGATTTAAGTTTAGACTATTCATTTAATTCTCCTTAAAGCTCAGAACCAGTTTCAACTTCGGTGACTGAGAAATTTGAAATCATCGCGTGATGCACTAAACCGCAGTATTCCAAACACATCATTTGATAATTACCTGTTTCTTTAAAGGTATGAACCAGCTTATTGGTATAACCTGGCATGGCCTGAGTCTGTGCAAGCAAGCGTAGATTACTGTCATAAATGCCAAAGCCGTGATTAACATCACCACTGGAAACATTAAAGGTTACTTGAGTGTTTACCGGAGCATGATTTTGGCTTAACACCCAATACCACTGCTTACCTTCAACAGCTATTTGAACCTCATCAACTTGGCCTTTTTGCGTACTAGCGTAAGGTAATGGCGAAATAGTGCTTGCTGTTGCAACAATACCGCCAATAAGAACTATACCGAACAGAAACCGTCTTAAGCGATAAGCCTTTGGCTGAACCCGCTGGTAATCCGTTTTGTCAGCTGAATACACAACGACAAAAACAAATGCCCCCAATACGCAAGTCATCAGAACAAGACTTAATATAAAAACGAAATCGTGAATTTGAATCATAAAACCTCCTGTGTTGTACGCTAATATAAATGTATATTTAATGCCTTTATAATTGGTGTATTTGATATACATATTTAGTATTATCCTTATGTGTATGCCTTGTCAAACTTTTTGTAAGCTTGACTTACAATATTTTTAATGTATATTTTTTACATGTTTATATAAAACCCTACCCATTTGATGTTTTGAATAAGAAGCAATAAACAAAGGCTGCTGACTAACAGGAATACCGCTATATGTATAACGATACGATTGACCATTTTGCTGGACTGGCAGCAAAGAAAGTCCAATTTTTTCGATCACACCCCGTCGGTTTCACAATTGGTGCCATACTGGCCGGACTGTATATTGGCCTTGGTATTATCTTGATGTTATCGGTGGGAGGCACCGTCGACCCCGCCTACCAAAAGTTAGTGATGGGTAGTTCATTTTGTGTTGCGCTAATACTGGTGATATTCGCCGGCTCCGAATTATTTACCGGTCATACTATGTATATGATGTTCGGTTATTTACAGCGGCAGGTATGTTGGAAAAGAATCCTTCAAATATGGGGAACGGTCTGGTTTGGTAACTTGGTTGGTGCGTTACTCTTGGCTACTCTATTTCTGATTGGAGGTGGCGGCAACCTTATCCATGAAGCAGCCCCTGCTTTACATAAAATAGCGGAGCATAAAATACATGCCGATGCCTTTAGTTTGGTTGCGCGGGGAGTTCTTTGTAATTTGCTCGTTTGCCTTGCAATTTGGATGGCGGCCAGATGTGAGTCTGATGTAGGCAAAGCAATAGCTATCTTCTGGGCTCTGTTCACTTTTATTGCCAGCGGATATGAGCACTGTATTGCCAACATGACCATATTTTCACTCGCATTACTTTCTAACCATCCTGAAAGCATCACCCTGGCTGGTGCCGCCCATAACTTACTTTGGGTAACAGTGGGTAACACTATTGGAGGAAGCGTTTTCATGGGGTTGGGTTATTGGCTCTATACAGGCAATAGCTGCCCAATTATCGGATCTAACCAAAAACTGGCTAATTGCTGCGTAAAACAAGTAACGATCTGATCGATATCCAAGGCTACGTAAGTATAAATTTCACCACCTCACACTAAAGACCTAATGGAGGTCACATGACAGAACAACAATCACCAAAAAAACAATCCTTACATTTATTGTTCGTTATCGCAGCAGTAGTAGGTTTTGGATTTTTGTTCGCTTATTTTCAGCATGAAAATCTAGATAATCGAGTTAATTTTTCATTAACTGATGGCTCTGGCAAAGAAATAACAGAAACGGCTTTTGGCGGAAAATGGATGATCGTCTATTTTGGGTTCACTTCGTGTCCCGATATCTGCCCTACCCAGACGGCGAAAGTCGCACAGACCATCAGGTTGTTAGATAAGAAGCGATTAGGCAATGCCATTGTCCCGGTGTTCATCTCAGTTGATTACGAAAGGGATACGCCAGCAAGCATCAATCATTATCTAAATCAATTTGACGATAGAATTGTTGGGCTAAGCGGAAACAAAGCACAACTGGATTATGTGGTTTCAAGATTCCATACCCATTATGAGCTAAAAGCTGATCCCTCTGCACATCATGGTGGTCTTGATGTTGTGCACTCAAGCATGACCTATATTGTGGATCCCTTCGGCAAGATCGTTGATCAAATTGCACTCGGTTATGACCCATTGTTTTTAGCTAGCCATCTCGAAACATTGCTTTGAACAGCAACCACAACCACAGAATCAATCAACCCAACAACGATGGGTAAGTATAGGGGGCAGCTTGAAAGAAGCTCTAACATCCTAATATTTCTCATACTGGCGCCACACCCAAATAAGATAGCAGCTTTTTCATACTCCCTTCCGGGTCGCAAATATCAAACCAAAAGCTATCCATACCCACCGCTTCTGCGCCTCGACAGTTAGCATGCATATCATCAATAAACAGGCATTCCTGTGGCTCGCAATGCAGTGCTTTAACACAAGCGAGATAGGGCTCCGGTGCAGGTTTTCTAACGCCAACCGTTTTAACATCAACCACCTGCTCAAAAAGGTGTACATAAGGCCATTTTTCCCACCAGGATTCACCCAGCCAAGCAGTGGCATCATTGGTCAATAATGCTTGCCGAAATCCGGCTGTTTTTAAGTGGGCGATAACGCCCCATGTTTGCTTTCGCTCACCAGAGGAGAAATCCATATCCTGGTGAGGAGAAAACTCAATTCCTTCTTTTTTCAGCGCATCAGTCACACATTTCAGGTACTCAGGCTCACTCATTTCACCCTGATCCATTGCCGGGTAAAATGGGTCTTGTCCCGGCCCTGTAGGTCCAAGAGGCAAGCGCGCCAGTGGCCAGCCTTGCTGCCCCCCGATTTCAACCATTAACTCGGTAAAGAAGCGGTACATAATCCCGCCCATATCCCAGATAATCACACTGGGTTTTTGATTAAGCATTTTAATTCTCCAGACTAATCAACAAAACCTGTAATAGTAAAAAAGTGAAGCGGGTTTAAATTTATCTTGCCCCACAAATGACCGTTGCCGATTTGCAGCCCATAATCACAAGTGACTCTTGAATAAAAATTTTGCTGGCACTAATTTTGCTGGCACTAAATAGTGCCAGCAAATAGCGCTTTTGCCATCGGTACAGGTCACCACTTTCACTTCGCGAAGCATATCAGCCTTGCTAAACGTACGCGACGAAAAGAAGTCTCAGGGTATTTATCCGCCCTGATTAGAAAAGCTTTTTGAGAGTTAATAGGCCTTTCCCGCGGTGCATAGAGAGATTTACGATGGATGTCCGATCCAATTGATCAATATTGGCCCACTGATAACCCATAAAAGTGACATGTTGGAGAACGATCAGCGGAAGCTCATTGTTAAACGGGATAAACACTTCTTGCCAAGGTGTTTTGTTATTTTGGTTTTTTGTAGGTGTGTTTAGGTTGAGCGGTTTGTTCATTGGTTTCGTCTTAACCCCGACCATTAACTGGTTTTCATGTGGGGTGATGAAACCAGCGCTTTAGCAATATTTGTAAAGCGCCCTGCAAGTTGCTTTTAAATCGGCGCTATGGCAAATGTTAATCTATCTCGTTGTTTTGTCAATGATTTAGATACTTCAATAGAGCAAACAAACCGTTTGCCTTGTAGTAATAGCTACAAGGCCGAACAACTAACTCTATGTATTGCCAACAATCCATAAAAAGGCCCAAGCCCTGAAGCGGGAAGGCCTTTGCTCATTTCAAATCCATCCGTGCTATTTATAGTAAGTTACGCTCACTCGCTTTTATAAACTCACTCTTCAGCTCTTCGTAACTAGTCACGGAAGAAAACTGTGGGAATTCACGAATAACGTTCGCGGGTGCCCTAAAGAGGATACCGACATCCGCCTCAGAAAGCATACTGGTGTCGTTGTATGAATCACCAGCAGCAATCACTCGGTAATTGAGCTGGTGGAAAGCCTTAACCGATTGCCTTTTCGGGTCTGCTTGACGTAAAAAATAGTCATTGATATTACCTTGCTCATCAATACCCAAACGATGACAAAAGAGTGTCGGATATCCCAATTGGCGCATGAGCGGTTTGGCAAACTCATAAAAGGTGTCAGAAAGAATAATGACTTGGAAATTTTCATTGAGCCAGTCAACGAATTCTTTGGCACCTTCAAGTGGTGACATATTGTCAATAACCGCCTGCAAATCTTTAATGCCAAGATTGTGTTGTTTCAGTAGCCCGAGGCGTTGCTTCATCAGCACGTCGTAATCAGGGATATCGCGAGTCGTTGCTCTTAACGCTTCTATGCCAGTACGCTCTGCCAGGCCAATCCATATTTCAGGAATCAATACTCCCTCTAAGTCTAGACATGCTAGTTCCACTTCTCATCTCCAACGGATTAAAAAAAACGGCACTCTAACCTGTTATCTGGGCTGATTCAAGAAACAGCTGGGCTTTGAACCAGCAGAGTGGACGCAATTAATGCACGGGGAGTTTTATATGGCTAAAGATTTCGTCCACCTCAGCCTTATTCTGATGACGGAGACAATCATCAACCACTTCCGGCGTGAGGTGCGGCGCAAATAGCGTAATGAAGTCGTACATAAATTTACGCAAAAAGGTGCCCCGTCGAAATCCGATTTTAGTCGTGCTTGCTTGAAACAAGTGTTTTGCATCTAAAGAAACTAAATCCTGATCCAACACTGGGTCATGCGCCATACTGGCAATAATACCTACTCCTAGGCCAAGCCTTACGTAGGTTTTAATCACGTCAGCATCAGTTGCAGTGAACACAACCTTAGGCACTAGCCCTTTGCTAGAAAAGGACTCGTCAAGTTTAGAGCGACCAGTAAATCCAAATACGTATGTCACAATAGGAAACTTGGCAAGATTTTCCAGTGTTAAAGCCGAAGGCTGAGCCAGCGGGTGATTTTTAGGCACAATCACACTCCGGTTCCAGCGATAGCAAGGCATCATGACCAGATTGCCGAACAACTCCAAAGCTTCAGTAGCGATAGCGAAATCAACCTCTCCCTCAGAGGCCATTTCAGAAATTTGGATCGGGGTTCCCTGGTTCATGTGCAAGGAGACCTCGGGATACATATCAATAAACTTTTTTATCACGGGAGGCAATACGTATCTGGCTTGCGTATGCGTAGTGGCTATTGAAATACTGCCTTTTTTGGGGTCACTATGCTCCTGTGCAACCCGCTTAATCGTGGCTACCTGTTTTAGCACTTCACCTGCAAGTTTGAGTATATCCTCCCCAGCAGGCGTAATGCTGGTCAGATGTTTACCGCTACGCGAAAACACCTCTATACCGAGCTCATCTTCCAATAGTCGAATTTGTTTACTTATGCCGGGTTGAGAAGTGTAGAGACTTTGAGCTGTCGCTGACACATTAAGATCATGGTGCGCAACTTCCCAAATATACTTTAACTGCTGTAACTTCATTGCAGTCTCCTGAGCAGCTACTACATATACGGATAGGGTATAAAAATATAAGCAAATATTACTTTAAAGAATACACCGAAACCGCTAACTTTACCACCAACAAACTATTTCACCATTATCTTTTTCTCACCGCAGCTTAATATAAGGGCGCTTAAAAATATGGATTTCATTTTGTACGCCCTTGCTGGCGCTAGCGTCGGTTTCGCAGTAGGTATAACAGGCGTAGGCGGTGGTTCTTTAATGACCCCTTTGCTGTTGCTATTTGGTTTCCCCGCACACATCGCCATTGGTACCGATTTAGTATATGCCGCAGTCACCAAAGCAGGAGGTGTAATTGTTCATCGCCGCCTAAACACCATTCGATTACGGATTGTTCTTCTGCTTGCTTCGGGCAGCATTCCAGCATCCCTATTCACCATCTGGATGCTTAAGAGTTTTTTCCCTAGCCCCGAACATTATTCTCATATTCTGACCAGCAGTTTAGGCGTTATGTTGATCATTACTGGCACCGTGGTGCTGTTAAAGGGCCAACTCCAAAGACATGTTGAACTGGAGCCCGCCCGCTGGCAACTCTGGATACAACGTCATTCTCTTCCTCTGACGGTTATTATGGGGATTTTTCTCGGCGTATTTGTAACGCTCTCATCTGTTGGGGCCGGAGCATTCGGTGCAGCGATCTTGCTACTGCTCTATCCCAGGCTTCCTTCAATTCACGTGATAGGGACTGACTTAGCTCATGCTGTACCGCTGACCCTCATCGCCGGAACGGGCCACTTATTTCTAGGTAATGTTAACTTAGTTTTACTGGCCAGCCTACTGACAGGGTCATTACCGGCGATTTACGTCGGCACACGATTAGCAACCAAATTACCAGAAAAAGTTATTCGGCCACTACTGGCATCAATACTACTTCTGCTGGGGGCCAAGTATGCGTTTTTCTGAGTGCTCGTCTTAACGATAAAGATCAAAATTTTTCGGATTTTGCAGCTTAATCATGGGAACTAGAAAAACCGGTACCGATGACCTGCTCAGCACATGCTGTGCCACGGAACCCAGGACCGGCGAATCGGAAGGTTGCGAGTTGGCGCCAATAACAATTAAATCGGCCCGGCATCTCTGGGCCGTTTCAATAATGACATCCGCCGGTTTGCCATTAATGACTTGAATATCATTGATCAACTCCAGGTCGCAACTGCACTCTGCAAACTCATCCGCAAATGCATTTTCGACCTGTTCTCGTATTTTTTGCATGACATCATTAAAGCCCCGATGTCTTAACTCGGCCACTTCACTAACCGACATATAAGTAGTTAAAATGGATTCTGCGAAAACGCCCATTGGTTCGATCGCATGCACCGCATGCACCTGAGCGTCGTGCTTACTGGCAAGAGACATTACATGTTCTAGTAAATAGGGCGCGTATAATCCTAAATCCGTCGCATAGAGTATATTTTTTATCATCGGCACTCTGCTTGATTAAGTTCTGCTTGATTAAGTCTGGCGGGCTTTATATCAAGCATAGCAGCTGTCCCAAAATGCGCCTGGAATTCGTTACATTTTTTTTATATTTTCAGAGCGAATTCGACGCGGATTAATGGTTATAAACTAGCCTTTTGATTTTAAAGAAAATTTGATAATCAAGCTCAAAGCTCCCTTCCTTGAAAACGACCTGCTGACACCGCCATCGACTATAAACAAAGGCCCCCAGTCCACTTTCTACACAGACCACAGCGACACACCCCAATCTCCTGTTTTATAGGCTCTACCCTTACGATGATCTTGCCATAGAGACAACTACCCTTTACTGCTACAGGATTGAGGGTAAATTATTCTCATCTATGCATCACTGATATTTTTTGCCGTTATGAATTAGCCAACCGCCGACATGACGTCCAGCAGGATCATGGTGGGTCCAATGGATCACACCGCCCTTCTCATTCCATTCATATTCGCCATAAAAGTTAACCCTATCACCAATTTTGAGCGCATTTATACGCGGTGCTATATCGATATTATGAGCAACCAACAAAGTCAGCCCACTTTCTAGGGCCAGCAAAAACCGCTGGTGCTGACTACCCTCCAGATCGTCCTTAAGAATACGCTGCACTGTACCGGTTCCTGTGACCTGAAAATTGGTTTTACGGCTTTCAAAAGCCTCGTCCAGCACCCTGTCTTTGACTAATTCAGGGACATTCGCTTTGTTCTCAAACGCCACCTGATCAACAAATAAAGCAAAACCTGCCAATAAAAAAAGGCCTACAAAGCCAATTCTTTTTTTCATATTTTCACGCTGAGCCGTATATTTTTCACTTGAACCACCACCGTCGCCAATGAGCCAATAATACTCTCAAAGTTACTCTGAACAGATGCGAGGATGTTACCACGAAAGGGAGCGCGCACCCGAAAAGTAGCTTTGCACTCATATCTCTATTATCTAAACACTTATACTCGTTAAAAGCACCCGATCGGGCAAGCTTTAAAACGGGAACTTGGCTTCTTATATTAGGATCTAACCGTTAAAGCCGGCAAGCTTGCATCGAATAACTCTCGGTGCAAGCCTTTTGCGACTAAGGGAAATAGGGAGTATTTCGGTTTTAAGACAAGGTTACTCTTTCACAAGCGATACATCGAACACGCCCGCTTCTCTAGCGGCATCCGCGACTGACACAAAGGATTTAGCATGAGATTTGGCATGTGCCCGAACGATAACGGGGGCTTTAGGTCTTTCCGCGTGTAGACGCTCGATATTAGAGCGAAGCGCTCTCACATCAATGCGACGCCTTTCAATATAAAAATCATTTGCTTCACCTACTGACACAACAATCGCCGCGTTATCATCGCTGGGGGGCGCATTGGATGAGTCTGGGCGATCCACTTCGATACCAATTTCCTTAACAAAGGAAGCTGTAACAATGAAGAAAATCAGCATGATAAAAACCACATCCAGCATTGGGGTCAAATCTATCTCAGATTCTTCTTCACTACTTTTGTACATTGATCGGCGCATGTCCGACTCCTCTTATTTCTGTCTTATCTTTAATGTTCGACTGTTATTTAAACTTTCAACCGTTATTTAGACGACAGTCACGACACCTTTTATAAATTAAGTAGGCGATGATATACAAAAACTCGCCTCGAAGGCTACGTTTTTCTGAGGAATTAATCGCTATTGATAGATTAAACCCATTAATTATTATCGATGATGGCAGCCACAAAAACAAAACACCGTCTATTTTGAAATAATCGACGGCCAAACCTTTAAGATAATCGACCCACTCCCATTTGCCGTTTCAGTTGTTCGCCACGCCATGGGGCACATGCCCAGTGGGTACATGTTCACGCGCCGAATGACAATGGCCTTCTTGATCATCAAAAAACACATCGGCATTAAAAGCTCTTAAAAACTCACCTTTATCCATACCACCCAGAAAAATAGATTCGTCAATGCGCACCTTCCATGCCCGCAACGTTTTCACCACACGCTCATGAGTTGGCGCGGAACGCGCCGTAATAAGCGCCGTGCGAATGGGGCAATTACCCTCCGAGAACTCTGCTTGGATCGCATGCAACGCCGCTAAAAAAGGTTTAAATGGCCCACCGCTTAATGGCAGGTTAGCGGCGGCTCGCTCACTTGCCGTAAAAGCATCTAAACCCTGTGCTTTGTAGATTTTTTCCGCCTCATCGGAGAATAAAACAGCATCGCCATCAAAGGCGATACGCAATTTTCCATCACCCTTCGTTTGTGTTTTTGAAGGTAAAATAGTGGCCGCTGCATAACCGCTTTCTAGTGCTTGTCTAACATCTTCAGCATGGGTCGATAGAAATAACTGACTACCAAATGAAGCAACATAACGATATGGACTCTCACCTCCACAAAAAGCAGCGCGAGTGATAGCCAGTTGATAATGCTGAATGGAATTGAAGATGCGCAGACCAGTATCGGCGCTATTACGTGACAGCAGAATAACTTCAACCCGTGATTCACCTTCAAGTTTCTGGTTAATGCCCAGCAACTTCTGAACCAAAGGATATGCGTCGCCAGGCGCCAAGGGTTCTTCTTCGTGCGCAATTTGATATTCGGCGTAGGCTTTTAAACCCTGTTTTTGATACACTTCGTGGCTCTCGTTAAGATCGAAAAGGGCGCGTGAAGATATCGCCACCACGAGCTTTTTACTCTTATCCATAAAGCAAGCTCAGCAAAGGATTACGTACACCTTTTTAACATGAACCATGAAAAAATCATATAGCGTCCTAAAGGGTAATTGGAAACTGTCGTTGCAAGAAGATTTTCCCTTTACCCTAGGGAATCCCTAATTAATAAACAGAACTATTCGCATAATACGGCAACGCTGCACTACAGACAGACAAGGTTCTTGAGGATATAAAATGAAAGGCGTTTTTTTGGATACCGATTCAATCGCTCCCGCAGATTTAAATACTCTGGCTTTACAGAGTAGTTTGGATAGCTGGACCTTTTATCCATCAACTCTAGCTGGCCAGCAGCTAGAACGAATCAAAGATGCTGATGTGGTGATTACCAACAAAATACAAATCAATGCCGAGTTAATGCAAGCAGCCACCAAATTAAAGCTTATTTTAGTTGCCGCAACGGGCGCCAATAATATCGATTTAACCGCCGCTAAAAAGTATGGGATAGCCGTTGCCAATGTCCGCGGTTATGGACCGGCAACGGTTGCACAACACACATTCGCCCTGATTCTTGCGCTATCCACTAACCTGATTAACTACGCAGAAAACGTAAGGCAGGGACTATGGTCCAAAAATCATTTTTTTTGTTTGTTACATCACCCTATTACGGAGCTGGCCGATAAAAACTTATTGATTGTCGGCTATGGCGAAATCGGTAAAGCCGTGGCGCAGGCGGCTAAGGGTTTTGGCATGCAGGTCATGATTGCGCGAAGCTTGCGGGAATCTGCGCCTATTGATCAAACGAGAAAGCCGTTAGCCGAATTACTCCCTCTGGCTGATGTGGTTACTCTGCACTGTCCTTTGACACCAGAAACCAATAACTTGATAGACGCGGAGGCTATTGCCAGCATGAAGCCTTCGGCATTTTTGGTTAATGTCTCTCGTGGCGGACTCGTCAATGAAACAGCGCTCGTCACGGCACTCAAAAGCAATCAGATCGCTGGCGCTGGTGTGGATGTACTAACGGTCGAACCGCCAGTCAATGGTAATCCGTTGATTGATGAGCCCCTCCCCAATCTCATTGTCACCCCCCATTGCGCCTGGGGTAGCCGGGAGGCAAGGCAGCGCTTGGTCGACGAAATGGTACTTAATCTTCAAGCTTTTTTAAATGATCAACCTCGTAATCGCTTGGTGTAATTTTGAGTCCATTAAAACCCCTGTTTGACTTGTCGGTTATTGCACAGCTGTTTAGTGAAGACTTTGCCGATGGGCTTATTATTACGCCTAACCAGCGTCTTGCGGCGCAAGTCAAAGCCGCCTTTCACGATCAACAAAGTCGGTCAGGTGTGCTCGCCTGGAGCATACCAAAGATTTATCCCATAGAAGACTGGGTGCAGCGTTGCTGGCAAGAGTTAATCTTGCTTGGTGACAAGCGGGCTCTCGCCTTAACCCCGCTTACTCATGCACAAGAATTGCTGATTTGGGAACAAATCATCCGCCAGGATGGAGAAAGCCTCTTGCTTAAATACCAAGCTACCGCAAAATCAGTGATGGCCGCTTACCGGACTCTGACTCTATGGCAAACAACCATTGACCTGGCCTTTCAGGAACATCCCGATTGTGCAAGTTTCAGCGATTGGGCGAGCAGTTTTAAAGCATATTGTCAGCAGCACAGTTATATCGACTCAACCACTATTATCGCCTTTCTAGCAGAAGCTTTTGCCCGAAAACAGCTATCCTCCTGCAGCCAAATTTTACCACTGGGTTTTCAGCAAATACCACCGCTGTACGCGACGCTGCTAGAGAATACCGGAGCCAAACTACTTGAACCTAGCCAGAGAACAATGGCCTGCGAACGCTTCGCAGTCGTCAGCGACAACACAGAGCAAGAATTACGAATTGCTGCGCGTTGGATAAAGCAACAAATCCAACAGCGCCCAGCGCAGCGCATTGCGCTGGTTGTTGCTGATTTAAAACAACGTAGAGCACAAATTGAACGTATTTTTAATGCGGAATTCGAACCGCAATACATACTTCCCGGCACGGCGCGCTATCAAGCTCCCTACAATATCAGTGCTGGGGTTGCTTTAAGCAGTAATCCGCTCATCCATACGGCATTAGCCCTGCTACAACTACAGCAACAGGAAACACTTGCTGAGGATTGGTTCAATCTAATGCGTTCGCCTTTTCTATTTGAGCAGCACGTTTTTCAAGCATCCTTGTGCCAAGCGGAACTTGCCATTCGGAAAACAGGGTTCCCTCGACTAACGGCCAGCCAGCTCCAAAAAATACTCGAAACTATCAAGCAGCCCGATGATGCAATTACTGCCTGGCTTAACGCGCTATCGCCTTTAGCACTCTCGCGGCCAGAGGCCAAGGCCCCATTAACTCATTGGCTAAACACCTGGACGGAGCTCTTGGCGCTTTTTGGATGGCCCGGTTGTCGCCGTCTCGACAGCATCGAGTACCAGCAACTGAAACGCTGGCAAAGCGCATTAGATGAGTTTTTATCAATCTCTGATATTTGCGGCGAGCTGTCCCAGGAGAAAGCGATTCACCTGCTAACCGCCTTTCTATCCAACATCGAGTTTCAGGCCGAATCAACGCCTTCACCCATTCAAATTCTGGGTTTATTGGAAGGCGGTGGACTTTGCTTTGATGCAATCTGGCTATTAGGCGTAAACGATCACGCCTGGCCACAACCACCAAGCCCAAACCCCTTTATTCCAATAAACCTGCAGCGTGCAGTGAATATGCCTCACGCCAGCGCAAAGCGTGAATTAGCCTTTACGGAGGCACTCTTTAACGATTATCTGCATAGCACTAAAACACTGATCGCCAGTTATTCAATGCATGATCAGGATCAAACACTGCTTCCCAGTTACCTGCTTAAAGATTTCCCTTCTCTAGACGCCGCAGCATCGTTAACTGAGCCATACTCGCACCCCTATTACCAAAGGATATTCCAAACAAAAAATCTGGAAAAATCGACGGATACTCAAGCCTCACCTCTTGTTAATACCGATGACTCACTCAGGGGTGGAACGCAGATCCTAAAAAACCAGGCGGCCTGCCCTTTTAAAGCCTTCGCTGTACACCGATTAAATGCGTCCGAGTTAGAACTTTGCTCATATCATGTTAGCGCACAGCGACGTGGAATCATGCTTCATCGCGCACTTGAACTACTGTGGCAACGACTCCAAAGCTTGGCAGGGCTGAATAGCACACAACCCCTAGAACTCAGTCAGAGCATTAACAATGCGGCAACAAGCGCTGTGCTGAGCCAGGCTCGACAACGTCCGGATTTATTCGGACAAGCGCTGATCAGACTGGAAATTGAGCGGTTACAAAATTTAATCGCGCAGTGGCTACTGGTTGAACAAGCGCGTAGTGATTTTACCGTACTTGAAACTGAGTCGGCGGTAATTATTAACATTGCCGACACGCCATTAAGGGTGCGTATTGACCGGATTGACCGACTGGCGGACGGCAGTCTGCTTTTAATTGACTACAAAACCGGCAGCTGCAGCACAAAGGGTTGGCAAGGAGAACGCATCGACGAACCACAGCTACCTCTCTACTGCGTCAGTCTAGAAACGAGTCACTGGGGTAGCGAAGTTAGCGCCCTGGCTTTTGCTCAAATTAATATAGATAAGCAGGGCTTTGTTGGTGTTGCACAACAGAGCGGTGTCGCACCCGGCATTTATAGCCTGGAGAAAACCCGACACTGGGATATGCCTGTTGAGTGGCCCGAGCTGGAAACGCAATGGCGTTCCGGCTTAGAAAAATTAATGCGGGATTTTAAAGCAGGTTGCGCCAACGTCGATCCAAAGTCGCCTAGTGTTTGCCAATATTGTCATCTATCGGCTTTATGTCGTATTAATGACTCACGCAGTTTCGGACATCTTGACGCATGAACCAAGTCATTGACGCTCAACAACGCTTCCTCGCGCTAAGCCATCAACGTTCTTTCGCCGTCATTGCGCCAGCGGGCTCGGGTAAAACAGAATTGCTAACCAAGCGCGTGCTAACACTGCTAGCGCATGTACAAAGGCCGGAGGAAATATTAGCCATTACCTTTACCCGCAAAGCGGCTAGCGAGATGCGCCAACGTATTATGGAAGCACTACAGGAGGCGCACAAAGAAGCGCCCCAAACGCCACACAAATATGAACTTTGGCGACTGGCAAAAGCAGCCTTAGCGCAAGACCAACAACAGCAATGGCAGCTATTGCAAAATCCCGGTCGGTTGCGTCTTCAGACCATTGATAGTTTTTGTATGGCGCTGGTTCGTCAGATGCCGCTGATGAGTGGTATCGGCGGAGAAGCTGCTATTGCCGATGAGCCCGAACAACTTTATCAGCTGGCGGTCAGAAGTCTCCTCGCTCGCCTTGATGAAAAGAGTGCTGTTGGTGAAGATTTGGCAGATTTACTTAGCCACCTCGATAATAATACAGCACGTATTGAAATGCTTTTCTGCAACATTCTGGAGAAACGAGAACAGTGGCTAAGACATCTGGTGGGTAATCGAACGGATCTTGCTGCCTTTAAATCTTACCTAGAAAGCTGTCTGAATGAGTTGATCGAAGAAACCTTGCAACAGGCGGCAGCCCGTTTCCAACATTGGCAAGTACAACTAGCAGAAGTCGTACGATTTGCCGCCAGAAACCTGCATGCTAGTGGCGGTAATGGTCAATTCAGCGCCCTCAATCCTGACATGAGCAGCCTTCCCGGTACGGACGCTAGCGCATTAACGGACTGGCATGCTATCGCTGATTTACTACTGACAAAATCCGGCACATGGCGGGCGCGTTTAACTAAAAAGGAAGGCTTCCCCACAGCTACCAAAGCCCCTGAAAAGGCAATCTATCAACAGGCTAAAACAAACGCTTTAGAGTTCATTGATCAGCTAGCACAGCAACCGGATCACCTCCGTTGCCTGCTCGAAATTCGTGTGCTGCCAGCACCTAAGTATGATCATAAACAGTGGCGATTATTAGGCCGTTTGGCAAATTTGCTGCCAATCCTCGTCGCTGAGCTACTGCTTATTTTTCGGGAAAGGGGGGTAGTGGATTACCCTCAAATCACCATCGCCGCGCAGGAAGCCTTGGGGCATGATCAGGCGCCATCAGATATCGCTTTACTACTGGATTATCAGCTTAAGCACATCCTCGTGGATGAGTTTCAGGATACCTCTTCCGCCCAATTTGGGTTATTGTCCCGCCTCACTGATGGCTGGCAAAGGGGCGATGGCAGAACCTTTTTTATTGTTGGTGACGGCATGCAGTCCTGCTATGGCTTTCGGGACGCGAACGTCGGTCTGTTTCTCGCGGCAAGACAGTTTGGAATTGGTAACGCTGCATTAGAGCCCTTAGAATTGCAGGTGAATTTCCGCTCGCATCAGCCAATTGTTGATTGGGTCAACCAGACCTTTCGGTCAGCTTTTCCGGATCAAGACGATATCGCCCGCGGCGCCGTTAAATATTCCCCCTCCGTTGCCTACAACCGCACAGAGCATGAGCACGCTGTTAATTTCTACGCTTGTATTGAAGACCCGCTCCGTCAATCGGAAGCGCAACAAGTTGTTGCGCTGGTAGTGCAGGCAAAGCAAGAAGCACCTAGAGACTCCATCGCCATTCTCGTGCGTAACCGCTCCCATTTGCAGGCACTCATCCCCCTGCTTCATCGCGCCGGTATTAATTGGCAAGGGATCGATATAGAACCTCTTGCAAAACGTGCGCTGATCAGTGATGTATTAGCACTTACCAAGGCATTGCATAACTTTAACGATAGAGTCTCCTGGTTAGCCATACTGCGTGCGCCCTGGTGCGGCCTCAACCTCGCTGACTTAGAAGCTATCGCTGGTGGCATTGATGAAAAAATCAGTATTTGGGAAAGACTAAACTCGGAAACGGTCATTGCTCAACTGAGCGATAGCGCACAGCCAAGAGTGCGTCACCTGCAGGAGCTTTTTCAAACAGCATTGACGCAACGGGCGCGCAAGCCACTCCGATATTGGATCGAAGGAGTCTGGTTATCCCTCGGTGGGCCCGCAACAGCCGAATCAAGTCATGAATTGATACAGATCGATGCCTACTTCCAATTACTGGAGCAGCAAGAAGTGGGCGGTTTTATCCCGGACTTATCATTGTTCAGCGAGGCAGTAGCAAGAATTTACGCACAACCCCCCGAAATCACCAATGCCGTTCAAATCATGACTATTCACAAGGCTAAAGGGTTAGAGTTTGACCGCGTGATTGTTCTCGGCCTTGACCGTCCCAGCCGAGCGCAAACGGGTGAATTAATTTTATGGCATGAACGCCTTTCACAAAGTGGTGAAGCACAATTGCTCATCAGCCCTATCTCTCCGAAGGGTGAGGAAACTGATTCTCTTTATGCCTATTTGAAACAAGAGCAGTCCATAAAAGACCGTTTGGAAAATACCCGCTTACTTTATGTCGCCACCACCCGTGCTATCAAGCAATTGTCTTTACTTGCTTGTGTTAGGCATAACGAGGAAACCTCTGAACTCAGCCCACCGGCATCAGACAGCCTGTTAAGCTGCGCCTGGAATGAGTTGCAGCAGCAAGCTATTTGGCTCAGGCCTAAGCTTTCAGACGAAGATCAACCTGAAGCGGCCACAACTCCAAATAATGAGTTTATGCTGACTCGCCTAGCCAAAGAATGGGTAATGCCAGAGTTGCCCGCAGGTCAGTTGTTAAGTGAGTATCGTGGGCATGAATACCAAAATGCTTATTTGGATGATTCAACTTCACCACAGCAAGAGCAGGTTACAGCTGCGGTTAAACAAGTCTTACTTGGTATCGCTAAGCAAGGAACAGCGGCATGGTACCAATCAAAGCTGAGTGAGTTACCCAACATCATTGATCGCCTCACACACGAATCAACGATGAGTATTCAAAACAAAAACTTAATCCGTACCGCCATCACCAACACCCTCGAGCATGAATCAGGCTCTTGGTTACTTTCCAGCCAACATGAACAACGTCTTATAGACAAACCCGTTGGCTTCAAGCAAAACCACAGCATTACCACTCTTTCCATCCCCCTCAGTTTTGTTACCGCTGGCGAGCGCTGGATTGTTGAATTCGCCATAACCTCCGACGAAGCGGATATCTTTCAACTGCACAGGCAGTTAGAGCAGTATGCTCAAGCTATCGCTCAATTCGATGCTCTGCCTATTAAAAAGGCACTCTACTTTCCATTGCTAAAAAAACTGGCAGTGCTTTAATCAAATCCCGTAAAATCACCCATTTTCATGTCTACCCTGTTATACATTCGCTGCTTTTGCTATATCATATTTGCCCCGCGAGAATTGATGGATTTATAGCGCCAAGAGTAATTGGCCAACAAGGGTTTTTACATGACAAATTCACATCTAACCAATATAAACGTTGAATCTTTTGATGTTCTGATAACGCCGGAACAATTGAAGAAGGATATTCCTGTTACGGATAAGGCGCGCGAGACCGTATTACTGGGGCGTCAAACCATCCGTAATATACTGGATCGTAAAGATCCACGTTTAATGGTTGTGGTCGGACCATGCTCCATTCACGATGTTATCGCCGCTAAAGATTATGCGGCACGCTTAAAAAAACTGGCCGATGAGGTGGGCGATACTCTCTACTTGGTGATGCGTGTTTATTTTGAAAAACCGCGCACGACAATCGGCTGGAAAGGCCTAGTGAATGATCCGCACATGGACGATTCCTTTGATATCGAAAGAGGTCTGCATATTGGCCGCAAACTGTTGGTGGACCTTGCTGAAATCGGCTTACCAACTGCTACCGAAGCACTTGACCCCAATTCACCGCAATATTTACATGAGTTAATTTCCTGGTCGGCCATTGGCGCACGTACTACTGAATCGCAAACGCACCGGGAGATGTCAAGCGGCTTATCCGTCGCCATTGGCTTTAAAAATGGTACCGATGGCGGCCTGGAAGTTGCCATTAATGCCCTTCAATCAGTCTCACACCCACACAGTTTTCTCGGGCTTAACCACCAAGGCCAAGCCGCAATAATTCGTACCAGAGGCAACCCTTACGGCCATATTGTATTACGCGGAGGCAGCGGCAAACCCAATTATGACTCCGTCAGTGTGGCGCTGTGTGAGCAGCGATTGGAAAAAGCCGGGCTCGCCAACAATATTATGATTGATTGTAGTCATGCCAACTCCAATAAGGACCCTGCTTTACAGCCTCTGGTGATGAATAATGTCGCCAACCAAATTCTGGAGGGCAACCGTTCCATTATCGGCCTGATGATCGAAAGTAATATCGAGGCGGGGAACCAATCGATTCCGCAAAATCTGGCTGACCTTAAATACGGTGTATCGGTTACCGATGCCTGTATCGACTGGGAAACCACCGCCGCTTCGTTACGTGATATGCGGAATAAGTTGAAGGATGTCTTACCTTCGCGCTAAACCTTGACTTAAGCACTTAAATGCCCCGCCCCATTAAACTGCTACAGCTTACTGACCTGCACTTAAAAGCAGATCAAAGCGCTGAAATGCGCGGCAGTAATATTCAAAGACAAATTGATGAAATACTAGAAACGGCAACAGCTCATCCACTCTGGCCTGCTGATCTGGTCGCACTCACGGGTGATATTGTGGACGAATCAGAGCAAGCAGCATGGCAAACAGCCTACTCTCGCTTAGCCCAGCAGTTATCGAACCTAAATACCAAAGTTTGTTGCATACCTGGCAACCATGATGATCCAGCCTTACTTGAGACTGTTTTTACCGCCCACCACATGACAACCAAAGGTTGTTTAACACTAGGTAATTGGCGAATCATATTGCTTGATAGTAGTGTACCTGGTTCAACCGACGGTATGCTCAGCGCTAGTCAGCTCGCATCAATTGATCAATCACTCGTAGCCGCGAAAGCGGAGCACACTCTCGTACTGATTCATCACCCGGTTATCGATATAAACTGCCGTTGGCTCGACAAAATGAAAGTCGCTAATGGCCTAGCGCTGATAAATCGGTTAACCAATGTGCCTGGCAGCAAAGTAATTGTCTGGGGGCACGCGCATCAAGAATTCGATGCACTATACCAAGGAATCCGTTTGCTCGGTGCTCCGGCCGCCTGCCCGGTTCAATTCAAACCCTTGAGTGATGAGTTTGCAATTGACGAAATCAATCATCCGGGGTTTCGCTGGTGCATGCTACACGATGATGGCAATATTGACACTCTGGTGGTGCGCCTCTGATACCGTATCACAAATATTGATTTACCTAAGACCTTTGCATAACTGACGAACCAAAGATACCTAGGAGGATTGATGGAAACTGCAATTAGCTGTTTATTTATCGCCGCACTTCTACATTTTGTCAGCAAGATACCCGTCGCCATCGCCATGAGCAAGCAAGGTGGCTACGACAACAGACAACCCCGTCTGCAGGAATCGTCGCTGACTGGTTTCGGGCACCGGGCATTGTCTGCGCACGAAAACACTATTGAATCTTTTCCGCTATTCGCCGCTGGCATTTTGATAGCCTTGTTCGCCCAGGTTGAACAATCCAGCATCGACATGTTAGCCATTTCCTTTGTTATTGCTCGCCTTCTCTATCTACTTTTTTATCTGCTCGATATCAACCTACTGCGTTCGCTAGTTTGGTTTGTCGGCTATCTTTCTTCACTGGCGCTCATCGCCCTGCCGCTACTCTAACTCGCCCATTACAAGGATACACGCGTGAAAATAGTTTCATTTAATATCAATGGTCTGCGCGCTCGATTACATCAATTGCAAGCGATTATTGATAAACACTCCCCCGATATCATCGGCCTACAGGAATCCAAGGTAAACGATCCTGACTTCCCGCTGACCGCAGTACATGAGATGGGCTACCAGGTTGCTTATCATGGTCAAAAAGGGCATTACGGCGTGGCGCTATTATCGAAGCAGGCGCCACTCAGTGTGCAAAAAGGTTATCCTACTGACGCAGAAGATGCTCAGCGACGGATTATTATCGGTAACTACGTGCTGCAAACCAATCATGCCGAGCAGTTAACTGTCGTTAACGGTTATTTCCCTCAGGGAGAAAGCCGTAAGCACGAGATAAAATTTCCGGCGAAACGTAAGTTTTACCAGGACTTAATGAGCTACCTGGAGACACAGCAGTCCCCTGAAGCCTATCTCGCCATTATGGGTGACTTTAATATTTCACCCACCGACCAGGATATCGGCATTGGTGATAAAAACGCTAAACGTTGGTTACAAACCGGCAAGTGCAGTTTTTTACCGGAAGAGAGAGAATGGTACCAGCGGCTATGGAGTTGGGGCTTACAGGATAGTTTTCGCCTGCATCATCCGACGGTTAATGATCGTTTTAGCTGGTTTGACTATCGTAGTCGAGGCTTCGAAGATGAGCCTAAACGAGGCCTGCGTATTGACCATATCCTAGTAACCGCACCGCTTGCCAAAAAATGTGTGGACGTCGGTATCGACTATGACATTAGAGGCATCGAAAAGCCCTCTGATCATTGTCCGATATGGGCTACTTTTGAGTTTTAACAGCGTATCACGAACATAAAAAACCCGGCAAAATTACCGGGTTTTTACAAGTCTTTTCGACTACTGCTGAATCAATTGCTCAAATTCAGGTAGTACGTTGAACAGATCTGCTACCAAGCCGTAATCGGCGACTTGGAAGATAGGCGCTTCTTCATCTTTATTGATAGCGACAATAACTTTGCTGTCCTTCATGCCCGCCAAATGCTGAATCGCACCGGAAATACCCACCGCAATATAAAGATCTGGAGCCACAATTTTACCGGTCTGACCGACCTGCATATCATTAGGTACAAACCCAGCGTCTACCGCAGCGCGTGACGCGCCAACCGCTGCCCCCAAGATGTCAGCAATTTTATACAGGTGCTCAAAGTTCTCACCATTTTGCATACCACGACCACCGGAAATTACGATGCCTGCCGAAGTAAGTTCTGGTCGATCAGACTTCGCCAGCTCTTCTTTGTCGAAAGATGAAATACCCGCATCTGCCACGATATCAAGAGATTCCGTGGCAGCACTGCCTCCATCGGCAGCAACCGCATCGAAGCCAGTCGTTCGAACAGTGATCACTTTAATGCTGTCTGCAGATTTCACTGTGGCAATAGCATTGCCTGCGTAGATTGGCCGCTTAAAGGTTTCCGCATCAATAACCGCGATGATGTCCGAAATCTGAGAGACGTCTAACAACGCAGCAGCGCGTGGCAAAATGTTTTTGCCGTTCGATGTCGCTGGTGCCAGAATATGCGAATACTGGGCTCCAATTTGGGCAATCAGCGCCGCCACATTTTCCGCTAGCATGTGTTCATAGGCCGCATTATCTGCTACCAAAACTTTCGCAACACCGTTAATTTTGCTGGCAGCTTCTGCTGCTCCCGCGCAGTTGCTACCAGCAACCAGCACGGCGATCTCACCACCAATTTGTTGGGCCGCAGCTACCGCATTCAGGGTAGCGACTTTAACACTGCTATTATCATGTTCTGCTACTACTAGAATGCTCATCAGATAACCTTCGCTTCGTTTTTCAGTTTATCGACTAATTCTGCCACGCTTTCGACGATGATACCCGCCTTACGGTCTGCTGGTGGCTCAACTTTTAGTGTTGTGACTGTAGGCGTTACGTCAACACCCAGCTCTTCGGTAGTGAAGACATCCAACTGTTTTTTCTTGGCCTTCATAATATTCGGTAATGACGCATAGCGCGGCTCATTCAAACGCAGGTCGGTCGTTACAATCGCGGGCAAACTCAATGCGAGCGTTTGCAAACCACCGTCTACTTCACGCGTCACATGGACTTTACCGCCTTCGATATTAACTTCTGAGGCAAAGGTGCCTTGCGGCATGTTAGTTAACGCACCCAGCATTTGCCCTGTTTGGTTGTTATCCTGGTCAATCGCCTGTTTGCCCATAATTATCAAATCAGGTTGTTCTTTATCAACGATGGCTTTCAGCAATTTAGCAATCGCCAGCGGCTGTAAGGCAACTTCCGATTCAACCAATATGCCACGATCAGCACCCAGTGCTAGGGCTGTGCGAATTTGTTCTTGGCAAACTTTTGCGCCAAGAGAAACCGCTATCACTTCCGTGACAATACCTTTTTCCTTTAAACGTACCGCCTCTTCGACAGCAATTTCACAAAAGGGGTTAAGCGCCATTTTGACATTTGCCAAATCGACATCGGATTGATCTGATTTAACGCGAACCTTCACGTTGTAATCGATCACTCGTTTAACTGGAACAAGAACTTTCATTCATTCACCATTTTATTGTTTAAAAATTCTGCGTTGCAGAATAGCCAAGTCGTAAGAAAAACTCAACTATACCGATTTATTTTTATTTTAAAAGCAACCTAACCGCCACTTTCACCCTAATCTGAATGATGTCTAATATAGACGAGATGAATATTGAATGATTTATGCCAACAAGCATACGCAAATGAGTGAGTTTTTTTTGAGTCGGTCGCTGTATCCGGTATAATGCCTGCCTTTCACATCACGCGAGTAATTTGGGGAGTCTTATGTCTGAAAGAGAATCAATGGAGGTGGATGTTGTTATCGTCGGCGCGGGGCCAGCCGGACTATCTACCGCATGCCGCTTATTACAACTTGCTCAGGCAGCAGAACAGGAACTCACCGTCTGTGTAGTGGAAAAAGGCTCCGAAGTGGGCGCACATATATTGTCCGGCGCGGTATTCGAAACGACAGCCTTGGATGAATTATTTCCGGACTGGAAGGAGCGTAATGCCCCACTCAATACGCAGGTCAGTGGAGACGATATTTATTTTCTTCGCGGCCCCGAAAAAGCGATTAAAACACCTCACTTTGTTGTTCCAAAAACCATGCATAATAAGGGTAATTATATTATCAGCCTGGGTAATCTTTGCCGCTGGTTGTCAGATCAGGCGATGGAACTTGGCGCAGAAGTCTATCCAGGGTTTGCTGCTGCAGAAATTCTCTACAACGACGATGGCAGCGTAAGAGGTGTTGCAACAGGGGATATGGGTGTTGCCGAAGATGGCAGCCACAAAGATAGCTTTCAACCTGGCTTTGAGTTTCATGCCAAATACACTATTTTTGCCGAAGGCTGTAGAGGTCATCTGGGTAAAGAATTACTGCAAAAGTTTGATTTACAAAAAGATGCTGATGCACAACATTACGGCATTGGCATAAAAGAGTTATGGGACGTAGACCCTGCTAAGCATCAAGAAGGCTTGGTCATACACACCGCTGGCTGGCCTTTAAGTGAAAGCGGCTCTGCTGGTGGCGGGTTTCTCTACCATATTGAAAACAATCAGGTGGTGGTCGGTCTAATCGTCGATCTGAGCTATTCCAACCCGCATGTTAGCCCCTTTGATGAATTCCAACGTTTCAAACAGAATCCCGCACTAAAACAGTATCTTGTCGGGGGTAAACGAGTCGCCTACGGCGCGCGCGCAATCACCAAGGGAGGGTTGAACTCACTGCCAAAAATGACATTCCCCGGCGGCTTAATCGTTGGATGTGATGCAGGAACTCTGAATTTTGCCAAAATCAAAGGCAGCCACACCGCAATGAAATCAGGCATGTTAGCCGCAGAAACCGTATTTAATGCGATTAAAAATGGATCAACGGGTGGTAATGAGCTCAGTGAATTTAGCCAGGCCTTTGCATCATCCTCCGTCTATGATGAGCTCTACCGTAGCCGTAACTTCGGTCCTGCCATGCATAAATATGGCACCTATATTGGTGGCGCTTTTAATTTTATTGATCAGAATATTTTTGGTGGGAAATTGCCCATTACTTTGCATGACACACAACCCGATTACAGCACACTCAAACCGGCAGCAGAATCTAAAAAAATCAATTATCCCAAACCGGATGGCGTCATTAGTTTTGATAAGCTAAGTTCCGTGTTTCTCTCCAATACTAACCATGAGGAGGATCAGCCCTGCCACTTAAAATTGGCTGATGCGGACATCCCTCTCAATCAGAACCTCCCTATCTATGATGAACCGGCACAACGATATTGCCCGGCAGGTGTCTACGAAATCATTGAGGAAGCTGGCGCCAGTAAGTTTCAAATCAATTCACAAAACTGTGTGCACTGTAAAACCTGCGACATTAAGGATCCGGCGCAAAATATCACTTGGGTAACACCAGAAGGTTCTGGTGGGCCAAATTATCCCAATATGTAATATTGCCTGTCCTGCGCCCGGCTCGATCACTGAACTGGGCCAGGATAGAGAGTCTAAATCTGCCCTAATACAAAGAACTCACCGGCGCTTTCAACACCAAATACTTGCCTACCCTCTATTTTTCTCTCCTCGCCTAGCTCAACCATCTGATAAAATAGGTTTCGCGAAATGAGCGCATCCAGTTTATCGCGAACTCTGATGTAAGGTCTCGGTTGAGCACCCTGATCAGCAACCCATATAGGATGCTGCTTATCTGCGGTCAGTCTATCTTCAGTAGCTGTAATAAAGTCTATTTCAGGCTGGTCATTGCGTTCAACCACCTCCATCTGAATAGCGATAAAAGGAGCGTCTTCTACTTTAATTCGATACTTTTCTAGCGGAGATACGAGATAAAACTCTCCGTCATCTTCCTTTCTTAATATGCTGGCGAACAATTGGACCAAAGCCTTTCTCAAGATCGGTCTACCTTCATGAAACCAAGTGCCATCCACCGCAATACGAATATCCATTTCGCCTGAAAATTCAGGATGCCAAAGGTGGACTGGTGGTGGTGATCGTGATATTTGACCACGAACACTCTTCGCAAGCACATCGAGGGAAGTAAGTTTAGGCATCGGTTAATTTCCTTAAGGATAAAAGCGAGTATATACGGAGCAAAAGATAACCACTATTCACAAAAAAAATAAATTATTTAATGTTTAATTAAATCAAATAGTTATGTGTATTACTTAAAATATTTTATAACCTAAAACACTTAACATCACCGACGATTTCAGATAGAATGCAAGCCGCTTTTAGACCGCTGTAAGCTAGGGAATCCTTAGCAAAGTAATACTCCCGATATTTATTGCAAACTGAGCAGAAGGCTTCCCAAAAATTTCTATTTCAGCCCCAGGTAGTTATTGTAAGACTATCCGATCGACGCAGGATCAAACTGCAAGTGATGATAATCGAACAATCCACTACCGGAGCGAATCAACACCACAAAGAGGATATCATAGTGCTTGAAGCATACCGCAAACACGTGGAAGAACGCGCCAATCAAGGCGTCCCTCCCAAACCACTCGATCCTGAACAAACCGCTGCTTTGGTCGAGTTGTTAAAAACGCCCCCTGCCGGCGAAGAAGAGTATCTACTCGACCTAATTAGTAATCGAGTTCCACCGGGGGTCGATGAAGCGGCTTACGTTAAAGCGGGTTTTTTAAGCGCTATCGTGAAAGGTGAAGCAAATTCGCCGCTAATTGATCGACGTTTGGCTGTAACATTGCTCGGCAATATGCTCGGCGGATACAATATCGGCACCCTTGTCAGCCTACTAGATGACCCAGAGCTTGGTGTCGCTGCGACAGAAGAATTAAAACATACACTTCTGATGTTCGACGCATTTCATGATGTCGAAGAACAAGCCAAAAGCGGCAATGCCAATGCAAAAGTGCTCATGCAGTCATGGGCCGACGCCGAATGGTTTACCAGTCAGGATGCAGTGCCTGAAAGCATTAAAGTCTCCGTATTTAAAGTAACGGGGGAAACCAATACCGACGACCTCTCACCGGCCCCGGATGCCTGGAGCCGTCCTGATATCCCATTACACGCCCTGGCGATGTACAAAATGACTCGCGACGGTTTGCAGCCCCAGGAACACGGCGTCACTGGGCCAATGTCCCAAATAGAGGAGATTAAAGCGAAAGGGCTGCCGGTAGCCTTCGTTGGCGATGTCGTTGGTACCGGCTCTTCGCGCAAATCAGCTACCAATTCGGTTCTTTGGTTCTTCGGTGAAGACATGCCTGGTGTACCCAACAAGCGTTCCGGCGGTATTTGTATTGGTGGCAAAGTAGCGCCAATTTTCTTTAATACCATGGAAGATGCTGGCGCACTAGTATTTGAAGCGCCTGTAGAAAAGCTCAATATGGGCGACATCATCGAAATTCGTCCCTATGACGGCAAAATTCTCTCTGAATCAGGCGAAGTTTTATCCGAGTTTGAATTTAAATCCGATGTCTTACTCGACGAAGTGCAGGCTGGCGGACGTATTAACCTAATTATCGGTCGAGGCCTCACAGCTAAGGCGCGTGAATCCTTAGGTTTACCGGTATCAGAACTATTCCGTAAACCGACACAACCAGCAGATACTGGTAAAGGTTATACGCTGGCCCAAAAAATGGTTGGCCGCGCCTGTGGCGTTGAAGGCGTCCGCCCCGGCACCTACTGCGAACCAAAAATGACGACGGTCGGTTCACAGGACACAACTGGACCGATGACCCGCGACGAATTGAAAGACTTAGCTTGCCTGGGCTTTTCAGCGGACCTGACTATGCAGTCCTTCTGTCATACAGCGGCTTATCCAAAACCGGTCGATATTGATACTCAGCATACCCTCCCCGACTTTATTATGAATCGTGGTGGTGTTTCACTACGTCCCGGCGACGGTATCATTCACAGCTGGTTAAACCGTATGCTATTGCCCGACACTGTCGGCACAGGTGGTGATTCTCACACGCGTTTTCCGATAGGAATTTCTTTCCCAGCAGGGTCTGGGCTGGTTGCTTTCGCGGCCGCTACTGGCGTAACGCCATTGGATATGCCCGAATCAGTCTTGGTGCGATTCAAAGGCAAAATGCAACCGGGCATCACACTGCGTGATTTAGTGCATGCTATCCCTTATTACGGAATCAAAGCAGGCCTGCTTACCGTTGAGAAAAAAGGGAAGAAGAATTTTTTCTCTGGCCGTATCTTAGAAATTGAAGGCCTGCAAAACTTAACGGCTGAACAAGCCTTCGAATTATCTGACGCATCTGCCGAAAGGTCTGCAGCAGGCTGTACCATCAAGCTTAGCGAAGAATCAGTTGCCGAATACCTACGTTCAAACGTCACACTACTACGCTGGATGATCGCTGAAGGCTATGGCGATGCTCGCACCCTAGAAAGACGCGCACGCAGAATGGAAGAATGGCTAGCCAACCCGACCCTGATGCAAGCCGACCCTGATGCCGAATACGCAGCGATCATTGAAATCGATTTAGCTGAGGTAACTGAGCCAATCGTATGCTGCCCGAACGACCCAGACGATGCCAAGCTATTATCCGAAGTTGCTGGCGACAAAGTGGACGAAGTATTTATCGGCTCCTGCATGACCAATATTGGACACTTCCGCGCAGCAGGTAAATTATTAGAACAGCATGGCGGAGGCATCTCAACTCGCCTGTGGATATCGCCACCAACCAAAATGGATCAGCATGCTTTAATGGAAGAAGGCTACTACAACATCTTCGGCCGCGCCGGAGCACGTACGGAAATGCCCGGCTGCTCACTTTGTATGGGTAACCAAGCGCGCGTCGCGGCAAATAGCACAGTGCTCTCCACCTCGACCCGTAACTTTCCAAACCGACTTGGTGATGGCGCAAATGTGTATCTCACCTCGGCTGAATTGGCTGCGGTAGGTGCTATTCTTGGCAAGTTGCCGACGCCTGCGGAGTATATGGAATACGCGAATAAGCTTGATTCAATGGCTGGCGATATTTATCGTTACCTGAATTTCGACCAGATTGAGTCATTCCAAAAATCTGCAGAGGAAGGTAAGTTAATTGCCGCCAAACAGATTGATGTGGTTTCAGCCGCATAGTTATTTTGCTTACGGCATAGATTAAGCCCCGCATTGCGGGGCTTTTTTTTAAAACGTGGTTTGTTTGTCGACAGCCCGCTTGATATAGGGAGCCAGTGCTCGCCAGTTCACTACAACAAGGCCAAAAATCACCAAGGCGGCGCCAAAAAGCTTTTGTCCAGCAAACTCTTCATTCAATACCAGCCAACCGGAAAAGATACCAAATATCGGCACCAGCAGACCAAAGGGTGCGACCTGTCGGGACTCATAATTTTTCATTAAAAAACCCCACACGCTGTAAGAAAAAAGTGTGGATACCAAAACGATATAGACCAAAGAGAAGCCACTTATCCAAGAAAAGGCCTCGAAACCAGCAATTATTTTTTCAGGACCTTCCACCGCATAGGACAACACAAAGAGTGGGATGGGGGGAAACAGGCTGGCGTAAATAATAAGCGCCATCATATCCACTTTGCCAACTTTCTTTAAAAAGATATTTCCGACCGCCCAGCAAGCCCCAGCTAGAACTATTGTAAACAAACCGATGGCGCTCGCTCTTCCCATGCTGAGACCAATCAACAGTATACCAAAGCCAGCCACAGCGAGCCCTGATATATCTCGTATAGTAGGAGCCTCCCTTAATAGAATCGCTCCAAAGATCAACGTAAAAAAGGCTTGGCACTGAATAACTGTTGATGCGATGCCGCCACCAACACCCATCTGTATACCTTTAAATAGGAAGGCAAACTGCAAAGTCAGCAGAAAAAATCCGACAGCAAATATCAATTTCCAACTGATTTCAGGTTTACGTACGAAGAAAATAAACGGGATCACTGTGGCGACAAAACGAAGGCCGGTAAATAGAAAAGGCGGCAATTCGGTCAGCCCTAATGAAATCGCCACAAAATTAAAGCCCCAAACCGCCATAGCTAGCACGGCAAGCCCAATATGGCTTAATTTCATTCGTTAGTGTCCTTAAAAGTTTGAACCGCAGGGCGACGGCTAAGGGAGCAAAGTCATGTAGAGAATGGGCTTAACCGCTTTGTGACAATGATTGTCTAGTTGAGTTTAGCTTGATGTCGCCTAAAAAAACAGCCTAGTTAGAATCACTTTCTGGGTTTCCCTGCGATAAGTTTTCTTCCGATATATTGAGGCCCGCACCTGAGCCTAATACAACCGCTACCCAACGAGTTTCATCAAAACTTTCAAAAGCAATTTTAAGTGTCATGGTCAGAGGCACAGATAACAGCATGCCTACCGGCCCCAAAACCCAGCCCCAGAAAACTAACGATAGAAATACCACCAGAGCAGAAAGATCGAGCCCTTTACCCATAAAACGAGGCTCTAACACATTCCCGATCACCACATTGACTACTAAATATCCAACCGCCGTCAACAGTGCATCGCCAGTGCCTAACTGAATTAAGGCTAATAAAACAGCTGGAACTGCCGCGATAATAGAGCCCAAAGTAGGGACAAAGTTAAGTAAAAAAGCCACCAAGCCCCATAGCACTGCGTAATCTACACCTAAGATCCAAAGCCAGATCATAATCACCAGGCCAGTTAACAAGCTTAGTGCGGTTTTCAGCGCCATATAACGGTTCACACTGGTGGTGAAACGCTTCACGGCATCAAGCGATTTACTGGCATCGCCAGAGGCGGCACGCAGCTTGTTATAGAACACACTTTCTTCCGCCAGAATAAAAATGACTGTTAGCAATATCATAAAGGCGTTGCCCATTACATTTCCCAATGAAGCGAGCGTTGCTCCGACCATATTCATGGCAGTACTGGGATTAAAACTTTCCTTTAAGTTAGTATCCTGTAAATTTAAGCCGAATGCTGACAACCAGCGTAAAAAGGCTGCGCTAAGGTCGCGCAATTTACTTTGATATTCGGGTAAATCCTGAGAAAAATTATTGACCGAGGCGCCAACCACAGCACCTACTAATATTCCGAAAATAACAATGACACCAATAATGACCAGTAGCGCGATAATGTAGGGCACGCCTTTTTTGTGCATCCAGGCCAGCGGCGGAGAACAAATCACTGCGATAAAAATAGATAACAGAAAAGGTACCAGCAAAGATTCTGCTGACTTCATCCCCGCCACCACAATGATAAAAGCTGCGCTATAAAGCAAAAATTTGGCGGCGGTTGATGGCTGAGTGGAAATCATCTTATGCCTTATAATGAGTGCAGATTAACTATTTCAGAATGGCCTGCCTTTAGTCACACAGGTATTCGATTCTCTTATGTCTCTTTCTTTTCCCTGGTCAGGCCCAACCGCTCATCCACCAGAGTGCGCATCGTGGTCATCCCCATTAACCTTCCCAACCGCAATGCTTCCTGGGTCGCGACACCCTTTACTTCCACCAACCAAACTGTCCACAAACTGGCCGCGCGGTTAGCTGAACCAGAATGCAGTAAAATCGGTTTCTTAGAATTCTTCAACGCTAGGTTTAGTTGCTTAACCTGCGTGTCGCTAATGGCATTTAGCGATTTCGGCATAGGCACTTGAAAATACTCCATGCCTAACTCTTTGACCAGAGCGGCCTCATCCCAATCAATTTCATCTTCACTACGCGTTGATATTACCGTACGATAACCTTGTCCAGCAAAATGTGCCAGTGCTTCCTGGCTAGGTTGAGAGGCGATCACTAAATCCCCGGCAATCGCGCCTTTATTCAGATTCTCCAGCTGATATGGCTTGGGTTCTGGCACCGTATAGCTACAACCTTGAACTAGCAGTAGCATAGCGAAAAAACCTATCAATTTCCTAAACAATTGCGTTCTCCTATCAGCATCCATAATTGAAATGATATTTGGGGAATTAAAAAAGGCGCCTATAGTAACACGAGCTTAACGCCAGTTTCCCTATTTCATTTGTACGCCTATTTCCTTATTATCCGTCGTTTATATCGTACAGATTGAGCCTAATGCATTCTACAAAACTTATCTTTTTTGATCTCGATGGCACCCTGATTGACTCTCTTCCGGATTTGGCTTGGGCAGTTGATCGCATGATGTTATCGATGAACAAAACACCACCTGGAATACTTAATACAAAATCCTGGGTTGGCAACGGTGCCGCAAAGTTGATCAAACGCGCACTCACCCATTCCATGGACGCTGAACCTGAGGCGAAAGAGTTTCACCATGCGCAACAGTTATTTAACCGATTCTACAGCGAAACCCTCTCAGTTCGCAGTCGTCTTTATGAGGGAGTTATGGTGACGCTGGAGCAGCTAAAGCGCCATGCAATAGGATTCGTTTGCATTACTAACAAGCCTAGTGAGTTTACCCTCCCACTGTTGCAGCAGCTTTGCCTAACCCCCTTCTTTGATTTGGTCATTTGTGGCGACAGTCTTAACTATAAAAAACCGCATCCAGAACCACTGTTTTATGCCGCAGAGCAGAGTCAAATCGCCATCAGCGACTGTTTAATGGTAGGTGACTCCAAAAACGATATCGAAGCGGCACGGGCAGCAGGCTGCCCAGTAGTTGCCGTTTCCTACGGTTATAACCACGGTGAAGATATCCGGCTCGCCAACCCCGATGCCTGCATTGATCACTTTGCCGATTTATTGCCGCTTATAGTCCCTGCCGCCTAGATGGTATTTTCATTTCCGTGTAAGCTAAGCACTTTTTCGACCTTCTGAAAAAGGATAAAAAATGGCCCTAGTATCACTGAAACAACTCCTGGACTATGCCGCCGAGCATGATTTCGGCGTTCCCGCATTTAACGTCAATAATCTCGAACAAATGCGCGCCATCATGGAAGCAGCGGATGAGTTGGACGCCCCGGTAATAGTGCAAGCATCGGCTGGCGCACGTAAATATGCAGGAGCACCCTTTTTGCGTCATTTGATTTTGGCCGCGATTGAGGAATTCCCCCATATTCCGGTGGTAATGCATCAGGATCATGGCACCAGCCCAGCCATTTGCCAACGTTCGATCCAATTAGGTTTCAGCTCTGTCATGATGGACGGTTCGTTGATGACGGATGGAAAAACGCCATCCAGCTACGAATACAATATCGAAACGACTCGTCTTGCGGTTGATATGGCGCATGCCTGCGGGGTTTCCGTGGAAGGTGAGCTGGGCTGTTTAGGCTCTTTAGAAACCGGTCAAGCAGGCGAAGAAGATGGCGTAGGAGCCGAAGGGACACTCTCCCATGAGCAATTGTTAACCGATCCCAGTG